>JBAOII010000035.1:0-332500 GCA_037045685.1 Candidatus Competibacter sp.
TTGGTGGGCCCTGTAGGATTCGAACCTACAACCAAGGGATTATGAGTCCCCTGCTCTGACCGTTGAGCTAAGGGCCCTTAAAAATCGCGAATTTTATCTGCCGCCCGGATTCGACGCCAGCCGGAATCATTCCAAATCCAGAAAGCTGCGCAGTTGTTCCGAGCGGTTCGGGTGCCGCAGTTTACGCAATGCCTTGGCTTCGATTTGGCGGATGCGCTCGCGGGTCACGTCAAACTGCTTGCCGACTTCCTCCAGAGTATGATCGGTGGACATGTCGATGCCGAACCGCATCCGCAGCACCTTAGCCTCGCGCGGGGTGAGCGTCGCCAGCACCTCCCGAGTCGCCTCGCGCAACCCCTCGACGGTCGCGGCCTCCACCGGCGATAGCACGCTGAGATCCTCGATGAAATCGCCCAAATGCGAGTCCTCGTCGTCGCCGATCGGCGTCTCCATCGAAATCGGCTCCTTGGCGATTTTCAACACCTTGCGGACCTTGTCCTCCGGCATTTCCATCCGCTTGGCCAGTTCCTCCGGCGTCGGCTCGCGGCCCATCTCCTGCAACATCTGCCGGGAAATCCGGTTGAGCTTGTTGATCGTTTCGATCATGTGGACCGGGATGCGAATGGTGCGAGCCTGATCGGCGATGGACCGGGTGATGGCCTGGCGAATCCACCAGGTGGCGTAGGTCGAGAATTTGTAGCCGCGCCGGTATTCGAACTTGTCCACCGCCTTCATCAGGCCGATGTTGCCTTCCTGGATCAAATCCAGGAACTGCAAGCCCCGGTTGGTGTATTTCTTGGCGATGGAAATCACCAGCCGCAGGTTGGCTTCGACCATCTCCTTTTTGGCGCGGCGGGCCTTGGCCTCGCCGATCGACATGTGGCGGTTGATGTCCTTGATTTCGTGGATCGACAGCCGGGCTTCCGCCTCGATGGCCTGGAGTCGCCGCTGAGCCTCCAGAATCTCGTCGCGGAAATCGGCTAGTGCCGCCGAGTATTTTTTTTTGGCCTCAACCTGCTCGTCCACCCACTCCAGCCGGGTCTCGTTCTGGGGAAAGGAGGTGATGAACGTTTTGCGCGGCATTTGCGCCTTGTAAACGCAAACCGCCATGACGTCCTTTTCCTGCGCGCGGATGCGCTCGGCGATTTCGTGCAGGCCGGCGATCAACTGATCGAGAGTTTTCGGGACCAGCCGGAACTGGAGAAAACGCTCGCCGAGCTGTTGGCGCAGCGCCTGGGTCTGGGGATTCCACAAGCCGAGCTGGTCCACGCTGCCCAGGGTTTGCTCGTACAGGGCGCGCAAATCCGAAAAGCGGCGGGCGGTTTCCTCGGGATCGGGGCCGTTTTCGACCACGCTTTGGGCGGTTTCCTCGTCTTCATCGTCGGGGACCACCACCTCGTCCTCGACCACCACCGCGTCCGGGTCGTCGGCGGCCAGGAGGATTTCCACGTCCGGCAGCGGCGGGGTGGCTTCTTCGACGTCCTTGAAGCCGCTGATCACGTCGGCCAGCCGGGTGCCGTTCTCGCTGATCGAGTCGTAAATCCGCAGCAGCGCGCCGGCCGTGAGCGGATAGTTGGCCAGCGCCGACAACACCTGGGTCATCCCTTCCTCGATGCGCTTGGCGATCTGGATTTCGCCTTCGCGGGTGAGCAGCTCGACCGTGCCCATCTCGCGCATGTACATCCGAACCGGGTCCGTGGTGCGGCCGAATTCGCTGTCCACGGCGGCCAGCGCGGCGGCGGCTTCCTCGGCCACCACATCGTCATCGACGCTGGCCGGGTTTTCGTTGAGCAGCAAGGTTTCGGTGTCGGGCACGAATTCGTGGACTTCGATGCCCATGTCGTTGATCATGGCGATGATGTCTTCGATCTGCTCGGGATCGACGATGTCATCGGGCAAATGGTCATTCACCTCGGCGTAGGTCAGGAACCCCTTTTCCTTGCCGCGGGCGATCAACTTCTTCAATTGCGATTGTTGCTGCTCGCTCATGACCTGTTCACGTAGTACTGAAGTAGGGAAAAATCCAAATTTTTAATCATATCACAAAATACTGTACTTTTCCGTTATTACGAACAAAATTAGACCTTTTTCGCTTTTCCCAAGTTCCCCACCGCTTCGCGTTCCTCGACGCTGAGCGCGCGGGGCGAACCGCGCCGCAACAGGATGTCCGGCAAGCGCTCCCGCAAGTCGTCGCGGCGCCCGAGGGAGGCGAGAATATCGCCGAATTCCTCCTCGAATCGGTAATCTTGCTCCGGCACGCCCGGTTCCCAAGCGGCCAGCCGTTCCAAAATCGCCCCCTCGCGGGTATCCCGATAGCGTTCCAGCAGCGCGGCGGTGGTGAGCTGGGGATTGGCGCGCAAGACCGCGATCAGGTTCGCCAGCAACTTCACCCCCGACTCGCCGTCATCCCGGAGCGCGAGTTCGTCGTCCGCCGCCTGTTGCGCCAGTTCCGGCCGGTACAACAGCAGGGCGATAGCCTTGCGCAGCGGCGTTCGGGTCAACCGCAAATTGCGGTCGGCCGGGCTGGCCACGGTCGATGCGGGCGGCCGCAGCCGGGTGTTGGCCACCTGCGCTTCCTGCCGCAACCGTTCGTCCATCAGGTCACGAAAAGATCCGTCGGGCAGTTTTTCCAGCAGCGGCCGGGCCAGTTGGGCCAGCCGGGCGCGGCCCGCCAGCGTATCGGGATCGACTTGGGCGCGCAGTTCGGCGAACAGGTAATCGGCCAAGGGCGTAGCGTGCTCCAGCCGCCGCTCGAACGCGGCCCGGCCCTCGCCGCGGACCAGGGTATCCGGGTCCTCGCCTTCGGGCAGGAACAGAAAGCCGGCCTGGCGACCGTCGCGCAGAAACGGCAGCGCCACCTCCAGCGCCCGCCACGCCGCCGCGCGCCCGGCCCGGTCGCCGTCGAAGCAGAACACCAGATCGCTGACCGACCGGAACAGCCGTTCGACGTGTTCGGCGGTGGTGGCGGTGCCCAGCGTGGCGACGGCATACGCGATGTCGTGCTGGGCCAGGGCGACCACATCCATGTAGCCTTCGACCACCAGCAGCCGCTGTAATTGGCGGTTGTGGGCGCGTGCCTCGTAAAGACCGTACAGTTCGGACCCCTTGTGGAACAAAGGCGTTTCCGGGGAATTGAGATACTTGGGCGTGGTATCCCCATCCAATGCCCGTCCGCCGAAGGCGATCACGCGGCCCCGCCGGTCGCGGATCGGAAAAATGATCCGGTCGCGGAAGCGGTCGCGCGGCCGACCCTGTTCGTCGCGGCCGGTCAAGCCGGCGGCGATGAGGTCGTCGAAGCTGGCGCCGGCCTCGCGCAGCGCTTGGGTGAGATTTTCCCAGCCGGGAGGCGCGTAGCCGATGCCGAAGGTGTTGGCGATCTGGCCGGTCAGCCCGCGCTGGCGCAAATAATCGACCGCCCGCTGCCGGAGGGGATGCTCGCGCAGTTGCTGGCGGAAGAAACGGTCGGCTCGGGCGATCCATTCCAGCAGCGGCTTGAGCGAGGGGCCGCTCTCGCCGCCGGGGGTCTGGGGCAGATCGAGACCGGCGGCCCGAGCCAGCTCCTCGACCGCATCGGGAAACTCCAGCCGCTCGTAGGCCATCAAAAAGCCGATGGCGTTGCCGTGGGCGCCGCAGCCGAAGCAGTGGTAGAACTGCTTGCGCGGGCTGACCGAGAACGACGGCGTTTTTTCGGCGTGAAAGGGGCAACAGGCCATGAACTCACGGCCCGCCCGACGCAACGGCACCCGGGTGTTGACGATCTCGACGAGATCCACCCGGCCGAGCAGTCGATCGAGGAACTCCTGGGGTATGCGGCCGGCCATAGCCCAAAAGCCTAGCGGATAAACGGCCGGCCGTCAGTGGTCGGGCGCAACGAATGGGGCGGGCGGCCGGAGCGGTTCGCGACGGCGGGCCGGTGGAGGAGCGGATCGCTTCAACCGCCGAAGCGGGCCTTGACGCGGGCGCTGAGCGCGGCCATGTCGGCCCGGCCCTGCGCCTGATCTTTGATCAGGGCCATCACCTTGCCCATATCGCGCACCGATTGGGCGCCGGTCGCGGCGATGGCGCCGGCGATCAGGGCGTCGATTTCGGCTTCGCCGAGCGGCGCCGGCAGGTAGGACTGGATCAGCTCGATTTCGAAGGCTTCTTGGGCGGCGAGGTCTTCCCGGCCGGCGCTCTGATACTGGGCCAGCGATTCCCGGCGTTGCTTGATCATTTTCTCCAGCACGCCGAGCACTTGGCCATCGCTCAGCTCGATGCGCTCGTCCACCTCGCGCTGCTTGACGGCGGCCAGGATCAGGCGGATCGCGCCGAGACGGGCCTTGTCCTTGGCGCGCATGGCGGTTTTCATGTCATCCTGAATACGGTCTTTGAGGGACATGGACGAGGGGCTCGCGGGCGGGGAGGGGGAGAGGCCGATTTTCAGAACATGCGGGTGCGGCGGGCGACTTCCCGGGAAAGCTTTTTCAGATGGCGCTTGACGGCGGCGGCGCGCTTGCGTTTGCGTTCCTGGGTGGGTTTCTCGTAAAACTCCCGACGGCGGACCTCGGACAGCACGCCGGCTTTCTCGCAGGAACGCTTGAAGCGGCGCAGGGCCACGTCAAACGGCTCATTGTCTTTGACTTTCACGGAAGGCATTAAACCATCACCTCATTCGGGTCTGGGCGGTTAACAGGTAAATGTTGGACAATCGCGAAATAGGAAATTGTAATCGTGGCCGTCGCCAAATGCAAAACCGGGAAGCGATATGTTGATTTTGGGCATCGAAACCTCGTGCGACGAAACCGGCGTGGCGCTCTACGACAGCGAGCGCGGCCTGCTGGCCCACGCGCTGCACAGCCAGATCGCCTTGCACGCCGAATACGGCGGCGTGGTGCCGGAACTGGCCTCGCGCGATCACGTCCGCAAGACCCTGCCGCTGCTGGGCGAGATTTGCCGGCAGGCGGGGATCGCGCCGCGCCAAGTGGAGGGCGTGGCTTACACGCGCGGGCCGGGTTTGATCGGCGCGCTGCTGGTGGGCGCGGCCATCGGGCGCGGTCTGGCCTGGACCTGGAACGTGCCGGCCATCGGCGTGCATCACATGGAAGGCCATCTGCTGGCGCCGATGCTGGAGCCGGACCCGCCGCAATTTCCGTTCGTGGCGCTGCTGGTGTCCGGGGGGCATTCCTTGCTGGTGGAAGTGGATGGCGTCGGCCAGTACCGGATTCTGGGCGAGTCGGTAGACGATGCGGCCGGCGAGGCGTTCGACAAGACCGCCAAGCTGCTGGGGTTGCCGTATCCCGGCGGACCGGCGCTGGCGAAGCTGGCCGAGCGGGGCGATCCCCGGCGTTTCACCTTTCCCCGACCGATGACCGACCGACCCGGCTGCGATTTCAGTTTCAGCGGGCTGAAAACCGCCGCCATCAACACTTGGCGCAAGCTGGAGCCGACGGCGGAGAACCGGGCCGATGTGGCGCGGGCGTTCGAGGAGGCGGTGGTGGAGACGCTGGCGATCAAGTGTCGGCGGGCGCTGAAGGCGACCCGGTTGAAGCGGCTGGTGGTGGCGGGCGGAGTGGGCGCCAACCGGCGCTTGCGGGAGCGATTGCGAGAATTGGCCGCCGAGTCGGGCGGGCAGGTCCATTATCCCCGATTGGAGTTCTGCACCGACAACGGCGCGATGATCGCTTATGCCGGTTGGCGGCGGTTGGCGGCCGGTCAGCGGGAGGACGCGGCGATTGAGGTCATGCCGCGCTGGCCGCTGGATAGTCTGACGGCGGTGGATTGAGGGCGGCGGCGTGATAGCTCAACCGAACAGCTTGCGTGCTATTTGACTATCGAAGCGAGCATTATCTTTGAGCGTTATGACGCATTTTCTTTCCACAGGGCTCCAAAGCCGGCTTGCTGAAAGTGCTCATCCGCTGTTAAAGCTTCGGTGAGGTTTCGCTTGGTCATGATGATGAAGGAGATGCAGTCCACCAATCCCCATTCTTTATCTTGTCGCTACTCGATAAAGTTGTAACGCTTGCGCGTAGGGTTTTTCCGATAATGGGATGATTTTTACCATGGGGTCCGCTTCAAGTGAATCTAATAGTCGGATAGCTGCATGGCGATAGCGCTGCTTGGATAAAGCGTTTCCAATTTCAAGTTGCACGGCTCGGGTCGTTACTAGGCGAGTGCCGGTTTTTTCAAGTTGCTCCGCAAGTTCCATCGCTCGTTTGTGATGTTTATCGCTCTCCGACGATAAGGCTATAGCGTAGACTGTATCAAGAAATACCTCATTTTTCATCTTTCGCTTCGTTATCGTAAAGGTATTGATCGATATTTTCCGACCAATCGGGTGGTCCAGCTAATTTCAGTGATTTGGCTGTACGGAGGAAAGATACTTTCTGGTCCTCGGCAGTTGCTTCAGTCTCGATAGTTATCTTTACTCGCGTGTTTGGCTTGAGTTCAAGCGGCTTTTCAGGATGAAAAACCTTGCCGTCGTAGGTCGCTTCAATCGTTTCAGTCATTGGATGTCACCACGGTTTTTTTCGATAAATGAAGATGACCAGCGGATGTCGTTCTCTCAAGGGGATCGCCGATAATTAATGGAGGAAAAAATTAATCTAATTGTACTCTAACGCTTGAATCGACCGGCTGGCTTTGGAGTACCAGCGGAAAAGCCGACATGCAATTACTGATGCGCGACCGCGCGAAGCTCGTAGATGCGGCTATATCAAGCCGCTAGTTAATTATCTTTAACATAATCGTACCAATTCGCAAGATTTCATCGCCCAAGATACCCTCTGACATATGGCTCGCAACTAACTTTAGGAAGTTTTGTTGTTCGAACCAGCGGACACTGGCATCCCAATCAAAGCGGGCAAATCTTAAGGCTTTGAATTTGGAGGCCGAATCCACAATTTCAATTATGTCTGTATTAGGAATCCGACCAGGTACTTTTTGTGTAACAATCCTTTTTTCAAAACTATCAAGGATGTTATTGCTGGGAATTCCCAGACGTGCAGCAAGCCCATCACTTATAAAACGGCGAAAGCTTAATGGGAAATTTGATACTGTTGAGCGTGGGTCAGATTCTAGAGTCCACGATTTTCCCTTTACCGGAATATCGACGATAAGATAGTCACCAGCTTTTAATCTGGCAGCGAGTTGCGTAATAATTCTATCTTCTTCATCCAGATTGCAGAATGTTCCTCCCAGCAATGTTACCAAAGTTGGCATGCGAGGCGGTCGCGGTCCATCGCCTTGCTCAGGGAATATTTGATCAAAGATGAATGTTAACCCATCTTCAAAGTCTCCGACAATTCCGAATGGAATTGGCAACTCGGAACGCCGATAGATTGCAAAAGTCAAAAGACCTTGGCTGATATCTACAGGAATCCATTCTGGAGTTGCTCGACGACTCTGCATGTGAAGCAGTAGCTGGTGTTCAGCATGGCCATCCCCAGGTCCTAAAGAGATAACCCTGTCAATCATAGTAACCTCATCTCCCAGACTATCAATAGCTATTTTATGCAATTCATGCGTGCCGTGACGATCAGCCAAAAACCACGTCGAGAAGGCAGGGTCTGTTGAGACATCAAGATACCTTGCACCACCATCGCCAAGGTACAGCGAACGTCCTGACCAGTTAGAAGGAATTGTTGATGGCCGCAAATGCTTTTCATAAACTTCCTTATCTATTGCAACCGGAACAATAGGTGGCGACTGGGGTTTTGTTGCATTGCTAATCTGTCCAACGAGAGTGCGTGCTGCTGTTTCAAAATTCATAGAATTGTACTTTGTTACGGTTACACCCCCAACATCCGATGGGAGTTTCACCTTTTCATGCGCGAGAACTCCAGTTCGATATCGGCCCAGCTTACTTAAAAAGAGGCCGTACTCCAGATAGCAGTTATCACGGGCGGTCACAATGTTTTGGCCACGGAACCATGTTTTATCGTCGTCATCCCAGATAACAACTGCTGCATCAACATAATCTGTGAGAAGACGGAGCTTGTCCAGTGTTACATCTCCATTTTCGAAAGCTGACCACCATAGGAGAGGTTTTAATCCTTTCTCCGAAAGGATTCTCGACAAAACTTCAGCGCGACTTTTAGCTTCGTTCGAACTTGCAATGAATACTAAAGCTGCCACTCTAATTCTCCTCTACTTTCAATTATTAACTCAAAGCCAGCTTTCTATCAGGTTCCGAGAAAATATGTTGGTATCCAGCAAAACTCGTTGGTTTACAGCCAATCCTTTAACTGGATCAAAAGATCAAGCGCCGATCAGCGCCCGCAGTTCATCCGTCCGACGCTCCAGCAATTTATCAGCGCCCGCAATTCCTCGGTCCGACACTCCAGCAATCCCGCGTCGCCGCGCGTTTCCACGTTCAGCCGCAACAGCGGTTCGGTGTTGGAGCAGCGCAGGTTGAAGCGCCAATCGGGAAACTCCAGGCTGACCCCGTCGGTTTCGTCCAACGCCGGTTGCTGGTCGGCGTAGGCGGCCAGAATTTCCCGAATCTTGGCCGGCGCATCCGCCACCCGGAAATTGATCTCGCCGCTACAGGGAAACGCTCGCATCCGCGCGTCCACCAGCGCCGCCAACGGCTGGCCGCGCCGGCTGAGCAATTCGGCGACCAGCAGCCACGGAATCATGCCGCTGTCGCAGTAAGCGAAGTCGCGAAAATAGTGATGGGCGCTCATTTCGCCGCCGTACAGCGCATCCTCCAGTCGCATCCGCTCCTTGATGAACGCATGGCCGGTCTTGCTCAGCACCGGCACGCCGCCCGCCATCGTCACCTGCTCGATAGTGTTCCAGGTCAGGCGCGGGTCGTGGATGATCTTCGCGCCCGGCTGTCGCGAAAGCAGGGTTTCCGCCAGCAGGCCGACCAGGTAATAGCCTTCGATGAAGCGCCCGGCGGCGTCGAAGAAGAAACAGCGGTCGAAATCGCCGTCCCAGGCCAAGCCCAGATCGGCGCCGTGCTCGCGCACCGCTTGGGCGGTGGCGTCGCGGCATTCCGGCAGCAGCGGATTGGGGATGCCGTGCGGGAAGGTGCCATCCGGTTCGTGGTGAATCTTGACGAAGCGAAACGGCAGATGCGGTTCCAGCGCGTCGATGATCGGCCCCGCGCCGCCGTTGCCGGCATTGACCACGATCTTGAGCGGTTCGAGCGCGCCGGGATCGATATAGCTCAACAGATGGGCGACGTAATCGCTTTTATCCGGTCGGCTGACCCGGTTGCCGCGCCGCTTGGATTCCGGGAATCCGCCGCGCGCCGCCAGATCGCGGATGGCGAACAGGCCGCTGTCGCCGCTGATCGGCTTGGCCTGCTCGCGCACCAGCTTCATCCCGTTGTAATCCATCGGATTATGGCTGGCGGTGACCATGATTCCGCCGTCGATCCGGTGGTGGAAGGCGGCAAAATAAATCTCTTCGGTGCCGCACGGGCCGATGTCCAGCACGCCCGCGCCGCCGTCCAGCAGACCCTCGGCCACGGCCGCGCTCAACGCCGGACTGGTCAGGCGCACATCGTGACCGACCGCCACTTGGCGCGGATGCAGCAGGGCGGCATAGGCCCGGCCGATGCGATAAGCCAAGTCCTCGTTCAGCTCGTCGGGAATCCGCCCGCGAATGTCGTAAGCCTTGAAGCACGTCAGTTCCGAACTCATCGTCGCGCTCACCTCTCGCCGTTCCCCCGGCCGTACACGTCCTCGAACCGGACGATGTCGTCCTCGCCCAAATAGCTGCCCGATTGCACTTCGATGATCTCCAGCGGAATCTTGCCGGGATTGGTCAAGCGGTGCGGGACGCCGACCGGGATGTAGGTGGACTGGTTTTCGGACAGCAAATATTCCTCGTCGCCGCGATGGACGCGAGCGGTGCCGCTCACCACCACCCAATGCTCGGCGCGGTGGTGGTGCATCTGCGACGAAATGCAGGCGCCCGGCTTGATCATGATGCGTTTGACCTGAAAGCGCCGATCCAGATCGATCGAGTCGTAGAAGCCCCACGGTCGATACACCTTGCGGTGGTTGCGGCCTTCCGGGCGCTGGCGGGCCTTGAGCCGGTCCACCACCGCCTTGACGTCCTGCACGCGGTCCTTGGTGGCGACCAGCACGGCATCGGCAGTTTCGACCACCACCAGATGCTCTACGCCCACGGTGGCGACCAGCCTGGAGGCGGCGTCCACGTAGGAATCGCGGGTATCCACTTCGATGACGTCGCCTCGGGTGATGTTGCCGTCGCCGTCGCGTTCGCCCACCTCCCACAACGCCGACCAGGAACCGACATCGCTCCAGCCCACCTCCAGCGGCAGAACCACCGCGTGATCGGTTTTTTCCATCACCGCGTAGTCGATGGAATCCTTGGGGCAGGCGGCGAACGCCTCGCCGTCCAGCCACAGGAAATCCCGCTCGGCCCGACCGGCGGTGAGCGCCTGTTGGCAGGCGGCCAGCACCGCCGGGGCGAAGCGTTCCAGCTCCGCCAGGAAGGAAGAGGAGCGGAACATGAACATGCCGCTGTTCCAGGAATAAGCGCCGGATTGAAGGTAAGTCTGAGCGGTGGCGAGGTCGGGCTTTTCGACGAAGCGCTCCACGGCGCACACCCCGGACTCGTCCAGCGGCGTGCCGGCCTTGATGTAGCCGTAGCCGGTTTCCGGCGCGGTCGGCACGACGCCGAAAGTGATCAGTCGGCCGGCTTCGGCGTGGGGGGCGACTCGCAGCACGGCGGCGCGAAAGCCCTCGACGTCGGCGATGACGTGATCGGCTGGCAAGATCAGCAAAATGGGATCGGCGCCCTGGTGCTGGGCGTGCAGGGCCGCCACCGCCACCGCCGGCGCGGTGTTGCGGCCAACGGGTTCCAGAACGACCGCCGCCGGCCGGATGCCGACCGCGCGCAATTGCTCGGCGACCATGAAGCGGTGTTCCTGGTTGCACACCACCAGCGGCGCGGCGATATCGGCCAGACCGGCGATCCGCAACGCGGTGTTTTGCAGCATGGTGTTGCGATCCACCAAGGGCAGGAATTGCTTGGGATAAGCCTCGCGCGACAGCGGCCACAGCCGGGTTCCGCTGCCGCCGGACAGGATGACGGGAACGATCATGCGTTTTCACCTCGGCCGATGGCGTAGTAGACGAAGCCCGCTTCGCGCATGTAATCGGGATCGTAGAGGTTGCGGCCGTCGAAGATCAGCGCTTGCTTGAGCCGCCGCCGGATGGCGTCGAAA
This sequence comes from Candidatus Competibacter sp., assembly GCA_037045685.1. GTDB lineage: Bacteria > Pseudomonadota > Gammaproteobacteria > Competibacterales > Competibacteraceae > Competibacter_A. Next base: position 11,186 of record JBAOII010000035.1, read on the forward strand.
TCGGGACTGCGGAACAGGCTCCATTCGGTGACGATCACCAGCGCGTCGGCGCCGGTCAGCGCGTCCATCGGCTTGGCGCACAACTCGAAGTCGGGGCGCTGGCCATAAATGCGGCGGGCTTCGGTCATCGCCGCCGGATCGTAGGCGCGAACCGCGCAGCCTTCCCGCCAGAGCGCCTCCAGCAAATTGCGGCTGGGGGCCTCGCGCATGTCATCGGTACCCGGTTTGAACGCCAGCCCCCACAGCGCCAAGGTCCGCCCGCGCAAGGTCGCGCCGAAATGGTGCTGGAGCTTGGCGAACAGCACGTTTTTTTGCCGCTCGTTGACCGCTTCGACCGCCTGGAGCAGGGCGGCTTCGTAGTGGACCGAGCGGGCGGTGTATTCCAACGCCTTCACGTCTTTGGGGAAACAGGAGCCGCCGTAACCGCAGCCGGGATAGATGAAGTGGTAGCCGATGCGCGGATCGGCGCCGATGCCGACCCGGACTTTCTCGATGTCGGCGCCCAGTCGCTCGGCCAGGTTGGCGATTTCGTTCATGAAGCTGATTTTGGTGGCCAGCATGGCGTTGGCGGCGTACTTGGTCAGCTCCGCCGAGCGCACGTCCATTTCGATCAGCCGGTCGCGGTTGCGGTTGAACGGCGCGTAGAGCGCGCGCAACTGCACGGTGGCGCGGTGGTCGTCGCAACCGACGATGATGCGGTCGGGCCGCATGAAGTCCGGGATCGCCGCCCCTTCCTTCAGAAACTCCGGGTTGGAGACCACCGAGAACGGGATGTCCAGGCCGCGTTCGGCCAGCGCGGCGGCGATGGTGTCCCGCACCACGTCGGCGGTGCCCACCGGCACGGTGGATTTGTTGACCACCACCCGGTAAGCGTCAAGGTGCTGGCCGATGGAGCGGGCCACGGCGCGGACGTGCTGCAAATCGGCCGAACCGTCCTCGTCGGGCGGAGTGCCGACCGCGATGAACTGAAACAGGCCGTGGGCCACGCCCGCCGCCAGATCGGTGGTGAAATGCAGCCGGCCGCTCTCGCTGTTGCGCCGCACCAGGTCGTCGAGGCCGGGTTCGTGAATCGGGATTTCACCGCGCTGGAGCATCTCGACCTTGCGCGGGTCCACGTCCACGCACATCACGTCGTTGCCCACATCCGCGAAACAGGCGCCGGTGACCAGCCCGACATAACCGGAACCGAAAATGGTGATTTTCATCATTACTCCCTTGCCAATAGCCGAGGCGAACGTCGGCGTTGCCTCTGAGGTGTTTTGATGAAGCTCACTTTATCACACGCCCCGCCGGGACGGTTTTGCTAGAATCGCCGGCCATGGACGTTTCCTGGATTCTCGACGATCTCAACGAACCCCAGCGCGAGGCGGTGACCGCCCCCCTCGGTTCCTTGCGGGTGCTGGCCGGCGCGGGCAGCGGCAAAACCCGGGTGTTGACCCGGCGCATCGCCTGGCTGCTGACGGTGGAAAACGCTTCGCCCTGGTCGATTCTGGCGGTGACCTTCACCAACAAAGCCGCCGCCGAGATGCGCGGCCGGGTCGAAGCGATGCTGGATCAGCCCATCGGCGGGCTTGTGGATCGGCACCTTTCACGGCATCGCCCACCGCCTGTTGCGCCAGCACTGGCAGGAGGCCCGGCTGCCGCGCGCTTTCCAGATTCTCGACAGCGACGACCAAACCCGGTTGCTGAAGCGGGTGCTGCGCGGGCTGAATCTGGACGATAAGAAGTGGCCGCCGCCGCAAGCCGCCGGCTTCATCAACCGCTGCAAGGACGAAGGCCAGCGTCCCGCCGACTTGGCCGACGACGGCAAGCCGGTCCAGCGTCAGTACCGGCAGATCTACGCCATTTATCAGCAGGAATGCGAGCGCGGCGGCTTGGTGGATTTCGGGGAATTGCTGCTGCGGGTCTACGAGCTGTGGCGCGACAACCCGGACCTGCTGGCCCATTACCGGGAGCGGTTCCAGCATGTGCTGGTGGACGAATTCCAGGACACCAACGCCATCCAGTACAACTGGGTGCGCTTGTTGGGCGGCGGCCGGGGCGACGTGTTCATCGTCGGCGACGACGATCAGTGCGTCTACGGGTGGAGGGGTTCCAAAGTCGAAAACATCCAGCGCTTCGCGGAGGATTTTCCCGGCACCCGGACCATCCGGCTGGAGCAGAACTACCGCTCCACCCACAACATCCTCAAGGCCGCCAACGCGCTCATCGCCCACAACGCCGCCCGGCTGGGCAAGAATCTGTGGACCGCCGACGCCGACGGCGAGCCGATCCAGATTTACAACGCTTTCAACGAGGTGGACGAGGCGCGGTTCGTGGTCGAGCGCATCCGCCAGTGGGTGGAGCGCGGCGGCCAGCGCCGCGACGCGGCGGTTCTGTACCGCTCCAACGCCCAGTCGCGCCTGTTCGAGGAAACCTTGATCGGGATGGGTATCCCGTACCGGATTTACGGCGGACTGCGCTTTTTCGAGCGCGCCGAAATCAAGGATGCCCTGGCCTATCTCCGGCTGGTCGCCAACCGCGACGACGATCCTTCGTTCGAGCGGGTGGTGAACACTCCGCCGCGCGGCATCGGCGAGCGCACGCTCGATCAGTTGCGCGAAACGGCGCGCGCCCAGGGCGGGTCGCTCTGGCAGGGGGCGTTGCGGCTGTTGAGCGATGGCGGGCTGAGCGGGCGGGCGGCCAACGCCGTGCGCGGTTTTCTGAACCTGATCGAGATGCTGGATCGCGACAGCCACGGCCAACCGCTGGCCGGCCGGGTCCAGCACGTCGTCGCCCACAGCGGTCTGCTGGCGATGTACGAGCAGGCCAAGGCCGACAAGGGCGAGATGCGGGTGGAGAACCTGGAGGAGCTGGTCAACGCCAGCGGCGATTTCACCGCCAACACCGATCCGGTGGTGGTCGGCGCCGACCCGGACGAGCCGGACTGGCTGAACGCCTTTCTCGCGCATGCCGTTCTCGAATCCGGCCGGGGACAGGGATCGGCCGGCGACGATTGCGTGCAACTGATGACCCTGCACATGGCCAAGGGGCTGGAGTTCCCGGTGGTGTTCCTGGTCGGCCTGGAGGAGGGATTATTCCCGCACGGCCGCTCGGTGGGGGAAGCGCGCCAGTTGGAGGAAGAGCGGCGCTTGGCCTACGTCGGGGTCACCCGCGCCCGGCAACAACTGTATTTGTGCCACGCCGAGCAGCGCTCGCTGTACGGGCGGGATAATTTCCCGTCGCCCTCGCGCTTCGTCGGCGAGATTCCCGCCGAACTGACCCGCGATGTGCGCGCCGGGGCGAAGCGGCGGGGAGCCGCCCAGCTTCCGGCCCGACCCGTCGCCGCCGCGCCACCCGCGAACGCCGGGTTAAGGCCCCGGCAGCGGGTGCGGCATCCGCAGTTCGGCGAGGGCGTGGTGCTGGAGGTCGAAGGCGCCGGCTACCACGCCCGGGCGCGGGTGGATTTTCCCGAGGCGGGCGGCTCCAAGTGGCTGGTGGTAGCTTACGCCAAGCTGGAGTTGCTGTGACGAGGGGATTTTGCTGGTTCGGCAAAGTTCACGAAAATCAGATGATTCTATTTTGGAACAATAAATAATTTTATTTGTATTAATAATGCAGTTTATTATACCCGACCAATAAATTATGATGGCTTAATAGTAACTATTTTTGTTCGACTGGTTTTTGCGAAATTGAAATAACTCACTGTGAATGCTAAAAATTCTCTGGCATCGACCGTCCGTATGTTTCCCAATGGTAGCGACTCCCGTTCCGGCCCCTCGTCCAAGCCGCGCGTTCCCGAGCATCGGCTGACCCTGAAGGAAGTGCTGGACGATCTGGCCGCCGATGGTTTGGTGACCAGGGCGGATGCCGATCTGGCGCTCGCCGGCCCCAAAACCGAGCGCGGCGAACTGCATCCCCTGGTGGTGATCGCCAACAAAAAATTCCACCATCCCCGGCCACCGCATCAAGTTTTGAGCCTGGAGCCGCTGACCGAGTGGCTGGCGGGCAAAGTCGGGCTTCCCTACCTGCGCATCGATCCGCTCAAGCTCGACATCGCTGCCGTGGAGCGGTTGCTGCCGTTCATTTCCTTCGAGTACGCGGCCCGCTACCAAATCCTGCCGGTCGCCGCCGACGACACCCGAGTGGTGTTCGCCACCACCGAGCCTTGGCTCACCGAATGGCAGGCCGTGCTGCGGCAAACCCTGCGCCGCGACATCGAGCGGGTCATCGCCAACCCGCTGGACGTCAATCGCTACCAGTTGGAGTTTTACGGGGTATCGCGCTCGGTGCGGGGGGCGCTGCGGGCTTCGAGCGAGCCGACCTCCGGCATTCTCAACTTCGAGCAACTGCTGGAACTGGGCCGGCGCGGCGAGTTGAGCGCCGACGAGCGGCCGATCGTGCAGATCGTGGACTGGTTGCTGCAATACGCCTTCTCCCAGCGCGCCAGCGACATCCATCTGGAACCGCGCCGCGAGCAGGGGCACATCCGCTTTCGCATCGACGGCGTGCTGAACGCGATTTACCAGTTGCCGCCGGCGGTGATGGGCGCGGTCACCAGCCGCATCAAGATTCTGGGCCGGATGGACGTGGCCGAAAAGCGCCGGCCGCAGGATGGCCGGATCAAGACCCGCACCCCGGCCGGCCGCGAGATCGAGCTGCGCCTGTCCACCATGCCGACCGCTTTCGGCGAAAAGTGCGTGCTGCGTATTTTCGACCCCGACACGGTGACCAAAAACTTCGGCCAACTCGGCTTTGCGCCCGCCGAAGAAGCGGCCTGGCGGGCGATGATCGCCCGGCCGCACGGCATCGTGCTGGTGACGGGGCCGACCGGCTCCGGCAAGACCACCACCCTGTACACCACGCTCAAGCAACTGGCGGTGCCGGAAGTGAACGTTTGCACGGTTGAAGATCCGATCGAAATGGTCGTTCCGGAACTCAACCAGATGCAGGTGCAGCCGGCCATCGAGTTGACCTTCGCTCATGGCATCCGCACCTTGTTGCGGCAGGACCCGGACATCATCATGGTCGGTGAGATCCGCGATCTGGAAACGGCCCAGATGGCGGTGCAGGCCGCGCTGACCGGTCACTTGGTGCTTTCGACCCTGCACACCAACGACGCCGCTTCCGCCATCACCCGCTTGCTCGACCTGGGCGTGCCGTATTATCTGATCCAGAACGTGCTGATCGGGGTGATGGCGCAGCGCTTGGTGCGCACCCTCTGCCCGCACTGCAAGGGGGTCGGCCAAATCGACGCCGCGCTATGGGAAGCGTTGACCCGACCTTTGCCGTTGCCGAAACCGGCGGCCATCGGCGAGCCGCGCGGCTGCCCGGAATGCCGCAATACCGGCTATCTGGGGCGGGTCGGTTTATACGAGCTGCTGGCGGTGACGCCGGAACTGCGCCGGCTGTTCCGGTCAGACATGGACGAGGAAAGTTTGAGGCGCGCGGCCTTCGAGCAAGGGATGCGCCCGCTGCGGGTCGGCGCCGCCCTCCAGATCGCCGCCGGATCGACCACCTTCGAGGAAGTGGTGCAAATTTTGCCGCCCTTGACCGACTGAGGGATATTTGGTCTTTTTGATACGCATCACTGTATTTTGACTAAATTGTTGCGAAAGTACACAATAGATTTGTGCTTATTGAGCTTCTTTTTTTTCGTCCGACAAACCAACAATTTTGAAGGAGTGCGCGATGTCCTCGAAGATGGTTAAGAGTGCTTTGGCGGTGGCGCTGGCCGGTGGCTTAGTGGCGGGGGCCGCCCAAGCTTATGAGGCGGGCGACTGGCTGGTTCGGGCCGGCATTTGGGGCGTTTACCCGAAATCGGACAATCTCAGTCTCGGTCCGAACGCCGATATCAATGTGGACGACGGCTATAGCTTGGGCTTCAACATCACCTATATGGCGACCCCGAACATCGGTATCGAACTGCTCGGCGCTTGGCCGTTCAGCCACGATATCACCCTGACCGGTGCGGGCACGATCGGCGAGACCAAGCATTTGCCGCCGACCATCAGCGTCCAATATCACTTCATGCCGGAGAGCAACTTTCGGCCGTATGTCGGCGTGGGTCTGAACTACACGTTCTTTTTCGACGAGGATACCAAGGGCGCCCTGTCCGGGGCCGACCTGAAACTCGACGATTCCTGGGGCGTGGCGGGGCAGATCGGCATGGATATCGACGTCGCCCCCAACTGGTTCATGAACGTCGATGTTCGCTATATCAGCATCGAGAGCGACGCTTCGCTGAACGGTGTCGGTATCGGCACCGTCGAGATCGATCCCTGGATTGTCGGCCTCAACATCGGCACCCGCTTCTAACCGGCACCGTCCCGGCGGCGGAAACAGCACCGACGCTCGTTTCCCCGCCGCAGCGTTTATACCCCAGATTTCATCCCTGCCTTGAGCGGCGGTTCGGGTCGCGAGCTGTCGTCGAAACCGAGCGGTTCCTTCAATTCTTCTCGGGATATCCCAGATCCCGGAGCGCTGCGCCCAACTCGGCGCGAATATCGCCCTCGGCCCGCACCGTCACCCGGCCGGTCGGCACGTCCACCGCGACCTCGCGTACCCCCGGATGCTTGCCCAGTCCCGCGCGGATGGCGCTGGCGCAACCGTTGCACTTGACGTTCTGGGCCAGAAATTCGAGTTCCATGGTGGCTCCTCTGCGTTTGGGAAGGGACCGGAGTATAAGCCGTCGGCTTCCCGGTTCGGTAGATTGGTATCCGCGATCGGCGCTGCCCTTCAATGGAGCATGATGATAATCTTTTGCACCGATACGGTGCCATGGCAAACGGGCCGACCCTGCCCCGTGGGGACAGTGCGCGGTCCGACTTGCAAAAATCGCCCATGGCATGTTTCATGCTAAATTCTGGGCCGAATGATCGATTTTCTCCACTTCGACCGGTCAAGACCGATTTGTTAACCCGAGGATTCAACGACAATGAATGCTGCTGATGTGATGAAGCTGATCGAGGAAAAGGGCATCAAGTTCGTGGACTACCGTTTCACGGACACCCGCGGCAAGGAGCAGCATGTGACCGTGCCCATCAGCGCCGTGGACGAGGATGTGTTCGAGGACGGCAAGATGTTCGACGGCTCCTCCATCGCCGGCTGGAAGGGTATCCAGGAGTCGGACATGATCCTGATGCCCGATCCCGCGACCGCCTGCGTCGATCCGTTCTTCGAAGAGCCGACCCTGCTGTTGACCTGCGACGTGATCGAGCCGAACACCATGCAGGGTTACGAGCGCGATCCGCGCTCGCTGGCCCGTCGCGCCGAAGCCTACCTGAAATCCACCGGCGTCGCCGACACCGCTTACTTCGGCCCGGAAAACGAGTTTTTCATTTTCGACGACGTGCGCTGGGGCGCCGATATCAGCGGCTGTTTCTGCAAGATCGATTCCTCCGAGGCCGGCTGGAACTCCGAGCGCGCCTACGAGGGCGGCAATTTCGGCCATCGCCCCGGCATCAAGGGCGGTTACTTCCCGGTGCCGCCGGTGGATTCCCTGCACGATATTCGCGGGGCGATGTGCTTGGCGCTGGAGCAGATGGGCCACACCGTCGAGGTGCATCACCACGAAGTCGCCACCGCCGGCCAGTGCGAGATCGGCGTCTTGTTCAACACCCTGGTGCGCAAGGCCGACGAAGTGCAATCGCTGAAATACGCGATCCAGAACGTCGCCCAGAGCTACGGCAAAACCGCCACCTTCATGCCCAAGCCCCTGGTCGGCGACAACGGCAGCGGCATGCACGTCCACCAGTCGCTGTCCAAGGACGGCGTCAACCTGTTCGCCGGGGACCAGTACGCCGGGCTGTCCGAAGCCGCCCTGTATTACATCGGCGGCATCATCAAGCACGCCAAGGCCTTGAACGCCTTCACCAACGCCTCCACCAACAGCTACAAGCGGCTGGTGCCCGGCTTCGAGGCGCCGGTGATGCTGGCCTACTCGGCCCGCAACCGCTCCGCGTCGATCCGCATCCCTTACGTCAGCAGCCCGAAGGGCCGCCGCATCGAAGTGCGGTTCCCCGATTCCACCGCCAATCCGTATCTGGCCTTCGCCGCGATGATGATGGCCGGTCTGGACGGCATTCAGAACAAGATCCATCCGGGCGATCCGATGGACAAGGATCTGTACGATCTGCCGCCGGAGGAAGAGAAGGCCATTCCCAAGGTCTGCTTCTACTTCGACGAAGCCTTGGCCGCGCTGGACGCCGACCGCGAATTTCTCACCAAGGGCGGCGTGTTCACCGACGACCTGATCGACGCCTACATCAACCTGAAAAAAGATGATGTGACCCGGTTGCGGATGACCACCCATCCGGTCGAATACGACATGTACTACAGCCTGTGAGGGCGTTCCGGTCGCCCGCGTGATCGGCCGCGAAACCGCCGTTTGCGACGCCCCCCTTCGGGGGCGTCTGTTTTTGCGCGGATGGCTGTGGCCGGTCCATGATTTCACTTTCCGCACCTTTTTGGTGCAAAAGGGCGACGAGGCCGACCCTCGCGCCGGGCAACGACGGGATGGGTGCGCCGAATCGGCGTGATCGATATGCCCTCGCGCGTGTCCCGAGGATCGGCCCGTTGGTTTGGTTCTTGCTGCATGTGTGGGCGACGAGCGAAAGGCGAGACGAGCGTGCTGAGAGACTATTACCGCCGGGTTGTGGATGGCTTGAGCGTCGCCGTGCTGGTGCTGGACCGGCGCTTGCGCCTGCTGTTCATGAACGCGGCGGCGGAGACGCTGTTCGAGTCGAGTTTCCGCAAGGCGCGCAAACTGGTCCTCTCGGAGCTGATCGTCGGCGCCGAGCCGTTCATCGCCGGATTGCGGCATTGCCTGGAGAGCGGCCACCCCTACATCGAGCGAGAGTTGCAGTTGATCTTTCCGCCGGAGCGCATCGTCACCGTGGATTGCACCGCCGGGCCGCTGTTGGAGCGAGACCCGCCGGCGGAATTGCTGCTGGAGCTGCGGCAGGTGGACTGGCGGCTGCGCATCAACCGGGAGGAACACATCCTGGCCCAGCACCACACCACGCGGGCGCTGGTGCGCAATCTGGCGCACGAAATCAAGAATCCGCTGGGCGGACTGCGCGGGGCGGCCCAACTGCTGGAGCGCGAATTGCCCGATCCGGCGCTGCGCGAATACACCGGCATCATCATCGGCGAGGCCGACCGGCTGCGCAATCTGGTGGACCGGATGCTCGGCCCCAACCAGCCCCGCGCCTACGACGAGGTGAGCATCCACGAAATCCTGGAGCGGGTCTGCGGGCTGGTGGAGGCCGAGGCCGATCCCGGTATCCGCATCGAGCGCGACTACGACCCCAGCATTCCGCCGGTCTGGGGCGATGCCGACCGCTTGATCCAGGCGGTGCTCAACGTGGTGCGCAACGCCGTGCAGGCGCTCGACCGCCGGGGCCACATCATCCTGAGGACGCGGGTGCAGCGCCAGTACACCATCGGTTCCAAGCGCCACAAGCTGGTGGCCCGGCTGGATGTGATCGACGACGGTCCCGGCATCCTGCCCGAGCAGCAGGAGCGGATTTTCTATCCGATGATCAGCGGCCGGCCGGACGGGACCGGCCTGGGTCTGTCGATCGCCCAGAACATCGTCAACCAGCACGGCGGTCTGATCGAATGTGGCAGCCGGCCCGGCGAAACCGTTTTCACGCTGTTGTTGCCCTTGGGAAAAACCGGATGACCAGGAAAGAGCACGTTTGGGTGATCGACGACGACCGCGCGATTCGCTGGGTGCTGGAAAAGGCCCTGCAAGGCGATGGTATGTCGGTGACGACCTTTGAAAGCGCGGCGGGCGTGCTGGACGGGCTCAAGCAGAGCCGGCCCGACGCGATCATGGCCGACATTCGCATGCCGGGCATGAACGGCTTGGAACTGCTGGCTCGCCTGCGCGAGCGGTGCCCGGAGCTGCCGGTCATCATCATGACCGCCCATTCCGATCTGGACAGCGCGGTGTCCGCCTATCAGGGCGGCGCGTTCGAATACCTGCCCAAACCGTTCGACGTGGACGAGGCCGTGGCCCTGGTCCGCCGCGCCTGCTTGACCCACCGCCAGCGCACCGAGCCGCCGGAACAGATCGAGCCGTTGCCGGGCATCATAGGCGAAGCGCCGGCGATGCAGGAGGTGTTTCGCGCCATCGGCCGGCTGTCGCGCTCCAACATCACGGTGCTGATCACCGGCGAATCCGGCACCGGCAAGGAGCTGGTGGCCCGCGCCCTGCACCGGCACAGCCCGCGCGCCGACAAGCCGTTCATCGCCATCAACACCGCCGCCATCCCTCGCGACTTGCTGGAGTCGGAGCTGTTCGGCCACGAGCGCGGCGCGTTCACCGGGGCGCAGGCTGCCCGGCAGGGGCGGTTCGAGCAGGCCAACGGCGGCACGCTGTTCCTGGACGAGATCGGCGACATGCCGGCCGAGTTGCAGACCCGACTGTTGCGGGTGCTGGCCGAGGGCGAGTTCTATCGGGTGGGGGGGCATACCCCGACCCGGGTGGACGTGCGGGTGATCGCCGCCACCCATCAAAACATGGAGCAACGGGTCCGCGATGGGCTGTTCCGCGAAGATCTCTATCACCGCCTGAACGTCATCCGCATCCAACTGCCGTCGCTCGACAGGCGGCGGGAGGATATCCCGCTGTTGACCCGGCATTTTCTGGGTCAGGCCGCCCGGGAACTCGGGGTCGAGTCCAAGGTGTTGCGACCGGAAACCGAAACCTATCTGGGCGGGCTGGACTGGCCGGGCAACGTCCGCCAGTTGGAAAACTTGTGCCGCTGGTTGACGGTGATGGCCTCGGGCCGGGAAATCCATTTGGAGGATTTGCCGGCGGAGCTGCGCGAGCGGGGACCGGCGGCGGAGGGCGGCGGTCCCAACTGGGAAGCGGCCTTGCGGTTGTGGGCCAGCCAAAATCTGGCTGCCGGCGGGCAAAACCTGCTGGAAACGGCGTTGCCGAGCTTCGAGCGGGTGTTGATTCGGGTGGCGCTGGAGCAGACCGGCGGCCATCGGCAGGATGCCGCCCGGTTGCTGGGCTGGGGACGCAACACCCTGACCCGCAAAATCAAGGAATTGGGGATGGATTGAGCGCGAGCGTCGCGGATCGGCCGACCGTGTTCGATGTCGTTCTGTACGAGCCGGAAATCCCGCCCAACACCGGCAACATCATCCGGCTGTGCGCCAACACCGGCGCCCGGCTGCACCTGATCCGACCGTTGGGGTTCCAGTTCGACGACCGGCAACTGCGCCGGGCCGGGCTGGATTATCACGAGTGGGCGGCCGTGAGGTTGCATCGCGATTTGGCCGCCTTTCTCGCCGACGTGAAGCCGGCGCGGCTGTTCGCCTTCACCACCAAAGGCGCTCGTCTTTACCATACAGTGGCTTACCGGCCCGATGACGCCCTGCTGTTCGGCCCCGAAACGCGCGGCTTGCCGGCGGCGGTGCTGGGCGATATTCCCGCCGAACGGCGCTTGCGGTTGCCAATGCTCACCGCCGGCCGCAGCCTGAACCTGTCCAACGCGGTGGCGATCGCTTTGTACGAGGCGTGGCGGCAGTGCGGGTTTGAGGGTGGGGTTTAGCCCCGATTCGGGCGGCCCTCGCGCCCGTGAGTTGAGCTATTCTTTGGCAGGGAGACACCAATATCGTTGGAGGAGGGAAAACCATGCAGCGAATCGGACTCAAGGAAGCGCTCGCGGTGCTACGCCAAGAACTCGGCGAGTCGATCTTGGCGGCGACTCACGAGTGGTTGCGCTTCGAGGTCGGTGAAATCACCTTGCAGTTTCAAGTTGAAGTCGAACGCGCCACGGAGGGCGAGGGTGGGATCAAGTTCTGGGTGGTGGAGTTGGGCGGCAAGCACGCGGCCACCTCCACGACCACCCACACCGTGACCATCCCGCTCAAGCCGGTCCGCAAAGACGGCTGCCCCGTCTTGACCGGAGGGGACGAGATACCGGAGTAGTGAGGATACGCCGTGGCCTGTCGCCGGTTCGAGCCCGAACGGGCGGTCGAGATCGTCGGGCCGGCCTACGGGTCGGGTTACCGGATCGGCGGTCGGCTGGTGCTGACCGCCGCCCACCTGTTCCCGACTGGCGTCGGGAGCGTCTGTCAGGTACGCTCCAAACCGACTTTCGGGACGGTCGCCGCCACGGTGGCGTGGACCGCGCCGGGAATGGATATCGCCGTGGTGGCGCTGTCGGCGGACGTGGCCGGTTGCGAGCCGGTGGCGTTCGGCGCTCTCTCTGCTGGCCCGGAGAAAGTCCGCTTCGATCTGTACGGGTGGCCGAAGTGGGCGCAAACGACCTGTCTCGATAAAAAACCGAAAGCGGGCGGGCGGCACATCGACGGCCTGATCTACTTGGCCGACATTTCGCCCGACGGCCTGTTGGTGCTCGAACCCACGCGAGTTCCCGGTGCGCCGGCTCCGGGCGAGGACGGTTCCGCTTGGCAAGGGATTTCTGGCGCCGCCGTGGTCTGCGACGGCTTGGTGGTGGCGGTGCAGCGTCAGCACCAGAATCCCCGCCGCCCTGCGTCGCTGGAAGCCGAACCGCTGGTCAAGGTGTATGACGATCCGGACTGGCGTCGCCTGCTGGAACAGCACGGCGTTCCCGCCGCGCCCGACAAGCCATTTTTCGACGCGCTTTCGGAAGCTCTGGACGCCGCTTATCAACGGCGGGACGAGCAGTTGGCGACGGGTCAGGACGCCTCGGCGGCAAATGCCGAGATTCTGGACCTGAAAAGGCGGCGGCGCGCAGGTCCCCAGCTCAAGGCGGGCGATTTTCTGCTGGATGGCCGTTTCAGGTTGCTCGAACGCTTGGGTCACGGCGGCTTTGCGACCATTTGGAAATGTCTCGACCGGCAACGCCATGTGGTGGTGGCGCTCAAGGTATTGCACGGACAGTACGCCGATGATCGCACTCGTCGCGAGCGTTTCTTTCGAGGCGCGCGTCAGATGGCGACGCTGCATCATCCCGGCGTCGTCCAGGTGTTCGAAGAACGGCTCGAAGACGAGGGTTATTTCTTCTTCGTCATGGAATATTTGCCGGGTGGCGATTTCCATCAAGCGGTCCTTCAAAACCGCATTCCCCGATCCGACCGGCTGGCGATCATCGCGACGGTGGGCGAAGCACTCCAGTTCGCTCACGGAAAAGGGGTCATTCATCGGGATATCAAACCCGCCAACATCGTATTGGATCAAGACTGGCATCCCAAACTGACGGATTTTGACCTGGTGCGGGCGATGGACACGACCGGCGGAACGCGAACGGGCGCATTGGGGAGTTGGGTGTACGCGGCGCCGGAGTTGATGACCCGACCGCAGGATGCGGGTGTGCCCGCCGATGTCTACGGGCTGGGCATGACGGCGGTGTTCGCGCTGTATGGGGCGGATTTACCCTACGACGTGGTCAGGGATGCGGTTGGCTTTGTCCAGAAGTTGGATGCCTCTCCAGCCATCAAGCAGGTTCTGCAACAGGCGATTCATTGGGATTGGAACGAACGCTATCCGACCGTTTCCGAATTTTCGCGAGCTCGGCTGGTTACACCGAGCAGCGCAGAAGAACAGCTAGAGCGGGGAGACCCGCCGGAACCGACCCAGCCCACCCCCTTCCGCGACCGCTTTCCCGACGGCACTCTCGGCCCGGCCATGATCTGGCTGCCGGGCGGCACCTTCCGCATGGGACAGGACGACAGTCCCCACGAGGATGAAAAGCCGGCCCACGAGGTCGAGGTGAGCGGCTTTTCCATCGGCCAGTACCCCGTGACCTTCGAGGACTACGACCGGTTCTGCAAGGCCACCGGGAGAAAAAAGCCGCGCGACCGGAACTGGGGCCGAGCCACTCGACCCGCGATCGATGTTTCTTGGGAGGACGCCACAGCGTACTGCGAGTGGCTTTCGGAGCAGACTGGAACACGCTACAGGCTGCCCACGGAAGCGGAATGGGAATATGCCTGCCGGGCTTCGAGCGAAACGGAGTATTGCTTCGGAGACGACGAGGCGCAACTCGGAGAGTATGCCTGGTATTCGAAGAACGCTGGAAGAAAAACGCATCCGGTCGGAGAGAAGCGAGCGAATGCCTGGGGACTCCACGACGTGCATGGCAACGTCTGGGAGTGGGTACGAGACTGGGATGGAGCGTACTCGGAGGAGCCTCAGCGGAATCCGAGTGGCCCCGAGTCGGGCTCCCTCCGGGTCGTTCGCGGCGGCTCCTGGGACGGCGGCGCCGAGGACTGCCGGTCGGCGTACCGCGCCTGGGGCGACCCCGGCTACCGCGACGACGACCTGGGCTTCCGCCTGGCGAGGACTGGCTCTTGGCTCTCTAACGCTCTTACCCTTGCGCGGCAACGGGTGATGGAGGGACCCATTCACATTCAGATGAAGCACCAAACCGAGAAAAAGCCCACCTATAAAGTCTACGAAGGTTTTCGGGATCGTCTTCAAGACGGTTCCAAAGCCCCGGAGATGGTGTATCTGCCCGGTGGGACTTTCAAGATGGGCGATGACCGGAGCGATCATCTCGACGAAGGACCCGTCCACTTGGTCACGCTAAGCCCCTTCGCCATCGGCAAGCACCCTGTGTTATTTGAGGAATACGACAAATTCTGCGAGGCCGAAGGTAGAACGAAACCGAGCGATCTGGGATGGGGCCGGAGCAACAGACCCGTCATCAACGTCTCTTGGGACGATGCGGTTGCGTACTGCGAATGGCTGAGCCGGCAGACGGGAGAGCAATATTGCCTACCGACTGAAGCCCAGTGGGAGTATGTCTGTCGGGCGGGGAGCGAAACCGCTTATTGCTTCGGAAACGACGAGGAACAGCTTGGCGCTCATGCTTGGTATTGGGCGAACGCCGACCAAATGACCCATCCTGTGGGTGAAAAAAAAGCCAACGCTTGGGGCCTGCACGATATGCACGGAAACGTGTGGGAATGGGTGCAGGACGGGTATGAACCTTATTCGGCAGAGCCTCAGCAAGATCCGACAGGACCGGAGACGAGCTTGGAGCGGGTCATTCGTGGAGGGGCTTGGAGCGGTCCAGGCCGTAACTGTCGGTCGGCATTTCGCGGCTCTTGGCCTCCCCAAAATCGCGGTGGCTGGCAAGGCTTCCGCTTGGTGAGGCTTGTACCATTTCGCCGCATGATGATCTTGACTCCTTTTAGCAACAGAGCTGGCCCGCGATTTTTGTGAACGAGTCGTTTTTGAACAAAGCCCATGGCGGGGTCACCATAAATTATTGACCCTCCCCCCCATCGCGCGGATCGCCCAGCAGATACCGCCCGCAGAGCTTGTGGAACGCCTCCGAGGTTCTGGGGCCGGCCAGCCCGTCCACCTTCACGAAGATGCCGGGCAGGGTATTCATAAACCGTTGCAAGGCTTCGGCGGCGGGCGAAACGTCCGCCCGGGTGTAGCGGACCAACGGCCGCGCCGCGCGCTCGTCGCCGAACTGGATCGAGCCGCGTTCCGCCAGCCGCCGCAGCAGCACCGCTATCCCGCAACGCGGGGCGACGGCGGTTTCGCTCCAGGTGTCGTCGGTGACGTACTTGCCCTGGCTGTAGTGGGTCGAATAGTTCCACAGGTACGGGGAGGGCACTTCGGGGTGGTTCAGGCGGTAGCCCCAGCCGCCGCGACCTTCCAGCGCGAACAAGGTGCCGGCGATGCTCCAATCTTCCCACTGGTCGAAATGCCACAGGCACAGGGCGTCGGTGGCGCTGTCCTCCCAGGCGAACGGCGGCTCTCCGTCGAGCGGCCTGCCGTCCGGCACATGCCGGGTTCGGTCGGTCAGCGGATCGCCGTTGTGCGGGTGAACGGTGAAGTCGCGGCCGGTATCGGCGTAATGCAGCGCGGCGACCACGAACCAGGGTATCTTGAGCCGGGCGCTGACGGCGTGATAGCGGCCCCAGTCGGCCAACAGCGCATCCGCCAGTTCATCCGCTTCGGCGGATCGCTCCGCCCGGATATCGCAGGCGGAGAACAAGCGCCCGTATTCGGCTCGCAATTCCTCGGTGAGAACGACGCGGCTCATCGTGATCAATCCGTTACGGTTGGTTGTCGGTCGGCGCGAAGCGCCGCGCCCGAGCCTAGGCGCCGGCCGCGCGCAAGGCGAATTTCACCGCCAGCCAAATGCCCAGAATCAGCAGCACGGTCAAGCCCAGCCCCACGATGATGAAATGGATGGGCCGGCCATGCCGGAAATCTCGCTCCTGATTCCGCGAGCTTTGAACGCCCATGAAGGAGGACAGCACGCTGAATACGATGTCGAGCGCGCCGGGCTGCTTGGGGGAATCCTTGGGATCGGGTTTGGAAGAGGTGTCGGGGGTGGTCATGTCGCGGATGTCGTTTTGATACGGTTAGGGGGTGGCAAGGTTCGGTCGGTTGATCCGAGTTCGTTCCGCAAGCCGGCGGCGGGCATGAATTGCCGCCGAACTTTGCTACAGTAAAGCATCAACCTGTCCGACTTCCATGATACCAGCCAAACTGCCCTTGCTGTCAGCGGACGCGCCGGACGACGGGATCGCGTGGTGGCGGTCGCAAGCCGTGCGCCGCGCCGCGTTCTTGGGTCACGTCGCTCGCGTCGCCCGCCGCCTGCCCTCCGCGCGTTTCATCCTCAACCTGTGCGAAGACCGCTATTTGTTCCTGGTGGCGTTCGCCGCCGTGGGCGCGAACGGCCAGACCAACCTGCTGCCGTCCAATCGCGCCAGCCTGCACCTGCAACGCTTGGCCGAGGGGTATCCCGACAGCGCCCGAATCGAGGACGAGGCTGTCGCGTCCTGGTTGATGGCGGATGTCGCGGATCGAGCGGCCCCGGTCGTGCCCGAGTTGCCCGGCGAGCACGTCATGGCGATCGCGTTCACCTCCGGCAGCACCGGCCGCGCCAAACCCAACCCCAAAACCTGGCGCGAGCTGGTCGGCGGCGCGCGGCAGGCGCAAATGCGCTTCGGGTTCGACCGGACCACCAGCATCGTGGCGACCGTGCCGCCCCAGCACATGTACGGGCTGGAAACCTCCGTCATGACCGCGCTGGCCAGCGGCGCTCGCGTCCATGGCGGCCGGCCGTTCTTCCCGGCCGACGTGCGCGCGGCGCTGGAGGCGGTCCCCGCGCCGCGGGTGTTGGTGACCGCGCCGATCCACCTGCGAGCCTGCGTCCGGGCGGATTTGCGCTGGCCGCAAACGGCCTTCCTGATCTCCGCGACCGCGCCCTTGTCCCCGGCGCTTGCGGCCCAGGCTGAAGCCAGTTTTGGCGCGCCGGTGCTGGAAATCTACGGGTGTACCGAGGCCGGTTCCATCGCCAGCCGCCGCACCTTGGACGGCGACCGCTGGCGGTTGTACGACGGTTTTCAACTGCGCGACGGTTCCCTGACCGGCGCGCATCTGCCGGAACCCGTGCCCTTGAGCGACATCGTGGAGGCGTGCGGCGAGACCGAATTCAAGCTGCTCGGTCGCCGGGAAGATTTGGTCAACGTCGCCGGCAAGCGGAGTTCGCTGGGGTATCTCAACCACCAGCTCGGCGAAATCACGGGTGTGGTGGAAGGGGTGTTTTTGGCGCCGGATGCGAGCGAAACCGAAGTCGAGCGACTCGCGGCCGTGGTGGTCGCGCCGGAATTGAGCGAACGGCAACTGCTCGCCGCGCTGGCCCAACGGCTCGATCCGGTGTTTCTGCCCCGGCCGCTGGTCAAAGTCAAAGCGCTGCCGCGCACCGAGACCGGCAAGGTGACGCGGGATCTTTTGCTGGCGCTGATAGCGCGACTTTCTCCCGCCGCGACCGCCCGCCATGAACCCTGAGCGCCGCTGCGCCATTCCCGCCGATCATCCCAGTCTGGCGGGGCACTTCCCCGGCGATCCCATCGTGCCCGGCGTGGTGATCTTGGATGAAGTGGTGCGCGCATTCCAGGACTGGCGACCGGATCAGCGCCTGATCGGAATGCCGATGGTGAAATTTCTGGCGCCGTTGCGGCCGGAGCAGCCTTTCGCCGTTCGGTTCGCGGAGTCCGGTTCCGACCGGGTCCGGTTCGAGTGCGTTCGGGACAGCGGCCTGCCGCTGGCGCAAGGCTATCTGCTCTTGGCCGGTGCCGGCGACTAGCCGGAATTCGCGGTGAATGGTCCACAGCGTCATCCTCCGCCGGCGAACTGGCGGATCGAGGAGTCGGTTTAATGCCCACCCGCCCGCTCGATGCAGGCCAAGACCGTCGCGCCGAGCTGCTGCCCGCCGAGTTGCTGCCGCTGTTCGATGATCGGTTCGTGGTTTCCTGCGATCTCATCGAGGAATACGTCTTCCGGCTCGCGATCAGGGTCGTGCGCGAGGCGGGACTGGCCGCCGCTCTCGCCGAGGGCGGCACCGCCACGGAGATCGCGATGCGCGCGGGACTGGACCCGGTGGCCGGCCCGGCGCTCGCCGATTGGCTGCTGCGCCTGCTCGCCGAGCGGGGCGCCATCGCGCGCCTGGACGGTGTTCCGGCCCGCTTTCGGTCTTCGGGGCCGCTGCCCGATCTGGACCCCGCCGAGGTGGAAAGGGCGCAGGCCGTTCACGACGCCGCCGCGCTCCCTTCCTTCCGGCTGGCCGACCTCGCGGCGGAAGGTTATCCGCCGGTGATGCGCGGCGAGACATCCGGGGAATCGGTCCTGTTCGCCGCAGATCGAGTCGCGGCTTGGTCCGAGTACTTCTCGAATCAAAATCCCCTGTACGCGATCAGCAACCAAATCGGGGCCAGGGCGGTGCGGGCGCGTTTCCCGCACCCGCGCGGAACCCTGCTCGAAATCGGCGGCGGATTCGGCAGCGGCGCGGCGGCATTGCTCGACTGCTTGGCGGAGGCGGGCGCGGCGGCTCGCATCGCGGCGTACCGATTCACCGAACTGTCGCCGATTTTCCTGCGGCGCGGCCAGCGCGCTCTGGCGTCCCGCCCCGACGCGCGGGGCCGGATCAGCTACGCCCGCCTCGACATGAACCGGCCGTTCGCCGAAGCGGGAGTGGAGCCGGCCAGTCTTTCGGTCGTCTACGGAGTGAACACCTTGCATGTGGCGCACGACCTCGCGTTCACGCTGGGAGAGGCTCGCGAAGCCCTCGCGCCGGGCGGGTTGCTGATCGCGTCGGAATGCGTGCGGCCTTTCCCCGGTCGGACGGTCTACGTCGAGTTCGTCTTCGCCTTGCTGGAATCCTTTCGGTCGCCCATCCTTGATCCGGGGTGGCGGCCGACCGGCGGTTTCCTGACGCCCGAGCAGTGGATGGCGGCGTTCCGCGCGGCGGGATTCGTGGACCCGTTCGTGTGGCCGGACATTCCCCGAATTCGCGAGCGCTATCCGTCATTCGTTGTGGCCGCCGTGGGAGCGACCCGGCCCTGAGCGTTACCCGCTGTCGCCCGTGTGCCCGATAGCGACCCGTGACAGATCGAATACCACTAAATGCGAGAAACCGGTTATGACCCACTTCTATCAAGGCTCTTGTCACTGTGGCGCGGTTCGTTTTTCCTATGAAGGCGAATCGATTACCAAAGGGGTTCGCTGCAATTGCTCTTTCTGTTCGCGCAGAGGAGCGATGGCATCCGCGGAGACCATTCTGGCGGAGAAACTCAAGATCGAAGCCATGGATGGGACATTAGGACTTTATCAGTTTGGTTTGAAAACGGCCAAACACTACTTTTGCAACAATTGTGGAATTTATCCATTTCACGAAACCGCTACGAAACCCGGCTATTTTCGAGTTAATTTGGCGTGTATCGATGGGATCGATATCTTTTCGCTTCAGGCGGATGTTTTGGATGGCAAGCATTTGTTGTAGACTTTTCGGATAATCGCTATTTTCCATTCAAACTCGTGGTGCCAAAATATGACGACCCCCTTGATGTTGACGCTGCCGCTCGGCGTCGCGGCCATTTTCGAAGACTCGAAAAACAGCAACATCGACTTCAGCATCCTGGGAATTTCGATCAGGCCCAGCCATTTCAAGGAAGTCGGCAAGGCGATCCGCGAAGGTCGAATCGCGGTCGAGATCGACCCGAAATTGGTCCAGGGCGATGCGGTCTACTTTTTTAAGGACAATAAAATCGTTCTGAAGAGCTACGATTTCAATGATCTTCTGCTCTGCGCTCTCATCATCCACGAAGGCGTTCACGCGATTAACGACATCAAGAAACGCAGCAAAATCGCCATCATAGACGATGAGGTCGCCGGGTTTGTCGCGCAGGCTCTATACGTTCGGGGACACGGCTACCCGTCCTCCACGGGCTTGCGCCTCACGGATAACACCGACACGAAAAAGGATGCGGTTTTTCAGAAAGCGTTCGTCGTGGCCGATTTGGTGTCGGCTCGAAAATCCTTCTGGCGAGAATGGGTGGATCTGCGTGCCGCCATCAAAGACGGTGCCGGATTACGCCGAGTAGCCTCGCCACGCCTCGGGCCTACAAAGGCATCAAAAAGTGACGTTCGGGCCGGTGCAAATGCCGGGCTCGGCGAGAGGGTGTCGGAGCGAGATCCCCGTCAACCCTTGCGCCCGAAATAAGCCCGGAACAGATCGAACTCCACATCGCAGCCGGCCTCGGCAAAGCCCGCGTCGCGAATCGCCCGGATGATGGTTTCGGGCGGAACGCAGTTTTCGATGGTGTCCCAGTAATAGCGCATCAGGGTTTGCATGTCCCGCTCGCCGGTGGTCAGCCGGCCGAGCAGCGGGATCAGCCGCCCCAGATAGAATTTGAGCAGCCCGCGCTTGAACGGCGTGGCGGGCCGGGCGATTTCCAGGATCAGCAACACGCCGCCCGGCCGCAGCGCGCGGTGAAATTCGCGGAAGGTGACGTTGAGATCGGCGACGTGCCGCAGCGCGTAGCCCATGCTCACCAGGTCGCAACAGGCGTCGGCGACCGGCAACTGCTCCATCAAGCCCTGGATCAGCGGAAGGCCCAACAACCGCCGCACCTCGGCCAGCATCCCCGCGCTCACGTCCAGCCCGATCACCGCTCGCGGATCGCCGGTGATGGCCAGGGCTTGCCGGGCGACCAGCCCGGTGCCGATGGCGACATCGAGCACGGTCATGCCGGGCCGCAGGCCGACCCGCTCCAAGGCCCGCCGCCGATACCAGCCGCCGGACCCGAACGACAGCAGCCGGTTGACGTGATCGTAGTAGCGGGCGGTGCGGTCGAACAGCCCGCGCACGAAAGCCGGCCGTTGCGCCAAGTCCGGGTAGTAATCCGGCAAGGTCGGATGGGGTTCGAGCGGTTTGTCGGATTTCACGAGGCGGTGTCCCGAGAGTGGCGGGCGGCGCTGCCGGTCGCCAGCCCTTCGATTTCGATGAGGAGTTCCCGGCGGCAGATATCGGCGCGCAAAAACAGCATCGGCACGCCGGTTCCGAATGCCTGGGCGATCCGGTCGCGCCAAGGCGCCGGGTCGAGGTCCGGCCGAACGTAGATTTTCAGCAGCGCCAATTCCAGCGGAGCCGCCGCCCGCCGGTTGGCTTCGGCGAGCAGCGCTTCCAGATTGGCGAGGGTTTCGTCCAGTTGCGGCAGGAGATCGCGGTGCCGGCTGGCGTGGCCGACGATGCTGGCCGTGCCGGAGATGTAAAGGTGCTCGCGGCCTTCGCCCCAGGCTTTTAGCACGGCGCGCGAAAACGAGGGACTGCGGCGGCCGTATTGGCGGGGATAATGAAAGGCGCTGACCTGGCGCGGATTTTCGATCTGCACCGCCGGCTCCTTCGCGGCCAGCGCGTACAGTTGCAGGCCCGGACCGCAGGTTCCTATGGCCGAAGCGGCCGGCAGCCGGGTTTCGAACTCGGCCAGCTCGGCCACCAGCGCTTGATGCCGGCCCGCGCAAAAAGCCCGATAGCGCTCCAAGCCCTCGCATTCCCGGTTGATCTGGGGAAAATAGTTCCAGATGCGCAGGAAATGCGGATAGCCCAAGGCGCGGGCCGTGGCGAACAGGCGCCGGTAGGCCACGGCGGTCAGGGGTTGCAAGGCATCCGGGGCGTATTCGTCCAGATCCAGTTGGAGGAACAGCACCTCGCCATCGCTGGCGTGGCGAATCCCTTCCCTGACGCCGGTTCGCGCCGGCCGCGCGCCGAGCCACACCTCGACCGTCTCGGCTCCACCCAATTCGGCCAAAGCGACCGCGCCGACCCGTGGGTCCGGTTCGGTCGAGGCGGGTTCGCCGAATCGAACCAGCGCCAGCAACCGCGCATCGTCCAGCCACTGGCCGGCTCGCGCGGCGTCGCAGTAAAAGACGGTGAAGGGAGTCATGCAAATCCGTCTCGAAAATAAGAAAATCTCAAGGTTTGTTCTGGATTATGGGGTCGATTTCAGTGTTCGGCGGAGGTCGGGCGCCAGCGTTTACGGCGGCGATTTGGGCGGTGGAGAGTTATTATCATGAGGCATGGTATAGTTTACCGGCGAATTCGCAACCTCTGTAGCACCGCCGCTCGTTTGCATTCCATCCCATTCCGACGAGGTCACCAATGGAAGTTCTTTCGCCGTTCGAGTTGGAGGTGGCTCGACTGTTGGTCGAGACCCTGCATCTGGAAGACATCAAGCCGGAGGACATCGCTCCGGAAGAACCGCTGTTCGGCGAGGGGCTCGGCCTGGATTCCATCGACGCGCTGGAGCTGGCGCTGGCGATTTCCAAAACCTACGGTTTTCAACTGCGGTCGGACGACAAGGAGAACCGCCGCGTGTTCGCTTCGCTGCGAGCCTTGAGCCAGCACATCGAGCAGCAGCGGACCGCTTGACGTTGCGCGCGGTTATCCCGGCGCCGCCGGATCGGGAACGCCCGTGAGCCAGCAGTGGGCGCGGCTGCCGGAGCGGGGGAACCTGCTGGCGCTGCGGTTGATTTGTTGGATCGCTCTCCATATCGGCCGACCCGTGGGCCGCATCCTGCTGTACCCGATCACCGGGTATTTTCTGGCGACCGCCACGGTGGCCCGGCGCGGCTCGCGGCGCTTTCTGCGGCGGGCGCTGGGGCGGGAGCCGGGCGGGCGGGATCTGTTCCGCCACATCCACTGTTTCGCCGCCACCATTCTGGATCGGGTTTATTTTTTGACCGGACGGCTGGATCGCTTCGAGATCGAAATTTTCGGCGGCCAAACGATTCTGGACCAGGCCGCTTCCGGCCAAGGCTGCATTCTGCTGGGCTCGCATCTGGGCAGTTTCGAGGCGCTGCGGGCGATCGGGGTGACGTTGCGCCACTTTCCGATCAGGATATTGATGAACGTCGAGCACAATCGAGCCATGACTCAACTGCTCGATGCGCTGAATCCCGCGCTGGCGCAAGCCATCATTCCCATCGGCCGGCCCGAGACCCTGCTCGAAGTTCGAGAGAGCATGGAGCGAGGCTTTATGGTCGGCGCGCTCGGCGACCGGGTGGCGCAGGGCGAAAAAACGGTGCGCTGCCGGTTTTTCGGCCGGGAAGCCGCTTTTCCGATCGGACCGATTTTGTTGGCGGGGCTGATGGGACTGTCCGGTCATTCTATTTTTCGGTCTGTATCGGGGCGGTAACCGCTACGACGTGCATTTTGAGAGCCTGGCGGAGCGGATCGCGCTGGAACCGCGTCGCCGCCAGGAACAGCTCGGGATTTGGGTGCAGCGGTACGCCGACCGTCTGGAGCATTACGCGCGGCTCGCACCCTATAATTGGTTCAATTTTTACGATTATTGGGCGGAAGAATCGTCGTGAAACCGGTGGCGACGCCCGGCCGGCGGTTCGCCCGCCAGCGCGACATGGGCTGGGATGGCTTGGCGATGCTGGTGCTTATCCAATCTGGTGCTGTTGGCGACGGTGGGTATAAGCGGGTTGTGGCTGATGTATCGAGTCTGGCGAACCGCTCGCGATGCGCCGTTCGCCGGCGTCGAGGGCGATTGGGTGGTGGTGCTGGGCGCGCGCTTGCTTCACGACCGGGTGGCCCCCGGCTACGCCCGCCGCTTGCGGCGCGCCGCCGCGCTGTACCGCGCCGATCCCCGGCGGTGCATTCTGCTGGTTGGCGGCCACACCGGCGGCAGCGTCAGCGAAGCCGAACGCGGCCGGGAGTTTTTGCGCGGAACTCGGCATGCCCGCGAATCCGCTCTGTTTATCGAGGATCAGTCATTGAATACGCTCGATAACCTGCGCCATGCACGGCACTTGGTTGCAGAGATTCGAGAGCGCCCCTTTGCGCTGGTGACGAGCCGTTATCACTTGGCGCGTAGCGAAGTGCTTGCGCGCGGTCTGGGGTTGTGGCCGGTGTTGTGCGCCGCCGAAGAGCGTCTGCGCCATAGTCCGTTGCTGTTCTGGCGGCTCGGGCTGGAAGCCTATTACCTGCATTGGTACGCGGTCGGCAAGATGTGGTCGCGCTGGACCGGCAACCGCCACAGCTTGGCGCGAATCACCTGAATGACCGTCTACGCGAGCGGCATCGGTCTGTGCGCTCCCGGTTTGCCGGACTGGCCGACCGGCCGCGCCGTGCTGACTGGCCAACGACCGTACCGGCGGAACGAAGCGCCGCGTTTTGACCGCGTGCGCCTGCCGCGCAACGAAGCGCGGCGGGCGACTTTGACCGTCCGGTTGGCGCTGCAAGCGGCGGCGAGAGGCGCTGGATGCGGTCGGCTTGGACGCTGCGGGGTGCGGCGCGGTGTTCGCCTGCTCCGGCGGCAATACGGAAGCCCTGGACGCGCTGTGCCGGGCGCTGATCGAGACCGAGCGGCCGATATCCCCCAGCCAGTTCAACCACTCGGTGCACAACGCGCCGCTGGGCTACTGGAGCATCGCGACCGGCTCGGTCCAGCCGGCGGCCAGCGTCGGCGCTTACGATGCCTCGTTCGCCGCCGGCCTGCTGGAAGCGTTCGCGCTGGCGCGGTCGGAAAACCGGCCGGTCCTGTTGGTGGCCTACGACACCCCGCCGCCGACCGCCCTGCAAGCGTTTCGCCCGGTTGCCGTTCCGTTTGGCGTCGCCTTGTTGCTGACTCCCCGAGCGATGTCCCGGTAGTATCGCCCGCTTGCGCGGATTACGGATTCGAGCCGGTGCGGCCGACGCTCTGCTCGATGTCGGCTTGGAACGGTTGCGCCTGAGCAATCCCGCCGCGCGAAGCTTGCCGTTGTTGCAACGGCTTGCCGCCGGACAAACCGGTATGGTCACGCTGCCTTATCTACCCGAAACCCGACTCGAACTGTTCGTGGAACCATGTTGATCGACAAGGCGGAAATTCGGAGCCTGATTCCCCATGCCGGCGCCATGTGCCTGTTGGACGACGGTTACCGCCTGGGACGAGCAATCCATCACCTGTCTGAGCGACACGCATCGCGATCCCGCCAATCCGCTGCGTCGGCAAGGTCGGCTTTCGGTGTTGCACGCGATCGAATACGGCGCCCAAGCGGCGGCGATTCACGGCGCCCTGTGCGCTCGGGCGGCGGGACAAACGGCATCGCCGGGCTATTTGGCCGCGCTGCGCGACGCGCGCTGGTTCGTCGCCGAACTGGACGAGATCGCCGCGCCGCTGGAGGTCGTCGCCCGTCCGCTGCTGGGCGATGTCGGCTACTGGATCTACGCGATCCAGGTCGGCGCCGCTGGCCGATTGCTGGCGGAAGCCCGGATCACTATCGCGTTGCAGCCGAAGATCGGGGTTGGTCCGTGATGCGCTGGGCGTGGTTGTTGCTGGCGTGTTGGCCGCTGGCGAGCGCGGCCGGCGATGCGCTGGCCGAGGTGATGCGGATGCTGGCGGCGGTGCCGGCGGTGGAAGGCACTTTCCGGGAAGAAAAAAACCTCGCCATGTTGCAAGAGCCCCTGATCGCCACCGGACTGCTGTACTACCGCGCCCCGGCTTTTCTGCGCAAACGGACCTTATCCCCGCAACCGGAGGATTACGAGGCCGACGGCGATTGGTTGACCGTCGAGACGCCGGCCGCCGGCCGCCGCCAGTTCGACCTGAACGGTTATCCCCAACTGCGACCCTTCGTGGAGGCGATTCGCGCGACGCAAGCCGGCGACCGGGCGACGTTGGAGCGCTATTACCGCCTGGAGTTTCAGGGGACGGCCGCCGATTGGAGCCTGCGGCTGACTCCGCGCGACTCACAAGCCGCCGGCTATGTGACCGCGATCATCCTGCGTGGCCGGGACGGGTCGATTGCGAGCATGGAAACGCTGGAGCCCGACGGCGACCGCAGTTTGATGAGCATCACGGTTCGGTGAAATGGCCGTGCCCCGAGCGTCTTGCCCTCATCCCCGGCCCCTCTCCCGCCGGGCGAGGGGAGTGAATGGTGGTGTTTCGTGCCGCGTCGGCTGATCGTGTCTCTCTGGCTGCTGGCCATGCTGGCTTGCGGCGGGATCGTGCTGACCACGCCGGTCGTCGCCGATTTGACCCTGTTCGTGCCCCGCGCCGATCCCGTGGCGGAACTGTTGCTGGAACAGTTGCGCAGCGGTCCGACCACCCGGCTGATTTTGCTCGGTCTGGACGGCGATTCCGAAACCGCCCGCGCCGCCGCCAGCCGCCAACTGGCGGAGCGGCTGCGCTCGACGGCTTTGTTCGCGCGGGTGGCCAACGGCGCGGATGCGTTGCCGGAAACGGAGCTGCAAGGCGCTGTTCGCTCGCCGCTATTTGCTGGGTCCGCCCATCGCCGCCAGAACGCTTCACGGTGGAAGGTTTGCGCGCGGCTTTGCGACAGCGGCTGGGCGAGCTGCAATCGCCGCTGGCGGTGTTCCAGAAACGCTGGCTGGCCGGCGACCCGACCGGCGAGTTGTTGGGCCTGCTGCGGCTGTGGCAGGGCGGGATACGGGAACCGGCCAAGCGGCTGGGCGTCTGGTTCTCGCCGGCCGGCGACCGCGCCCTGCTGTTGGTCGAAACCCGCGCCTCCGGCTACGATCTGGTCGCCCAGCGCGAGGTCGTGACCGCGATTCGCCGGGCGTTCGCCGACGCCGGTGCCGGCCCCAACGTGCGCTTGACGATGAGCGGCCCCGGCGTGCTGGCGACGCTTGACCGAGGATCGGGTTCGGGCCAGCGCCGAACGGCTGAGCGTGTTCGCCCTGGTGGCGGTGATCGCTGCTGCTGCTGGTGGTTTATCGCTCGGCGCGGACGGTCTGGTTGGGCGCTTTGCCGATGCTGTCGGCCCTGCTGGTCGGCGCGGCGGCGGTCGATTTGATCTTCGGCAAGATGTACCTGATCACGCTCGCCTTCAGCATGACCTTGCTGGGGGAGACACTGGACTATCCTACTTACCTGTTCAGCCATCGCCGCGCGACGGAGACGGTAGAAGGAACCTTGCGGCAATTGTGGCCGACGCTGCGGTTGTGCGCCGCCACCACCCTGCTGGGGTGTCTGGCGATGCTGGATTCCGGCTTTCCGGGGTTGAGCCAGTTGGGTGTTTTCACCATCGCCGGTGTCGCCGCCGCCTTGGCCGCGACTCGCTGGTTGCTGCCGGCGCTGGTGGCGCCCAGCTGGGCGCCGCCGCGACCGGTCAGCGTCGGCGACTGGGCGGACACGCTGTTGCGCCCGCGTCCCCGGTTGGCGCTGGCGCTCGGTGGTGGTGGCTTGCTGGTGTTGCTGGTTTTGATCGTCAGGGCACCGCCGCTGTGGGAGAACGATCTGGCCGCGCTCAGTCCGGTGCCGCGCGAACTGTTGCGGCTGGATCAGGAGCTGCGAACCGCGCTGGGCGCTCCGGAGGTCGGCCATCTGGTGGTCGTCACCGCGCCGGATGCCGAAACCGCCTTGCGAAACAGCGAAATGATCGCCGCTTATCTGGATCGTCGCCAAACCGAAGGCGCGCTGGCCGGTTACGACGGCGCCATGCGCTATTTGCCCAGCGCTCACGCCCAACGGCAACGGCAGGCGTCGTTGCCGGACACCGAATCCTTAACGGCGAACCTGACCGCCGCCGTGGCGGGATTGCCGTTCAAGCCCGGCTTGTTCGCGCCTTTCCTCGATGCCGTCGCCGCCGCGCGCACCGCGCCGCCGCTGCGGCCCGAGGATTTGAGCGGCACTTTGCTGGGAACCCGGGTCGGCGCCCTGCTGTTTCCCGGCGAGCGTGGCTGGACCGCGCTGTTGCCGCTGAGCGGCGTTCGTGATGCTCGGCTGTTGGCCGCCGACCTGCCGCGAGTCGAGGTCGGCCAAGCGTTCTATCTAGATTTGCGCGCCGAAACCAATCGAATCGTGGCGGGTTTTCGCGATGCGGCGTTGCAACGGCTCGGTTGGGGCGTGGCGCTGATCGTCGCGGTGGTCTGGCTCGGATTGCGGTCCTGGCGGCGGGTTATTGCCGCGCTGTTGCCCGTGTCGCTGGCGCTGGTTTTCACTGTGGCGGCGCTGTTGGCCCTGGGCGAACGGTTGTCGTTGTTTCACCTGGTTTCCCTGTTGCTGGTGCTGGGCGTCGGCGTGGATTACGGGCTGTTTTTCGGTCGGCCCGACGCCGATCCCGATTTGCGCCGACGAACCTTGCACGCGCTGTTGGTCTGCTGTGGTTCGGCGTTGACCGTGTTTGGTATGCTCTCGACTTCCGCGCTGCCGGCGCTGCGGGCCATCGGTTTGACCGTGAGCTTGGGCGTGGGCGCCAGTTTCATCGCCGCCCTGGTGGCGGCGCGACCCCTGTTGAGGCGAATGAGTTGACCGATGGCTATCGAACCTCTTGCAATTGCCGCGTGTACCGCGACCAACGCCTTGGGGCGCGGCACGGCGGCGGCGCTGGCGGCCCTGCGGCGCGGCGAGAGCGGGCTGCGCCCCTGCGATTTCGAGGATGCCGCGCTGGACACCTGGATCGGACGGGTCGCCGGCCTGGAGGACGAGCCGCTGGAGCGGGGAGTTCGCCGCGTTCGATTGCCGCAACAATCGGCTGGCGCGGCTGGGGCTGGAGCAGGACGGTTTCGCGGCGGCGGTGCGGGACGCGCGGGCGCGGCATGGCGCCGACCGGATCGGGGTGTTCGTCGGGACCAGCACCTCCGGCATCGGCGCCACCGAGGCCGCCTATCGCCAGCGCGATCCCGTCACGGGCAGCTTGCCGGATACTTTCGACTACCGGCACACCCACAACGTCTTTTCGGTGGCGGATTTCACCCGGCGCCGGCTGGGCTTGACCGGCGTGGCGCTCGCCATTTCCACCGCCTGTTCCTCCAGCGCCAAGGCGTTCGCCTCCGCTTGGCGCCACATGCGGGCGGGGTTTTGCGATGCCGCCGTGGTCGGCGGGGTGGATAGCCTGTGCCTGACCACGCTTGTACGGTTTCAACGCGCTTGGGGCTGGCTTCCTCCCGGCCGTGTCGCCCGTGGGATGTCGAGCGCGACGGTTTGAACGTGGGCGAGGCGGCCGGGTTTCGCGCTGTTGGAGTGGGCGGAGCCGGGTGATGCCCGCGTGTTGTTGCGGGGCTACGGCGAAAGCAGCGACGCCTACCACATGACTGCCGCGCATCCCGAAGGCGCGGGCGCGGCGCTGGCGATGCAACAGGCGTTGGCGCGAGCGGACGCGACGCCCGAGCAAGTGGATTACATCAACCTGCACGGCACCGCCACGCCGTTGAACGATGCCGCCGAGGATCGGGCGGTGCTGCGGGTGTTCGGGCCGGGAACGCCGTGCAGCTCCACCAAGGGCTGGACCGGGCACACTTTGGGCGCGGCGGGCATCACCGAGGCGATCTTCGTTGCCCTCTGTCTGGAACACGGCCTGATTCCCGGTACGCTCAACACTCGTCAGCGCGATCCGAAATTGGGTGCGGGTGTCGTGCTGGACAACCGGGAACATCCGTTGCGGCTGGCGCTCAGCAACTCCTTCGGTTTCGGCGGCACCAATTGCAGCCTGCTGTTCGGGCGGGGAGAGCGAAAATCTCCCTCTCCCCTGGTGGGAGAGGGTCGGGGTGAGGGGGCGAAATGAACCCGCTCTTCGTCGAAAGCGTGGGCATCCTGGCGCCGGGATTGGCGGGCTGGATCGCCAGTCGGGAGGTGCTCGCCGGAGAGCGATCCTATGCCGCCGAGCCGTTGCCGGCGACCATCGCGACCTTGTTGCCGGCCAACGAACGGCGTCGCACCACCGCCACGGTCAAGCTGGCGCTGCACGTCGCGCAGGAGGCGATGGCTCAGGCAGCCCTCACCCCCGGCCCCTCTCCCGGTGGGCGAGGGGGGTCGCCGGTGTACACGGTGTTCGCATCCTCGGGTGGCGACAGCGAGGTGTTGGATAAAATCTGCACGGCGCTGACTTTGCCCGACCGGCCGGTATCGCCGACGCAATTCCATCACTCGGTGCACAATACGCCCGCCGGTTACTGGTCCATCGCCACCGGCTGCACGCAACCTTCGCTCAGTCTGTCCGCCTACGACAGCAGCTTCTCCGCCGGTTTGCTGGAAGCGGCGGCGCTGGCGTTCGCGGAAGCGGCGCGGGTGTTGCTGGTCGCCTACGATTTGCCGTTGCCGTTTCCGCTGTCGGAGCGGCGCGCTATCGTCGCGCCGTTCGCCGTGGCGCTTGCTGCTGAATCCTTTGGCGACCGAGCGGCGGTCAAGCGGCGCTCCGATTGAGCGCTAACCGGTTCCGAACCGACGGATCGATTGGGCGACGCGGGCTTGGAGCGCTTACGAGCCGGTAATCCCGCCGCGCGCAGCTTGCCGCTGCTATGCGCCATCGTCCGGCGAGAGAGCGGACGAGCGGTGTTATCCGACGGCGGTCACGAGTCTGAGCGTGGACGTCGCGCCATGAAGCGGGCGCTGGTGACCGGCGGCAGCGGCGATATCGGCGGCGCGATTTGCCGGCGCTTGGCGCGCGATGGGCTGCACGTCATCGTACACGCTTGCAATCATCCCGAGCGGGCGGCGGAAGTTGTCGCCGCGCATCCGGGCTGGCGGGCGGATCGGCGGAAGCGGCGGCGTTCGATGTCGCCGACGAAGCGCAAGCGCGCCGCATTCTGGCCGAACTGCTCGAAGCCGGACCGATTCAAGTGCTGGTCAACAACGCCGGTTTCCACGACGACGCGCCGATGGCCGGGATGTCGTCGGCCCAGTGGCGGCGGGTGATCGACGTGTGCCTGCACGGCTTTTTCAACGTCACCCAACCGCTGCTGTTGCCGATGATGGGCTACCCGCTGGGGTCGCATCGTCAACATTTCTTCGCTGGCGGGCGTGACCGGCAATCGCGGCCAGACCAACTACGCCGCCGCCAAGGCCGGCCTGCACGGCGCGACCAAGGCGCTGGCGCTGGAGCTGGCTTCGCGCGGGATCACGGTCAACGCCGTCGCGCCGGGCGTCATCGCCGGCCAAGCCACGGCAGCGGCGTTCGACGCGGCGACGATCAAGACCCTGGTGCCGATGCGGCGGGCCGGCACGCCGGCCGAAGTCGCCGATCTGGTCGGGTTTCTGGCCTCTGAAGCGGCGGGTTACCTGACGGGCCAGATCATCAGCCTCAACGGCGGCGTCATCTGATCGACCATGCAAATTGCTGTGGTCATCCCCGCGTACAACGAAGCAGCCACCATCGCCGATATCGTCCGCCGCGCCCGCCAGCAGATCGAGCGGGTGATCGTGGTGGACGACGGTTCTCGCGACGACACCGCCGCTCGGGCCGAAGCGTCGGGAGCGGTCGTCTTGCGGCAAGCCGGCAATCAGGGCAAGGGTGCCGGCCTGTGGCGCGGGATGCGATACGCGGTCGAGCAGGGTGCCGATGCGGTCGTTACCTCTGGACGCCGACGGCCAGCACCGGCCCGAGGACATCCCCAAGCTGCTGGCGGCAAGCCGACGCTGGCCCGGCCGCCCGATCATCGCCGCCCGGCTGGAGCGTCGCGAGTGCGCGCCGCCGTTGCGCCGCTTCGCCAACGGCATGGCCGATTTCTGGGTATCGTGGGCGGCGGGCTGCCCGATTCCCGATACCCAGTCCGGTTTTCGGCTGTATCCGGCCGAATTTCTGCGCGGAGCGGCCGGACCCGAAAAAGGCCGGCGCGGCTTTGCGTTCGAAAGCGCGCTGTTGATTCAGGCGGGTCGCCAGCGTCGCTATCCGGAAGTGGTCGCTATCGAGACCATCTATCCTGCTCAAGCTCGTCCCAGCCATTACCGACCTTGGCGGGATACGCTGCGCATCGTGGATCTGGTGGCGTGGTCGTTGCTCAAGCGCGGTTTGTATCCGGCGGGCTTGCTGCGTTCCCTTCGGCTGCTACCCTTACCCGGAAAAAGCGATGCGGGTTCGGTGAAACAAAAAGATTAGTGAGGACAAGACATGAAAGTGAGAATGCTGTTTGCTGTTGTTGTCGTTCTGGGTCTGGTGCTGGCGGGTTGCCGGAGCAACCCGGTTTACAACGTCTCGGGCGCGCCGGTGACCACCAGTACCCGGAACTATTCGATGAGCGATGTGCGGGGCGCGATTCTACAGGCGGGAGCTTCGCTGGGCTGGCAGATGAAGGTGGTCAAACCGGGTCTGATCACGGGTACGCTGTACGTGCGCGAGCACATGGCGACGGTTGAAATTCCTTACGACCGGCGCACCTACAGCATTCTCTACCGCGATAGCAGCAACCTCGACTACGACGGCGCCAACATCCACAGCAACTACAACGGCTGGGTTCAGAACTTGAGCAACGCGATCAATGCGCGGCTCAGCGTGCTTTGAATTGGCTTGGGTTTACGAGTAATTTCTCGTGGCGCGGCGCCCGATCGGGGCGCCGCTGTTTTTCACCGCTTTGGTAGGGGATGAGGGGCGATTGCTCCTTTCGATTTTGAACCACTACCCAACATTTACAAAATTTCTTTTGTGAAGGTACATACTTTATTTCGTCCGGTTCGCTTTGCCTGATAAAGTGCCTTATCAGCTCTGAGGTATATTTCGGAAAAATTGGTATCAGAGTCTTTTAGATTATCAATGCCAATACTAATGCTTGTTTTGATTGGGCCATCCCATTCGCCGGTTATACCAATTTGTGCTATTGATTGGCAGATCCAATTTGCCACATCGATTCCATTATTCAGGCTAGTTGATCCTCCGGCCAGCAGTCGGCGATGAGGTTAAGACTATCGGACAAAGGACTATCGGACAAAACCCGAACGGAGGAAGATGAGGCGAGCGGCCAATTGCACCCACCCCGGAAACCGTTTGGCGGATTGATTCCCTCACTCGGCTTGAAAAGCCCACGGGTTGAGCGTTCCAACGCCCGTAGGTTCAAAATCCGCGACATTCCGGGTCACCACCGTCAGGCCGTGCGTCAGCGCAGTGGCGGCGATCAGAGCGTCCCGCTCCGAGCGTGGATCTGGGACATGCAGCTTGGCGCAACGGCGGGCGACGGCGGTATCGACGGCGAGAATCCGCCCGGAGAACGCAGGTAATACCTGCCCGTCGAGCCACGCGCGCAAAATCGCCCCTTGCGCCGGATCGCGGCGCTCGATCAGCAACACGCCCATCTCCAGCTCCAGAATGGTGATGACCGACAGGAACAGGCCGGCTACCGGCACGCTCTCGGCCCAAGCCGTGACGCGAGGGTCAGCCTTGCCGGCTTTCGCACGCCGCAATTCCGAAACGACGTTGGTATCGACCAGGTGGCTCACGTCAAATCCGCAGGTCGAAACAGGGGACCGCGCAAGCAGGGCGGCTCAAACTCGATTTCGACGCCATCCGGCATCGCCAGCAGATCGACTATGCTCGCCTGAGCGCCGGTAAGCCGCCGATAGTCCTCAACGCTCAACAGCACATGGGCCGGCCGGCCCCGATCCGTGATGAATACCGGACCGTTCCGAGCGGCCTTCTTCGCCCGCGTCACATCCCGATTGAACTCCCGGCTGGAAAAGGTCGTTACTGTCATGGCACGCTACCTATCCCTCGATAAAGGTAGTTACGTTACTACATAAAAAACTCTTCGACAAGGGCAGGATCGGTTCGCGCTGCCAGACTACTCCAGCGCCAAACCTGCCGCCAGCCGGCGGATCGCCGCGTTGTCGGGTTTGCCGGACCCGAGGAGCGGGATTTCGGGCACGGTCAGCACTTGGCGGGGAATGTAGAGTTCGCTCAATCCTTCGCGATGGGCTACCGCGATCAATTCGCTGCGGTCGGCATCCCGGCGGGTCGTCAGCAGTACAATGGTTTCGCCCTTGACCGGGTCTGGCAAATTGAGG
This sequence comes from Candidatus Competibacter sp., assembly GCA_037045685.1. Lineage (GTDB taxonomy): Bacteria > Pseudomonadota > Gammaproteobacteria > Competibacterales > Competibacteraceae > Competibacter_A. The sequence continues at coordinate 45,143 of JBAOII010000035.1, forward strand.
GCGGCGTGTTGCTCCTCCGGCCAGCACGCGGCGGCCAATTGTTCGACCGTGGCCAGCGAAATCATTTCGCCACCGAGCTTGGCGAAGCGCTTGGCCCGGCCGAGGATGATGACGAAACCGTCTTCGTCGATGCGAGCGATATCGCCGGTATCGTGCCAGCCCGGCCCCCGCTCGGTGTGCGGCGGCGTCAGCCGGTCCGGCTGGTCGGGCAACAGGTAGCCCGCCATCACGTTCGCGCCCCGCACGAACAGCAAACCGCCGTCGGCGATGCCCGCCACCGGTTCCAGATAATGCTCGATGCCCGGCACCAGCTTGCCGACCGTGCCGTCGCGATGGTGGCGACGGCTGTTGGTGGCCAGCACCGGGCTGGCTTCGGTCAGGCCGTACCCCTCGCTGATGCGGATACCAAATTTCTCCACCCACAACCGACGGGTTTCGTCGCGCAACGGTTCCGCGCCCATCACCACCAGCCGCACGCTGAAGAAGTCGTAGGGATCGGCGTGCCGGCCGTAGCCCATCAGGAAAGTGTTGGTGCCGAACAGCACCGTGGCGCGACGCTCGTAAGCCAGTTCCGGGATGACGTGGTAGTGCAGCGGCGAAGGATGGAGCAACACGCGAGTTCCGAGCAACAGCGGCGTCAGGGTGGCGGTGGTCAGGCCGAAGGCGTGGAACATCGGCAGCGCGTTCAGAATCACGTCGCGAGCGGTGATGTCGAGCATGGCGCGGGCCTGAGCGACGTTGGCCAGCAGGTTGCGATGGGTCAGCACCACGCCCTTGGGCTCCCGCTCGGAGCCGGAGGTGAACAGGATCACCGCCGGATCGTCGGCGCGCACCGGCCCGGCCATCTTGCGGAAGCTCCACGCCGGCAGCAGCGCCCGCGCCAGCCCGCGCAGCCGGACCGGCAGCGTCACCCTTGTTCGTAAATCTTCCAGGAACAACACCTTGACCTGTTCGCCCAATGCGGCGATTTGCGGTTGCAGGTTGGCGGCTTCCATGAAGGCTCGCGAGGTGCAGACCATGCCGACCTGGGCGGTGCGGCAGGCGCCCAGCAATTCCTGGTTGCCACTGGTGAAGTTGAGAATCACCGGCACCCGCCCGCGCAGGTGCAGGGCCAGAATGGCGATGACGGCGGTGGTGCTGTTCGGGAGCAGCAGGCCAACTCTCGCTCCCGGCCCCTCGGCCCCCACCCTCGGCCCCTCTCCCGGCGGGCGAGGGGAGTCGGCCCTCACCCCCGGCCTCTCTCCCGGAGAGAGAGGGGAGTAGGGGGAGTTTTCGAGCAGATCGGCGAGAATGAAGGCGCGTGCGAACAGCGCCCGCCAGCCGAGCCGCTGTTGCTGGGCGTCTTCGAGCACCGCCCGCCCGCCACCATGCCGCTCCCAAGTTTCCAGCATGGCCGACACCAACGGCTGGTCGATGTTCATCCCGGCGTAGGCCAGTTCGACCATCAGGTCGTCCAGTTGTCGGCCGAGTTGGCGACGGCGGGCGCGGCCGTTGCCGGCGGTGGCGGTCAACCGGCGCGGCGGCAACATGGTCAGGCGGATGCGCGGCAACAGCCGACGGCGGACCATGCCGCCCAATCGGGACAGCAAGCTGTATTGGGCGCCTTCGATGTACACCGGCACCAACGCGGCGTCGGCCTTGTCGGCGGCCAGCGCCGGGCCTTCGTAGATTTTCATCAGCGCCCCGGTCACGCTGATCCGACCCTCGGGAAACACCGCCACTCGCTCGCCGGCCTTGAGATGCTGGATCAGCGTTTTCAGGTAGTGCGAGTTGGTGGGGTCGATGCTGATGTGACGGGTGACGGCGATGAACGGCTTGACCCACCAATGCCGCGCCATGTGGGTGTTGATGACGAAGATCGGCACGTCCGGCAGGAACGCGGCCAACAGCGCCCCGTCCAGATACGAGACGTGGTTGGCGACGATCAGCAACCGGGGCTCGTGGTGCGGGTAGTGTTCCCAGCCGCGCAGTTCCACCCGGAACAGCCGCCGGAACAGGCCGCGCGCCAGCCGCTGCAGGACGTGGCGCATGGTTCAGCGCAAGCCGTGTTCGCGGGTGGCGGCGAAACGCACCTCGGGCCAGCGTTCTTGGGTCAGTTGCAGGTTGACCCGGCTGGACGCGATGTAGACCAGCTCGCCGTGATGGTCGAGCGCCAAATTGTCGCGCAGCTTGTTCTTGAAGTCCTCGAAACGCTTGGCGTCGGCGCAACTCACCCAACGGGCGGTGGTGACGTTGACGTTCTCGAAGCCGCATTCCACCCCGTATTCGCCGCGCAGCCGGAAGGCGGCCACGTCGAATTGCAGTATCCCGACCGCGCCCAGAATCAGGTCGTTGCTGTTGAGCGGGCGGAACAATTGGGTCGCGCCTTCCTCGCACAGTTGCTCCAGACCCTTTTGCAACGCCTTCATCTTCAGCGGATCGCGCAGCCGGGCGCGGCGGAACAGTTCGGGGGCGAAGTCCGGCACGCCGGTGAAGCGCAGGTCTTCGCCTTGGGTGAAGGTATCGCCGATGCGGATGGTGCCGTGGTTGTGCAGGCCGATGATGTCGCCCGGATAAGCGGCCTCGGCGTGCTCGCGCTCGGCGGCCATGAAGGTCAGGGCGTCGGCGATTTTGATGTCGCGGCCCAAGCGGACGTGACGCGCCTTCATGCCGGGCTGGTAGCTGCCGGAACAGACGCGCAGGAAGGCGATGCGGTCGCGGTGCTGCGGGTCCATGTTCGCCTGGATCTTGAACACGAAGCCGGTGAAGGACGCTTCCTCGGGCGCAACTTCGCGGCTGGCGGCGGCGCACGGCCGGGGCGGCGGGGCGTTTTCGATGAAGCCGTCCAGCATTTCCTGCACGCCGAAGTTGGTCAGCGCCGAGCCGAAATACACCGGGGTCAAGCGTCCGGCCGAGTACTCGTCCAGATCGAAGGCGTGGCTGGCCCCGCGCACCAGCTCGATTTCGGCGCGTAAATCTCGGGTCCGATCCGCGCCCAGCGCCTGTTCCACTTCCGGGTTATCCAGACTCTGGATGGTGCGGCCGGTGTTGATGCGACCGTCGCGGGAGGGGTCGTAGAGGTGGATGAAGTCCTGGTCGAGGTGATAGACGCCCTTCAGCTCCCGGCCCATGCCGATGGGCCAAGTGATCGGCGCGCAGCGGATTTTGAGGATCTCTTCCACCTCGTCGAGCAATTCGATCGGTTCGCGGCCGTCCCGGTCCAGCTTGTTGATGAAGGTGAAGATCGGCGTGTCGCGCAAGCGGCAGACTTCCATCAGCTTGATGGTCCGCTCCTCGACGCCGCGAGCGCAGTCGATGACCATCAGCGCCGAGTCCACGGCGGTCAGGGTGCGGTAGGTGTCCTCGGAAAAATCCTCGTGGCCGGGCGTGTCGAGCAGGTTGATGATGCGGTCGCGGTAAGGGAACTGCATCACCGAAGAAGTGACCGAAATCCCGCGCTGCTGCTCCAGCGCCATCCAATCGCTGGTGGCGTGGCGGGTGGCCTTGCGGCCCTTGACCGTGCCGGCCAACTGGATCGCGCCGCCGAACAGCAGCAGCTTTTCGGTCAGCGTGGTCTTGCCGGCGTCGGGGTGGGAAATGATGGCGAAGGTGCGTCGCCGGCTGAGTTCGTCGAGGAAGGCGGTCATTACGGCTTGGGGGAAGAATCGAAGTTGGAGTGTGGGGCGATTTTAACCGATTGGCGGCAGGAGCAGGTCAGTCGGCAAGGCATTCCAGCCGGGTCAGCCAGGCATCGAAGCGCGGGCAGGCGGCGCGGATGGCGGGCAGGCCGATTTCCATGGCCAGCAATGGGCCGTGGAAGGTTTTGTCGTAGCGTTGTGCGAGATGCTCGTGGAACGCTGCCTCGACGCGCTTTGAAGGGGTAGTTGCCGGATGGTCGTTGATCGCTTCGGCGCCGCCGCACGACTCGACTGCCTGATGCAAAGTTTCACCGATCACCGGGCAGCCCAGAAAGCGGGCGATGGTGGTCGGGGCGGCAAACAACAGGGCTTCGAATTCATGGACCTGCAAGTAGGGAGTGAAGTGGCGTGGATTTTCCAGGGTCGCCGCCAGACGGGCGCAAAGAGCATCGGGCGACTCACCTTCCGCGCGGTCCCGAAATCCCTGGAAATCGTACAGGGTGGTCACATGGTCGAAGGAATACAGAAGCGGCCTGACTTCCCGGTTGAACCGGCCCAAAGATACCGATCCCCCTTTGGCGTTGGGACCGATGATATTGCGTTGGGTAACCACAATCTTGGGTTCCAGATACACTGTCAAAAGCCAGCAAGTGGGGACTCAACACTTCGCGGCAGAACTCGAATTCGGTATAGCCTTCCACCGAAATCGCGAGACGCACAATCATGGGTTTCCCCCGATAATATTTTTCTCCCACAGTTCCCCGATGCTGAATTCATCGAGCCAGGCAGCGACTTCCGCTTCACTCAGACGGCGGAATTGGGATGCATCGTTGACGCGATCAACCAAAATCAAGTCTTCCCAGGAGAACTGATTGGCCAGCGTGACCGATTGTGTTGACGCGATGATCTGGGTTCTTGAGGATGTGGTGCGCATCATGCCGGCCAGCAGGTGCAGGGCATAGGGATGCAACCCGAGTTCTGGCTCGTCGAGCAGAATCATGGTCGGGAGCTTCGGTTGCAGCAGCAGGGTGGTCAAGCAGATGAAACGCAGGGTACCGTCGGAGAAATCGCTGGCGTCGAAGGTGCCTTCCGATCCCCGGTGCTTCCAACGCAGGCGGATGAGCTTGGGGTTATCCCGCTCCGGTTCCAGCACAAAATCGAGAAAGAACGGCGCTACCCGCCGGATGGTCCGCACGATCAATTTGTAGGCGTCGGTATCGCGAATGGAGCGCAGAAAGGCAGCGAGATTGTCGGCTTGAGGCAGCAGCATATCGGTCTCGTCGCTGCGGCCCGGTTGCTTGACTCTGGCCGATTCGCTGGTGTCGTGGAAGTGATAGACCTTCCAGTCGCGCAGATAGCCGACAGTATGACCGGCCGGCGTGGTCGTGTTCGGTCTGTCTGGCAACCCGGATTCTTTATCGCCGGCGGCGGCGAGCGAATGCGTTTTGGTGCCGCCTTGATAACCAATTCTGCCGCCGAAAAACTGGCAATATTCTTTCGCGAACACCAAACCACCAGCGGCATCGGGCGCCAGCGTACAGCCGTAGGCGTTTGGGGTGAATTCCAGATGGAACTTCATGACGTCGGTGCGCTTGCGGCCGAAGAAAAGCAACTTGTCGGCGCCGAGTTGCTGCGCTACATGAAATTGCAGATTTTTCTCCAGTAGCTTGTTCATGAACCTGAAAAAGCCGATGAAATTGGATTTGCCAGCGCCGTTCGGGCCGATCAGGATGTTGAGTGGCCGTAAATCCAAATCCAGATGTTCGATGGATTTGAATCCGGTAATCTGCATCCGGTTCAATTTTCCCAGACTATTCACACTTGTTTCTCCTCTCCGGAGATAAAAGGCTTGCTACTTGATGGTTTACTGACCTCGACTAGTCCGGGCAGTTCGCGTTTTTTGCGATGACTAGGGGACATGGTTAAAGGAATCAGATTGCGGTTTCGATCAGAAACATGGCGTGGAGGTAGGGTTGGATGGCGTCCCATACCCCCGCTTCCACGGTCGATTTTCTGGCCGGGCGCTTGAATTTGGCAAGCAGGCGATTTGCCTTGAAATCGATAGGCGGGTTTTCAAAGCCCAGTTTTGGCCCCGGCTTCAGGGTTTTTGGCAGCAGCGGGGAAAGGGGTTTTTCGATGACCGGGTTCAGCGAGATTAGCGTGTCTTCGGTTTGCCGGCGCCGGTTCCATGCCCGACGGATGGCGGAATCCTCCTTTCGCCCGGCCAACAGGATGAAATTGGTCGCCAATTCGTTGCCGGTCTCCAGTTTTCTGAGCCGTTCGATCTCTTCTGCGGGTTCGGAAAGCGCGCCGGGATGGACGAACAGGATGGGCTCCAGCCGAGCGGCGCCAAGAATATCCAGCAATTCGTCGATTTTGTAGGTTTTCGCATAGGGGTGCAGGAACATGTCCGCGAGGCCCCAGTCGAAACCGGCCTCATAGTTCGATTCGATGCAATCCTTGAAACGGCTGTTGTCGGCCGCTTTTCGGTAGAGGCGCTTGATGGATTTCACTTCATCGATATTGAGCAATCTCATGGCGGTTCTGACCGCCTGGATAGACCTTCTCGCGCCCGCGCTGTAAACCATGATTCTGATAATCCCGCCTTCCTTTAGGAGTGAGTGGATTGATTGCAAGGCTGGAACAACGTCTGGAATATGGTGCAGGACGCCGTAACAGTCGATGAAATGAAAGCGATTTTCGCCCAGGATCGCTTTCGCGTCGAGCAAATCGCTCTCGACAAACGCCACGTTAAAGCGGAGATGAAGCAAGGTATGCAGCCTTGCCCGGTCGAGATTGGCTTTTGAAAGGTCCAAGGCCGTTATTCTGGCTTTCTTGTTGGCGACAGCGGTGGGGTAGGGCGAGAAACTGCCGCTGCCGGCCAAAAGAATCCTGCCATCCGTCGGAGTCAGTCTTTCGCCGTTGAAGCGCGCCCACAGCGATTCCAGATTGAGCGCGTAGGTATCGCATTCCCTGACCGATGTCAGTAGCGGGAAGCGCGGATACACGTATTTTTCGTAGTGCGCCTTGACGGCTTGGCGAATGGCTGAAGGTTTGTCCATGTCGATTGCGGGCCGGCGCTGAGTTTCAGTCTCCGTTCGGGGTGACCGTTCGCCGCGCCGGGCGGGCGTTCGTTCCGATGCGCGGACACCAGGGGTCAATCGGACAAGCGGCGCAATTCGGTTTGCGCGCCGTGCAGATTTCGCGGCCGAGCGAGATCAGGTTGACGTGCAGCGAGAAGCGCAGTTCGGGCGGAATCCTGGCTTGCAAACGGTCGGCGTCGCGCGGCGCGCAGTGGCCGTCTTTCTGGGTGCGGCGCACCCAGCCCAGCCGGCGGGCGATGCGCCAGCAGTGCGTGTCCACCGGGAAAACCTGCCGGCCGAGCGCGTACATCAGCACGCAGCGCGCCACTTTCTTGCCGACGTTGGGCAACGCGGTCAGAAACGCTTCGGCGTCGCGGTCGCTCATGTTTCTCAGCGGTTCCAGGGTGGGAGCGCCGAAGCGGGCGGTGATGGCGTCGAGCAACGCCCGGATCGACCTGGATTTGGTGCCGGACAGCCCGCCGGAGGCGATGGGTTTGGCGATGTATTCGGCCGGCGCTTCCGCCAGGGCACACGGGGTCGGAAATGCCTCCTTGAGCTTGTCGAAGGTGGCGCGGTAGCTGGTTTCGGCGGTCTTGGTGCTGCAAATGATGAACAGCAACTCGTCCAGCGGGTCCGTCAAGTTGTAATGATCGAAGTCGGCGTAGCGCGCCGCGAGCGCGGCGGCGACTTCGCGAACGGTTGCGGGATAGCGGGATGAGGCTGCCACGCTCGATACTCCGTCTCGGTGGCGGGTGGTCTCAGACGGCTCGAACCGGGAGCGAAGCGTTCCGAAAAAAAACTGTCGATGCGCGCTTCGTGGCGGCGTTTCGTGTCCGCTGGGCGATAGTGCCTACCGGTACCCCGAAGTGAGTGGCCGCCTCGCTCATGTCGAATTTCAGCAAACTTTCGTCGCCGCGTCCCGGTAGCAGCGGTTGCTCTGGCTTTTTCGGAATCAGTCCAAGCACCTTATCTCGGTCGCCGATGCCCGCCCGGCGGCGAATGGCGTCGCCGGTCAGATCGACGACGCTGGCGCAAATCGCGGTCGATTCGGGGAAGTTGAACTCGTGGACCGCGCAGTGGATCGGATCGATTTCGACCGCCGCCGCGATGTCGAAACCGGCCTGCTCGAAGCCGAGCGACAGACCGCCCGCGCCCGCGAACAGGTCGATGCCGATGGGTCTGGAAACGCTCATGCTGCGGGTTCCTCGCACGCTTTTACCGAGCCGCAATCTACACGCAATCGACCGGAATCAGACCGAGTCATCGTTCAAATCTCCGCCCACGACTCCGCCAGTTGCAAGGCGATTTCCTGAAACGGCGGGATGCGCGCCGAGGCGTTTTTCGTTCGGCGATGACGGCGGACATGGTATCGGTTCCTTTCGGGTGGCCCGATGCGGGATTTACGCTTTTCGGAATGGCGGCGCAAGCTTTCCGTCGGTTGGGGTGAGGGTTAAGCTAGGCATCTTGGCGAAACGATCATCACTTTGACACGGGCGCGACCGCTATGAATCCACTGGTTGGCTTGATCATGGGCTCCACTTCCGACTGGAGCACGCTGGAACACGCGGCGAACACCCTGGAGGCGCTCGGCGTGCCGCACGAAGTCCGGGTGGTGTCGGCCCATCGCACGCCCGATTTGCTGTTCGAGTACGCCGCGACCGCCGAGGGGCGCGGGCTGGAGGCGATCATCGCCGGGGCCGGCGGGGCCGCGCATCTGCCGGGCATGGTCGCCGCCAAAACCGTGCTGCCGGTGCTGGGTGTCCCAGTCCAATCGCAGGCGCTCAACGGACTGGATTCGCTGCTTTCCATCGTCCAGATGCCGGGCGGCATCCCGGTCGGCGCTTTGGCCATCGGCAAGGCCGGGGCGGTCAACGCCGCGCTGTTGGCCGCCGCGCTGCTCGGCAACAAATACCCCGCGATCCGCGAGGCCGTGCGCGCTTTCCGCGCCCGACAAACCGAGCAGGTGTTGAGCCAGCCCGATCCGCGGAGCGGCCCGCGATGAATGTCGGGATCGTCGGCGGCGGGCAGTTGGCGCGGATGCTGGCTCTGGCCGGCTATCCGCTGGGGCTGCGCTTTCAGGTGCTCGATCCGGCGGCCGACGCCTGCGCCGGGCAAGTCGCCACCCTGGTTCACGGCGATTACGACGACGAAGATCGCTTGAACCTGTTGGCCGAGTGGGCCGACGCGGTGACTTTCGATTTCGAGAATGTGCCGGCCGCCGCCGCTCGGGTGTTGGAACAGCGGGTGACGGTCTATCCGCCGGCCCGGGCGTTGAATGTGGGGCAAGACCGGCTGTACGAAAAAACTCTGTTTTGGGAGCTGGGCATTCCGACCCCGGTGTTCGCCACGGTCGATAGCCTGGAGGAATTGCGGGACGCCGCGCTTCGGGTGGGGTTGCCGGCGGTGCTCAAGACCCGCCGCCTGGGTTACGACGGCAAGGGCCAGCGGGTGTTGCGCGCGCCCGAGGACATCGAGCCGGCTTGGCGGGAACTGGGCGGCGTGCCGCTGATCTTGGAGGGATTCGTGCCCTTCGAGCGGGAGGTGTCGGTGTTGGCGGTGCGCGGGCGCGACGGGGAGACGCTGTTCTATCCCCTGGTGGAAAACCACCATCGCGACGGTATCTTGCGGTTGTCGCGGGCGCCGTATCGGGGCCGGATACTGGAACATCTGGGCTGGAACTTCGCCCGCCGCTTGCTCGATCGGCTGGATTACGTCGGCTTGTTGGCCATCGAGTTTTTCGTCCACGAAGGCCGCCTGATCGCCAACGAAATGGCGCCCCGCGTCCACAACTCCGGCCACTGGACCATCGAGGGCGCGGAAACCAGCCAGTTCGAGAACCATCTGCGAGCGATTCTCGGCCTGCCGCTGGGTTCGACCGCCGCCGTCGGGGCATCCGTCATGCTGAACTGCATCGGCGCGATGCCCGCGCGGGAGGCGGTGCTGGCGGTGCCGGGCGCGCACTATCACGCCTACGGCAAGGCTCCGCGCCCCGGCCGCAAAGTCGGCCATCTCACGCTGCGGGCCGCCGATGCCGACGGGTTGCGGGATGGCCTGGAGCGGTTGCTGCCGCTGGTCGGTTTCCAACCCGACGAGTTCGGCCCAATCGGCTGAAGCAAGCTGGGTTATACTTTTCGACCGGTACGAAATAACCGCATCCCGCGCGCCAGCGCTTTCCGTCGAGCCCCGATCAACTGACGACCGCCATGGACAAGACTTACGAACCGCACGCCATCGAAGAACGCTGGTACGCCTATTGGGAGGAGCGGGGCCATTTCGCGCCCGGCGGCCAGGGCGAGCCGTACTGCATCATGATCCCGCCGCCGAACGTCACCGGCACCCTGCACATGGGCCACGCCTTCCAGGACACCATCATGGACGCGCTGACCCGCTATTACCGGATGAAGGGCTATAACAGCCTGTGGCAGCCGGGCACCGATCACGCCGGCATCGCGACCCAAATGGTGGTGGAGCGGCAACTGGCCGGGGAGAACAAAACCCGCCACGATCTGGGGCGCGAGGCGTTCATCGAGCGGGTGTGGGCGTGGAAAGCGGAATCCGGCGGCACCATCACCCGCCAGTTGCGGCGGATGGGCGCCTCGGTGGACTGGGCGCGGGAACGCTTCACCATGGACGAGGGCCTGTCGGCGGCGGTGCGGGAAGTGTTCGTCCGGCTGTACGAGGAGGGCTTGATCTATCGCGGCCAGCGGCTGGTGAACTGGGACCCGGTGCTGCATACCGCCGTGTCGGATCTGGAGGTGGTCAGCGCCGAAGAAAACGGCTTCATGTGGCACATCCGCTATCCGCTGGCCGAGGGTGGCGGCGATCTGATCGTCGCCACCACCCGCCCGGAAACCCTGCTGGGCGATACCGCCGTCGCCGTCCATCCCGACGACGAGCGCTACAGGCGCCTGATCGGCCTGCATGTGGCGCTGCCGCTGACCGGCCGCAACATCCCCATCATCGCCGACGAATACGTCGATCCGACCTTCGGCACGGGCTGCGTCAAAATCACCCCAGCGCACGACTTCAACGACTACGCGGTCGGCCAGCGCCACAAGTTGCCGTTGCTCAACATCTTCACCGCCGACGCCAAAATCAACGACAACGGTCCCGAAGCCTATCGCGGCCTGGATCGCTTCGAGGCCCGCAAGCGGGTCGTCGCCGATCTGGAAGAGCTGGGGTTGATGGAGGACATCAAGCCCCACAAGCTGATGGTCCCGCGCGGGGATCGCAGCCACGCGGTCATCGAACCGTTTCTGACCGATCAGTGGTACGTCAAGACCGGGCCGCTGGCGGGGCCGTCCATCGCCGCCGTCAAAACCGGCAAGATCAAATTCATCCCGGAGAACTGGGAAAAGACCTATTTCGACTGGCTGAACCGGATCGAGGACTGGTGCATCAGCCGGCAAATCTGGTGGGGCCATCGGATTCCGGCCTGGTATGACGAGCGAGGTCAGGTCTACGTCGGCCGGAGCGAAGCGGAAATCCGCGACAAGCACGGACTCGGCCCGGAGGTGGCGCTGACGCAAGATCCCGACGTGCTGGACACCTGGTTTTCCTCGGCGCTGTGGCCGTTTTCGACGCTGGGCTGGCCGGAGCAACACTGAGGCGCTCGAAACCTTCTATCCCGACCAGCGTGTTGGTCACCGGCTTCGACATCATTTTCTTCTGGGTGGCGCGGATGATCATGATGGGCCTGAAGTTCATGGGCGACGTGCCGTTCCGCGAGGTCTACATCCACGGGCTGGTGCGCGACCAGGACGGCCAGAAGATGTCTAAATCCAAGGGCAACGTGCTCGATCCGCTCGACCTGATCGACGGCGTGGGCCTGGATGAGCTGGTCGCCAAGCGCACCACCGGCCTGATGCAGCCGCAGATGGCGCCGCGCATCGAGAAAGCCACCCGCAAGCAGTTCCCGGACGGCATCCGCGCCCACGGCACCGACGCCCTGCGCTTCACCTTCGCCGCGCTGGCGACCACCGGCCGGGACGTGGTGTTCGACATGGGGCGGGTGGAAGGCTACCGCAATTTCTGCAACAAGCTGTGGAACGCCGCCCGCTACGTGCTGATGAACACCGAGGGCAAGGATACGGGCTTGAGCGGCGGAGACGTGGAACTCGGCCAGGCCGACCGCTGGATCCTGTCTCGCCTGCAACAGACCATCGCCGAAGCCAACGCGGCGGTGCGGGACTACCGTTTCGATCAAATGGCCCAGTCCATCTACGAGTTCACCTGGAACGAGTTCTGCGACTGGTATCTGGAGCTGTCCAAGCCGGTGCTCACCGATCCGGCCAGCACCGAAGCGGCCCAGCGCGGCGCCCGGCGGACGCTGGTTCAGGTGCTGGAAACCCTGTTGCGGCTGCTGCATCCGCTGATGCCGTTTCTCACCGAGGAAATCTGGCAGCGGGTCGCGCCGCTGGCCGGCGCGGCGGGCGACACCGTCATGCGGCAACCGTACCCGGAAGCCGATAGGGCGCTGGTGGACGCTCCAGCGGTGGCCGACATCGAATGGCTGCGACAATTCCTGCTGGGGGTGCGCCGCATCCGCGCCGAGATGAACATCGCCCCCGGCAAGCCGCTGCCGGTGCTGTTGCAGCACGGCGCCGCCGAGGATCGGGAACGGCTGGAGCGGCATCGCCGGGCCTTGGCGACGCTGGGGCGATTGGCGTCCATCGCTTGGCTGGGCGAGGAGGAGCCGGCGCCGGAAGCCGCCACCGCCTTGGTCGGAGGCATGAAAATATTGATTCCCATGTCCGGCCTGATCGACAAAGCGGCGGAAATGGCTCGTCTGAGCAAGGAAATCGCCAAGCTGCGCCAGGAAGCCGAGCGCGGCGCGGCCAAACTGGACAACGCCAATTTCATCGGCCGCGCACCGGCGGAGGTTGTCGAAAAGGAACGCGCCCGCGTGGCGGAACTCCAAGCCGCCGCCACCAAGCTGGAAGAACAACTGGCCCGCATCCGGCAGTTGTGAGTTCGGAAATTTCACCGAAGAAGCGAGGAGCAAACATGACCGAGGAAAATCTGGTGGACGCTCACGAATCCGCATCCGCGTCCAACAAACCCAAGCTGGGCGAAAAAGTCACCAAGGTCGCCACCCTCTACCATCCTCGTACCTGGAAAGAGAAGGGGCTGTGGTGGACGCTCGGCCTGTTTCTGGTCACCTACGTGATCGTCTTCATCGTGCTCGGTTTTATCTGGTCGCGCTCGCCGGGCGAGTTCGATCCGCGCGAAAACGCCCTGAAAGTCGCCCAAAACGACCAGAAAAAACTGGTGCCGGGCTACGTGACCACCGCCACCGCCATCCGCATCGCCGAAACCTTATTGGACAAGCCCGGCGGTTATCTGAGCAACGACATCACGCCGCCGGGGGTTTACCTGGATAACATCCCCAACTGGGAATACGGGACATTGACCGAACTGCGCGATCTGGTTCGCGCCATGCGCAACGACTTCAGCCGCTCCCAAACCCAGTCCATCGAGGACAAAGACTTGCAGGTCGCCGATCCGCAATTCAACTACGACTCGAACTCCTGGATTCTGCCGTCCTCCGAATCGGAATACCGCAAGGGAATCGATGCGCTGTACCGCTATCTGAATCGATTGGCCGACGACAAGGCCTACGACGGCCAGTTCTTCACTCGGGCCGACAATCTGAGCGTCTACCTGCAAGTGGTGGAGAAGCGACTGGGCAGTCTGGCGCAACGGCTGGCGGCCGGCGTCGGCCAGACCCGCTTCAACGTGGATCTGGCCGGCGATCCCAATGCCCGCCAGTCCACCCCGACGCCGGCTCAGTCCCAAATCAAAACGCCGTGGCTCAAGATCGACGACGTGTTCTTCGAAGCGCGCGGCTACACCTGGGCGCTGGTCCATACCCTGAAGGCCATCGAAGTGGATTTCGGCGATGTGCTCGCCAACAAGAACGCGGTGGTCTCGCTCAAGCAGATCATCCGCGAGCTGGAAAACACCCAGAGCTTCATTTGGAGCCCGATGATCCTCAACGGCACCGGCTTTGGGCCGATGGCCAATCATTCCCTGATCATGGCCTCGTACATCTCCCGGGCCAACGCCGCGATCATCGACTTGCGGAACCTGTTGTTGCAAGGTTGACCCTCGCCCTCGACCCCTCTCCCGGAGGGAGAGGGGAGTTTTGGCAGATCTGAATAATGGCGAATTTCAACACCCACCTGATGGGCGCGGCGGCGATCAGCGGCTTGGCCGCCACCGTGCTGGTCATGGGCGGCGCGGTGCCCCATCAGGCGGTGATCGGCTATTTCGTGCTGGGAACGATCGGCGGCCTGCTGCCGGATATGGATTTACCGACTTCTGTTCCGGTTCGCATCGCCTTCGCGACGCTGGCGGTGGTGGCCGGCTTTTTGGTCGTGTTCACGTTCGGCGGCCGATATTCGCTGGCGGAGCTGGTCGTCTTGTGGCTGGGCTGCTTTTTGTTGATCCGCTATGGCTTGTTCGCGCTGCTCGACCGCTTTACCGTCCATCGCGGTCTGGTGCATACCGTGCCGATGGGTCTGGGTCTGGGTCTGGCGACCACCGCCGTCGCCTTTCATGTTTTCAACGCTTCCGCGACCCATTCCTGGCTGTGCGGAACCTTTCTGGCGATGGGTTTCATCGTCCATCTGTTGCTCGACGAGTTCTACAGCGTCGATCTGTTCGGCAAGAAATTGCTGAAAAGCTCCTTCGGCACCGCGCTGAGCCTGGGCAGCCTCGGCCAGCCCGTCGGTACGGCGGCGCTCTATCTGGCGGTTGTCGGACTGTTTTTCCTCTGCCCCTCGCCCAAGCCCTTCGCCGAATTCGTGCTGGACCGCGATACCTATCGCGGGGTCACCCAGCGGTTGGTACCCCGCGATACCTGGTTTCTGGGGTTCCTGCGCCGGGTGACGCCGTCCAGCCTGTCGGGTCGGTGAGCGCCCGTACAAAACTCCCCTCGTCCTCCGGGAGAGGGGCTGGGGGTGAGGGTTCACAACCACAGATAGCGCGCCAGAAACAGCCCGGCCACCACGCCCATCGGCAGGCCGATCCGGCCGTGCTGGCCGCTCAGCAGTTTCAGGGCGACATGGCAGATCGCCCCGAACGCGATGCCGTCGGCGATGGAAAAGGTGAACGCCATGACCGTGACGCAGCACACCGCCGGCGCGGTTTCGGCCAGATCGTTCCAGTCCAGTTCGGCCAAGCTCCGCAGCATCAGGATGGCGACGTACAGCAGCGCGGGAGCGGTCGCATACGAGGGCACCATCGCCGCCAGCGGCGCGAACACCAGGCTGGCCAGAAACAGCAGGGCGATGACTGCGGCGGTCAGGCCGGTGCGACCGCCGGCGCTGATACCGGTGGTGCTTTCCAGATAGCTGGTCGTGCTGGAGGTGCCGAGCAGGGCGCCGACGCCGATCGCGGTGCTGTCCGCCAGCAGGGCGCGCTCCAGCCGGGGCAAGCGGCCTCGGTCATCGAGAAAGCCGCCGCGCTGGGCGATGGCGATCAGCGTGCCCGAGGTCTCGAACAGGCTCATCAAAAAGAAACTCAGCACCACGCCCAATACCGCCGGATCGAGCGCGGCGCGAACGTCGGCTTTGAACAGGGTCGGCATCAGGGAAGGCGGGGCCGAGAACACGCCCTTGAACGAACTCAAACCCAGCGCGACCGAGCCGGCCGTGACCGCCAGAATGCCGAGCAGGATCGCGCCGGGCACGCCGCGCCGGTCGAGCACGACCATCAGCAGAAAGCCGCCCATCGCCAGCAAAGCCGGCGGTGATTTGATGTTGCCCAGCGTGACGAGGGTATCCGGGCTGGGGGCGACGATCCCCGCCGCGTGCAGGGCCAATAATGCGAGAAACAGGCCGACCCCGGCGGTGATGGCGTGCTTGAGGCTGGCCGGGATAGCGTTGACGAACCACTCCCGAACGCGCAGCAGGCTGACCAGCACGAACAGCAAGCCGGACAAGAACACCGCTCCCAACGCGGTTTCCCACGGCAGGCCCATGCCCTTGACCAGCCCGAAGGTGAACACGGCGTTGATGCCCATGCCCGGCGCTTGGCCGATGGGGTAATTGGCCAACAGACCCATCAGCAGCGAGCCGATGGCGCTGGCCAGACAGGTGGCGACGAACACCGCGTCGCGATCCATGCCGGCTTGGCCGAGAATGTCGGGGTTGACGAACAGAATGGCCGACATGGTCAGAAAGGTGGTGACGCCGGCCAGGATTTCGGTGCGCGCGGTGGTGCCGCGCGCTTTGAGCGCGAAGAATTTTTCCAGCATGATATAGGTTCGGAAAGGGTGATGAGCGATGCGTTCGCGAAACGGGCGAACGTCCCCGGACGCGCGGCGCGTCCCGCCGGACCACCAGCCGATTGCCGGCGCCCGGTCACGCGACGGAGTATACGGGACGGATGGTGCGCAGGACGCAACTCGCGAAGCGAGAGCGGGTCACACTGAAACCGAGTCCGCCACCGAGAGCCGCGCCATGCTGATCCAGAAACCCGCCGATGTCCTGCCTTCCGAGATCACCCCGCCCGAGCTGTACGCCCGCCGCCGCGAGTTTTTGAAATACGCCGCCGCGCTGGGAGCCACCGCGCTGCTGTCGCCGATACTGCCCGGCGGGGTCGCGCGCGCGGCCGACGACGATCTCAAGCTGACCCCTTACAAGGACATCACCTCCTACAACAATTTCGTCGAACTGGGCTCCGGCAAGACCGCCCCGGCGCAATACACCGGCAACCTGCGCGCCAAGCCCTGGACCGTCGCCGTGGAAGGGCGCTGCGAGAAACCGGGCCAGTACGCGCTGGAGGATTTTCTGGCGCCCCATCCGGCGGAGGAGCGCATCTACCGGCTGCGCTGCGTCGAAACGTGGTCGATGGTGGTGCCGTGGCTGGGCATTCCGCTGGCGAAAATCCTGCCGCGCTTCAAGCCGACCGCAGACGCCAAGTACGTCGAATTCACCACCTTGCTCGATCCGGCGCGGATGCCTGGCCAAAAGACTCGCGTTTTGGATTGGCCTTACGTCGAGGGGCTGCGGATGGACGAGGCCATGCACCCCTTGACCTTGCTGGCGACCGGACTCTACGGCAAGGAACTGCCCAACCAGAACGGGGCGCCGCTGCGGTTGGTGGTGCCGTGGAAGTACGGCTTCAAGAGCATCAAGTCCATCGTGAAAATCCGCTTTACCGACCAACAGCCGCGCACCACCTGGAATTTGGAAGGACCCGACGAGTACGGCTTCTACGCCAACGTCAACCCCAGCGTCGATCATCCGCGCTGGAGCCAGAAGAAGGAGCGGCGCGTCGGCGACTTCTTCCGCCGCGATACGCTACCGTTCAACGGCTACGCCGAGCAGGTCGCCGGGTTGTACGCCGGGATGGACCTGAAGAAGAATTTCTGAATCGCGGCTTTGCGGGCCGGGGATGTGGCTGGCGTCACCGCGCCGTGAAATAAATATCGCCATACCAGGCGGCGGCGCTCTGGCCGCTGTTGTCGGTGTCGGTCATCAGGGCGACGGCGTCGATGGCTTCGATATCCTCGCCGAACAGTTGCCGGAAGTCGGCGCGGATATCGCGCTTTTCGTTGACCCAGCGCCCGGCATCCTGGGTTCCCGAACGGAGCGCCATCACCCGAGCATTGCCGGTGAACGCATTGTTCCAGGTCGCCCCCACGGGTTGGTTGCTGGACCAGACGTAGACCAGCGAGCGGGTTTTCCAGAACGCCGCTCCGCCGGACACCACCACGTAAACCCGCGCCGGATAGTCGTCCCCGGCCTTGTCGCGCTCGTCGAGGCCCTTCAAGATCTGATCGACCCGCCACGACCAGTTCAGCCACGGCGTGCGCTTCAGATCCACCCGGATTTCCCGGTACAGGCCCGAGGCCGCGCCTCGGCTGTCGGCGAACAAGGCCCGCCGTCCGCTTTTGTCGTCGAAGCCGTAGCGGGTTTCGCCCTTGAAAGATTTGGTTTGCCAGTCGTTCAGATCGCCGGCGGAAAATCGGCCGATCATCAGCTTTTCGTCCGCCGCCCCGGCCAGGGTCGCAACCGCCAGCAGCGCCGTTCCCAACTGCGTTTTCAAGCTCATCGTTCCTCCTTCGCCGGCTCGAACAGCCGATCCAGTAAATCCGCGTCGTCGAAATGGCGTTGGCCCACGAAAGCGATCGCGTGCCGGCCACGCTCGCGCATGGCGCCGGGCGACGGCACGCCGGTCGGCCATAGCAACCAGCGTTCGGCGCGCTCGCTGCCCGCCACCAGCCCATCCGGGCCGAACAGGCTGCGCGGCTTCGCATTCTCCGCAGGAACGGCATACAGCGCCGTGTAGTCCCGCGCATCCAGATTGATGGCCGCGCCCGGCCGGTCGGCGTAGACCCATTGCAGGTAGTGGCTGCCGGAAGACAGGCGAATCACCGCCCGCTCGCCATCGCCGATCCGGGGCGCCGGTTGCGGCGCCAGCGGCGGCTCGGCCCACTCCGTCGTCTCCGGTCGCAACCGCAATCTCGAATCCGGGAAAAGGTGGTGATAGCAGCCGCAGGCGTGAATGCTGTCGTACAGCATGGGCCGACCGGCCGAATCCAGCGTCACCCGCCACAGCACGCCGTCCAGCGGTCCGCCGAGCAGGTCGAGCGCGCCGGTCTTGGGCCGGGCGGCGAACCAGATCAGGTAATTCAGTTGCAACTGTGGTTTCCCGCGCCAACGCATGTGGGACAAATAGCGATAGATCGCTGGCTGGGAAATATTTACTGCTGGCGTGCCGTCCGCTTGCCAGTAGGGCGAACCCGGCCGGTCGGCATCGGTCGCCACATCGATTTCCCAAATGGGCGCATGAATCGCGAACAGCGTTGCCAGTTGGTCGGGAGTCGGTTCGGGGATGGCGAGCGCGTCGCGGCGGATGGCGGCGAAGTCGGCGGGAGCCGGCGCCACGGCCGGCGAACCGTAACGGTGCAACTCACCCGACACCGGGAGTTCCCCTAAAGGTCGGGCGAACAGCGCGCGGGTTTCTTCCTGATAGCGGAGTATGCCGTAGTTGACCGGCAGCATGGCGAGAGGGTAGAGCCCCAGCGTTTGATTGACAGTCAGATACTCGTCCGCGACCCGCGCCCCCTCCCGGATCGAGGCCAGCCGCTCGGGGTCGGCCAGATCGGCGGCTCGCAGCGGGTCGGCGCAGGTTTCCAGCGCGGCCGGAACGTCGCCGGCGGGCGCGTGACGGCGGTTGAGTTCCGCCCGATTTTCGGCCGGCAACGAAGCCCACTCCACGCGCCGAGCCTCCAGATTCAGGTTGCCCAAGCGAGTTAGCCAAGCAACGGTTTCGGTTGGCGTCAACGCTCGTTCGCGGAAATCGGCCAGAAAGCGATCAACCCGCAGATGCGGAAAACCGGCGATGCGGGTCGGTGAGGAAGGTGTCGATCCATGCTCCGCCACCGCCGCATCCAGCGCGGCGTACAAATCCAGGCAGCGGGCGATGGCGGGATCGCCCGGCGGCCGGGGTGGATTGCTGGCACAGCCGGCGAGCGATCCCGCCAGCAACAAACCGAGCAAAGGGTATCGGAGCGCGTTCATCGCCTGTGTTTTGGTCCGCTATCGCCGCAACGTAGACTTTTGGCCATCCGCCCGTTCCCTCGCCCCAAACGCGTGTGCCTGAGGATAACCGGGCATCGCGAAGCCGCTACAATCGTGGAACGGTTTCGCGTTGGAGAAAACATGCGGGTCTATTTGCTCTCGACTGCGGTTGCGCCGCTCGGTTCCGGGCTGGGCGGTGGCGTGGAGCAGATGGTGGTCGGCGCCGCCCGCCGACTCGACGCGCTCGGCTACGGCGTCCAGGTGATCGCGCCGGCGGGTTCCCGCGCCGATGTGCCGGCTTTGCGGGTTCTGCCGGGCAAGTTGGCGCCGACCGCGATAGCCCGTGGCTACGACGATCCGCTCCCCGTCGAGGCCGATGCGTTCCTGAGTGCGGCGTTGCGCGAATTGGCGAGCCAGGCTCGCCCCGACGACGCCATCCTGAATTTTTCCTACGACTGGCTGCCGCTGTTCGCGAGCGATTTTTTGCCCTGCCCGCTGGGAACCCTGGTCAGCATGGGTTCCTTGAATCGCTCGCTGGACCGGGAAATCCGCCGGGTGGCCAGCCGGCATCCAGAGCGGCTCGCTTTCCTGAGCGCGGCGCAGGCGGCCAGTTTCGACGTGCCGGGTCCGGTCCGGCTGATTCCGCCGGGACTCGACCTCGCCCGCTATCGCTTCAACGCCCGTCCCAGCCGGGACTGCTGCTGGCTGGGGCGAATCGTCCCCGAGAAAGGTCTGGATGACGT
This sequence comes from Candidatus Competibacter sp., assembly GCA_037045685.1. Lineage (GTDB taxonomy): Bacteria > Pseudomonadota > Gammaproteobacteria > Competibacterales > Competibacteraceae > Competibacter_A. Next base: position 65,122 of record JBAOII010000035.1, read on the forward strand.
GTTCGCCTTCGCCGCTCGCGCCGGCCGCTCCGTGACCGTGTTTGGCGTCATGCCGGATCGGTTTTACTGGGAAGGACTGACCGAACGCTATCCCGGCGTCCCGGTCGCTTACGGTGGGTTCCTCGACCCGCCGGCGCTGGCCGAGGCGGTACGGGAATTCCGCGTCGCGCTGATGACGCCCAAGTGGTTGGAAGCGTTCGGCATCGTCGGCATCGAGGCGCTGGCCTGCGGCACGCCGGTGATCGCCTACCGGCGCGGCGGCGTCGGCGATTACGTGCTGGACGGTGAAACCGGCTGGCTGGTGGAACCGGACGATCTCGAAGGGCTGTGCGCGGCGGTCGAACGCGTGGAACAAATCGACCGCGCCCGTTGCCGGAGGCTGGTGGAAAGCCGCTACACTCTGAATCGCTACGGCGCGGCATTGGCGGATTGGCTGGGCGCCTTGGCGACGGGACCGGCGAATCCAAAGGGGGCGACAGCATGAGCGGACACGATGTGCGGCGGTGGAAAATCCACATCCGCAAGGACAACCTCAAATTCTCGGCGGCCCACATGACCGTGTTTCCCGATGGCAGCAAGGAAGGTCTGCACGGCCACAACTACCAAGTGGAACTGGAGGTGGAACTCGCCGAGCCGGCGCTGGCGCGGATGCTGAGCTACGAGGCGTTCAAGCGGGCGCTACGGTCGGTCTGCAAAGCGTGGGACGAGAAGGTGCTGGTGGCCGGCGACAATCCCTGGCTGGAGCCGCTGGCCGGCGCCAAGGGCGAATATGCGTTCCGGCTATGCGGCAAGCGCTACGTGTTGCCGGTCGAGGAAGTGGCGGTGCTGGATGTGGATAACATCACCGCCGAAAATCTGGCCCAAGTGTTCTTCGACCGGTTTTGGAAAAAACTGACCCAAGACCCCTCTATCCCGTGGCGGGAACGGATTATCGCCGCCAGCCTGCGGATCGAGGAATCGCGCGGCCAAGGCGCAACCTATTCCGTGCGCTTCGGCGGCTGAGCGCGAGATGGCGGATTCTTGCTGGCGCCGTTGACCCGGCCAGCGAAAGTGCGGGCTGAACTTCTCGCGGGAGATGATGCGCGGTACGCGCCATCCGTCAGACGCCGGCCAAGGCCCGGTCGATCTTGGTCACCCAGATCAGCGCCTCGTCCTGAGTCAGCAACAGGATTTGCAAGCTGTTGCGGTAGTCCTGCCAGGATTTCTCGACGCATTCGCTCATGGCGTCGGCATAGGTCGATACGGCCTTTTCGGGCGGATCGTCCAGCCGGGCATTTTTCACATAGCTCGCGCCGTGTTGGAGACAGAGCAAATAGGTGTCCAGGGTTTTGCGAATCGAGCCGATGACGCCGATGCCCAGGAGTCCGCCGACCCGCAACGCGCACTGCAACGCCAGCAGATTCGCCGCCTGATGCCGCGCCACCATAGTGTTGGTATTCATCTTTTATCGTCTCCACCCCAATTTTATTGCATCGCAACATATTTTGGCGCGGCCGTCAAGTCGGAAATTTCTGCCGGATGCCGTCAATGGGCCTCGGGTTGGTGTTCGTCCCGGCGGGAACGCAGCAATTGGATAAACGTGTCGCTCACCGTGTGGTCCTGGGTGTCGGCGGCGTAGTCGATCAGCCGCCGCTCCAGCGCCCTGGCATCATCCAGGGGCAGGAGCCGGGCCAGTTGCAGGTAGACGCCTCGAAAACGGGCATCCCCCAAGTGGTTTTCCGGCTTGTCGTTGTCGGGTCCGAGAAAAGCCTGAACGACGAAAAAGTCCGCGATTTTGTCGTGCCGGAAATGCCATTCGGTGCGCGGCTTGCCGCCTTCGTCCAGCGAACGGCTCACCGCCATCTTGTGGCGTTCCATGCATTGCAATTCCTCGGCAAATTCGCCTGCGGGCAGAGAATCCTTGTCTTGTAGGCGCATCTGGTAAACCGCTTCGGCGAATTGGCGGAGCGGAAACTCGTGCAGATGTTTCTGCCGATAATCCTCGGCCATGATCCGATACTGCTGTTGCTGCAACCGGAAAAGGTCGGGGGTTTCTCGACGCGCCAGCATGGCGGCCACCAAAGTCAGGTCCATCGGGTTGGACAGCAGTTGGCGCATGGCCGCCAGAGCTTCCGGCGATTGTTGGGGATCGAGGGTGGTGGTCAGGTAATGTCGGCACGCTTGTTCGTAGGCATCGCCCGCGAGTTGGGCATCGTCGGGGAGGCTGTCTTTGCGGCTTAACAGAAAAGCCTCGATTTGGCTCTCGGTAAGAGGTTCGAGGATATAGCTTTTGGCCGTCGCTGGCGGCGTCCATTCCAGCGGCTGGGTGCTCATGAGGATGTTTCCCTTGAAATAGCTTTCCACGAACCCCGTGATTTTGGCGCGGGCGTCCGCCGAGACTTCGTTGAGACCGTCGATGCAGATATCGAGCGCGCCGCTGTAGATCAGGTTGCGGAGGAAGGCTGGATCTTGGGCTGGGCCGTGCAGTTTGGCCTGAATCGCTTCCAGCACTCCGCCCACGCACTTCTTGGCGGGTAGATACACCACCACGCGCCGGGCGCGTTTCACCAGCGAGCGCAAGAACATCGTCTTGCCGATGCCCGATTCGCCTTCGAGAACGATCTGGCCGCGAATGGCGGGGATGGCTTCACGTAGCGGTTGCTGGCGCCCCGAGGCTTTCTCCTTCACCACCGAGTCGGGGAAATACGCTCCCTCGTCGAAGGTGTCCAAGGCGGCATCGGCGATTAAAGACGGTTTGAACGGCGCGAATAATGTTGTCCGCAGAAAAGGAACCCAGGTGAGCGCGAAGCCGACATAGCCCAGCCCGGTAAAGCGCCGCACCCAGGGATTCCAGAAAAAGATGGCCTGCACGATGCGGGAGCGGGGGTAAATCGCGATTAAAGCCAGCCAGAACAGCACATGGCCCGAGTGCAACCTTGGCAATCGCGAGTACGTAATCAGTTGCTTCCACCGAGGCGATGACTTGCCGCACCGCTGCCGCATGGGTGGAGCCGATTGCTTCCAGATTGGTTGCATGGGTTTTGAGCAAGGGCAGATCGTCGGTTTTCCAGTGACCCTTTTGGGCAACGGTGGCAATCTGCGCTTCCAAATCGCGGCGCAGTTTGGGGAAAGGCTTCGCTCAAGGGCCAGGCTTGCTCGAAAACGTGAAGCGTTTTAACTGCTAAATCATGATCTTGTGCTGACGGCAGCGGTGGGGCGGGTAATGGGTTCGGCAAGCCAGGCCAAGATGATTTCAATAGCGGGGTCACCGCCGCCAAGAAAGTGCGCCCAAAACCGTATCTCGCCGGTACGAGAGCTATCGCCGTAAACGATGGGCAAGATTCTTGAGATTCTCCTCAAATCAAACGGCCCCATCGTGACCAGCTTGTCGGGCGTTGTCATGCAGAGATCCAGATCAAGAGTACACACAAAACTGGAAAAATATAATCTGTAAATATATGATTTGCCTCTTTGTATGTCAGATGTCGCTACCCCCGATAGGCGGATAGTAGTTACTTCGGGATCGCGCAAGAGCTTGGCCAATTCGGGTATTTGTTCCTGTGTCGCTATGCTCATTGCTCTCAGTGCCTCGGCCGCTGATTCGCGGATAGCTGCGTCGGGATCGCGCAAGAGCTTGGCCAACTCGGGTATTTGTTCTTTTGCCGTCGAACCCATTGCCCCTAGGGCTGTTGCCGCCGATTCGCGGATAGTCGCGTCGGGATTGCGCAGTAATTCGACTAGTCGGGGGCTCGCGTTCTTCACTCTCTCGTCTAAGGAAATAAACAATTCGTGTAGGGAAATAGACAATTCGTGTGTGGCTTTGGTATTTTCGATTGCAGCCACCATCACCTGTGGGTTTTCATCGTTTAAGGCAGCCCAAAAACCCTCCACTTGCCAAGCAGGCGGCTTCGCATCGTCTTGGGCGGCATGGCTGAAACTGGCTACAACCAGCGCGCAGAAAAGAAAAACCCGACTTTTAATCCACATGTCGATTCCTTCGGCATAAACGTCGCCAATATCAAAACACCGCCGTCACTTTAGCCCATCTGGTCGGACAACCCGGCAAGCTCCTTGAGCGGCCAAACCGTTATCTTGTCGTCCACCGAGTAAGCCTGTTGCCCAGGATAAACGACCCACAGGTGATCCAGGTTCAGGCTGTCTACAGCCGTGTGCTGCGATCTACCGACCTTCGGCGCTTCGCTGAATTTCACCTCGACACCGTAACGACGGCCGTGATGGACGAAAAAAAGATCGATTTCCGCACCGCCGTGGGTCGCCCAAAAATAGGCTTCGGTCGGTGCGACGGTCCGTAGCGCTTGCTCCAGCATGAAGCCTTCCCAGGACGCGCCCAAACGGGGATACCCCATCAAGCCGTGCCAATCCGACAAACCGAGCAAACCGTGCAACAGACCCGAATCGCGCAGATAAATTTTTGGCGCCTTGACCTGCCGTTTGCCGATGTTTTCGTGCCAGGGTTGCAGTTGCCGGACCACGAAGGTGCCGGTGAGAATATCCAAATAAGTCCGCACCGTTTTATCCGACAAGCCCATCGAGCGGGCTAGTTCCGACGCATTCCAGACCTGCCCGTGATAGTGCGCCAGCATCGTCCAGAAGCGGCGCAGGGCGGCGGGGGGAATCGTGATGCCCAGTTGCGGGATGTCGCGCTCCAGAAAAGTTCGCATGAACCCCTCGCGCCACGCCAGGCTGTCCGTTTCGGAATCGGCGAGATAGGAGCGGGGAAAGCCGCCGCGCAACCAGAGTTGCCGCCAGTTTTCGGCGCCGCTCTCGCGCAGGTCGAAGCCGGCGAGTTCGACGAACTCGACGCGGCCCGCCAAGCTTTCCGACACGCTTTTCACCAGAACCGGCGAGGCGCTGCCCAAGACGAGAAAACGCGCCCGCGTTTGCGGGCGATCAACCAGCACGCGCAGCGCGTTGAACAACTCCGGCATCGCCTGGATTTCGTCCAGAATCACCAGTCCTTCTAAGGCACCCAACGCCAGTTCAGGATTTTGCAAGCGTCGTTGATCCGGTTGCGATTCCAGATCGAAGTAAATGGCTTGCCGGGTTTCGCCGAACAGCCGCGCCAAGGTGGTCTTGCCGCACTGCCGGGGGCCGAGCAGGGCGACGACTGGGGAACGCCTTACGGCGGTTGCCAGTTGCGCAAAATAGGAGGGTCTGTCGAGCATGGATGTGATTTTACCTTGAAAATTCGGACATCAACTCCGAATTTTCAAGGTAAATAGTCAAACGCCTTAAAATTGAAGGGGTTGATTGCGAGCACGACCTAAACCGCCACCGGCGCCTTGATCGCCGGATGCGCCCGATAATCCAAAATCTCGAAATCTTCGTAGCGATAATCCGCCAGCGACTCGGGGCGGCGGCGAATCGCCAGTCGCGGCGGCGGATAGGGTTCGCGGCCGAGTTGCAGGCGAGCCTGTTCCAGATGGTTCAGATACAGATGGCAGTCGCCGCCGGTCCAGATAAATTCGCCCACCCGCAAATCGGCCTGTTGCGCGACCAAGTGGGTCAGCAGCGCGTAGCTGGCGATGTTGAACGGCACGCCGAGGAACAGATCGGCGCTGCGCTGGTACAACTGGCAAGACAACTCCCCGTCGGCGACGTAGAACTGAAACAGCAGGTGGCAGGGGAGCAGCCGCATTCGTTCCAACTCGCCCACGTTCCACGCCGACACCACGATGCGCCGCGAATCGGGGTCGCGCCGCAGCAGGTCGATGGCGTTGGCGAGCTGATCGATATGGCGACCATCCACCGCCTCCCAGTCGCGCCACTGCTTGCCGTAGATCGGACCCAGATCCCCGTCTTCGTCGGCCCACTCGTCCCAGATCGTCACGCCGTGTTCGTGCAGATACCGCAGATGGGTGTCGCCGCGCAGAAACCACAGCAACTCGTGCATGATCGAGCGCAGGTGCAGTTTTTTGGTTGTCACCAGCGGAAATCCTTCCCGCAAATCGAAACGCAATTGCGCGGCGAACACGCTCAGCGTCCCGGTTCCGGTTCGGTCCGGCTTGCGGACGCCCGCATCCAGCACCCGCTGCAATAGATCGAGATAGGTTTTCATCGTCGGCCGATCTCGGGGATCGATGCCCGAGGCAAATGATGGAATTTTATTGTGCAATGCAATATAGTGATCGCATCCCTTTCGGCATGAATCGGTTGCCGCTTCTTTAGGACATCAAATGGCTGGCAAAGCGACCTCCTCGATACAAGTGATCGCCCGGGTGGCGCGGCTGTTGGAAACCATCTCGGTTCACGGCGAGCCGGTCAGCCTGAAAATCCTGGCCAAAACCACCGGCCTGCATCCCTCGACCGCGTATCGCATCCTGGCCTCTCTGATCGAGCACGGTTTTGTCGAGCGGGGCGAAGCCGGCCGCTATCGCTTGGGCGTCAAACTGCTGCAACTGGGTAACCGGGTGCAAAGCCGGCTCGACCTGCGCCGCGAGGCCCGTCCCATCATGGAGCGGTTGCGGGATTTGACCGGGGAGACGGTCAGCCTGAGCGCGCCCGACGGCGACGAAGTGGTCTATATCGAGTTCGTGGCGGCGTCCCGCATGATGCGGGTCGAGCGCATGATCGGCTGGCGGGCGCCGCTGCATGTCGCCGCCTCCGGCAAGCTGTTCCTGGCCGAGAGCGGCGCCGAGGCGTGCCGCGATTACGCCGCGCGCACCGGGCTGCCCGCGCGCATGCCGCACTCCATCGTCGAACCCGAAACGCTGTGGCGCTCGCTGCGGGATATCGTCCGCGCGGGCTACGCGCTGGACGACGGCGAGGCCGAAGCGGGGGTGAGCTGTATCGCGGTGCCGGTTCGCGATGCCGGCGACCGGCTGGTGGCGGGGCTGGCGGTTTCCGCGCCCATCGAGCGCCGTCAGACCGCCTGGATTCCCTGGGTCGTCCACGCCGCCGCCGAGATTTCCGCCCGGCTCGGCCATCGCGCGCCGGTTCCCGCCAAGCCGGCCGCCGAAGCGCCCGTCGCCCGCGCGTGCCCGTAACATCGGGCGATCAGACCGGGCATCCGGTCATTCGCTGTGTGTTTTTCCCGGCAAATCGACCACGAACGAAGCGCCCTGGCCGAGTTCGCTCTCCACCCAGATGCTCCCGCCGTGATGCTCGACGATTTTCTGGCTGATCGGCAATCCCAGTCCGGTGCCTTTCGGCTTGCCGGCGCGGGCATCGGTCACCTGATGGAATTTTTCGAAGATCAACTGGTGCTGGTCGGGCGCGATGCCGGGACCGTTGTCGATCACCGCGATGCGCCAGCGGTGCGCCAGCGGATATAGCTGGATGGTGACTTGGCCGCCCTGGTCCGGGCAAAACTTCACCGCGTTCGACAACAGGTTGATGATGACCTGGATCAGCCGGTCGTGATCGCCGGCGATGATCACCGGCTGGTCGCCCAACTCCTCGCGCAAGGCCACCGCCTTGTCGTTGAAGAGTTGGCGAGTGGAATTGACGGCATCCTCGATCAGTTCTCGCAGGTCCAGGTCGGCGATGTGCCAGTCGATCCGGCCGGAATCGATCTTGGCCATGTCCAGCACCTGGTTGATCAGCCGGGTCAGCCGCTCGCTCTCCTTGACGATGATGGCGAGGAACTTGCTGCGTTGCTCCACCTCCATGTCGGGATTGGTGAGCAGGATTTCCGAAAAGGCCCGGATCGAGGTCAGCGGCGTACGCAGCTCGTGGGTGACGGTGGAGATGAATTCGTCCTTCAACCGATCCAGCTCCCGGAGCCGGTTGTTGGCTTCGCGCAACTCGGCGGAGGTCGCTTCCAGCTCCCGGGATTTCTGCTCCAGCCGGCGGCTGTATTCGATGACCTGGGTGCTCTCGTCGAGGATGGTCATCACTTCCTCGATGCTCAGCACCTCGCCCATCACGATCGAGGAGATCATCACCCGGGCCGAGGCCGCGCCGATCGCGCCCGCCAGCAGCCGCTCGGTGTAGTGGATCAGCCGCGAGTCGGCCTGGAGAGGATAACCGTCGTGCTGCTGGGCGTAGCGGTCGAACGCCTCCCCGGCGCGCTGCGGGCCGAGAAAGCGGGCCAGCAAGTCGTACAGGTCGGTGGTTTCCGCGACGCCCCGCCACAGCAGCGAGTCGCCATCGTGGCGCTCGCGTTCGAGCACGTTGACGAACTGGCTGGCTTGAACCTGCTCGATGGGGTCCGGCCGGGTCAGCAGCGAGCCGAACACCAGCCCGCCGACATTGAGCAGCATGCTCCAGAACACCGCGTGCATGTAAGGGTCCAGATTATCGAGGCCGAACAGCGCGTAAGGCTTGAACAGTTCCAGGCCAAACGGCCCTTGCTCGATAAAGCCGGCGCCGATCCAACCGGAGCGGGCCATGGCCGGCAGCAGCAAAGTGTAGGTCCACACCAGGAAGCCGCCGCTCAAGCCGAGCAGCGCGCCCCGCCGGTTCGCCCGTTTCCAGAACAGGCCGATCAGGATCGGCGGCGCGAACTGGGCGGCGGCGGCGAAGGACACCAGGCCGCTCGCCACCAGCGCGTAGGATTCGGCGACGAACCGGAAATACAGATAGCCCAGCAGGATCAGCCCCGCGATGCCGACGCGGCGGATGCCGAGCAGCAGGCCCGAGAGATCGGTGCGGCTGGACAGCCAGCGCGGATTGGCGCGCAACAGGAGCGGCATCACCAGATCGTTGCAGACCATGGTGGACAGGGTGACGGTCTCGAACAGGATCATGCTGGTGGCGGCGGACAGCCCGCCCAAAAAAGCCAGCAGGGCCAAGTCGGGCAGGTGTTCGGCCATCGGCAGCGCCAACACGAACATGTCCGCGTCCACCTCGCCGTCGCCGAAGGTCAAGCGCCCGCCCAGGGCGATCGGCAGCACGAACAGGTTGATGAGGAACAGATACAGCGGAAACAGCCAGATCGCCTTGCGGATGTGGACTTCGTTGACGTTTTCCACCACCAGCACCTGAAATTGCCGGGGCAAAAACAGGAAAGCCATCATCGACAGAAAGGTCAGCGACAGCCAGCCGCCGTAGCCGCCCGGTATCACCTCGAAGCGCATCAGGGCCGCCAAATCGGGATGGGTGGCGGCCTGCCGGAACAGATCGCCGGGTCCGCCGAACACGCCGAAGGTGACGACCAAGCCGACCGCCACGAACGCCACCAGCTTGAACAGCGACTCGAACGCCACCGCCGCCACCATGCCCTCGTGGCGTTCGGTGTTGTCGATGTGGCGGGTCCCGAACAGGATGGCGAACAGGATCAGCACCAGGGCCACGTAGAAGGTGGTATCGGACCAGACCGGATGCTGGGTGGCCACCGCCGCCATCGACACCGCCGGATACTGGCGCAGCAGACTGAAACTGGTGGCGATGGCTTTCAGTTGGATGGCGATGTAGGGCAGGATGCCCAGCACCACGATGACCGTGACCATTCCCGCCAACAGACCGCTTTTGCCGTAGCGGGAGGCGACGAAATCGGCGATGGAGGTGATGCGGTGGACCTTGGTGATGCGCACGATGCGCCGCAGCACGAACCAGAACAGGATCGCCATGAGGGTGGGACCGAGGTAAACCGGCAGGAAATCCACCCCGCTTTTCGCCGCCAAGCCGACGCTGCCGTAAAAGGTCCAGGCGGTGCAGTAAATCGCCAGGGACAAGGTGTAGATGTAGGGGTTGGCGATGATCGATCGGCCGGCGTCGGCGCGCTGGTCGCCGTAATAGGCGATGCCGAACAGAACGCCCATGTAGGCCAGGGCGCTGGCGATGATGACGCTGTCGCTGAGCATCAGGGTTGGCTCGGCCGGTCGGTTCCGCCAGCGCCGCCCCGGTCGGCGGCGACCGGCGGCGGCCGGGAAGCGCTTTCGAGCGGCGGCGCCGGTCGCTCCGGCGCGTGGATTTCTGATCGCTCCACGATCGCGACCAGCAGCGCGATGATGGCCAACCAAATCAGGTACAGGTAAAGATAGAGCAGCGGAATACCGAAAGGCAGCCAGGCGCGGTCGAACAAATCCAGGAACGGATAGTTCAGCACCAGCGCGCCGACCACGAACAGGATGACGATGGATTCCTTGGATTGTTGCCGCATGGGGGGTCGATCGGTGGTGGATGGCGCGGACGCGGCGCGGGCTTGCCGCCGAAGCTATTGCGGCGGACGCGAGACTTAAAAGTTAGCCTGAGTCTTGCGAATTTCAACCATCTTGTCGGAAGCTGCCAACGCTTGACCGAGGGTTTTGATATCCTGGGCTTCCAGCAGATCCAGCAGCTTCAAAAAGACGCGCGCGGTGACCAGCGAATCGCCCAGAGCGTTGTGCCGGTCGTGGACATCGACGCCCAAGCGGTCGGCGATGGCGTCCAGGTTGTGATCGTCGGTGTAATCGTGCAGGTAGCCGGACAACAGCAGGGTGTCCAGGACGGGATTGCCGAAGTGGGGTCCGCCTTTCTGCTCCCGGATCTTGAGGAACTTCATGTCGAAGGCGGCGTTGTGGGCGACCAGCACGTTCCGGTCGCCGCCGACGAAGGCGTGGAATTGCGGCAACACCACATCGGCGCCGGGCTGGTCCCGGACCATCTCGTCGGTGATGCCGTGGAAGCGAATGGTGGCCTTGGGAATCGGCTTGCCGGGATTGACCAGCCGATCGAATTGCTCTCCGGCCAGCAGGCGGCGGTTGACGATGCGCACGCCGGCGATCTGGATGATCTCGTCGCCCTTGGAGGGCGCCAAGCCGGTGGTTTCGGTGTCGAACACCACGTAGGTCAGCGCCGACAGCGGGTAATTGAGCAGATCCCCCCATTCGGCCCGATCCTCGTCGCCCAAGGAAAAATCGTAGAATTCCGGCCGCTCCGGGATGAGTTCGGCCGTTTCTTTCCACTGGTGCGCGGACGCCGGCAGCGGCAGGCGCAGGAGGGCGTGGCCGGCCCGGCGATGGGGTTGGCTCCACAGCTCGCTGTTGTGCCGCCCCAGGATTTCGCCCACCGTGTGCGCGCCCACCAAATCCTGCACGTTTTCGTCCAGCCAGCTTTCCAGTTGATGGGCGGGCACGGGTCCGCCCGGCCAGACGATGTCGAGATAGACGCGGCGGTTGCCCAACAGGCATTCGATTTCGAAATCGTGGCCGATGTCGTCGGCGTGCAAGCGGCCGATCAGGAATTCGAGCAGCAGCATGATCGAGTGGTTATCGACGTGCAGCCAGAGCGGAGCGCCCGTCATCTTGACCCGCAACCCGTGGCGCTGCTCCAAGTGGCGCACCGCGTTGCCGATGAGATCGGCGGAATGGACGTTGTTCATCGGCCAGCGGTTGGCGTAGAGCGTGCGCAGATCGAGGGTCAGTTCCTGCAAGCGCTGGCTGAGGCGCTCGCTTTCCTCGACGAGGATTTTCTGAAAGGCCGCGCGTTGCGCCGGATCCATGTCGCCGAAGAACATGACGGTATCCGCCGCGGCGCGCAGGTTGGCGAGCGGCCGGCGCAGATCCTCGGTGCGGGTCTTGATCGCGGAGCGATCCACCTGCTGGGTGATGTCGCGGAAGGTGACGACGAACGCGGCGCCTCGCTCGGTGGCGCCCGGCAACAGGCTGATCCGGCAATGGAACATCGCCTGGTCGTCCACGGTGGGGCAGACGAACTCGGCATCGTCATCGGTGGCGGAACCTTCGGCGTTTTGGCGGCGGTAGTCGAGCAATTGCAGCGTGCTCTCGATCGGCGCCCGGGTCCACAGATCGTAGAGGGAGCGGCCCAGCCCCAGCAGGTTGCGATCGGGCAGCAGTTTCACCGCCGCCGGGTTGTAGAGCAGGATGCGGGCCGCGCCGTCGCAGACCAGAACACCTTCGGACAATTCGCGCAGGACGGTTTCCAGGCGGGCCTTCTGGTCCTCGATCTCGGCGGTGGCGGTGGCGGTGGCGGCGGCCATGTCGCGGCGGGCGCTGTGCAGGGCCTCGCCCAATTCCAGCAGCATGGTCGGGAACTGGCCCAGCCAGTGCTGCTCGGGCAGTTCCAGGACGTAGCCGGGGTTGCTGCGGGCGATGATGCGGGCGCCGCGGGCCAAGGCCCCGAGGGGAATGAAACAGTGCCAGTCGAGCAGCGCCCAGACCGCCGTGACGCCGCCGACGATGGCGAAGGCGGCCAGGACCAACAACAGCACCAGGGAGTCGCGCTGGTTGGGGTCCGGCACCGCTTGGTGGGTTTGCCAGCCCAGCCAGCCCAGGGAGCCGAGCGCCAGGACGACCGGAACCAGCCACAGCAGCCAGAGCTTGGTCCGGTAGCTCATGGGGCTCAGCCGGCTTCCGCCAGCAGCTCGCGAACCCGCTCGACGACTTCCTGGGTCGAAAACGGTTTGGTGATGTAATCGTCCGCGCCCAAAGCCAAGCCTTTCTCCCGCTCGACCTCGCGGCCCTTGGCGGTCAGCATGATGATGCGCACCGCTTTCCAGTCCGGGTTGGCGCGGATGGCTTGGCAGACTTCGTAGCCGTTCTTGCGCGGCATCATCACGTCGAGCAACACCAGATCGGGCGTCTCGGCCGCGACGGCGGCCAAGGCCGCTTCTCCATCCGAGGCGGTCCGCACCTGAAAACCGGCCTGCTTCATGAGAAATTCCAAGGACAGCACGATGTTCGGTTCATCGTCGACCACCAAGATTTTGTTCGCCATGTCTCCCCCGGTCGCCCAGCGTTCTCGATTCGTGCGCGTATTATGACGGTTTTTCGGCCCCGTTTCGCACCGCGTCATTGTCGCGCGGCTCCTGAGCGCCATCGGGCTTTTTGTCGGTGATATCCTTGGCAGAGCCGCTGGCTTTGGCGACCGCTTCCCAGAATTTCTGCACTATTTCCATCGAGTGGAATTGCGTGGGCAACAGCGGCTTGAAGAACTGGTTGAACGAGTCGAAGTTGATCACGCCGCGCTGCACGTTGTCGCGGAGGGTTTGCAAAACATCGTCGTGCAGGGGTTGGATGTTCGGCAAACCCAAAAACTCGCGCATTTCCTGGGCGGTGGCCTCTACGCTGACATTGACTTTCATCGGCATGCTTCCTCGTCGTGCTGCGGTGTGGCGGACGTCGCCGCCGGAGACTCGGCTTGGCGTCGGGTTGGCTCAAACCGATAGCATAGCAGGATTGGCGCCGCTCTTCCGGCCAACCGCGCCGGCGATCTCCGCGGCGCGCGGATCGGGAATGGTGCGGTGGCGCCTTACGGCGATGGCGTCGCGGTTCGGCCGGTTTCCAGAAACCGCGCCATGATCTCGGTCAGCCGCGCCCGGTCGAACGGCTTGCTCAGGTAATCGTCCATGCCGGCGGCCACGCACCGCTCGCGAAAGCCTTTCACCACGTTGGCGGTCAGGGCGACGATCGGCAGATGCGCGCCGCCGTCGCGCTCGCGGCGGCGGATTTCGGCGGTGGCGGCGAAACCGTCGAGGACGGGCATCTGGCAATCCATCAAAACCAGGTCGTAAGTGGTCCGCGCCACGGCCTCCACGGCTTGCTGGCCGTCGGCGGCGAGGTCCGCCCGACAGCCCAGAGATTCCAGGGTGGCCCGGGCCACCTCCTGGTTGACCGGATTGTCCTCCACGATCAGCACGCGGGCGCCGTCGAACCGGACGGTCGGCGCGACCGGGTCGGCGGCTTCGGCCGCCTCGGCCGACGAGCGATCCAGAGACACCCGAAACCAAAAGCGGGAACCTCGGCCGGGCGCGCTGTCCACGCCGATTTCGCCCGCCATGAGGGCGACCAGTCGCTTGCAGATCGCCAGGCCGAGCCCGGTGCCGCCGTACTGGCGGGTGATGGAGCCATCGGCCTGGGTGAAAGCATCGAAGATGCGCTCCCGCGCGTCGTCGGCGATGCCGGCGCCGGTGTCGCTGACCTCGAAGCGCAGCGCGCCCCGCGCGTCGGCGATCCGTTCCGGCTCGACCCGGACCGTCACCCGGCCTCGGGCGGTGAATTTGATGGCGTTGCTCAGCAGGTTCATCAGAATCTGCCGCAGCCGCACCGGATCGCCTCGCCACCGTCCCGGCAGGTCGGCCGGCACGACCACGGAAAATTCCAACCCTTTGTCGCGAGCGCGCGCGACGAACGGGGCGGCGCTGTCCTCGATCAGCTGGCGCAGATCGAAATCGATCGCTTCCAGGCTGAGCTTGCCGGCCTCGATCTTGGAAAAGTCCAGGATGTCTTTGATGATATCCAGCAGGGTTTGGCCGGAGCGCAAGACCGTTCGCGCGTACTTGCGCTGCGTCTCGTCCAGCGGCGTTGCCAGCAGCAGCTCCGCCATGCCCAGCACGCCGTTCAGCGGGGTGCGAATTTCGTGGCTCATGGTCGCCAGGAATTCGCTCTTGGCCCGGCTGGCGGCCTCGGCGTCGCGCTTGGCCCGTTCCAGCACCCGTTCGAGCTGCTTGCGCCGGTCGATGTCCCGGCTCACGCCGATCAGGCCCAGGACCGCGCCAGCTTGATCCAGGTAGGGCGTTTTCAGGGTTTCGATCACCGTGCGCCGACCGTCCGGATGATCCAGCCATTCCTCGTGGAGCAAGGGCTGGCCGCTGGCCAGCACCTGCCGGTCGGCGGCGCGAAAGCCGAGCGCCACGGCTTCGGGAAACAGGTCCAGATCGGTTTTCCCCGCGACTCTGCCGGGACGGTGGTCCGCAGCGACTCGGCGAAGGCCTTGTTGCAGCCCAGATAAATCCCGTCGGTGTCCTTGTAGAAAATCAGGTCGGGGATCGAATCGATCAGGCAATGCAGCAGCGCGCGTTCCCGGGCCAGAGTTTCCTGCACTTGCAGCAGCGCCCGATTGTCGTCGCCCAAGCGCTGGCCCATGGCGGCGAGGTGTCGGGCGGTGTCGTCGAATTCCCGCACCGGGAAACGGGGCGCGGCCGGGCTGTAGTCGCCGGCCCCGATTTGCTCCGCCATGGCGTCGATGCGGGCCAGCGGCGCGGACAGGAATTTGCTCATCCGCCGGGCGCGCAGATACAGCGCGGCGAAGAACACGGCGTAAAACAGGATCAGCCCGGCCACCAGCAGCCAGCCGATTCGCTGGAGGCGCCGGTTCAGCTCGACGACGTGGGCGTAAACGGCGCTCTCGGCCGCCACGATCAGCAACGTCCAGCCCGTCTCCGGCACGGTCGCCCAGGCGGCGCGCTTGCGCTCACCCTGCAAGACGATCTCGCCGGCGCCGCTGGCCTGTTCGCGCAGGCGTGTCGCCAGCGCGCCGAATTCGGTGCGCAAAAAGAAGTTGAAGTCGTCCGGCTTGAAGGTATCCCGCAGGACCAGTTCCGCGTAGTGGTGGTTTTTCAGCTCCGCCAGGCTCAGGTCGCGCTCGCCGGCTGGCGGCAGGGCCAGAATGGCGCCGTTTTTCCCGACCAGCACGCCGTACCCTTGCCAGGGAACCCGGAGCGCCAGAACGCCCTCGACCAAGGCCGAAACGGTGATGTCCAGGCCCACCACGGCTTCCAGAAAATCGCCGTCGTAGACCGGCGCGATGCTGGAGGCCATCCAGCCCTGGCCGGCCGGATCGATGTACACGTCGGTCCACACCGCTTTTCTGTCCGGGTTGTGCCGGGCGTCGGCCTCGTAGTAGAAGTTGAACGCGGGGATATCCAAGCCGGGGGGATACTGCTTCAACACCTCGAAATAGGGGTAGATGCGGTTGAGCGAATCGAAGGTGTTCAAGTAGATTTGGCTGACCAGGGGCGTGTTGGCTTGCAGGTCGCGCATCAGGGGGTCCAGGCGGGAGGCGCGCAACACCTTGTCGCGCTCCCGCTCGCCGACCGGGACAATGCCGCTGTAGAACACCGCCGCGCCGCCGTCTTCGCGCCGGGTGTAGTAAACGCCTCGCTCGCCGTAGGCGTAGCGGTCCGATTCCCGGGCCGGGATTTCGCCGGCTTGGAGCGGCGCCGATAAAGCCCGTCGGACGGCCCCGGCGAAAATCCGGGTGCTCTGGGCCACGGCCGCCAGTTGCCGGTCGAGCGTGGCGGTTTCGCGCTGGGCGATTTGCAGCAGGTCGCCGTCGGCGTGCTGGCGCATGGCGCCGATGTTTTCCTCCAAGACCAAGTTGTTGGCCAGCAGAAAGGCGGCGACCAGACCGATTTCCACCAGCAGCAGCGGGATCAGGGCGGCGCGAAGATAAGCGCGCCAAATCCACTTGAGCAGCGGTTCGGTCGGTCGGTCTGGAGCGGTCATCGCGTTCGGATCGAGGCGTCGCCGGCGTTGTGCCGCGCCCGGCCGCGCTTGAGGTGGATCAGCAGCAGGGAGACGGCGGCGGGGGTCACGCCGGGAATGCGGCCGGCTTGGCCCAGGGTGCGGGGCCGATGGCGGCCCAGTTTTTCGCTGACCTCGCGCGACAGGCCGTGGACCTGGGAATAGTCGAAATCGGCCGGCAACGCCATTTCCTCGTGGCGGCGCTGGCGTTCGATCTCGTCCCGCTGTCGTTCGATATAGCCGGCGTATTTGGCTTGAATTTCCACCTGCTCGGCGACTTGCGGGTCCGCTTCCCCCGGTCCGACGCCGGGCAGGCTCATCAGGGCGGAATAGGTGACTTCGGGCCGGCGCAACAGCTCGGCCGCCCGGCTTTCCCGCGCCAGCGGACCTCGCAGAACCCGTTGCAGGTCGGCTTCGCTCGCCTGTCCCGGCCGAACCCACGTTTCGCGCAGCCGCCGGCTTTCCCGCTCGATGGCTTCGCGCTTAGTCGAAAATGCCCGCCAGCGCGCGTCGTCCACCACCCCCAGCCGGCGGCCGGTTTCGGTCAGGCGCAGGTCGGCGTTGTCCTCGCGCAGCAGCAAGCGGTATTCGGCCCGGCTGGTGAACATCCGGTACGGCTCGCCGGTGCCGCGGGTGATGAGGTCGTCGATCAGAACGCCCAGATAGGCTTCGTCGCGGCTCGGCCACCACGGCTGCTCGCCTCGGACAAATCGTCCGGCGTTGATGCCGGCCAGCAGACCTTGGGCGGCGGCTTCCTCGTAGCCGGTGGTGCCGTTGATCTGGCCGGCGAAAAACAGGCCCCGGATGGCGCGGGTTTGCAGCGAGTAATCCAGATCGCGCGGGTCGAAGAAATCGTATTCGATGGCGTAGCCGGGCCGGGTGATGTGGGCGTTCTCCAAGCCCTCGATCGACCGGACCAGCGCGTGTTGCACGTCGAACGGCAGGCTGGTGGAAATCCCGTTCGGGTAAAACTCGTGCGTCTCCAGACCCTCGGGTTCCAGAAACACCTGATGCGAGCTTTTGTCGGCGAAACGGTGAATCTTGTCTTCGATGGAGGGGCAATAGCGCGGCCCGACGCCTTCGATCACGCCCATGTATAGCGGCGAGCGGTCCAGGCCGCCGCGAATGATGGCGTGGGTGCGTTCGCCGGTGTGGGTGATCCAGCACGACACCTGCGGCGGATGCTCGGCCACCGAACCGAGAGAGGAAAACACCGGGCAGGGCGTATCGCCCGGCTGCTCGGTCAGTCGCGAGAAATCGATGCTCCGGCCGTCCAGACGGGGCGGCGTGCCGGTTTTCAGCCGACCGACGCGCGGCGCCAGCTCCCGCAAGCGTGCCGCCAGGGCGTTGGCGGGCGGATCGCCGGCCCGGCCGCCCTCGTAGCTGGCCATGCCGACGTGAATCCGCCCGGCCAGGAAGGTGCCGGCGGTCAGGATCACCGCGCCGGCGGCGAACTGGATGCCGCTCTGGGTGACGACGCCGGCGATTCGCTCGCCCTCGACCCGCAAGTCGGTGGCGGCCTGCTGGAACACCCGCAGGTTCGGCTGGTTTTCGATCATCGAGCGCACCGCCGATCTGTACAGCGCCCGGTCGGCCTGACAGCGGGTGGCGCGCACCGCCGGTCCCTTGCGGTGGTTGAGGATGCGGAACTGGATGCCGGCCCGGTCGGCGGCTCGCGCCATCACCCCGCCCAGCGCGTCGATCTCCTTGACCAGATGGCCCTTGCCGATGCCGCCGATGGCCGGGTTGCAGCTCATCGCGCCCACCGTTTCGATGGTGTGAGTCAGCAATAGGGTGTTCAACCCCATCCGGGCGGCGGCCATACACGCCTCGGTGCCGGCGTGGCCGCCGCCGATCACGATCACGTCGAACGCTTCGGGGTAACGCATGGTGGTTCCCAGCCTGGAGAGCGAGAGAGGGGCGATGTCGCCGCCTCAATCCGGCGACGGCAGTTGCACGGCATAATTGGACACCGGCAAGGCCACGGTGATGACGCCTTGCTTGGCGAGAAACTGGGCGAAGCGCTTGTAGCCGGCCTCGTCCAGCGCCGCCGGCCGCCGCGCCAAGCGGGGTAGCGTGTCGCGCCAGGCGCGGCGGTTCAACTCGTCGTCCAGATCCTTGTGCTGGGCCACAAACCCTTTCCAGGCATCGTCGGGGTGATTGAGGATATATTGAGTGGCTTGCTCCAGGGCGGTCAGGAATCGCCGCAGCCGGGGATCGTTGAGTCGGTCGCGGTTGGCCACCAGCACCAGCTCGTCGTAGGGCGGCACGCCTTCTTCCTCGGGATAAAACGCCCGGCCCGGCTTTTTGGCCAGATCGAGCTGGTTCAGCTCGAAATTGCGAAACGCGCCGATCACCGCGTCCACCTGCTTGGACAGCAGCGCGGGGGACAGCGAGAAGTTGACGTTCACCAGCGTCACGTCTTCCGTCTTGAGGCCGGCTTTGGCCAGCATCGCTTTGAGCAGGGCTTCTTCGAAGCCGCCCACCGAATAGCCGATCTTGCGACCCTTCAGATCGGCCAGGGTTTTCACCGGACCGTCCTTCAGCGCGACCAGCGAATTCAGCGGGGTCGCGACCAGAGTGCCGATCCGTTTGATCGGCAAGCCGGCGTTGACGTGGATCGTCAGTTGCGGCTGGTAGCTGACCGCGATATCCACCTTGCCGGCGGCGACCAGCTTGGGCGGATCGTTGGGGTCGGCGGGCGTTTGCAGCTCGACCGCCAAATCCTGGGCGGCGAAGTAGCCCTTTTCCTGGGCCACGATCAAGGCCGCGTGATCGGGATTGACGAACCAGTCGAGCATGACGGTCAGCTTCTTTTTGGCGGCGTCCGGTTCTTCGCCCGCCCGAGCGACGGGCGCCAGCAGGGCCAGACCCAGCAACAGCAGAACAGCGCGTAGCAGATTCGGCATGATTTCAATGTCCGTTCAATCGGTTTCAGAGGCTTCGGGGTTGGCGCGATGCCAGGGTAGCAGGCGCTTTAGACCGGCATCCACGGAAAAATACAGACCGACCGCCAGCGCGGCCAGCACCAGCAGGGCGGCGAACATCAAATCCACCTGCATCCGGCTATTGGCGTGCAGCATGAGGTAGCCCAGACCGGCGCTGGAGCCGACCCACTCGCCCAGCACCGCGCCGATGGGTGCGACCGCCGCCGCCACCCGCAGGCCGGACGCCAGCGCCGGCAACGCGGCGGGAATGGCGATATGCCGCAGCACCGCCCAGCGCCGTCGCTCGGGCAGCATCACCTGGGCCAAGTCCAGCCAGCCGCGCTGGGTGTGGCGCAGGCCGTCGTAAAAATTGGCGGTGACCGGAAAATAAATGATCAGCATCGCCATGGCGATTTTGGAGCCCATGCCGTAGCCCAGCCACAGCACCAGCAGCGGGGCGATGGCGAACACCGGAATGGCCTGGGACGCGATCAGCGCCGGCAGCAGCCAGCGCCGCGCTTGCCGGGAGTAGCCCAAGAGCAGCGCGCTGCCGCATCCCAGCAGCGTGCCCAGCAGCATTCCGAGGACGATTTCCAGCGCCGTGACGCCGGCATGATGGAGCAGCGATCCGATATGATGCCACAGGGCGAGCGCCACCGCCCACGGGTCGGGCAGGATGTAGGGCGGCAAATCGCCGAGCGTCACCACCGACTGCCAGGCCAGCAGCAGACCCGCCAGCGTCAGCAGCCCGCGCCACGGACCCTTCACGCCGCTTCCAGCCGCCGCAGGATGGCGCGGTAAGCCGCCTGCACCGCCGGATCGCCGGGGTCGCGGGGCGGGATGCCGGGCAAATCGGGCAAGGCGGACAGCGTTGCCGGCCGGCCGTTCATGATCAGGATATGCTCGCCCAGCCGCAAGGCTTCCAGCGGGTCGTGGGTGATCAGCAGCACGGTCCGGCCGGCGAGCAGTTCGGCGGCCAGCGCTTGCAGGCGCAGCCGAGTCAACGCATCCAGCCCGGAAAACGGCTCGTCCATCAACACCACCGGCCGGTCTTCCATCAGGGTGCGGGCCAGCGCCGCCCGCTGGCGCATACCGCCGGATAAGGTGTCGGGACGCGCCAGCGCGCAATCGGCCAAGCCGACCCGCGCCAGCAAGTTCAGGGCGCGACTTCGATCCGTTCGTTCTCCGCGCAACCGGCTACCGAGAGCGACGTTGTTTAACACGCTCAACCAGGGGAGCAGCAAATCCTGCTGCGCCATGTAGGCCACTCGCCCCATTAATGGCCGGCCGTCGCCGCCGCGCAATTCGCCGCTGATGCCGGGCGGAGTCAGTCCCGCCAGCAAGCGCAGCAGGCTGGTTTTGCCGATGCCGCTGGGGCCGAGCAGGCAGGTGAAACAGCCGCCGGTCAGTTCCAGGTCCAGCCCGTCGAACAGGGTCATTCCGCCGTAGACCAACCGAGCGGCGCGCAGGTTGACCGCCAGCGGCGGTGGAGCGCTGGGGTCGAGAGAGACGGGTGCGAGTTTTGCGGGCATCATTAAGAATATTTTTGCATAAATATATAGATATTAATTCCTTTTTGATTTATTGATTCATTGTTAGTTTACTCGAAGCGCAATAGGCGCTCGCAACGGCAACGCATCCGGCAATCGTCCAGAACGACAAGGCAAACAGGCGATGACTCAGGCTCAGGCTCAGGCGCAGTCCGCAATACCGGGGGAGGACCAAAGTCCGCAGTTCGACCTGGAAACCATGAACCGCGAGCTGGAATCCTTGAGCGCCGAGCAACGGGTCGGGTGGGCGCTGGAGCGTTATCCCGGCCGCGTCGTGCTGACCTCCAGCTTTGGCGCCCAGTCCGCCGTGTGCCTGCACATGGTCGTTTCCCAGCAGGCCGACATCCCCGTGGTTCTAGTCGATACCGGCTATCTGTTCCCGGAAACCTATCGGTTTATCGACGAGCTGTCCGAACAGTTGTCCCTGAACCTCCGCATCTACCGCGCCGAACTCAGCCCGGCCTGGCAGGAAGCCCGTTACGGAAAACTGTGGGAGCAGGGCTTGGACGGGATCGAACGCTATAACCGGCTCAACAAGGTCGAGCCGATGCAGCGGGCGCTCAAGGAACTGGGCGCGGCGGCCTGGATTTCGGGGTTGCGGCGGCAGCAGGCGAAAAGCCGGCAGCATCTCGACGTGCTGTTGTGGCGCAACGGCCGCTGCAAGATCCATCCGCTCATCGACTGGACCGACCGCGACGTCTATCGCTATCTGACCAGGCACGGGCTGTCCTATCACCCGCTATGGGAACAGGGCTATGTCTCCATCGGCGACGTGCATACCACCCACCGCTTGATCGAGGGCATGAGTCCCGAGGAAACCCGGTTCTTCGGCCTCAAGCGCGAGTGCGGTTTGCACGAGCACGTTTGATCAGCGCTGCTTCCCGCCATAAGGTTTAACTTCGGTGGCGGTCAGGGTGTAGCCGGCGTTGGCCAGTTCGGTGGTGGCGCGCTGGACCGTCAACCGTCCCGTCACCCAAACAGGATCGAAAACGTGCCGAATCCGCGCGCCCGTCGGCGCTTCCACCAGCACCGTTTGGTTGAGCGGCGGCGGCGGAACGTGGATGCAGGCGCCGATGTACGGCACCAGCAAAAACCGGGTGGCGGTCTGCCCGTCGGTTTCCAGGGGAACGGCGAAGCCGGGCAGGCGAACCCGGGCGCCATCCAGAGCCGCGACGACAGGCGCCTCGTCCCACAGCTTGCGCAGCTTCGCCAGCAGTTCCCGCGCTCGGGGATCGTCGTCGTTCAGGGTGCCGACGTCGATGCCCTCGAACGGCGCCTCCGGCTCGAAATCCGCCGGCATCAGATCGTCCCATTCCAGCGTGCGCGGCTCGGCGTCGGGCACGGCCAAAGTCGCGCCGGCGGATTGGGCCGACGGTTCCACGGGCGCCGACGACGCGGACGCCGGCGGCCGAGGCGACGAATCGCAGCCGACGAGCAACAGCAGCGTTAGCAGGGTGATCGAGCGAGCGAATTGGCGCATGGTTCAGATCCGGATGGTCATGCCGTCGGCGACAGAATAGCGGTAAGCGCGCCAGGCCGGAAAGAGTCCCGCCAGCAAGCCGCAGCCCAGCACGGCCGCCAGCAGGATTAGTTCGTGGCTCGATGGCGGCCAGCCCGCGATGGCCAGTCCCAACCGGGCTTGAAGCATCGGCCCGGCCAACAATAACGCTCCCTGTAGCAGCAGCACGCCGAACGCCGCGCCGGCCAGCGCCAGCGCCATCGATTCGCCCAACACCAGCGCGAAAATCTGTCCCGGCCGCGCGCCTAGCGCCCGCAGAATCGCCATTTCCCGCCGCCGCTCGTTGAGGCCGGTCAGCAGCGCCGCGAGCATCACGGTCAATCCCACCAGCACCACCAGACCGGACACGACCAACAGCGCATTTTCCGCCAGACCCAGCAAATCCCAAAGCTGTTGCAAGGTCAGGCCCGGCAGGATCGCCAGCAGCGGTTCGGCGGCGAATTCGTTGATCTCGCGTTGCAGCCGGAAAATCGCGGTCTTGGCTTTGAGGCCGACCAGGAAAGCCGTGATGGTCTTGGGCGTCAGATCGAGCTGGCGCACCTGTTCGGCGGACAGACGCATGTCCGGGGATGGGCGCACCGCCGCGCCAGTCGGCGTGAATCGCCTCGATGCCCTCCAGGCTGACGTGCACCGTCTGATCGACCGGCGTACCGGTGCGCGCCAGAATGCCGACCACGCGAAACGGCTTGTCGTCGTGCAGCGCGAAACTGACCTCGCCGGCGCCGTGGGCGATGACGATGGACTGGCCCGGTCGATAGCCGAGCCGGTCGGCCACCTCGGCGCCCAGCACCGCGTCGAACACGTCCTCGAACTCGCGGCCTTCCGCGAGCCGCAAGGGTTGGTCGCGACCATACCGGTAGTGCTGGAAATAGTCCCGGCTCGTGCCCAGCACCCGAAAGCCCCGGTGCGAATCGCCGAGCGACAGCGGGATCGTCCAGGCGACTTGGGGATGGGTGGTGAGGGTCCGATAGCTGCTCCAGTTGACGTTGTTGGTCGGATCGCCGATGCGGAACACGCTGTACAGCAGCAGGTTGATCGGACCGCCGCGCGCGCCCGACGATCGAGGTCGGTGCCCGACAGGGTGTGGGCGAAACTGGCGCGGGCCTGGGTGCGCAGCCGCTCGACGCCCGAGCAGCAAGCGTCACGCTCAGGGCGATGGCGAGGACCACCAGCGCGCTGGTCAGGCGGCGGTTCCACAGGCTTTTGCCGGCGAGTGTCAGGATAGCCACGGACTCACCCCGCGAACGGTGCGGTGTTGAGAGCGGGTAGTTCCAGCCACCCGGTCGAAGTGGTCGGCCAACGCACGGTCGTGACTGACGAACAGCAGCGCGGCGCCGACGCTCTCGCATTCGCGGTGCAGCAACTCAACGAATTCCAAGCGCAGGTCGGCGTCCAGAGCGGAAGTCGGTTCGTCGGCGACGATCAGATCCGGGCGACCGATCAAGGCGCGGGTCGCCGCCACCCGCTGTTGCTGCCCGACCGACAACTCGGCGACGGCGCGGTGCTCCAAACCGGGTTCGTCCATGCCCAGATGAGCCAGCAGTCGGCGCGCCTCGGCGGGCACCGATCCGGCGGCGGCGATGGCACGCAAGCGGCGACGGGCCGAGAAGCGACAGGGCAGCGTCGCGTTTTCCAGCACCGAGAGATAGGGCAGCAAGTTGAACATTTGGAAGATCACGCCCAGCCGGTCGGCGCGAAACCGGTCGCGGGCCGAGCCGGAAAGATCCGCCAAATTGGCGCCAAACACGGTGACCCGACCCGCGGTGGCCAGGTTGATACCGGCGATCAACGCCAGCAAGGTGCTTTTGCCGGAGCCGCTCGGGCCGGCCAGAAACAATCGCTCGCCCGCCGCCAGCGCGAAGGACGGAATGTCCAGCACCCAGGGTCGATCCGGCCGCCAGCGGAAACGCAGTTCGGCGATTTCGACCGCCGGAGTAGTGGTGTTCGATTCGACTGCGAGCGCACCGATCATGGCAGCGTGATCGTATCCTGTCCCGGAGCCAGCCGCTGGCGCCGTTGCCCGCCGGGCGTCACGCTCTCGACCTCCAACCGCTCCAGATGCGACAACTGCTGGAACAGGTTGATCTTGATCTGCTTGATCGCTTCGGGGTGGCGGCAGTCGAAGCGGTAGGCCACATCGAAGTCGGCGTGAACCTCTCCGTCGGGATGGTCGTGACCGTGCTCATGCTCGTGTTCATGCTCGTGTTCATGCTGATCATGAGCATGTTTATCCTTCCCGTGGTCGTCGTGCCCGTCTTCCAGCAATGCGCTCTCGACCTCGCCGGGCGCGGCGGTGCATTGGGCGGCGGCGGGCGGTTCGAGTACCTTGCGCGAATCCGCGAGCAGTGCCACCGCTTTCGCCACGGCGTCCTTGTCTTTCGCATCTCGCGGCGCGTGTTCGAAGCCCACCACGTCCATCGCTGGCAGGTGTAGTTCGGCGTTCAGGCTGCCCCCTTCTAAAACCAGTTGCAGCGTCCCGGCGCCGTGAACGTGGGGGGCGGCGG
Organism: Candidatus Competibacter sp.; assembly: GCA_037045685.1. Taxonomy (GTDB): domain Bacteria; phylum Pseudomonadota; class Gammaproteobacteria; order Competibacterales; family Competibacteraceae; genus Competibacter_A. Next base: position 89,749 of record JBAOII010000035.1, read on the forward strand.
CGAAGAGGGCGGTACTCGACAGAGCGAGGGCGAGCGTGGCGGCGAGTGCGGCGGAAGAGAGGTCTTTCATGTTGCGCGCTCCATATTGATAAGTTGACGGCGATTAAAATTCGTTTTGCAACCGCTTGTAGCCTTGCACCAGTTCGTTGTTGGTTCGGGCGACATCCTCGGAGAATTCGGAAGCCTTGGCGGTGACGCGGGGAATCCGGTCGAGATCGGTGTTGGGGCCGATCCGCTCGGTCGAGGGCACGTAGAAGCCCGGCGGCAGGTCGCAACCGTCCACCACCGCGTTGTGGCGAACCACGCAACCATCGCCGACCGAACAGTTGAACAGCACGCTGTTGAAACCGATGAACACGTTATTTCCGACCGTGCAGGGGCCGTGGACGATGGAGCGGTGGGCGATGGAGGTATTTTGGCCGATCACCACCGCCGCGCCGGACTTGGAGTGGATCACCACGCCGTCCTGGATGTTGGAGTGAGCCCCGATGGCGATGGGTTCCATGTCGCCGGCGGCGTTCACCTCGTCGGCGCGGATCACGGCATAAGGGCCGATGAAGACGTTTTCGTGGACGATGACCTTGCCGCACAGGATGGCGGTTTGATCGACGTAGGCGCTTTCGTGGATTTGCGGCAGGTGGCCGCTCGGGTTTTTGCGAATCATGGGGAGTATCGGTTACTGGGAGTGAAGGTCGTCGACATCAAACAAAGCCAACGTGTTGCGCAGCCACCCTGCGTCGATATCGCGGGTGATGAGCACTAGGCGGGTGCGGTGATCGGCGCTCGGCCACGCATCGAGCAGCAGCGGCGGATGGAAGACGTGCTGGACGCAATGGATCACCAGCGGGCCCGCCATATCGGTGATCCGCACGATTCCCTTGACCCGCAGCAGATCGGGACCCTTGACATGCATCAGGATATCGAGCCACAGGTCAAACAGCAGGCGGGTGACGGGCTTGTCATACGTCAGACAGACCGCTCGAATGCGCTCGTCGTGGCGGTTGACATCGTGTTTGGGGTGATGAGGCGCCGCGTGATCGTGATGATCGTGATGATCGTGATGATCGTGCGCGGCATCGTCGAAGGCTTCCGCGCCGAGCCAGTGTCGGACATCGTCACGCCTTGGTGGCGGGGTCGTAAAACCCGGCGTCCAGGATGCCGGGATCGACCGCGCCTCGCAGGACGCGCGTGATGGTGGCGGAGGGGTTGAACGCGCGCAAGCGCCGCTCGATGCGCTCGACCGCATCGGTTTCTACCAGATCGGCCTTGGTCAACAGCAGGTGGTCGGCGACCGCGACCTGCTTGACCGACTCGAACTGGCGATCCAGGGTATCCATCCCGTTGACGGCATCCACCGTCGCGATCACGCCGCTCAAGCGATAGCGCGGCGCGAGCGCGTGAGCCGACATCAGGGTGTGCAGGATCGGCGCGGGATCGGCCAGTCCGGTGGTTTCGATGACGACTCGGTCGAACCAGGTCTCGCCGCCACGGGCAAAGCGCCAGGGCGCGTCGCGCAAGGTGTCCACCAGGTCGCCGCGAATGGTGCAGCACAGGCAGCCGCTCGACATTTCCACGATCACGTCGTCCCGACCCTGCGCGACCAGCAGGTGATCGAGTCCGATCTCGCCGAATTCGTTGATCAGCACCAGCGTCCGCCGAAGCTCGGGCCGTTGGACGAGATAGTTGAGTACGGTGGTTTTGCCGGCGCCGAGAAAGCCGGTGAGCACGGTGACCGGGATGCGGCGGTCGATGGGAGAGGTCATGCGGTCAGAGGGCCTGAACGCTTTGCAGCCGTTCCCGCAGTTCCTGCGCCTCGATGCTCAGGCTGGCCGTGGGTCGCGCCAGCAGGCGGGGCAGACCAATCGGCTCGCCGGTCTCCTCGCAAAATCCGTAACCGCCATCCTCGATGCGAGTGAGCGCCTCGTCGATCTTTTTGAGCAGCTTCCGTTCCCGGTCGCGCACTCGCAGTTCGAGCGCTTGCTCTTCCTCGACGGTGGCGCGGTCGTTCGGATCGGGCAGGGCGATGGTGCCGTGCAGATGTTCCTCGGTCGTCCGGGCATTGCGTTCCAGTTCCGCGCGCATGGCCAGCAGCCGCGCTCGGAAGAAGGCGAGTTGGGCGGCGTTCATGTAATCGGCTTCCGGCATCGCCAGCAGCGAGGCTTCGTCCGGAGCTTGGGTATTCGGTAGCGGATTGCGTTGGGTCATGGGTTTCTCCTCTGCAAGATCGGTCGGATCGTTTTCGCGGTTTCTTGCCGCCACGGCGCCGAGTCAGGAGTTCCCGAAGAGCGCCGTTTACCCGACGTGACGAGAAGCGTCGTGCCCGGAAGGGCGCTCGCCATCGGGGGCAGCGGTTCCGTAGGCGATGCGCGGGTCGTAGACCTTCACCGACTCCAGAAACTCCAGCGAGAAATCCGTGCGGCCGGACTGACACCGCAGTTCCCGAAAAAAGCAGGATCGATAACCGACGTGACAGGATGCGCCGCCGGTCAGCTCGACTTGGAGGAGGACGCAATCCTGATCGTCGTCGACGAGCAGCCGTTTGACGCGCTGGCCCTGACCGGATTGCTCGCCCTTGCGCCAGAGCGTTTGGCGGGATCGGGACCAGTAATGCGCGTGTCCGGTCTCGATGGTCTTCGCCAGCGCTTCCCGATTCATGTAGCCGAGCATCAGCACCTCGCTCGGTGGCGGCATCTTGCGTGACGCAGGGGATCAGGCCCGCATCGTCGAACTTGGGCATGAAGCGGTTGCCTTCCTCGATTTCGGCAACGCGGCCCCGTTCTGGAAAATCCATCGACAGTCTCCTTCGGTTTGTAGAGTGATCCGGCGCGTAGGGGTCTTGGACTAAGGCGGCCGTCGCCATGGATCGAATCGATGATTTTATGCAATTGAGTTGCGAAAAAATCGCTTTAGGGAGAACACGTCGGGCAAGTGCCCTGGATCGTGATTTCCGCCCGCTGGAAGGTGTAGCCCGCCGGCAATCCCAGAATCAGCGCGGGGCGCAGAGTGTCGAGGCAGAGCATCTTGCCGCAGCGCAGGCAGCAAAAGTGCGGGTGTTGGTGGTTCTCGTCCAGCATCGCGCCGAACCGCCAGGATCGATCCTCGCCCGCCACTTTGTGGGCCAATCCTTGCTCGACCAGCCATTCCAGAACGCGATACAGGGTGACACGATCACAATGTTCTCCGCTTTCGCGCGAGCTTGGCCGCTACCGCGTGATGGCTGAGCGCGCTCGGCGAATCCAGCAGCGCGGCCAGCGTCGCCAAGCGCGCCGGCGTTACCCGTTGACCCAGCGTTTGCAGGCGTTGCCGGGCGGTTTCGATGGTCATGGAGTTGGCGCGGTTTTTTGTTCGTGGCGGTATGAAATCATAAAGAATAATGATTCGCAACACAGTTGCATAATTTGCTGCTCCTGTTTACCCTATTTGGGGTTCAAAGCTCTCCAAGAAATCCAGGTAGTACCAGAAAAAAGGACTATGGAGCCTACTTGAACTCGGATTTGTTGCACTGTAGCATTCTGATTTGACGGTTCCCCGAGTGGGATGAAAAGGGAACACGGTGCGCTCGATCTCCGCAAGAGATGCCAGCGCGCAAGCCGTGGCTGCCCCCGCAACTGTACGCGACGAGCCGACGCTCACCACACGCCACTGGTCAGATGCAACGACTGGGAAGGCCGAGCGAAAGGCCCCGACTCGCGAGCCAGGAGACCTGCCGTCGATTGCGTCACCTACCTTTGAACGGGGTGTTTCGAGGGTGCGGCCTACCGTTTGGGTGACGCCTTCGTGCGTTGCTATGCGTAGAGTCCGTCGACCGGTGACAATTTTCCGCTTTCAGATGTCCAAAACCTGCCGCCGCGCTGGCCCCAGCCCGTGCTCGCCATCCTTTTGGGCCGCCGTTTCTGTCCTCGCGCCTAGCAGACGCTGTTTCCATTTGTTGCCGACAAGTGCTAACGGAGTCTGTCCATGTCTCTCGGTTTTATCCCCCGTCGTTCCGGGCAATCGCGCTTTCCATCGTTAAAATCTGGTGTGTTGCCGCGATGCGGCGCCGGTTTGTGCGGGGCCAGTCTGTGCCTGGCGTCGCCGCTGGCGGTCGCGTTCGATTCGGGTTCCGGCGATACGCTGACCGATGTCATCGTCACCTCGACGAAGATCGAAACGCCCGCGCAATATTCCACTCAGTCGGTAACCGTCATTACCGAAGAGGAAATCGAGGAAAAAAATTACACCGACACCACCGAGATTCTGCGGCAAACCGCCGGCGTTCAATTCAAGCAAGCCGGCGGTCCCGGTCAGTTCAATTACCCGAAACTGCGCGGTTTCGGCAGCGGCCATTTTCTGGTCGTGGTGGACGGGGTCAAGATCAACGAAGGACTCTCGCCCGGCGTCGGCAATTTCCTCGGGCAAATCGACCCGAAGCTGATCGAGAAAATCGAAATTCTGCGCGGCCCGCAAGCGGACATTTACGGCTCCGACAGCACGGCGGGCGTCATCGCCATCACCACCAAAGGGCCGCTCGCCGGCCAACACCCGGAACTCGCGGCCGAATACGGCTCGCTGGACTGGAAAAAAGGCTACGGTTCGTTGCGCGGCACGCAGGGCGATTTCGGCTATTCGCTCAATCTCGCCTACACCGACAGCGACGGCGTCCACGATCACGAAACCTACCGGAATTTTTCGCCCCAGCTCAAACTCGGCTACAAGCTGGGCGATCGGCTGTCCGTGGAAGGGACATTGCTCTACATGGACACGACGTTCAATTTCGCCGAACTGCGGGAATCCTACGCCCAGGATTCGCCCGAAACACCGTGGTGGGCGTTCCAATTGCCCGATCCCAACCAGTACAACCAGACCCAGCAAACCCTCGGCGCCCTCAACTTCAAGCAGCAGCTGACCGACAACCTGCGTCAGAAAGCGGTGCTCGGCTGGACTCGGAAAAAGAACTCCAACAAGGACGCCGATGACGGTCTGTTGGGGTATGTGCCGGCGCCGACGGACAATTTTACCTTGGACTATACGAATTTCTACCGGCGCGGCGAGCCGGTGCCGGTCTACGATACGGGCGATGGCAAACCGTATTACAACCAGAACGAAAATCTCCAGTTCGATTACAACCTGCTGCTGGACTCGAAACTGGCGGGAGGAAACAACACCGTCTTGTTCGGCTACGAGTTCTATAACCAGAAAGGCAAAAAGTGGGGCAAGTACGGCGATCTCGACGCGGAGGTGAACAACAACGCCCTGTACGTCAACGACGTGCTGACCTGGTTCGACGACGCTTTGGTCGTCCGCGCCGGTCTGCGGTTCAACCGCCACGAGGAATACGGGGAAAACACCACGGGCAAGCTGGGCGCGGCGTACACCTTCAAGGATACCGACACCACCTTGTTCGCCAATTACGGTACCAGCTTCCGCGCCCCCGGCTTTTTCGAGTTGTTCGATCCCAAATACGGCAATCCGGACGTGCAACCGGAAGAAGGCCGCACCGTCGAGGCCGGTTTTCGCCAAGCGTTTCTCGGCAAGCGGCTGAACGTCGAACTGACCTATTGGCACACCAAGCTGGACAACGTGATCGCCTTCGTCGGTCAGGTCAACCCCGACGGCACGTTTGGCGGGACCTACGTCAATCGGGACACCGGGGAAACCGAGGGCGTGGAGTTGGTCGGCAATTACTGGATCGACGAGAATTGGAGCCTGACCGCCAATTACACCTATACCGATGCCTGGAGCGAGAAAAACGGCGAACGCTTCCGCACGGTGCAAATCGCCGACAACACGGCCAACCTCGGCCTGTCCTACACGCAAGACCGCTACACGCTGGGCGTCAACCTCTATTACACCGGCCCGCGCCTGCGCTGGAACGGCGACAAGGAAACCTCGGATTACGTCCGGGTCGACGTATCCGGCAGAGCCAAGCTCAATAAAGAGTTCACGCTGTACGGCCGGATCGAAAATCTGTTCGACCAGGAAGCCACCGAAGAAATCGGCTACGAGCAACCGGGCCTTTACGCCGTCGCGGGGTTGGAATGGAAACTGTAGCCGTTTATCTCGATCAAGCGGACGCCATCGGTCTGGCGACCGCCGCCATCCTGCTGATCATGTCGATCGTGACCTGGTCGGTGATCGTGCTGAAATGGGGATACAAGCGCCGGCAACGGGACGCCGAACGGCGCTTTCTGGAACGGTTCTGGAAGCATCCCGAACAGGTCGAAACCCTCGACGCGCACCCCGATCATGCGCTGGGGCGCCTGGCGCACGCCGGGCTTGGGGCCGCCCGCCACAGTTCCCGGTCGTCCCGCCCCGGCGATCTGGACGGCTTCGTGACCCGCGCCCTGCGGCAGACGCTCGACGCGGAAAGCGCCGCGCTGGAATACGGCTTGACCGTGCTGGCTTCGGTCGGCAGCACCGCGCCGTTCGTCGGCCTGTTCGGCACGGTTTGGAGCGTCCACCGCGCCCTGCTGGCCCTCGGAACCAGCGGCCAGGCCACCCTCGATAAAGTGGCGGGACCGGTGGGGGAGGCGCTGGTCATGACCGGCGCGGGACTGGCGGTCGCGATTCCGGCGGTGATTGCCTACAACCTGTTCACCCGCGCCAATCGGCTCCGACTCCTGGAGCTGGATGCGTTCGCCTATGACCTCCACGCTTACCTGGTCGCGGGGATGCATCCGCCGATGCGCCAAGATTCCCCGCCGACGGATGAACCCGTGGCGGCATTGGCGACCTGCGCGGAGCGCGGCTGATGGCGTTCGGAAGCTTTCAACACAGCCGCCACGCGCAACCCGTGGCCGAGATCAACACCACCCCGCTGGTCGACGTGATGTTGGTGCTGCTGGTGATCTTCATGATCACCTTGCCGCTTATCACCCACCGTCTGGCCGTCGATCTGCCCGAGACGGAGGCGAATGCGCCATCAGCGGCGGCGAACCCCGCGCCGGTGGAGTTGGGCATCGACGCCAACGGGCAACTGTTTTGGAATGGCGTCGCCTTGGGTGAAGCCGATCTCGAACCTCGCTTGCAGGAAGCGGCGCGCGGCGAACCCAAGCCGGAATTGCATCTGCACGCCGACAAAAGCACGCCCTATCAGCGCCTGGCCGAGGTCATGGCCGCCGCGCAGCGTAACGGCCTCACCCGGATCGGGTTCATCACCGAATCCAGGAGCACCCTGAGAGCGGCGGCGGTCATGCGTCCCACCTTCAGCCAACAGACCGCTGTAGCCGGCTTGTCGGCGCTCGCGCATCTGAGTGTCGCGGGTTTATTGCTGGCGTTTGCCGTACCGCCGCCGCCCGCGCCGCCGAAGCCGTTGCCCGTGACCGTGACGCTGATCCCGGCTGGATCAGCGCCATCTGCCGCCGCTGCGGCAGCCACGCCGGGAGCGTCCGGGCCTCCATCGGCAGCCGACAGCTCCACCCGTCATCCGCGCCCGGCGATGGCGCCCGAGGTCGCGCCGCCGCTCGCTGCCGCCGTTAGCCCGCCAGCGCCGCCCTCGCGTTCACGCCTTCCAAGCCGGAGGCAAAACCGGAACCCAAACCCAAGCCTAAAACGGAGCCGAAACCGAAACCCAAAGCGGAACCTCAGCCCAAGCCAAAGCCCGTATTGGCGGCCAAGCCGCCGCCAAAACCGGTCGCGCGTTCCACGCCGCCCACTCGATTGCCGAAAGCGGATTCGGCGACGCCGATCATGCCGGCTCAAGCGTCGATGGCGGGTCCAGCCGGCGTGGCGACGGGCGCGAACGGCGGCGCGGCGCCGGCCAAATCCGGCTCCGGTTCGAGCCTTCGAGGAACCGCGCCGGACGGTCATGCCGCCGGCGACAGCCAGGCGACGCCCGCGTATCAGCCCAAACCGACCTATCCCGCCTTCGCCCGTCGTCTGGGGCACGAGGGCCGGGTCGTCATCCGCATCCAGGTGTTGTCCTCGGGCGCGGTGGCCGCCGCCAGCATCGAACGCAGCAGCGGCTACGCCGTTCTGGACGAGGCCGCGCTGGCGAGCATCAAACGCTGGCGTTTTCGCCCCGCCCAGCGCGCGGGCCAGCCGGTGGACGCCACGCTGAACGTACCGATTACCTTCAAATTACAGGAACAAGGTTGACGCCATGACGTTCCCGTTGCCGATCATCTCCCCGAATCGCCAGACCTTACCCGTTCTTCGCCGTATCGCTTTTGGCTTGCTCTGCATCGTGATTCTGGCGGGCGCCGCTTTCGCCGAGGAACCCGCCGCGCCGCCGACCGCCAACCGGACCAGCGGTTGCCTGGAGCGCTACGATCCCACCCTCGACTATTTCCCGGAAAAAGCCACCCTGACTCACGCCAAGGGCTTCACCCTGGAATATTTCAAGCACTACAAGATCGTGACGGTGACCGCGCCCTGGCCAGACGCCAAGGAAAGCTTCCGCTACGTGCTGGTCCAGTGCGGGGCGCCGGTTCCCGAAGGCTTCGCGGACGCGCAGGTCATTCAAATTCCGGTTCGCTCCATTGCCATCCTGTCCACCACCCATCTGCCCCATTTGGAGCTATTGGACGCGCTGGATCGGCTGGTCGCGGTGAGTTCCTACGAGAACGTCTATTCGCCGGCGGCGCGTCAATTGATTGCCGCCGGCAAGGTGGCGGAAGTCGGGCGCGGCCCCAGCGTCAATCTCGAAAGGATTCTCGATCTACGCCCCGATCTGGTCACCGCCGTGGGCCACGATCAGCCCCAATACAACACGCATCCCTTGTTGCGAAATGCCGGTGTCAATGTGGCGATCAATTCCGAGTACGTGGAGCCGACCCTGCTGGGGCGCAGCGAGTGGCTGAAATTCACCGCCGCGTTTCTCAACCGGGACGGCCTGGCCCAGCGCCGTTTCGCCGAAATGACGGAACGCTATGAAGCCTACGCCGTGCGGGTCCGCGACGTGCCCGCCGCGCACAAGCCGAGCGTGTTCGGCGGTTCTTTACATCGCGATGTTTGGTACGTGCCCGGCGGCGACAGCTACATCGCCCGGCTGGTGGCGGACGCCGGCGGCGTTTACCGCTGGGCCGACGACGCCCATCGGGCCAGCATCCCGCTCAGTTTCGAGGCGGTGTTCGAGCGGGCCGGCGACGCCGAGGTCTGGTTCACCAGCGATCTGGACTGGTTCACGCGCGCCGATTTGCTGGCCGCCAACGAACGCTACGGCGCTTTCAAGGCGTTCCGCGCCAGCCGGGTGTACAACCAAAACGCCCGCCTGAACGAGCACAAGGCCAACGATTACTGGGAATTGGGAATCGTCGAACCCGACATCGTGCTGGCCGACGTGATCAAAATCCTGCATCCCGACCGCCTGCCCGAGCATCAACTGAAATATTACCGGTGGCTGCCATGAGCGCCGTGATGGACGCTCCCATCCCCTCGCCCCCGACCCCGCTCCCAAAGGGCGAGGGGAGTCCGATTGCGCGAGCGCCGGAGAGTCTGCGGGGGCAAAGCGATGGCTGGCGCCTGGCCGTTCTCGGCGGTTTGGCGCTGGCGCTGGTCGGCGCGTTTTTGCTGAATCTGGCCCTGGGGTCGGTGCGCATTCCCCTGAGCGATGTCGCCGCCGTCCTGACCGGCGGCGCGTCGGCCAAGCCGAGTTGGACCTACATCATCCTGGAATTTCGCCTGCCCAAGGCGCTGACCGCCGTGCTGGCCGGCGCGGCGCTGGCGGTCAGCGGCCTGCAAATGCAGACGCTGTTTCGCAATCCGCTGGCCGATCCCTACATCCTCGGCATCAACGCCGGGGCCAGTCTGGGCGTCGCGCTGGTGGTGCTGGCCACCGGTGCCGCCACCGGTTTTCTGTCCAATGTCGGGCTGCTGGGCGATTTGAGCCTGATCGCCGCCGCCATCGCCGGCGCCAGCCTCGTCACCGGGCTGGTCATCGTCGCCGCCCGCTGGCTGCGCCACGCCATGACCCTGCTCATTCTCGGCCTGATGCTGGGGTACGCGACCGGCGCGGTGGTCAGCATCCTGATCTATTTCAGCGTCCCCGAGCAGATTCAAGCCTACATCAGTTGGACCTTCGGCAGTTTCGGCGGCGTCACCGGCCGGCAGTTGGCGATTCTGGCGCCGGTGATTGGCGGCGGCCTGCTGCTGGCCTGGCTGTTGACCAAGCCGCTCAACGCCCTGCTGCTGGGCGAAGCCTACGCCCGCAGCATGGGCGCGAACGTCCGCCGCGTCCGGTTCTGGCTCATCGCCGGCACCTCGGTGTTGGCCGGGGCGGTCACGGCGTTTTGCGGCCCCATCGCCTTTCTCGGCGTGGCGATTCCTCACCTGTGCCGCGCGCTGTTGCGCACCTCGGATCATCGGATGCTGGCGCCGGCCACGATGCTGATGGGCGGTCTGGCAGCCTTGCTGGCCGATCTGGTGGCCGGCGTGCCCGGCAGCCGATCCGTTCTGCCCCTGAACGCGGTGACCGCTTTGTTGGGAGCGCCGGTCGTGGTGTGGATCGTGTTGCGCCGGGACGGCCCACGTTCGGTTTTCGCGACCTGAAGGGACCCGCGCCATGCTCGAACCCATCCTGGAAACCGCCGATCTGGCCATCGGCTATTCCGTCCGTCGTCGCCCGCCGCGCTTCGTCGCCGAACGGGTCGATCTCAAGCTGTATCCGGGGGAACTGGTCTGCCTGCTGGGTCCCAACGGCGCGGGCAAATCGACGCTGTTGCGCACGCTCGCCGGGATGCAGCCGCCGTTGCGTGGCGGCGTTCGGGTGGCGGGCGCCGATCCTTACCGCTTGCCGCCGCGCGAGTTGGCGCGGCGGTTGGGCGTGGTGCTCACCGACCGGGCGGAAGTCGGCGCGCTGTCGGTTCGCGCTCTGGTGGCGCTCGGCCGCTATCCGTATACCGATTGGACGGGTCGCCTGACGCCGCAGGATGAAACCGTGATCGACCGTGCGCTGGCGGCGGTCGGCATCGCGGCGTTCGCGCTCCGGCCGGTCAACGAACTGAGCGACGGCGAGCGGCAAAAGGTCATGATCGCCCGCGCGTTGGCGCAGGAGCCGCATCTGTTGTTGCTGGACGAGCCGACGGCGTTTCTGGATTTGCCGCGCCGGGTGGAATTGATGGGTATCTTGCGCCGCTTGGCGCGGGAAAGCGGGCGGGCCGTGCTGCTCTCCACCCACGACCTGGATTTGGCCTTGCGCGGCGCCGACCAGCTCTGGTTGTTCCAGCCGGGCGGATCGATCCGGGTCGGCACACCGGAGGAACTGGTGCTGGATGGCGCGTTTCAGGCCGCGTTCCACGGCGACGGCGTCGCGTTCGATCCTCACGCGGGCGCGTTCAAATTCCACCATCCGCCGGTCGGTCAGGTCGATCTGGTCGGCGGCGATCTGCCGGCGCTGTGGACCCGGCGCGCTCTGGAGCGGGAGGGCTTCACCGTCAACGGTCACGACGGACCTCGATCAGCGGTGCAGGTCGAGGTGCTGAAGCAGCAATGCGGGCAAACGCTGTGGCGCGTTCGCCATGTCGAAACGTGGCAGGACTTTCCGACCTTATCCCAGGCGATGAGCGGCGTGAAAGCATGCCTGTCCCCACCGATGACAGAGTGACGCGGATGGGCATCGAGCCTTCCCGTTGCCCGCTGTGCGGACAACCCAACCAATGCGGGATCGCGGCGGGCGAAGCGACGTGCTGGTGCTTCGAGACACCGATACCCGCCGAGGCGCTCGAAAAAGTGCCCCCCGAAGCGCGAGGCGTCGCCTGTGTCTGCAAGGCGTGCGCAACGGGACGGCGCAGTCCCGAGGAGACTCTGGAACGCCTTCATCAGTTGCTGCGCGAACGGTCGTGACGACATCGCGCATTTTTCCGCCGGGCGGCTTTACCGAGGAGACTTCAAAACCGTGACTCACATCGAACAGTCTGATCACCTTCGCCGCGATTTGCTCGCGCATCGCAATCAGATCGAAGCATTGCTCGACCGTCTCGAACGCGGGCTGTCCTGCGTCGAGTTGCTGAACGGGGTGCATGACTGCCACCGCGAACTCGGTCAAATCCGCGCTGGGTTGCTCGTCGAACATCTCCATCACCACCTCGCCGAGGAAGATGATCGAAGTCGGCGCGATCAGGCGGCGCAGGAAATCGCCGCTCTGTTTCTCGACAACCCCTGATCTTTAGAAAAAAACCAACCACGCTCTCGGAAGCCCCGATGATCCAAACTTCCCTCTCCGATCCCGCCGTGCTGCTGATCGGTCACGGCACCCGCCGCCCTGTCGGCGTCGCCGAATTTCACGCTCTGGTCGAGCAGTTGCGGCAGGCGTTACCCCGGCGCGCCCTCCTGGCCGGATTCCTGGAGCTGACCGAGCCCAGCCTCGCCGAAGCGCTGGAAACGCTCTGGCAACAGGGCTTTCGCCGCATTAGCGCGCTACCGGCGTTCCTGATGGCCGCCGGTCACATCAAAAACGACATCCCGGTCATGCTCGACGCTTTTCAAGCCGAACATCCGGGCCTGGAAATCGCGTTGGGCGCCGACTTGGGCGTTCACCCTCATCTGCTGCAAGTGGCCCGCGAGCGTATCGAATGCGCCGAAGCCACGCTCGGACCGGACTATGACCGGCGGGAGACGGTGTTGCTGGTGATCGGGCGCGGCAGTTCCGACCTCGACGCCAACTCCAACATCAGCAAGATCGCCCAGATCTTGTGGGAAGGCATGGGCTTCGGTTGGGCGGTGACCGCCTATACCGCCGTGGCCGCTCCGTTGATGGCCGATGCGCTGGAGCGGGTTCATCGCCTGGGGTTTCGACAGGTAGTGGTATTTCCTTATCTGCTTGTTTAACGGCTGTCTGGTCGAACGGATACATGCGACCGTCGCCGAGCATGGAATGGCCCACCCGGCGGCGCGCACTGCGGTCGCGCCCTATTTGAACGTCCATCCGTTGTTGATCGAAACTTTTTTGGAGCGCCTCTGCCGAAGCAGAAAATGGTGCGGCATCGCATGAATTGCCAATTCTGTGCCTATCGCACATCCGGTTGTGGGCCGCGAAGATTGGCAGGGCGTGCCGCAGGCTGGACATCATCACGATCACCATCATGCTGGCCGCAACGACCGCAATCGCCACGGCCATGCATACCCTCATTGCCTCTGTCACGCGCCTCTCGACCTCTGAACGCTTTGTAACTTTCAACTTTGCCCACACGATTGGGACCCGAAATGCTGCTCGACGAGACCGACCACTACACCCTACGCCGGCAGGGCCGTTTCCTCGCCGCCGCGCTCAAGCGACCGCATCGGGTGTTGAGCACCTGCCGGATCAACGGCGGGCTGCGCGAGAACTTGACCCACATCGCCAACCACCAGAGTTGCGAGGGCGTCGGCCACGCCGCCCGTCACCACTCGATCGTGGGCCTGGGGCCGGACGCCGGCCACGTCGCCGCCTGCACCGAAGCCGATCTGCCGACCGCCCGCCGGCGGTTGAGCCTGCTGGTCGGGCGGGACACGGACCACTTGCCGCGCGATGGCATCGTGCGCGCGACCATCGAAAGCCTGTCGGAGAATCTCACCGACGGCGTGCTGACCCCGCTGTGGGCGCTGGGCCTGTTCGGGCTGCCGGGCTTGATCGCGGTCAAGGCGGTGTCCAGTCTCGATTCCATGGTCGGCTACAAAAATGACCGTTACCGGCGTTTCGGCTGGACCGCCGCACGCTCGGACGACTTGGTTCACTGGCTGCCCGCGCGGCTGTCCGTGCCGCTGATTGCGCTGGCGGCGGCCCTCCTGCGCCTGCATCCCCACCTCGTATGGCCGACGGCACGACACTATCACGCCTTGCTGGCCAGCCCGAATTCCGGCTGGAGCGAGGCCGCTTTTGCCGGCGCTTTGCGGGTGCGACTGATCGGGCCGATTGACTACGGCGGCGAACGGGTCACCGAGGCGTTCATGGGCGATCCCGACTGGCCCGCCGATCTGGGCGGCGCCGATTTGCGCCGGGCGTTGCGGCTGGTTCTGGTCTGCGGCCTGCTGGCCTTGGCCGTCGGCTCTGGCGCTCGCGCCGCTGCGCGTGGCGATGCCGTGATGAGGAACACCCCATTTTCATGGCAAGCCATGACCCTTTCCGGCTTTTCACTTATCGGCGACGTTTGAGATGCAATCCGAGAACGATACTCCCACGCCTTTGCTGGCGACCATCGAGGCGATCAACGCTTCGGGCATCTATACGACCGTCGTCAGACATCGCTCCGATGTTCCGGCGAGGACCGAAGAAAAATCCGGAGCGACGCGGGTTGGTTCGCTCCCGGCGTTTTTCTGGTTGAGCCACGCCGAAATGCGCCGGCCACAAGAGGGGCTTTATGCCGAACTTTTGCAAGGGTTGATGGCAAGAAGCGGCATCGCCAGCCGGCGTTTTGCCGCCGCTTCCTTCTTACTTCGTTATGGCTGGTCTGCGGGCGCGATGATTGCGCCCTTGTTGATGGACAAGCCGATACCCTGGTATGCCGCCGAAGAGGCCGATTTGTGTTTTGCGGACAATACCTTGTTCCAGGCCATTTGCCTGAACAGCGACGGGTTCATCGTCGGCGAGGAGCATGGTTTCAGCACCCATCCGCATTGTGTCTTGAACTATTCGGACCCAAACGCGGCGATCCGTCTGGTGGCCGATCAACTTGCAGACCATGCAAAACCGGCGGTTGAAGCCTTGCATCAATGGTCAGGTTTTTCCCACAAGGCCCTGTGGGCGATGGTCAGTTCGTCCTGGGTCGGGCAGATCCTCAACATCAGCAAGCGATTCCATCTGCCCGAAGACCGGTTAAGGCTTTACCTGACCCTCTTCTATGACCAATGGCGACCGCTGGCCGACTCGCTACCCCATTGGTATTCCATCCGCGAACAGGGAAAAAACCATTGCTTCCATATTCGCGCCAGTTGTTGTTTGTATTTCAAAGGCAAGAGCCGCCATTTTTGCGCCAGTTGTCCGGTGATCAAGGAGAAAGAGCGAATCGAGCGCAATCGGCGATGGGTTCAAAAATACGGCTGAACCCTTCAACCAAGACTTTCGCTTTCTGTCCCTCCCGCGTCGGCGGGAATCCAGTAAGCCACTGAAAAGAATAGATACCCGCTTTCGCGGGTATGACGAAAGTCCTGTCAACCATCATTCTTGAAATTGGAGGAGCGATGAGCAAGGCATTTCCCTGGTACACAGCGCGGGGTGACGATGGCACAACCGGACTTCTGGGCGCGGGGCGGGTGCCCAAACACCACCCGCAACCGGAAGCCTTCGGCGCGGTCGACGAGGCCGGGTCCATGATCGGGTTCGCCCGCGCGCTGATCGATGATCGTGAAATCAACGACCTGCTCGTGCAGGTTCAGCGGCATTGCTACGGATTGATGGCCGAACTGGCGGCGACCCCGGACGCGCAGGCCAAATTTCGGCAGGTGGGTTCCGAGCAGGTCGCTTGGCTGGCTGACATCACAGACCAATTCGGCCAGCGCGTGACCATGCCTCGGGAGTTCGTGATTCCCGGCGACACCCTGGCCGACGCGGCGCTAGACATGGCGCGCACGGCGGTGCGCCGCGCCGAGCGGTGCGTCTCACGGCTGGTGGCCGAGGAAATGATCGAAAACCCCGATCTCCTCGGCTATCTCAACCGCCTCTCCTCGCTGCTGTTCGTGTTGGGACGCTACATGGTCGCGCGGACAGGCCAAGACAAGATGACGTTCGCCAAGCGCGAGCTGCCGGAATAAGCGTCGAGTTCGCCCCGACAACCGCACCCTGGCGATTTTTTCAACCTTCGAGGAACTCTTCATGACGCAATCCACCCTGGTCACCGAACCCGGCAACGGCACGCTGGAAATCTTCGCCCTGCCGAACCGATCACCGAGTTTCTGCAAACGCTGATCACCGACGTGTTCCAGAACTACTGGGACCAAATTCACTTCGGCACCGCCGTGCAAGGCGCAGTGTGGGAAGTGCGCGCCCCCAACGCGCCCCGGCGGATCAGCCTGTCGGACGGCTATCTGACCGTGGATTTCGGCCACTGGCATTTCCATCTGTGCATCGGCGAGCATCGCGGCCCGCGCAACAATCCGGCATCGGAAGAACTGGCGCGGCATCGCCGCACCGCGCGCGCCGAACTCTACCGGCGCCTGCGCGAGGACGGTTGCCCCAGCAGTTGGGGGCTGCGGCTGTTCAACGGCAAAGACGAGCAGCAGATGACCGTCTTTCTGCCCAACCCCTACCTCACGGTCGAGCAGAAGGTTTTGAAGGAGCCGCGCTGGGCGCATCTGGCGATGTGGGACCACCTGCGCGAGACCTATCTGGGGCTGGACCCCGATCCGCTGGATCGCGAGGCCAGCCGGCGGGTGTGCGGTGGATGAACGGCGCTTATCGGTCTTCAGCCGCGATATTCCCACGGGTCGATCACGTCCACCCCCGCTGCCCGAAAGGGCGCGATGTCGCGCGTGGCTACGGCAAAGCCATGCGCGAGGGCGATGGCGGCGTGCCGGCCGCCGTCGTCCGGCGCGCGAGTTCCGCGTAGGCTCAGGCGGCGCGGCGGTCGAAGTCGAGCCGCCGCGCAAGTTGGCGCGGCTGTTGGGCGTGGTGCTCACCGACCGGGCGGAGGTCGGCGCGCTGTCGGTTCGTGCCCTGGTGGCGCTCGGTCGCTATCCGTATACTGATTAAACGGGTCGCCTGACGCCGCAGGACGGCATCGCGGCGTTCGCGCCCCGACCGGTCAACGAACTGAGCGACGGCGAGCGACAGAAAGTCATGATCGCCCGCGCGCTAGCGCAGGAACCGAAGCTGCTGTTGCTGGACGAGCCGACACTAAATTAATCGGAGGAAAACCATATGGCTCACCTCATCCGCATCAAACGTACATCCGTGATCATGCCGAACATCGACGCCTCGGTAGGGCACAAAGGTAGCAATCGGCACGATGATGTTGCGCTAGTGCAATGGCTGCTCAATCTGTGCAAAATCACCGTCGTCATTGGGCAAGACAGTCCCCGCCAAGGCAGTTACAGCTTCCCGCTCTCGGTTGATGGCATATTTGGACCCCAAACGGGATGCGCGCTCACTATTCTTCTTCACTCTTTCCGTAATTGGTATGGCGTATCAGCGGCAAATAAGATCGATCCACTTGTTGTTTTGACCGGCCATCAAGCGATGGCGTATCTGAACGAGTATGCCGCCTTGGCCAATCCAACTCTGTACCGGGGCTTGGTCGAAAAGAAACTACCGGCTGGCTATTGGGGCATGATGCCCTCGGCGTTGGTCAGCGGTATTGGCAAGCCGATCCGTGACATTTGACCACCCTCGATCGAGGGTTGGCATCGGATAATGTAATGAAGGTGGGCAGTGCCCACCCTTAAATGTCGATTCGGCCCTCCGCAAGAGGCAGAATCCCCGACCGATCATCGGGAGGGAGACGGGTAAGCTTCGCCCACCCTGAGGCTTCGAGCCTGGCCCGTAGATGAGTCTCCCCACCTCCCACACTCGCCTTCCAGTCGGAATACTGATCCAGGAAGCGGCCTGGGAAGTGCGCGCCCCCAACGCGCCCCGGCGGATCAGCCTGTCGGACGGCTATCTGACCGTGGATTTCGGCCACTGGCATTTCCATCTGTGCATCGGCGAGCATCGCGGCCCGCGCAACAATCCGGCATCGGAAGAACTGGCGCGGCATCGCCGCACCGCGCGCGCCGAACTCTACCGGCGCCTGCGCGAGGACGGTTGCCCCAGCAGTTGGGGGCTGCGGCTGTTCAACGGCAAAGACGAGCAGCAGATGACCGTCTTTCTGCCCAACCCCTACCTCACGGTCGAGCAGAAGGTTTTGAAGGAGCCGCGCTGGGCGCATCTGGCGATGTGGGACCACCTGCGCGAGACCTATCTGGGGCTGGACCCCGATCCGCTGGATCGCGAGGCCAGCCGGCGGGTGTGCGGCTGACAGCGGGTCGCTCCTGTTTTCCGCGAATAGCACCCTCGTTTATTCCATTATCGATGCTATGGTCTTGCGGCAATTTGTCGCATATTCAATCTCTTGTGTGCGCTATAACATGATTGGACCTCGCGGGCCGTCATGGTCCGAGCGTTGGCATACGGCCGCTATCCATGGCACCGGACGCGCGGCCGGACGATAAAAAACACGTTCGGGAGATAGGAATGAATGCTGTGATCAAGATGATGTGGCTGATGACGCACATCAATATCGGTGCGACGCTGGCGCTGATCGCATGGATTTTCTGGCCCCATCACGGCAGCGCGCCGCATAACGACCCGTCCACGTTCGCGGTACCCACCCATACACGAGCCGCGATCTCCTCGCAAAAGGAATCGCCATGAAGCGCTGGTACTCGCCCCGAGGCGCAAAACGCGGCCTGTGGCTCGCCGGGCTGGCGGCCCTGCTGTGGCTGTCTTGGGCGGCGGGCTTCACGCTGGGACGCACCCAAACGGTTGCCATCCCCTTCTCGATCCCTCATTCGTCGCCGACCGAGCATCGATCGGGTATTGCTCCGAACAGGACAGCAAAACGGATCGTCGCTCGCGGCGCGAAAAGCCTCGATTAAGGAGAAACGGCATGGAAATGCTCGGCATGTATCCGACGTTCTATATGCCCCAGATCGGTTCGGCCTGGGTCATGGGGATCATCGGCGCGATTCACGTCGTCGCATCCCATACCTCGGTCGGCGCTTCGTTTCTGTTCGCCTTTCTGGAAACGAAAGCCTACCGCGAGAACAAGCCCGAGCTGATGGATTTCATCAAGCGCTACGGGATGTTCCTTTTGATCTTTTCCTACATCATCGGCTCGATCACCGGCCCCGGTATCTGGTATGCCATCACGGTGGCGAGTCCGCGCGGCGTCGGCGGCCTGATCCACAACTTCGTCTGGGTGTGGGCGGCCGAGTGGGTCTACTTTACCGTCGAGGTGATCGGCGTCTACGCCCTGGTGTATCTCATCGGCAAGATCGATGCCCGCACTCACCTGAAACTGACGTGGTCGTTCGCGCTGGCCTCGTGGGCGACGATGCTGCTCATCGTCGGCATCCTGTCGTTCATGATGTGGCCGGGCAGCAATAGTTGGTACCAGACCGGCTCCACCAACGACGCCTTCTACAACCTGAACTTCTTCGCCCACTTGGGCGTTCGCACCGGATCGATGTTCGTGATGGCGACGGTCGTCGGCCTGATGGTCGCCAGCCGGATGAAGGACTTGGCGCTGCGTCGCAGCGTGGTGCGCTTCCTCGCGCCCATCGGCTTGGTGGCCGGTCTCTTTGCGGTCATGATGTTTCTGTACTACCTGCAAACCCTGCCCGACAACGCCCGCGTGATGCTCCACGTGCATCTGCTGCCGGTCTATGCGCAGGGCATGATCGCCGTCTTCGTCGCGACCACGGTCTACCTGGTTTTCGCCTGGTTCAAACCGACCTGGGTCGGTTCGCCGCTGGCGGTCGGCATGTTCGCCTTCGTGGCGGTGGTGGGCGTGTGGCCGGAGGAGCGGATGCGCGAAAGCATGCGCAAGCCTTATGTGGCGGGTCAATACATCTACTCCAACCAAGTCATCGCCCGCGACGTGCCGGGCAAGGGCATCGCGGGCGAGGTGGATCGGATCGCCGAAAAGGGCCTGCTCAAACTGCATCCCTTCGTTCCCGATAACTTGCGCACGATCACCGACGCCAACCGGTTGGAAGCGGGAAAACTGCTCGCCCGGATCGCCTGCGCGAACTGCCATTCGCTGGAACCCGGCGCACCGCTGCGGAGCCTTCCCGACAAGTTTCACGGGGCTACCGACGAGGATCTGATCGCCGCCTTTCTCCGCGGCCCGCTGAAGCATGGCGCGGTGCCCTACATGCCGCGCATCGACTTGCCGGAAGAGGAGATTCGAGCCATCGCCGGCTATATCGCCGCGATCAATGCGGGCAAGGACACGGCGGTCGCCGGCCACGCGGCATCGCCGGTCGCGGTCGCGGTCGCGGATACGAGCAAACAGAAGGAGTGAAGCAATGGATATCGGACTCGTGATGAACACGATGCGCGACCCCGCTGGCGTCCCCGCGCATCCGCTGTTGTTCCAGGGACTCATGGTCCTCACCTGGGTCTTCCACATCGCTTTCGTACATCTGACGTTGGGCGCTGCGGCGGTCGCGATTTACGCCTTCCGCAAAGTCGAGCAGGGTCCCTACTGGGCGCGGTTATCGATGGCCATGACGAAGGTGGCCAAGGTGGGCGTGTCGCTGCTCATCGTGTTGGGCGTGGCGCCGTTGCTGTTCACGCAGGTGATCTACGACCCGCAATGGTATGTCTCGAACGTGCTGTCGGCCCGCTGGGCGATCGCGTTCATCTTTACGCTGATCGTCGCCTACTGCCTGTGGTTCGCGTTTTACTGGAGCAACCATGAAGGCGCGCAGAAACATATCGGCTGGTATGCGTGGGTTGCCTTGGCGTTGTTCTGCCTGGACGGCCTGATCATGCACGCCCTGTCTTATCAGGCGCTGCTGCCGGAACAATGGATGGGCTGGTACGCGCCGGGCGGGGAGGTGGACATGCGCGGCGCGCACCTGCACGCGATTCAATGGCCCCGCTACCTTTTCATGATGAGCTTGGCGGCGCCGGCGGTCGGTTTGTTTCTGATCGCGTATGCCGAGTACTTCAAGCGACGCGAGGATCGGGAACCGGAGTACCGCGACTTCGCTCGGGAGTTGGGCCGTCGCTTGGCGATGTACGGTTTTGGGATCGCCCAAGTGCTCTGGCTGGCTTGGCAATTCGCTCATCCCTCCGATACGCGGTTGATGTTCTATAAGACGGGGTGGCTGCTCGGTGCCATGCTGGCGGTGATGGCCCTGTGGATGCTGTGGCTCTCGAAAAAGGTTCACGGCTACCTGCCGTTGCTCGGCGGCCTCTCGGTGCTTGGCGTGCTGGCCGCGTGGCGGGAAATCATCCGTATCGCGTACCTCCAACCTTACGGCTACGCGATCACCGATTACACCGTGCATCCGGATTGGCCGTCGCTGACGCTGTTCTTCATGACGCTGCTCGGCGTGGGCGGTCTGGTCGGCGGTTTTTATCTGACGCTGCTGTATCGGTCGGGCCGAGTGCATGGCGTGTACGCGGCCGATCAAACCGTGGGGCGATTGGGCACCGGCGCGGTCGCGATACTCGCGCTGTGGATCGCCGTGTTCTTCGCTTACGGCATCGTGATCTGGGTGCGCAACAGCTTTCTCGCATGAATTCCGAGGAGATTTCCATGAAAATAACCCGTTCGTTTGTGGCGGCGCTCGTGATTGTCGCAACCGCTTCCGTTGCCGTTGGGCAATCTCTCGGAACGCCCAGCCCCGACAGCGGCGCGGGGAAGAAACGCGCCGCCGTCTGTTTCGCGTGCCATGGCGTTAGCGGGCTTTCCAAAATGCCGGGGACGCCAAATTTAGCGGGACAAGACCAGGCGTACCTGGAGAAGGCGTTGCACGCTTATCGTGGAGCACAGATGCGTCAGGACCCGACCATGACGGCGATGGCCAAGCCCCTTTCGGATGCCGACATCGTCAATCTTGCCGCCTTCTTTAGCCTGCTGCCGCGGACGAGCAACGACCAAACTGCGGCGCGAACGCTGGAAACGCGCTAGCGCAGCCAGTCGGCGGGTATGCGGCGGGTCAGCAGCCGCCAATCCCGAAAAGAAAGCGGAGGGACCGGGCGCTTGCCCGGTCCCTCCGAAGCGGCTTGATGCCGAAAACCTCGAAGGATCGCTACCAGCTCATCGTCTTGGTGCCGTCCTTGAACAAGGCGGCTCCGGTCAATTCCGGCTTGCCCACCTGGATTCCGGGCAGCAGGTCGGCCGTTTCCACGCCGTAGTGTTTCATGCACATGGGACAGGCGATGACGGCGGCGCCTTTGCCCATCAACTCGCCCAGTACCTTCTGGTGCTCCGCATATTTCGCCGCATGGGCTTTTGAACCGACGAAGACGCCCTTGTCGTTGAGGAAGATCGTCAGCGGGTGCCCCCGCTCCAGTTGATATTTGCCGAAGGTGATCGCCATGTTGGCGCGATGGGCGTCGTCGGTGGTCATGTTCACGAACAGCGGATCGGTGTCGCCGGCCAGCGCGGGAGCGGTCAAACCGCCTGCGATCAGGGCCATCGCCAGAAGTAAGATATTCACGAATTTCATGTTCTTTTCCTGTTCAACGGGATTGAGACGATGATCAAGACCGGCCTAACACCGGTCGCTGCGGATTTTAACCCATGCTCATCGTATCAGGCGGGTGGCGATATTAGTTTTTCAGCATCGCCGCCGCGAGCGCGGGCACGTTGTGGCGGAACAGGCCGATGTAGCTGTCGCCGGGCTGCCCGGCGGGGGCCAGGGCGTCGGAATACAGCGTGCCGCCCACGACGCCGCCGGCCTCGTCGGCGACGCGCTTGATCAGGCGCGGATCGCTCATGTTTTCCACGAACAGCGCCCGCGTCCCTTCCTGTTTGATTTGGCGGATCAAGGTAGCGATCTGCTTGGCGGACGGCTCGTTTTCGGTGTTCCAGCCCACCGGAGCCAGAAACTCCACCCCGTAGGCCGCGCCGAAGTAGCCGAAGGCGTCGTGGGAGGTGATGACGCGCCGCTTGGCGGGAGGGACGGCCGCCAGTTGTGCCCGCACCCATCGGTCGGTTTCCTGGAGTTGCGCCAGATAGGCGTCGCCGCGTTTTTTATAGGCCTCGGCACGGGTCGGATCGACCTTGGCCAGGGCGGCGGTGATATTGGCTACGTAGCGCTGGCCGTTGGCCAAGTCTTGCCAAGCGTGGGGATCGATCGCGCCGTGATCGTGCCCCTCCTTGCCGTGGTGCTGCTTGGCCCGTTCATCCTTGTCCTCCGCCATTTGCCGGGGCGTGACGCCTTGGCTGGCGACCACGATCTCGCCTTTATAAGCGGCTGATTTGACGAGACGATCCATCCAGCCCTCGAAGCGCAGACCGTTGACTACCACCAGTTGCGCGTTGCCCACCGCCTTGGCGTCCGCCGGTGTCGGCTCGTAAACGTGGGCGTCGCCATCGGCGCCCACCAGCGCGGTGACGGCCACGTCCTCGCCGCCGACGTTTTTCACCATGTCGGCCAGAATGCTGAACGTGGCGACCACCCGCAAAGGTTCCGCCCATGCAACCGGAACGAACAGGGCGAGGGCCAGAACGAGGTATTTGGATGAAAGGCGCACGAGAACCTCCCGAAGTCAGGTTTGTAGATGCGGGCGGGGCAGGAAGCGGACGATCAGGCCGTCCCGATGCCCCAGAACGATGGAAAGCAGATAAGCCATCCCGGCGGTCAGGATGATGGCGGGGCCGGACGGCAGATCGTGGTGATAGGACAGCAACAGCCCGACGTAACCGGACAGGACGGCGATGCCGGCGGCCACGGCGGCCATGCTCCACACCTCTTGCGCCCAAAAGCGGGCGGCGGCGGCGGGCAGCATCATCAAACCCACCGCCATCAGCGTGCCGAGGGCTTGAAATCCGGCCACCAGGTTGAGCACGACCAAGACGAGGAACGCCAGATGGTAAGCCGTGCCCCGAGCCTGGACCGATCGCAGAAAACCCGGATCGAAACACTCCACGATCAGGGGCCGGTAGATCAGCGCCAGCGTCAACAGAGTCAAGCTGGCGATGCTCGCCACCAGCAACAGCGAGCGGTCGTCCACCGCCAGGATGGTCCCGAACAAAACGTGCAGCAGATCCACGCTGCTGCCTCGGGTAGACACGATCAACACGCCCAACGCCAGCGAGATCAGATAAAACGCCGCGAAGCTGGCATCCTCGCGCTGCCCGGTGAAGCGCGTCACCAGGCCGGCCAACAGCGCCACCGCCAAACCGGCGGCAAAGCCGCCCAAGCTCATGGCGGTCAGGGAAAAACCGGCGATCAGAAAGCCGATAGCCGCGCCCGGCAGCACCGCGTGCGACAGGGCGTCGCCCATCAGGCTCATGCGCCGCAGCGTCAACAGCACGCCGACCGGGCCGCAGCCCAGACCCAGCGCCAGACAGGCCACCAGCGCCCGGCGCATGAAGCTGAACTCCACGAACGGGGCGAACAGCCCATCGATCCACCCGCTCATGGATCAACCGCGCACGGCGGGGCGCTCTCGTCCCAGGCTTCGGCCATCCGGCGGGCGCGCTGCAAATGGTCCGGCGTCAACACCCGGTCGGTCTGGCCCCAGGCGATGCCGGAGCGAGCCAGCAGCAGGGTTTCGGGGAAATGGGCGCGGACCTGCTCCAGGTCGTGCAGCACGGCGATCACCGTGCGTTGCTCGGCGTGCCAGGCGCGCACCACATCGAGCAAATCGGCCGTGGTCCGGGCATCGATGGCGGTGAAGGGCTCGTCCAGCAGGATCAGCCGGGCGTCCTGCAACAGCATCCGCGCGAACAGCACGCGCTGAAACTGGCCCGCCGACAGGCTGCGGATCGGGCGCCGTTGAAAATCGTTCAGCTCCACCGCCGCCAGCGCGGCGACGGCCTTGGCTCGCAACTCGGCGGTCACGGCGCGCAGGGCGCCGATGCGCTGCCAGTGGCCGAGCAGGACCACATCGAGGACGGTGATCGGAAACTGGCGGTCGATCTGGGCCTGTTGCGGCAGATAGGCGATGTCGGAACGTTTCAGCGCCGCGCAATCGATCCGGCCGGTGGTCGCCGGCAACAGGCCCATGATGGCTTTGAGCAAGGTGCTTTTGCCGGCCCCGTTCGGCCCGACGATGGCCGTCAGCGAACCGCTGGCGAAGGTGCCGGACAGATGGTGGACCGCCGGATGCCGGTCGTAGCAGACCGTCAGATTGTCCAGGCTCAGGGCGGGATGCATGGCGAATCAGTGCAGCGCCCAGGCCACGGCCAACCAAAGCCCGATCACCGAAAGGGCCGCCGCCAGCAACCTTTGCGCGGCTCCCGTCGCCAGCAGGCTAAAAGAAGGCATGGGTGATGGCCGCCTCATCGGGCGAGCTCGAACGCCGCGACCGTGCCGTCCTCGCCGCCCACCGCCAGCAACCGTTCGCTGGGGATGCCAGGCCAGCCGTTGGAATCCGCCGCGCAGCGCGCCCTGCCACAGCAACCGATAGCCGCGCTCGTCCAAATCCCAGACGAGAAGATGCCCGCCCTGGTCGCCCGCCGCCAGCCGATGCCCCACCGCTTGAAAAGCCAGTTCGCGGACGGTATCGGACGGACCCTCGATGTTCAGCGGGGTGGCTGCCCGTGGGCGGACCGTGCTCGAAATCCCAGAGCGTCACGATTTCGCGATCTGCTGTGGCCAGCCAGCGCGAGGCGCGGTCCCAAGCCAGCGCCCGCACCTTGCTCGCGTACCCGCTCATCTGAAAATCCCCGGCCTCCGGCCAAGTCCAACAGCGCAAGCTATTGTCCTGGCAGCCGCAGGCCAGATAGCGGCCGTTCGGCGACCAGCGCGCGTTCAGCAGCGGCGACGAATGTGGCAGAACCCGTTCTGCGGGCGCGTCCGGCGCTCGCCAATCCCAGACATGCGCTTGGCCGTAAGCCGTCGAGGCGAGCAGCGATTGGTGGGGATGCCAGGCCAGATCGGTGATCGTGCTGGTGTGCGGCTGGGTGGCGCGCAGCAGTTGACCGTCGAGATTCCAGGCGCGCAGCTCCTTCCCGGCGGCGGTGATCAGCAGGTCGGCATACGGCGAGAAACTCACGCCGCCGACCCAGTCGCTGCCGGCGGCGAGCCGCGATCGCTCCTCGTCGCTGTCCGGGCTCCACAGCCGCGCGCAACCGTCCTGACCGCCGCTGGCCAGCCAGCGGTTGTCCCGCGACCACGCCAGTTTCAGCGTCCCCCCGGCGTGTCCCGGCCACTCCCGGCCGATAGCGCCGGTCGCGCTCGCGATCAGGCTGATCGGACCGCTGACCGCCGCCGCCGCCAGCCAGCGGCCATCGGGCGACCACGCCAAATCCTGAACGCCATCGGCCAGTTCGACCGCCCAGCGAATACCGACGGCGGATGCTTTCTTGACGCTCATGCCGGGCCGGCCTCAATCGAGGCAGGCGCGGAAACCGGCCGTCAGGTCGGCGCGATCCAGGTGCCGGCCGATGAAAATCATCTGGCTCACGCGCGGCTCGTCGGCGTGCCAAGGCCGGTCTGCCTGCCCGTCGAACAGCATGTGCACGCCCTGAAACACGAATCGGTTGGCGCTATCGGCCAAGTGCAGCACGCCCTTCATGCGGAAAATATCCGCGCCCTTGTCGCGCAGCAAATCGCTCAGCCACCGATTCAACTTGAGCGGATCGACGGGACTTTCCTCGACGATGCCCACCGAGGACACCGAATCGTCGTGGGTATGGCCGGGGTTGTAGGCGTGCGCGTAGAGGGGCTGGAGCGGCTGGCCGTTCGGGTCGAGCACCCGCAAGGCGAATTCGTCGGGATGGTGCTGGGTGAAAAGCGCGACGTGTCCCGCCGCGTTCGGCCGGAGCGGGAAACGCTTGAAGCCCGACTTCTCCGCCAGCCGCAATCGGTAGTGGCGGGCGCCCGGTTCCAGCGCGTCGCCGGGTCGCGCCTCGATGGCGGTCGTCGCAAACAGCTCGACCGCGACCTCCCGGGCGGCGGCCAGAGCATCGTGCTCGGACACCGGCAACAGGACGGCGCTCAGATCGGGGTCGGGGCCGTCTTCCAGCACCAGCGCCGATTCGCCGGCCGGCAGGGCATACCAGCCGCCCCACTCGAAGGGATATTCCGGCTCCAGAAAAGCCGGATTGATATCCAGCGCCCGCTTCAGATCGAAACCGCCGAGATCGAGCACCTGGGCGAGATCGATCTGCGCCATGTGGGCGCGCTGGATTTTCGCCAGCCCGTTCATCGCGCGCAGGCGGGTTTCCAGGGCATCCACCGCAGCGCCGTCCACCAAGTCGGTTTTGTTGAGCACCAGGATATCCGCGAACGCGATCTGCTCGCGGCATTCCGCGTTATCCTCCAGATGTTGCGCGAGGTGCTTGCAATCGACCAGAGTCACGATGCCGTCCAGCCGCAGCTTGTCCTTCATCTCGTCGTCCATGAAAAAGGTCTGGGCCACCGGACCGGGGTCGGCCAAGCCGGTGGTTTCGACCAGAATCCGGTCGAACTTGTCGCGGCGTTTGATCAAGTTGCCGAGAATGCGGATCAGGTCGCCGCGCACGGTGCAGCACAGGCAGCCGTTGTTCATCTCGAAGATTTCTTCCTCGGCGTTGACGACCAGGGCTTGATCGATGCCGATTTCGCCGAACTCGTTTTCGATCACGGCGATGCGCTGGCCGTGCTGTTCGGTCAGAATGCGGTTGAGCAGGGTGGTTTTCCCGGCGCCGAGAAAACCGGTCAGCACCGTGACGGGAATGCGAGGTATCGGCGGCGTTCGTGGGCATCGGCGGCAACTCGGTCGATTCGAGATTGGGTTCTCAATTTCCAAATACGATAATGGATTCTCGAATTCAGTCAAGTGGGGCGTGAACGTGAGCTACTCCACGCGGCAACGCGAAGCGATTTTGAACATCCTGCGTCAGGCGGGCCGGCCACTGACGCCGCAGGAAATCCGCGAGCGAGCGAGTCGGGACAGCGCGGGGATCGGCCTGGCGACAGTGTATCGCGCCCTGAAGGCGTTCACGGCGAGCGGCGAAATTGCCCAGGTCGAAATTCCGGGGGCGTCTCCCTGCTACGAGCCGACCGACCGGGGCCACCATCACCACTTCATCTGCCAGCATTGCCGGCAGGTGTTCGATCTACAGGGCTGTGTCCACGACCTGGAAACGCTGGCTCCCCAGGATTTCCAGGTCCAGCGGCACGACATCATCTTATACGGGGTATGCGCGAGGTGTGCGGAAGGTCGTGCACCGGAAGGATGAGTGATCTGACGCCGACGGCGATCTTCATGATCGGCGCAAATGCGCGTAGGGCGGCAAGCTCCGCACGCGCCGATCCTCGACCGGACCGCCGACGGTGAAGTGGTAGAGCGACTGCCAGGCCGGATTGTCGAGTCCCAGCAGTCGATGCATGGCGTCGTCGAAGAAACAGCCGATGCCGGTGGCGCGGATACCGGCGGCTTCCGCTTCCAGGTAAAGAATTTGTCCCAGCAGGCCGGTTTCCCAGAACAGTTCCCGGTACGCCCACGGCGCGTCTTGCAGCGGACCGGCGAACTCGGCCAGGAAACCGACCGCGAAGCAGGAATCGGCGGCGATGTCCTGATGGCAGGAAATCGTTCGCGCCGCATCGCGGGCGTCGCCCACGGTGAGCCGGTAAAGCGGCAGATGCTCCGGCGCCCGCTCGACTCGCGACCAATCCCACCCGCCGTGCAGCGCCTCGCGCAATTCCGCCAGCGCCTCCGCCTTCCGCGCCAGCAGGTAGAGGCCGGGCGCTACTCCGTCGATCCGATGCGCGAACAGCAGCGGATGCACGCGCGGCGGCCACGGCCAGCTATCGAGCGGCGGCACGTTCGGGCGCGGCAGCAGCGCGTCCAGCATCCCGAACCAGCGTTCGGCGGCGAGCGAGGTCGCGCCGTCGAACGCCACCGCGCTGCGCCGTTGACGGATCAGCGTCGCGGCGCTGGCCCGGCAGTCGGATTCGACCGGCGGCGGACGGGCGGGGGGCCGGAAGGGAGAGAGGGAAATTCCGTTTGGCCGCTCGGCCGCCCGCTTCACCTCCTCGATGCCGGGCCACTCGACTCGGGAATGGCTCAGTCGGTTGGCGTGGCCGCTGAAGGAAAGACCGTGCGCCAGCGTCCTTGGAGACAAATCCGCTGGCGGCGGTTCCGGTCCCACCCACAGCGCGATCTCCGGGCTTTCGGGTTCGGCGTCGGCGAAATCGTCCGGCCGATCCAGCCCCAGCAGCGTCGCGAGTGCGGCGTCGCCCCAGCCGGCCAACACGCTCGCTCGCCATCCTAAAGCGGCGGCGGCGTAGGCGACTGCGGCGATGGCGTGACCGCAATCGTGCTGGCAGTAGCGATAAGCCCGCAGGCCGTATTTCCAGGCTTCGCGCCAGTGGATGCCGGTCAGCGCCAGCACCGCCCCGCCGCGCAGCTCGTTGCCCCAAGGAGCGGCACTCGGCGCGGCGCGCTGTTCGAGCGCGTGATCGTGGCTCAGGTAGTGATAGACGCCGGCGGCCAAACCGGGCAGCTCAGGGCAGACCAGATACCCTTCGGTCGGATGCAGGTTGCCGCTCGACGGATTGCAGCGCAGCGCCCAGCGCGAGCCACCGTGTTGTTTCCAGGCCGACAGGCCCAGCGCGAGTTCGAACAGGATCGCCACCGCGTCGCGTTCGAGCGGGTAGGCGGCGGGCCGTTCGCCCCGGTGCACGGTCCCGAACGAGGCAGCGAGGGAATCGGCCCGCAACGGCAGTTCGATCCGCGACGCGCCGGCGTAGCGGCGAAACGGGTCGGGTTGGTTGGCCCAGTCGAGTCCGCCCGGACCGGGCGCGTAGCGGTCCAAGTGGTGTTTGCTCGCCTGATGGTAGGCGAGCGCTCGTGCCGGAGAATCGGAGTCGATGCGGTCTGGTTTCTTCATGCGAATGCTCGCCTTGGAGGTTGCGGATCAGAAAGAAGAATATCCCGATTCCGATCCGGCTCATTTATTGATAATGATTCTCATTTAGATTATGATGCTGTCAACTCTATGACAGAGCGCGCCGGGACCGGAGTTTTGCGCCGGATGAAAGGCGGCCATCCACTCAACATTTTCGCGATGAGACAGCATCGATATGAGCCAGGAACTTGACCGGAACGCCGCTATCGGCGTGTTGAACCGCATTCTCGAACTGGAATTGGCCGGCGTGGTGCGCTACACCCACTATGCCCTGATGGTGTACGGCTACAACCGCATCCCCATCGTCGGCTGGCTCAACGCGCAGGCCGACGAAAGCCTGCTGCACGCCCGTTTGGCCGGGGAACTGATCACCAGTCTGGGCGGCCATCCCTCGCTCGGCATCGGTCCCCTCCTGGAAACCCACCAGCACGACATCGGCGACATCCTGCGCGAATCGCTGGCTCATGAGGGCGAAGCGCTCAAGGCGTATTGCGAGCTGCTAGACCATGCGCGGGACAAGGACGTGCGCCTGGAGGAGTACGCCCGCACCCAGATCGCCGAGGAGCAAACGCACCTGGATGAAGTGAACAAGATGTTGCGGGCGCCGGGCCAGACCAACGCCTACGTCGCCGGGGAGATTTAGATGAACGACCGCGGTGGGCAGGAACGCCAACTCTTCGAATTGGGCCGCCTGGTGAAGGCGGGCTTGACGCAGCCCTTGGGCCTGATGCGGCGCGGCGGTGTCGGTCGCATCCTGGCCGTACAGAGCAGCGATGGCGACCGCGACGTCGAACGCGGTCTGCTGGAAATGGGTTTTGTCGAAGGCGCGTGCGTCGAGGTCTTGCACTACGGCCTGCTGGGACGCGATCCGTTGGCGGTGCGCATCAACCAGACCATGACCGTGGCCTTGCGCCGCGGCGAGGCCAACGCCGTGCTGATCGGTCCGCTGCTCGACCAGACGGCGGGCGCCGGCTCGATGGATAACGTGGAGAGCAGGGCATCATGACGACGGCAACGCTCGCGGCGGATGGTTTCAGGCCGATCCGAATCGCCTTGGTCGGGCCGCCCAACAGCGGCAAGACCACCCTGTTCAACACGTTGACCGGCGGCCGGCAAAAGACCGGCAACTACCCCGGCGTGACCGTCGAGCGCAAAAGCGGCCGACTGCGAACGCCCGTCGGTCACACGGTCGAACTCCTCGATCTGCCCGGCAGTTACAGCCTGCGCGCCCGCAGTCCCGACGAAGCCATCACCCGCGATGTCGTGCTGGGTCGGCAAGCGCAGGAAGCCTTGCCGGACGCGGTGGTCTGCGTCACCGACGCCACCAACCTCGGCCAGCATTTGCGGCTGTTGCTGGAACTGCGTCAACTGGGCCGGCCGCTGATTCTGGCGCTCAACATGATGGACATCGCCCAGAAGCGCGGTTGTCAGATCAGCGCCGACGCGCTGTCGCGGCAGTTGGGCATTCCGGTGGTGACCACCGTGGCGATGCGCAAGCACGGGGTTCAAGACCTGCTCGGCCAGATCGACGTGCTGTTGAGCCAGGCTCCGGCCGGGGACGGTGCCACCGCGATCTCCGACTGGGTGGAGCCCTCGCCGGACGCCATTCGCGCCCACCACCGAGAGGTGGAGCGCCTGCTGCAAGAAGCCGTGGTCCGCGAGGGCGCGCCGGAACACCTCACCCGGCAACTCGACCGGGTGTTGCTGCATCCGGTGGCGGGACCGCTGATTTTGCTCGCCCTGCTGTTCCTGATGTTCCAGGCCGTGTTCAGTTGGGCGGAAGCGCCGATGGACTGGATCGACGGCGGCATGGCCGGATTGCAACAGTGGCTCTCCGCGCACATGGAAGAAAGCCTGCTCAAGAGCCTGCTGATCGACGGGATCGTCGCCGGCGTGGGCGGCGTGGTGATCTTC
Source organism: Candidatus Competibacter sp. (assembly GCA_037045685.1). Taxonomy (GTDB): domain Bacteria; phylum Pseudomonadota; class Gammaproteobacteria; order Competibacterales; family Competibacteraceae; genus Competibacter_A. The sequence continues at coordinate 121,056 of JBAOII010000035.1, forward strand.
CTGCCGCAAATCCTGATTTTGTTCCTGTTCATCCTGTTGCTGGAAGATTCCGGCTACATGACCCGCGCCGCGTTCCTGATGGATCGGCTCATGAGCGCGGTGGGTTTGAACGGTCGCGCCTTTATCCCCTTGCTGTCCAGTTTCGCCTGCGCCATTCCCGGCATCATGGCGGCGCGCACCATCGCCCATCCGCTGGATCGCCTGGTGACGATTCTGATCGCGCCGCTGATGACCTGCTCGGCGCGGCTTGCCGGTGTACATCCTGCTGATCGCCGCGTTCGTGCCGGCCACCGAGGTTTGGGGCGGAATCGGTTTGCAAGGTCTGGTCATGTTCGGCTTGTACGCGACCGGCATCGTCGGCGCGCTGGTGGTGGCGGGCGTGTTGCGGCTGACCCTGTTGCGCGGCGGCCGGCAGCCCTTGCTGATGGAACTGCCCAGTTACAAATGGCCGAATCCCGTCAACGTGCTGCTGGGTTTGTGGGAGCGCGCCAAAATTTTCATGCGCCGGATCGGCACGATCATCCTGAGCGTGTTGATCGTGCTGTGGTTTCTGTCCACTTTTCCCGCCGCGCCGGAAGGCGCCACGGAACCGGCCATCTATTACAGCTTCGCCGGCCTGATCGGGCGGACGCTGGAACCGTTGCTGGCGCCGATCGGTTTTAACTGGCAGATCGCCATCGCTCTGGTGCCGGGCTTGGCGGCGCGCGAAGTGGCGGTGGCGGCGCTCGGCACCGTGTACGCCCTGAGCGGCGACGAAGGCGCCGTCACGGAGGCGCTGACCGCGACGCTGGCCCAGAGCTGGTCGCTGGCGACGGCTCTGTCATTGCTGGCCTGGTACGTGTTCGCCCCGCAATGTCTGGCGACGCTGGCGGCCGTGCGCCGCGAGACCAATTCCTGGCGGTGGGCGACGTTCATGTTCGTCTACCTGATGGCGTTGGCGTATTTGGCCGCTTTCGTCACCTATCGGGTGGCTTTGGCTCTGGGAGGTGGCTGAGATGTGGCAGGATGCGCTCGCATTGCTGATCGTGGTGATCGCCGCAGCTGGCTTTGCTGCGGACTTTATTTGCCCTCCGGGCTTGTTTCGGTTCGGCGTCCGCGTCGGAAGCGGCGACGGGTTCGGCGCGAGAGCGCGCCGTCTGCCGGCGGTTGCGGCGGCTGCGCCTCGGGATCGTCCTGCACCAAGGTCCAGGTCAAGGTCTATCCCGTCGCCGTCGGGCGGCGAAAGCGATTGCCGTCTGACCCTTGTTGAGCGCAGCCCTCTTCCCCAACCCCTCGCCCGCTTGCGGGCAAGGGGAGGTGAGCGGTTACGTGCAAACTTCCACCCGATCCCGTTGCGAGGTCATTGCGATGAGTTACTACATCCATCATGTTCCGGGTCGCTTGCGGATCAAAACCGCGCGGTTGCGCCGGGCCGAGTGTCGGGCCAAGCTGGGCAAGATGCTGGAGGAACTGCCGGGCATCGACAGCCATAGCCACAACGACAAAATCGGCAGCGTGTTGATTCATTACGACACCGCCCAGTTGAACGCCGACGACATTCTGTACCACCTCTACAGGGCCGGTTGCCTGGACAGCCCCATATCCGCCGCGCCCGCCGCGTCGGCCGGCGGCGATCTGGTCAAGCAGGCCGGCGCCCTGTTCGGCAGCGCCCTGTTCGGCACGCTGCTGCGCAAGAGCGTGGAAACCTCGGTGCTTTCGCTGGCGCGAGGGTTTCGTTGAAATCGGCGGACCCGGAAATCTCGCCGAGCGCCGACGACTGGTCGCGGTTGGCCGGCCTGCTGCCCCATTTACGCGTGGTCCATCACGTTCGCGGGCGACTGCGGGTGCGGTTGCACGCCGGGGTCCTGGGCTGGTTGGCGCAAGGGCCGAACGCCGAGCCGGAAAGCTGGCTGGATCGGGTGCCGGGTATCATCGCGCTGCATTTGAATAAGGCTGCCGCCTCGCTGGTGATCGAGTACGACGCCCGGCGCATCCCGCCGCAGTGGTGGGAGCGCCTCCTGCACGGTCGGAGCGAAGCGCTGCCCGCGCTGCTGGCGGAAGTCGGCCTGCTCACCGCCTCCGATCACTTTTCTTCCCATCTACCTGAAGGAGCATCCGCGTGAGCGATCATTATTATCCCTCGCCCTATCCGTGCGACCAACGCGCGCCGTTTTCACCGGCCACCGTCGCGGTGCTGCAAAGCGCCGCGATGGGCGCGACCGTGGGCGCCGCCGCCGCGACCGCCGCACAGATCAAGCGCCACGATACCGGCTACCGTTTGGCGTTGAACGACGTGCTGCAAGCCGGCGCCGTCACCGGGCTGACCACCGCCGCCGCGACCCTGGTCGGGCAAAGTCTGGGTTGCAGCAAGACCCTGACCCGATTCGCCGCGATGTTCGTCACCAGCGCCACCTTGATGTATCTGTTGAACCCGTCAAAACAGGGAGAATCCCAATGAACGAAGCCCAAACTAATCAGGCGTCTCCACAACAGCCCGATCCGCAGGGTCCCGCCGCCCAGCAGCAGGCCGGACCACAGGGGCAAGGACCGCAGTATCACGGCGGCTACCAGGATCAATATCAGGGTGGTGGCTACGGCCATCCGCCCGCACCGGGCAACGGCCCGCCGCCTTGGGCGCATCAAGGCTATCACCACGGCGGCTATCAAGATCAATATCGAGGCGGTTACGGTCACCCGCCCGCGCCGGGCAACAACCCGCCCAGGGCGCACCAGGATCATCACCGGGGCGGCCATCCCGCCTATTACGGACCACCGCAGGCAGTCGGCTACTATCCACCGGGTTACGGCGCGCACCCCGGCTATCACGCGCATCCCGGGTATTCGCCGGTACAGGGGGGTTATGTGCCCCACCATCATCACGACGGCGGCTTGGGCAGCTTTTTCAACTTCCGCGACGAGCGCTTCGTCAAGGGCGCGATCACTGGCGCCGCCCTGACGTTCCTGTTGACCAGCGATACCGTGCAGAAGAACGCGATCAAGTCGCTGGTCAAGCTGTGGAGCCTGTTCCAGGGTGGCGTCGAAGAGATCAAGGAACGCTTCAAGGACGCGGAAGCGGAGATCAAGACGGAAGCCCAACCCGACAAATAGGCAAGCAATTCCGGCGCCGGGAAACCGATTCTTCCGGCGCCAGCTTTTTTCGGCCCTTAAAAAAATTACGCCATGCGGATTCCAGAAACCCTACCCACCGTCCAGTTGGCCCACGAACTGCCCCAGCGCCTGCGCCTGCGTGCGCCCTGGCTGGCCGACCGCCGGCTGGACCGATTGTCTCTGGAAGCGGCCTTGCTGAGTCTCGGCGGCGTGCGCGGTGCGCGGATCAACCTCCACGCGGGCAGCGTCGCGATCGAGTACGACGGCCAGACTCACCACCGCCGAGCGATTCTGGATTGGCTTCGACAGCCACCGCCGGAATTTCTGGCGGAACCCAACCCGGTCGCCGGCCGTCCCGATCCCGACTTGTTGCGCGTGTTCGGCGCGCTGGCCGGCTTGGTTCTGTTGCCGACGCTGGCGCAACCGCTGCGCCGCTGGCTGACCTATGCCCTGATCGCTCCGACCGTGTGGGAAGGCGCGCACACCCTGAGCCGGAAAGGGCTGAAAATCGAGGTGCTGGACAGCCTGGCGGTGAGCTTGGCGGCGGCTCGGGGCGAATATTTCACCGCGATCGCCACCCAAGGCTTGCTGGCGCTGGGCGCGTATCTGGAGCAACGCACCGCCCGCCACGCCGACGGTCTGCTGCGGCATCTGCTCAAGCCGATGCCGACCCAAGCCTGGGTCGAGCGCGACGGCGCGCTGGTGCAAATCCCGTGCAGCGAACTACAAGTTGGCGACCACATCGAAGTCGGTCCCGGCGAGATGATCCCCATCGACGGCAAGGTGATCGGCGGCAACGCGGCGGTCAATCAGGCGTCCGTCACCGGCGAGAACCTGGCCGTGCGCAAGGAGGCGGGCGACAAGGTGCTGTCCGGGACGGTGCTGGAAGGCGGTCGCCTGCGCATCCGCGCCACCCGCGTGGGCGCGGAAACCACGACGGCGCGCATCGCCCGCTTTATCGAAAACGCCTTGCAGCAACAATCACAGACCCAATCCCTGGCCGAGCAACTGGCCGACAAGCGGGTCTATCTGACGCTGGGCACCGGTGCGCTGGTCTATGCCGTAACGCGGGATCTTAACCGTCTGGCCTCGGTGTTTCTGGTGGATTACGCCTGCGCGCTGAAACTCGGCACGCCGGTGGCGATCAAGTCGGCCATGTACCAGGGCGCCAAGCACGGCATTCTGTTCCGCAGCAGTTCGGCGCTCGACAGCCTGGCTCAGGCCGACGCCTTCGTGTTCGACAAAACCGGCACCTTGACCAGCGGTCTGCTGGACGTGACCGACGTGCTCAGCCTGGATGCCGATTGGGACGACGTGCGCCTGCTGGCGCTGGTGGCGTCCATCGAGGAACACGCCAGCCATCCGGTCGCCGACGCGGTGGTCAAGCAGGCCCGCCGGCAACATCTGGGGCACATCGAACACGAAGACGTGGATTATCTGGTGGCGCACGGTCTCACCACCCACGCCCAAGGGCGCCGCGTGGTGATCGGTAGCCGGCATTTTCTCGAAACGCACCAGCACATCTCGTTCGCCGCTCACGAGGATTACATCACCGCGCTGGAGCAAGCTGGAAAAACCTTGCTCTACGTCGCCTTGGAACAACGCCCGCTGGGATTGATCGGTCTGCGCGACAGCCTGCGCCCGGAAGCAAAAACGGTGCTGGCGCAACTGCGTCAATCCGGCGCGCGGCGGCTGGTGATGCTCACCGGCGACCGTCAGGACAAGGCCGAGGCATTGGCGCGGGAATTGGACATGGACGAAGTTCACGCCGAATGTCCGCCGGAAGGTAAGGCCGCCGTGGTCGAACAACTGCGGGCGCACGGCGCGCGAGTGGCGTTCGTCGGCGATGGCGTGAACGACGCCCCGGCGCTGATCGCCGCCGACGTGGGGCTGGCCATGCCCAGAGGCGCGGATCTGGCCCGCGCCACCGCCGACATCGTGCTGCTCGACGAGCATTTGCAGACCCTGCTGGCGGCGCGGACGCTGAGCGTGGGGACCCTGCGCCTGATCCGCAACCATTTCCGCATCTCCACCGGCGTCAACACGGCGGTCATCGCCGGCGCGGCGTTCGGCCTGCTCTCGCCGGTGTGGTCGGCGCTGCTGCACAACGGCATGACGCTTGGCGTGTTGCTTAATTCGATGGCGGGCGTCAGCCTCAAGACTGGCCATATCGAAGCGTTCAAGGACAAGCTGGAGACGCTGAAGGCGGCCTATCGCGGCGGGCGGGCGGATTAGGCTATCGGTGCTGATACGCGCTTCAAAGCTATTGACTGGCCTGCCCGCCGTTCAAGAAAAAGCCCGGCCGGAGCCGGGCTTCACAGGTATGGAAAGATCCGCTGGCGCTTAGCCGAACGGCTTCGGCGGCGGGGTCTTGTCGGTCGACGGCGGCAGGATCGGCATCAGGAACGACGGCTGATCACCGGTCAGGGCCTTGAGGAAGGCCACGATCTTGGCGTTCTCCTCGGCGGTGAACTTCTTGCCCAATTGCAGGCGGCCCATGATGTCCACCGCCTCGGTCAGGGTCTGCGCCGCGCCATCGTGGAAGTAGGGATAGGTCAGTTCCACGTTGCGCAGGGTCGGTACTTTGAACTTGAAACGGTCGGCGTCCTTGCCGGTCACGCCCGCCATCCCCTCGGCCGTGCTCGTGGTCTTGTAGGGCGTCACGACGCCCATCTTCTGGAAGGAGTTGCCGCCCACGGCCGAGCCGTTGTGGCAGGCGACACAGCCGCTGGTCTTGAACAAATTGTAGCCCGCCAGTTCGGTTGCGGTCAGCGCATCCTTGTCGCCGAGCAGCCACTTATCGAAACGCGAGTTGGGCGTTACCAGGGTTTTTTCGAACTCGGCGATGGCCTGGGTCACCTCATCGATGGTGACCTTGTCTTGGCCGAACACCTGCTTGAATTCGATGACGTACTCCGGAATCGAGCTGAGCACCTCGACCGCGAGGGTGTGGGATGCCGCCATCTCGCCGGGGTTGGCGATGGGGCCGCCGGCCTGTGCCTTGAGGTCCACGGCGCGGCCATCCCAGAATTGCGCGACGTTAAGACTTGAATTCAGTACGGTCGGCGCGTTGATCGGACCCTGTTGCCAATTGTGGCCGATGGAGGTCTTGAGGTTGTCGGTCCCGCCCGTGCTCAGGTTGTGGCACGAGTTGCAGGAGATGAAGCCGGATTTGGACAGGCGCGGGTCGAAATAGAGCTTCTTGCCCAATTCCACCTGCGCCAAGTTGACCTGTTGGACCGGGCGAATCGGCTGGATCGGCTCGTCGGCGGCAAGGGCGCTGCCGAAAACTCCCGTGACCGCAACGGCCAGCAACGAACGCACGAAGGTTGCTTTGGTTTTCACGACGTTCTCCTTATCGTTGTTTGCGTGATGGTGCGCGAAACCCGCCAGCCGGGAGGAAATACACGGGTTTGCGCCGCGGCTGGCAGGCGGATAACGGGCAGGAAATTTAATACCTAAAGTGTGGAAATATCCGGTGTGCCATCGTCGTTGTCAAGCGGCAGGGTCTGGGGGTTGAAAAGAGCGGTTGTCCTGAAACCCCAAGTCATTTTCGCTATTTGAATACAAACTCCATGACCTGAGTACGTTTTATTTGACATCTAAATGATAATGATTATCATTAACATTAAGGCCATTTAACGGAATCACCCCATGTGCGAGCTGCATCACGCCGTGCCGAACTTATCGCAAGACGTTCAGGACGCATCCGAGGCCCTTTCCGCAACACCGCGCAAGAAGTTCTGTTTGGGTAGCAGCCCAACGGGCGATCCACATCTCGGGCCGACGTTTTTACCGTGTCCCCCAGGAGTGCCTTGGAAATCGCCAGCGCCGCTCCGCAAAAAGCTTTGGGAACTCGATCAGTACTATCACTGTAGCGTGATCGGCACTTGCCTGACCTTGGCCGAACTGCGCCAGATCCAGCGGCGGTTGGGCGGCACCACTCGAACCCTGGCCACCGACCACGACCTGCATCGGGCGTTCGTCGGCGCGGCCCGAGACGCCACGCCCGCAGGCCGTCTGCTCCACAAGCTCCTGGATCGCAAGTACAAGCCGGCCATCCAGCAAATCGGCAAAGCGCAATCGGCGGAGGAATTCGCCGCCTATTGGGATGCGGCGGTGAACGCGGGCGACGTCGCGGGCGCTTACTGGGCCTTGATCACCCAGCCCAACGTGCCGAACCCCGTGCTCGACCGCGTCTACGGCGAGGTCCACATGCTGTCGCATCTGTCCGGCGCGTCGATCAGGGTCGACTTGCAGGAACTGAACCGGCTGAGACGGCGTTGCCCGGAACTGGAAGCGCAACTGGCCGACGCCAAAGCCACGGCGCGCCGCCGCTTGGCCGAGCGGGAGGACGTGATCAACGCATTAAACAAAAGGCTGGTTCGATCCCTGGAAGTGGAAAGCAAGCTCCAAGCCACCGAAATCCGGTTGGCAACGCTAAAGAAACAGCCGCTGGCCGAGCGACTGACCGCCGAAGTCGAGGTTTTGACCGCGACGGCTCAACCGCCGAGCGCGAGCGCGCCGAACGCGCCGAAGCCGCCGCCGACACACTGGAAGCAACAGGCGACCCGTTCCATCGACCAAAACCAGTGGCTCGCGCAACAACTGGCCGAGTCCCGTCAGGAGCGGGACATGCTGGAAATCGACCCTGGAGCGATTGCTGGATTCGCCACGATCGCGGGAACGTCGACGACGCGGACGCCACGGTCGATGCCACGGGTCGCCGACCTGGTGGGCCGCTGCGTGCTGTACGTCGGCGGTCGCCAAAGCCTGTGCGCGCATTTTCGAGAACTGGTGGAGCGCCGCAACGGCCGTTTCATCTATCACGACGGCGGACGCGAGGACGCCCGCGCGCAACTGTGGGACGTGGTGCAGCAGGCGGACGCGGTGCTCTGCCCGCTGGATTGCGTGAGCCACGACGCGGTGCATCGGATCAAGCGCTTTTGCGAGCGCAACACCAAACCGCTGGTGCTGTTGCCGCGCGCCAGCTTGGCGGCCTTCAACCGCGGCCTGAACGCGGTGGCGTCGTGAGTTCCGCCGTCATGCTCGACAACGAGGCGGTTCGGAGCGCCAGCCGAAACCCCATCGCATCGCGCGACGCCGGAATCGCCGCCGGTCGCGAGGCGGAGGAGGGCGGAATCGAGTTGGCGATCGACGCCGGCAAGCTCTACCAGCTTCTGATTTGCGGAGCGGTGAGCGTGGCCGATTTTCGCTGCCTCGACCACGTTTCCAAGTGCCGCGTTCGGACCTTGTGCCTGCACGCCTGCGCGCATCGCCTGAACGAGGGTGGTACCGCCAAGACCGCGCGGCGGCGGCGCGCGATGGAGCGTCCGTCGTGAACCCGCCCTTCCGCGATCCGCGATTCGATCGACCCGATCTCGGCAGCGGGACGCCCCGGAAACGATTGGCCAGCAGCGATCTGTTCGACGGCGGCCAGGAAATCCTGATCGATCACGCCGGGCAGGAATATCGGCTGCGCATCACCCGCCAGGGAAAACTGATCCTGACCAAGTAACCGACAACCCAGGCGTTCCTCCGGGACGCCGCGCCAGCCACCTTCGGCCTCCGGGCGACGGCAGCCAGCCTGCACGATCAACCTTCCTTAAATTACGGAGGATATTCCGTGTCAAGGCATTCATTTTCAGCCCGGCGGCGACCGACCGCATCTACTCCCATTCCCGCTATCGCGCCTCGGACAGGTTCACCGTTCCCGCAGACCCGATGTCCCACGCAAGCCACCGTGCTCAACGATCTATCCGATGCGGATATTGAGAAGGACTCTCGATCTCTCGGCCGGCATGGGGTGATTCGAGACTTGGCGATCATCAAGCTCGCTCCACGGGAAATCGAGATTCGGATCGGACAACTGATTCACGCCAGCCTGAACGGACGTTCCACCGCCATGGCCACCGCAATCGTGCGCCACCTTGAGGCACTCTGCGTTCATCCAGATGACCGCCGGTCTCCGGAAGAGCGTTGCATTCTCTGGCGTTTGGCCGGGCACTGGCGGCGGCTGGCCTGGATCGCCGTCGATTCGGAATCCGGGGGAAGTGCCCTCCGGGCTTTTTCGGTTCGGCGCCGCGTCGGAAGCGGCGACGGGTTCGGCCGAGAGCGCGCTGTCTGCCGGCGGTTGCGGCGGCTGCGCCTCGGGATCGTCTTGCGCCAAGGTGCGGTTTGAGACCCATCCCATCGTCATCCGGCGGCGCGAGCGGTTCCCGGTTGGCGGTCGTTAGCTGATCGACCCGGCTTGCCAGTGGTGAGACGCGCCAGGGAGGGCGTATTTGGCGGAAAAGCCGACTGCCTGAACAACACACCGTATCCGCCAGATCGGCCACGGCGACTGGCAGCGATCCGGTCAAACGAGCTGGCGCTCTGTCGATAATCTCCCACCCACGTCTTCAATCCCGCGCGATACCGCGCAATACAGTCATGAAAATGTAGGTTGCCCGCCTTCCAGGTAGGAGTTTGAATACTCGCGCAAATCAGGAGCATAATTCCGTCAAATCGAGCCCTTCGCAAACCGCGTCTGCGCCTGCATTACCAGCCCTGCCCCGGCCGCCACAATCTTTTCCGCGAGCCCGCTTTGGAGGCCGTATCCATGACGATAGCCCGCGCCGTCCTTTATCTCTTCCTGATCATCGTGGCCACTGCCGCGCGGGCCGATTCCCCGCCGGTCCTGATCGGCATCGATGCCGAGTTTGGCGTCGTCGGCAGCACCTCGGCGCAGGCGATCCGCCTGGGCGCTCAGATCGCGGTGGACGAAATCAACGCCGCCGGCGGCGTGTTGGGCGGTCGCCCGCTCGCCCTGGTGGACAAGGACGACCGCTCGGTGCCGGCGCGCTTCATCAAGAACTTGCAGGATTTCGCCGCCGACCCCGCCGTCGTCGCCGTGCTCTGCGGCAAATACAGCCCAGTCGTGGTCGAAGCCATCCCTGAAATCCATCAACTCAAGCTACCGTTGCTCGACCCCTGGGCCGCCGCCGATCCCATCACCGCGCACGATTTCCGGCCGAATTACATTTTTCGCCTGTCGCTCCGGGACACCTGGGCCATGCAAGTCATGATTCGCCATGCCGAGCGGCGCGACGTGCGCAAAATCGGCCTGCTGGTCCCCAACACTGAATGGGGACGCAGCAACCTCAAAGCCGCCGAGACGCTCGATCAAACCGATCCCCGGTTCGCCATCGTCGACACACAATGGTTCAACTGGGGCGATGCCTCGTTGTCGGAACAATACCAGATACTCAAAAAAGCTGGCGCCGACGGGGTGATCTTCGTCAGCAACGAGCGGGAAGGCATCGTCTTCGTCAAGGAAATCGCCGCGCTGCCGCAAGAGCAGCGCTTACCGATTTTCGCGGCCTGGGGGATTACTGGAGGGAATTTTTTCGCGGGGGCCGGCTCCGCTCTGCGGGATGTCGATCTCGCCGTGGTGCAGACCTATTCCTTCATCGGTGCCGATAATCCCGTGGCGGAACGGGTGATTCAGGCGGCCCGGCGCCACGGTATCGACGGTCCCCGGCGCATCCAGTCTCCGGTCGGAGTCGCCCACGCCTACGACCTGATTCACATTCTGGCCCGGGCCATCCAGATCGCTGGTTCCACCGACCGGAGCGCCATTCGGGACGCGCTGGAACGGGTGACCGATTATGCGGGCTTGGTCAAAACCTACCCGCAGCCCTTTACCCCCGACCGGCATGATGCCTTGTCGCTGCAAGAGGTGTTCATGGCGCGTTACGCCGAGGACGGCGCCATTGTCCGCATCGACGCCGACTAGGGCGACCGACGGATGAACGCGCTCTTGCGCCAGGCGCGGCGCGCACGCGCCTGGATCGACCGCCGGCTGGAGCGGCGCATCGCCGCCTATGCCATCACCGCGATTCTCGGCACCAGCCTGCTGTTTGGCGCCGCGTCGCTGGCCGCGACCCTCTGGATCGTCCGGCAGCACCAGCGCATCGATTCCGAACATCGGCTCGACCGGATCGTGGTCCGCCTGGATGACAAGGTCGATCTCTTCGTGCGCCACGCTCAGGATTTATCCAAGAGTTCGATCATAGCGACCGCCCTGCTCGATTCCCGGGGACGGAACATTTATCTGTTGCCCTTTTTTTCCCATTACCGCTTTCCGCTCGCCGAACCGCACGGCCTGGCGCTGTGCGACTTCGAGGGGAAACTGCTCGCTCAACAGAAATGGCACCCGATCAATTGCCTGGCCGACCTGCCGCAGAGCCGGGCGGTCATCGGCGCGGAGCAAGCGCAGGCGCTTGTCATCGCCATCGAGCGACGACCGCATCTCGTGCTGTTCCAGCCGGTGCTTTATCCTGGAACCGGCCGCGCCGAGGGCTACATTCTCGCTGCCCTGGATTTACTGGCGCTGGTCACCGAAAAAAATCTGACGAGACCGAACGCGATCTTGATGCTGCATTCTCCTGGTGGAACGCTCGATTTCACCACGGGACCCTACCCGGAGTTGCCCGGCAAGCCGTCCACCCGTCCCCTGTTCGCCGCCGGGCCGTTCGCCGCCGCCGGGCTGACGTTGAGTCTCTACGAGCCTTCCACCCTGTTCGCCGGTTTCGAGTATCTGTTGCTGGGTTACGGCCTCGGCATGCTGGCCTTAACGGCGCTGGCCTTGGCGCTGTCACACCAGTTGGCGCGGCGGATAGCCGAACCCCTGCTGATTTTGAATCGGACCGCCCACCAGATCGCCGCGCAAGATCCCACCACCGGGTTGGCGAGCGTCGGTCGCGCTGACGAGATCGGCGAACTGGCGATTGCCTTCAACGATATGGTGGCCGCCCTGCGTCGGGCTCAGGACCATTTGGAGGCGCAGGTTCAAGCGCGAACCGAAGAACTTCAGCAGGCGCTGATCAAGGTTGGGCAAAGCGATGAATTCACTCGCGCCATTCTGGATTCGATGGATTCCCACATCGCCGTGCTGGACCGCGACGGCGTGATCATGGCCATCAACGAATCCTGGCGGCGCTTCGCGCTGGAGAACGGGAACCAGCTTGGCGATCCGCGCCCGGAACTCGGCGTCAATTACCTCAAGGTCTGTCGAGAAGCCAGCAACGCATGGTCGGAAGAGGCGATGGCGGCTCATGACGGCATTCAAGCGGTGCTGGCCGGTCGGCGGTCGAGCTTTACCCTCGAATACCCCTGCCACTCGCCGCGCGCGCCGCGCTGGTTCACCATGACGGTGACGCCCCTGGAAACAGGCGGCGGGGTCGTCATCGCGCACACCGATATCACCAAGCGCAAGGTTGCCGAAGAGGCCCTGCAAAAAAGCGAATTGCGGTTTCGCACGCTCTTTACGGCATCCAAGGCGACTATGTTGCTGATTGATCCCGTCGGCGGCGACATCGTCGATGCAAATGCCGCCGCTGCCGACTATTACGGCTACGCCATCGAGCGACTTTGTCGCATGAAGATTAGCGACATCAACCGGCTTACCCCGGAACAAACCGTCGAGGAGATGCGCTCGGCTCAACGGGAGAAGCGCTCGCACTTCTTTTTCCGACACCGCCTGGCCAGCGGTGAGGTACGCGATGTCGAGGTTCATTCCGGGCCGCTGAATTTGGATGATCGCTCGTTGTTGTATTCGATCATCCACGACATCACCGACCGCAAGCAGGCCGAAATCCAACTCCAGGAAAGCGAGAGCGCCCTGCGGGAGAGCGAGGCCCGTTATCGATCCGTGGTGGATACCGTCAAGGAGGTGATTTTCCAGACCGACGCCCAAGGTCTGTGGACCTTCCTCAACCCGGCCTGGAGCGAGATCACCGGCTTCGCCGTCGCGGAAAGCCTCGGCACGCTGTTTCTGAATTACATCCATCCCGATGATCGCCAGCGCAACCTGGAATTGTTCGAGCCGCTGATCCGGCGCGAGAAGGACTACTGCCGCCACGAGATCCGCTACCTGCACCGGGACGGCGGCTTTCGGTGGATCGAGGTCTTCGCCCGACTCATCCTGGACCAGGAGGGCGGTTCCATCGGTACCTCGGGGACCCTCAACGACATTACCGAGCGCCATCGCATGGAGGAAGTCCTGCGAGAGAGCGAGGCCCGGTTCCACACCTTGGTGGATTTGCTGCCCTACGGGGTGCAGGAAAACGACCTGACGGGCCGCGTGACCTTCGCCAACCTCGCGCTGGAACGCTTGCAAGGCCAATGGGAAGGCGGCTTGATCGGGCGGTTGATCTGGGATTTTCTGACGGACGACACCGAACGCGAATCTTTGCGCGACTACCTGCAATTCCTGATTCGCGACCAGCCGTCGCCCACGCCCTATTTCGTGAAAAACCGTCGCGCCAATGGCGACATCATCGACGTGCAGGTGGATTGGACTTACCGCCGTGATCCGCAGGGTCGGTTGCAAGGTTTCATCGCGGTGGTGACCGACATCACCGCCCGCAAGCGGATGCAGGAAGCCTTAAGGGAGCAGGCGATTCGCGATCCGCTGACCGGACTGTTCAACCGCCGCTATCTGGATGAAACTCTGCCGCGCGAACTCAGCCGCTGCCAGCGCAGCGGCGAGCCGCTGACCGTCGCCATGCTGGATCTGGATCACTTCAAGCGGTTCAACGACGCCTACGGGCACGAAGCCGGCGATGTCGTGCTGCGGTCGGTCGGCGACCTGCTGGGCCACTCCATGCGCGCCGGCGATCTCTTCTGCCGCTACGGCGGCGAGGAGTTGACCCTCATCCTGCATGGCTCCACCCTCGACGATGCACGGGCGCGGCTGGAGAGCCTACGGCAGGCGATCATGCAAATGCGGATGCTTTATCAAGGCGGCGACTTGCCGGCGATCACCGTGTCCATCGGCGTCGCCGCCGTCGGGAAACAGGAAATGGACGCAGCCGCCCTGCTGGCGCGGGCTGACGCCGCCCTGTATCGGGCCAAGGAACGGGGGCGCAACCGAGTGGTGACGGCGGGCGAATAGCCGCCACGGCCAGGAGTGACGGCGATGCCTACCCGCCATCTGCGGTATCTGTTCGATCCCGCCTCGGTCGCGCTGATCGGCGCCAGCGAGCGGCCCGGTTCGCCGGGCGCGGCGCTGACCCGCAACCTGCTGGACGGCGGTTTCAAGGGCGATCTGTTCCTGGTCAACCGCCGGCACCGGCGCGTTCTGGAGAGGCCGGCTTATCCGCGTCCGGCCGATCTGCCGAGCGCGCCGGAACTGGCGGTGGTCGCCACTCCGGCACCGACCGTTCCCGGCCTGCTGGCCGAACTGGGCCGGCGCGGCACCAAAGTCGCGGTGATCGCCACCCCTTCCAGCGGGCATGGCACCGATGCGGCGGCGATTTTCCACCGCGCTCTGCGGGACGCTGCCCGGCCGCACCGCTTGCGGCTGCTCGGCCCGGACAGCCTCGGCATCGTCGTGCCGCGCTGCGGGCTCTACGCCTCGCTCGGCCATTTGCGGCCCCGGCCGGGCCATCTGGCCCTGGTCGCGCAATCGGGAGCGGTGCTGGCGCCGATGATCGAATGGGCCACCGCCCAGGGCATCGGTTTTTCCTGCGTCGTCGCGCTCGGCGAACGCGCCGATATCAATTTCAGCGACTTGCTGGATTGGCTGGCCCGCGATCCCGACACCCTCGCCATCCTGCTGTATCTGGAGACACTGCAACGGGTCCGCCCGTTCCTCTCGGCGGCGCGGTCGGCGGCGCGCGTCAAGCCGGTGCTGGTGGTCCGGGCCGGCCGGGGGGGCGATCCCGCATCCCATCAGACCGATGCGATTTACGACGCCGCGTTCCGCCGGGCCGGGATGCTGCGGGTCCGGTCGCTGCGGGAGCTGTTTTGGGCCGCCGAAACTCTGGCGCTCGACCTGCCGGCGACCGGCGACCGGCTGGCGATTGTCGGCAACAGCCGGGGGCTCGGCCTGTTGGCCGCCGATACCCTGCTGGCGGAAGGCGGGCGCTTGGCCCGGTTCGGCCGGGAGACCGAGATCGCGATCCGCCGGATTTTGCCGGCGGGGATCATTCCCGAAAATCCGATCGATCTGGGCGGCGATGCCGGTCCCGACCGGATGGCCGCCGCGATGGAGGCGCTGCTGCGAGCGCGCGAGTTCGACGGCGTGCTGGTCCTGCACTCGCCGAACGCGCTGGTTTCGGCCGAGGCGACCGCCGCCGCCGTGCTTGAAACCATGGAGCGATTTCCCGTCGGCGGCGGCCGGCCGGGGGTGTTGACGTGCTGGTTGGGCGCGGACAGCGCCCGCGCCGCCCGGCAACGTTTCCTGGATCGGCGCATTCCCACCTACGACACGCCCGACGATGCCATCCGAGCGTTCATGCAGCGCTGGCGCCACCAGCAGAACCGGATCGCCTTGATGGAAACCCCGCCCGATCCGCCAGAATTGATCGCCGTCGATCCCGCCGCCGCCCGGCCGATCATCGAGCGAGCGCTCGCGGCGGGTCGCGGCACGCTGGATGCGGCCGAAACCGCCGCGCTGCTGCAAATTTACGATATCTCGATCGCGACGCCGGAGATGGTGATGGCGATCCGCGCCGCCGATCCGGCCCCGCTGGAGTTGAGCGTCCGCGCGATCGACGATCCGGTCTTCGGCCCCGCCTTGCTGCTGGGGTCGGGTGGTCGAGCCGCCGCTCTGAGCAACGATATCGCCGCCGCGCTACCGCCGCTCAATCCGGTGCTGGCCCGCGAGGTGATCGGGCACACGCGGAGTTTATCGGCTGTTGCGGAACGCCGACGCCGCGATGGTGGGCTTGTTGGATGGCGTCATTTTGTTGCTGGTCAGGATTTCGCGACTGATCGTGGACTTGGGCGAGGTGGTCGAACTGGAGCTGAATCCGGTGCTGGCGAGCGCCGCTGGCGCGATGGTGGGCGCCGCCCGGATTCGGGTCGCACCGACGACCGCGCCGGCCCACGAGCGGCTGGCGATTCGGCCCTATCCGCGCGAGCTGGAGGAAACCCTGCCCTTGCCGGACGGTTCGACGCTGTTGATTCGTCCGGTGCGGCCAGAGGACGAACCCGCGTTCATCGCCGGCTTCGCGCGACTGACCGCCGAAGACGTGCGGATGCGCTTCATGCATGTGGTCAAGGAACTGACCCACGACGAAGCTGTCCGGCTGACCCAGATCGATTACGACCGGGAGATGGCGCTGGTGGCGCTGCGACAGCGCCCCGACCAAGCGCCGGAGGGGTGCGGGGTGGCGCGGTTCATCGGCGATCCCGACCGAGAGCGGGCGGAGTTCGCCATCATCCTGCTGCGGGACGCCACCGGGATCGGGCTCGGCAGCCTGCTGTTGCGCCGGCTCATCCACTGCGCCCGCGCTCGGGGCATCCGCGAGCTGTACGGGGAAATCCTGCGGGAGAACGGGGCGATGCTGGAGTTGTGCCGGGCGATGGGATTCACCGTCACGGTTTGCCCGGAAGATGCCGGGGTGATGATCGCGACGCTGGCGCTGGCATGAATTTGATCTGGATATCAGTTCTTGCCGGATTCCAGCACCGCCGCCGGTTCCCGATCCGACACCTCCCGCTTTTCTTCCATCCACGCCCGGAAGCGGGTCAGCAGCCACAGGCCGGGCACGGTGGCCGCCATGCAGAACAGGAAAAAGCCTTCCCAGCCCAACCATTCCGCCAGATAGCCGGTCGGGGTGTTGACGATCACACGGGGAATGCCCATCAGACTGCTGAGCAAGGCATATTGGGTGGCGGTGAATTTCTTGTTGGTGAGGGTCGCCATGAACGCCACGTAAGCTGTGGTCGCCATGCCGCTGAACAGGTTTTCGCTGGTGATGGCCAGCGCCAGCCCCGGCAGGCTGTGGCCGAGCCGGGCCAGAATCACGAAGCCGATCAGCCCGATGGCCTGCAACACGCCGAACAGCCACAGGGCGCGGTACTGCCCCAGCCGCAGGATCAGCACGCCGCCGAGCAGCCCGCCGACCACCGTCGCCCAGAAACCGAACAGCTTGACGATGGTGCCGATTTCGGTCTTGCTGAAACCGAGGTCCAGATAAAACGGCGTGGTCATCTGGCTGGCCATCATCTCGCCGACCTTGTAGAGCAGCACGAACAGCAGGACCAGCACGGCATCCTGCCGGGAAAAATACTCCGCGAACGGTTGCACCACCGCTTCCCGCAGGGTGCGGGGCGTGCCGGCGGCCACCAGCGGCTCGACGCAGAACGCGGTGGTGATCAAGCCGGGCAGCATCGCCGCCGCCATCACCCAGTACACGGCGGTAAAGGGAATGAAATCGGCCAGGATCAGCCCGCCGCCGGATGACAGCAGCATCCCGACCCGGTAGCCGTTGACGTAGAGCGAAGCGCCCAAGCCCTGCTCGTCGTCGGCCAGCGACTCGCGCCGGTAGGCGTCGATCACGATGTCCTGCGACGCGGAGAAAAACGCCACCAGAAACGCCGCCAGCGTGACCAGCGGCAGGCTGCGGGTGGGGTCGGTGAACCCCAATCCGGCAATGGCGACCGTCAGCGTCAGTTGGATCAAGAGCAGCCAGCCGCGCCGCCGGCCCATGCCCGACAGGGGCGCGAAGCGATCCAGCAGCGGCGCCCACAGAAATTTCAGCGTGTACGGCAGGCCGACCAAGGCGAACAGACCGATGGTGCCGAGATCGACGCCGGCTTCCTTCAGCCACGCTTGCAGCACCGACCCGGTGGCGAGCAGCAACGGCAGACCGGAGGAGAAGCCCATCAGTAAAGCCGTCAGCATCCGGCCACTGAGGAAAATGCGCAGGATGTCTCGGCCGGAACGCCGGGGCGAATCAGAAGGCATAGTCGTAATCCATGAGCAAGGGCGCGTGGTCGGAAAAGCGCGGATCGCGACAGATGGCGGCGGCGCGGACTTTCTCCGCCAAGCCGGGCGTGACCACCTGATAATCGATCCGCCAGCCGACGTTTTTTTCCCGCGCCCGGCCGCGATTCGACCACCAGGTGTACTGATCCGGTTCGGGATTCACCACCCGGAAGGCGTCCACCCAGCCCAGCGGCCCGAACAGCTCGTCCATCCAGGCCCGTTCTTCGGGAAGAAAGCCGGAATGATCGCGGTTGGCTCGCCAGTTCTTCAGGTCGATTTCCTTGTGAGCGATGTTCCAGTCGCCGCACAGGATATAGTCGCGACCGCTGGCGCGCATCGCCCGCAGCGGTTCGGCCAGCCGCGCCAGAAAGTCGAATTTCACCGCCTGCCGATCCGGGCTAGAGGAACCGGACGGCAGATACAAGGAGACCACGCTGAGCTTGCCGAACCGCGCTTCGAGCCAGCGGCCCTCCGCGTCGCATTCCGGCCAGCCCAAGCCGGTTCGCACCTCGTCCGGTTCACGACGGGCGAAAACGGCCACTCCGCTGTAGCCCTTGCGCTCGGCGTCGTGGTAATGGCAATGATAACCGGCCGGATGGAAGATGTCGGGCGGCAACTGGTGGTTGTGGGCCTTGGTTTCCTGAAGGCAGACCACATCGGTGTTCTGTTCGGCCAGCCAGCCGAGAAAGCCCTTGCTGGCGGCGGAACGGATGCCGTTGGCGTTGAAGGTGATGACCCGCATGAGGCGATGATGGTCCGTTGGCAGGGTGGCGAAGCGCGCTATGATACCGACTATTCGGTATCCTCCAAGCCAGAATCTCGAACCGCGAACCCAGATAGACAGTTACATGATTCATCCCAGCCTGAATCTGCCCCGCGACAGAATCGCTGAATTCTGCCGTCAGCGCCGGATCAAATCGCTGTCGGTGTTCGGCTCCGCCACGCGCGATGACTTCCGACTAGACAGCGATGTGGATTTTTTGGTCGAGTTCGAGGAAAGCGCCAATATCGGTTTGTTCGAGATGGTCGAGATGCAGGATGAATTATCCGCGTTGCTAGATCGGCGGCCGGTCGATCTGGTCACCTCTAGCGTGTTGAACAATCCTTATCGACGCCGCGCGATTTTGAAAGATTTGGAGCCGGTGTATGGCACCTGAAGAACGCGATGGCGCTTATCTGTGGGACATGCTGGAGTACGCCAGGCATTGCGTTACGATCCTAGCGGGCAAGTCGGAGCGCGATTGGCATGGGGATCTTGCCGCAAGGCTCGCCATCGAACGCGGCCTGGAAATCATTGGCGAGGCGGCCCGAAGAGTGTCGGCAACATTCCGGGAACAGCATCCCGAAATTCCGTGGCGCAATATCATCGGCCAACGAAATATCCTGGCTCACGATTATGGCCAGATCGATCATGATCGGCTGTATAAAACCGCAACCCAAGATATTCCGCCGCTGATTCTACAACTGGAGGAATTGCTTCCTCCCGTCGAAGATGATCCATGATCGCCGCGATCACTCTCCGACACCTCTGAAACTAACGGTGGCACTCCGTGCGATACCACCCTGACAGCCGGAACCTGGAACCATGCGGGACTATCAGCGGGACTTTCTCGACTTCGCCATCGGCCGGGGCGTGTTACGCTTCGGCGAATTCACGCTGAAATCCGGGCGGATCAGCCCGTATTTCTTCAACGCCGGCTTGTTCGACAGCGGCGCGGCGCTGGCCCGGCTGGGCCGCTGTTACGCCGCCGCGATCATGGAGGCAGGGCTGGAGTTCGATACCTTATTTGGACCGGCCTACAAGGGCATTCCGCTGGTGGCGACGGTCGCCGTCGCCCTGGCCGAGCAACACGGCCGCGATGTTCCCTGGTGCTTCAACCGCAAGGAAGCCAAGGATCACGGCGAGGGCGGGCTGATCGTCGGCGCTCCGTTAAAGGGTCGGGTCTTGATCGTGGACGATGTGATCACCGCCGGCACCGCTATCCGCGAGACGATGCAAATCCTGACCGCTCACGGCGCGACGCCAGCCGGCGTGCTGATCGCGCTGGATCGGCGGGAACGGGGGCAGGGTGAATTGTCGGCGGTGCAGGAGGTCGAGCGCGCCCACGGCATCGCCGTCACCAGCATCGCGAATCTGGACGATTTGTTGGTCTATCTGGCCGAACGGCCGGAGTACGCCGGGCATTTGGAGAAGATGCGCGATTATCGGGCGCGGTATGGGGTTACGGGCCTCGCGGGGTAGGAGAGAGCCGCCATGCCCGACCACTTGAAAATCTACGACGCCGCGACTCTGAGCGCCCTGAGCGTGGAAGCTGCTCGCTTGCCCCGGCGCCGCAAGAACCTGAACGTGCATCCGGTGCTGGCAGACCCCGTGCAACGGCTGTTCAACGCCATGGAGCCCGGCACGTATGCCCGTCCTCACCGGCACGCACGGGATAGCGGCTGGGAATTGATGGTGGTGGTGCGGGGCGCTTTTTCGGTGCTGCGCTTCGACGAGGCGGGCCGCGTCTTGGCCCGCGCCGATTTGCGCGCCGGCGATGGCGATTGCGCGGTGGAAATCCCGGCTTATGCGTGGCACTGCGCGGTCAGTCTCGCGCCCGGCACCATCATGTTCGAGGTCAAGCCCGGCCCTTATTCGCCCATCGAAGACAAGGACTTCGCCGTTTGGGCGCCGCCCGAAGGCGATCCTCTGCGCGCCGGATTGGGTCCGTTGGTTCGAGGCGGCGCAGCCCGGCGATTCCGCGCCCGGTTCGAGCGACTTGCCGTGACCTCATCCGCCCTGAACGGTTTCAGCGCGTTGCGCCATCGCAATTTCGCCTTCTACCTCTCCGCCCGCTTGCTCGGCACCATCGCGGTGCAGATGCAAAACGTGGCGGTGGGCTGGCAGGTGTACGCGATCACCGGCGACGCGCTGGATTTGGGCTTGATCGGCCTCGCCCAATTCGCGCCCTTCGTCGCGCTGGTGCTGGTCGCGGGTCAAGCCGCCGACCATTTCAATCGCCGCGCCATCATCATCGCCTGTCACGCGGTGGAATTGAGTTGCGCGCTGATTCTGTTGCTGTTCACGCTGGGCGGATTTCAGGCGCTATGGCCGGTGTTCGCGGCCTTGGCCCTGTTCGGCTCGGCCCGCGCCTTCCGAATGCCGACCAGCCAAGCGATTCTGATGAACCTGGTGCCACGGGCAAACTTCGGCAATGCCGTCGCCATCAGTTCATCCGGCTTTCATGTCGCGGTGATCGTGGGGCCGACCGTGGGCGGCTTGCTCTATCTGTTCGGTCCGGCCGTGGTGTACGGCGCGGCGGCGACGCTTTTTCTGCTCGCCATGCTGTTGATGGGGCTGACGCGCATCGAACAGCCGGCGACCGAAAAGGAAACGCCGAACTGGCACACGCTGCTGGAAGGATTGCGTTTCGTCCGGTCGCGGCCGGTCGTGCTGGGCGCGATTTCGCTCGACCTGTTCGCCGTGTTGTTCGGCGGCGCGACGGCGCTGTTGCCGGCTTACGCCAGCGACATTCTCCAGGTCGGGCCGCAGGGTCTCGGTCTGCTGCGCACGGCGCCGGGAGCCGGAGCCGCGCTGATCTCGATCCTGCTGGCGTTCAAGCCGATGTCGCGCCGGGTCGGGTACTGGATGTTCGGCGGGGTCGCCCTGTTCGGCGTGACCACCATCCTTTTCGGCGTCTCGCACAGCTTCTGGTTGTCCCTGGTCGCGCTGTTCGTCCTCGGGGCCAGCGACATGATCAGCGTTTACATCCGGCACCTGCTGGTGCAGATGGAAACGCCGGACGCCATCCGGGGCCGGGTCAGCGCGGTCAACGCGGTGTTCATCGGCGCCTCGAACGAGCTGGGGGAATTCGAGTCCGGCCTGACCGCCGCCTGGTTTGGCTTGGTGCCGGCCGTCGTGATCGGCGGGGTCGCCACCTTGGTGGTGACCGCCGTTTGGATGTGGCGCTTCCCGGCGTTGCGCCGCATGAATCGGTTTCCGGGAAGCGCTTGATCGTTTTGCGGGGGCGCCCTCGCCCGACAGCGAGAGATTGAAGGAAAACCCTCGCCCCCAACCCCTCTCTCAGCGAGAGAGGGGCATTTTTGACGGCTTCCGCCGACTTCTCACTTCATTTTCTTGGTCGCGGCCGATTCGACCGAAACCGCCAATTCCTGCACGTAATTGGCCTTGACTTGGTCGCCGACCTTGAGCCTGTTGATGTCGATGTCCTCGGGCACTTTCAGCGTGACCGCGTCCTGGGCGCCCTGGAGGGTGACCCGGCGGGTCTTCTTGTTCAGACCGGTGATGTTGGCGATGATCTCGACATCCTTGCGGACCGTTCCCGCCGGTTTCTGGCCCAGTTCGGCGCGGTCGGTGGTGACGGACTCCTTGCGCATGGCGACGCCGCCCGTCGTGTTCTTTTGGAGGTTTATCGCCAGCGCCTCGTAGTACGTCAGCACCACCCGGTCGCCGACCTTGACCCGCGGCAGGTTGCGGACCTCGTCGCCGACTTTGATGGTATGGAGCTTGCCGCTCTTGCCTTTGAGAACGACTTCGCGCTTTTCGAGGTCCACCGCCTGCACGATGGCGGTGGCGGTGATCTTGTCGCGCATCTCCAGATCGGCGGGCTGTTCGGTCGTCGTGGCGGTTTTGTCCTGCGCCGGTGGTTTGTCCGTGGTGGTGGCGCAGCCCGCCGCCAGCAGCAAACTCAACGCGCTCAGCGTCGCGAGGATACGTTTGTTCATTTTGATTGTTCCCAGGTTATGGTGTGCTTCGAACGGAATGTTATCGGATCATCATGGTGTCCGGCGGACCTTATGACCGCAGGAATTATAGTATCGGGTCCGGGCGATCGTAACCGATCAAACGGCTGAGATGGCCGGGACGGATCGATTTTCTTGTCGGGCAGGCGCACGGACGAGAAAGGCGAGCGGTCATGCATCCCGGCCGAACAGGCGGTAGCAATTGCGCCCCCCCTGTTTGGCGAGATACATGGCTTGGTCGGCGTGGCGCAGCAGCTCGTCCGGCTCGCCCCGATCCAGCGGGTAAAGGGTGACGCCGATGCTGGCCGATACCGTGGCCACGCCTTCCGCCAGCGCGTAGGGCGCGGCCAGCAGGACCAGCAGCCGCGCCACGGCGTGCTCGCAGTCCGCCACCGCGTCGAACCCGGCCAGCAGCAGCACGAATTCGTCGCCGCCCAGCCGCGAGACGGTGTCGCCGGCGCGCAGGCTGTCCCGCAAGCGGCCCGCCACCTCGATCAGCAGCCGGTCCCCCGCGTCGTGGCCCAGACGGTCGTTGACCGCCTTGAAACCGTCGAGATCGAGGTAGCAGACCGCGAGCAGCTTGCGGGCGCGGTCGGCTTGGGCGAACGCCACGCGCATCCGGTCCCCCAGCAGCAGGCGGTTGGGCAGATGGGTCAAGGGATCGTGGTGGGCCAGCCATTCCAGTTGCTGCTGGTGTTGCTTGTCGGCGGTGATGTCCTGCACCGTGCCGTTGATGCGCAGCAATTCGCCGTCCGGGTCGCGATTGACCTCGGCGCGTTCGCGCACCCATTTGATTTGGCCGTCCACCAGGATGCGATGCTCCATATCGTAAGAGGTTCCGGCCTGCGCGGCACCGAGGGCGGCCAGCACCGGATCGCGGTCTTCGGGGTGAATCCGCGCGAGAAAATCGTCCACGGTCGGCGTGGCGCTGCCCGATAAGCCGAAAATTCGGAATGTCTCGTCGGACCAGCGCATCGCGCGGGTCCGCAGATCCAGATACCAGCTACCGACGTTGGCGATGGCTTGGGCGCGCGCCAAATTGATCTTGCTGTCGGTCAGAACTTGCTCCAACCGCTTGCGTTCGCTGATGTCGCGGGCGACGGCCAGCACCAGGGGTTGCCCGCCCGAATCGAACAGGCGGGCGCGAAACTCCAGAGGGAGCCGTTCCTCCGACCGGGCAACCACCCATTTCTCGAACACCTGCCGACGGTCGCGCAGCAGGATCGCTCGCTCGTGGAGCAGCGCCGCCTTATCTTCCGGCGCCAGCAAATCCGGGAGCGAGAGGCGCAACAGCTCTTGCCGCGAGTAGCCCAAACGCTGGCAAGCGACCTCGTTGACCTCGAGAAAGTTGGCGAGCGCGCCCTCGCCCGTCATGGGATACAAAAAAATGAAATCGTCCAGGATCTCGAACAAGGTCCGATAGCGGGCTTCGCTTTCCCGCGCTACCTTTTCGGCTTGGCGACGCATGTCGGTCGCGCGCCGCAACCACAGAGCTAGCGGCAGCATCGCGCCCAAGAGCGCTACGACAATCAACGCGATATGGATTGGCATGAATTGCGCCCGATCCTCCGCCTGGTCCTCATGGAGCGAAATTTTGTCTAGGGAACGATTTTGAGCGTGACCGCATACCGCTCGGTCGTCGAACCCTCGCCGTCCCAGAAGCGCCAGTATTTCAATCGGAGCGTGACTTCGCCGGGCTGCCGGGCGGTGAAGGTGAAAATCCGTCGTCCGCGCGCTCCGATGAAGCCTTCGGTCGGCTCGGTGTATTCCGCGCCGTCCAGCGCCAGCAGACGGCTATCGGTTTCGTCGATGGCCCAAGTGTAGCCGGTGCTGGGATTGTCCGGCAGACCGACCTTGACGCGTTCGCCGACCCGCAGTTCGGCGGTCCGGTTGTTGTCGGCGCTGGCCAGTATCAGCACGCCGTTTTCGCGGGTGCCGGCGGGCGGGACCGGGACGGGATCGACGCTTTTCTTGGAGGCGCAACCGGCGGTGAGCGCGGTGGCCAATAGCGTCAGGATCGCCAGGAAAGCGAGCGGCGCGCGGCGGAACGATGATTTGCGGATAATGGGCATCGGGCGCGGGAGAGTGGTGTCGGTTGAGGAGAGCGGCGGCTCGAGCGCGCCACATACTACCTCATTTATCAAGTCTCCAAGAAGCTTACCGAAGCGGGAAGGCGAACATGCACTTGTCTGGCGGCGAATATCGGGAATCCCTGCGGCGTTATAGCCCAACCGTTTTCGTGAACGGTCGCCGGGTCGAATCGGTGGCCGACGAGCCGTTGCTGGCGCCGGGCATCGCGGGCGTGGCGGTCACTTACGATTTCGCGCTGCGCGAGGACTTGGCGCCGTGGATGCGGGCGAAAACCGCGGGTGGCGAGACGGTCAACCGGATGATCGCGATTCCCCGCGATGGGTCCGATCTGCTCGACAAGCTGGAAGCGGTGCGCTTGGTTTGCCGGGAGACCGGCTGCGCCCAACGCTATCTGGGCGGCGACGGATTGGCCGGCGTTTTTCAAGCTACCCACCGGCTGGACGCCGAGTTGGGCGGCGACTATCACCCGCGCTTGCTGGCCTATTTGCGGCACGTTTACGAGCAGGATTTGACTCTGGGCTTGGCGATGACCGACGCCAAGGGCGACCGCTCCTTGCGCCCTCATGCCCAGCCGAATCTGGATGCCTACCTCCGCATCGTCGAACGGAACGCGAAGGGCATCACAATTTCCGGGGTCAAGGCCATTGTCACCGGAGCGCCCTACATGCACGAGCTGCTGGTGATGCCGGGTCGGGCGATGACCGAGGCCGACCGGGAGTTCGCCGTGTGCTGCGCCGTGCCGGTGGACGCGCCGGGCCTGACCATCGTCGCCCGTCCCGCTGGCCGACCGGGCGAAGCCGCCGCCAAGTTCAGCGGCAAGTACGGGCAATCGACCGGGGTTTGTTTGTTCGATAAGGTGTTCGTGCCGTGGGAACGGGTGTTCCTGGCCGGCGAGTGGCAGCACTCCGAGCGGTTCACCTACCACTACGCGACCCATCATCGCCATACCTGCATCGGCGCCCGCGCCGGTTTCGGCGATCTGCTAATCGGCGCCGGTGCTCTGGTCATCGAGGCGAACGGGCTCGATCCCGACCGCGCGCCCGCGCTGCGGGAGGCGATGGTCGAACTGATCAAGATCGTCGAGGGGTTTTACGCCTGCGGCGTCGCGGCGTCGGTGTACGCCGAGGTCGATGCCGCCGGGGTCGCGTTGCCGGAGCCGGTGTTCGCCAACATCGGCAAGCTGTTGCTGGGGACGCAGATTTACGACATGCATCGCTTGGCCCACGAGGTGTCGGGCGGCATGGTGGTCGCGTTGCCGGGACCGGACGAGGACCACAATCCGGCGACCGCCGGCCGCATTTCGGAAGTGCTGACCGCTCGCTCCGACATTCCCTACGCGCGGCGGATCGAGGTGGCCCGCTTCATCGAGGACCTGACGGCCTCCTATCAGGGCGGCTGGTATTCGGTGATCAGCCTGCACGGCGGCGGTTCGCCGGAGGCGATGAAACGGGAGATTTACCGGCGTTATCCGATCGAGGAGCGGGTCGCGCTGGTGGAGCGATTGCTCGACCGGGGCGCGCACGCCGCCAGCGATCCGCGCTGGTTCGGTCGGCAGCCGGGCCGGTGTTGCCCCAGCGGTTGCCGGGGTTCGGAACTGGCGGGACCGGAGGGAGGGGGCGGCGACGCTGGCGGCGCGGCGGCGGGGACCACGGGGAAGCCCGATTAATGAGCGACCAGCCTCACCAGCATGAACGCCGCCACCGCCACGATCATTCCGGCGAACAGCTTTTGCAGAGCCGGGCCGGCGATGCGCCGTCCCACCGCGATGCCTAACGCCATGCCGCCCAAGCCGCCCAGCACGAAGCCGGTCGTGATCCCAATGTCCAGCCGATGGCCCGCAAGGATGTGGGACAGCAACCCGATCACGCTGATGATGGCGATCACCCACAGCGAGGTGGCGACCGCCCGCCGCATCGGCAGCGAAGCCACCAGCACCAGCGCGGGCACGATCATAAAGCCGCCGCCCACGCCGAACAGCCCGGACAACAGCCCGGTCGCAGAGCCAGTCAATGCCAGTCGCACCGCGCAGCGTGAAGTGAATTGCAGCCGTCCGGCAGGATCGTAGCGGCAGGCCGGACCGGCGTTGTCGGCGCCGGGGTCGGCGCCGGCGCGGACGATCCGGGTTTCCTCCGGTCGGCAGGTTGCCTGCCGCCACATGCGTAATGCCACCGCCAGCATCAGCAGGGCAAATCCGCCCAGCAGCGCCGTTTCGGGGAACTTAGGGTTCAGCCATGCGCCCAACGGTGCGCCGACGATGCCGGACAGGCCGAAGATGACCGCGATCCGGTATTCGGCCTGGCCGTCGCGCCAGCGCGCCAAGCCGCCGCCGAAGGCGGTCGCGCCCACCGCCGCCAGCGAGACGACCACCGCCTCGTGCGCCGGTACGCCCAGACCGTACACCAGCAAGGGCACGGCGAACACGGAACCGCCGCCGCCGGTCAGACCCAGGGCGAAGCCGACGACGAGACCGAATAGCAGGCTGAGGATCACGGTACGTCAAACTGGACGGATGCGCTCAGGTCCCGATCTCGATTTCCGCCTCCATGAACGTGACCGCCCGGCCCGCCAGCTTGACCCGGTCGCGCTGCAACTCGCAGAGGACATCCCCGCCACGCTTGGAGACCTGCCGCGCCGACAGGCGGATTTTCCCCAGCCGAGCGGCCCAGTACGGCGTCAGTTCGCAGTGGGCCGAACCCGTTACGGGATCTTCGGGGATACCCAATTTGGGCGCGAAATAGCGGCTGACGAAATCCCTGTCCTGCCCCGGCGCCGTCACGATCACTCCTTGCCGTTCCAGGCGCCGCAGCTTTTCAAAATCCGGGACGATGGCGCGAACGCACGCTTCCGATTCGAACACGCAAAGGTAATTGACGGCCGCCAGCGTTTCGGCGGGCTGGCAACCCAAGCCTTCGACGAGCAGATCGGGCGTGGCGCAAGGCTTTGGCGATAAAGCGGGAAAATCCATCACCAGCAACGATCCCTGTCGCTCCACGAGCAGTTCTCCGCCGCGCGTCTGGAACGCGATGACCGGTCGTCGGTATCCGAGAAGCTCGAACAGTACGTGGGCGGTCGCCAAGGTCGCATGACCGCACAAATTCACCTCGGCGACCGGCGTGAACCAGCGCAGATGAAAACCGTTGGGGGAGGGCACGAAAAAAGCGGTTTCGGACAGGTTATTTTCCTCGGCGATGGCTTGGAGGAGGCCATCGTCCGGCCAAGCGTCGAGAGGAACCACCGCCGCCGGATTGCCCTCGAAAACTCGCGCCGCGAACGCATCGACTTGGTATTGCTTGAGTCGCGCCATGTCAGTTCCCGCCTCGCGTGGCGTCGGGATAAAAAACGGCGCTCCCGCCCGGTCTCGAACCGTGACGCGAACGCCGCTCTGGTGTTTGGCGGTAGCCGACGCTCAGATCAAACGTCGGGACCCCAGCCGAACACTTCCACGGTGCGGAACAGGTCGTTGTCGGTGACCATGCCCACCGGTTTGCCGTCCATCTCGACCACCACGCGGCGGACGTTCGCCTCGGACATCCGTTGCGCGGCCTCGGCCAGCGACATTTCGCGCTTGACCGTGACCAGCGGCCGGGTGGTGACTTCACCGACCTTGACCCGCGCCGGCGAGCGGTTGACGCTGATGATCTTCTTCAGCACGTCACGGTCGGTCATGATGCCCCACTGGCCGCTGGCGTCCGGCTCGACCATCACCGCGTTCACGCCGCTTTCGATCATCGAGTGCATGGCGACGTTGACCGGTTCCTCGTTCTTGACGACGACGACCGGGGACATGATGCCGCCCACGGTGTTCGGCATCCGGCCCGAAGCGATCATCGCCTGCACCGGATCGGCCACGCGGGCGGCTTCCAGCGCCTTGCGCGCTTCCGTCTGGGCGCGGCGGCGGCGCTCGATCTCCTGGCGCAACGCGGGTCCCTGCTCGCGCATCTTGGCGATGATCAGATCGCCGAACTTGCTGGTCGGGACCTCGGTGCCGCCGTCCATCAACCGGGCGAAATCGTAGGTGACGGTCTTGTCGGCGATGACTTGGGTCAGCGCCGACTCGATCAGCTCGGCGGCTTCGGTCCAGCCCATGTATTGCAGCATCATCACCCCCGACAGCATCAGCGAGCCGGGGTTGACCTTGTCCAGGTTAGCGTACTTGGGCGCGGTGCCGTGGGTGGCCTCGAACACGCCGATAAAGTCGGCCATGTTGGCCCCCGGCGCGATCCCGATGCCGCCCACTTCCGCCGCCACGGCGTCGGACAGGTAGTCGCCGTTCAGATTCATGGTGGCCAGCACCGAGAACTCTTCCGGCCGCAATTGCAGCAACTGGAAGATGATGTCGGCGATACGGTCCTTGATCACCACCTTGCCGGGCGGCTGCTTGCCGCCGTAAACGCTGTACAGCTCGTTCTCGGTGATGGTCTGGTCCGGGAACTCGTCGCGCGCCAGCTCGTAACCCCAGTTCCGGAAGGCGCCTTCCGTGAACTTCATGATGTTGCCCTTGTGGACCAGGGTCACGCTGTCGCGGCCGTGGTCGATGGCGTACTGAATCGCCTTGCGCACCAGCCGCTTGGAGGCGAACGGCGAGATCGGCTTGATGCCGAGGCCGGCGTCGTCGAAGAAATCGGCGCCCATTTCCTCGCGCAGGAACTTGGCCAGCTTGGCGTTCTCCGGCGAGCCGGACTTGTATTCGATGCCGGCGTAGACATCCTCGGTGTTCTCGCGGAAGATGATCACGTCCACCTTTTCGGGGTGGCGCATCGGCGAGGGCACGCCGGGGTAGTAGCGCACCGGGCGCACGCAGGCGTACAGGTCGAGATCCTGGCGCAAGGCCACGTTCAGGGAGCGGAAGCCGCCGCCGACCGGGGTGGTCAGGGGACCTTTGATGGCGACGACCAGCTCCTTGATGGCTTCCAGGGTTTCGTCCGGGAAATAGTTGCCGTCGTACAGTTCCGCCGCCTTCTCGCCCAGATAGATCTCGCACCAGTGAATCTTGCGCTGGCCGCCGTAGGCTTCCTCGACCGCCGCGTCCCAGACCCGCAGCGAGGCTTTGGTGATGTCGGGACCGATGCCGTCGCCTTCGACGAAGCCGACGATGGGCTGATCTGGAACGTTGAGTTTGCCGTCCTTGACCGAAATTTTTTCACCGCTCGTGGGGATGCGGATATGCTGGTACGCCATGAACCCTCCTGACGCTGATGGGGTTTCCACAGGGGTGCTTGAAGTGCGTGTTGCGCTTGAAGTGGCCGCGTTCTAACGCGAAAAAAGCGCCGCTTAAACTACACGCAAACGCCATTTCTGTCCATGATGACCCGGCGCGGGAGCGGCCCGCCGGTCGCCGAGTTCCACGCTATCGCCATGACTCTGAACGAATTGCGCTACATCGTCGCCGTCGCCCGCGAACGGCACTTCGGCCGCGCCTCCGAAGCCTGCCACATCAGCCAACCCACTCTGAGCGTGGCGGTGCGCAAGCTGGAGGAGGAGTTGGGGGTGATCCTGTTCGAGCGCGCGCCCGGCGAGGTGGGCGTCACGCCGGTGGGCCGACGCATCGTCGAGCAGGCCCAGCGGGTGCTGGAAGAAGCCGCCGCCGTCAAGCGGCTCGCCAGCCAGGGCCAGGACGAGCTGGCCGGCATCCTGCGGCTGGGCGTCATTTACACCATCGGGCCTTATCTGCTGCCGCACCTGATCCCGCGGCTGCGGCGCCGGGCGCCCGACATGCCGCTGCAAATCGAGGAAAACTACACGGCGGTGCTGAGCGAGCGGCTGAAGGACGGCGAACTGGACGTGCTGATCCTGTCGCTGCCGTTCGAGGAACCGGGGATCATGACCCGCCCGGTCTACGAGGAGCCGTTCGTGGTGCTGGTGCCGACCGGCCATCCGCTGGAGCAGGTGACCACCATCGACACGCCGACCTTGGCCCGGCAGGATTTGCTGCTGCTGGGGCCAGGCCACTGTTTCCGCGATCAGGTTCTACGTTTCTGTCCCGAGTGCAACCGGTTGAGCGTGTCGTCGGACAACATGCAAAGGACCTTGGAGGGCAGTTCGCTGGAAACGATTCGCCTGATGGTGGCGACCGGCATGGGCATCACCGTTCTGCCCTACACCTCGGTCAGCGGTTACGCGCAGGTCGGCGACCTGCTCAGCGTCCGGCCGTTCGCGGCGCCGGCGCCGACCCGGGTCGTGGCGCTGGCCTGGCGCAAAAGCTTCCCGCGCCACCGGGTCATCGAGCTGCTGTCCGAGGCTATTCGGGCCTGTCCGCTGGGCGAGGCGGTCCGGCTGCTGGAGTGAGCGTCGGCAGGCAGATCGTGACCGGCAGAATCTCGGTCACATGCGCCACATCGCCGCGCATTTCCCAGCGCACGTCGCAATCGTACAGCTTCATGCCGTGATGCCGGGGCTCGGGATCAGTCCGTTTGTAGGCCGGGCGGGGATCCTGTCGCAGAATTTGCGCGATCAGTTCACCCAGATCGCCGTCCGGCCACGCCGCGCAAAACGCCGCCGCCGCCGCGCTGAACTCCACCGCCAATCCCGCTCCCGGCGCCTCGTCCGCGAAACCGCCGGTCGCGGTCGGAACGCGGTCGGCGTAAGGCAGGTAGGGCTTGATGTCCAGCACCGGCGTTCCGTCCAGCACATCCACCCCGCTCAAATGCAGCGCGACGCGCCCCTGACCGGTCACGATCCGATCCAGCGCCACCACCGACAGGCCGATGGGGTTGGGCCGGAAAGGAGAGCGGGTGGCGAACACGCCCAGCCGCCGGTTGCCGCCCAAACGCGGCGGACGCACCGTCGGTTGCCAGCGGCTGGCCGGCACGCCATGAAACACGAACACCAGCCAGACGTGCGAGAAATCCTCTAGCCCGCGCACCGCCGCCGGCTGGTTGTGAGGGGGCAGCAGTTCCAGCGTCGCCCGCGCCGCCGGCGCCAGTCCCGGTTGCCGTGGAATCCCGAACTTCTCGCGAAAGCAGGAGCGAACGATGCCGATGGGCGCGAACCGGAACACCTACAGCCACCCGGATTTCTTGAGGTAGCGGTACAGCAGCAGGCAAATCACCGTCACGCTCCCCATCACGGCCGGATAGCCATAGGCCCATTCGAGTTCGGGGAACCAGCCCTTGAAGTTCATGCCGTAAATGCTGAACACCATGGTCGGAATCGCCAGCAGCGCGCCCCAGCCGGCCAGCTTTTTGGTCGCCTCGTTCTGGCGGGCGGCGCCGAGCGACATGCTGATTTGCAGGGCGAGCGCCAGGGCTTCCCGGATGACCTCCACGGCTTCGTTGATGCGCAGGGCGTGATCGTGCACGTCGCGGAAATAGGGCCGGATGTCGTCGGAAACATGGTTGTTGAAGACATCGGTCAGCAGATAGTTGCAAACCTCGGCCAGCGGCGCGGCGGCGCGGCGCAATTCCACCAGATCGCGCTTGAGTTCGTACAGGCGGCCGATGTCGCTCTGATCGAAATTGCCCTTGAAGAAGCGCTCCTCCAATTCCTCCACCGCGTCCTCGACGGTGTTGAGAATGGGGAAATAGTTGTCCACCACGAAATCGAGGATGGCGTACAGCACGAACCCCGGCCCCTTGCCCAGCAAATGCGGATTGCTTTCGCAGCGGTCGCGCACGGAAGCGTAGGGCAGCGAGGCGCCGTGCCGCACCGACACCAGATAGCGCGGTCCGACGAACAGATGCGTTTCGCCGAAATCCATCTTGCCGTCGTTCGCCTGAGCGGTGCGAAGCACCACGAACAGGCAGTCGCCGTAGAGTTCCACCTTGGGCCGCTGATGGGCGTGGTGGGCGTCCTCGGCGGCGAGTTCGTGCAGACCGAACAGATCCTTGACTCGCGCCATCAGCTCCTCGTCCGGTTCGAGCAATCCCAGCCAGACAAAGGCATCCGTTCGATCGCGGATCGCCGGAATGTCGTCCAGCGTGATGTTGGGCAGCTTGCGGCCGTCGGCGTAGGCGGTGCAGTTGACGATCACAATCTTTAATCTCTCTCGGTTGTCATGATACGAGATATGTTTTTTCTGGAATCATCTGAGTCGCGCCCAGTGGCGGCACCTCAATAGCGTCGAGATCAGCCGAACTCGAAGAGCGTCGGCTAAGGGTTGGAGCGTGACATCATGCTTGCCACCGCACCGCATACCGCGCCAAGCAACCCAACGAAAGCGTAAAGAGGCCATGCGTCATGCGACCAGCCACCAGCAACGGCGCAGAAAGTTAACGCCAGCATGGCGCTGAGAAATGCGACAAGCGAAGGAGAATTCTTGCCCAGGCGGTGGAGACCAAGGAGTAATGGAAAGCCAGTAACGAGTCCTAGACCCAGCCCGATAAGCCCGGTAAAGCATGCGACCGCAATAAGACCAGAAACAAGGACACCATCCAGAACGGCACCTTCGAGGGTGCCCATCTTCAGGAGAACCAACGGCCAAAGCAGCACAGCGATTGGCGAGGCCGCGATGCCCGCAACCACACACGCTAGAAAACAGCGGGTAATATCAGTTTTCACGTAGAAAGCTACAGCATGTTGTGGAGCATTAAAATCCGCCCAATCACGGTCATGGTCGGGCGGATAGCTGTGGAGGATTGTGTCGCTCAGTGGGGATGACGGCGCGGCCGCGCTTCCGGCCGATACGGCTCCTCGCGGTCGTGCAGGTGCATCCGGTATTCGACGAAACCCGGACATTCGTCGAAGTGGAGGAACGGATTGCCGGCGAGCTGGTCCGCCATGGTCGAGGTCGGGGTGATGCCGTAATTGTGGCCGGGCCGGATCACGGTTTCGCTCGGCAGGCGCTCGCCCAACCGCCGCAAGGTGCGGTACATCTGCTCGGGATCGCCGCCGCGCAGGTCGCAGCGCCCGCAGCCGAACACGAACAGCGTGTCGCCGGTCAGCACTTGGTCGCCCAGGCGATAGCAGGCCGAGCCCGGCGTGTGGCCGGGCGTGTGCAGGATTTCGATTTCGGTGTCGCCCAGCCGGATGCGGTCGCCGCCCTCGTGCAGGGTCGGCAGATCGAGATAGCGGTTCCAGAACGCCGCCTCGGCCCTCAGCAGGTGCAACTGGGCATCGCTGCGGTTCAGCAGGGCCTCGACACCGTTGATGTGATCGAAGTGGCTGTGGGTGAGTAGAATATCGGTGATTTTCAACCCGTGGCGCTCGCACAGGGCGATGATGCTCGGCACGTCCCAGGCCGGGTCCACCACCGCCGCGCGGTCGCTGGCGCGG
Source organism: Candidatus Competibacter sp. (assembly GCA_037045685.1). Lineage (GTDB taxonomy): Bacteria > Pseudomonadota > Gammaproteobacteria > Competibacterales > Competibacteraceae > Competibacter_A. The sequence goes on from JBAOII010000035.1 coordinate 154,951, forward strand.
TCGTGGATCACGTAGATGAAATTGCCCATCTGCCCGAGTTCCAAAGCGTGAATGATGTGGGGTGGATCGACGGTCATCGCCTATTCTCCCGGTTTGAGAAATGATCGCGCGGCGGCGCTGGCGGTTCGGTCGGCGCCGATGGCCACAAGTAGAGTTTTATCGGTTCGGAGAGGGTTACTCATGCGCTTCAGCCTCGAAATCGACGCCCACCGTCACTTTGTCAGAAGCTACGGTCCGGGCTGGGTCAACGTCAGCGAGCGGGAAATCCGCCAGAGCGTGATCGTCACGCCGGAACGGCTGGTGACCGATTGGCCGCCGCAGGCGTTCGCCGATTTGGAGGAGGTTCACTTCGAAGCGGTCGTCCGGCTGGAGCCCGAAATCCTGGTGCTGGGCACCGGCAGCCGGCAGCGGTTCCCGCATCCTCGGCTGATTCGGCCGCTGCTGGCGAAAGGCATCGGGGTGGAAGTGATGGACACGGCGGCGGCCTGCCGCACCTACAACATCGTCATGCTGGAAGGCCGCCGGGTCGCGGCGGCCCTGCTGATGATCGCGGATTGATGCCATCGCCCCCACAACGTCTTGCGCGCGGTTCGACCGATCTCGCCGTGTTCCGGCGGGAAAGGGGAGGAGGCGACGGCCCGCCGCTCAGAGAAAATCCTGGGAAAACCCTTCGGTTTCCAGAATCTTGCGCAGCCGGCGCAGCGCGTCGATCTGGATCTGCCGCACCCGTTCGCGGGTCACGCCGATCTCGTTGCCGACCTGCTCCAGGGTGGCTTTTTCCTGTCCGCCCAGCCCGAAGCGCCGCTTCACCACGATCCGCTGCTTGTCGTTCAACTGGTCCAGCCACAGATCCAGTTTTTCGTTCAAATCGGAATCTTGCAGCAGTTGCGAGGGATCGGGGTTGTTGTCGTCGGGAATGGCGTCCAGCAGGGAACGGTCTTCGTCCTTGCCGATCGGGGTATCCACCGAAGTGACCCGGTCGTTGAGTTGCAGCATCCGCTTCACGTCTTGGGTGGACCGGCCCAATGCCTGGGCGATTTCATCGGCGCTGGGCTCGTGGTCCAGCGCCTGCGCCAACTGCCGGGCGGTCCGCAAATAGCCGTTGATTTCCTTGATGATGTGAATCGGCAACCGGATGGTGCGGGTCTGATTCATCAACGCCCGTTCGATGGTCTGGCGAATCCACCAGGTGGCGTAGGTCGAGAAGCGGAAGCCGCGCTCGGGGTCGAACTTCTCGACGGCGTGGATCAGCCCCAGATTGCCTTCCTCGATCAGATCGAGCAGGCTGAGGCCGCGGTTCATGTAGCGGCGAGCGATTTTGACCACCAGCCGCAGGTTGCTTTCGACCATGCGGTTGCGGGCGCTGGCGTCGCCCTGCAACACCCGGCGGGCGTAGTAGACTTCTTCCTGAGCGGTCAGCAGGGGGGAAAAGCCGATTTCGCTCAGATACATGCGGGTGGCATCCAGCTCTTCCAGGGTCACTTCCCTGCCGGTCGCGGCGCGGGCCGGCCAAGGCGCTTCCACTTCCAGATCCTCGTCCTCCGCGATCACCTCGTCCTCGGTGTCCTCCTCCAGCTTCTCCTCGTCCAGCAGGGAGTCGTCTAGGCGCAGTTCGTCGTCGCACACAACGGCTTCCAGACAGGCGTTAATCCGTCGGGACATTGATAACCTCCTCGACTAGCTTCGCTTGGTGGGTTTTGCGGTTGACGCTGGGGCAGATGCCAGCCGCGTCATTTATCGTTTTGCTCATCGGTCAATCGGCGGAGCGGGTCGGACCACCTTGGCTGGGCCGCGCTCATTTGCCGGCGCTCGGCAAGCCGGGAGGGTCGCGAAACAACCCTTCGCTGGCTTCAAGTTCCAAGCAGATGTTGATGATAAGCTTTCCGTGCCGTTTGAGTCCACTGGTATTGTGTGTACTCAAACGGCAGAAAGCCACTTTTTTCGTATAGTTATCGCTGCTCGTCGCCCAGCCATTCCGTCAACGGGCCGAGCGCGCCATGGCGGGTCAAGTCCACTTGCAGCGGGGTGATGGAGACGAAATTGGCGCGCACGGCGTGAAAATCCGTACCCGGTCCGGCATCCTGCTCCGGGCCGGCCGGACCCACCCAATAGATCGGCCGGCCGCGCGGGTCGCTGCTCTTGATGACGGGCTCGGATTTGTGGCGATGCCCGAGCCGGGTCGCCCGGAAGCCGGCCAGTTGGCCCCAGGGCAGATCGGGCACGTTGACGTTCAGGATGGTGTCGGGCGGCAGCGGCCGTTCCCGCAAGCGCCGCACCAGCCAGACCGCGACCCGGGCGGCGGTGTCGAAATGCTCGGGGTGGAAACTGGCCTGCGAGATGGCGATTGAAGGCAGGCCGAGAAAGCGGCCTTCCATCGCCGCCGCCACCGTCCCGGAATAGATCACGTCGTCGCCCATGTTGGGGCCGTTGTTGATCCCCGATACCACCATGTCCGGCTCCTGCTCCAACAGGCCGGTGATGGCGACGTGGACGCAATCGGTCGGGGTGCCTTCGACGCTGTAAAAGCCGTTGTCGTGGCGGGTGACGTAGAGGGGGTTTTTGAGGCTCAGCGAGTTGCTGGCGCCGCTGCGGTCGCGGTCCGGCGCCACCACCGTGATGTCCGCCAGTTCGCTCAAGGCGGCGACCAGACGGAGCAGGCCCGGCGCCTGATAGCCGTCGTCGTTGCTGACCAGGATGCGCATGATGTGAACTTCTCCCGCAGGGCCGGCTCGGCGAATCTAGGATATCCGGCGACGCTGACGCTAAAATGGACGATATTCGCCGTCCTGGCCGGACGCCCTTGGCGATTTCATCGAGGCGCCCCATGACCAAGCCGTTTATGCTCGACCCTCGGGATCGGGATCTGTTTCGTCAGGCCGTCGGCGCGGTCGAGCCGTTGCGCTGTGATCGGATCGAGCCGGTCCGGTCCCGTCCGCCGCCGATTCCGCGGTTTACCCTGGCCGACGAGCGGCAGGTTTTGGCCGACATGGTGTCGGACTATTTCGAGCCCGCCGATCTGGAGACCGGCGAAGAACTGGTGTACCGCCGCGATGGCGTGCAGCAGGCGGTGTTGCGCAAGCTGCGGCGGGGCCAGTTCCGGGTCGGAGCGGTGCTGGACCTGCACGGGATGACGGTGGCGGCGGCCAAGGAGGCCTTGGCCGCTTTCCTTCACCGCGCCCGCCGCGATAGCCTGAGCTGCGTGCGGATCATCCACGGCAAGGGTAACGGTTCCCGCCACCGGGGACCAGTCTTGAAACAAAAGATTAATGGCTGGCTGCGCCAGCGCGACGAGGTGCTGGCGTTCTGTTCGGCGCGGGCGACGGATGGCGGGACCGGAGCGATTTACGTGCTGCTGCGGCGCATGCTTTGAGGGGCGCCGGCTTTTCCGTGAGATGGCGTAACATCAGCAACCAACCGAGGAGAGAGCAATGGCGAACGAAGGCTATCACGAACCCATCGACGAACTGTCCGAGCAAACCCGGGACATGCACCGGGCGATAACGTCCCTGATGGAGGAACTGGAAGCGGTCGATTGGTACAACCAGCGCGTCGATGCCTGCAAGGACAAGGAATTGAAAGCGATTCTCGCCCACAACCGGGACGAGGAAAAAGAGCACGCGGCCATGGTCCTGGAGTGGATTCGCCGGAAAGACCCCGCGTTCGACAAAGAGTTGAAGGATTATCTCTTTACCGAAAAGCCGATCACCCACGACCACGGATAGGTTTTTCAGCGGACAGAAAGCTGTTCGCTCTCCCTTGTTCCCGCTATTGGAGGGAGGGGGAGCGGCAAATCGCGCGAGGGTTCCGTCATGCCATTGAAAAATTCCGCCGCTCACTATGGCGCGGTCAGTCGATTCCTGCATTGGTCGGTTTTTCTGTTGTTCGTCTGCCAGTACGTCGGCGCCAACATCATGACCAACCTCGCGCGGGACAAGGCCTTGTTCGGTTTGACCCAAGGCGATTATTACAACTGGCACAAGTCGTTCGGGCTGATATTGCTCGCGCTGGCGCTAGTGAGGTTTATCTGGCGCAAAACGACGCCCTTGCCCGATTGGGCGCCGACCCTGTCGGAAGCGGAACGCGCGATCTCGCACCGGAACGAAACCCTGCTCTACTGGTGCATGTTTTTGTTGCCGATCAGCGGCTATCTGTTCGTGATGGCGGGCGGGTTCGGGATCAAGCTGTTCGGTGTTTACGACCTGCCGAATCCCATCGGCAAACAGGAATCGCTGGCGACGCTGGCGCTGGTCGCCCACATCGTCGCCAGTTATGCGGCCGTCGTTTTCATCGCTTGGCATGTCGGCCTCGGCCTCAAGCACCACCTGTTTGATCGAGATGGATTTTTGAACCGGATGCTGCCGTTCAGGCGGCAGTAGAGCGGGTTTGGTCAACAGCCCGTCGGGCAGAACAAAGACCGAAATCTCGGCAACCAGTCGTTGAAAAAGCGAACCGCTTCGGGGTCTTGGCTCATCCCGCTGATGACGTGTTCCCCGAACGCCCCGCCACCCGCAGCGTAGTAGCCGAACGCGCCGCCGCCGATGGCGACGCCACCTATCGCCCCGCCACCGACGGCGATACCGCCTATCGCCAGACCGCCGCAAGCCAACAGGCCGATGCTCAGGCCACCGATCCCGAGCAAAAGGCCGGCCGCAACCCCTCCAAAGGCGATGACGCCGCGCGCCACCCCGCCCAGGGCCAACACGCCCGTCGCGATGTCGCCGATGGCGATGATGCCCTTGGCGTGTCCGCGCATCTCGCCTTTTTCCGGGTCGGGTCCCATGGCGATGTCGTACAGCGGCAATCCCCAGTAGCAGCGGTTGGAACGCTTGCGGATACCGCGATACGGGATAACTCGCGTTTTTTCAGCGCGGCCACTTCCCGTTCGAGCGCCGCGATGCGCTGCTTGAGTTGATCGGAATCCTCTTTCATGAATTTCACCGTCAGGTTGCTGGTGCCCGCGATGTAAATTCTAGTCCTGCTCGTTCAGCCGCGCTTGCCGAAGCGGTAGTGCGACACGCCCCATTCCTCGCCGTGGCGGTAGCCGAACAGCTCGGCGCAGGCCATGAAAAACACCCGCCAGCGCTGGAACCAGCGTTCCGCCTGTTCGGGGCCGTAAGCTCTCCCGAAACAGCGCCACGATCTCGTCCCGATGCCGATCCTGGTTGACCAGCCAGGCTTCCAGGGTGCGCTGGTAGTGACGACCGTTCGAAATGCCACTGCTCTTCCAGCTTCAGATCGCCCTGAAAGCGCGGCAGCAAATCGCGCGAGGGCATTAAACCGCCGGTGAAAAAATAGCGCCCCATCCAGTCGTCGTCGCCCTCGGTTTCGAACGGATAAGCCAGTCGGCGATGGGTGAAGATGTGGACGAACAGCTTGCCGCCGGGCTTGAGCCAAGCGTGAATCCGCCCCATCAATGCCTGATAGTTGCGCATGTGCTCGAACATCTCCACCGATACCACCCGGTCGAAACGGCGGTCGATGGAAAAATCGTTCATGTCGGCGGTGATGACCTGGACGTTATCGAAGCCGCGCTCCCGGCAGCGGGCCTCGATGAACTCGCGCTGAGAGCGGGAGTTCGACACCGCCACGATGCGCGAATCCGGGTAAAGCTCCGCCATCCACAGCGTCAGCGAACCCCAGCCGCAGCCCAGCTCCAGAATGTCCTGATCGAAACCCAGTTCGGCGCGCTCGCAGCTCAGCGCCAGCATGGCGGCCTCGGCGATTTTCAAGTCGCGGACTTCATCCGGCCACCAGCACGAGCTGTATTTCAGGCGCGGTCCCAGCACCTTTTGAAAGAATTCCGCCGGCACTTCGTAATGTTGCTGGTTGGCGGCGCCAGTGTGCAGGGCGATCGGACTGGCGCGCAACTCCGCCTCCAGCCGGGCCAGCACCGCCTCGCGCGACCGGTCGTCGGTCGCTTCGCTGCTGAGCCGCCCGGCCAGCAGCCGGCGGATGCCGATCCGAGTCAGCCAGTCGGGGACGTAGCCCCGTTCCATCAGGTCAATCGCGGTGTCGAGCATCAGACCTCCCGTTTGGGAAACCAGGGAACGAACGCGCTGGTGCTGCGCTGATAGGCGCGGTAATCGTCGCCGCGACTGGTCAGCGCCTGCCGTTCGGTGTAGGGAATGCCGGTGACTTTGAGCAGGGTGTACAGCATCAGCGCCGGGCCGAGCAGGGTCAGCCACCATGCCGGCGAACCCCAAGCCAGCAGCGGATAGGTCCACCAGTGCAGCCACTCGAAGAAATAGTTGGGATGGCGGGAATAGCGCCACAGGCCGGCCCGGCAGGTGCGGCCCCGGTTGGCGGGGTCGGCCCGCCACGCCGCCAGTTGCCGGTCGGCCAGCGTCTCGCCGCCCACCGCCAGCAGCCAGATGGCCACGGCGGCGAGGATCGCCGAAAGCGGCGGCCGTTCCGGGGTCAGGAGCGACGACCAGAAACGGCGCGGCAAACACGGCGGTCAACAACGCCTGCGCCTGGAAGAAAGCCGAAGAATTTGAGTTGGGTATGCTCGCGCCAGTGGGCGCGTAACCGTTGATAGCGGCCATCTTCGGGCTGGCCGATCACCCGGTCGAACAGGATGTGAGCGGCCAGCCGGAACGACCAGCCGCCGGCCAGTACCGCCACCAGCGTCCGCCGCAGCGCGTCGCCATCGGCCGACAGAGCGTAGCCCAGCGCCAGCAGTCCCAGTCCCGCCGCCCAGGTGAAATCCACCACGCCGGCATCGCGAGTGCGGAGTTGCACCGCCCACGCCAGCAACATGAGCAGCGCCGCCACCGCCCAGCCGGCCAGGAAGAAGTCGAAGCCGGTCATATCGCCATCGTCCGGCGAGACTTCGCGCGAGCGCACTTCCCGGCGCGGGCGTGGTCTGGTGGGAATGGCGCATCCAGCGCCCGGAGAATGTTTATGCTGCTGCGCGTTACGGTCATCGTCTGCGGAATCCTGCTGGGCTTGCTGGTCACCGCCATCGTGGTCGCCAGCCACCACGGCAACGTGCTGGACGGCTTGCGCCATCTCATCGCCGATCCCTGGGGCGTGGTCACGCTGCTGGATCTCGGCGTGGGGCTGCTGTTCGTCGCCGTGTGGATAGCGCTGGTGGAACCCGATCCGTGGCGGGCGGCGGCGTGGATCGTCGCGCTGTTCGTGCTGGGCAACGTGGTCACGCTCGCTTTCCTGCTGTCGCGGACCTGTCGGGTGCGGCGGTTGCGCGATTTGTTTCTGTCATCCCGTTCCAACGATTGGCCATGACCAGCAGCAGCGGCATCGCCAGCGTCCAGACGCCCGCGACCCCGATCAAACCCGCGAGCGGTTGACCGAACGACACTCCGCCCAGTTTGGCCCCGCCGTAATAGGCCAGCGGTCCCGCGACCGCGCCCAGCAGACGCCGCCAAACCCAACCGGGATTTCAGCCAGCGCAACGACACGTTGAGCGTGGTGGCGAACAGCATCCACATCGCCACCATCCAGTATGGGGCGAACTGCGGATGCCACTGCCCGGACGGGAAGCGCAGCAGGCCCATGCCCGTCAGCAGCGAATCGGCGAGAAAGCCCAGCACTCCGCTCGACAGAATCAACGCTGTTTCCATCCGAGGTCGCGCCGCCCGGTACAGATGCAAGGCAACGACAACGACCGTGACCACGACACCCAGCCACGGCCAGCCGTGCGCCCCGCCCAGCACGCAAGCGAACCAGCCGATTTGGAAAACGATGAGATTGAGTAGCATGGGCAACTCCTGAGCCCCTCTCCTTCTGAGAGAGGGGCTGGGGTGAGGGCGATATTGCTAAACCAGCGCCGGCGTCAGCGGTTCGCGCCGGCACAGCGGCTTGGTCAACAGTACTTGCACGGTGCCGATGGCGCGCTCGCGAAAACCGCCCTCGCAGTAACACAGGTAGTATTCCCACATGCGGATGAAGCGTGTCCGGGAAACCCAGCGCCCGCACCCGATCCAGATTCGCCAAGAACCGTTCCCGCCAGTGGCGCAGGGTGGTGGCGTAGTGGGCGCCGATGTCTTCCAGATGAAAGACGCGCAAGTCGGTGACGCGGCCCAAAATCTCGGCGATGGCGGTCAGCGATGGCAGGAAGCCGCCAGGGAAAATGTAATGCCGGATGAAATCCACTTCGTTCCGGTACTGGTCGTATTTCTGATCGGCGACGGTGATGGCTTGCAGGAGCATCATGCCGTGCGGCTTGAGCAGTCGGGCACAGGTGCGGAAATAGGTGTTGAGATGCCGCTCGCCGACCGCCTCGATCATCTCGATGGACACCAGTTTGTCGAAGCTGCCGCGCAGTTCGCGGTAATCCTGACACAGCACCGTCACGCGCTCTTCCAGCCCGGCTTCCCGCACCCGCTCGCGCGCCAGTTGATACTGCTCTTGGGAGATGGTGGTGGTCGTGACGCGACAGCCGTAGTGCCGGGCGGCATGCAGGGCGAAACCGCCCCAGCCGGAGCCGATTTCCAGCAGGTGATCGTCCGGTTTCAATTCCAGCTTGCGGCAGATGCGGTCGATTTTCGCGACCGAGGCGTCCCGCAGGTCGGTGTCCGGCGTGGAGAAGATGGCCGACGAGTACATCAGGGTGTCGTCGAGAAACAGCCGGTAGAACTCGTTGCCGAGATCGTAGTGCGCGGCGATGTTGGCGCGGCTGCCATTCCGACTGTTGTCGCGGCGCGCGTACAGCAGCCGGAACAGCGGCGTCACCAGCCGGGCCAGACCGCGTTCCAGTCCCAGCAGCGCGTCCTGATTCAGCACGAAGATGCGCACCAGGCTGGGCAAATCGTTGCAGGACCATTCGCCCGCCATATAACCCTCGCCGACGCCGATACTGCCGCGCAAGGCCAGTAGCCGGTAGGCGTTGGGATCGTGGATGGTGACGGTGGCGCGCAGCGGGCATTCGGCGCTGACGCGACCGAATTCATGAACTCCGTCGGCGTCCACGACCGTGACGCAGCCGTGCGCCAATTTTTCCAATCGCTGGAATACCGCATGGCGCAACCATCGTTCGATCCGCTGTGGCCGCGTCGAGTTCGCGGACAATTCCAGGGGGGACGACATCACCGATTCTTGGTGCATGACTTCAACTCTCCGTTGGCTTACCGGATGTCGGGGGATGTGGAAAGATCGGAATTCGTTTCCACCACAGCCGCAGCGCTTCCCAGTGAATGGCGGCGACGACCTTGAGGGTCATGAACGGAAAACGGACCAGCACGCCGGCCATGGTGCGGCCGTCGAGCGGCTGGCGACGCAGGCTAAGGGTGGCGTCGAGCATCCGGTATTGGCCTTTAAACACGTCGAGATGCACGGCCAGATGCGGCCCCGGCGGGGTGGAGTGCCAGCCGTAGCGCAGATCCATCGGCAGGAACGGCGAGACGTGCATCGCCTTCTGGAATTCGACGCGCTGGTTGCCGCCGGTCTGGCCGGCCACGTCGAGCGCGTAACCGATCTTCTCGCCCCAGGGCGTGTTGGTGACTTCGGCGACCAAGGTATCGATCTCCGCGCCATCGGGCGTGAAGCAGTAATAGACGCTGATCGGGTTGATGCAGTAGCCGAAATAGCGCAGGTGAGTCAGCAGCCGGATCGGGCCTTGCGGCCGGCGGCCGGTTTGCCGTTCCGCCAAATCGCGGACGTGGACCTCCAGCGGGATATTCGGATCGCCGAAATGGTCCCGGCGGCGGAACCAGGCCAGCGTCGGCCGGCCGGTGGACCACAGCCAGCGGCTTTTGAAAACGGTATCGAGTTCCGCCAGATCGAGGTAGACCATGAACAGCTTGTAGCGGAATTCGTGCCGACGCGGGAAAAAGCGCCGGTGTCGGACGTGGCCGACGTAAAGGCAACTGTTCATGCCGCCGCCCGGCGTTCGAGCAGACCGCGCGCCACCGCCAAGCCGCTGTTCACTCCGTCCTCGTGGAAGCCGTAGCGCCAGTACGCGCCGCAGTACCAGGTGCGATTGACCCCGCTGATTTCGTCGCGGCGGGCTTGGGCCTTGACGCCTTCGGCGGTGAACACCGGGTGGTGATAGGTGGTGCGGTACAGGACGCGGGCCGGGTCGATGGCTTCGCTGCGGTTGAGCGTCACGCAAAAAGTGACCGGTGCGTCCAGGTTTTGTAGAAGGTTCATGTTGTAAGTGACCGCGACCCGGGTTTGCGGTTGCGTCGGCAGGTGATAGTTCCAGGCCGCCCAAGCCAGTTTTCGGTGCGGCAACAGCCGCGCGTCGGTGTGCAGCACCGCCTCGTTTTCCTGGTAGGGAATCGCGCCGAGAATCTCCTGTTCTTTCGGGGTCGGATCGGCCAGCAGCCGCAACGCCTGATCGCTGTGGGTGGCGACGATCACCTCGTCGAAATGTTCTACCCCGCCGTATTTCGGTTTGATCTGGACGCAGTTCGGCAGGCGGCGAATCGATTCCACCGGACAGTTGAGCCGAATGCGGTCGCGGAACGGTGCGGTCAATGGGCCGATGTAGCTGCGCGAACCGCCCTGGATGACCCGCCATTGCGGTCGGTTGCTGATGCTGAGCAGGCCGTGGTTCTTGAAGAACTGTACGAAGAAGCGCGCCGGCATGTCGCCCATCAAATCCGGTTCCGCCGACCAGATCGCCGCCGCCATCGGGATGACGTAGTGCTCGACGAATTCCCGGCTATAGCCTTGTTCCCGCAGGTAATCGTTCAGGGTGATGGCGCGGTCGCCGTCCAGCAGGGCCGGCGCTTCGCGGTTGAAGCGCAGGATGTCGCGCAGCATCCGGTGGAACGAGGGCCGGAACAGGTTAAAGCGCTGGGCGAACAGGGTATTCAAATCCTGGCCGTTGTATTCCAGGCCGGTGCGTTCGCAACGGACGCTGAAGCTCATGAGGGTCGGCTGCGAGGCGACGCCCAATTGCTCCAACAAGCCGATGAAGTTGGGATAGGTCCAGTCGTTGAAGACGATGAAACCCGTGTCCACAGCGTAACGGTGTCCCTGAATACTCGACTTTGACGGTGTTGGTGTGACCACCGATGTAGTCGTTGGCCTCAAAGATCGTCAGGTCGTGTGCGCCATGCAAGTGCCAAGCGGCGGTCAGGCCGCTGATGCCGGTGCCGATGATGGCGATGTTCATGGCTGCGCTCCGTTCAAAGTCGGCTCTTGATCATGCGAATCACCCCGCCCAACAGATGCACCCGCTCGTAGATAAATTCGCCCATGTCGAAATAGTCGTGGTGCTGGAACACCTTGCCGTCGTCGCGGAACTTGAGATGGCTGACGCCGCGCAGTTCCAGCATCTCGCCGCGCCGGAAACGGGCGTGCTGGAAGCGCATGATCCAGACCAGCATTCCCTGTTGGCCGGCGATCACCTCGTCCTCGAAGTCGAAGCGGCAGGACACCACGCCCTGGTACAAGCGGCCGTAATAGTCTCGCAATGCCGGCAGGCCCTTGAGTTCGTGCACCGGGTCGCGAAACGCCACGTCCGGCGCATACATCTCCTCCAGCAAGTCCAGGCGATCTTTGTTCAACTGGTTGAACGCGGTCTTGAAGCGGTCCAGGGGTCCCGACATCGAAAGTTCTCCAGCAAGCGGAAAGCTTGTCTAAAAATATTAGACATAATTTGTACAATATTGTTAGGATTTGTACAAGAGCTATTCAAACTGCGGCGAGGGTAGAAAAAACATGACGGCGATTGCATTGGTGACGGGCGCGGGCGGCGGATTGGGGCGGGCGCTGGTCGAGGAGTTGCGGCGGGAGGGCTGGACGGTCGCGCCGGTCGGGCGAAACCGGGAACGGCTGCAAGTCGCTTTGGGGGCAACCGCGCCCTGCATCGAGGCGGACGTGTCCACGCCGGAAGGGGCGCGAGCGGCGGTGGAGCAGTGTCAGCAGCAGGTAGGATTGCCGACGGCGCTGGCCCATTGTGCCGGGACGACGCTGCTGGCGCCGCTGCACCGGACTCCGGCCGAGCAATATCGTGCTTGCCTGACAGCCAATCTCGACAGTGCCTTTTTCATGTTGGGGGCGTTCGTGGACGCGCTGCGCGAGGCGCGGCAGCCGGGCGCGGCGGTGCTGGTGTCGTCGGTGGTGGCGCGGATCGGCGTGGCCAATCACGAGGCCATCGCCGCCGCCAAGGCCGGGGTCGAGGGGCTGGCGCGTTCGGCGGCGGCGACTTACGCGCCGTCGCGCATCCGGATCAACGCGGTCGCGCCGGGCATCATGGATACGCCGGCGGTGGCGCGGATCATCGGCAACGGAGGCTAGCTCGGGCCGGAGCGGCCAAGCAGTATCCGCTGCCCGGCATCGGCGATCCGGCCGATCTGGCGCGGCTGATGGCGTGGTTGCTGTCGGACAAGGCCGGCTGGATCACCGGTCAGGTGTGGGCGATGGACGGCGGCTTTTCCAGCGTCCGGCCGCTGGTGAAGTAGCGGAGAGGGCGGGTGCGTCTTTCGCTTTGGGTTGGTCGGGGCAGGTGTCACGTTGGGAAACCACGCGCACGGTGCGGCATAGCTGTGCGGGTAATCGGGGCCGGCCCGTAGAGCGGAGGTGGACAGTTGCTTCACCATCCCTATCTTGCGCTTATCGCACGCAGATAGACCCCCCAAATCAAAAATTCACAAGATATCAGGTGGTCCACCTAAGCTGGTTGGCTGTAATGCTGCTCCCCGGCATCCAAAAAGCAGTCGCGACGCCGTGAAGTTCACTACCAGCCCAGAAATTGAACCTACTGCGACCCCTAGCCAAGGCTGCGCGTGCGAGGCTTGCCAGAACGCGATGCAAAGCGCGAACGCGCTATAGTTCACCAACGCGCCCAACCCCATTAGGGCGATGTAGCGCAGCCATTCGGCATGCGTCGGTCTATGGCTAACTTCAAAGGTGTAGTGTCGGTTCATCAGCCAAGTCCCGCTCGCCGCGACGAGAAAGGACGCGATTCGCGCGGCGTAGGGGTTGGCGTGCGCACCGGTGACGAGCGCCTGCAGGATGCTGGCATCGATCACGAAGCCGACCGCACCGACTGCGCAAAAACGCAGGAACTGATTCAAGGTTCCACCTGCGTTGGTGTAATTTGCAGGTAGACTAATCGCTTCATCTCGTGCCGACCACGGGTGACAGTATCGAGGATCAACCCACAGGCCAATAACAAGAAGGATACCAGCATCATCCCGGTAACCAGAATCGCGGTCGGGAAGCGCGGCACTAGGCCAGTTTGCGTATAAGTCAAGAACAGCGGAATCGACAGCGTAAGCGACGCCAGAGAAAGGCTTACGCCGATGCCGCCGAAAAACCACAGTGGGCGCTCCTGGCGGAACAGTTTCAAAATCGTCCAGAGGATGCGGATGCCGTCGCGGTAAGTGTTGAGCTTGCTGGCCGAGCCTGCCGGGCGAGATTTGTACGGTGCGTCGATCTCTTCGATCGGCATCCGAAGTTCGAGCGCATGCACGGTGAGTTCCGTTTCGATCTCGAAGCCGGTCGCCAGCGCGGGGAACGATTTCACGAAGCGCCGCGAGAACACGCGGTAACCCGAAAGGATGTCGGTGAATGCGCGTCCAAATAGCAGGGCAACGAATTCGGTGAAAACCCAATTGCCCAAGAGGTGACCTTGGCGATATGCGGCGGTTTCGTTCGTCACACGCCGGCTTACCACCATGTCGAGATTTTCAGCGAACAGCCTTGCCACCATATCGCGCGCACTGGCAGCGTGGTAGGTATCGTCGCCGTCCACGAGCACATAGGCGTCGGCGTCCACGTCGGCAAACATGCGCCGCACGACGTTTCCCTTTCCCTGTAGAGGGACTTGACGGATGATGGCGCCAGCGCCTTTGGCGATTTCGACGGTTCGGTCACGAGAGTTGTTGTCGAAAACGAAGATAGTTGCTTCGGGTAGCGCAGCGCGAAAATCGCACACGACCGTGCTGATGGCAGCCTCCTCGTTGTAACAAGGAATTAGTACAGCGATGCGGGGTTCTGATCTAGTCATTATTTCCTCCCGAAGGCGATGATGCCAAATAGCACAGTAGGGATAATCGCTAGCGCCATGGGGATGGCGGGTGATAAGTAAAGCATGTTATTGCTCGGAATAGATGTTGCGTCTAGGAATCCGAGTAATAGAACACGAGTACCTACTGCGGCGACTAAAGAAAATACGATAACTAAACCGGCATCTAGCCTACGACGACGAACGGCAAAGATGACCCAAGCCAGAGAAATGACGATGGCGGTAGGAATCCCGAATTTTGTAATGTTGCTTTCAGCTTTAGCGAGATATTCGGCTAGCTGGTATCGAATATCGTCCCTAGGGGAAACAAACTTGGAGGCTGTCTGACCGGTGTTGCTGACAGGCTGCACAGGTGCCGCCAAAGGTCCGTTGGTAATCAGAGCAAACAGCTCCAAGTTTCTAGGGTTGCCCGTGGAAGCCTCTATGCCTATAGGGGCGCCGTCCATTGTGATCAATTTCTTCAATACCGCCCAGCTTGCATGTGCGGTCTCGAGGAGGTACTGGTCGCGCCAAGGCGGGACCATAGTCTGTCGATAGGGTAAACATTCACTGAGATGTTGATCGCAAGCAATATTAATTTCAGAAGCTAATTTTGTGTAAAAAGATTGTGCTTCTTTTGCGCTACGATAGTGGCCTGCGGCGGAAACTGCGTCTCTTAACGCCCACATAAACCAGCCTGAAAGAATCTCCGGGCAAGGGGTTATACCCATTTGCTTACATCCAATATTGCGCCAGTTCTCTCCGATCTCTCCTTCAAAATAGGGCTGAAGCTCTCGTGCAGCAGGGCTGAAGCGGTAAGCACGCTCACGCGCGTCCTTTGGAAAAACAACATAGCGTTGCCATTGTTCGTGTCTGATGCGGGATAAAGCACCATAGGCAGATTGAAAGTCCGCCGAGCGAAAATCGTTATTGCGATAAACTCCATACCAGTAATAATTTAGGGTATTGATCGTTCCGATCACTAACAGTGCTGATATAAATGGTAGAGCAATAAAAAGTACCGCTGCTCTCCAGGAGTGAAACGTCAGTGTTCGCGATGAAAACCAAAAGGCATATATGATTGCCAGTGAAGGCAGTAACCAAACTCCTTCTTCTCTTGTCAGCCAGTAAGTGCCCGCCACCAAACCAAGTGCTATGAGAAATAGCCATTTTTTACGCAATTCATCGACTATCGAAGCTGATTTGGCCAAGACAAAACAACGAATAGCCAATGCTAGTAAAAATAGGGATAAACTAACGTAGAGACCTTCTCGCATGATACGCCCACTGGTTCCTGGACTCCATGCTGTTGGAATAAAAGCTAACAGAGCAAAGGTGATCAAATTTGCCCATCTTGTGTTGTAAAGCCTACCAATTACTGATGCAAAAAAAAGTGCAGACAATAAATATAGCGAATGCTCAGAAAATTTGATTGGTAATCCGGTGATATGATTGGCGACAAGAAATATAGAGTACGCTACACCCTTGGCGTGCGTTAGATTGTTATAGTCCCCAAGCCAATTTCCTGCTCCAATTGAGGCTGCCAAGTTAATAAATAACCCCTCATCATGAGCTGCATCTGCAATTGCGAAAATCGGGAAAGCGCTTCGCAACCATAGCGAGAACAAAAGGATTAAAATTAATGCAGTATAAAATCCGAGTACCAAAAAAATAGTCTTTATCGCGTCGCTTGTAGGGAAGCAGGCAAACTTCATGATTTTCGGCACCTTGTTGAGAAAAATTTAGCTTGATTTTTAGAGTACACGTATAGCAATTCTTGTGCAGTTAGGGCTTTCGTTCGGAGTTCCATGCTGTTGGTTATTCGTTTGGGATGCATACCCCGCAGCTTGCTGCGGGGTCGTTTAGTTGATATATCGACATCACGCAAGGATTTTGATCCGCTCGGCGTGTCATAGATTGCCAAAAAGAATTTGGTAATAGCGATGCCAGTAACCGTACAACTTGGCTGGATCGAGATCGTCATCGATATCGTCGGCGCGGGTTTTTCAAAGAGTGAAAGGCCGAAATGCGCACCGATCAACTCAAGCCAATCAGGCGCATCGCGAAAAGTGCCCCTTAGGTAGTTAAATCTGCATGTATTGTCAATCCAGATTACAAATTATGTAATTGATCGCATTCTTCGACACCAGCTTGGGTTCCTTCGTGTCAGCCTGACGGGCAGGTGTTTCAACCCACGTCCCATACTCACTGAAGCACCGATAGTTTCGCTCGAAAATGCTCCAATCGGATGCCGATTTTCGAGGATTGTCGATAACGGCTTATCGCCGTCACAAGCAAAATCCTCACAGATTGCTGTTGATCGTCAACATCGCCCCGGTCATGCAGCCGGATTCGGCGGGATCGCACAGGAAGGCGATGACTTTAGCCACATCGGCGGGTGTGGTGCGGGTGCGCAAATGCGGGGCGGCCTTGCGCAGCATGTCGGTGTCCACCGCGCCCGGCGCGACGCCGTTGACCCGAATGTTGCGCTCCTTGCCTTCGGCGGCCAGCGCCTCGGTCAGGCCGGTGAGGGCGAACTTGCTGACGGTGTAAGCCGCGTAGCCGGGAAATTTCTCGGTATTTTGCACCCCGCCCAGCGAGGACACGTTGACGATGCTGCCGCCGCGTTCGCGCATCAACCGGAATGCTCGCCGGGCGCATAGCACCGCGCCGCGCAGGTTGACCGCCATCAGCCGGTCCCAGTCCGCCATCGCGATTTCGGCAAACGCGCCGCTCAGCAGAATCGCGGCGTTGTTGACCAGAATGTCCAGCCGCCCGAATTCGGTGGCGATCCGGTCGAAAGCGGCGTCCACCGCCGCATCGTCCGCGACATCTAAAACTAGCGACGAGGCGCCGAGACCGGCGGCGCGCAGTCGGGCGACCGTGGCGGTCAGTTCGGCTTCGGTGCGGCTGGCGACGATGACGTGAGCGCCTTTGCGCGCCAGCGCCTCGGCGGTGGCCGCGCCGATGCCTCGGCCGCCGCCGGTGATCAGGGCGATTTGCTGTTGCAGAGATAGGGAAGGAGAAGCGGTGTTCATGGTGATGGCGTCGCCGTGGTGGATTGATCTTGCAGAATAGTCAACAGCGCGCCCGCCGCGTTGGACAGCGTGTGGCCGGTGTGCCGCACCACGCCCCAAGATCCGCTCCAGGTGCAGCCCGGCGATGGGCAATTCCACCAGATCCCCGTCCAGCATGGTGCGCGGCAACACGCTCCAGCCCAGCCCGACCGCGACCATCATCTTGATCGTTTCCAGATAGTTGGTCGCGAACGCCACCGAAATTTCGACGCCCAGCCGCTTGAATTCGTCCTCGACGATCCGCCGCGTGAACGTCGCCTCGCTGGGCAGAATCGCCGCATGTTCCTGGAGTTGTCGCGGGACGATGGTCGCGAGTTCCGCCAGCGGATGAGCGCGCGACGCCATCCGCCACCAGCGAATCCAGCCAGAGCGGCAAGGCTTCCAGCGGCGGACTCGACCTGCGGGGGCAAAGTCACGATAGCCAGCTCCACCTCGCCGCGCAGGACTACCGCGCACGCGACTTCCGAATCCATGAAGCGCATGTCCAGGCGCACTTGCGGGTAGCGGGCGGTGAAGGTTCGCAGCACCGGCGGCAGGCGATGTAGGCCGATATGGTGGCTGGTGGCGAGCGTCAACGATCCGGTGACGACGCCGGACAGGTTGCGCAGCGCCCGGCGGCTGTCGTCCACTTCGGCCAAAATCCGCCGCGCCCGTGGCAGCAGCACCGCGCCGGCTTCGGTCAAGCGCACCGTCCGGCCCAAACGGTCGAACAGGCGCACGCTCAAATCCTCTTCCAGCGTCGCCACTCGCTTGCTCACCGCCGGTTGAGTCAAATGCAATTGATCGGCGGCCAGCGAGAAGGAACCGTTGTCGGCGATGGTGACGAAGGCGTGCAGGCTGGCGATGTCCATATGGAACGGCGCGGTTGGGACTGTCAGCTATTCTATTATTTTATTCGATTCATAAAAAAGATGAATTTGAGTTATCAGGTGCCGCGCCGTAAGCTGGGCGAAGATTGAAAAGATGCCCTCACCCTCAACCCCTCTTCCACGGGGAGAGGGGAGTTTCTGAAAGGCAGGAGGTAAGCAATGGCCGGTAAGACGCTTTACGACAAGCTTTGGGACAGCCATCTGGTGCGGACCGATCCCGACGGCACCGCGCTGCTTTACATCGACCGTCATCTGGTCCACGAAGTCACCTCGCCGCAGGCGTTCGAGGGGCTGAAGCTGACCGGGCGCCAGCCGTGGCGGCGGGAATCGATGGTGGCGATGGCGGATCACAACACCCCGACCGATCCCGGATTCACCACCATCGCCGATCCCGTCTCCCGCCTCCAGGTCGAGACGCTGGACGCCAACGCCCGCACGTTGAATTTGCGGTATTTTCCCATCGGCGACCGTCGGCGCGGCATCGTGCATGTGGTCGGCCCGGAGCAGGGCGCGACGCTGCCCGGCATGACCATCGTGTGCGGCGATTCGCACACCTCCACCCACGGCGCCCTGGCCGCGCTGGCCTTCGGCATCGGCACCTCCGAGGTCGAGCATGTGATGGCGACCCAATGCCTGATCCAGAAAAAGGCCAAATCCATGCTGATTCGGGTGGACGGGCAACTCGGGCCGGGCGTGACCGCCAAAGACATCGTGCTGGCGATCATCGGCCACATCGGCACCGCCGGCGGCACGGGTTACGCGGTCGAATTCGGCGGTTCCGCCATCCGGGCGCTGAGCATGGAAGGCCGCATGACGATCTGCAATATGGCGATCGAG
Source organism: Candidatus Competibacter sp. (assembly GCA_037045685.1). Lineage (GTDB taxonomy): Bacteria > Pseudomonadota > Gammaproteobacteria > Competibacterales > Competibacteraceae > Competibacter_A. The sequence continues at coordinate 173,655 of JBAOII010000035.1, forward strand.
GCGGGCGCTCGGGCGGGTATGGTGGCGGCGGACGAGACCACCATCGAATACGTCAAAGGCCGACCGCTCGCGCCGCAGGGCGAGTTGTGGGAGCGGGCGGCGGCGGCTTGGCGGGAGCTGCACAGCGATCCTGACGCCGCGTTTGATCGGGTGGTGACGCTGGACGCGGCGGTGATCCAGCCGCAAGTGACGTGGGGCACCTCGCCGGAAATGGTGACCTCGGTGGATGGGCGCGTCCCCGATCCCGCCCGCGAAGCCGATCCGGTCAAGCGCGGCGGCATGGAGCAGGCGTTGCGCTACATGGGCTTGCAGCCGAACACGCCGATCACCGCGATCAAGCTGGATCGGGTCTTTATCGGTTCCTGCACCAACGGCCGCATCGAGGATTTGCGGGCGGCGGCGGCGGTGATCAAGGGCCGCAAGGTCGCGCCGAGCTTGAAACAGGCGCTGGTGGTGCCGGGGTCCGGGCTGGTGAAACAGCAGGCCGAGGCCGAGGGACTGGATCGGGTGTTTACCGCCGCCGGTTTCGAGTGGCGCGAGCAGGGCTGCTCCATGTGCTTGGCGATGAACGCCGACCGGCTGTTGGCGGGCGAGCATTGCGCCTCCACCTCCAACCGCAATTTCGAGGGTCGGCAGGGCGTGGGCGGACGCACCCATCTGGTCAGTCCAGCGATGGCGGCGGCGGCGGCGCTGGCCGGCCATTTCGTCGATGTCCGCACGTTTTAGGAGAGCGATCCCATGCGTCCAACACTGGTGATCGGCAACAAGAATTACTCTTCCTGGTCGCTGCGGCCCTGGCTGGCGGCACGGCACGCCGGGATCGAGTTCGACGAAATCCGCGTGTCCTTGTTCACGCCGGAGGGCACGGCGCAAATCCGGCAATATTCGCCCTCGCTCAAGGTGCCGGTCTGGCGCGAAGGCGACTTGGTGGTCTGGGAATCGCTGGCGATCTGTGAATATCTTGCCGAGTGTATGCCCTCGCTGTGGCCGGCGGATTCAGCCGCCCGCGCCGTGGCCCGCTCGGTCAGCGCCGAGATGCACGCGGGGTTCGCCGCCCTGCGCCACGGGATGCCGATGAACGCCCGCGCTCGTGGCCGGCGGGTGGCCGTCACGCCGGAGATCGCAGCGGATATCGACCGCATCGCGGCTATCTGGACCGATTGCCGCACACGATTTGGCGCGGGCGGTCCTTGGCTGTTTGGGGCGTTTTCCGTCGCCGATGCCATGTTCGGCCCGGTGGTGCTGCGCTTCGTGCCCTACGGCGTGAGCCGGCCCGGCGTGGTGGATGATTATGTCGCCACCTGGATGGCCGATCCGCATCTGCAAGCGTGGATCGCCGCCGCCGAACAAGAACCCGAAACCATTCCAGAAGACGAAGCAGGTCTCTAAACGCGAGGCCGGGAGTTGCAGCCATGACACCGTTTATCCGACTCGATGGCTTGGTGGTCCCCGTGGATCGCGCCAACGTGGACACCGACGCCATCATCCCCAAGCAGTTTTTGAAAGCCATCAAGCGCACCGGTTTCGGCGATTTCCTGTTCGACGAGTGGCGCTATCGGGATCACGGCGAACCGGGGATGAATTGCGCCGGTCGCCCGTTGAAGGAGGAATTCAGCCTGAACCAGCCGCGCTACCGGGGCGCGACCATCTTGCTGGCGCGGGAGAATTTCGGTTGCGGCTCGTCGCGCGAGCACGCGGTTTGGGCGCTGGACGAGTACGGCATCCGCTGCATGATCGCCCCGAGCTTCGCCGATATCTTTTTCTCCAACAGCTTCAAATCGGGGCTGCTGCCGATTTGCCTCGGTTCCGAAGTGGTGGATCGCTTGTTCCGCGAGGTCGAGGCCACGCCGGGTTATCGGTTGGTGGTGGATTTGTCCGCGCAGACCGTGACCACGCCGAGCGGCGAAGCGTTCGGCTTCGAGGTGGACCCGTTCCGCAAGGAATGTCTGCTGAACGGCTGGGACGACATCGGCCTGACCCTGCGTCACGCCGACGAGATTCGCGCCTTCGAGGCCCGGCGGCAACAAGACGCGCCGTGGCTGTTCGCCTGATCGCTTCGTGATGCTATCTCCCCTCTCCCCTCGGGAGAGGGGCTGGGGGTGAGGGCAGCGATTTCAACGACTTGCAGGAAACGACATGACGCATAAGGTGTCTGGTTCTCCCCGGCGACGGCATCGGCCCGGAAATCGTGACCGAAGCCGCGAAGATTCTGGAATGTCTGCGCCAGGAATTCGGCCTGGATATCGCGCTGGAAACCGGTCTGCTGGGCGGTTGCGCGGTGGATGCGCTGGGTGCGCCGTATCCCGAGGAAACCCGCCGCCAAGCCCGCGCCGCCGATGCGATTCTGCTCGGCGCGGTCGGCGGCCCGAAGTGGGAAAAACTGGACCGGCCCTTGCGCCCGGAGCGCGGATTATTGGCGATTCGTTCCGATCTGGAACTGTTCGCCAATCTGCGCCCGGCCGTTCTCTATCCGCAACTGGCGGCGGCGTCTTCGCTCAAGCCCGACCTGGTGGCCGGGCTGGATATCCTGATCGTGCGCGAGTTGAACGGCGACATCTACTTCGGCCAACCGCGCGGCATCCGCACGCTGGAGAGCGGCGAGCGGGAAGGTTTCAACACCATGCGCTACCGCGAGTCGGAAATCGAGCGCATCGCCCGCGTCGCGTTCGAGGCGGCCCGCAAGCGCCATCGCCGGGTCTGTTCGGTGGACAAGGCCAACGTGCTGGAAACCTCCGAACTGTGGCGGGAGGTGGTCGAGCGGGTGGCGCGGGATTATCCCGACGTGGCGCTGTCTCATCAGTACGTGGACAACGCCGCCATGCAACTGGTCCGCGCGCCCAAGCAGTTCGACGTGATCGTGACCGGCAATCTGTTCGGCGATATTTTGTCCGACTGCGCCGCCATGCTGACCGGCTCCATCGGCATGTTGCCGTCGGCCTCGCTGGATGCCAACGGCAAGGGGTTGTACGAGCCGATTCACGGCTCCGCGCCGGACATCGCCGGCAAGGGCGCGGCCAATCCGCTGGCGACCATTCTGTCGGCGGCGATGCTGTTGCGGTACAGCCTGAACGAGCCGGAACACGCCGAGCGGATCGAACGGGCGGTCGGTCAAGTGCTGGATCAGGGTTTGCGGACGCTGGATATCATGGCGGAGGGCATGACGCCGGTCGGCACGCAGGCGATGGGCGATGCCGTGGTGGCGGCGCTGGTGGATTCTTGAGGGGGGATGGAGCGGGTTGGTGCAGTGTGTGTGGCCTTGCTGTTTCGGCAGTTGAAGGCCCACGTTCTAATCACTATATGTTGGGTCCCGCTAGATTATGTTGACACTCGAAGCCGCCGTCTGCTGGAATCGCGGCGGTTCTTGCACGATCTGACCCTCGCGCTACGGAGGCCCTGATGGAGATTCGCCTGCACGCCAACGCCACCACCACGCCCAAGCAGCGGGCCTACATCCAGCACTCGTCCCGCCCGGCGGCCGAACTGGCGGTGGAATTGGGGGTGAGCGAGACCACCGTCCGGCGCTGGCGGGGACGGGACGCGGTGCAGGACCGCCCGCACACCCCGCACCGGCTGGCCACGACGCTGACGCCGATGCAAGAGTTCGTGGTGGTGGAGTTGCGCAAGCTGCTGCTGTTGCCGCTGGACGACCTGCTGGTGGTGGCCCGCGAGTTCGTCTGTCCGGCGCTGTCGCGCTCGGCGTTGGATCGCTGTCTGCGCCGCCACGGCGTGGCCCGGCTGGCCGACCTGCTGCCGGAGGCAGAAGGCAACCCCCCGCTGCCCAAGACCTTCAAGGATTACGAGCCGGGCTTCGTGCACGTCGATGTGAAATACCTGCCCCGGATGCCGGACGAGGCCGAACACCGCTATCTGATCGCCGCCATCGACCGGGCCAGCCGCTGGGTTTACTTCGAGATCCGACCCGACAAAACGGCCGCCACCGCCGCCGGCTTCCTGGAACGCTTGCACGCCAAGGCCCCGTTCGTGATCCGCACGGTGTTGACCGACAACGGCAAGGAGTTCACCGACCGCTTCTGCGCCACCGGCGAGCGCGAACCGACCGGCCAACACGCCTTCGATCAAACCTGCGCCGCGCACGGCATCCAGCACCGGCTGATCAAGCCCCGGCATCCGCAGACCAACGGCATGATCGAACGCTTCAACGGCCGCGTCGCCGAGGTGTTGAAAACCACCACCTTCGCCTCCGCCCGTCACCTGGAAACCACCTTGCAACGCTATCTCCACCTCTATAATCAACACATCCCCCAGAAGAATCTCGGCCATGTCACGCCCATTGCCAAGCTCCAGGAGTACTACCGGATCAAACCTAAACTCTTTCAGAAAAAACCTATCAATCATCCGGGACCCGACAACTATATTGTGTTTTGTTAAACCATCATGAGAATACTGTGCTGATATAACCAGTCTCATCGTCTACAAGCAATAAAAAAATGATTTCGTCTTCTGATAATTTATTACGTGGAGAGATTTAATATGAGCGGCGACTATGTAACTAGAGAAGAATTTGACGAGTTTAAAAAATCTGTGAACGATTTTTTTCAGGATATACCAAGGATATTTAATGATTATAGCAAGAAAATAGATCCGGCAATAAGATTGGGAATAATCGCTCAAGCTCTTGCATATATTTCGCTGCTTAATCATAAAGATAGAGATGGGGTTATCCTGATGTTAGAAGATTTGTTTAAAAAACATCAAGATAGTTTTTTATTTTCTCCAGTTTCTGATGAAGAACTTAATGCCTATCGACAACATATGGCAGATTTAATAAAAAGTTTACGTAGCATGCCGCGATAGCACTTAGGGCAGGTTGGCGACAGCGTAACCCGCCGGAACCGGATGACTATACAATCAGCGGGTTACGGACTCATGCCCTAATTCGCCCTGCCCGCTTGTGGTACACTCCCCAAGAAAGCTCAACGGGAGAATCAATATGGCTGATAATGTTGAAAATCTAATTCTCGAACATCTGCGAGCGATCCGCGCCGATATCGGTGGTATCAAGGAGGACGTGCGCGAAATAAAACAGCGGATCACCAGCTTAGAGTCGGCCGTTGCGGGCCTTCGACGCGACAACGCCAACTTGTATGGCGACGTGATCGACCAACAGGCGAGATATGATCGTCTTGTGGAGCGCGTGGAACGAATCGAACGTCGTTTGGATTTGGCTGAAGGTTGAGCCGGCGTAAAGCAGTACCGCGAGGGGTGGATTAGCGTAGTGTAACTGGCTAAAGCGGGTGACGACAATCGGCGGGCTACAGATTCGCGTCCTAACCGGTTTTGCTACGCTCAATCAATCGGCGAACGGGATGCAGTACTAGCGACCGCGACATAAAAAGCGACTCAGAGTTATTTTTATGGCTTCACTTAATGGTATTACACATCGCCATCCTGAAATACTCAGTGGTGTACCCGTATTCGTAGGGACTCGGGTTCCGGTTCGTTCTCTATTTGATTATCTGGAGGGGGGCGATACCTTGGAAGAGTTTCTTCATCAGTTCCCCTCGGTCAAGCGTGAGCAAGCTATTGCTGTGCTTGATGCCGCTTACGAATCGGTCGCGGCAGATGCGCATCCTGCTTGACGAAAATTTTCCGGTTGACTTCGCTAAGCTGTTGGTTGGGAATGGAATCACGACTACCCATGTTCATAGTCTTGGCTGGTCAGGCATCAAAAACGGTGAGTTGCTTCGTCGTGCAAATAGCGTTTGCGAGGTATTCGTCACCCTTGATCGCAACTTGGTATTTCAGCAGAGCATTAAGGGGTTGCTTTTCGGTATCGTGATCTTGTCCTCCCGCTCGAATCGAGTCGCGGATCTTATCCCGCACATTACGAGTATTCTGGAGGCTGCGAGCCGGGTTGCGCCAGGCCAATTCGAGAAAGTTGGTGCCTAGCTGGGCGCTGCATCGGAGACTACATCATTGCTTGTTATGAGTGATATGAAAGTTAGTAAATGCGCGGTTCGATGATCAAAATTTTAGGTTTTATGAAAGAGTAATCCGATTTCTTTATGGGGGCATCTTGGAAGCAAAAAAATTAAAAACAATAGACGATTTGCTGCAATCCGACGATGAGCGCGTCGAACTGATCGATGGCGAGATCGTTAAGCGCCCTATGGCGCGTTCCGAACACGCGCTTATCCAGTCGAGCATTTCGGATGAGGTTTCGCTGTTCAAACGGAAAGAGGGTCCGGGAGGATGGTGGATCATGACCGAGATCAGCGTTCGGTATAACGACCACCAATGCCCCAGCCACGATCTGGCCGGATGGCGGAAAGAGCGCGTACCGCTCAGACCGACGGGGATCATGAACGTCGTACCCGATTGGGTTTGCGAAATTATCTCGCCAAGGCATGAAAGGAAGGATTTGTTTCACAATTTCATGCTATTGCAACGTAGCAAAGTGCCGTATTATTGGGTGATTTCCCCGGAAGATAAAACGCTGATCGCTTATCGGCTGGCTGACGACAAATATCAGGTGAGCTTTTCCGTAGAATATAGCGGCGAACAAAGTATCGATAAAGCAAGAATACCGCCGTTTGAAGAAATCGAGATGGATTTGAAATATGTTTTTGGTGATGAGTAATGCATCGAGGCTAGATCAAGGCTTTTTCGAACGCCTCTAAATCTTGTTTTTTGAGTCGAGGACGATCTTATGATGCGAGTCGGTCTGGTGGGTTGGCGCGGCATGGTCGGTTCCGTATTGATGGATCGGATGGTGGCGGAAAACGATTTCGCCCTGATCGATCCGGTGTTTTTCACCACCTCCAACGTGGGAGGCCGGGGTCCGGCTATCGGCAAAGACACGCCGGTGTTGAAGGATGCGAAATCCATCGCTGAACTGAAGGCGCTGGACGCCATCATCACCTGCCAAGGCGGCGATTACACCAACGAGATTTACCCGCAACTGCGCGCCGCCGGCTGGAAAGGTTACTGGATCGACGCCGCCTCGGCCCTGCGGATGAAAGACGATGCGGTCATCATCCTGGACCCGGTCAACCGCCAAGTGATTCAGGACGCACTGGCGCGGGGTGCCAAAGACTACATCGGCGGCAACTGCACGGTCAGCCTGATGCTGATGGGGCTGGGAGGGCTGTTCGCCCACGGCTTGGTGGAATGGATGACCGCCATGACCTATCAGGCGGCTTCCGGCGCCGGCGCCCAGAACATGCGCGAGCTGATCCAGCAGATGGGTGCGATCCACGGCGCGGTGGCGAACCGGCTGGACGAGCCGGCCTCGGCGATTCTGGACATTGATCGCATCGTGGCGGAAACCATCCGCTCCGGCGATTTCCCGACCGCCAACTTCGGCGTGCCGCTGGCCGGTAGCTTGATTCCCTGGATCGACAAGCAGTTGGAGAACGGCCAGAGCAAAGAGGAGTGGAAAGGGCAGGCCGAAACCAACAAGATTCTGGGCCGTTTGGATAACCCGATCCCCATCGACGGGATCTGCGTCCGCATTGGGGCGATGCGCTGCCACAGCCAGGCGTTGACCGTCAAGCTGACGCGGGATGTTCCGCTGGATGAAGTGGTGGAGATCGTCGGCGCCGCCAACGACTGGGTGAAGGTGGTGCCGAACGAGCGTGAAATCTCGATGCGCGAACTGACTCCCGCCGCCGTGACCGGCACCCTGAGCGTGCCGGTCGGTCGCTTGCGCAAACTCAACATGGGGCCGGCCTATCTCGGCGCCTTTACCTGCGGCGATCAACTGCTGTGGGGCGCCGCCGAGCCGCTGCGCCGGATGCTGAGGATACTGCTGGAGAAGTGAATCGGGGCCGGCTTGGGTGCGCCGACGTTTACATCGTTGCGGGCCGGGCGCTTTGTCCGGCCTGCTCGTTTGCTCGAAGAAGAGCGAAGAAGATCGTAACTAATTGATTTGATTGGTGGCTACGGGTGGACTTGAACCACCGACACCGGCATTATGAGTGCCGTGCTCTAACCACCTGAGCTACGTAGCCATCGAGAATAAGATTGTTAAGACTAATAATTATGTTTGTATCGACGAGGCACGTCAAGAAAAATGTCGCTGGTTGCCGGTAGGCGCTGCGATTCTGGAGCGGCTGGGTTGCTCGTATAGTCCTTTGAAGTGGCCGTCGCGTGCCAATTGGACAGCGATCATGACCTCGGCGGTCCGTTTAGTAAATCATGTATGACATTTTGTCATAATCGGAGCCATAAATTAATGGCCTAGTCGTACATGGAAATAGACTAGACAGCCTGATCGTGATCGGGTAAAAGAGCTTTACCAGCCGGCCTTTGAGAAGATCATTGAGTTGATGGAGGTTATTATGCTTAATAGCAGTCATGAAAATATCGAGAATTTGACGCATTGGTTGGATAAGATTTTTCCGGTCGATACTCAGTTAATTGATAGCGACGGAATCAAGTATTTGGTTTCTGGTTGGTATATCCTGCATGATCAAGTCCATATCAAGCTGACTCATGCCGTCGAAAATCAGACAGTCGAGAGTGATGCGCCGTTTGATAAGGCAATGAATTGGGCCCGTTTTCCTCCCGGTGATAATGTGGCAGTATACTCGGATTCTTCAAAGATAACCCGATCAATCTATCAGTGATAGATCGTAGAAACGGAATTGCAATTTTGCTGATTGAGTCTCAAAAAACAAAAATGTTCCTCACAACAAGTTAAAAATGCGGTTTGCTTTAGATTCTTCAGCTTTGCAGGTTTGTTTTTTTGCAGGACTTCAATAAATATATTCTTATCATTATTAATGAGTTATAACCATGAAACGTTTAGTTAACTTTGTGCCATCGATACTTTCAAATAAAAATACTCTTGAGATGAGTGAAGCCGAAGATCCCAACAACTATTATTCGGTCTCGGTTAGATTCCTTGCTGAATGCGCTTGCGAGGGGATACAAAAATTTGAAACTAGGCTGCATTTATCGGCCAAGCCACCCACTTTTCTTGAAACCAAGCAACGCTTTCTACGGCACCAAGCACCTCAACTGCCATTTCCTAAATGCACGCTGGAGCGTAGCCGCTGTCGCTATGTTCCCTACCGGGACCGGAGGGAACAGGATCGCCGCTATCGGTACGATGATCCGCAGGAAGAATTTGATCCGGGCTATGTTGGGCTAGAGCGGCGGGTGAGGCATGATCGGCGTAGAACCCAGGCAATCGCACTGCCGGAAGATCGATCAAATAAGCCAAAGCAGGCAGATGACTAACGTCGCCAATAGATCTCATCAAAGATTGATGGATGCCTTGCCGCGTATCCTCCTCGTGAGATGAACCCCTGATATCTGCTTTTTTTCCCGTTCGGAAATATCGTCTATCCCGGTTTCTCCCACCCCGGATGCGCGTGTCGTTCAGACATTAAACCGGAAATGCATCACGTCGCCTTCCTGGACGATGTATTCCTTGCCTTCCAGCCGCCACTTGCCGGCCTCGCGGGCGCCGGCTTCACCGTTGTAGGCGATGTAGTCGGCGTAGGCGATCACCTCGGCGCGAATGAAACCCCGCTCGAAATCGGTGTGAATCACCCCCGCCGCCTGGGGGGCGGTGGACCCCGCCCGCACCGTCCACGCCCGCACTTCCTTGGGGCCGGCGGTGAAATAGGTGTCCAATCCCAACAGCTTGTAGGCGGCGTGAATCACCCGATCCAGCCCCGGTTCGGACAGCCCGTAATCGGCCAGAAATTCGGCCTTGTCGGCGTCGTCCAGTTCGGCCAGTTCCGCCTCGATGGCCGCGCAAACCGGCACCACGCCCGCGCCTTCCTGGCGGGCGATTTCCGCGACCTGATCCAGCAGCGGATTGTTGGAGAAACCGTCTTCGGCGACGTTGGCGACATACAACACCGGCTTGCCGGTCAGCAGAAAAATATCCCGCAACGATTCGCGTTCCTCGGCGACCAGCGCCAGGGTCCGCAGCGGCGCTCCGGTGTTCAGATGCGCCTGCACCCGCTCCAGCAGCGCCTTGCGCTCCAGCGCCTCCCGGCCGCCGGCCTTGGCCGCCTTCTCGGCGCGCAACAGCGCCTTCTCCACCGTCGCCAAATCCGCCAGCGCCAGTTCGGTATTGATCGTCTCGATGTCGGAAGCCGGGTTCACGCCGCCGGAAACGTGAATCACGTCGTCGTTCTCGAAGCAGCGCACGACGTGGGCGATGGCGTCGGTCTCGCGGATGTGAGCGAGAAACTGGTTGCCCAGCCCTTCGCCTTTGGACGCGCCGGCCACCAGCCCGGCGATGTCCACGAACTCGACCGTGGTCGGCACGATCTGCTTCGGCTTGACGATGGCGGCCAGCGCGTCCAGCCGCAGATCGGGCACCGGCACCACGCCGACATTGGGATCGATGGTGCAGAACGGATAGTTCTCGGCCTGGATCCCGGCCTTGGTCAGCGCGTTGAACAGGGTGGACTTGCCGACGTTCGGCAGGCCGACGATGCCGCATTGGATGCCCATGGGACTATTCCGGTGCTCGGTTCGCGGAAACGGCCGCCGAAGCGGAGGAGGGGGAATCGACCCGTCGGCCGTGCAGGGTTTGGGTCGCTTTGTCCCACTGCCCGGCGGCGAGGCGCGGGAATTCGCGCAGGGCGTCGAGAATGGCTTGTTCGACCAGCGCCCGCTCCGCTTGCGGCGCCCGGCGCAGGACGTAATCCAGCACCTCGCGGCTGTCGCCGGGATGGCCGATGCCCAGCCGCAGACGGGCGAAGTCGTTGCCGCCCAGTTGGGCGATCAGATCGCGCAAGCCGTTGTGGCCGCCGTGGCCGCCGGATCGTTTCAGGCGCACCGTGCCCGCCGGCAAATCCAGATCGTCGTGGATCACCAGGATCTCGGGCAGCGCGATGCGGTGAAACCGCGCCAGCGCGGCCACCGCGTGACCGCTGCGGTTCATGAAGGTCATCGGCTTCAGCAGCCAGAACTCGCGGTCGGCCAGCGCGATCCGGCAGGTGTCGCCATGATATTTGGCATCCGGCCGGAAATGCCCGGCGTGCTGGCGGGCCAGCTCGTCCACCAGCCAAAAGCCGGCGTTGTGGCGGGTGTCGGCGTATTGCGGACCGGGATTGCCCAACCCCACCACCAGTCGCGGGATCGGCGACTGCCGGTTCCCCTCGCCCCGCGCGGGAGCGGTGCTGGACACGGGAGGAGGGGAAGGCAATGCCGGCGCCCGTCCGGCTTCAAGCCGCCGGCGTAGCCGGGGCGGCGCTCGCGCTTTCCTCGCCGCCGTGAGGATGATGGATGTTGACCACGATCGCGTCCTGGTCGGAGCCGGGGGCGATCTTGTCGGCCAGCTCCACGCCGGCCGGCAGCGGAACCTGGCTGAGATGCAAGGCCTCGCCCATGCCCAGATCGCTCAAATCGACTTCGATGAATTCCGGCAAGTCCTTGGGCAAACAGGCGATTTCGATGTCGATCAGCGCTCGGCTGACCACGCCGCCCTGCTGCTTGACGCCGCGGGAGGTTTCCTCGTTGACGAAATGCAGCGGGACGTGAACCCGCAGCTTGCGGTCGGCGCTGACCCGCAGGAAGTCGATATGCAGGATCGTCGGCTTGAAGGGGTGGCGCTGCAAATCGCGCAGTACGGCGCTTTCGGTGCGGTCGCCCAGGTTCAGGGTCAGCACATGAGAGTAGACAGCCTCATTTTTCAACTGGTTGAGGATGTCCAGATGGTTTAAAACCAACGGTTGCGGGTCCTGCCCGCCGCCGTACAGGATGGCCGGCACCTTGCCGGCGCGGCGCAGGCGGCGGCTCGCACCTTTCCCCAAATCGCCGCGCGGTTCGGCTTTCAGTTCAAACGTGACGCTCATCGAAGTTACTCCATCGGGTGAAATAAAAACACGACGCGCCCGCGACCAGGCGCGTCGTTATCGTGCGATCCCGCCGCTCGACCGGGCGGGACGGCGAAGCTTACAGAAACAGGGAGCTGACCGATTCCTCGAGGTGGATGCGGCGCATGGTTTCGGCCAGCAGGCCGGCCACGCTGATTTGGCGGATGTTCGAGCAGGCGGCCGATTCCGGGCGCAGCGGGATGGTGTCGGTGACGACCAGCTCGTCCAGCGCCGATTTGCGGATGTTGTCGGCGGCCGAGCCGGACAGCACGGCGTGGGTGCAGTAGGCGCGCACCGAAGCGGCGCCTTGCTCCTTCAGCGCCTTGGCGGCCAGGCAAAGCGTGCCGGCGGTGTCCACCATGTCGTCCACCACGATGCAGTGCTGGCCTTCCACGTCGCCGATGACGTGCATCACCTGCGCCTGGTTCGGCGCCGGCCGGCGCTTGTCGATGATCGCCAGCTCGGAGTCGTCCAGCCGCTTGGCCAAAGCGCGGGCGCGCACCACGCCGCCCACGTCCGGGGAGACCACCATCAAATCGCCGAGATTTTGGGCGCGGATGTCGCTGAGCACCATCGGCGTGGCGTAGATGTTGTCCACCGGCAGGTCGAAGAAGCCCTGGATCTGGTCGGCGTGCAGGTCGACCGTCAACACCCGGTCCACCCCGACGCTGGTGATCATGTTGGCGACCACCTTGGCGGAGATCGGCACCCGCGCCGAACGGGGCCGGCGATCCTGCCGCGAATAGCCGAAATAGGGGATGACCGCCGTGACCCGCACCGCCGAGGAGCGGCGCAGCGCGTCGGCCATCACCAGCAGCTCCATGATGTTATCGTTGGTGGGATAGCAGGTGGGCTGAACGATGAAGACATCCTTGCCGCGCACGTTTTCCATCAGTTCGATCATCACCTCGCCGTCGCTGAAGCGACCGACCACCGCCTGACCGAGCGGTAGCTGGAGATGGCTGACGATATCGCGGGCCAGCTGCGGATGGGCGTTGCCCGCGAACACCATCATTCGACCTTCGTACACAACACGTTTCCCCGCTGTGGGTTTGTCTTGGGAAGGTGGCTGGGTCGCCAGGATTCGAACCTGGGAATGCCGGGATCAAAACCCGGTGCCTTACCGCTTGGCTACGACCCAAAAATTCGGAGACGCTTCGGGGGGTGCGGCGTGTTCCCGCGACAAGCGTTCGCGCAACGGCGAACGGTTGCGGCCTCGGGCGACGAATCCGGCCCAGCCGGGCGGTAACTGGTCCAGCGTCCGCCCGGCGCTGGCGCGATCCGGAAAGGCGGCGAACACGCACGCGCCGGTGCCGGTCAAGCGCGCCCGCCCGTGCCGCGCCAGCCACGCCGCCGCCGCCGCGACTTCGGGGAAACGGCGGTAGACCACCGCTTCGCAGTCGTTGCCGCCACCGCTCGGCGTGAGGTCGGCTATTGTGAGGGGGGGTGAGTTTCTTGTCAATTCCGGGTCGGCGAAGACCGCCCCGGTGGCGACATGGCAGGGCGGCGTCAACACCACGAACCAGGGTTCGTCCAAATCCACCGGCGTCAGCCGCTCGCCGACGCCTTCCGCCCAAGCCGCCCGGCCGCGGACGAACACCGGCACGTCGGCGCCCAGCCGTAGCCCCAGTTCGGCCAGATCCGCCAGCGCCAAACCCGTTCCCCAGTAATGGTTCAAAGCCACCAGCGCGGTGGCGGCGTCGGAGCTGCCGCCGCCCAGACCGCCGCCCAGCGGCAAGCGTTTGTCGATGCGGATGGTGGTACCCGAACGGCTGCCGGTGGCCCGTTGCAGCAGGCGGGCGGCGCGCACGGTCAGATCGGCGTCGGCCGGCACTCCGGCCACTTCGCCCGCTCGCTCGATGACGCCATCGTCGCGCCGGTCGAACCACAGCCAGTCGCAGCGATCCACGAACTGGAACACGGTCTGCAACAGATGATAGCCGTCCGGGCGTCGGCCGACGATGCGCAGCATCAGGTTGAGCTTGGCCGGCGCGGGCCAGGCGGCGGAATCCGGGGCTACGGCATCCATCGCTCGATCACCAGCTTGACGCTCAGATCCTCACGCCGAGCGACGATGCGCTCCGGCAAATCGAGGTTGAGAGCCGAGGTCGGGGTGTAAGCGGGATATTCGATCACCCAGCCGTTTTGCTCCAGCCGGATCAGGCGACCGCCGGCATCGACTTGCGGCGCGGTCGAACCCCCCGGCTCCGGCAGGCCGCGTATCCAATAACGCAAGCCGTTGACGGGCAGGCGCACGCCGAGCGTTTGCTCCAGCAGCGCGTCGGGATCGGGCGCGGTCCAGTGCTGGCCGTCCTGGGTCTGCACGTTCACGTCCCGCCCGTCGCCCCGGACCAGAACTCGGCCCTGACCGAGCGGGCCGATCAGGTCGATGCGGTACTCCGCGTCGCGTTGCGCCCACTGGAAGCTGGCGTGCCAACCCTCCTGGCCGTTGATCACACCGATCCGGCCGACGGCTTGCCAGCGGGTCAAGCGCGCCAGTTCCGGCTGGCGGGCGGTCCAGGCGGCGTTTTGGCCGGCGGGCGTCGTGGCCGGCGGAGCCGCGCAGCCCGCCAGCCACACGGTCAAGGCGAGCGCGGCGGCCCGGCGGATGCGTTTGCCCCCTCCGCACTGGAAACAGAAGAGTTTGGGGGCGAGGGAGTGGAGCGGCGCGCGAATGCTCACCAGCCGAACCGTTCCTGAAGCTGGCGCAAATGGCGGCTGTCCGGCTGCTTGGCCGTCGCCGCACGCCAGATGCGTTTGGCTTCGTCGCGCTGGCCGCTGGCCCACAACACCTCGCTGAGGTGCGCGGCGATTTCGGCGTCGGCGTTGATCCGGTACGCCCGGCGCAGAAACTCCAGAGATTTGGCGTGATCGCCCAGCCGATACTGGACCCAGCCCATGCTGTCGAGCACGGCGGCATCCTCGGGGAGCAAGGCCAGGGCCTGCTCGATGTAGCCCAGCGCCTCTTGATGGCGGTCGGTGCGATCCGCCAAGGTATAGCCCAGCGCGTTCAGCGCTTGCGCGTTCTTGGGATCGTTGGCGAGGATGGCGCGCAGATCGCGCTCCAGCACGTCGATCCGGTCGAGCCGTTCGGCCACCAGCGCGCGCGCGTAGAGCAAATCTTTATCGTCGGCGTGCAGCGCCAGCGCCCGATCGAGCGTGTCGAACGCCTCCTGATTGCGATTCGCCTCGCGCAGCGCCTCGACCTCGGCCAGATAGAGACTGATACCGCTCTGCGGGTTGCTGCGGCGCAGCGCCTCGAAATGCTGGGCGACGGTGGCGGGGTTTTCGAGCTTGGCCAAGACCGCGCCCATGCGCATCTGCGCGTTCAAATAGCGTTCCTCGCCCTTGACCCGCCCGTACCACTCCCGCGCCTTGCCGTAAGCGCCGCGCTGTTCCTCGATCCGGCCCAGCTCGAAATAGCTATCGGCCAGTCGGACCTTGCGCTTGATCAGGTCCAGAAAATAGCTTTCGGCCAGATCGAACTGGCGGGTTTCCGCCGCCAGCAGGCCCAGGGCGTACAAGGATTCAGTGTCCTTGGGGTTCTGGTTGAGCAGGGTCGCGAACTCGCGGCGGGCCTTGTCCAGTTGGCCGGCTTCGATCAGCAGGCGGGCGTAGCTCATCCGCAAGTTGCGGTCGCCGGGCAGGGCGGCGACCGCGTTGGCCAGCCCCGCCAGCGCCGCCTCGTGGTCGCCCCGATCCAGCAGCAGACGGGTCCGCAACTGGTGGGCGGCGGCCAGTTTCGGATCGCGGGCCAAGGCCAGATCCAGGCTGGCCAAGGCTTGGTCGCGATCGTTCGAGGCGGCCGCCAGCAGGGCGAGGTAGTACTGGGCGAAGGCCGAGCGCGGATTGCGGTCGCGGAATTGCCGCATCACCCGCAGCGCCGCCGGTTTGTCGTCCGCCTGGCTCAGCAGGGAAGCGAGGGTGGCGTAGCCCTGCTGCTTGTCCTTGGCGCTGGCGAGGCGCCGGACGGTTTCCAGATACTCGGTGGCTTCGTCCACCCGGCCGTTGCGCAGCAGGGCCAAGGCCAGGGCTTGTCGGGCCTGGTCGCTGGCGGGGGCGAGCGCCCGCCAGCGTTGCGCCAGCTCCAGGGATGCGGCGCTGTCCTTCACGAGCAGCGCGAGCATCGTCGCGCGTTCGGCCACTCGGGGATCTTGGGTGGCCGCCGCCGCTTGGCGGTAATGGACCAGCGCCATGTCGAGCTGGTCGCGCTTGCCGGCCAATTCCGCCGTCAATATCTGATACGTCAGTTCCGCGCGGGGGCTGAGTTGCAGCGGCGGGCGGATGGGGAATTCCGGTTCGGTCGGCGCCTGGGCGTCCACCACGGTAACGCAACCGCCCAACAACAGCAGGCTGCCAGCGCTCAATGCCTTAAAAAGTCTGTTCATCACCAGCGTGTGTCTATCGTTCGGCTTCAGCGGTTGCGAGAACCGCCCGAAACGGGGTGGATGCGAGGTCGGCATGCCGGTTTCCCGGTCGTGGCGCGACGGCCCGTGGTCGGATGAAATAACCGCACACGGAATGATCGAGCAAAAATGGGACCTTGTCATCCGCCGGTTTTATCCCGCAGAATTCAAGTATTTTCCGACCGATCCGATTCGCCTTATGCCCCTGCTGGCCCTCGGCCTCAACCACCGGACCGCGCCCGTCGATGTCCGCGAACGGGTGGCGTTCGCGCCCGACCGGCTCGATACCGCCCTGAGGGATTTGCTCGACCACGGGTTCGCCCACGAAGCGGCGATCCTGTCCACCTGCAATCGTACCGAACTGTATTGCGGCCTGAAAGAAACCGACGACCGCCGCGTGGTGGAATGGCTGGGCGATTATCACATGCTGCGGGCGGTGGATTTGCAGCCTTATCTGTATCGGCACACCGAGCGGGGGGCCGTGCGCCACATTCTGCGGGTCGCCGCCGGACTGGATTCGATGGTGCTGGGCGAGCCGCAGATTCTCGGCCAAGTCAAGTCCGCCTACCAGACCGCCAACGGCGCCGGCACGCTGGGCACCCTGTTAGAGCGCTTGTTCCAGCACACGTTCGCGGTGGCGAAGCAGGTGCGCACCGACACCCGCATCGGCGCCAGCCCGGTGTCGGTGGCCTTCGCGGCGGTCGGTTTGGCCAAGCAGATTTTCGCCGACTTGCCCAAGCGCACCGCGCTGCTGATCGGCGCCGGCGACACCACCGAGCTGGTTCTTCGCCACTTGCACGACAGCGGTATCGGCCGGTTGATCGTCGCCAATCGCACTCTGGAGCGGGCGCATGCGCTGGCGGCGTCTTTCGCCGGTTACGCCATCGCCCTGGACGAAATTCCCGCCCATCTGGGCGAGGCCGACATCGTCATCGCCGCCACCGCCAGCCCCGGTTTGCTGCTGACGGCGGCGCAGGTGCGCGCCTGTCTGAAACAGCGCCGCCGCCGGCCGATGTTCGTGGTCGATCTGGCGGTGCCGCGCGACATCGAGCCGGCGGTGGCTGAACTGGAGGATGTGTATCTGTACACGGTGGACGATCTGAAGGATATCATCCAGGAAAATCTGCGTTCGCGCCAAGCCGCCGCCCAGCAGGCCGAGGAAATCATCGACCACCAGGTCGAGCACTTCATGGGCTGGCTGCGCGCCCAGGATAGCGCTGCCAGCATCAATATCCTGCGCCAGCGGGCCGAGGCGGTCCGCGACCAAGCCGTCGCTCGGGCGCTGCACCAGATCGACCAGGGCAAGAATCCCGCCGACGTGCTGCGCGTTCTGGCCGGCACGCTGACCAACAAACTGATTCATCCGCCCTGCGCCGGTCTGCGCGAGGCCGCAGTCCAGGGGGACGCCGAAATGCTGAATCTGATCAAGAACCTGTACCGACTGGACGGCGGGGGAGGCTGCCGATGAACCCGTCCATGCTCGCCAAGCTGGAGCAGTTGGCGGCCCGTCACGAGGAGGTGAGCGCTTTGCTGGCGGAACCGGAGATCATCGGCGACAACGACCGCTTTCGCGCTTTGTCGGTGGAGTACGCGCAACTGGAGCCGGTCGCCAGCGGGTTTTGGGCCTACCGCCGCGTGCTGGACGATCTGGCGTCGGCCCGCGACATGGCCGGCGACAGCGATCCCGATCTGCGCGCTTTGGCCCAGGACGAGCTGCTGGACGCCGAAGCCCGCCGCGCCGAACAGGAGCGGGCGCTGCAACTGTTGCTGCTGCCGCGCGACCCCCACGACGCCGGCAACGTGTTTCTGGAAATCCGCGCCGGCACCGGCGGCGACGAGGCGGCGCTGTTCGCCGGCGATCTGTTGCGGATGTACGTGCGCTACGCCGAGCTGCGCGGCTGGAAGCTGGAGCCGCTCGGCGAAAGTCCCGGCGAGCATGGCGGTTACAAGGAAGTGATCAGCCGCATTATCGGCCAGGGCGCTTATTCCCGGCTCAAGTTCGAATCCGGCGCCCATCGGGTGCAGCGGGTGCCGGAGACCGAAGCGCAGGGCCGCATCCACACCTCCGCCGCGACGGTGGCGGTGCTGCCGGAACTGGCGGAGGTGGAGCAGATCGACATCAACCCCAACGACTTGCGCATCGACACCTACCGCGCTTCCGGGGCGGGCGGCCAGCACGTCAACAAGACCGATTCGGCCATCCGCATCACCCACCTGCCCAGCGGCATCGTGGTGGAGTGCCAGGACGAGCGCTCCCAGCACAAGAATCGGTCGCGGGCGATGTCCTTGTTGCAGGCGAAGTTGCTGGCGGCGGAGCGGGAAAAGCAGACCAGCGCCCAGGCCCAGACCCGGAAGCTCCAGGTCGGCAGCGGCGACCGTTCCGAGCGCATCCGCACCTACAATTTCCCGCAGGGCCGGGTCACCGACCACCGCATCAACCTCACGCTCTACAAGCTCGGCGACATTCTCGAAGGGAATCTCGATGCCATCATCGAGCCGCTGATCAACGAGTATCAGGCCGACCAGTTGGCGGCGCTGGCCGAGTGAGCGTCGCCACCCTTGGCGAGCTTTTGGCGGACGCCGCCCGGCGACTGGCCGAGGTCGGCGACACGCCGCGCCTGGACGCCGAGGTGTTGCTGGCGGCGGCGCTGGGCCGTGGTCGCAGCTACCTGCGCGCGTGGCCGGAACGGACCCCGGAACCGGAACAAGCCGCTCGGTTCGCCGCTTGGCTGGAACGCCGGCTGACCGGCGAGCCCATCGCCTACCTGCTCGGCCGGCGGGAATTTTGGTCGCTGGATTTGAACGTGACGCCGGATACCTTGATTCCCCGTCCCGAAACCGAGTTGCTGGTCGATCTGGCGCTGGCGCGCTTGCCGGTGGATCGGCCGATTGCCATCGCCGATCTCGGTACGGGAAGTGGCGCCATCGCCCTGGCGCTGGCCACGGAAAGGCCGCGAGCGCGCATTGTCGCCACCGACCGCAGTCCGGCGGCGTTGCGGGTGGCGCGGGGCAATGCCGGACGGTCGAACATCCTCAATGTCGAGTTTCGCGAAGGCGACTGGTGCGCGCCGCTGGCCGGCGAGCGTTTCGACCTGATCGCCTCGAATCCGCCTTATGTCGCTGCGACCGATTCCCGCTGGCGGGAGGGCGAGTTGCGGTTCGAGCCGCCCGGCGCCTTGGTGGCCGGCGAGGACGGATTGGATGCTATCCGCGCCATCATCGCCCGAGCGCCCGCCTGTCTGCGGCCGGAGGGTTGGTTGCTCCTGGAACACGGCTACGACCAGGGCGAGGCGGTGCCGGCGTTGCTGCGCGAACGGGGTTTTGTCGAGGTGGCCGATCACCGGGACGCCGCCGGAGTGAGCCGGGCGAGTTGCGGGCGCTGGCCGGGTTGACCGTCCTTCGCGCCCCTCACCCTTGGGGAGAGAGAGGAGCTGGAGGTGAGGGCGCGGGAGGCCGGACGCTTCTCTCGGGTTGCAAATCGGGTCGCCGAGGTCTACGGTTGTAGGAAGTCCTCTGTTACGATATTCCCCACGATTTAGCAGCCTGTAGGAGGGCGTCATGCGCGCCGATACCGAAGAGCTGTACAAACACCGCATTATTCAGTTCTGCCGGTTTCATCCCGACCCGGATCAGGTTGGTTCGGCGACGCTCTGGCTACAAGGGGTGGCGGGCATTCAAATCGTCCGACCGCTGTCGCCGCACGCCTTGGAGGTGGTCTACGACCTGCGGCGGGTCGCTCTGGAAAGCATCGAGTCCGCTTTGAGCGAACTCGGCTATCACCTCGACAATACCCTGCTGTGCAAGCTGAAGCGGGCGTTGTTTTACTACACCGAAGAGACCCAGCGAGAGAATCTGGCGATCGCTCAGGAAAGCGAGATCATGCAGCGCGAAGTGTTCGTCAACCGCTACCAGCACGTCGCCCACGGTTGCCGCGACCCGCAACCGGAGCACTGGCGGGGGTATCAGTGAGGGCGAGGAAAGCGCTCGGACGGCGCTCCAATCGGGATCGGGTATACCTGTCCGTCGGGTTGTTTTCAGACTTCTCAAACGCGAGCCCGGAGTCGGTATTGATGCGGCCGGTTGGTGTAGCCTCGGCCAAAGTCAAGCTAAAACGGCTCCAGTAAGTTGTGAAATGGATGATGGTTTTTCCAGCGGTAGGTCTGAAAATCGCGCTGGTCGGTCGAAACGATACGGCCATGCCCCAAATGCTCGGCCAGCATGACCAACGAGGCATCGGCGAAATCCATCGGTAAATTCGCATATTGGCCCATGAGGCTCGCCATGCGGGGCAGTTCGGACTCGCTGATGGTGAAAATCTGGAATAAGCCATCGCCTTGAGCCAAGAGAAATTCTACCGACTGTTTCGGGCCGCAACGGGTTTGCAGGAGATAGCAAACTTCCGTGACGACCGGCAGGGTGGTGATCAGCGGCTCGTGGATTTGGGCGGCGCAGACTCTGACCTGTTGGTGAAGGTTATCGCGGCGGTCGAGCAGCGCGACCCAAAATCCCGTATCGGCAATGATCATGGGTTGCCCCATAAATGCTTTTTGTAATCCACCGCGAGGCGACCATCGCCTTCCATGCACCCGAGAAGCCCATGTTCTTCCAGGATTCGTAAGACTTTTTGGCCTTCGGTTTCCGGGGGTATAACCGTTTCGTCAATTGCTTTGGATAGAATTTCCGCTACAAGCTGGGGCAAGGATTTGTTCGATTGCTTTTGCAGTTCCAACAGGCGTTCGGCACGAGCATCATCTAACTCGGTTTCAATATGCATGGAGAGTTTCCTCTGAATTTAATTGCAGTCGCCTGGAGAATCGTCGGATGACTCATTTAAAAAAGTATTTCGGCTTTTTCTCCCCGATCATTTTCCGTGGAAGATATTCGGTGTGATGAGTCATTAAAAACTCAAGAATCATGCTTGCACTGGTCCAAGTAGTTGTTCTTCAAACCAACGTTTCGCTGCTTGCCAGCCAGCTTCCGCGTCGGCGCGCAGGCGGCGGGCCTCTTCGCGGCGACGACACACCTCAGCCGAGATGGCGTCTTGAATGGCCTTGGGCGGACAGGGCAGGCGTAGTACGCTTAAAGTCGCCGTATTGATGCCCGCTTGGTTATTGAAGTTAGTGGACAAAAGGCCCAAGTAACCAAGGGAACGTAGCGCGTTCAGCACTGCCGCGAGGAACTCGGCGTTCATATGGTTAAGGGGTTTGAGGCGGGTCATATGGTTCGAGCAGGCGCAAGGTTGCTCCAGATCAAAAACGGCGCTCTTGCCTACCATCTCGGTCGAATTGGTATTGTTGAACAGCACGTCACCCCGCTGACACCAATCGCCTTTTCCTACTGCTTCTTTTGGCACGAACTTGGTCTTGGCAATGGAAAGCTCGCCATAGATGTTGAGGTTCAAAGGGCGCAAGTGCGGAACGCCGGCCTCGAAATCGAAGGCTTGTTCGTGCTTGCCGGCGGCGAAACCAGTGACGATGGACGTGCAAAGCTGGCTCACCGGGTAGGCGGAGAAACGCCCAGATTCTATAGTATCTCGAATGGCACGGGAGCGTAGGGAATGGAAATCGGGATCGGTACGGTTGTTCTTGACATCGAAAAAACGAATGGCGAACACGAAACGCTGAGAGGGATTAGCAGGCAGGCCAAGTGTTTCAAGTACATAGCCATCAAGTCCGGCAAGCAGCGCGTCGGCTTCCGCCAGCTTGGCCCAGTGTTCTGCCCGTGCTGCGTCCATCGCCGTAACAAGGTCTGCCTGCTTTTCGTGAGGTAGTCGGAATACGCACGGACGCAGGAATTGATCACACCGATGATTATCGACGTTGTCAATAGCCATCGAAGTTCGTATTCCAGGAATATGCAGAGCCAGTAATGCCTCGCTTGATTTGATTTTTGTCCTACTGGTCGTAGTTAAGGAATATGATGTCAAATAATCTGACGGTAACGACATCACCATGATGAATCCGCACCATATGGTTGCTGATACAGCAAGGGTCTCAGCTAGTTCGATGAACGGCAGCCGTTTCCTAGACAGTACGCCGTCAATCGTCAGCACAATATCGCCTATCTTCGAGAATCGGCAAATCTTATTCCTTTGGCAAAGGCAGATGGCAGTAGTCGCATTGGCAGTACCGAGATAGTCGATGGCTACCTTCACCGATGTCTTTGAGCGCGCAGGAAAACTGGATGCGCGGAGTTCATCTGAGTAACAGTCTTGCGTGGGCGTAATTCGCCCTTCGATGATGCGCGTAGAAATCTGCGGGTTTGCAATCGGCAGAGTGGGAATCGTCAAGGACAACAACCGCATTTCGAGCGCACGGTGTTCGGGCAAGTTATAGAAAGGGTCTGCGCGAAGAGTAATTTCGCCCCGCCGTACAGCAAAACATCGCGCTTTGCCATTTTCAGCGGGGCCTAGACGAAAAAAGGCGTCGGGTCCTTCTCAAACGCCCGCCACTGTGCCACCAGACCCGTGTTTGGAATGATCTCCCGGTGGCGCTCGCTCCAGCCCGGTTTTTTCGGGTTTGTCGTACTCCACTCATAAGTGACGCGGTAATCGAAAAGGTCGCTACTGAGGATTTCAATCTTTTCCTTTTCGGGTGTCTCGCTTACCGGCGTAACCGAAAAGGTCTTGCGTCCGGTCGCGTCGTAGCCGATGTTTTCGGCCAACGCCATAAAGATGGGCGCATCGTCGGGAACGGTCTCGCCCTCGGCCAAGCGGCGCATGAACACGATGCTGGCCTTGACTCCAGCGTCGTAATGGGCAAAAGCGAACTGCGGCAAAGACACCACCGCCAGCAGTTGAAAGTGGGCCAGCAACCAATCCCGCACCCCTTGCAGCGAGGAATTGGTCAGGATGCCATCCGGCAAAACAATAGCCACGCGGCCGGTGCCGGGCTTGAGGAAGGAATGCACCCGTTCCAGAAACAGAATTTCCGTCTTGATGCTGGCGCGGTCTTTCACCGCTTTGGCTCCGCGCTTGGCATCCAGCTCGCCCTTGGCGGACTCGTCCGGCTCGCTGCCGGTGGCGCTCTTGGCGAGGTAACGCCGCAGCTCGAACTGTTCCAGGTAGCCCTCCGCCTTCTCGGTGCGCTTGACGACCGAGCCGAAAGGCGGATTGGTCAGAATCAGATCGAAGCTGCCCGGCTTGAGTCCCTTGTTCTTGTCGAGCAGGTACTCGCGGTAGTGCCCCAACGGTTTGCCGTCCGACGACTTGGGCCGTTCAAAGAAATCCAGCGCGTCGTGACCGACGATGTTGGTGTGCCCATCGTCGTGGATGATCATGTTCATCTTGGCGACACGGGCCAGCTCTTCGTTGATTTCCAAACCGAAAAGATTTTTCTCGGCGAAGTCATGCCAATACTTCCAATGGGCGTTCGTTCCCGGCTTCTGCACCCGGCCGGCCTCACGGCGCACATGGTCGAGCGCGTAAAGCAGAAAGCCACCCGAACCACAGGCCGGGTCCAATACCATGTGCTTGCGTTCCGGGTTCAGCACTTCCACGGCAAAGGCGATCAGTTCGCGCGGGGTGAAGTACTGGCCGAAATCGCCCTTGAAAAATCCGCCCATGAACTCCTCGAAAGCCACGCCCTTGGTGTCGAGTTCGGTGCGGTCGAGCGAAATTCCCTCCAAATGCTCCACGCACTGCGCGAGAATGGGCGGATCGACGTTGATCTGGTCGGTGAAGACATCCGGCTCCTGTATCTGCTCGTCTCGGTAAAGCCTGTGGATGCGGATGGCCAGCGCCTCGGCGCTCTCGCCGTCGCGGCGCTGGAAAGCGTAGGGTTGGCCATCCGGGCGATCCAGATTCTTTTCGTCGCGATGCTTGACGAAGATGATTTTGCAGAACTCCCCGAAAGCCGTGATAGGGCTACGCCGCCCGCCTTCCCAAAGGGTCTGGTGGCATTTTCGGATGGCGGCGCGCAGTTCCTCGCGCGGAATGGCGGCAAGGTCCTTGCCGGGTTCGTTTTTGTAAAAGCGCCATTCGGGCGGTTTGCCATAGCGGATAGGGATGTCCGTCGTGATATTTCTGTCACGCTCGCCCGCCGGAAATTTGTCGAAGCGCAACAGGCGGCGAGTCAGGCCGGAAATGACGCCCGCATAGGTCGCGCCGAGGCTGGCGCGGTTGCCGCAAGCTTGTTCGATGGCTTGGGCAAATTCGGCGGCGCTCACGTCCGCACGCTTGCACTCGAACACGAACCAGGGCGATTTCAGTTCGCTGTCCTTATCCGGGTAAATGACGAGATCGGCAAAATCGTTGGGCGTGCGGCGCGGCACCTTGATCTCGAAGCGGATACGCTCGGGCCGGTACTGATACTTGTAGATGAGTTCAGCCCAAAACTCGGCGCGCACCTTCTCCTCCGGGTCGGACCAGCGTTCCGAGTGGTTCGCGGCGAGGTAGTGGATACGTTGCGCTTTGCCCTCGCCGCCGAGCTTGGCGTGGCCGTCTTCGATAGCCTGTTCGAGATAGGTCTTGGTCGGGGTCGTCATCTGTGTCCTTATCCTTTAGTCCTGGTTTGTCCGCTCGTTCGGGCGATCCCGAATACGGGCAATGCGGTTTTCGCCATCTGGCGATAGCCGGCGAGATTTGCTGAAATTATAAGCCATGCCTTTTGCTTTCCCCGACAGTTACCCGAAATCCACAACCGGACGGCAGCTAACCACTGCTGACTCGATGGAACACCCCATGCCCCCATTCCCCGAACCGAGCGCGGCCAACGATTTCCTCGCCGCCCACATCGCCCGCCTGCAAGCCAGCCTGCGCCACTGGACCGGGCGCGAGTTGGCGGATGGAACCCTGCCGCTGCCCGAACAGGCGCGGCGCTTGTTCGAGGCGCCTTTCGCCCTGTTGTCCCACGACGCCGCGCCCGATCCGGTGTTCACCTACGTCAACCGGACCGCGATGGCGCTCTGGGAAATGGAATGGACCGAATTTACCCGCTTGCCGTCGCGCTTGTCGGCCGAACCGATGGAACAGGCCGCCCGCGCCCGGTTCCTCGCGGACGTCGAAAGCGCGCGGCTTCGTGGATCGTTACGAGGGCGTGCGCATTTCCAAGAGCGGACGGCGGTTCCGGATTCGCGATGCCCTGCTCTGGAATCTGCTGGACGAAACCGGCCAGCCTTGCGGCCAAGCCGCCCTGTTCGGGGATTGGCAATTTTTGCCCTGAAATTGCGGTATGCTCCCGCTCGATTCCATCGCGAGGAGAGATCGCACATGCAACGCATTCTACTGGCGGGGTTGTTCGGTGGCGCATTGGGGGCGCTGGCGCCGGCGCTTCACGCCGAGGAAATCGGCAGCGTGGACACCGTCTTCCAATGGTTGGGGCCGGATCACAAGATCGTCATCGAAGCGTTCGACGATCCCAAAATTGACGGCGTGACCTGCTATGTCAGCCGCTCCAAGACCGGCGGGATCAAGGGCGGGCTGGGGTTGGCCGAGGATACCGCCGATGCCTCCATCGCTTGCCGGCAGGTGGGGCCGATCAACATCAAAGAGAAGTTCAAGGACGGCGAGGAAGCGTTCACCGAACGCCGCTCGCTGGTGTTCAAAAAATTGCGGGTCGTGCGATTTCTCGACAAGCCGCGCAACACGCTGGTGTATCTGGTCTACAGCGACAGGCCGATCGAGGGCTCACCGAAGAACTCGGTCACGGCGGTGCCGATCATGCCTTGGGCCGGCACGCCGCCCAAGACGACGCCGTGACCGCCCATCTCACCGGACTCCGGCTGATCCACACTTCGGTGCTAGCGGATTGACCGGCCTGGTCGAAGACGACGATCCGGGTCAGACCCTCGCCGTCCGGCGGCCAAAAGGCTTCTCGCCGCCACGAAACGTCTCCGAGCGGCCGGCCGTTCACCAGCCAGCGCAGCGGCTTGACGCCGCCTCTGGCCGCTAGCGGCAACTCGGCCAACGCGCCATCGCGGCCGGGCAGCTCCACCGTCGAGCCGGTGATCGGAAAGGTGATGCCGAGCGGCGGGACGCCCGCCGTTGCCCCCGTCGGCCGGGTCCGAAAATAGCGTAGCCGTTCCGGCAATTGATCGCGGCTGACTTGCAATACCCCGGCGGGAGGCGCGACCGGTCGAGCCGTGGATTCCGGCAGCAGATCGAACACCCGAAACAGCAGCGGCGCGGCGGTGTTGCGGCCGTAGTGACCGGGACTGGGCGAGCCGTCCGGCCGTCCCACCCAGATCCCCACGGTATGATCGGCATCGAACCCCAACGCCCAGGCGTCGCGGAACCCGTAGGAAGTGCCGGTTTTGTACGCAATCGGGCGTGGTCGGGCCACGCTGGTCGGGGTTGGCACGTCGCCCGGCGTCGGGGCGGTGCGCAAGATTTCGGTCAAATACCAGCAGGCCGTTTCCGTCAACAGGGGTTGGCCCGACGGATCGGGGTCGGCGGGTCCGAAGCGCAGCGGCGCGATCATGCCGCCGTTGGCGAAGCCGACGTACAGCGTCACCAGCTCCTCCAGCGTCATGCCGACCCCGCCCAGCACCAGCGGCAATCCCGGTTGGGGATGCGCGGCGCTCCAGTGCGGCGGCAGGCCGACCTCGCGCAGCCGCGCCGCCACTCGCGCCGGCCCGACCTGCTCCAATACCGCCACCGCTGGGATGTTCAGCGACTGTTGCAGGGCCTCGCGCACCGTGAGTTGCCCGGCGTAGGTGTTGTGAAAATTGGTCGGGGCGTAACCGCCGAACCGGGTGGGAACATCCTCGATCAGCGTTTCGGGATGGATCAGCAGATCGTCGAAGCCGAAGCCGTAGACCAGCGGCTTGAGCGTGGAACCCGGCGAGCGGATCGCCCGGACCATATCGACTTGGCCGGCCCGGCGCGAGTCGAAGAAATCGCTGGCGCCGATGTAGGCCAGCACTTGGCGGGTACGGTTCGCCACCACCAGCACCGCGACGCCGCTGTCCGGCTCCAGCCCGGTCTGCTGCTGGCGAGCCAGCGTTTCCAGCGTTTGCTGCAAATCCCGGTCGATGAAGGTGGGGTGCAGCTTCGCGTCCGGTCGCGCCGCCCGGAGCCGGCCGGCGAGGTGCGGGGCCAGAAACGGCGGCTGGCGGCGGTGGACCGGCAGCGGTTCCTGTCCGGCCTCGGCGACCTGTCGCGAGGTGAGCACGCCGAGCTGTTCCATGCGCAGCAACACCTTGTCGCGCGCCGCCCGCGCCCGTTCGGGAAAACGGTCCGGGCGCAACCTGGAGGGCGCTTGCGGCAGCACCACCAGCAAGGCCGCTTCCGCCGCAGTCAGGTGCCCCGGCTCTTTGCCGAACCAGGCCAGAGACGCCGCTCGCACGCCTTCCAGGTTGCCGCCGTAGGGCGCCAGCGTCAGGTAGAAGCCGAGAATTTCGTCCTTGCCGTAGCGCCGCTCCAGTTGCAGGGCGCGCAGCATCTCGCCGATTTTGCCGACCAGATTGCGCGGGTGCGGTTCCAGCAGCCGGGCGGTCTGCATGGTCAGGGTCGAAGCGCCCGACACCACCCGGCCGTGCCGCAACCACTGGCCCAAGGCTCGCGCTATCGCCAAGGGATCGAGGCCGGGATGGGCGGCGAAGCGCTGATCCTCGTAGGCCAGCAACATGCGCAGAAAGAGCGGGTCCACATCTTCCGGCCGCGCCGGCAGCCGCCATACGCCCTCGGCCACGGTGAAACCCCGCAACAGGCGGGTGTCTGCGTCCAGCACCAGCGCGGAGGTTTGTCGGGCGCGATCCAGCGGCGGCGGCAGCCGGTGGTCCAGCGCCAGCAGGACCACGCTCGCTAGCGCGATGGCCGTCAACCACCGCCCCTTGTGCCGACTTCGGAGATATTGTGAGGCGGGCATTATCTGAAATCGCAACGCGCGGCGGGCGCCGTTCATTTGCTGTATGGTTGGCATCGGGCAGTTTGCGCGGGAAGCCCCGAAAACCGCATTTTCGCCTTGAGGATAGCAATTCAGGCGCGATACGCGCGAGACCCGTGTCGTCGTTCGCGTTACGGGTTGAATCCATCCCCACGATTCGCAAAAGCGAGAACACGCATGAAATCCAAAATGCTTTCTGTCTTGGTATTGGCCGCCGCGACGAGCGGCGCGGCGGTTTTGGCGCAACATATCCCCGCTACAGCTCCGACCGCGAACGCCGGGTCCGGCACGGCCGCAGGTGACGATTTCGAGACAAACCGGCGGGCATGCTTGCAACAGGCCCGCCAGACCGAAGATCCGCAGGAGCGCCAGCGGCTCGTTCAGCGGTGCCAGCAAGACTTTTCGGACAGCGCGACGGCGATGCCGGCGCCCACACCGGTGCCCCAAATTCCCGACGCAGCCGGTTCCACGGCCAACGCCCCGGATTCGGTGGCGACACCGACGCCGCCCGAAATGCGGACCGATCCGGCGCAGACGCGGTCCTCGTCCGAAATGTCGGTCGAAGACCGCCGAGAGCGACGGGAGCAACGGCAGTTGCGGCGCGAGCAGCGACGGTTGGCCCGGCAGCAGGCGATGCAGACCGGCGAGCTGGACGACACGGGTTCCGAGGGTGCTGCGTACCGTGGCGGCCGGCAGCGGGCGTGGCTGGCCCAAGGCGGCGGTAACTATGGTCGAGCGGAATCGCCGGGTATCGACGACGATTCCGCCGACGAACCCGCCGGATCGAGCGACTTCGGGGCGAGGGACGGGAGCGGGAGAGCGCCACGGGCCGGCAACTGGCGCGGCGACAACGCGGGATCAGCCGCTCGCGGCCAGCGCATCCAGCGTCTGGAGCGACGCCTGGAAGTTATCGAAGGTCTGTTGCGTCAGGTTTTGGCCAACCAGCGCCAGCTTTTGAAGCGCTGACCGGACCCAATCGCTCCAGCAAGCCGCTCAGCGCCGCGCCGCAGGGTAAATTGACCTTCAACGCCAGCTCGCCATCGGCGCGGGTGCGACCGAGATTGAGCGCGGCGATGGGCTGGCTGCGGGCGGCGGCGAGCCTGCAAAAGCGGTAGCCGGAAAACACCGTCAGGGACGAGCCGACCACCAGCAAGGCGTCCGCTTCGGCCAAGCGTTGACAGGCGCGCTCGACGCGCGGTTTGGGCACCGATTCGCCGAAGAAAACCACCGCCGGTTTTAGCGTCCCCCCACAATGCGGGCAGTCGGGGATCTGGAAACCGCTGAAGTCCACCGCTTCCAAATCGGCGTCGCCATCGGGACCGATCACCGCCGCCAGCGCCGCGAACGCGGGATTCTGTTCCGCCAGCGCGCGTTGGAACGCCTCGCGCGGCCCCCGATACCGGCATTCCAGGCAAACCACCGCGTCCAGCCGGCCGTGCAGGTCGATCACCCGCCGGCTGCCGGCTTGCTGGTGCAGGCCGTCCACGTTTTGGGTGATCATCTGATGGACGAACCCGGCCGCTTCCAGCCGGGCCAGCGCGGCGTGAGCGGCGTTGGGCCGGGCGCGGGCGAACGCCGGCCAGCCCAGCAGGCTGCGCGCCCAGTAGCGTCGCCGGATGAGCCCGCTGCCGATGAACTCCTGATAGCGCACCGGTTGCCGGCGCTTCCAATCGCCGTTGGCGTCCCGGTAATCGGGGATGCCGGAATCGGTGCTGCAACCGGCGCCGGTGAGGACGAACAGGCGCGGATGTCGCTCGACGAAATCGGCTAACGCATCCAGCGGATCGGAGCAGGACGAGCGCGGCACCGCGAGGATTTCGCTGGTCGGAATCATCCCGCAACCGACCACAGCAACGCCACGGCGTGCGCGGCGATGCCCTCGCCGCGCCCGATGTAGCCCAGCCGCTCGGTGGTGGTGGCCTTGACGTTGACCCGGTCGGGAGTGACGCTCAGGTCGGCGGCGATGCGTTCCCGCATGGCGGGGATGTGCGGGGCCATGCGCGGCGCCTGGGCGATGAGGGTGGCGTCCACGTTGCCGACCGCGAGCTGTTGTTCCCGCAGCAGAGCCGCCACTCGCCGCAGCAGAATCCGGCTGTCGATGTCCTCGAACGCCGCGCTGCTGTCGGGAAAGTGTCGGCCGATGTCGCCCAGTCCCGCCGCGCCCAGCAGGGCATCGCACAGCGCATGCAGCAACACGTCGCCGTCGGAATGGGCGACCAGACCGCGCGAATGCGGGATGCGGACGCCGCCCAGGGTGACGAAATCGCCCTCCCCGAAGGCGTGGACATCGAAACCGTGACCGATGCGCATGTTCTCGCTCCGTCAGCGATTGAGAGTCGGCATTAGAACTCCCCTCTCCCTTTGCGGGAGAGGGGTTGGGGGTGAGGGGGTAAACGCCGGCGCGTCAGGTAAAACTCCGCCAGCGCCAAGTCCTCCGGATGAGTGATCTTGAGATTGTCGGCCCGGCCTTCGACCAGCCGGGGCGCGAAGCCGGCCGCTTCCATCGCCATCGCCTCGTCGGTGACCGGCAAGCCGCGCGCCAAGGCCGAGTTTAGGGCATCGCGAAGCGTCCCCAGCCGGAACATCTGCGGGGTGAGCGCGTGCCAGAGCCGCGAGCGATCCACCGTCGTCGCGACCCGCCCGGTAGCGTCGGCTCGCTTGAGGGTGTCCCGAACCGGCGTCGCCAGCAATCCGCCGACGGGATCGTCGGCCAGTTCGAGCAGCAATCGATCCAAGTCTTCCGCGCTCAAACAAGGCCGGGCGGCGTCGTGGACCGCGACCCAGTCGTCCGGTGCGGCCCGCTCTCGCAATGTTTCCAATCCGTTCAATACCGAGTGGCAGCGTTCCGTTCCGCCGTTCGCGCGCAGCAACGGCTTGGCGGCGCCCAGGCCGGCCGCGACCGCCGGCCACCATTCGTCTCCCGCATCCACGGCAACCACCACGCCGTCCACGCGAGGGTGATGCAGCAGGGTGGTCAGGGTATGGGCGATAACCGGCCGGCCGAGCAGGGGCAGGTACTGTTTGGGGGTGGCCGAACCCATCCGCTTGCCGGTGCCGGCGGCCGGGACCACGGCCCAACAATGCGCGGTGTTCATGGCTCGCGATTCATGCGGGCCGCTATTGCCCGAACGGCTTGAATGACGGACCGGGTTTTGCGGCTGCGGTCGCGGGTTTTTCGGTTGTGGCCGGTGGTTTGGCGGCGGTCGGTTTGGTCGGTGGGGCCGCCTCGGCGGTGTTGGCCGGTTTGGCCGGTGGCGCGACCGGTTTGACGGCCGGCGGCGGCGCGGGGTTGTCGGGCGCTATCGATTTGGACGGGGGCTCTTCGAGCAGGCGATAAAAGGTTTCGTCCTGGCGGATCATGCCCATCTCGGAGCGCGCCCGTTCCTCGATGGCCATCAACCCGGTTTTCAAGTCCTTGATGTCGGCCTCCAGCGCGCGGTTGCGTTCGTTCAGGGCGGCGTTTTCCTCGGTTTGGGCTTGAACGGAGATGCGCAGGGCATAGGTTTGCCGAACGCCGTCCTCATCGACCCATAACAGGTATTGCATCACCGTCAGCACGGCGATCAGGGCCGCTACCAGAATCTGCATGTCGGCTGGGTTGAAGCTGGAAGATGGGATGAGAAAGAATCGCGCCCGCATCGCCGGGCAAAGCGTGCGCCTCGAAACCCTCGTCCCGATGCCGGGACGAGGTTCGGAAAGGAGCGGCTCGGACCGGGATCGGTTCGCTTCCGCTACGCGCGGCGGTCGAATCGACCCCGGCAGGCCCCGGTCAGCCCGGAAATACGTTAAACGCCTTCTTGCCCGGATAGACGGCGGCGGAACCCAGCTCGCCTTCGATCACCAGGAGACGGTTGTACTTGGCGATGCGGTCGGAGCGGCTGAGCGAGCCGGTCTTGATCTGGCTGGCGGCGGTGGCGACGGCCAAATCGGCGATGGTGGTGTCCTCGGTTTCGCCGGAGCGGTGCGAGGAGATCGAGGTGTAACCGGCGTCGGCGGCCATCTTGATCGCCGCCAGCGTTTCGGTCAGGGTGCCGATCTGGTTGACCTTGATCAGGATGGAGTTGGCGATGCCCTGCTCGATGCCGCGCTTGAGGATGGAGGTGTTGGTGACGAACAGATCGTCGCCGACCAACTGGATTTTCTTGCCCAGCACCTTGGTCAGATAAGCCCAGCCTTCCCAGTCGCTCTCGTCCAGGCCGTCTTCGATGGAGACGATGGGATAGCGGCTGACCCAATCCGCCAGCTTGTCGGCCATTTCGTTGGAGCTGAAGGACTTGCCTTCGGCTTCCAGCACGTATTTGCCGTTCTTGTAGAACTCGGAACTGGCGCAGTCCAGCGCGATGTAGAGATCCTTGCCGGGGGTGTAGCCGGCGTTTTTGATGGCTTCCATCACCACTTCCAGCGCCGCTTCGTTGGACGGCAGGTTGGGGGCGAAGCCGCCTTCGTCGCCGACCGCGGTGTTCATGCCTTGCTTCTTCAGCACGGCTTTCAGGGCGTGGAACACTTCCGCGCCCCAGCGCAGCGCTTCGTGGAAGCTGGGCGCGCCGACCGGCATGATCATGAATTCCTGCATGTCCACGCTGTTGTCGGCATGGGCGCCGCCGTTGAGAATGTTCATCATCGGCACCGGCAGATGATACGGGCCGGTGGGATTCAGGTACTTGTACAGCGGCACGCCCTTCTCGGCGGCGGCGGCGTGGGCGGCGGCCATGGAAACGCCCAACAGGGCGTTGGCGCCCAGGCGGCTCTTGGTCGGGGTGCCGTCCAGATCGATCATCTTCTGGTCGATGGCGGCCTGATTGTCGACCGCTTCCATGCCGACCACGGCTTTGCGCAACTCGCCGTTAACGTTGCCGACGGCTTTCAGCACACCCTTGCCCAGATAGCGACTCTTGTCGCCATCGCGCAACTCCAACGCTTCGCGGCTGCCGGTGGAGGCGCCGGATGGAACGCCGGCGGTGCCCTTGGCGCCGGATTCCAGGATCACGTCCACGCCGACGGTCGGGTTGCCGCGCGAATCCATGATTTCACGACCGAGAATTTCTTTGATTTTCGACATGCTGACAACTCCTCTGGGTGTTGTGCTTTTGGGGGATAAAGAGCTTATTCTAATTCGGTTTCGAGAAAACCGCGCGATTTGATCGTCTCGTCCAGCGCCTTGAGCGTGGCCAGCAACGGTTCCATCCGATCCAGCGGCCAGGCGTTGGGGCCATCGCTCAAGGCGCGATCGGGATCGGGATGGGTTTCCATGAACAGCCCGGCGACGCCCGCCGCCACCGCCGCCCGCGCCAGCACCGGCACGAATTCGCGCTGGCCGCCGGAAGCATTCCCCTGGCCGCCGGGCAATTGCACCGAATGGGTGGCGTCGAACACCACCGGGCAGCCGGTGGCGCGCATCACCATCAGGGCGCGCATGTCGGACACCAGGTTGTTGTAGCCAAAAGACGCCCCGCGCTCGCAGACCATGATGCGGTCGTTGCCGGCGGCGCGGGCCTTGGCGACCACGTTGCCCATGTCCCAGGGGGCGAGGAACTGGCCTTTCTTGATGTTGACCGGCCGGCCCTGGCGGGCGACGTTCTGGATGAAATCGGTCTGGCGGCACAGGAAGGCCGGGGTTTGCAGCACGTCCACCACGGCGGCGACTTCGGGCAGCGGGGTGTATTCGTGCACGTCGGTCAGCACCGGCACGCCGATTTGGCTCTTGACCGTTTCCAGAATCTTCAATCCTTCCGCCAGGCCGGGGCCGCGAAAGCTCTGGCCGGAGGAGCGGTTGGCCTTGTCGAACGAGGATTTGTAGATGAACGGGATGCCCAGCCGCCCGGTGATGTCCTTGAGCCGGCCGGCGGTGTCCAGCGCCAGTTGCTCGGATTCGATCACGCAGGGACCGGCGATCAGAAACAGGGGCCGGTCCAGCCCGACCTGGAAGCCGCACAGGTCGATCATGCCGCGATGGCCTCCCCCAGCCGTTCCCGGCGCTGGCGGAGCGCCGCTTCGACGAAGCCGCGAAACAGGGGGTGGCCGGCGCGCGGCGTGGAGGTGAATTCGGGATGGAACTGGCAGCCGAGAAACCAGGGATGGCCGGGCAACTCGATCATTTCCACCAGGCGGCCGTCCAGCGAATGGCCGGAGCAGACCAGGCCGGCGGCGCGCAAAGGCTCGCGGAAGCGGTTGTTGAATTCGTAGCGGTGGCGGTGGCGTTCCGTGACCACGTCCTTGCCGTAAGTCGCTCGCGCCAAACTGTCGGGGACCAGCCAGCAGGGTTGCGCGCCGAGCCGCATGCTGCCGCCCAAATCGCCGCCTTCCCGGCGCCGTTGCAGGCCGCCGTCCTCGTCGGTCCACTCGGTGACCAGGGCGATGACCGGATGCGGCGTATCCTTGCGAAACTCGGTGCTGTGCGCGCCCTCCAGCCCGGCGACGTGGCGGGCGAACTCGATCACCGCCACCTGCATGCCCAGGCAGATGCCGAGGTAGGGAATCCGGCGCTCGCGGGCGTAGCGGACGGCGGCGATTTTGCCTTCGATCCCCCGTTCGCCGAAGCCGCCCGGCACCAGGATGGCGTCCATGTCCTCCAGGCAGGCGGTGCCGTCGCGCTCGATCTGCTCGGAGTCGATGTAGTGGATGTTGACCTTGGTCCGGGTGTGGATGCCGCCGTGCAGCAGCGCTTCGTTCAAGGATTTGTAGGCGTCGGTCAGATCCACGTACTTGCCGACCATCGCGATGTCCAGTTCGCCGGCCGGGCTTTCGATCGCCCGCACCACCCGCTCCCAATCGGCGAGTTGGGCCGGCGGCAAATTTTCCAGATGCAGCTTGCGGGCGACGATGTCGTCCACGCCCTGGGCGTGCAGCAGCAGCGGAATCCGGTAAATGGTGTCGGCGTCCGGGACGTTGATGACCGCCTTGGCTTCGACGTTGGTGAACAGGGCGATCTTGCGGCGCTCCTCGGCGGGCACTTCCCGGTCGGAGCGGCACAGCAGGATATCGGGCTGGATGCCGATGGAGCGCAGTTCCTTGACCGAGTGCTGGGTCGGCTTGGTTTTCAGCTCGCCGGAGGACTTGATGTAGGGCACCAGGGTCAGGTGGATGAACAGGCACAGCTCGCGGCCCAGCTCCACGCCCATCTGACGGATGGCTTCCAGGAAGGGCTGCGACTCGATATCGCCGACCGTGCCGCCGATTTCGACCATGGCGATGTCGGCCTCGCCGGCGCCCAGCCGGATGCAGCGCTTGATTTCGTCGGTGATGTGCGGGATGACCTGCACGGTGCCGCCGAGGTAGTCGCCGCGCCGTTCCTTGCGGATCACGTTTTCGTAGATCCGCCCGGTGGTGAAGTTGTTGCGCCGGGTGGCGGTCATGCACACGAAGCGCTCGTAGTAGCCGAGATCGAGGTCGGTTTCCGCGCCGTCGCTGGTGACGAACACCTCGCCGTGCTGGAAGGGGCTCATGGTGCCGGGATCGACGTTGATGTAGGGGTCGAGCTTGATCAGGGTGACCTTGAGCCCCCGGGCTTCCAGCACGGCTGCCAGCGAAGCGGCGGCGATGCCTTTGCCCAGGGAGGACACCACGCCGCCGGTGATAAAAATGAATCGGGTCATGCCGGGATGGGGGGTAGCCAGAAGACGCTACAAGATACCAGACCCCGCCGCCGATGGCGACACGCCCGCGAGGTTTTCCAGGTTTTCACCGGCCGGGTTTGCCCAGGGGATTTTCCCAGCGCAGGCCCTTGAACCGCATGAAGTCGTTGTCGCAGGAGATCAGAGCGGCGCCGTGGCTGATCGCCAGCGCGGCCAGATGCGCGTCGGTCGTCAGGTTGCCGGCCGTTCCCGCCTCTTCCAACAGCGAGCGCAACACTTCCCAATGTTGTTCCCGTTCATGCACGACCCGGATGTTGTCGAGAGACAGCCAAGTATTCGCCATTTGAAGGGCGATTTCCGGCGTCAGGGGTGAAGGGAAGATTTTGGGGTGGGTCGAGATGCGCAGAAAACCGAGCAGGACGATCCACGGCAATCCCAGCGATTCATGATTGACCGCCCGGTTCCACCAGTCGAGCAGGGGGCGGTGATGCGCCGAGTCGGCGTTGACGGCGTACAGCAACACGTTGAGATCGACGATCTTCATTTTCGTAGCAGCAGTTTTTGGCTGATTTCCTCATCCTCAATCGCTGCGGCGAGCGCGAGCGCCTTATCCATGCAGAGCTTGGGAGCGCCCATCGAGTGGGGCTGTTCCCGAAACGGCGGCTTGTTGGAAACCGGAGCCTTGGCGGCTTGCAGGCCGGCCCGCAAGGTCCGATTGACAACGCGAGTCAAGGAGCTGTTTTGGCGGTGCGCCTGCTCCTTGAGCGCCGTCAATAGATCGTCATCGATTTGGATCGTGGTACGCATGGTTGGCATCATAGCATCATGATGAGTGATGTCAAATCATCAAAAATGGTGATTCAGGCGGATTTCCCAGCCCCTAAAATCCGACAGTCAGACCCGGTCGCCGATGGCGAATCCAAAACCGCCTGCCAGCCGGTTTCGCCGGGTCCGGCAACTTGATCGGCGACGCCGCCCAAACCCACCACCGCCAGCAGCTTTTCATCCGCGTACAGCAGCGGCAACCGATCCCGCTCCCACGGCGGAACGCCCGCCTCCTGCAACAATTTTTTCAATTCCTGGCCGTGCGCCCGACCGGCGGGGTGAAAGCGCTCGCCGCCTTGGCGGAAGCGGACGGTGAGGGTGGCGCCGGCCAGCGCCGTTATCGGTAATCCCGCTCCCATCGTTTCCCGCAGCCGCAACTGGCCGATGCCCGGCAAGTCCAGCGGCGGGTAGCCGGCCTCCTCCGGTCGCCAGAGGAACGCCCGGCGCGGATCGTGGGGCGCGAGGGGGAGCAGGGCGTACAGCGTGTCCCGGTAGCGCCGGGTCTCGCCGCCCGGCCAGCGAACGCAAGGCTGCCGGTCGCGGCCGGCGCTCGGAATGTCGTGGAGGATGTGACTCAGTTGCCGGTTGTCGGGCACGGGTAGACCCAATCCCTTCAGCCAGCGCCGCAATACGTTCCGCTGGCGGAGTGCGTTCAGTTCGCGCAATGCGGGGAGATGCAGGCCATCCGAACGCTCGGCGACGACGCGGGTCAAGTCGGCGTCCGCTTCCGCGTCCAGCCAGGCGGCGGTTTCGGCGCACCAGCCGGGCGGAGCGCGCCAGGTTTTGGGTGACGGCGGGCCAGCGCTCCCGGAGCAGCGGCAGAACGCGATGGCGGAGATAGTTGCGGTCGAAACCGGGCGTCGGCGTTGCTGGCATCCTCGATCCAGCGCAAACCGATGCGTCGTCGGGCATGGGCCAGCAGGTCGGCGCGGCCGACCTCCAGCAAGGGCCGCAGCAGCCAGCCTCGGCCGAGCCGGGCCGCCGCCGGCATCGCCGCCAGCCCGTGCGGACCCGCGCCGCGCAGCAGTTGCAGCAGCAGGGTTTCGGCCTGATCGTCGCGGTGGTGGGCGGTCAACAGGGCGGCATCCGGCCCCAGTTCCGCCGCGAACGCGGCGTAGCGGGCGCGGCGGGCGGCGGCTTCCGGGCTTTCGCCGGGCACGGGCCGGGCGTCGATCTTCAGCGCCCGAAACGGCACCTCCAGCGCGCGACAGACGTGGGCGCAATGCTCGCCCCAGCCGGCCGAGGCGGCTTGCAGGCCGTGATCCAGGTACACCGCCGCCAATGTCCGTTCCGGCCAGGATGCGCGATGGGTC
Organism: Candidatus Competibacter sp.; assembly: GCA_037045685.1. Lineage (GTDB taxonomy): Bacteria > Pseudomonadota > Gammaproteobacteria > Competibacterales > Competibacteraceae > Competibacter_A. The sequence goes on from JBAOII010000035.1 coordinate 211,402, forward strand.
GCCAGCAGGTGCAGCAGCACATGGGAATCCAGGCCGCCGCTGTAGCCGACGATCAGGCGGTCGAGGCGGGGATGGGCGGCCAGCAGGGGGGCGATGATGGCGGGTGAGAGCGCGAGCGCGGCCATCGCGGTCGATCACGGCATCGTTCGGCGCTCAGGAATCCTTATCCTTCCCCAGCAAGGCGGCCACGCTGCTCTGCCAGGACGATTGGGTCGAAGTCGCCGGCTCGGACTCCTTGAACACCCCGTAAGCCATCAACCGCTGGTAGCGTTGCTCCAGCAGATCGTCTATCCCGAGCGCGTCCAGGCGTTGCAGGTTTTCCCGCAAGGCGATGCGGACGTTCTCGGCCATGCGGCCCAAGTCGCGATGGGCGCCGCCGGGCGGCTCGGGAATGATGCCGTCGATCAGGTTGAGCTTGAGCAGGCGGTCGGCGGTCAGGCCCATCGCTTCGGCGGCTTCGGGCGCCTTCTCGGCGCTCTTCCACAAAATGGCCGCGCAACCTTCCGGGGAAATGACCGAATAAGTGCCGTACTGGAGCATGAGCACCCGGTCGCCGACGCCCACCGCCAGCGCCCCGCCGGAACCGCCCTCGCCGATGACCACGCAGAGGATCGGCGTCCGCAGCCGGCTCATCTCGAAGAGGTTGCGGGCGATGGCCTCGCTCTGGCCGCGCTCCTCGGCGCCGATGCCGGGGTAGGCGCCCGGCGTGTCGATGAAGGTCAGCAGCGGCAGCCGGAAGCGCTCGGCCAGCTTCATCAGCCGCAGGGCCTTGCGGTAGCCTTCCGGGCGCGGCATGCCGAAATTGCGGTAAATCTTCTCCTTGGTGTCGCGGCCCTTCTGGTGGCCGATCACCAGCACCGCCCGCCCGTCCAGCCGCGCCAGCCCGCCGACGATGGCGTGGTCGTCGGCGAAGGTCCGGTCGCCGTGCAGCTCCTGAAAATCGGTGAACAGCCGCTCGACGTAATCCAGCGTGTACGGCCGCAGCGGATGGCGGGCGATCTGGGAAATCTGCCACGGCGTCAGGCTGGCGAAAATCGACTCGGTGAGCGCCTTGCTCTTGGCTTCCAGCCGGGCGATTTCGTCGCCGATGTTCAAATCCTGCTCGGCGCTGAGGTTGCGCAGTTCCTTGAGCATCGCCTCCAGTTCGGCGATGGGTTTTTCGAAATCCAGACAGTTGTTCGGGTTCATCGCTTGGCTGCTTGGCGGTTAATCCTTGTCGGGCAAGCGCACGGCCAGGTAGAGCGCTTCGCTCTCCCGTTTCACCAGCACCGGCACGGCCTTGCCCTTGGGCAGTTCCTTGGCCAGCTCCACGAACTGGCTGGCGCTTTTGACCGGGCTGTGATCGATTTGCAGGATGATGTCGTCCGGGTACAGGCCGGCGTTCGCCGCCGGCCCTTCATCCAGGGCGGTGACCAGCACGCCCTGCTCGTCCACGCCCAGGTTGCGGCGCTGCTCGTTGCTGAGGTCGGCGACGGTGATGTTCAAGCGCGAGTCGCTGTGCTCGTCCATGGTGGTGACGGGCTCCTCGGCGGTTTCCAGCCGGGCGATGGTCGCCTTGATTTCCAGCGGCTCGCCGTTGCGCAGCACGGACATCGCCACCGTCTTGCCGACCGGGGTGACGCCGATCATCCGCGGCAGTTGCGAGGAATCCTCCACCGGCTCGCCGCCGTAGCGCAGGATGATGTCGCCGGGCTTGAAGCCGGCGCTGGCCGCCGGGCTGTCCGGCAAGATCTGGGCGACCAGCGCCCCGCGCGGCCGGTCGAGCTTGAACGCCTCGGCCAGATCGTTGTTGACCCCTTGCAGCAGAATCCCCAGCCAGCCGCGGGTGACCTCGCCGGTCGCCTTCAGCTGCTCGACCACCTGCATCGCCAGCTTGATGGGAATGGCGAACGACAGCCCCATGTACCCGCCGGTGCTGCTGTAAATTTGCGAGTTGATCCCGACCACCTCGCCGCGCAGGTTGAACAGCGGCCCGCCGGAACTGCCGGGATTGACCGCGACGTCGCTCTGGATGAACGGCACGTAGGTCCCGCTGGGCAGGTTGCGGCCGAGCGCGCTGACGATGCCCTGGGTGGCGGTGCGCTCCAGCCCGAACGGCGAGCCGATGGCCAGCACCCATTCGCCGACTTCCAGCGCGTCGGAGTCGCCGATCTTCACGGCTTGCAGGTTATCGCCCTCGATTTTGAGCATCGCCACGTCGGTGAGTTCGTCCACGCCGATCACTTTGGCGGGCCGCTCCCGTTGGTCGCTGAGCCGGACGATGATCTTGTCGGCGTCGCGGGCGACGTGGGCGTTGGTCAGGATGTAGCCGTCCGGCGAGATGATGAACCCGGAGCCCAAGGAGTTGGATTGACGGTCTCCCGGCAACTCGGGCCGTTCCTGAAAGAAGCGCCGGAAGAATTCGAGATAGGGGTTTTCCCTGCCCGGCAATTCGGGCAAGCCGGGTTTGCGGGCCGCGTCTTGCTTGCTGGGGGCCTGCGTGGAGCTGATGTTGACGACGGCCGCCTCGTTTTGCTTGACCAGCTTGCGAAAATCCGGCAGGGGCTGCGTCTCGGCGGTGCGCGCCGGAGGGGCGGCCGCGCAACACAGCGGCAACAGCAAAACCAGCGCTTGCAACAAGCGGCGGGAGGGGCGGTTCATGGCGGCGGTCATCTCCTGAAAACAAACGCGGAAGCGCGGGGGCGCGGACGGGCGCTGCCACTAGCTGAGGGTGGACCCATGGCTCGGTCTATCTCGGGGAGAGCGGTCGGGACGTGGCGCCCGGAGCGACCGGGGGTCGGCGCGATTTGCGCAGTATAGAATAGTTGGCGATACTCCGGTGCGGCAGGTACCCGCGCGGGGATGGCCCGGCTTGCGGGACGGCCGGGTTCGACCGCCGTCGGGGCGTTGAATGGCGCGAGCGAAGAGAGGGGAACCAGGCATGGAACAGAAATCGGAACGGGTCGTGGACGATCATGACAAGGCGACCCAGTATCTTTACGAGTTGGCGATCAAGTTGCTGGAGCTGAAAGGGTCGGATATTTTCATCACCGCCGGCAGTCCGGCGGCGCTCAAGATCAACCAGGAGGTACGCCGGCTCAGCGGTCAGAACCTGAGCCCGCAACAGGTGGCGCTCCTGGTGCGCTCGATCATGAACGACCGGCAGGCGCGGGAGTTCGACCAGCATCGCGAAGTCAATTTTTCCCTGAATTTTCCCGACGTCGCGCGCTTCCGGGTCAGCGCCTTCACCCAGCGGGGCAGCGCCGGCATGGTGCTGCGGCTGATCCGGCAGCGCATTCCGACCATCGAGGAACTCAACCTGCCGCCGATTCTGCGGGACATCGCGCTGGCCAAGCGCGGCCTGGTGATTTTTCTGGGCGGCACCGGCTGCGGCAAGACCACCTCGATGGCGGCCATGCTGGACCATCGCAACAGCCAATGCCGGGAGCATATCATCACCATCGAGGACCCGATCGAGTTTTTCCATCGTCACAAGCTGAGCCTGGTAGATCAGCGCGAGGTCGGCGTGGATACCGACTCCTACGAGACCGCCTTGAAAAACACCTTGCGGCAAGCGCCGAACGTGATTCTCATCGGCGAGGTCCGGGATCGGGAAACCATGCAGTCGGTCATCAATTTCGCCGAGACCGGCCATTTGTGCCTGACCACCCTGCACGCCAACAACACCGATCAGGCTTTCGATCGCATCATCAATTTTTTCCCGGAGGAAAAGCGCGAGCAGGTCTTGATGGACTTGTCCTTCAACGTGAAGGCGTTCATCTCGCAACGGCTGCTGCCGCGCGAGGACCAGCCCGGCCTGATCCCGGCGGTGGAAATCCTGCTCAACACCCCGCTGATGGCGGAGTTGATCTTTCAGGGCCGGATCAAGGAGATCAAGTCGGTCATGACCCGGTCCAGCGATCAGGGCATCGTCACCTTCGACGCGGCGCTGTTCGATCTGTACGAAGCCGGCAAAATCGGCTACGAGACCGCGATCCGCCACGCCGATTCGGCCAACAATCTGCGGCTCAAGATCAAGCTGGAGAGCAAGCGGTCGCCGCCGCGAGCGGCCGACAGCCAACTCCATATCGAGCCGGACAAGCGCAGTCGCTGACGGGTTTGCCGGGGCTAGCGGCGCACCGACAGCCGGAAACGCTGGCCGCCCTGGCGCAGGATGGCGCCGTTGGCGGTCACGGTTTCCAGCACGGCGTTTTCGCCGATGGGGTCTCCTTCCCGGTAGCGCTGGCCGTTGACGACCACGAAACGCTTGCCGGCGTCCGCGCTATAGACGTGGATGTCGAGATTGAGGCTGGGAAGGCTGCGCCGGGCGTTGGCGGGCAGCGTGTCCAGCAGGGGGGGCGGTTCCGGTCCGATGGTGACGGAAGGGCCGGCTCCCGGCTTCTTGGACGGTTCCTGGCGCCGAGACGGGCCGGCGGCGACCGGCGGGCGCGAGGGTTCGGTCGGGGCCGGCTTGCCGGCCGGACTCTTGCGGGGCGGAGCGGCCGCTGCGGATGGGGCTGCGGGCGGCTCCGCCATCGCGGCGGGAGCGATCGATTCTGGTCTCGCTGGCACCGGGATGATCGGAGCGGTCGATTCCGGTCGCGCTGGCAGCGGGACGGTCGGAGCGGTCGATTCCGGTCGCGCGTGCGCCGATGCGGCGGGAGCGGTGGCCGCCGGCCCGGTCGTCGGTTGTGGCCGGATCAGAAAATAGGCGAGCAGCGCGGCGTTGAACCCCAGGCCCAGCCCCGCGCCCAACCAGAGCCAGAACTGTTTGCCGGCGGGCTGAGCGGGCGTCGGGGAGGTCGCCGGGTTCGGCGGTTGGCCGAGATGGCGCTCGTGTTCCGCCTTGCGCAGCGCGTCGAGAATATACGACATTTCACGGTTCCCGCCGTGGCTGGCCGAGCGCGGGCGTGCCGGGCGTCGGGGCGAGATTGCTCAGCAGCACCAGCGTGTGCCCTCCGGCTATCCCGTCCGGCCGCAGGCCGCGCGCCTGCTGAAACGCGCGCAATTGTTTGGCCAGGTCGGCGTCAAAGGTCTCGGATGCGGGTTCGGGGACGGGTTGGCCGTTTGCCAGCGCCAGCCGCTGGCGCAGCCAGCGCACCGCTTCGCCAGCGTTGCCGGGCCCGATGACGGGCTGGTCGGTCTGCGGTCGCCAGAGCATCTGATAGTGGCCGGTCCACAGCGGCTTGAGTTGCTCCAGCGGCACGGTCAGGGTTTCGCCCGCGACATCCAGCGTCGCCGTGTCCGCCGCCAGCGCCCGGAGCACGGTCGGCGCGGGAATGCCGCCGGACCGGATCAGCCGCAGCACGGCGGGGCGGTCCAGCCGGCGCAGCGCGTCCCAGTCGCCCCGGCCCGACAGGCAGCGCAGATCGTGGGCCTTGACCTGCTCGCAAAACGGAGCCTTGCCCGTCGGGGGCCGGGCGATGCCCCAAACCGCCAGCAATTGGCTGTTGGCGGCGGCGGGAGTCGCTTTGCGGAGCAGCGCGGCCAAGCCGCTTGGGTCGCCACCGCCGGGTTCCGATGTCGTCGCGGCGGTCGCGGCTGCGGCAACGCCGCCGCCGCTGGAGGTGCCCGGATCGGAAGGCGGAGCGGGAGCGGGGAGTTGCGCGGCTTTGAGGGGTTGAACCGTTGCGGGCACGGACGCGGTTGGCGCGGATGGCGCGGCATGAAGCGGCGCGACGGCCGGCGCGACGGCCGGGGTCGGGGCGGGGCGGGGCAGCCAGAGCCCGACGCCGATCATGGCCAAGCCGACGAATCCGATACCCAGCGCCAGCCAGGGATGAAAAGCCCGTCCGCCCGATCCGCTTTGCAGAGCCTCCCGCGCCGCTTGGCGAACCCGTCGCGCGTCCACCTGCCGCGCGCCTTGGCCGTAAGCGCCGAGCAGGGCGCGATCGCAGACGATGTTGATCAGGCGCGGGATGCCGCCGGAGCGCCGGTGGACCGCCCGCAGCGCGCCGGGGGTGAACAGGCTGCCGCTTCCGCCCGCGACCCGCAGCCGGTGGCCGATGTAGGCGGCAGTCTCCTCGGGGTCCAGGGGGGAGAGGTGGTAGCGGGCGGTGATGCGCTGGGCCAACTGCCGCAAATCCGGCCGCGCCAGCAGGGCGCGCAATTCCGGCTGGCCGACCAGGATGATCCTCAATAGCTTGTGCTTCGCGGTTTCCAGATTGGTGAGCAACCGGACCTGCTCCAGCACCTCGCGGCTCAGATTCTGCGCCTCGTCCACGATCAGCACCGTGCGCCGTCCGGCGGCGTGCGTGCGCAGCAGATGCTCGTTGAGCGCGTCCACCAGAGTTTTGAGGCTGTGCGACGGGCGGGGATAAGCGATGCCCAGCTCGTCGCAGATCGTGGCCAGCAGCTCCTCGACCGTCAGGCGCGGATTCAGGCACAGCGCGATGTCCACCTGGGTCAACCCTTGCTCCAGCAGGGCGCGGACCAGGGTGGTCTTGCCGGTGCCGACCTCGCCGGTCAGTTGCACGAAACCGCCGTTTTCGCCGGTGCCGTACAGCAGGTGCGCCAGCGCCTCCCGATGGTGCCTGCTCAGGTAGACGTAGGCCGGATCGGGGGTGATGGCGAACGGCGGTTCGCGCAGCCCGAAGTGCGCCGCGTACATCGCTACACCTCGCCGTAGCGCGCGCCGACGCCGATCCAGCGCCGGATCAGCGGTTCGACGTGATCGGGATGCTCGCGCAGCAGCCGGTCGGCGGCGTAGCGGGCCGCGTTCAGCAGATCCCCGTCGCGCAGCAGATCGGCCACCCGCAAGCTTTGCTCTCCGGTCTGGCGGGTGCCGAGCACCTCGCCGGGACCGCGCAATTCCAGGTCGCGGCGGGCGATTTCAAACCCGTCGTTGCACTCCCGCAGCACGGCCAGCCGCGCGTGGGCGATGGACGACAGGGGCGGCTTGTACAGCAACACGCAACTGCTGTCGGTGTCGCCGCGCCCCACCCGGCCGCGCAACTGGTGCAGTTGCGCCAGCCCCAGCCGCTCAGCGTTTTCCACGATCATCAGGCTGGCGTTGGGCACGTCCACCCCGACCTCGATCACGGTGGTGGCGACCAGCAAATCCAGCGCCCCGGCCTTGAAGGCGGCCATCGCCGCTTCCTTGTCGGCGGCGGGCAGCCGGCCGTGCACCAGGCCGATCCGCAGTTCCGGCAGGAGGGCGGTCAGCCGCTCGGCGGTGACCGCCGCCGCCTGGCATTGCAGCGTTTCCGATTCCTCGATCAGCGGGCAGACCCAGTACGCTTGGCGGCCGTTCCGGCAGGCTCGACGGATGCGGTCGATCACGTCTTCGCGACGGCTGTCGGGGGCGGCGACCGTTTTCACCGGACGGCGGCCGGGCGGCAGCTCGTCGATGATCGAGGTGTCCAGATCGGCGTAGGCGCTCATCGCCAGGGTGCGCGGGATCGGGGTGGCGGTCATGATCAACTGGTGCGGTCGGCGGTCGCCCTGCCGGCCTTTCTCGCGCAGCGCCAAGCGCTGATGCACGCCGAAGCGGTGCTGTTCGTCCACGATCGCCAGCGCCAGTTCGGCGAAGCTCACGCGGTCCTGAAACAAGGCGTGGGTGCCGACCGCGATCTGAATTTCGCCGGCGGCGAGCCGCTCCAGCAAGGTCCGCCGCGCCCGTCCGGCCAAGCGTCCGGTCAGCCAGGCGACCTCGACGCCCAACCCGCTCAGCCAGTTTTGAAAGCCCCGGTAATGCTGTTCCGCGAGCAGTTCGGTGGGGGCCATCAGCGCGGCCTGAGCCCCGGTTTCCACCGCCCGCAGCGCGGCGACGGCGGCCACCACGGTCTTGCCGGAACCGACATCGCCTTGCAGCAGCCGCAGCATCGGGCGGGGTTGGGCGAGATCGGCGGCGATTTCTTCCAACACCCGCCGCTGGGCGCCAGTGAGGGTGAAGGGCAGCCGTTCCAGAAACCGCCGGCTCAGCCCGCCGTCTCCGGCCAGCGGCGGCGCGGCTTGCCGCCGCATGCGCTCGCGCAAGCGCCGCAGGCTGAGCTGGTGGGCCAGCAGCTCCTCGAACGCCAGCCGCCGCCGGGCGGGATGGCGGCCGCCGTCCAGTTCAGCCAACGACGCATCGCTCGGCGGTCGGTGTAGCAGCCGCACCGCTTCCGCGACCGGCGGGAGTTGCAGTTGCGCCCGCAGGGCCGGCGGCAGCAGTTCCGGCAGCAACGCCCCCGCGTCGAGCTGCGCCAGGGCTTGTTCGGCCAGCGCGCGCAAGGTGAACTGTTGCAGGCCGGCGGTGGCGGGATAGATCGGGGTCAGCCGGTCCGAGACCGGCGGCGTGTCCGGGTCCAGGCGGCGGCATTCGGGGTGGATCATCTCCAGGCCGGCATAGCCTTGGCGGACCTCGCCGAAACAGCGCAGCCGCGTGCCGGTTTGCTCGAACAACTGCTGCTGGGCCGGGCTGAAATGAAAGAAGCGCAAGGTCAGCGCGCCGGAGGCGTCGCGCAGGCGGCAGAGCAGGAAGCGCCGGCCGCTCGCCGTCACTTCGGCGCCGACCACTTCGGCTTCGATCTGCGCCTCGGCGCCGGGGCGCAGCAGTCCGATGGGGACGACGCGGGAGCGGTCTTGATAGCGTGCGGGCAAGTGCAGCAGCACGTCTTCGGCGGTGCGGATGCCCAGCCGGCGCAGCCGGTCGGCCAGCCTTGGCCCGACGCCCCGCAGGGCGGTGACCGGGAGCGGGTCGCAGGCCCCCGGCCGCGCCGTGTCCGGCGGGTCGGGCTTCGGGTCCGCTCGGGTTGCGCTCGGCTCCATCCGGGTCGCCGGCTATCGCTCCAGAACCAGGACCGCGTCCATTTCGATCTGGGCGCCGCGCGGCAGGGCGGCGACGCCGATGGCGGCGCGGGCCGGATAGGGTTCCGGGAAGTACTCGGCCATGATCCGGTTGACCGAGGCGAAATGACCCAAATCGGTCAGAAACACGTTGAGCTTGACCGCGTCGGCCAAGTCGCCGCCGGCCGCCCGCGCCACCGCCGCCAGATTGTCGAACACCCGGCGAATCTGGAGATCCGTGCCGCCTTCCACCAGTTGCTGGGTGGCCGGGTCGAGCGGGATCTGGCCGGACAGGTAGACGGTGGCGCCGACTTTGACTCCTTGGGAATAGGTGCCGATGGCGGCGGGGGCTTGATCGGTCTGGATGATTTCGCGCGGCATCTCCAAAGCTCCTGACGAACTCCCCGGCGATCGGCGGGGAACGGGGTTGCGGAAAAAGGCGGGCGGAAACGGTCGAGCCGGACGGGGGTGGGGCGGTGGAGGGCTAACCGCGCCGGACCAGCTTCAGGGCCTCGGGCAAAGTGCGCAACCGGCGGATCACCCGGGCCAGATGAGATCGGTCGCGGACGTTGAGCAGCAGATGCACCATGGCGGTATGGCCGTCCCGCTCCGAGGTGTTGATGGTTTCGATGTTGGTGTCGGTCGCGGAGATGGCGGCGGCGATGGTGGCCAGCACGCCGCGCTTGTTGGCGATTTCCAGCCGCAATTCCACGGGGAAGTCGGCGGTGATGTCGTGCTCCCATTCCACCTCGATCCATTTCTCGGGGGTTTTCTTGTAGCCGGTGACGTTCTTGCAGTGGTCCCGGTGGATGACGATGCCGCGCCCGGCATTGAGGAAGCCGATGATGGCGTCGCCGGGCAACGGCCGGCAGCATTTGCCGAAGCTGACCACCGTGCCTTCGGTGCCCTTGATCAGCAGCGGTCGGGCGCTGGCGTCCGGGTAGAGGGCTTCCTCGGGTTCGCCGCCCGGCAACAGGCGCTTGGCGATCAGCGCGGCGACCCGGTTGCCCAGGCCGATGTCGGCCAGCAGCTCGTCGAAACCGCTCAGATTGAATTCCCGCACCAGCGCCTTGATCCGCTCGGGGGGCAGCTCGTTCAGGTTCCCGATCCGGCCGGCCAGCGCTTTCTCCAGCAGGCGCTTGCCGAGCAGGGTGGCCTCGCCGCGCTGCAGGTGCTTCAGGTAATGGCGGATGCTGGCGCGGGCCTTGGCGGTCACCACGAAATTGAGCCAGGCCGGGTTGGGGCGCGCGGTGGGGGTGATGATCGCCTCGACCGTCTGGCCGGTGACCAGCGGCGTGCGCAGCGGCACCAGCCGGCGGTCCACGCGGGCGCCGACGCAGGTGTTGCCGACGTCGGAGTGGATGGCGTAGGCGAAGTCCACCGCCGTGGCGCCGCGCGGCAGCTCGATGATCTCGCCGCGCGGCGTGAACACGTAGACTTCGTCGGGGAACAGGTCCACCTTGACGCTTTCCAGAAATTCCACCGGGTTGCCGGCGCGGCGCTGCATGTCCAGCAGCTTGCGCAACCATTCGCGGGCGCGCTGCTGGGCGTGCCCGCCGCCCCCCTCGCCGCCGGATTTGTAGCGCCAGTGGGCGGCGACGCCGACCTCGGCCATGACGTGCATTTCCTCGGTGCGGATTTGCAGCTCGATGGGAACGCCGCCGGGGCCGAACAGCACCGTGTGCAGCGACTGGTAGCCGTTGGCTTTGGGGATGGCGATGTAGTCCTTGAACCGGCCCATGATCGGCTTGTACAGGCTGTGCATGACCCCCAGCACCCGGTAGCAGGTATCGACGCTATCGACGATGATCCGCACCGCGTAAACGTCGTAGACTTCCTTGAACGGCTTGGTCTTGCGGGACGAGAGCCGGTCCGCGTCCGGCGCGGGGCCGGCCGGACGCTCCCGGAACGGCAGGGGCGGTTTGCCGCGCATTTTCCGGTAAATGCCCCAGAGATGCTTGTTGCGCCCCACGACCCGCGCCTTGATGTCCTCTTCCCGCAGCCGGGCGTCGATGCGGGCTTCCATCTGGCTGACGATCTCGTGGCGGTTGCCGCTCATCTTGCGGACCGCGTCCTGCAACACCCGGAAGCGCAGGGGATACAGGTGGTTCAGGCCGAGGTCTTCCAGCTCTTGGCGCAGGTGGTTCATGCCGAGCCGGCCGGCGATGGGGGCGTAAATCTCCAGGGTTTCGCGGGCGATGCGGCGGCGGGATTCCGGCCGCATGGCGCTGAGGGTGCGCATGTTGTGCAGGCGATCGGCCAGCTTGATCATGATCACCCGCAAGTCCTTGGCCATCGCCAGGAACATCTTGCGGAAGTTCTCGGCCTGCGCCTCCAGCTTGGAGTTGAACTGGATCTGGGTCAGCTTGCTGACGCCGTCCACCAGATCGGCGACTTCCGGCCCGAAGCGGGCGCTGATTTGCTCCTTGTTGCAGTGGGTGTCCTCGATGACATCGTGCAGGAGCGCCGCTTGCAGGGTTTCGTGGTCGAAGCGGACATTGGCGAGAATGCGGGCCACGGCCAGGGGGTGGAAGATGTAGGGCTCGCCGCTCTTGCGGTAGATGCCCGCGTGCGCCTCGGCGGCGAAGTGGCAGGCGTCCCGCAGTCGCTCGACCTGTTCCGGCTCCAGGTATTCTCCGGTGATGGCGCTGAGGTCGTCGATGCGCAGGCGCAGATCGTCCAGCCACTCGTCGTCGACGGCCAGCTTGCGGTTCTGCTGGATTTCGTTTCGGACTTCCCGCGCCGGCGCGCTCATCACGACGTTGCTCCCGATCTCAAGGGTTCGGCGCCATCACTCCAGTTCCGCCGGGGCGTCATCGGCGGCCTCGGCCTCGGCGGGGGCGGGCGATTCGGGTTCGGGCGCGGGGGCGATGGGGCGGCGGTATTTTTCCTGGAGCATGTGGTCGAGCCTGCCCTCGGCCAGCTCGCGCAGCGCGACGACGGTGGGCTTGTCGTTTTCCCAGGGAACCAGCGCCTCTTTGCCGAGAGCCAGATCGCGGGCGCGGCGCGCGGCGATCAATACCAGTTCGAAGCGGTTGTCCACTTGATCGAGGCAGTCTTCAACGGTGATGCGGGCCATTCGGCGAAATCTCCGGGCGTGAACGGGTAGCTGGCTGACAGCTCGAATCCCGTGGTTGGAATCTTGCAGTCTAATGATAAGCGAGCGGTCAAGACAAGAGCGCCGTCAACAGTTCTCGCTGGCGCGTCAGTTGGGCTTCCCGGCGCTGGCGGTTGGCGATGACGATCGAGCGCAAGGCTTCCAGCGCCGCCGAAAACTGATCGTTGACGACCAGATAGTCGAACTCCGCGTAATGCGACAGCTCGTCCAGCGCCGCCGCCATCCGTCGCTCGATGGTTTCCGGGCTGTCCTGCCCCCGGCCGGCCAAGCGTTGCCGCAAGGCTTCCCGCGAGGGCGGCAGAATAAAAACCGTCGCGCTGGCGGGCGCGAGCGCCCGCACTTGGCGGGCGCCCTGCCAGTCGATTTCCAGAATCACGTCCAGCCCGGCCGCCAGTCGCGCCTCCACGGCGGCGCGACTGGTGCCGTAGCGGTTGCCGAAGACCCGCGCGTGTTCCAGGAACGCGCCCTCGGCCCGCATCGCCTCGAAGGCGGGATCGGTCACGAAGTGATAGTGCGCGCCGTCCTCCTCGCCCGGACGAGGCGGGCGAGTGGTGTGCGAGATGGAGACGACCACGCCGGGCGTGGTGTCCACCAAGCGTTTGACCAAGCTGGTTTTGCCGGCCCCGGAGGGAGCGGCGACGATGTACAGGATTCCGGCCGTCATCTGATCACGAAAAGTTGGACCTTGGGGATAGGGGGGCGTTCGCGAGAGGCGTCATTCCGCCCCGACCGGGTGCGCGGCCACCGGTCCCGGTGACGCGCATCGGGATGATGTCACGAATCGGCCCGACTTCAAAGGCGGAGCGCGGCGCACCGGCGACCGCTGCCGGTATCCTCAGCGTCTGGCCGCAGCCGAAGCGCTTCGGTCGCTTCCGTCGGAGATTTCGGATATGCGAGCGGCGTTTTCGTGCCCGCCACCGAGGCGGCCGGCGCGAGCCCGCCACGACCCGCTGGCGGGAAAGGGGGCGAGAGCGGCCCCGACAGGGCGGTGGTCGCTATGGATCTGAATCTACATTGTAATGGTAACTATTTGAATTTATTTTTATAAAATTTAGGTATATTTGCTCTGTGGACGCTTATGAGTACGCGAATTTCGAGAGCACCCTAATCTTCTAGCGGTCGAATCATCGCTCCGAATATCACGATACGGCTTCAGGTATACCGGCACAACCACTTCGTCAATCCACCCGGCTTGGTGATACCCAGCGACGCCATCGCTAACTGGAAATATTCATTGGTCGGGTCGGGTTCCTTTCGCGCGGCCTCGCCCAGCAGGAATTCGCGGGCAATCTTCGCAGCCTGCTCGCCGGTCAGGTAGGCGAACGGGTCGCGGGCTAGCAGGCGGCCGGCTTCCAGCTTCTTGACGTGCGCATCCAACGTGCTCATTCAGCGGATTCCCGCTCTTTCTCGAAGCCGGCGTGTGCCAGGACGTAATCTCTCTCGCGGAGAACGACGCCTTTCCGGGCCAGCGCCGCTTCGACGGTTTCGTTCGGGCGGGTGGTCAGGTAGATAAATCGGCCGCCATCGCGATGCCGTTCCAGCTTGACCACGCGCTGCTTGAGGCTCATGCCTGTTTGCCCTCCAGCGCTTCGATTCGCCGGGTGAGTTCGTCCAGTTCCACCAGCTTCGCCAGATTCCCCAAGCCTTGCAGGATGCTGGCCGCCTGATTGACTGGCAATTGACCAGCCGCCAGCGCCGCCAGCACCGCCCGGCCTTGGTCGGCTAAGCCACCACCGACCGGCAGGTTCAGCGGGGTGGCCGCATCCACCGGGCGCAGGGCCGGCACGGTGCGTTCCAGGACCAGCTTGATGGCGCCGATGTCGCCGGCCTTGGCTTGCGCGACCAGCGCGGCCAGCACCTCGGGCAATTCCTTCGCCAGCGCCGCGCGCCATTTCTCCGCTTTGCCGGTGCCGGGCTTGCGCCCGCCGGGGTTGCCGGATTGACCGGATCGCCATTTCATCCTGCTTTTCTCCTGCTATTACAGGACAGCCTATGAATTGATGGGAGCTATTTTATAAAAAATATTGATAGTCAAATACTATGCATTCCGGGCACCGCGCCGGCTTCTTGGCGAATTCCATGTAAATTGGAGAGCTTGAATTCGACCCGTTCGCGCCAACTTCCGCCCCAAGTTTTTTCCCCGCCGGCGAACCGGTCGGGTCGGACGCCCGAACCGGGCCGGTCGGATTCGGCCCAGGCCATCATCGGCTCGTGCCAAACCGTGATCGACAATCAAACCGGCTCGAACGCCGCCCTCGCTCCGCGACCCGTCGCCTTGGCGACCCGGCGCTCCGCTTGCCGGGTCGGCCCCGGCGCCGGGCGCTCCGCTGTTCTGGCCTGCCTGCCGGCCGGGCTCACGACCGAACTCGGGCACAGCGAAAGCCGATGCTGACGTTGCGGTGGCCGGGGCGGCCGTGGAGGCGGTACGCCGCCCGCACGCCGCGCGCGTCGCCGCGCCAAGACCCGCCGCGCAGGACGCGGCTCGCGTCGGCGTCCAGCGAACCTGTTGGGTCTGTCCGAGCGTCTTGATCGTAATCTCTCGTGCCGTCCTGACACCACTCCCAGACGTTGCCCAGCATGTCATACAGTCCCCAAGGATTGGCCCGTTTGAGCTGGACCGGGCGCGTGCCGGCCTTGGTGTGCGGGTATTGCTTCTCCGGCCAGCCGGAACTGTCATGACCCTCTTTCAAGTCGAAATCGACCCCGCTGTTGCCGCTGTACCAGGCGATGGGATCGAGCGCCGGGGCGTTGCATTGGCCCAGAATCGCCATGTCGCCCGCGTAGATCGCCGTTTCGGTGCCCGCCCGGCAGGCGTGTTCCCATTGCGCCTCGCTGGGCAGCGTCAGATCGAGACCGGGAATCCGGGCGTCGATGCGCGCCAGAAAGTCTTGCACGTCGTTCCAGCTCACGTTTTCCACCGGCCGAGTCGGGCTCTGGAACCGGCTCGGGTTGTCGCCCATCACCGCCTCCCACAGCGCCTGGGTGCAGGGCGCGTCGAACAGCCAGTAACCCTCGGTCAGCGTGACCTGATGGCGGGGACCTTCATCGTTGTCGCGGCCCGATTCATCTTCCGGCGACCCCATCCAGAATCGCCCCGGCGGTATCCAGCGCAACCGCTGGGTGACCCCTTGCAGGGTGAACTCGACGAAGACGCCGTAACGGTCCTGCCCCCAGCCGCTGGCCCAGCGGGGCGGGCAGCCGGTCGCCAGCGGGTGCCAGGCGGTGTCGATGAGGCGCGCGTTCATGGCGGGTTACGGCGATGTGGGGGACGGCCAACCGGCGAGGGTTCGCGGGGCGTCCGCTCCCGCTACTGGCACGCCGGCGGCCTTCGGGTTTTGGCGATCCGGGAGGAACGCCCGGGACGGTGGTCTGTTCGGGTTCGGACCGTCCGGTCCGGTCGCGAGCTCGGGCACAGCGAAAGCCGATGTTGTCGTTGCGGTTGTCGGGGTGGTTCGTGGTTGCGGTACGCCGCCCGCACGTTGCGCGCGTCGTCGTTCCAGGACCCGCCGCGCAGGACACGGTTCGCGCCGGCTGTTCGACCGCTGTCCCGGCCATCAAGATTAGAGGTCGCACAGGGCGGGCGCAAGCGGGTGGCGTCGCAACTGTTCCCGCCGCCACGCGGCGGCGTCCGCGTGGGCGGTGATCGCCAGAGCGGCGGTGTAGTGCGGCCTGGAGCGTGCGGGCGTCGATCCGGCCCGCCGCAAAAGCGGTTCTCGCCGGTCGCGACGGCATTCGGCGTAGCGGCGCTTGCGCCGGCGGGAGAGCAGCAATCGGCCCGGCAAGACGCGATAGCCGCAGAACATCAGGCCGGCGCGGCTCCGCCCGATCTGGACCGGCGTCTTGATCGTCAGTTGCAGGCGATCTCGCGCATGGGCGCGAGCCCGATCGAGCGCGTCCCGCACGGCGGTCCTTGCCGTCGCCCCACCACACCAGGTCGTCCATGTAGCGCACCAGACCGCGCGCGCGGCAGCCTTCGAGCAACAGCCGGTCGAGACCGGCCAGGTAGTAGTTGGCGAAGTGCTGCGAGGTCAGGGCGCCGATGGGCAAGCCTTGGCCGGGTTCGGCGTGGTGCGACGGCGACGATGCGCGCGAGCAGGGCCAGCAGGCCCCGATCCTTGAAGCGGCGCTCCAGCAGGGCGAGCAGCGTTTGCGTGGTCGATGCCGGCGAAGTAGGACGCGAATGTCGATCTGGGCGTACCAGGGCCAGCGGCGTTGCATGGTGCTGGGCGCGCAACACGGCGGCCAGCGCGCCCTTGCCCACCCGGCAGGCGTAGGTGTCGTCCACCAGGGCGCGGTCCAATACCGGCCCGACGTGGGCCATGACGGCGTGGTGCAGCACGCGCTCGCGAAAACAGGGGGCATGGATGATCCGGGGTTTGGGGTCGCGGATGTGAAAAGAGCGCATCCGGCCGACCTCGACCGAACCGTCGAGCAGGGATTCGCGCAGGCGGGCCAGTTCGCCGTTCAGGTCGGCGCGGAATCGGCGCACGTCGTCCCGCTGGCCCTTGCCTCGCGCGGCGCGCCAGAACGCCGCCGCCAGGTTGTGCCAGTCGGCGATGGCGGCGAGGCCGACTCGGCTACGCCGCACCGGCGGGCTCCGGCGGCGTCGGGCCGGTCGCGGCGAACGCTTCGCGCAACAGGCGCAACAAGGCGTCGCCGTATTTCTCGACGCGGGCCTCGCCGACGCCGGCGATCTCGCGCAGGGCCGCCGCGCTCTGAACCCGGCGCTGGACCAGCTCGGCCAGTTGTTCGTTGGTGAGCACGGCGTAGGCGGGAATCCCCTCGCCGTCGGCCAGTTCCTTGCGCAGCGTCCGCAACCGGGCGAACACGGCGAAATCCTGCTCGTTCAGCACCTCGCGGTAGTCGATCTTGCCGCCGCGCTTGGCGGGTTGAGAAGAGTCCGCCGCCGGCTCGAAGCTCACGCACAAGGCCCAGGCGCTGTTGGCGCCGTCCTGGACCAGCGAGCGGTCGGTGGCCAGGATGCGGTGCGCGCCGAGAAAGCGGTTGAGTTCGGCGACAACTTCCTCGCCGCCGTGGATCGGGACGGTGAAAAAGCGCAGGTGCATCGCCATTATTTTTTCCGCTTCGTTTTCGCCGAACCGCCGCTCAGAGTTAGGTTTTCGCTCAGCCGCCCGTCGCCTTGGCGCCCCGGCGCCCTGTTCCCGCTGGCTTGTTGGCCGGGCTCGTCCCGAACGCGCGCGCAGCGAAAGCCAATGAGGTCGCTACGGTAACCGGGGCGTCGTCCGACGCGGCACGATGCGCGCACATAGCGCGCATTACCGTCCCAAGCCCCACCGCGCACGACACGCCTGACGCTGATGTCGCGCTCTTCCCACGCCGAGCCGTCGGTCGGAGCGCCTTGGTAGCCGTCGTGCCAATGATCTTGCGTCCAATCCAAGACGTTTCCCAGCATATCGTATAACCCCCAAGGGTTGGCCCGCTTGAGTTTGACTGAATGCGTTCCCACTCGCGTGTGTGGGTATTGCTTCTCCGGCCAACCCGAACTGTCGAAGCCATTGGTTAGATCGAAATCGACCCCGCTATTTCCTCCATACCAAGCAATCGGGTCCAGTGCTGGAGCATTATATTTGCCCAAAATTCTTAGATCGCCCGTGTAAATCGCCGTTTCGGCACCCGCCCGACACGCGTACTCCCATTGCGCTTCGCTAGGCAGCACCAAGTTGAGATTTGGGATCTGTTTATTGATCTTACGCAGGAAGATTTGCGCGTCGTCCCAGCTTATTCGCTCGACCGGCCGGGTCGGACTCTGGAATCGGCTCGGGTTCTTCTCCATCACCGCTTCCCACAACGCTTGCGTGCAGGGCGTGTCGAACAACCAGTAGCCTTCGGTCAGCGTGACCTGATGGCGGGGACCTTCATTGTCGAAACGGCCCGGCTCCTCCTCCGGCGACCCCATCCAGAACCGCCCCGGCGGAATCCAGCGCAGGCGCTGGATGACCGGCTCGCCTCGGCCCGGATCGACGGCGATCTCGCACCACAACCCGAAGCGATCACGGCCGATGGCGCTGGCCCACTCCGGTTTCGTGAGGCGGCGAAACGTCAGGCGCTCGCGGTCGGTGTGGATGAGAAAAGCGGGCACCTGGGGCAGCGCGCAGCGGACCTGGGGACGGGCACGGCGTCGAGACGCAGCAGGGTGGGTTCCGCGCCGGTCGCTCCGCCGGGCTGGCCCTGCTCGGGCCGGCGCTCCGCCTGCCGGCCCCTCGCCGGTCCCGCCGGCTCCGCTCCCTCCGGACCTGCCTGGGCTCGCGACCCGAACTCGGGCACAGCGAAAGCCGATGAGCCGTCGAGGCGGTTGCCGGGGAGGTACGCGGTCGCGGAACGCCGCCCGCACGCCGCGCGCGCCGGCGCTCCAAGACCCGCCGCGCAGGACGCGGTCCGCGCCGGCGTCGCTGCTCTATCCAAGCCGAGCCGTCGGCCGGGGCGTCTCGGTAGTTGTCGTGCCAAGTCGTCTTGCGCACCACTCCCAGACGTTACCGTGCATCTCGTGCAGGCCCCACGGGTTCGGCGGCAGGCTCGCCACCGGCACGGTCTGTTGCCGATAGAGGCCCTTTTTGCCGCCCGCGTAGGGGCCGTTGCCGTCGTAGTTGACCTGCTCGGGCGTGATGTTGGCGCCGAAGCTGAAGGGCGTGATGGTGCCGGCACGGCAGGCGTATTCCCACTGGGCTTCGGACGGGAGAGATAGATCGAGTCCCGGCAGGCGTTCGTTGAGCCGCTTGAGAAACGTCTGGCAGTCGTTCCAACTGACATTTTCCACCGGACGACGGTCGGCGCCTTTGAAGCTGGCTCGGGTTCTCGCCCGTCACCGCCTCCCACAGCGCCTGGGTGCAGGCGGTGTCGAACAGCCAGAAACCTTGTTTGATCGTCACGGAATGTTGGGGGCCTTCAGCATCCCAACGCTCCGGCTCGTCCTCCGGCGAGCCCATCAAAAAAGTGCCGGGTTCGATCCAGCGCATCCGCTGGGTGACTTTGTAACCTTGTTTGTTCTTGATGCTGAAAGTGACCCAGTGGCCGCGCTCGTCCGTGCCCCAGTCATCGGCCCAGGGCGGCGGTTGGCCGGAACGCCAGAAGGCGTTAGGGTCGGGGTCGGCAGGGAGCGGATCGAGCCGAATCAAGCCGTTGCGGCTGGTGCAATCCGCGAGATAACTCCCGCTCGGAGGCGTTTCCGGGGCGACAAAGTCCAGCATTTCGCCCTGCTGCCTGACGGCGAGACGGCGTACCGGTTGATCGAGCCGGCGGATCAAATCCGGGCGAAAATCGGCGGGGAACCGATAGTCCGGGTCCTGCTCGTGCAGGGCGTAGCTCAGGCGCTTGAGATCGTCGCCGACCCGCTCGTCTCCCCACAGCCGTTCGGCGCGGCGCTCGACCCGGCCGAACCACTCCAGATCGCTGCCGCTCGCGGCCGCGCCACCGTCGCCGCAACTTTTCGCGAAGTCGGCAAAGTAGTCGCGGGCGCAGTGTAAATCCTGGGCGACCTCGGCGGTGGCCTGGGCGGCGGGCGGCAGGTTCAGCAATTCCTCGAACCAGATTTCCTCCGGCAGATACCCGCGCCAGGCGCGCAGCAGCACGGCGAAGCGGGCCTGGAGTTCGGGTTCGAGCCGGGACGCGAACTCGGCGCGCAATGGCTTGGCCCGCTCCGGGTTTAGGGTGGCGCCGGCGGCGGACCGGCCGATGAGGTCCGGGTGCTGCCACACGTCGGCCTCGGTGCCGGCGTCGGCCTGGTCCGGCGGCAGCAACAAACGCGCGGCGCGCAGCAGGCCGGGCTCGATGCGCACCGCCGGGGACACCAGCCGCAGCAGGCGCTCGGCGCGCAGTTCGAGGGTATCCGCCGGATCGCGCGGGCGCGGGCGCTCCCACGGGATCAACCGCCACACGTCGGCCAGCCGGGCCGGACACCGCTCCAGCGGGCCGGGAATCAGCGCCACCGGAACGCGGCCGGCGGCGCGCAGGTCGCGGCCGAAGCGCAGCCAGCGCTCGCAAAGCTCCGCTCGGGCGCCGGACAGGCAACCGAGATCGCCCAGGACCAGCACGATGCTTCCCGGCCCCCCTTCGCCCGAACGCGAGGCGGACAAGTCGTCGCGAAACACGCTCCGATCCAGGGCGTGGGCCGGCAACAGGCGTTGCAGAGCCTCGCGGACCAGGTATTGGTCCAGGCGATACGGAATCAGTCGGGCGCTGCGATCCTCGATGACGTGCAGGGCCGGTCCCCAGCGGCGGCGGCGCTCGCGCGGCAGTTCGGCGAGAAAAAGGGCTTGGCCGAGAAGGCGCACCGTCAGTTCCAGATCGACCGCCCGGCCCGGTTGCGGCAAGCAGAGCGGGCGGCGCAGCTTCGGCTCCAGCTCGCGCCAGCCGGCCAGCGGCGGAATCGTCGGCGGGTTTTTGGGTCGCAGGCTCCAACCCCCGTAAGGCGTTGTCGGGAGCCGGGGAGCCGGTTCGCCCTCGTCGAGCGGCTCGTATCGCGTCGGCTGCCAGAAAAGCGTTTCGGCGAGCGGGTGGGCGACGATCTCCGCCGGGGACGGTTCCGGCCGGTCGCGCTTGCCCCGATCCGGTTCCGGCTCCTTCTCCGGTTTTTTCTCGGGCGCCCGCCACTCGAAGCCGGCAAACTCGGCCACCGCCAGGGCCAGGGCCGCGTTTCCGCCGGCCAGGGCCGCCGCCAGATCCGCGCGTCCGCAAGCGCCCCTCGGTTTAGTCGGCGTCTTGTTCCGGGACTCGCTGGAAGGCATCGGGATGTTTCTTCAAGACGAACTCGGCGACCTTTTCCATCAGGGCTTCCTGGGCCTTGGCGGTGCGCTCGCGGGCGATGACGGCGCGCACCAGGTCCAGGTACTCGGCCTGGCCGGGCAGCGGCAGCCAGTGGTTCTCGCGGGCGGTCTCGCGGTCCGCGATCAACAGATCGGCGGCGCGCTGGAGCACATCCTCGGAGACAGGGCGGCCGGGGCGGTCGAAGTGGGCGTGGCCGCGCGCGATCAGGCGCTTCGTCAACAGAGTCGGGTCCGACGGCAGACGCAGGTGCAGGACCAGACAGCGGCGCACGAAAGCGTCCGGCAAGGCGCGTTCCTCGTTGGTGGTGATGACCACCAGCGGGGCGATGCCGGTCGCCTTCACCGGCTCGGCGCAGCCCTGGGGATGGAAACTGCCGGCGCCGAGGGCTTCCAGCAAGCCGTTGGGCACGTCCGCCTCGGCCTTGTCGATTTCGTCGATCAACACCAGGCAGCCGTTGGCGGGGTCGCCGCCGTCGGGCTGGGGCGGCGCCGCGATGCCGATGTTCTTCGCCCGGTCCAGGGCGTCGTTCCAGTCGAACGCCCACCAGAGCGCGCGAGGGTGCAGAAAGCGCGAAATGGCGAGGCGGTCGCGGACATCGGGTGGCTTGGCTTTATCCGCTTTTCCCGCCGGTGGCGGCGTTGGGTTCGGCGGTTCAGGATCGGGCACCCGGCCCAGCGCGCCCAACAATTGGGCTTCGGCCAGACGGGCCACGGCGTCGAAATGCCAGAGCAGGTCGCGGGATTCGGTGCGCGCATCGACCGTGTGCGGGACGAAGGCGCGACCCAGCCCCTTGGCGGCGGCGCGGGCAAGCTGGGATTTGCCGATGCCCGGCTCGCCGCGCACCAGCAAGGGCCGGTGGGCGGCGAGGGCCGCGTTGACCGCGCGGATTTGCCGCGCCTCGAACTGGTGGACGGCTTCCGGCATATCGCCGGTGGCGGCGAGTTCGACGATGGCGTCGTCGGCGATGTCCAGGAATTTCACCGGTTGGCCTCCGAGTCTTCATAGAGCAGATCGCGCAGCTTGCCGTAGCGTTCCCACTCGACGTTCAAGGGTTCGGCACCGGCCAAACGCAGGAAGGCGATAGGCGGGAAAGCCTGCTTCAACTCGGCGAGGATGTCTTCTCGCTTCCGCTGCGCCTCGGGATTCTCTGGCATCCACGCGATGAAATAGTAGGTCAAGCCGCCATCCTGGACTCCGGCTTCCTGGCGGAGTTGCGCGGCGACGGTATCCAGCAGTTCCTTCTCGGCAATGCCCGCACCGGGGGATCGCAGGTCGCTCGGAATAAAGCGTTCCTTCAGATAATCCTGGAAAGCACCCTTAAAGCGGTCCAGGTCGGTGTCGAACGTCTCCAGTAAATGGGCGCGCCAATCCCGCACGAACTGCTTGCCGTCGGCGTCGCGCCCGGACTCCGGCGGTTCCGGCAAACAGGCTTCGCCTTCCGGAAACACTAGCCGGGTTGCGGGTGACCGCAACCGCGCCACGCGACGATCCGCTCCGGCCATGATGATCTCCGCCAGGGTTTTCAGCTTCGTCGGCAATGCCAGGATGCGCACAGACGCATCCCCTTTGCATCGGCGCACCTCGGAAACGGCGGCGGCTTCATGGATGGCTGGCAGGATGGTCAGTATCAAGTTCGCCGCCACCCGCGCGCCCGCTCGATCCTTCTCGGTGCGTCGCTTCTCCTGGATCGAGAGCCCCAGTTCAAATAGTCGTTCCAAAGGTGGCGTCTCGTTGAGCAACGCCTCGATGACTTGCCCTCGGCACTTCAGGATATCACCACTCGACGACCCCAGGTTCAGGGCCGAGGCCAAATCGCGGGTGGCCTTTTCGCTACCTTCCAACAGGCGATGCAGCATCTTTCGGGCGCTTTCCAGGCGCTCGCGTTGCTCGTCTATCCCCAGCTCTTTCCTGAAACCTTCGTCTTGGAGCAGTTTCCAGATGGGGGTCGCGTACAGCTTCTTGGCGTTGAATTTCCGGGGAACGCTCTGCACTACCCCGAGGATCTTATCGCTGACGAATACCGGCATACCGGAAACCCCCTTCCAGTCTTCGTCTTTTCTCGGCTGCGCATCTTCGGTCAGTTCGAAATAGGATTCTTGATCGGCCTTGGAGCGGATCAGACCCCCAAAACTGCTGGGTTTGCAGACATCGTCGTACTTGGTTGCTCGCGGGAAACCTTCGCTGATCCAACGCATGTCATCGTGTGGCTTCTCGCTGGAGACGATGCCCCAACCCACTGCATCGCGCGGCCGTTGGGAGCAGCGGATCAGGGCTGCGTCCAGATCGCCCTGACTTTTCCACACGATGTCCCCCTCTGGGATTTCGATCCAGTCCAAATCGGTCGTATTGGAGTAATACCAGCATATCTTCACCCGATGGCGCACATCCCGGGAGTACGGTCGGTCCGGGTCAAGGACATGGCGCGCGGTCAGGATCAGGTCTTTCCCAACTGGAAAACCCGTGGCTAACTCGCCGAGTTCACCGCCGAAGTCTTTGCCTGACTTATCCGTTGTCGGTACGAAAATCGCCACCAGGAGCGACTTTTTCACGCACAGCCCTCATCCTCAAGGCGAGTCAAGCTTCTTCCGCTTAGGCAGCTTGCTCGTATTGGAAACTTTGACCGGCTCCTCATTAGGTCCCACCACCGGCTTCAGCTTCAGCTTGAGCTTCTGGGTATTGGCCCGCGAGGCGTTCACCTCGGCCTCGGCGTTGTAGACCCAGAATTTGACACCGCCACCGCCCTTGCCGCCCTTGGTGGTGACGACCTGCAACTCGATCTCGATATCCTCGACTTGGAATTTTAGCTCCGATCCCTCGCTCTTGCCCCGAGCTTTCAGCAATTCTTCGCGCAGTTGGCCGATCATTTCCGACAGTTCGATGTTTTCCATGACGTGACTCCAGTTGAACGATGATAGTGTGAATAGCCAATAGATTAGCGCAGGACGGGGCGCGACGCCGATTTGGCGCGTATCGGCTTGCCGCCGCTCGCGGCACGCGGACCGGAAGATTTCCCGGGTTTGTATTCGGGCGCGCGAGTTGAAAGCCCGCGAGCGGTCGCCCGGCGGGGCTGGGCTCCAGCAAAAGCATCAAGCAAGCGGCGGCGAAGCCGACGCCGAAGTGTTGCCGTCGCAGGATTGCGCTCGCACCGGCGCCTCCCACGTCTCGCAGCGCCTCGGCGCCATGCCCCATCCGCCGCCACCCTTCAATCCCCGCCCGCACGAGTGCCAGCTATAGGGATCGCTCGCGGTCGCCGGCTTGGCGTGCCGGCAGTCGCGGCAGCGGACGGCATCGCCGACGGCCGGGCCGGCGACGGTCGAGCCGGAACACCGATTCGCGCCGGTGGGTGGGCGGTCGGGCGACGACGGCTCGCGGTCGGCGGGCGGCGCGTGCCCGCTGGCGTAGCGTCGGCCTAGCCGGTTCACCATGCGCCCGTCGCGGTAAAGCACTTCACCGACCGCCAGCAGGCGGCCATCCGCCCAATCGGCCGACGTGCCCTCTCGCCAGCCCAATCCAGCCGGACCAGCGGCCAGCAAGGCACGGTGCAAGACTTCGGCATCGCGCAGCAGTTCGACCAGGGCGGTCTTGTGAGCGCGAAGATGGGCGCGCTGCGGGTCGGACAGGCGACTTGCCGGCGCCACCACCAGCCCGTCGCCCTCAACCGTCAACGAGAATCCGGCCGAAACCATCCGACGCCATTCCAGAACCGTCGCCAGCGGATCGGGCGCGGTCGTTTCCAGTTTCGCGGCGGCGATCACCGGAACACCTCGCGATCATCGGTTAGCGAGTTTTCCTCCATGTGCGAATAAAAGTTGGAAAAATCCCTCACATCCCTCACTTTGCTTGCAATCAATGGCTTATAAAGCGATTTTCCCTCATCATCCCTCACCGATCCCTCACATCCCTCACTCGATCCCTCACTCCCAAGCCAGTCGTGGGGCGATTCGTCTTCCCGACGAAGCCGCAAACCCTTCAAGTGAGCGCCTTTGCCGCTGGTAAATTTCGAGACATCCGCGCCCAGAGAGCGCGCCATATCGACGGCCAGGCCGGAAAAGCGTCGCAGAGCCAAAGGTTCCCGCTTGGCGCGTTGACACCAGGTCAGATAGTTCGGGTACAGCCGCTCGTCGGCACACTCGAAGTGGGTCCGACCGTTTTCGTAAACGGGGCGGTGGTCGCCGACCTTGACGCTGGCGTTCGGTTGGGGAATCGTGTTTTCGATCAGCCAGTCCGCGACCGGGTTGTTGTTGCGCAGCGCTTCCCGGTTGGATTGAACCACCCGGCGCGGTTGATGCGTCAGGCGCCGGGTGACTTCGTCCCGACTCAAGGCCAAAACCCAGTTCGCCACGCCGGGAAGTTCCGGGTGCAGGATGGCGTCTTCGCCGCCACGCGCGTTCCAGTCGGCGCGTTCCGCATCGGAAACCAGCCGCTTGAACTCCACCGTCAGCCGGCGGCGCTCCAGGGCGCTGGTGTAGTCGGTGGTTTGCAGGGCCTCGTTCGACGCCAGCAACACCAGACCGCCGAAGCGAAAGGTTGCGCCCTGCTGCTGGTGCTTGCGTTCCAGGCGAAGCGAGTCTTGTCCCGTCAGCGCCTTGAACACGTCGACGCTGCCGCCGTACTTGCTGGTGTCGGTGATGCACACCAAGCGCTTGCCGTACAGGGCGGCGGTCTCGAAGCGGTTCTGTTCCAGGTTGCGCAGATCGGTGATCGTGGCGTTGTGCTTGCCGACCAGCAATTCGGCCAGGCGGGTGAAAGCCCCCTTGCCCGTGCCGCCGGGTCCCAACAAGTGCAAAAACTTTTGCAGATCGGCGCGGCCGGTCAACAGCGCCGCCAGCCAGGCACGGAGGAATTCCAGGGTTTCGGCGTCGCCGTCGACCGCTTGCAACAGCCACGCCTTGAAGGTCGGGCAGTCGGCGCCGGGGTCGTAGGCGTAGGGCAAACACCAGATCGGCGCGTTGTACGGCGTGATCGGCTCCAGCTCGCGAGTGTCCAGATTCAACAGCCCGTTTAGGAACGGCAACGCGCGGGCGTCCCGGCTTTCGGGCAAAGGCAGCAAGCCCTTGATCAGCAGGCTCAAGATCGCCGTCACCGTTCGCGCCTTGAATCCTTCCGTCGCGCCCGCGAACAACATTCGCGTTACCAGTTCGTCCAAAACGATGCCGTTGACGGCGTGCCAGTGGGTTCCGGCGAAGGCGTGCCAGCGCAACGATTCGCGGCAAAACGCGAAGCGCTCTTTCAAGAGGTTCGCGAATTGGGCGGCCACGTTGGATTCGATCAGGATCGGGCGCCCCTTTTCGTCGAAATCGTGAAGATACGGCACTTCAAAAGTGAGGGATATGAGGGATAGACCCTCTAAAGTGATGGAATAAGTTACTGAAAATGATGGAAGTGAGGGATGTGAGGTATCTTTATTATCCCTTCCCGCGCGCGATGCTTGCGCGGATTTGGCGGCTGGCTTGTTGGCACTCAACAGCGCCTCGCGGACCGCCTCGATGCCGCGCAAGGCCGCCAGAGTCGTTGAAGTCGCTCCCCGTCTTCGCCTTCGTTGAACTTGGGGAACGGCCAGCGATGCGCATCGATGGTCCTTGGCGGCGGCGGTCGCCTTGGTCAATCCGGGATTCCCCTCGGTGGCGTGGTCGTTGTCGGCGGCGATCACGATGCGCGTGTCGGGATACAGCGCGCGAATGGCTTCCGCCACGGGCTTCAGGTTCCCGGCGTCGCACGCCATGATCGCGCACCAGCACTCACCTTCGGCGGCGGCGTCCAACACGCTGGCGGCGGTGGCGTAGCCTTCGGCGACGAAAATCGCGTCGGCGGTCGCGGGATCGCCCAAGGCGAAATACGCGCCCTTCTTCTCGCCCCCTTTCAGGAATCGCTTGTCCGAACCGGTAGGGGGCTTGTGGGGAAAAATGGCCTGAACGGTCGCCAACAGTCCGGCAGCGGTGCGGAGCGGGAGCAGCAGGCAGCAGTCCGTTTGCGATTGCGGCCAAGCGCCCATTTTCACGCCCGGATAGGCGCGCACTCTCTTGCGCAGGAGGTAGGGGTGGTTGTCGGGTGCCGGTCGGGCGGCGTCGAGAATCTTTTGCGCCTCGACGCGCGCCTGGTCGTGGCGGCGGCGTTGTTCGGCGTCGCGTTCGGCTTGCTGCTGCCGCCATTTTCGGTCGCGCTCGGCGCGCTCTTCCGGGGTCAGGGTTTCGTGGCTCTTGAAGCACCACCTTTCCGAAATCCCGCGCTTGTGATCGCCGAACGCGCCGGCCGGCAGGCCGTCGCCGTGCAGCACGTACCAGGCTTTTTCGCTCCGGTCGCCGTCGACCTTGATCGGGTGCAGCTTCCCGTCGGGGACGATTTCGCCCGCGTAACTCAGCCCGGCTGCGGTCATGGCCGCGCGGAAGGCTTCGACGTAATCGTTCATGGCTGCCCTCCACGTTGTAGGGCCGGCGGGAAGCTGGCGGCTGTAGCGCGGGATCGCGCGGCTTTCGTCGCGCGGGCTGGGGTGAATCGGCCGGTGATCGGCGGTGATCGATTCGATGCGCATGAAATCAGGCTCCATAAATGGAGAACAATCGTTCTCCATCGAGGAGGAACCGGGCGCAAGTTGGGCGCAATTGGGCTACGATCCGCGATGTTCGGCGCGGTATATGCCCGATTGGCCTGATACCCCGGTCCTCGGTTGAGAGGGTCGGGGTTTTCAGTTTTCGGGATGAAAGTTCGTCAAGATCGCTGCTCCAGGTCGGGCGGACCGGGGCAACCGTCGTTGGAGGGGGGTGACGCGAGGGAACAGGGGGGTTTATAGTGAAGGCTCGTTAGTAGTACCTTCTATCCCTCTCTCTGCTCCCTCTCGCGTCATCTCCTTCATCGGACGGCTGCGACAGGTCCGCACTTCAGGGAAGCCGCCGGCCGTTCTGGTCAGGCGGCTTTTTCATGGGTGTTCGCTCCTTTCCGGCCGGGCCGGGCGTGTGGAACGGTCGGTGGGGCCAGCGCTTCGCGGGTCCGCTCCCAAGCCAAGACCTCGCTGTTCTTCCAAGCGGTGCAGCCCGCGCTGAGCTTGACCGGGCGGGGAAACTCACCGCTCTTGACCTTCCGCCAAAGCGTTGCGGGGGAGATCGGAATCCGCTCCAGCAATTGACGCTGGCGGGTGTAGCCATCGGGATGAAGTTGCATACGGACCTCGTTGCGTTGCGATGAAACCGCACCTTCGTTCATCCCGTGTCAGGCTGTCATGAAAACGTCCCTTAATGTGGCTTATCGCGACTTACCGTCGGTTAATGTGCCGAACGACCGCTTGAATTGGTCGCGGGTCAACTCACCGCTCTCGATGATTCGCACGATGCCCTTCTCGGCGTCTGCGGAGATAACCCAGTCGACCAGTTCTTTTTCCTCGCCCTGCTGGGCGCTCCGGTATTCTTCGCGCAGCAGGTAAGTGAACGCGGTGTCACCCGAAGGGGGTCGTCCATCCCGGCGGGTCAGGATGCTGCTAACCAGTGCCGCTACTTCGGTAGCTGGGGTGGAGCGGCGGGGGCGAACTCGGGGAATTCCATCGGAAGCCTCGGCCCGCGCGGGAGCATCGCCGGTGCCCCAGTATTCCGCCTTTATCGCTTCGAATTCTCCCCGAAGCGCTTTCAAGCGGTCGTCCCGAGTCGCTTTGTCCAGCGCGGTCGGCGTTGCCACTGCTTTCCACTCGGCCATCTCGCGTTCGAGCACGTCGAGTTTGCACAACAATTGCCAACGCTGTTCCCGTTTGTCTTCCGTTGCCGGATCGTTCCAATAATCTATTTGATCGGCCGCGCTGCGCCGCTGGTTCTCGTTCAGACGGTCCCACGGCATCGGGAAGAAAGCGTCCCTGATCCGCTGCTGCTGTTCGTCGGGTAGATCGGCTAGGGGCTTGTCAAACCAGCCTTCTAGCGCCGTCGTCAGTGAGTTGAAGTCGGCCATGCCCGCCCTCTTTTGGGCAACCCCTTGTGATGGGAACCGCGTCAGGCGGGCAAGAGGATTCCCGCTTTTCGCCCCGTCGGGCTAGACGCGGCTGTAAGCAAGAAG
Source organism: Candidatus Competibacter sp. (assembly GCA_037045685.1). GTDB lineage: Bacteria > Pseudomonadota > Gammaproteobacteria > Competibacterales > Competibacteraceae > Competibacter_A. The sequence continues at coordinate 240,080 of JBAOII010000035.1, forward strand.
GTCAACCCGTGCGCCGCAGCGGGATCACGTTCCAATCCGTGCTGCCCTCGCACGCTTCCAGGAACCCGGCCCAAAGCTCCAGAGCTTGGCGGCGCTCCTCGAAGTAATCGTGCCGGTTGTAGATGCCCTCGATGCCCTTGATCTTGTGATTCAGGCAGCGCTCGGCGATGTGCGGATCGACGCCCAGCGCCGCCAGATGGGTTCGAGCGGTTCGCCGGAAATCGTGAATGCAGAAGGATTCCAGGTCCGGCAACAGCGCCTTGACCTTGCTCAAGGCGACGTTCAGGGTGTTCTCGTGGATGTGCGGCAACATCCGGTCTTGCGCCTTGCGCGCTGGCAGCACCCACGCGCTCCCCGTCGCCAACCGGTGCAGGTCGCGCAGACAGGTCACGGCGGCGCCCGGCAAGGGAATGTCCAGGTCCGCCCCGGTCTTGGTCCGCTCGCCGGGCAGATGCCAGACGGCGCGGTCCAGATCGAACTCCGCCCAGCGGGCGGCGGTGAGTTCCTGCTTGCGAACCGCCAGCAACAGCAGCAGTTTGACGGTCAGCGCGTTCTCGCGGGTGAAGCCCTTGGCATCGCGCATGGCCTCGAACAGCCTGACCAGTTCGGCCCGCGACAATGCCCGTTCCCGCGCCACTTCTTTCCCGCCCGCATCGGCCAGATCGAACGCGGCGACCGGATTGTTCTGCACCAGATGCCGCTTGATGGCGTAATCGAAAATGCGCCGCGTCCAGCGCAACACATCGTTGGCGATAGTCGGCGCACCTCGCCGGACGATGGCTTGCAGCATGGTGTCTACGTGCAACGGCTTGACCGCATCCACCGCCAGCCCGCCGATCTGGGGCTTGATGTCGCGCTCGATGCGGCTGCGCACGATGTTGGGATGCTTCCAGCGCCCGAGAATCATCCGCTCGAAATAGTCGTCCGCCACTTGCGCCACCGTGACGGCGCAACGCGCCGCTTCCAGCTTGGCGAGCGCCGCTTGCTTGCGCTCCTGCTTTTCATCGGCCACGTCGTACCCCAGCGCCACCCTGGCGCGCAGTTCGCGCGCCTGCTTGCGGGCATCCGCCAGCGACAGCACGGCATAGGAACCCAAATCCATCACCCGTTGTTTGCCGGCAAACCGATAGCGAAACCGCCACGTCGGCGCGGCATCCACCGCCCGATAACGCAGGGTCAGCCCGTTGCCGTCGCTGCGGCCCTCGAAGCGTTCGCCCGCCTTGATCCACTGGCGAATCTGCAAATCGGTCAAGTTGCTCATCGGGATTTCTCTCGCGTACCCAAATTTTTGTACCAAGAAGACCCTGTGGGTGCACTTGTGTACGCGGCTATTGTGAGATCGCTTGAGACGAATTGCAACGCCAAGACGCAAGAAAGCCGCTCGAATAGCGGCTTAATTGGGAAGGGTGAGATGGGGTGAAACGCGGTGAAAATCTACTCGATGTTCTGGATCTGCTCGCGCATCTGCTCGATCAGCACCTTGAGTTCGACGGCGGCGCGCGTGGTGTCGGTGTCGGCGGACTTCGAGGACAGGGTGTTGGCTTCGCGGTTGAGTTCCTGCATCAGGAAATCCAGGCGCCGGCCCACCGGCTCGGCCCTGTCGAACACCGCCTGAATTTCGTCGAGGTGGGCGTCCAGCCGGTCGAGTTCCTCTTCCACGTCCAAACGCTGGGCGATCAGCGCCAGCTCCTGCTCCAGCCGGCCGGGGTCGGCATCGGTCGAAATGTCCGCCAGCCGGCTCAGCAACTTGTCGCGCCAGCGGGCTTGGACCTCGGGCCGGCGGGCGCGCACTCGCCGCACCTGAAGCCGGATCGCTTCGCAGCGTTGCTGGAGCAGTTCGGCGGTGCGCTGTCCCTCCCGTTCGCGGGTGGCGATCAATTCCGCCAGCGCGGCATCCAGGGAGCCGAGCAGGGCCAGCTTGATTTCGTCCAGATCCGGCTCGGCCTCGTTGATCACGCCCGGCCAGCGCAGCACGTCCCCCAACCGCAAGCCGGTGCCCGGCCCGATCATGTGCTCCACTTCCCCGGCGATTTCGAGCAGGCGCTCCACCAGAGGTTGATTCAGGGTGATCGCGGTCAGGGCCGCGCCGGCGGTTTGCAGTTTGAGGGCGCACTCCACCTTGCCGCGGCTGAGGGCCGCCGCGATGCGTTCGCGGACCAGCGATTCCAGGCCGCGCAGCGCCTCCGGCAGGCGCACGGCGGTTTCCAGGTAACGGTGATTCACCGAGCGCAACTCCCAGATCATCGTGCCCCAGGCGCTGGATCGTTCCTGGCGCGCGAAGGCGGTCATGCTGCGTAACATGGGCTAACCTCTCTTTAGTGGTTTTTTAATCTTAGGCGGAATTCGCCGTCTTGGCGCGGTCGCGCCGATTTTTCTCCGCGCCGCCGGCCCGGCGAGCAAGCTATCCTGCCATTTTGGCGAGTTCTGCTATAGTGCAGCCCCCATACACCCCCTCGACCCCAGGAAGCCCGTTCATGCGTCCCAGTGCCCGCGCCGCCGACCAACTGCGCCCGATCCGGATCACCCGGCAATTCACCAAACACGCCGAAGGCGCGGTGCTGGTGGAGTTCGGGGATACTCGGGTGATCTGCACCGCCAGCGTCGAGGAGCGGGTGCCGCCGTTCCTCAAGGGCAAGGGGCGGGGCTGGGTCACGGCCGAATACGGCATGTTGCCGCGCGCCACCCACACCCGGATGCAGCGCGAGGCCAGCCGGGGCCGGCAGGACGGGCGGACCATGGAAATCCAGCGCTTGATCGGCCGGGCGCTGCGGGCGGTATTGGATTTGGAGGCGCTGGGCGAGCGCACCATCACCTTGGACTGCGACGTGATCCAGGCCGACGGCGGCACCCGCACCGCCGCCATCACCGGCGGCTTCGTGGCGCTGGCCGACGCGGTGCGGCATCTGATGGGGCGGAAGCTGGTCAAGAAAAATCCGCTGCACGGGCAGGTGGCTTCGGTGTCGGTGGGCATCTATCGGGGCGAGCCGGTGCTGGATCTGGATTACGCCGAGGATTCCGAGGCGGAAACCGACATGAACGTGGTGATGAACGACGCTGGCGCCTTCATCGAAATACAGGGCACCGCCGAAGGCCACGCCTTCCGCATCGAGGAATTGCAGGCGATGCTGACATTGGCGCGAACCGGGATCGACCAGCTCTTGAGCAAGCAGCGGGACGCGCTGGGCTTGCCGGGCTGAACCGTTTTCGACCGAAGAGAACGCGAATGCGCAAGATCGTGTTGGCGACCGGTAATCCCGGCAAGGTGCGGGAATTTGGCGCCCTTCTCGCGGAATTCGAGCTGGAGATCGTGCCGCAGTCGGTTTTCGGTGTCCCGGAGGCCGAGGAAACCGGGCTGACCTTCGTCGAGAACGCGCTGCTCAAGGCCCGCAACGCCGCCCTGAATACCGGCTTGCCGGCGCTGGCCGACGATTCCGGGCTGGCGGTGGACGCGCTGGGCGGTGAGCCGGGCATTTTTTCGGCCCGTTACGCCGGTCCCGGCGCTGATGATCGGGCCAACATCGCCAAGTTGCTGGCCGAGTTGAACAGCGTGCCGGCGGAGCGGCGCACCGCTCGCTTCGTGTGCGCGCTGGCCTTGCTGCACTATCCCGCCGATCCGACCCCGTTGATCTGTCAGGGAAGCTGGGAAGGGGTCATCCTGACCGAGCCGCGCGGCGCGGGTGGCTTCGGTTACGATCCGGTCTTTTTCGTCCCCGGCGAGAAGGGGACCGCCGCCGAGCTGGAGCCCGCGCTCAAAAACCGGCTCAGCCATCGCGGCCAGGCATTGGCGCTCCTGCGCTGGCATTTGCAAGAAAGGTCGGCTTGGCGACCGGCTACGACGGCGGCGTTTTGAGCGAGACCATGATGGGTTCCAACTGCCGCCAAGCCTGCTCGGCCTGGCGCTTGGAAAGCACCTTGGGCAACATGTCGCGGATGGCGTCGAGTTCGACGCGCAATTCCTCGGGCGTCGTGGTGGCCTCGATGCGCTCGATCCGGCGAATCGCAGCAGGTCCGACGGTGCCTAGCAGGATGCGCTCGGCGAAGCTCTTGGCTTCGTTGAGATTGAAGGCGGGTTGTGCGGATAGATTCGCGGTGCCGGCCGATGGCGCCGCCGCCGACCCTTGTTGGAGCGCGAACAGGGTCGGCTCCAGTTGTTCCCACGCCTGTTCGGCCTGACGCTGGGGCAACACCTTGGACAGCAAATCGCGGAGAGTATCGAGTTCGACCCGGAGCTGCTCGGGCGTGGTGACCGCTTCGATGCATTCGATCCGATATTCTGCGGCGGGTCCCATGGCGCCCAGCAGAATGGAGCGAATGGAGTGCTTGGCTCCGCCGAGGTTGAATTCGTGCGGCGCCGGCGGGGAAGCCGCGCCGGGCGCGACCGCACTCGACTTCGGGCACGCGATAAAACCTCCCGCTTCCAGTTCGGCCAGATCCAGTTCGATGTCGCCGAGCGCGGCGAGCCGGCCAATCATCTCGGCGGCGGTGGAGTGGCCGTCCACCATGATCAGTACCCGGCGCAAATGGGCGGGCAGTTTATGGGTTCGGGTCTGGATTTCCTCTTGGCCCTTGGCGGTCTTGATAAAAACTTGGCGAAGTTCCATAGCACTCCCGAAAGCGGTTGAGAAAAGCCACGGTAAGACTGCTGCGGTTGGGTGGCGATACCCTGGGTGCATAGAGTGATTTTGGCGAGTGCCGTGTCAATTCTAGATAAGTCCCGGCGGGGTGTAAGTTAATTTTTTATTCCACGATTCCATTGGCTTTATACGTCCACATCCCGTGGTGCGTCCGCAAGTGCCCCTATTGCGACTTCAATTCCCACGAAGCGCGCGGGCCGGTGCCGGAACGCGCTTATGTGGACGCGCTGCTGGCCGATCTGGAGCAGGACTTGCCCCGCGTGTGGGGACGCCGCATCGGCAGCGCGTTTTTTGGGGGAGGCACGCCGAGCCTGTTTTCGGCCGAGGCGCTGGAGCGGTTGCTGTCGGGCTTGCGCGCCCGCCTGCCGCTGCGCCCGGATGCGGAAATCACCCTGGAAGCCAATCCGGGCACGGTGGAGCGGGGCCGTTTCGCGGAATTTCGAGAGATCGGCATCAACCGGCTGTCCATCGGGGTGCAGAGCTTCGACGACGACCAGTTGCGCCGGCTGGGGCGGATTCACGACCGCCGCGATGCCTTCGCCGCCGCCGAGGCCGCCCATGCCGCCGGACTCGGCAATTTCAATCTCGATCTGATGTTCGGCCTGCCGGGACAGACGGTCGAGCGAGCGCGAGCCGACATCGCCGACGCGATATCCCTTCAGCCGGCGCATATTTCGTATTACCAGCTCACCATCGAGCCGAACACGGCTTTTCACCGCATGCCGCCCGCGCTGCCGGACGACGAGATCGCCGACACCATCCAGCGCGACGCCCAGGCGGAACTGGCGCGGCACGGTTATCGGCGCTACGAGGTCTCGGCCTACGCCCGCGAGAACCGCCGTTGCCGGCACAACCTGAACTATTGGGAGTTCGGCGACTATCTCGGCATCGGCGCCGGCGCGCACGGCAAGCTGACCGACCCCGCCGCTGGCCGGATTCACCGCTACTGGAAGCTCAAGCGTCCGGGCGATTATCTGAAGCATGCAGGGACGCCGGCCGGTGTCGGCGGCGATCAGCCGATTGGCGAAGCCGATCTGCCGGTCGAGTTCCTGATGAACGCGCTGCGCTTGGTCGAGGGTGTGTCGGTCGAGCTGTTCGATGAACGGACCGGTTTGCCGCTGGCCGCCCTGGAACCGGCGCTGAGCCGGGCGCGGGACGCGCGGCTTGCTGGAAACCGACCCGGCGCGATTGCAGCCGACCGAACTGGGGCCTGCGGTTTTTGAACGATGTGCTGCAAGCGTTCGTCTGAAAGAAGCCGCGCCCGGATGTTCCGAGCGCGGCTCCATCGGTCAACCGCTCGGGGCCGGCTTGGCCGAAGAGAGCCGGTCAAGGCGAAGCGCCGGACAGCGAGAATTGATCCTGAAAATTCACGCTCACCGACCCGAGGCTATACGCCTGATCGTAGGCGGTCGAGCCGGACGCCGACAGCGATTTCTCGCTGTAGGAACCCTGGACGTTCACCGGATGGGCGTTGCCGTCGCTGGTGACGATGTTGTAGGAAAAGGAAATTTTTCCGCCGGAGTGGGCGCCCGTGAAGGTGCTCGCCATCGGCTCGCCGAAGGTGACCGCTTGCGTCGTGCAATAGCCCTCGGAGTTGAAGCCGAAGGAATAGGTCCATTTCTGGTGATCGAGGGTCAGGGAGCCATCGCCATTCAGGGCCATCGAGGCCGATCCGGAGCCGCATTGGCTGCACGTTCCCTGATGGTGGAAGCTCGCGGTCGCCGAGAAACAGATCGTCTCCGTTCCGCTGTACGACCGCGTCGCGAGCGGTGGATTGGGCGGCAGCTCCGGCACCGGCTCGGCGGCGCGGGTTTGCAGCACGCGGGTGGCTGAGGTCAGGCAGGCCGCGCTGCTGGCCGATGTCCCGCAAGACGCTTGCGGGACATCCTCGCTGAATTCCAGCGCCCGTTGCAGCGCCGGATCGAGAGTTGCGGCCATGGCGGCGGCTTGGGGAACCGGGTTGGCGACCAGGGTTTGCAAATCCTGGAGCAGCCGGGATCGACAGCCGAACGGCGCGACCAAGCCGGGGACATTGGCCGTGGTTGCCCCCTGTTGCAGCGCGCAGAGCAGCTCGTTTTCGGCGGCGCCACCGGCCGCGAACAGCTCCACCAGAATCGACCGCAGGGAAAACAGGGCCGGAACGCTGGCCGCCGACGGTCGGGCCAGGATGGCTGCGGAGTTGGGCTCGGCGGCCCGCAGGCGCTCGATCAGGCCCTTCAGGCGTTGCACGAGGTCGCCGTCGAGCGACGCGGTGACCGGCCCGCCCAGCGGTTTGCCGCTGGAGTCGAAGAAGCTGATCGCGACGCTGGTCGGGGTGAACTGGCTGAGGCGAGCCTCGATTCCGCTGGAGTCGCGATAGGTGGCCGGTAGCCCCTCCGCGTCGAGCAGCAGGTCGGTCCAGCGGCCGGCGGCCGGCTCGGTCCAAGCGATGCCATTGATCCGGGTTGGAGCGCCCGTCGCATCCTTGTCCGCATGCACCCCGGTGCTGTCGGTCTGGCTGGCCCCGACGCCGAGCACGGCGAACCGGTTGAGGATGTCGGTCACGGCGGAGACCAGCGCGATTTTCTCGCCGGTGGCGGTGGTGGAGGCGATGACGAAATTTTGATCGGGCTCGGACCATTGGAGCTTGGTGTCTGGAACGGTCGCCGCCTCGGCCCGAGCGGCGGCCGTGGGGCTGGCCTTCGGAAAGCCGAGCAGGCGGATCTTGTCGATCAGCCCGGTCAGGAACTCGCCGCCCAGCGTGGTGACGGCAAAATTGACGTCGGCGAACTCAATCCCGTCGGCGAAAGCCCGCAAATTGTGGACTCCATCCCCGATCCGGTTCCAGTTATAGGTCAAGCCAAAGCCGTTGGCGGTGTCTCCGCAGGTCCCCGCCGTATCGGGCCGGTCGGTGCCGTGCGCGGTCGCCAGGAGCGGCCCGCCGTCGATGCTCATCTCGACCCGGCTGGCGGTGCAAACCCAACCCCGGATCAACCCGATCCCGCTCTCGGACGATCCCTGGGTGGGCGATTCGAGCAGCGCGTCTGCCCGAGTCGGCGGATTGGCTACGGGCGGGATGGTGATAGGTGTGGCGAAGACGAAATTCTGGTGGGGCTCCGACCAGTGAATCTTGGCGGAGCGGCCGGCTGCGGGGAAGTCTGGCACAGTGTAGTCGCCTTGCAAGCCGGTCAGGAATTCGCCGCCCAGCGTCGTGACGGTGAAATTGACGTCGGCGAATTCTACCCCGTCGGCGAAGGCCCGCAGGTTGTGAACCCCGTCTCCGACCCGATTCCAGTTGTAGATCAGGCCAAAGCCGGTGTTGGAGCGCCCGCACCGCTCGGCCGTGTCGGGCCGGTCGGTGCCGTGCGCGGTGGCCAGCAGCGGACCGTCGTCGATGCGCACTTGCACCCGGCTCGCGTCGCACGCCCAGCCCCGGATCAAGCCGATGCCGCTGCGGAGAAACGCATCCGGCGCCGGTGATTCCAAAATTGCTGCGGGCTGCGCCAAGGCGGCGGGACTGAACAGAGCCGAGACCAGTCCCACCAACAGCCCCGATATCACCCGCAATCGAAGAACGCTATCGCTTTTCATCATCGGCCTCCTCGCCGCTTGCCCTCGGTCGATCAAGGCAAGCCAGCGAAACTTGAAGAAGGCAGATTTGCATCTGTCGCCCACTCAATTCAACATTGTATAGGGCATCACCCCATTTAATTGTATCATAAAATAAACATAAAATAAATAAGGAATAAAAGGGTATTTTGCTCTATGGGGCGTTCATTTTGTCGCCCGCGACCGCCCGTCCGGTCTGGATGGAACCGATTAATGCGAAATTTGGCCGATGGCGCGGGTCAAGCGGCTCCGGCCAGCGACCCAGCCGGCAATTGCATGGTCGCGCAATGCAGGCTGCCGCCTTGGCGGATCAGAGTGGCGCACGGGATGCTGATCACTTCGCGGTTCGGGAAGCAGCCGCCCAGCCGTTCCAGCGCTATCGCATCGAGCGGATCGCCGTAGGTCGGCACTAGCACCGCGCCGTTCAAGATCAGGAAATTGGCGTAGCCGGCGGGGAGTCGGTTGCCGTTTTCGTCGCGCCGAGGGGCGGGCAGCGGCAGTTCGATCAGACGGTAAGGCTCGCCTTCCTTCGTGCGGAACGCCCGCAATTCCGCCGCCATCGCTCGCAGCGGTTCATAGTGCGGATCGGCGGGATCGGCGCAGCCCTGATAGGCGATCGTGCGCGAATCGCAAAAACGTGCCAGCGTATCGATGTGGCTGTCGGTATCATCCCCGGCCAAGTGTCCCTGTCGCAGCCACAGAAAGCGGGTGAAACCCAGCGTTTCGCCGAGCCGCCGCTCCAGGCCCGCTCGGTCCAAGCCGTTGCGGTTGGGATTGAGCAGGCATTCGGCGGTGGTCAGCAGCGTGCCTCGACCGTCGGTTTCGATGCTGCCGCCTTCCAAAATCAGATCGACCGGCTCGCGCGGGGTGGGGCCAAACGCGCCCGATTCGTGCAGCCGGGCGGTGATCCGGTCGTCGAGTTCGAAGGCGTACTTTTCGCCCCAGCCGTTGAAACGGAAATCCAGCAGCACCGGCTGGCCGTCGCGGTGAACGGTGATCGGGCCGTGGTCGCGCGCCCAGATGTCGTTGGACGGCACCGCGTACAACCGACACCGGGAGAGATCCGCGTCGGCGGCGCGCAGCAGGTCGCGGATATGCTGGCTATGCTTGAGATCGTGGCAGCCGATCAAGACGGTCTCGCGGCGGCTGATCGCGGCGGCCAGCGCGGCGAGCGTCCGATCGGCTTGGCTCAGCCAGGGTCGCCAGTCGCTGTCGGCGTGCGGCCAAGTGAGCAAGATGGCGTCCTGACGCGCCCATTCGGCGGGTAGTGCGGTTGCGATGCGTGACATATTGCGGTTCCCGATTCACCCAAACTGAGTAAAGCACATGAAAATTAAAGCCGTGCATCAGTATGCCAAGGATGTGGATACCGTCTTCGGTTTATTCCACGATCCCGAGTTCATGAAAATCAAGTACGCCGGCATCGGCGCCCGCAATGTCGAGGTGCTGGAATGCGCCGGCAGCGATGGCCGCTATACCGTCAAGATCAGGCGGGAAGTGCCGGCCGACGTGCCGGGATTGCTGAAAAAATTCCTCAATCCCTGGAACACAGTGGTCCAGAGCGAAAGCTGGGAAGGCGAGGCGGGTGGTCCCTATCGCTGCGCGTTCGGGATCGACATCGCCGGCGTGCCGGTCAGCGCCAAGGGCGTGATGGAGTTGCGGGCGGCGGGCGGCGGTTGCGTCAACGACGTGCAACTGGAGATCAAGTGCGGGATTCCGCTGGTCGGCGGCAAGCTGGCCGACTTCGTGGGCGGCGACGCCGAGAAAGCCATCCAGGCGGAATACGATTTCATCCGCGCCCATCTGGCCAAGGCGTAAAACTCCCTCTCCCACCGGGAGAGGGTTGGGGTGAGGGCTCCCGCCGGGAGAGAGCGGTTATCCGGCCGCTCAGTCGAATAAACCGCCCACCGACAGGTAGCGTTCGCCGGTGTCGTAGCAGAAGGTCAGAATCCGGCTGCCGTCGGGGATTTCCGGCAGTTTCTTGGCGATGGCGGCCAGCGACGCCCCGGAGGAAATGCCGATGAAGATGCCTTCTTCCCGGACGCAGCGCACCGCGTACTTGAAGGCGTCTTCGTGGGTGACCTGGATGACGCCGTCCAGAATTTTCGTGTTCAACACCGCCGGCACGAAGCCGGCGCCGATGCCTTGCAGCGGGTGCGGGCCGCGCTGACCGCCGCTCAGCACCGGCGAGGCCGCCGGTTCGACGGCGAACGCTTTGAGGTTCGGAAATTGTTCCTTCAACACCTCGGCGCAGCCGGTGATGTGGCCGCCGGTGCCGACGCCGGTGATCATGAAATCCAGCCCTTCGGGAAAATCGTCGAGGATCTCCCGCGCCGTGGTGCGGCGATGGATTTCGACGTTGGCGGGATTCTCGAACTGCTGCGGCATCCAGGCGTTCGGCGTGCTCTCGACCAGCTCTTGCGCTTTTTCGATGGCGCCCGGCATCCCTTTTTCCTTGGGGGTCAGCACCAGTTCCGCGCCCAGCGCCGCCAGATAGCGCCGCCGCTCCAGCGACATGGATTCCGGCATGGTCAGGATCAGGCGATAGCCCTTGGCGGCGGACACCAGGGCCAGCGCGATGCCGGTGTTGCCGGAGGTCGGCTCGATGATGACGGTGTTTGGCTTGAGAGTGCCGCGTCGCTCGGCGTCCTCGACCATCGCCAGCCCGATGCGGTCCTTGATGCTGCCGCCGGGATTGGTGCGTTCCTGCTTCATCCAGACTTCGACGCTGCGATCGGAGAACAGCCGGTTGATGCGGACGTGGGGGGTATTGCCGATGGTTTCCAGGATATTGTTCGCCTTCATCGTTTTTCCTCTCGCTCGCTGTGAAATGGGGGAACCCGGGGAGTTAGAGCGCATCAATCGCTAACATTACCAAATAATTTTATGCAGGAAGCATAATAATTTAGAAATTGAAAATAGCGTTTTCTTATATCGGATGGCTTTCGGCCGCACGGATTGATCGGTGATTGCGCCCGATCCGCTTGCGTCTTCCGCCCCGCCTGTCCAACAATTGATCTTGCAACAATCGCCGCCACCGCGCCTTGGGAGAACCGTCGCTCATGTCCGAATCGCGTTTTCGTGGGACCGACCGTTACGTCGCCACCGACGATCTGATGATGGCGGTGAACGCCGCCGTCACTTTGGGCCGGCCGTTGCTGGTGAAGGGCGAGCCGGGCACCGGCAAGACCCAACTGGCCGAGGAAGTGGCGCTCGCCCTGAACCGGCCCTTCCTGCAATGGCACATCAAGTCCACCACCAAGGCCCAGCAGGGCTTGTACGAGTACGATGCCGTGTCCCGGCTGCGCGATTCGCAACTGGGCGACGAGCGAGTTCACGACATCGGCAACTACATCGTCAAGGGCAAGCTGTGGGAGTCGTTCACCGCAGATGTCCAGCCGGTGTTGCTGATCGACGAGATCGACAAGGCCGACATCGAGTTTCCCAACGACCTGCTGCACGAACTGGATCGCATGGAGTTTTTCGTCTACGAGACCCGGCAGGTGGTCAAGGCCCGGCATCGCCCGATCATCATCATCACCAGCAACAACGAAAAGGAATTGCCGGACGCTTTTTTGCGCCGCTGCTTTTTCCACTACATCCGCTTTCCCGACAAGGAGACCATGGAGCGGATCGTCAACGTCCACTATCCGAATCTGAAGAAACGCCTGTTGAGCGAAGCGCTGGAAGCGTTCTTCGAGATCCGCGACGTGCCGGGCCTGAAAAAGCGGCCGTCCACCTCGGAACTGCTGGACTGGATCAAGCTGCTGGTGGCCGAGGATATTCCGCCCGAGGCGCTGCGCGGCGATCAGCACAAGCTGATTCCGCCCCTGCACGGCGCGCTGCTGAAAAACGAGCAGGACGTGCACCTGTTCGAGCGACTGCTGTTCATGTCGCGGCGGAAAAAGGATTGAGCATCGCAAACTCCTCTCTCCCGCCGGGAGAGGGGTCGGGGGTGAGGGTTTTCGCCGATGATGACCGACTTCTTTTTCAAGCTCCGCCAGGCCGGCGTCCCGGTCTCGCTGACCGAGTTTCTGACGCTGCTGGAGGCCCTGAGCCAGCGGGTCACCGCGCACGGTGTCGAGGAGTTTTACTATCTGGCGCGAGCGGCGCTGGTGAAGGACGAGCGCCATTACGACCGCTTCGATCAGGTGTTCGGCAGCCATTTCAAAGGATTGGAGACGCTGTTCGACCAGATGATCGGCGCCAAGGTGCCGCTGGAATGGCTGCACAAGCTGGCGGAGCTGACCCTGAGCGAAGAAGACAAGCAACTCATCGAATCCATGGGCGGCTGGGAAAAACTGATGGAGACCTTCGCCCAGCGGCTGGCGGAACAGGAAGGCCGCCACCAGGGCGGCAACAAGTGGATCGGCACCGCCGGCACCTCGCCCTTCGGCGCCTACGGCTACAACCCGGAAGGGATCCGCATCGGTCAGGACGTTTCGCGCCATCGCCGGGCGGTCAAGGTCTGGGATCGTCGCGAATTTCGCAATCTGGACGACACTCTGGAGCTCGGCACCCGCAACATCAAGGTGGCGTTGCGCCGGCTGCGCCGGTTCGCCCGCGAAGGCGCGGCCCAGGAACTGGATCTCGACGACACCATTCGCTCCACCGCTCGCAACGCCGGTTATCTGGAATTGAAGATGGTCCCGGAGCGGCACAACGCGGTGAAGGTGTTGCTGTTTCTAGATGTCGGCGGCTCGATGGACGACCACGTCCGGGCGTGCGAGGAACTGTTCTCGGCGGCGCGCGGCGAGTTCAAGCACCTGGAGTATTTCTACTTCCACAACATGGTCTACGAGGGGCTGTGGAAGGACAACCGCCGCCGCTACACCGAGAAAACCGAAACCCTGTCGGTGCTGAACACCTTCGGGCACGACTACAAATTGATCCTGGTCGGCGACGCCACCATGAGCCCTTACGAGATCAGCTATCCGGGCGGCAGCGTCGAGCACTTCAACCCCGAAGCCGGGGACGTGTGGCTGAACCGGCTGTTGGGGGCGTGGCCGCACGCCATCTGGCTGAATCCGCAGTCGCACAACCGCTGGAGCTACGTCCCTTCGATCCAGATGGTGCGGGAATTGATGGGCGACCGGATGTATCCGCTGACGCTGGAGGGGCTGGAGCAGGGCATACGGGCGTTGCAGCGGGCGCGCTAGCCCGTCGCCGCGCTCACAGCTCACAGAGTGACGCCGGCCACCGTTTCGAGTTCGGCCCGCAGCGCCTCGCAGGCGTCGCGATTCTCGCGGATGATCGCGTCCACCAAAGGTGCGGGGTCGGCGTCGGATTTATTGCGTCCGACCATTTCCAGTTCCTTGCACAAGGCGGTCAAGCGGGTGGCGCCCACGTTGCCGCTGCTCGATTTCAAGCCGTGCGCGATTTTGCCGAGTTCCTCCCGCTGACCGTTGGCCAGCGTTTCCCGCAGCATGGCGACCGCTTGATCGGACGATTGCAGGTAGACCACGACCAGGCGTTCCAGCAAAGCCGGATAGCCGGCGGGATTGAGGCTGCGGATGCTCGCCAGCGCGGCGGGGTCCAGCACGTCCGCCCGCCGTTCCACGCCTGTCGGCATTGCTTCGGAGGGCGGCCGATTCTCCGATTTTCTGTCGCGCAACACGCGCTCTAAGATCGAGCGCAATGCCTCCAGCGAGAAAGGCTTGCTGAGGTACTCGTCCATGCCCGCTTGCAGGCAGCGTTCGCGGTCGCCCACCAGCGCGTTGGCCGTGACGCCGATGACCGGCAGGCGGGGCAGCGTCATGGATCGTTCCCGGTCGCGAATGGCGGCGGTCGCCTGATAGCCGTCCATCTGCGGCATCTGGCAGTCCATCAGCACGAGATCGAAGCGGGCGCTCGCGACCGCCGCCACGGCTTCGCGGCCGTTCCCGGCCACCGTGATGCCGCACCCCAGCAGCTCCAGCATGCTGCGGGCGACTTCCTGGTTGACCGGGTTGTCCTCGGCGAGCAGGATGCTGGCCCGCAAGGCCGGATCGGCCGCGACCGCGCGGCCGGTATCGGCGGGGTTGGCCGGTTCGAGGCGCCGGATCGCGCCGGATCGCGCCGGCTGCTCGGCGCCGGGCTGGACCGGGATGTGGAACCAGAACGTTGATCCCGCCCCGACCGCGCTGTCCACGCCGACCGCGCCGCCCATCTTTTGGACGAGCTGCTTGACGATCGCCAGCCCCAGCCCGGTCCCGCCGAATTGGCGGGTGGTGGAGCCGTCGGCTTGCCGGAAGGCTTCGAAGATCGTGCGCTGCACCTCCGACCGGATGCCGATCCCGGTATCGGCCACCTCGAAGCGCAGGTCGCTCCTGGCGTTGCCCGGGCCATGGGGCAGGTTTTCCCAAGCTATCTTGACCGAGATCGCGCCCGCGTCGGTGAACTTGACGGCGTTGCCGATCAGATTGTGCAGGATCTGCCGCAGCCGGCTGGGATCGGCGCGCACTTGGGACGGGAGGTCGCCGGCGATCTGGCAGTCCAGCTTCAGGCCCTTGGATCTGGCCGATTCCGCGTGCATCTCGACGGTTTCCCGCGCCAGGGTTCGGAGATCGAAATCGATTTGCTCCAAGTCCAGATGGCCCGCCTCGATTTTCGAGAAGTCCAGGATATCGTTGATGATGCGGAGCAGCGAGCGCGCCGAACGCTGGATGGTCTCCGCGTACTGGCGCTGTTTTTCCTGCAAGGGGGTGTTGAGCAGCAGCTCGGTCATCCCGAACACGCCGTTCATCGGGGTGCGAATTTCGTGGCTCATGGTGGCCAGGAACTCGCTCTTGGCCTTGCTGGCCGCCTCGGCCTGTTCCTTGGAGAGCCGCAGTTGCTCGTTGGATTTCTCCAGCTCTTCCATGGCGGCGACATGGGCGGCGGTCCGTTCGCGGACCTTGTCTTCCAGCGCGGTGGCGGTCTGGAACAGCGCGTAAGCGTCTCCCGAAAGCTCCATGCCGCGCTCCACCCGCCGCATCAACGCTCGGTTGACCTTGTTCAGGCGGGCGATTTCTTGCTCCAGGGCCTCGCGGTTCTGCTCTCCCTTCATGGCGGCGGTGCGGAGCGGCTGACTCAGCGAAGCGGCCCGATGGCGACCCCGGTGAAGGTCTGGTTGACGTGCATGGCGTTGAACTGTTCGCCGTAGGTGCTGAACCCGATCACGTTGTTCTCGACCAGGATCGGGGCGATCCGGTCCTTGAGCTGTTTCTGGTCCATTTCGAGATGGCGCAGAATGCAGTCGCAACCCAGCACCAGTTGCGGCGGGCCGACTTTCGCCCGAACGTCCGCGAACAGGGCTCGCAGGTTGTCCACCATGTCCACGCCCTGGGCCACGGTCAGCACGATGCCTTCGTCGATGGCGCAAAAAAACGTCAGGCTTTCGTCTTCGTTGACCTTCTGGATGGAGCGGACGTAATGCTCGTTGCCGACCTTGACGACCACGGGGTAGGCGGAAAAAATCAGCGGGGTCAGCTTGTCCACATCGAGGCCGACCATGCGCGCGTACTCCTGGCCGGCGGGCGCGCCGTTGATTTCGGTGACCACCCGGCGCTCCGGGTCCGCCTCGGTGACCACCATTTTTTTGTCCGACGGGGTGAAGTGCTGGGTTTTGAAGACCGTGAAGGGATGCTCGGTTTGCACCAGCGAGAACAGCGCGCAGTCTCGGTGGAAGCGGCCTTCGTGGTAAAGGTGGGTGGCCTGGAAGCGCACCCCGTCGCCCGCCGAGCCGCCGAAGATCGAAATGTCTCCCACGGCGCGAGCGATCGCGCTGACCACGATTTCTTCCCGGCAGGACAGGCCATCGACCAGCAGAAAGCCGAAGGTGTTGCGGGCGGAAGGTTTCCCGCCCAGCCGTTCCAGAAGGGATTTGGCGACGGTTGCGCCATCCTCCAGCGCGAAGTCGCGCAGCTTGTCGATCCGGTGGGTGACGACGCGAAAGTGCGGCGAGGCGATGCTGACGCCGGTCAGAGCGCCCCGGAGATAGCCGGCCGGCGTGATTTCGCCGGCCGTGGTGCAGCCGATGAGGGGAATGTCGCCGAAGCGGGCGCGCAGCGCTTTCGCCAAGGCGTCGAGATCGTACTCGGGCGAGCAGTAGAAAACGGCGAAGGAGCAGTTCGGCTGATGGATCGCTTCGTGCAGCTCTCGAACCGCCGTGGCCGGGTCTCGGGCTTGGGAAACGCCTTTGCGGATGCCGATACCGGTTTCGTTCGCGGGTTTCGTAGATATGATAGCGGCCCTCGCGCTCAGCGCCACGCCACCACTTCGTCCAGCCGCCGGCGCGAGCTGGGTTCCGGCAATTCGGCCGGATAGCCGAGGCTGAGCAGGGCCAGCGGGATCAAATCCGGCTCCAGCTTCAGCGCCTCGCACACCTTGTCCTCCTCGAAATAGCCGACCCAGGTGGAACCCATGCCGGCCGCGACGATGGCCAGTTGCGCGTAAGCGGCGGCGATGGTGGTGTCCTGCAGGGCGTACAGCTTGGCGCCGCGGTCGCCGAAGGCGCTCGCCGAGCGCGCCGGGTCGGCGCAGAACACCAGGCACACCGGCGCCTCGGCGATAAAATCCTGCTGGTGGGAGGCCCGGACCAGGGCTTGCCGGTCGGCCAAGTCGCGCACCACGACGATCCGGTAAGCCTGCAAATCGCCCGCCGAAGGCGCCGCGCAAGCCATTTCCAGGATGGCGTACAGCTTTTCGGGCTCGACGGCCATGTCGGGCTGGTACTTGCGAACGGAATGGCGGTGGCGAACCGTCTCGAAGAAATCCCACATGGCGAAGCCCTCGCGGTGACAAGCGGACAGTCGAAAGCCGGACCCGCTGGAATCGCGCTCAGCCGGCGCCTTTGACCAGCGCGTTCAGCTTCGGCAAGTCCGGGGATTGCGGGTAGTTGCGCTCGAGCACCCGCAGGCTGTCGGCGGCCAGTTGCGGCATCCCCATCTTGACGTAGGCTTGGGTCATGATGGCGAGGGCGTCGGCGGAGGCCGGGGTGCGGGCGTAGGTCTCCAGCACGTACTTGGCGCGGTTGACCGCCGCCACGTAGGCGCCGCGCCGCAGGTAATAGTCGGCCACATGGATCTCGTAGGCCGCCAGATTGTTGTGCAGGTACAGCATCCGCTGGCGCGAGTCCTCGGCGTATTTGCTGTCCGGGAATTTGCGGACCAGCTCGGCGAAGTCGCTGTAAGATTGCCGGGCGGTGGCGGTGTCGGTTTTGGCGCGGTCGGTGGGCGCGAGCCGCTCGAACAGCGTGTTGCTGCGGTTGAAATTCACCAGGGCCTTCATGTAGTAGGCGTAATCGACGAAGGGATGGCGCGGGTTGGCCTTGATGAAGCGGTCGGCGGCGGCGATGGCGGCGTCCGGTTCGCCGTCCCGGTACTGGATGAAGATGGTGTCGAGTTGCGCCTGCTGGGCGTAGCGGCCGAACGGATACCGGGCCTGGAGCTTGTCCAGATATTCCAGGGCGGTCTTGTAGTTGCCATCGTTCATGGCGCTCTTGGCCTCGCCGTACAGGCGTTGGGCCGACCAGCCCTTGGTTTCGTCGATTTTTTCGGGGAGCAGGGAACACCCCGTCAGCAGCGCGGCCACGATGAGGCCGGCGAGGAACAGTTTCGATGTGCGGCGCATGGATGAAGGCATGGAGCGGCGATTGTCGAGAGTAGAATGAATCGTTGAATGCCAGTATAACCCCCGCACCGTCAAAAACCATCATGCCGCCGACCGAACGGATCGATTGTCAGATACCCGCCGACCACGCCGGAATGCGGCTCGATCAGGCGTTGGCGGCGGTGTTGCCGGCCTATTCCCGCAGCCGCTTGCAGCGATGGCTCAAGACCGGCCGACTGCGGGTGGACGGCCGGATTTGGCGGCCCCGCGATCCGGTCGCCGGGGGCGAGACCGTCAGCGGGGAGTTGACGCTCGAACCGGAAACCGTCGCGGTCGCCCAGAACATCCCGCTGGATATCCGCTACGAGGATGCCGATCTGCTGGTGCTCGACAAGCCGGCCGGCCTGGTGGCGCATCCCGCCGCCGGCAACCGCGACGGCACCTTGGTCAACGCTTTGCTGCACCATGCGCCAGAACTCGCCGCCTTGCCCCGCGCCGGGCTGGTGCACCGGCTGGACAAGGACACCACCGGCCTGCTGGTGGTCGCTCGCAGTTTGCGCGCCCACACCGCGCTGGTGGAACAGTTGCAGGCCCGGCGCATCGAACGGGAGTATCTGGCGGTGGTCAATGGGGTGCCGGTGGCCGGCGGCACGGTGGACGCGCCCATCGGCCGCCACCCGGTGGATCGGCAGCGGATGGCGGTCGTGTCCGGCGGCAAGCCGGCGGTGACCCATTACCGGGTGCTGCGCCGATTTCGCGCTCACGCGCTGTTGCGGGTCAAGCTGGAAACCGGCCGCACCCATCAGATACGGGTGCATATGGCGCATGTCCGTTTGCCCTTGCTGGGCGATCCGGTTTACGGGGGCCGGCCGCGCCTGCCGCCGAACGCTTCCCCGCGCTGCATCGAGGCGATTCAGAATTTTCGTCGGCAAGCGTTGCACGCCGAGCGGCTGGCTTTGACGCACCCCGGCACCGGCGAACGGTTGGAGTGGCGGGCGGAAATGCCCGCCGATTTGGCGGAGCTGTTGAGCGCGTTGCGCGAGGACTATGGGATTGATCGTGAATAAATTGCAACTGGGGCATTTGATTCTTCCCGGCTGGCCGGCATCGCCGCGGGTGTTGGCGGTGAGCACGACCCGCCGGGGCGGGGTCGGCGAACCGCCCTACGACAGCCTGAATCTGGCCGATCACGTCGGCGACGATCCCGCCCGTGTCGCCGAGAACCGGCGGCGGCTGGCGGCGGTGGCCGGCTACCCCTCCGAACCCGCTTGGTTGCAGCAGGTTCACGGCAATCGGGTGGTGGCCGCCGAGACGGTTCGCGAGCCGGTCGCCGCCGATGCGGCCTGGACCCGCGAGCCGGGTCGGCCCTGCGTGGTGATGACCGCCGATTGCTTGCCCATCTTGCTTTGCGACCGCGCCGGTACGGTCGTGGCTGCCGTCCACGCCGGCTGGCGCGGATTGGCCGAGGGGGTGATCGCCGCGACCGTGGCGCAACTGAACGTGCCGCCGCTGGAGTTGCTGGCGTGGCTGGGGCCGGCTATCGGCCCCGGCGCGTTCGAGGTCGGCGAGGAGGTGCGCGACGCTTTCATGGCCCTGGATAAGGGGAATGCGAGTTGTTTCCAGCCGTCTCCGGCCGGCCGCTGGTTGGCGGATATTTATGGCTTGGCCCGACTCCAGTTGCGGCGGTTGTACGTGACGGCGGTTTATGGCGGCCATGCCTGCACCTTCAGCGAACCGGAGCGGTTTTTTTCCTACCGCCGCGAGACTACCACCGGACGGATGGCCAGCCTGATCTGGCTGGCGTAGGGAAGGGGAAATAAGCCCTCATCCCCGATCCCTCTTCCGAGGGGCGAGGGGGTTTTTGTGCGGTTTTTCAGGCGGCATCCCAAGCCGCTTGAAAGAAGTCGTGCTCGCAGTGCATGGCGTAGCGGTAGGCGTCGGCGACGGCAGGGTTGTCGGGCGCGTAGCGATCCAGCAGCCGTTCCAGCCGCGCGGCCAGTTGCTCGAAATCGGCGCTGCCGTAGGTTTGAACCCAATCGCTGTAGGCGTGCGGCTCGCGCTGTTGGCCGGCCAGTTGTTGGCCGATCCAGGCGTATAGCCTCATGCAAGGCGTCATGGCCGCGACCGTGACGCCGGTTTCCTGCCCCCAGGCGGTGGCGAGCAGGAAATCGGTGTAGCGCCGAGCGGCCGCGCCGGGCGTTACGTGTTCCAGATTCAGCCCCCAGGCGGTGGCGATGCCGTGATGTAGTTCCAATTCCTGGAGAACCCCGCCCGCCAGTTCGTGCAGTTCCCGAAAGCCGGTCCAGTCCGGCGCTTTGGCGGCGGCGATGACATAGGCGCGGGCGAAGGCGTGCAGGTAGAACGCATCCTGCCCGATGTAGCCGGCGAAGCGCGGGCGGGGCAGCGAGCCGTCGCCGATGCCTCGCACGAACGGTTGATCGAGACAGGCTTGGGCAAGGTCGGTGTTGGCTTGCCAGAGCGTGCGGGAAAGCGACATCGCAACGGTTCCTTTATCAAACGGCTGTGGTGCCGATATTATGCCGTTCATATCGTTGCCAAGGAGAACGCCGATGGCCCCCCGCGTCAGGAAAACCGTAACCCCGCCGTCCGATCCGCCCGAACCCGTCGCCGATTATCGGTTCGACGCGGCGCGCAAGAACATCCCGCCGGCGGGATTGGCGGCGCAGGGCAAGCTGGCGGAGCCGAAGCGCATCCGCTACGACTACGATCCGCACCGGCCGCCGCTGTTGCGCTTCGATGCCAGCGGAGCGGCGGACCGCGTGCCGGAATTGCTGGAAACGGCGCGGCAACGGGCGTTGACCGAGGAGGAAGTGCGGTTGTTGGCGGAGGCGCTGCGCGTTCGGCAGCCGTGGTTGGAGTGGGCGGGCAAGCGGGAGCAACGGTCTTTTGAAGTGGAGCCGGTGGCGCTGCACATCCACGAGCGCATCGCCGCGCAGGCCATCGTCAAGGTCGCGGCCCGACAGGACGTGCAGCGCGATTTGTTCGCCGATCCGCAGTTGAGCTATCGGGAAGCCGTTCAGTTTTATCAGCACGACATCGATTGGGCGAACCGGATGATTCTGTGCGATTCCTTGCAAGTGATGGCGTCGCTGGCCCGGCGGGGGGAGTTGGCCGGGCGGGTGCGGATGATCTACGTCGATCCGCCTTACGGGATCAAATTCGCCTCCAATTTTCAGCCGGAAGTCGGCAAGCGGGATGTGAAGGACAAGGAATCCGATCTGACGCGCGAGCCAGAAATGGTGAAGGCGTACCGCGATACCTGGACGCTGGGCGTGCATTCCTATCTGGCCTATCTACGCGACCGGCTGATATTGGCGAAGGAGTTGCTGGCCGATTCCGGTTCCATCTTCGTGCAGATTTCCGACGAGAATTTGCATCGGGTTCGGTGCGTGATGGATGAGGTGTTTGGGGCGGAGAATTTTGTTGCAGGAATAGTATTCAGCAAGACTACAGGGGCAACAGTCGAAGCCTTTCTCGACCGCATGATCCGTCTGCTGGCCCAAGACGGCGTGCGCTTCCCCAACAACAAAACCGCCGCGTTCAGCCGCCTGTCGCCCATCGGCGAGGACTTCCTGCACGCGGAGGGCGAATGGTCCAACGACGGCGGCCCGCCGCGCCAAGTCGCCGTCACCATCGGCCCCGAGTTCGGCCCCGTCACGGCGTGGCAGGTGGAAAATGCCCTGACCCAAGCCTATCGCCGCCGGGTGTACCAGGATTTGGTCATCGCCGGCTTTTCCTTCGACGCCGCCGCGCAGGCGCTCGTGCAGGACGACCCCAATCCTCAAGTCCGCTGCCACCTCGCCCACATTCGCCCCGACGTGAACATGGGCGGACTGCTGAAGGACACACCTAACGCCCAACTGTTCACCGTGTTCGGCAGCCCGCGCACTCGGCTCGATCAAACGCCCGACGGGCTGTTCACCGTCACCCTGGAAGGCGTGGACATCTACAACCCGGTGGATAACACCATCCTCGCCACTCAGGTCGATAAGGTCGCCGCGTGGTTCGTCGATTCCGACTACGACGGCCGCGCCTTCTGCATCACCCAAGCCTTCTTCCCCGACAAAAGCGCCTGGGACAAACTCGCCCGCGCCCTCAAGACCGTGGTGGACGAATCGGCTTTCGCGGCCCTGTCCGGCACCGTATCGCTGCCCTGTTGTTCGACATTGGCGGCGTCCAGGTGGAAGTCAGCGAACTGCTCGGCGTGCAGGTCGATGTGGTGACGCCGGCGGCGCTACCGGAATCCTGGCGGAGTCGGATCATCGCCGAGGCGCGTCCGTTATGAACTCCGCAGGGCCGCGTTTACGCGACTATCTCGCTCACATATCGAGCGTCATCGAAAGAGTTGAAAGATATTTGTCAGGTGTTGATGAGGTGGCTTTTTTCGATAACCCGGAAAAGCAGGACGCAGGGATCCGTAATCTGGAAATCATCGGCGAAGCGGCGCAAAGCGTGCGACGATGTTTTCCCGAATTTGCCGCGACTCGTCCCGATATTCCCTGGTCGGGTATCTGCGGGATGCGCAATACACTGACTCACGGTTATTTTCAGGTCGATTTGGCGATTGTTTGGAAGACCGTGCGCGGAGATTTGCCTTCACTGGCGATGATGGTTCACAGCGATTTGGAAGAATCAACCCAAAGTGCCGACTTGCGCGACGGCAGCGGATCGCTCACCCCAAACTGAGGCGAATAAAGCCAATGGCAAGGAACTTTTCGTCGCAAACCCATCCAGAACAGCTTCCCATCCAGCCGGTCGCCAAACCCATCCTGTGCAGTCCATTCGCGGAACCCGACCGACATTGGATTTACGACAAGCGCACCGGCGACGCGCGCCAGAAGGCCGGCCGCCGCCCGGCGTCGTACTGGTACAAAACCCAGCGCACCGGCTCGGCGCAACTGGAATTGTTGGCCGAAGAAGAGCGCGACAACCTCCCGCTGGTCAACCTGCTGCGCGAGGATGTGAAGCGCTGGCGCGAGACGAGCCACCGCAACGCTACGCCGGTCACCCGGCAACTGCTGGCGCACTGGTCCCGCGCCGACCGGCCCCGCCGCCTGTTCTTCTGCCAGATCGGACGGTGGGCGTTTCACGCCTGCAAAGACCCGCAGCGGATGATCGACGAGATTCGCACCCTGCCGAATCGGTGATAGCCTAAACTCCCCTCTCCTGCCGGGAGAGGGTTGAGGTGAATGATTCGGGAGTTAGAAAAATCTGCCCTCACCCCCGCCCCCCTCTCCCGAAGGGCGAGGGGAGTTTGTCGCTCAGTCTCCAAGGTTTCAGCCATGACCGATACCTCTCCGCTGGGTTTCGCCACCCGCGCCGTGCATGCCGGCCAATCGCCGGACCCGACCACCGGCGCGGTGGTGACGCCGATCTACGCCACCTCGACTTACGTGCAGTCCAGTCCGGGCGTGCATCGGGGCTTCGAGTATTCCCGCAGCCAGAATCCGACCCGCTTCGCCTACGAGCGCTGCGTGGCCGACCTGGAAGGCGGCGACGCCGGTTTCGCCTTCGCCTCGGGCCTGGCCGCCACCTCGACGGTGTTGGAGCTGCTGGACAGCGGCGATCATATGGTGGCGCTGGACGACATCTACGGCGGCACCCGCCGGTTATTCGAACAGGTGCGCCGCCGCAGCGCCGGCTTGACCTTCTCTTATTCCGACCTGCGCGACCAGGCGGCGCTGGAAGCGGTGCTGACCTCGCAAACGCGGATGATCTGGGTGGAAACGCCCAGCAATCCGCTGTTGAAGCTGGTGGATTTGGCGATGGTCGCCGCCGTGGCTCGCCCGCGCGGCATTCTGACCGTGGCCGACAACACCTTCGCCACGCCCTGGGCGCAACGACCGCTGGAATACGGTTTCGACATCGTCATCCACTCCGCGACCAAATATCTCAACGGCCATTCCGACATCATCGGCGGGGTGACGGTGTGTCGCGGCCGGGAATTGGCCGAACGGCTGGGCTATCTGCAAAACGCCATCGGCGGGATCGCCGGCCCCTTCGACAGCTTTCTGGCCTTGCGCGGCTTGAAAACCCTGGCGCTGCGAATGGAGCGCCACAGCACCAACGCGCTGCACGTCGCCGCTTGGCTGGAGCGGCATCCGAAAATCGAGCGGGTGATCTATCCCGGCCTGCCCAGCCATCCCCAGCACGAACTGGCGCGGCGGCAGATGGGTGGCGGCTTCGGCGGCATGATCGGCGCGGTGGTGCGGGGCAGTCTGGCGGAGGTGACCCGGTTTCTGACCCGCTGCCAAGTGTTCGTCTTGGCCGAGAGCCTGGGCGGGGTGGAAAGCCTGATCGAGCATCCGGCGATCATGACCCACGCTTCGGTGCCGCCGGAGGTGCGCCGGGATTTGGGCATCGACGACGGCTTGGTGCGGCTGTCGGTCGGGCATCGAGGATGTCGCCGATCTGGTCGCCGATCTGGCTCAGGCGCTGGAGTAGCGGGCCGTTCAGCCGGCCGCCAGCACGGTGCAAACCACCGTCCGGGACGAGCGCGGGCCGTCGAACTCGCAGAAGAAAATCCCCTGCCAGGTGGACAATCCCAACTGGCCGTCGATGATCGGGATGGTTTCGGACGGCCCGACCAAGCCCGCCTTCAGATGCGCGTCGCCGTTGCCGTCCTGCCGATCGTGCAGCCAGACGCCGGGCGGAATCAGCTTGCGCAGCAGGTTCACTACGTCCAGCGGCACGCTTTCGTCCCAGTTCTCCTGAATCATGATGGCGGCGGTCGCGCCCTGGGCGTAGAGGTTGATCAAGCCGTTCTCGACGCCGCTCTCGCGAGCGACGGCGCGCACGCGGTCGGTGATGTCGATCAACTCCTGGGATTGGCGAGTGCCGAAGCGAATGAAGTGATGCATGGCAGAGAGTTATCCTGGGTGGCTAGCCGAGAAATTGTAGATCGGTGAAATCCCATGATTCGACGTTTCCGGTAACATTTGGCATACAAATCGCAACAGTCCCTCCGCAAGATTCGATCTGCAAAAGGCATAACTACCGAAAGGTAGCGACGCAAAGTCACCGGTCTAAGGGGCCTCGCCCTATGACAGCGGAACCGCCAGATTCAGCGCCACTCGTGGCGCATCGGCTTTTCTCTGCTTAGAAGGCTTGGCCAGAGGCCGCACATTATGAACTTCGAGGTGTGCTGTCATCATGGCTAATGTTGGTAATCGCAAGGCTTTTCAAAATTATAACGGTTTCTCCGAGCCCGCTCCGAGGCTCGCGCAAGCCCCCCGTCGCCTGATCGCCGCGCTCGGCTTGGCCCTGGCGATGAGCGGCTTGCCGGCGCTGGCGGCCGAATCCGGATCGCCCGCGACTGCGGCGGACAGTGCCGTGGAGCTGTTTTCGTCCGCGCCATCGGCCGGCGTTCAGGCCATGCGCGGCCACCGCGCCGGGGTCGGCCGGAACGCGGTCCGGCTCAATCGGGCCATCGTGAACCTGCCGTTGCAGGCCAAGGCGCGCTTTTCCCTGCCGCGCGGGGTCACTTATGAGCTGGTTTTCGATGGCCGCCAAGACCATCCTAGCGGCAACGTGACTTGGTCGGGTTACCTGAAGGACCATGGCGACGACTATCGGGCCGTCATCACGTTCGGCAGCGAAGGCGTGTCGGGTCGCATCCTGACCCCGGACGGGGAATTTCTGGTCGAGTCCGACGCCGATGGTGAATGGTTGATCGACGCTCAGGCGGCGGGTTTGAACCCGTTGGAACCGAGCGAGGACGACGCCCTCATTCCGTTGCCGGAGGACATTCAAAAGCGCCTTCCCAAGCGTGGGCGGGGCGATTCCACTCCAACCGACGGCGAGCGTGATCGCCAAGCTGTGGCTTTCGCCGCCGATACTACGCCCGCCAACATCGATGTCATGATCCTGTACACGCCCGGTCTGGCCAGTCGGTTGGGCGGCGGGCTGTCCGCCCGGCTCGATCAGTTGGTGGCGTTGTCCAATCAGGCGTATCGCGACAGCGGCGTGTATATCAATTTGCGCCTGGTCCACAAGGAGCAGGTCAACTACAGCGATACCACGACCAATTCGGCCGCGCTCGACGCGCTGACCAAGGGCACGGATACGGCGCTGGCGGGCGTCGCCAACTTGCGCAACACCAAAGGCGCCGACTTGGTTTCGCTGATTCGCCCGTTCAACTACAGCACTTCCGGCGGCAGTTGCGGGGTGGCCTGGGTCGGCGGTTACGGCGGGCAACCGATTTCAGGATACGCGAATTATGGCTATTCGGTGATCAGCGACGGCAAAGATGTCAACAGTTCCGGCTATTACTGCACGGATTTGACCTTCGTCCACGAACTTGGCCACAACATGGGCAGCATGCACGACCGCGCCAATTCGGGCGGCGGGATGGGCGCTTATCCTTATTCCTACGGGCATGGTGTCAGCGGCACCTTCGGTACGGTGATGAGCTACATCAATCCCCGGATCGGCAAGTTCTCCAATCCGGCCATCACCTGCGCCAACGGCATCGCCTGCGGCGTGAGCGAAACCGCCGCGAATTCGGCCAACAACGCGCTGTCTCTGAACAATACCCGCGCCGCGGTGGCCGCGTTCCGCAGCGCCCAGCAGCCTCCGCCTCCGCCCGCGACGACCTATGCCCTGACGGTGGCCGCGCCGAGCAACGGCACGGTGGCCAGCAGTCCGGCGGGGATCAATTGCGGCACGATCTGTACCGCCAATTTCGCCGGCGGAACGGCGGTGACGCTTGGCCGCGACCCCGGCGAGCGGTTACGTTTTCGGCGGCTGGAGCGGAGCCTGTACCGGCACCGGCGCCTGCACCGTGACCATGACCGCAGCCAAAAGCGTGACCGCGACGTTCAAGGCGCAAACCACCACCAAATACACGCTGACGGTTGACCAAGGCCGGTGCCGGCGTCGGCACGGTGACCAGCAATCCGGCCGGCATCAACTGTGGGGCGACCTGCTCGTATGGATTCGCCGCCGGGACCAGCGTGGCGCTCTCCGCCGCGCCGGCCAGCGGCTACGTGTTCGCGGGCTGGAGCGGGGCCTGCACCGGAACGGGCGCTTGCACCGTGCCGATGAGCGCCGCCAAGAGCGTGACGGCCACTTTCAACAAGGCGAGCACCAGCACCTATACCGTGAAGGTGGTTGTCAGCGGCAGCGGCACCGTGACCAGCAACCCGGCCGGGATCAATTGCGGCACGGTGTGCAGCGCGGTCTTTCCGACCAGCACCAGCGTGACGTTAATGGCAGCTCCAGCAGCCGGTTATGCGTATGGCGGCGGGTCCAGCAGTTGTGTCGGGACCGTTTGCACGGTCAACGTCACCTTCAGGAAACTTTGATCCCCCGCGACCGGGAAGGTCGCGGAATAGGGATAGCGGCGGCGGAACTCCCCATTCCGCCGTCGCCCGTTTTGCCGCCCGCTCCAACCCGAAGAATCCCGCCCCAACGGAGCGCGACGTTGCCCCGGCCTTGAATTCCCGCAAACCACCACCAATTCGTATGGAAATAGCATCACCACGGGAGTAGACCCTCCATGCGAATGGACAAACTGACCAGCAAATTCCAACTGGCTCTGAGCGACGCCCAGAGTCTGGCGGTGGGCCGCGATCACCAGTTCATCGAGCCGGTGCATGTGATGACGGCTCTACTCGACCAGGATGGTGGCACGGTGCGGCCGTTGCTCGCCCAGTCCGACGTCAATCTCAACTTGCTGCGCTCGCAATTGGGCGAGGCGCTGGACCGTCTGCCACGAGTCGAAGGCACGGGCGGCGACGTGCAGATTTCCAACGCTTTATCGAAGCTGCTGAACCTGACCGACAAGCTGGCCCAGCAGCGCAAGGACGCCTACATCTCGTCCGAACTGTTCATGCTGGCCGCGTTGGAGGACAAGGGCGAACTCGGCGGCTTGCTGCGCAAGGCCGGCGCGACTAAGGGTTTGATCGAACGCGGCATCGACGCCATGCGCGGTGGCCAAAAGGTCGATGACGCCAACGCCGAGGACCAGCGCCAAGCGTTGGAGCGCTACACCATCGACCTGACCGAGCGGGCCGAGCGGGGCAAGCTCGACCCGGTGATCGGCCGCGACGACGAAATCCGCCGCACCATCCAGGTCTTGCAGCGGCGCACCAAGAACAACCCGGTGCTGATCGGCGAGGCCGGCGTGGGCAAAACCGCCATCGTCGAAGGGCTGGCCCAGCGCATCATCAACGGCGAGGTGCCGGAAGGCTTGAAAAGCAAGCGGGTATTGGCGCTGGACATGGGCGCGCTGATCGCCGGGACCAAATTCCGGGGCGAGTTCGAGGAGCGGCTGAAGGCGGTTTTGAAGGATCTGTCCAAGCAGGAAGGCCAGATCATCCTGTTCATGGATGAGCTACACACCATGGTCGGTGCCGGCAAGGCCGAGGGTTCGATGGACGCCGGCAACATGCTCAAACCGGCGCTGGCGCGGGGCGAGCTGCACTGTATCGGCGCGACCACGCTGGACGAATACCGCAAATACGTCGAGAAGGACGCGGCTCTGGAGCGGCGCTTTCAAAAGGTGCTGGTGAAGGAGCCGACGGTCGAGGACACCATCGCCATTCTGCGCGGCCTGAACGAGCGCTACGAGGTGCATCACGGCGTGGAAATCACCGACCCGGCCATCGTCGCCGCCGCCACGCTCTCGCATCGCTACATCACCGACCGCAACCTGCCCGACAAAGCCATCGATCTGGTGGACGAGGCGGCCTCGCGCATCCGCATGGAAATCGATTCCAAGCCGGAAGTGATGGATCGGCTGGAACGGCGCTTGATCCAACTGAAAATTGAGCGGGAGGCGCTGAAGAAGGAAAACGACGAGGCATCGAAAAAACGTCTGGAGTTGCTGGAGCAGGAAATCGTCAAGCTGGAGCGCGAATTCACCGATCTGGAGGAAGTCTGGAAGGCGGAAAAACTGGCTCTGCACGGCTCGGCTCAAGTCAAGGAGGAACTGGAGCGGGCGCGGCTGGAGCTGGACACCGCCCGCCGCGCCGGCGATCTGGCGCGGATGTCGGAGTTGACCTACGGCCGCATCCCGGAACTGGAGCGGAAGCTGACCCAGGCGACGGCGGCGGAGTCCGGCCAGTTCAAGCTGTTGCGCAACAAGGTGACCGACGAGGAAATCGCCGAGGTGGTGTCCAAATGGACCGGCATTCCGGTAGCGAAGATGCTGGAAGGCGAGCGCGACAAACTGCTGCGGATGGAGGAGGCGATCCGGCGGCGGGTGGTGGGGCAGGACGAGGCGGTCAAGGCGGTGAGCGACGCCATTCGCCGGTCGCGCGCCGGGCTGTCCGATCCCAACCGGCCCAACGGCTCCTTCCTGTTCCTCGGTCCCACCGGCGTGGGCAAGACCGAACTGTGCAAGGCGTTGGCCGCGTTCCTGTTCGACACCGAGGAAGCGCTGGTGCGGATCGACATGTCGGAGTTCATGGAGAAGCATTCGGTGGCCCGGATGATCGGCGCGCCGCCCGGCTATGTCGGTTACGAGGAAGGCGGCTATCTGACCGAGGCGATCCGGCGGCGGCCCTATTCGGTGATCCTGCTCGATGAGATCGAGAAAGCCCATCAGGATGTGTTCAACGTGCTGTTGCAGGTGTTGGACGACGGGCGGCTGACCGACGGTCAGGGACGGACGGTGGATTTCCGCAACACCGTGGTGGTGATGACCTCCAACCTCGGCTCGCAGATGATCCAGGAGATGGCGGAGCAGAACAATTATCCGTTGATGAAGAGCATGGTGATGGCGCAGGTGGCGGATCATTTCCGGCCCGAGTTCGTCAACCGCATCGACGAGGTGGTGGTGTTCCATCCGCTGGGCCGCGAGCAGATTCGGGCGATTGCGGATATTCAGATCGGCTACTTGCGCAAGCGGCTGGCCGACCGGCAGATGGGGCTGGAAGTCACGCCGACGGCCTTGGATCGGCTGGGCGAGGCCGGTTTCGATCCGGTCTACGGGGCGCGACCCCTCAAGCGGGCGATCCAGCAGGAGTTGGAAAATCCGCTGGCGCGGCGGATACTGGCCGGCGAGTTCGGGCCGGGCGATACGGTGGTGGTGGAAACGGGCCGGGAAGGTTTGGATTTCCGCAAGCGGTTGCCGGACAAGCTGGCCAAACAATGACTCTATTCGAGGCGCCGTCAAGGCGCCTCGGTCGTTTTGAGGCTCCCCGCGCTCGCCGTGTCCCAGCATGAACGCTCGGGGTGGTTTCCCTAACCCGAAATTTGCGAAATTTTGTAAAAATTGGTCTTGTTGGTTAGACAATTATTGTCTATGTTTCCATTATTATAAATACCTACTGTACGACCCGTTAAATTATTTGGTAGCGCGTGGAGTTAAGTCTACACGGGAGCATCTTCATGAGCTTGGTTATCCGTTTAGTGGTCGCTTTCGGGTTAGTGCTTCTGTCCGCCGCAAGCTGGGCGCAACTCAACTATTACACTCTGATTGATTCCGATAGCGATGCGGCGACGGGTTGCGCCGTCACTCTCCCCACATCGGGCGCCGTCGCGGGGGTCGAGCGGCGGCTGACGGCAAGCGTCTCCGAAACCGCTACGCCGCAGGTCGCTCAACTCACCTTGGAAAGTTGTGTCGGCGGTAGTTTCGCCGCCCCGGTTGCGCTGCCCGGCGCTCCCTATCCGGTGGGGTCGAACAACGGCGTCGGCGGGGCCGATGTCGTCGAGCAAGCGGTCGAGGCCAACGCCATCGCTGCTCCTGGGGCCACCGTGCGGCTCTATTTCGCGGCGCAAGGACCGACCAGCGACGATCTGCTGGGGTCGCCGAACGATCCTCCCATTCTGTTCAACATCCAGCCCAGCGGTGGTCCGGCGGACATCCCTTTTCTGTCCGGGCCGGGTTTTCTGGTGCTGGCCTTGCTCCTGCTGGTGGTGGTGTTCTGGCAGCGATCCCGTCTGCCGGCGGGCATGGCTGGTGTATTGCTGATCGGGGCGTTGGCGGGAATCGCCTGGGCGGCAGGTTTTCGGCTGGACGGTCAGATCGGCGACTGGCAGGGCGTGCCTGCGGTCGGTTCTGACGCCGGCGGAGATAGCGCCCCGAACACGGATATCGTGACGGCTTTTGCCGCTCAGGAAGGCGGCAATCTGTTTTTCAGAACGGACATCGCGAACGCCGAAACGCTCGCCTTCGACCAACCAGCCGCCGAGCTTCACCAGTACCCCGATCACCGCGGCCAGCGTCGCCAGCCCTTACCGTTACACCATCGCTACCAGCGACCCCGACGGCAATATCCTAACCCTGACCGCGCCCACGCTGCCGGCCTGGTTGACGTTCGCTCCCGGCGCCAACGGCGCGGGGACGCTGAGCGGTACGCCGGCCGCCGCCGATCTCGGTCCTCACAACGTCGTGTTGCGGGTGACCGACAACGGCAGCCCCAGCCTGAGCGCGGATCAAGCCTTCACCATCACCGTCGGCGGTGCCGCCAATCCGGCGCCGACAATCGACCTCAACGGTCCCGCAGCGGGCATCGACTTTGCCGCCACTTTCACCGAAGGCGGGGGTGCGGTCGCTATCGTCGATCCCGCCAACCTCGCCGTCAGCGATCCGGACAGCCTGAATCTGGCCTCGGCCACGGTGACGTTGACCAACCTGCTCGACGCCGGCCAAGAAACGGTGGCGG
Source organism: Candidatus Competibacter sp. (assembly GCA_037045685.1). GTDB lineage: Bacteria > Pseudomonadota > Gammaproteobacteria > Competibacterales > Competibacteraceae > Competibacter_A. The sequence goes on from JBAOII010000035.1 coordinate 271,506, forward strand.
TAAGCGCCACCACGGTCGCTCCTAATACCCCCATCACCTCCACCTACAACCCCGCCACCGGTGTACTGGCCCTCACCGGCCCGGCGCCGCTCGCCCAATATCAGGCGGCGTTGCGCACCGTGACCTATGGCAACGCCGCTGCGGCGCCGACGACCACCCCCGCACGGGTCATCACCTTTGTGGTCAGCGACGGCGGCAACGCCAGCGTGCCCGCGACCGCCACCGTCATTCTCACCGGCGTCAACGACGCGCCGAGCTTCACCGCCGCCAATCCTCCGGCGGTCAATGAGGACGGTGGCCCGCAGACCGTGAACGGCTGGGTGACGGCGTTCAACCCCGGTCCCGCCGACGAATCCGCCCAGACCGCGCTCGCGTACACGGTGAGCAACGTGAGCAACGCGGCGCTGTTCAGCACGCCGCCGAGCGTCAACGCCAGCGGCAACCTGAGCTACACGCCCGCGCCCAACGCCTTCGGCGCCTCCACCTTCGACGTGCGGGTGCAGGACAGCGGCGGCACCGCCAGCGGCGGGGTGGACACTTCCGCGCCGCAGACCTTCACCATCACCGTCAACGGCATCAACGATCAGCCGAGCTTCACCGCCAGCAACCCGCCTGCGGTGAACGAAAGCGCCGGACCTCAGACCGTCCCCGGCTGGGCGACCTTCAACCCCGGCAATCCGCAAGAGTCCGCCCAAACCGCGCTCGCCTACACCGTGAGCAACGTCAGCAACACGGCGCTCTTTAGCGTGCAGCCGAGCGTCGCTGCCAACGGCAATCTGACCTACACGCCCGCCGCTGGAGCCAACGGCACTTCGACCTTCGAGGCGCGGGTGCAGGACAGCGGCGGCACCGCCAACGGCGGGGTGGACACTTCCGCGCCGCAGGCTTTCACCATCACCGTAAATCCCGTAGATGATCCCCCCACTGCGGTGAACGATACCGCCACCGTCACCGAGGATGATCCTGCCACCACCATCAATGTGCTGGCCAACGATACCGATCCCGACGGCGGTCCCAGGAGCATCGCTTCGGTGCAGACATCCTCCGCGAATGGCGGCACGGTCGTGATCACCAACGGCGGAGCGGACCTCACTTACCAGCCCGCCCCGAATTATTGCAACAATCCGCCAGGTACGGGGCTGGACACCTTCACTTATACTTTGGCGCCCGGCGGTTCGACCGGGACCGTGACCATCACCGTCAATTGCACCAACGATGCACCCGTCCTGGATCTGAACGGTCCCGCCGCAGGTATCGACTTCACCGCTATCTTTACCGATGGCGGCGGCGCGGTGGCCGTCGTCGATGCCGCCAACCTCACCGTGGCCGATGTCGATAATCCCAATCTCGCCAGCGCCACGGTGACGCTGACCGATCGGCCCGATGGCGCGGTTGAGTCGCTATCGTCGAATACCGTCGGCACCAGCATCAGCGCCGTTGCTTACAACGCAGCTACTGGCGTGCTCCTGCTTAACGGTCCTGACACGGCGGCAAACTTCCAGACCGTGCTACGCACCGTTACCTATAACAACACATCGCCCAACCCCAACACTACGGCGCGCAGCATCACCTTCTTGGTCAACGACGGTGCCGACGATAGCGCCATTGCAACTTCGGCTGTCACCGTCAACAGCATCAACTCGGCGCCATCCTTCACCAAGGGTGCCGACCAAAACGTGCTGGAAGACGCTGGCGCGCAGACGGTGAACGGCTGGGCGACCGCCATCGGCGATGGCGATGGAAACACGGGCGGTCAGATCCTGGCCTTCCAGATTACCGGCAACACCAACGCCGTGCTGTTCTCGGCGGGTCCGGCGATCTCCGCGACCGGCGTGCTGACCTACACCCCAGCGGCCAACGCCAACGGCTCCGCCACGATTACCCTGGTGCTGAAGGACGACGGCGGCACGGCCAACGGTGGCGTGGATACGTCCGCGCCGCAGAGCTTCACCATCGCGGTGAACGCGATCAACGACGCGCCCAGCTTCACCGCCGGGCCGAATCAGACCGTGAACGAAGACGCCGGACCGCAGACGGTGAACTCGTGGGCCACAGGTGTTTCGGCGGGTCCCGCCAATGAATCTGGGCAGACGCTGACCTTCAATATCGCCGGCAACACCAATTCCGCCCTGTTCAGCGCGGGGCCGGCGATCTCGTCCGCCGGCGTGCTGACCTATACTCCGGCGGCCAACGCCAGCGGTAGCGCGGCGATCACGGTCACGCTTTCCGACAGCGGCGGCACGGCCAACGGTGGCGTGGATACGTCCGCGTCGCAGATCTTCACCATCACGGTCAACGCGGCGAACGACGCGCCCAGCTTCACTGCCGGGCCGAATCAGACCGTGAACGAAGACGCCGGGCCGCAGACCGTCAACCCGTGGGCCACAGGTGTTTCGGCGGGTCCCGCCAATGAATCTGGGCAGACGCTGACCTTCAATATCGCCGGCAACACCAATTCCGCCCTGTTCAGCGCGGGGCCGGCGATTTCGTCCACCGGCGTGCTGACCTATACTCCAGCGGCCAACGCCAGCGGTAGCGCGGCGATCTCGGTGACGCTCTCGGACAACGGTGGTACGGCCAACGGCGGCGTCGATACGTCCGCGCCGCAGAGCTTCACGATTACCGTAAATCCCGTGAACGATCCGCCGGTGGCGCAGAACAAGACCGGCTTCAGCGCCCAGGCCAACATGGCAGTCGCGGGCATCAATGCGGGATTGTTGACCGGCGTGACCGACGCCGACGCTGGCGTCAACGGTTGCAATCCGACTTTCTCGGTGGCGAGCATCACAGCTAATACCGGTGGGACGGTCTCGAACGTCAATCTTGCAGCAGGCACCTTCGACTTCGAGCCTACGGCGGGATTCACGGGTACTGCGGTAGTGAACTATGCGGTGCAAGACGACGGCTGCCCGCTCCCGGCGGCGACCAGCGCGCCGGCGACCATCAGCATCACGGTCAGCGGGCCAGTGATCTGGTTTGTCGATGCCAGCGTGGCCGGCCCCGGTGACGGACGCCTGAGCAATCCGTTCAAGAATCTAACGGGTGCTACCAGCGCCGATGCGGTCGATGCGGCGAATCAGCGCATCTTTGTTTTCAGCGGCACTTACGCCAGCGGTATCACGCTGAACTCGGGTGAGTGGCTGATCGGTCAGGGCGTGAGCGGTGCGAGCTTCGACGCGGTATTCGGGATCACACCGCCGCTCGGTACCATCGCGAGACCCTCGATTGGCGGTACGCGCCCGACGCTGCAAAACACCGTTACGATGGACACCAACTCCCAAGTCAAGGGGCTGAATATCGCCAGCACCACCAACGCCGGCATCACGGCCTCCGGCAAGACCGGCCTGGTGACGGGCGAGGTGAGCGTGACCACTACCACGGGCGCCGCCGCCAACTTCGCCAACTCCGGCGGTACGCTGAGCTTCACCAGCATCTCGGCTAACGGGGGGACCAACGGCATCGTGCTGAACAACACCACCGGCAGCTTCACCGTAACTGGAACTGGTGCGGCGGGCAGCGGCGGGACGATTCAGAACATGACGGGCCTGGACGGAGCGACCGATGGCATCGGCGTCTACCTGTCAAATGCCCAGAACGTCTCGCTCAACTGGATGCAGATCAACGATCACTCGAACTTCGCGATTCGCGGCGACAACGTCACCAATTTCGCGATGGATCGGACGGTCGTGAGCGGCGCCAATGGCACCAATCCTGCGGCTACGCCGCGCGAAGCGAGCGTGCTTTTCAACGGTCTATTCGGAACCGGCTCGATAATCGAACTCCACCGTCAGCGGTGGCATCGAGGACAACATCCGCATTGAGAACACGACCGCGACGCCGCTCACTTCGCTGACCGTCAGCGGGACGGGCGGGACGAGTTCCTCGTGCCAGATCCGCGACAACAGCTCGGTGAGCGGGAACATCGGCTTCCGCCTCGCAGGCTTCAACAACGCAAACATGGCGGTGACGGTCACGGGCTGCCTCTTTACCGGCAACCGGACGGACGCGATCAACATCGACGCCGCGAACACGGCCTCGGTGACGAGCACTGTCACGAACAACTACGTCATCGGCGGCAGCCCGAACCAGGGGAACCTCGGGATCAACGTGACGTCCGGTGCCACGGGGACGCACGCCTACACGGTCAGCAACGACTTCGTCGGGACCGACGGCGTGACGCCGGCGTCGCTCCTCAACACCGGCATCAACCTCTTCTCGGGCAACGGCTCAACGCTGGGCACGCCCACGGTCGGGTTCGTCCAGTCCAACACGGTCCGGAATGCCGGCGCCGGGAGCGGTCACGGCGTCCAGATATTCCAGGATCTCAGCTCGACGCTCCGGACGAACGTGAACGCCAACACGGTGAGCAACGTCGCGCTCGACTTCGGCATCCGCGTCGAGGGGGCGGGCGACCCGGCCGCAGTTGTGCCGAGCGGCGAGATCCAGGCGGGCGTCACGAACAACAACTCGTCCGTCCTTACCACGGCTCTCGACGCGATCCGCGTCCGCTCACGCCGGACGATCGCGCTCTGCTCGGAGATCCGCGCGAACACGACGAACGCCGGAGGTACCGTCGGCGGGTTCTTCGGGCTGTTCACGAACCAGGCGAACACCTCGACATTCAGCATTGAGGGTCTCGCACCCGGCGCGCAGACGGCGGCGACGGCCCAAACCTATCTCATTAGCCAAAACCCGGCTGCCGCGTCGCTCAGCGCGACGGCCGTAACGAACTACACCGGCGTCGCCGCCAACGCCTGTGCGATTCCATAACGATCCAAAGAGAGGAGATTCTTCATGGCAGAGCCGTTTCTTTCCGAGATCCGCATCATGAGCTTCAACTTCGCCCCGAAGGGTTGGGCTTTGTGCAACGGCCAACTCCTGCCGATCAACCAGAATCAGGCGCTGTTCTCGCTGCTCGGAACCACCTTCGGCGGCGATGGGCGAGTGAACTTTGGGTTGCCCAATCTTCAGGGCCGCACGCCGATCCATGTCGACGGCGGCCACACCCTGGGCGAGCGCGGCGGCGAGCAGGCGCACACGCTGTCGATTGCGGAGCTACCAACGCATACCCATGTCCTGGGCGCTTCAGCCTCCCAGGGAAACGATCCGAATCCCGCAAACCATGTTTTGGCCAGCCCGCTCAACCTCTCCTACGGCGCGGCGCAGAATCTGGTCGCCATGGCGCCCCAGAGCATCGCCAATGTGGGCGGCAGTCAAGCGCATCTCAACATGCAGCCTTTTCTGACGCTGAATTTTTGTATCGCCCTACAGGGCATCTTCCCGTCACCCACCTAGGAGATACCGATGGCGCAACCCTATGTCGGCGAAATTCGCATGTTCGCGGGCAACTTCGCTCCCGCCGGGTGGATGTTTTGCGAAGGGCAACTGCTGCCGATCAGCGAGAACGAGACGCTGTTTCAGTTGATTGGCACGACCTACGGGGGGGACGGCGAGAGCACGTTTGCGCTGCCCGATCTGCGCGGGCGTATTCCCATTCACCAGGGTGGCGGCTTTATTTTGGCCGAAACCGGCGGCGTCGAGAAGATCACGCTTACGATCAGTCAGATTCCGGCTCACAGCCATCCCTTGCTGGCAACCGCCAATAATGCTGCGACCACAAATGCGGTGAATGCCGTGCTGGCACAAAACACGACCTACGAACCTTACCTTTCGCCGTCGAGCTTTCCCGCAAGCACATCACTTTTTCCCGGCTCGGTGGCTTCTATGGGCGGCAACCAGCCCCACACCAACTTTCAGCCGTATTTGTGCGTTGACTTCATCATCTCACTGTTTGGGATTTTCCCGTCGCCGACCTAGAAGGGCATTACCATGGCCGATCCATTCGTCGCTGAGATCAGAATTTTTCCGTTCAACTTCGCCCCTAAAGGCTGGGCATGGTGCGACGGGCAGTTGATGCCGCTGTCGCAGAATACGGCGCTGTTTTCGCTGCTGGGCACTACCTATGGTGGAAACGGCAAGAGCAACTTTGCCCTCCCTGACTTGCAGGGCCGCGCGCCCATGCATCCAGGCCAAGGACCCGGGCTTTCGCTGCATGATCTGGGCGAGACCGGTGGCAGCGAGACGGTATCGTTGCTTGAGTCCGAAATTCCGGCGCATAGCCACAACCTTATGGCTTCGAATCAGCCCGCAGAAGACCGTGCTCCGGCAAATGAAATTCTCGGCCGGTCGGTTGGTGCGTCGCTGTATCAGACTACGACTAGCGTGATCCAAGCGATGTCCGGTCAAGCCCTCGCCCCCGCCGGTGGCGACCAGCCGCACAACAATATGCATGCCGTACCTGACTTTCTACTTCTGCATCGCCTTGCAGGGCGTATTCCCGCCTCGCGGCTAGACCAATCCTGCCCGGAAAACCTCGGTGAACAGACGGAATTTAATAAAAAATACAATATCTTGGTTTGTGGTGGCCGCTGGCGGTTGGGGTTCGGTCGGGATGGCCGCCCGCCCGGCGCCCAAGACGCCGCCACCCGGCCCGGCAGTCGTTGCCGTCGCTCGGCGAAACGTTCAGCTACGACAACTTCAAGGCCCACATCGGCGAAACGTTCTACGTCTACGGCGGCAATGGTTTGCGCAACGTCGTCAATCTCAAGCTGGTCGCGGTGGAGGGCCTTCGTCGCGACAACGGTACCGAGCAGTTCGCGGTGCGCTTTCTCGGTCCCACCGACGATCCCCTCCCCAGCGGCGTGTACCAGTTCCAGCATCCCGCTTCCAGCGAATTCCGGTTGTTGCTCGGACCCACGGGAATAGCCGATGCCAAAGGCCGATATTACCGGGCCGATTTCAACTTGCTGTCGCCCTGATGCCGGCTCTGACGCCGACTTTGCGGACGATTCGGGCCGAAGACCGCGATTTTCTCTTGCGCGTCTACGCCAGCACCCGCGCCGAAGAACTCGCCCTCACCGACTGGGACGAGACGCAAAAACAGGCGTTTCTCGCCCAGCAGTTCGAGGCCCAACACCACCATTACCAAACCCACTATCAAGGGGCGCGGTTCGATCTCGTCCTGCTGGATGACGAGCCCGTCGGCCGGCTATACGTGGCGCGCTGGCGGGAGGAAATCCGCATCATGGATATCGCGCTGCTGCCCGAATACCGCAATGGCGGCATCGGGAGCGGACTGTTGCGCGAACTGCTGGAAGAAGCCGCCGCCACGAGCCGGCGTCTGACCATTCACGTCGAACGCTACAACCCCGCGCTGCGGCTGTATCGGCGCCTGGGGTTCGATCCGGTCGGCGAGACCGGCGTTTATCTCCTGCTCGCCTTGAACCCGCCGCCCGACCGGCCACCCGGCGCGCTCAAGTAAAAATCGCCTCGTAGCGCATCGCCTGGCCCTGTGGGCCGATCGGCACCAGAAAAATCCCCAACTCGCCCATCGACTCGTTCCGCAACGGGTAAGTGGCTTGCGGCAGCAGAGGCGTCAGCGGACCCGCGAACAATAGCGAATAGGGTTGCCGCCGGTAACCGCTTTCCGCGCCCAGCGCATTGACGGCGGTGAGCTTGAGATCGAACCCGGCCCCTCGACCGAGATCAACGTGAAAATCCTGCCCCAGGCATTCGCGCCAGCGATCCAGGGTGAGCGTGTCCAGCATCGTTTTCGGCCCTCGCGAGCGTGGTGGATTTGCGTCTTTGTTATAGAGCGTGCGGCGCGGTGCGTCCACTATCTCTCCTCGGTCAGCGGACAAGACAGACTCGCGTTCCGATCAAACCCCGCTCCGATGGGGGTTTCCGCTTGTCCGACCGGGCGCGATGCCGGACAATGCCGCTCATTCGCGATCTAAAAATGATGCCCATCAATAGGGAGTATGCAAGAGTGAAACGGCAAGTGCGCAAAGCGGTATTCCCCGTGGCCGGCCTCGGAACCCGATTCCTGCCGGCGACCAAGGCCAGCCCCAAGGAAATGCTGCCCATCGTGGACAAGCCCTTGATCCAGTACGGGGTCGAGGAAGCGGTGGCGGCCGGCGTGGATACCTTGGTCTTCATCATCGGCCGCACCAAGAACGCCATCGCCGATCATTTCGACAAAGCCTACGAGCTGGAAGTCGAACTGGAGACGCGCGGCAAGACCGATCTGCTGCAAATCGTGCGCAGTATCGTTCCACCCCGCGTCGAATGCGTCTACGTTCGCCAAGCCGAAGCGCTGGGCCTGGGCCACGCGGTGCTGTGCGCCCGGCCGGTGGTAGGCGACGAGCCGTTCGCGGTTATCCTGGCCGACGATCTGATCGAGGAAGACGGGCAGGAAGGCGGTGCGCTCAGCCAGATGACCCGGCAATTCAACAAATACCAGTGTTCCATCCTGGGCGTGGAACGGGTGCCAAAGTCGGAAACCAACAAATACGGTATCGTTCATCCGCTGCCGTTCGCCACCCGGCTCAGCAATGTGGACGGCATCGTCGAAAAGCCGAAGCCGGAGAATGCGCCTTCCGATCTGGCGGTGGTGGGTCGCTACATCCTGACCTCGCGCATCTTCGACCTGCTGGAAAATACCCCGCGCGGCGCCGGCAACGAAATCCAGCTCACCGACGGCATCGCCGCCCTGCTGGGCGAGGAGCAGGTGCTGGCCTACGAATTTTCGGGCCGGCGCCACGACTGCGGCAGCAAGCTGGGCTATCTGATCGCGACCGTGGAATATGGCGCGCGCCATCCCGAGCTGGGCGAACGATTCCAGGCGTATCTGCGGGCGAACGCCCACCGGCTCGACCAATCCGCTCCAGCCGCCGACGGTTGAGCGCGCGATATCCGACCAAGCCGCGAGCGCGGTCAGGGCTCGCCAATTCCGCAAGTTCTGAGCAAAGAGGAGCGTGCGATGTCGCAAGGTTTGCTGGTGATCAACGCCGGCTCGTCCAGCATCAAGTTCTCGGTGTTCGCCCTGCCGGCGGACGGCGGCGATCTGGCGTTGGTTTGCCGGGGCTTGCAGGAAAACCTCGGCGAGGAAAATCCCCATTTCAAGGCGTTCGATCACGGTGGGCGGGTGTTGACCGATATCCGACCGGCGCCGCCGTCCGGCAAATACCGAAAACTGGGACCGGACTTTCGCCGGCGGGCCAACGACACGCGGCCGTCGGCGGCGGGCGACGAGGTTTACGATCACCGGGCGGCATTGCGCGATCTGCTGAGCTGGCTCGGCACGGTGCCCGGCCTGCCCGAAGTGATCGCGGCGGGGCATCGGGTGGTGCACGGTGGCAAGGAGTTCAGCGACCCGCAACGGCTGACCCCGGAGATCATGGCGCGACTGGAAACCTTCGTGCCGCTGGCGCCCCTGCACCAGCCGCACAATCTGGCCGGCATCCGCGCCCTGACCGCCGTGCGGCCGGATCTGCCGCAGATCGGCTGTTTCGACACCGCCTTCCATCACGGCCAGCCGGCATTGGCGCGCCTGTTCGCCTTGCCGCTGGTCTATCGTCAGGAAGGCGTGCAGCGCTACGGTTTTCACGGCCTGTCCTACGAATACATCGCTGGCGCCTTGGCGGAAACCTCGGGCACATCGGCCACGGGCCGGGTGGCGGTCGCCCATCTCGGCAACGGCGCCAGCATGTGCGCCATGCGCGACGGCCAGAGCGTGGCCAGCACCATGGGTTTCACCGCCGTGGAAGGCTTGCCGATGGGCACCCGCAGCGGTTCGCTCGACCCCGGCGTGCTGCTCTATATGATCGAGCGGCACGGCATGGGCGCTCGGGATTTGACCAACCTGCTCTACAAGCAGTCCGGCCTGCTGGGGTTGTCGGGCATCAGCAACGACATGCGCGAACTGCTGGCCAGCGCCGACCCCAACGCCAAGCTGGCGGTGGATTACTTCACCTATCGCATCGCCCGCGAACTCGGCTCGCTGGCGGCGGCGCTGGGCGGGTTGGACGCGCTGGTGTTCACCGGCGGCATCGGCGAGCACGCGGCGGCGGTGCGCGAACAGGTCTGCGCCCTTTCGGCCTGGCTGGGCATCGAGCTGGATGCCGCCGCCAACGCCGAGCATCGCAGCCGGATCAGCGCGCCCGCCAGCCGGGTGACGGTCTGGGTGCTGCCCACCAACGAAGAGCTGGTCATCGCGCGCCATACCAGAAAACTCGTTCAGGAACATTGAATTGGCTGCTCGGAATGCGCTCCTTTTCCCCCGGCCGGCGGAGCTGTCGGAGAGGGAATGGCTTGTCGCCCGACGGATATGCCGTTAATCTGAGTTTCGGATTGCTCGGGCATCCTTATCCTGAACTGACGGGTTGGTAATCGATTATGTGTGGAATCGTGGGGGCTATCGCCGAACGCAACGTCACGCCCATCCTGCTCGAAGGGTTGCGGCGGCTGGAATACCGTGGCTACGACTCGGCCGGCATCGTCACCCTGGACGGCCGCGACGACCGCTTGCACCGGGTGCGCACGGTCGGCAAGGTCCAGGCCTTGGCGGACCGCTTGCGGCAGGAACCGGTGCGCGGATCGCTCGGCCTCGCCCACACCCGCTGGGCCACCCACGGCGAACCCTCCGAGCGCAACGCCCATCCGCACGTCAGCGGCGATTCGGTGGCGGTGGTGCATAACGGCATCATCGAGAACTACCAGGAACTCAAGGCCAAACTGATCGCCGCCGGCTATCAGTTCGCATCCGACACCGACACCGAGGTGGTCGCCCACCTGATCGACCAGCATCTGCGCGGGAACGGCGGCGATTTGCTGGCGGCGGTGCGCCAGAGCGTCGCCCGGTTGACCGGCGCCTACAGCCTGGGCGTGATCTGCCGCGAAGACCCGGAACGGCTGATCGCGGCCCGCGCCGGCAGCCCGCTGGTGCTGGGCATCGGCATCGAGGAGCATTTCATCGCCTCGGACGTGTTCGCGCTGGCGCCGGTGACGCAAAGCTTCATCTTTCTGGAAGAAGGCGATGTCGCCGAGGTCCAGCGGGAGCGTTTCGCCATTTACGACCGGGACGGGCGGGCGGTGGAACGGCCGCTGTCCTATTCCGGCCAGATGGGCGGCGCGGCGGGCAAGGGCGGCTATCGCCATTTCATGCTGAAGGAAATCTTCGAGCAGCCGGCGGTGGTCGCCGAGACCCTGGAGGGGCGCATCCATCAGGGCCGCTTGCTGGAAGACAGCTTCGGGCCGGAAGCGGGTCCGCTGTTCGAGCAAGCGCGGGGCGTGCACATCGTCGCCTGCGGCACCAGCTATCACGCCGGTCTGGTCGCCCGCTATTGGCTGGAAAATCTGGGCGTGCCCTGCACGGTCGAAGTGGCCAGCGAGTATCGCTATCGCCACGGGGTGACCCCGCCCGGCACGCTGTTCGTCAGCATCTCGCAATCGGGGGAAACCGCCGATACCCTGGCGGCGTTGCGCGCGGCCAAGGAACGCGGCTATCTGTCCACCCTGACCATCTGCAACGTCGCCGAAAGCTCGCTGGTGCGCGAATCGGCCTTGACGCTGTTGACTCGCGCCGGCCGGGAAATCGGCGTGGCGTCCACCAAAGCGTTCACCACCCAACTCGTCGCTTTGCGGTTATTGGCCCTGATGCTGGGCCGGCGGCGCGGCTTGAACGAAAGCGACGAAGCCGTGCTGGTGCGGGATCTGGAACTGCTGCCCCGCGCGCTGGAAGGGGCGCTGGCCCTGAACAGCGCCATCGAAAAGCTGGCCGAATCCTTCGCCGAGAAGCATCACGCCCTGTTTTTGGGGCGCGGCCCACAGTATCCGATCGCCATGGAAGGGGCGCTCAAGCTCAAGGAAATTTCCTACATCCACGCCGAGGCGTATCCGGCCGGCGAACTCAAGCACGGGCCGCTGGCGCTGGTGGACGCCGATATGCCGGTGGTCTGCGTGCTGCCCAAAGACGGTTTGCTGGAGAAGGTGCTGTCCAATCTTCAGGAGGTGCGGGCGCGCGGCGGCGAGCTGTTCCTGTTCGCCGACAGCGAGATCGATACCCATCTCAGCGGTGTCAGCACCCATGTCCTGTCGCTGGGCGCGGTCCCGGAATCCATCGCGCCCATCGTGTTCACCGTACCGCTGCAATTGCTGGCCTATCACGTCGCCATCCTCAAGGGCACCGACGTGGATCAGCCGCGCAATCTGGCCAAGTCGGTCACGGTCGAATAAAGCGCTCCATCGGCTCGCCGAACCCATCGCCTCGACGGCACAGGACACCCATGGCCTACAAGGGCATCATTCTCGCCGGCGGCTCCGGCACCCGGCTGCACCCGCTGACCGTTTCGGTCAGCAAACAGCTCATGCCGGTCTACGACAAGCCGATGATCTACTACCCGGTCGCCACGCTGATGCTGGCGGCGATTCGGGACATCCTGATCATCACCACGCCGCGCGACCAGGAGGCTTATCAGACCTTGCTGGGCGACGGCGCACGGTGGGGCGTCAACTTCCGATACGCGGCCCAACCCAGCCCGGACGGATTGGCGCAGGCGTTTCTGATCGGCGAGGCGTTCATCGGCGCCGACCCGGCCTGCCTGATCCTCGGCGATAACATTTATTACGGTCAAGGGCTGTCGGCCGTGCTGCGCCGGGCCGCCGCCCGCGAGCGCGGCGCCACGGTGTTCGGCTATTACGTGCGCGACCCGGAACGCTACGGCGTGGTCAGCTTCGACGACCAGGGCCGGGCGAAAGACATCGAGGAAAAGCCGAAAGCGCCGAAATCCCACTACGCCGTGACCGGGCTGTACTTTTACGACAACGATGTGGTGAACGTCGCCAAGAACATCCGGCCCTCGGCGCGCGGCGAGCTGGAAATCACCGACGTCAACCGGGTTTATCTGGAGCGCGGCGAACTGAACGTCGAGTTGCTGGGGCGCGGATACGCTTGGCTGGATACCGGCACGCACGAGTCCTTGCTGGCCGCCGCTCATTTCGTGCAGGTGGTGGAGCAGCGGCAGGGCTTGAAAGTCGCCTGCCCCGAGGAAGTGGCTTGGCGGATGGGCTTCATCGACGACGGCCAACTGGCGCGACTGGCGGAACCGCTGGCCAAAAGCGGTTACGGTCAGTATCTGCTGGAACTGCTGGAGCGGAGAATCGCCCAATGAAGGTCATCGCCACGGAATTGCCCGGCGTGCTGCTGCTGGAGCCGAAGGTGTTCGGCGATGCGCGCGGCTTTTTCATGGAGACCTGGCAGGCGGCGCGCTACCGCGAGGCCGGGATGCCGGAGCGTTTCGTCCAGGACAACCATTCCCGGTCGCGCCGGGGCGTGCTGCGCGGTTTGCATTATCAGATGGTCCAGCCCCAGGGCAAGCTGGTGTGGGTGACGCGCGGCGCGGTGTTCGACGTGGCGGTCGATATCCGGCGCGGCTCACCGACTTTCGGTCGCTGGTTCGGCTGCGTTTTGGATGATGTCGATCACCGCCAGTTGTACATCGCGCCCGGGTTCGCGCACGGATTCTGCGTGCTGTCGGAGGAAGCGGACTTCTTTTATAAATGCACCGACTACTATCATCCGCCTTCGGAGTGCGGCATCGCCTGGGACGACCCGGCTATCGGCATCGAATGGCCGCTGCGGGAAGTGTCGCTGTCGGCCAAGGATCGGGAAAATCCGCGACTGGCCGAGCAGCTTCCCGAAAAGCTACCGGTTTTCGCGGATGACCTCTCACCCCCGACCTCTCTTCCTCGGGAGAGGGGCGCTTTGAGCGAGGGCTAAACCGTGCGACTCGCGATCATCGGCGCCAAGGGTCAGGTCGGTTGGGAGCTGAGTCGCCGTGCGCCCATGTTCGGTCACGAGGTGCTGGCCTGGGACGTGGCCGAGCTGGACATCACCGATGCCGCCGCCGTGGATCGGGCGCTGACGACGAGTGGCGCGAATGCGGTCATCAACGCGGCGGCCTACACCGCCGTGGACCGGGCCGAACAGGAGCCGGAATCGGCCTTCGCTGTCAACCGCGATGGCCCCGCCCATCTGGCCGCCGCTTGCGCCCGGCTCGGTATCCCGCTGTTGCACATTTCCACCGATTACGTGTTCGACGGGACTAAGACCGGCCCCTACACCGAGGACGATCCGGCCGCGCCGCTGGGCGTGTACGGCCAAAGCAAATGGGAAGGCGATGAAGCGGTGCGGCGGTTGCTGCCCCGCCATCTGATCTTGCGGGTGAGCTGGGTGTTCGGCGTCGAAGGCCACAACTTCGTCAAGACCATCCTGCGGCTGGCGCGGGAGCGCGAGGAGCTGCGGGTGGTCGCCGACCAGCGCGGCTGCCCCACCTACGCCGGCGATATCGCCGATGTCCTGCTGGAATTGGCGGGTCGTATCGGCCAGATCGACGCCGACAACGCTTGGGGCGTTTACCATTATTGCGGCGAGCCGGCCACCACTTGGCACGGTTTCGCCAGCGCCATCGTCGAACGGGCAAGGCTGGACGAAAAGTTGAAGGTCCGCACCGTGACCCCGATCACCACCGCCGACTATCCCACGCCCGCCGCCCGCCCGGCCAATTCGGTGCTGGACTGCGCCCGGTTGACCGCCCGTTTCGGCATCCACCCGGCTTCGTGGCGCGAAGGCTTGGCCACCCTGTTGTTTGCCCTCCATGGCCGTTGATCTCGGCGAATTGCTGGTCGAGCACCAGAAGCTGGCCGACGCCGACCTGCAACGCGCCCGGCGCGTGCGGGAGAGCACCGGCGAGAATCTGGATACCTTGCTGGTCAAGCTGGGCTTGGTGTCGGAGCGCGATTTGGCCGAAGCGGTGGCCGCACGCTTGGATTTGCCGCTGATCAAGCCGGCCGACTATCCCGAGATGCCGGTCACCAACGGCGGGATTTCGGCGCGGTTTCTGAAGGAATCGCGGGTGATCCCGCTGTTCGAGGACGAGCGGGGCTTGACGGTCGCGATGGCCAACCCCACCGACGATTTCGTCCTGTCCGCGCTGCGGCTCGCCACCGGCAAATCCATTTTGCCAAGGGTGGCGATTCCCACCGAACTGGAAATCGCTTTCGAGCGGCTGTACGGCAGCGGCCGCTCGGCGATGGGCCAGATCGTCGATTCGATCGGCTTGGCCGACGACCTGACCGACGAGGAACAGATCCAGCACCTCAAGGATTTGGCCAGCGAGGCGCCGGTCATCCGCTTGGTCAACTTGATGATCGCCCGCGCGGTGGAATCGCGGGCGTCCGACATCCACATCGAGCCGTTCGAGAACCGGCTCAAGGTCCGCTACCGGGTGGACGGGGTGTTGCGCGAGGTGGAATCGCCGCCCTCGCGGCTGTCGGCGGCGGTGATCTCCCGCATCAAGATCATGGCCAAGCTGAACATCGCCGAGCGGCGCTTGCCGCAGGATGGCCGGATTCAGTTGCGGGCGCAGGGCAAGGAAATCGATTTGCGCGTGTCTACCGTGCCGACCCTGTGGGGCGAGAGCGTGGTCATGCGCATCCTCGACAAAGCCAGCGTGGTGCTGGATTTCGAGACGTTGGGATTCAGTCCGCGCACGCTCGGCCGCTTCCTGGAAATTTTGCACATGCCGCACGGCATCATCCTGGTGACCGGCCCCACCGGCAGCGGCAAGACCACCACGCTGTACACCGCGCTGCAAACCATCAACACCCCGGAACGGAAGATTCTGACCGTCGAAGACCCGGTGGAATACCAGTTGGAGGGCGTCAACCAGATCCAGGTCAAGCCGCAGATCAACCTGACCTTCGCCAACGCGCTGCGCGCCATCGTCCGCCAGGACCCCGACGTGATCATGATCGGCGAGATGCGCGATCTGGAAACCGCCGGCATCGCCGTGCAGTCGGCGCTGACCGGCCATCTGGTGTTGTCCACCCTGCACACCAACGACGCCGCCGGCAGCGTCACCCGCCTGCTCGACATGGGGGTGGAGGATTATCTGTTGACTTCGACCATCAACGGGATTCTCGCCCAGCGCTTGGTGCGGCTGCTCTGCACCCGCTGCCGCCAGCCGTATCCGGCGCTGCCGGAGCTGGTCGAGGAAATGCGGCTGCATCGCTTCGCCGACACTCGCGACATCACCTTATTTAAACCGGTCGGCTGCGAGCATTGCGGCGGCACCGGCTACCGGGGTCGGGCGGCCATCATGGAATTCCTGGTGATGAGCGATCCGCTGCGCCGCTTGGTGCTCAAGCACGCCGACGCCGGCGATTTGCAAGACACCGCCCAGAAAGAGGGCATGGACACCATGTACGAGGACGGGCTGCGCAAGGCGGTCGCCGGCCTGACCACCATCGAGGAAGTGCTGCGAGTGACCACGCAGCAGGAGCAGGAGGCGTAAGGTGCCCCGCTACCGCTACGAGGCCGTGGACGCCGCCGGCGAAGTGCTGCGCGATGAGTTGGAGGCCGCGTCGGCGGAGGTGGCGGTCGAGCAACTGCGCGACCGGGGCCTGTTGCCGCTGTTCGTCAACGAAGCCAAGGGCGGGTTGCTGCGCGGCGGGCTCGGTCAGCCGCTGTTCAGCAAACGCCGGGCATTATCCCGCAAGACTGTCGGTTTGTTCACCCAACAGTTGGCCAGCCTGTTGGGCGCCGGAATGCCGCTGGATCGGGCGTTGACGGTCCTGATCGGCGTCGCCGAGGACGAGCGGAGCAAGGCCCTGCTGGAGCGCGTGCAGGAAAAGGTGCGCGGCGGCTCGACCCTGGCCGACGCCCTGGAAGCGCAGGGCGCGTTTTCGCGCTTTTACCTGAACATGATCCGGGCCGGCGAGGCGGGCGGGGCGCTGGAAACCGTGCTGAAGCGGCTCAACGAATTTCTGGAGCGGTCGCAAGCCCTGCGGGAAACCGTGACCTCGGCGCTGATCTATCCGATCATCCTGCTGACGGTGTCGGCGCTGTCGGTCATCATCCTGCTGACTTTCGTGGTGCCGCAGTTCCAGCGGCTGTTCGCCGACGCCGGCAAAGCCTTGCCGCTGGCCACCCAGATCGTGATCGCGGTCGGCGACGGGTTTCGGCACTACTGGTGGGCCGGCCTGATCGTGATCGGGCTGATCGCGGCGACGGTGCGCCGGCGGTTGCGCCAGCCGGAGAGCCGCGCCCGCTGGGATCGCTGGGTGCTGCGCTTGCCGCTGTTCGGCGACCTGATCGCCAAAGTGGAAACCGCCCGCTTGTCGCGGACCCTGGGAACCTTGCTCGGCAACGGGGTGTCGCTGTTGAACGCGCTGGCCATCGTCCGCGAGACCCTGAGCAATCAGGTTCTGGCGGTAGCGTTGGGCGAGGTGGCCGAGCACGCCAAGACCGGCCGGGGATTGGGCGAGCCGTTGCTGGAGACCGGCATTTTCCCCAAGCTGGCGGTGCAGATGATCCGGGTCGGCGAGGAAACCGGCCAGTTGCAGGAGATGCTGATCCAGGTGGCCGACACCTACGACGGGGAAGTGCAAACCGCCGTCAAGCGCCTGTTGACCTTGCTGGAGCCGGCGCTGATATTGGGGCTCGGCGTGATCATCGCCGGCATCATCATGTCCATCCTGGTGGCGATCCTCAGTTTGAACGAGTTGGCCTTCTGATCCGTGCGTGGCCGGGACGCCTCTCGCCAGCCCGGCTCCGATGACTTTGGGACTGTAATCGATGAGACATCAAGACCGATTTCGCCGCTCGCGCGGTTTTACCTTGATCGAGCTGTTGGTGGTGCTGGTCATTCTCGGTTTGCTGGCCGGCTTGGTCGGGCCGCAGGTGATGAAGTATCTTGGCGGCGCCAACACCAAAACCGCCAAGCTGCAAATCGAGGATTTCAGCACCGCGCTCGACGCCTTCCGTCTCGACATGGGGCGCTATCCCAGCAGTGCGGAGGGCCTGAACGCGCTGATCGCCGCGCCGGGGGGGACGAGCCGCTGGAACGGTCCCTATCTGCGCAAGAGTCTCATCCCCAAGGACCCTTGGGGCAACGACTACCAGTATCGCGCGCCCGGCCAGCGCAGCGGGGGCGCGTTCGATCTGTACTCGCTGGGGGCCGACAACGCCGAGGGCGGCGACGGCGAAAGTCAGGACGTGGTGAGCTGGCAGTAAGGCCCCGGGTCAAGCGGGTGGGACGGGAGCGAGCCGGGCAGCGGGGTTTTACGCTGCTGGAACTCTTGGTGGTGCTGGTGCTCGCCGTGGTGCTGGTCGCCTTGGTGCCGCCGCTGCTGTCCGGCATGAGCGGCGCCACCGAACTGCGCGCGGCGGCCCGGCAACTGGCCGCCGGCTTGCGCCTCGCGCGCAATCAGGCCGTCACCGGCCAGCGGGAAGCGGTTTTGACCCTCGATCTGGCGCAACACCGGTTCGCGGTAACGGGCGACCCGCGCGAAATCGCCTTGCCGGACAGCGTGGCGCTACATCTTTACACCGCCCAGTCGGAATTGCTCGATCAGACGACCGGCAATGTCCGCTTCTTTCCCGACGGTAGCTCCACCGGCGGCGCCATCACCGTCAGCGGCCCGAAGCTGGCTTACCGGGTGAACGTGGATTGGCTGACCGGCGGCATCGCCATCGTCGAGCAGGACGCGCAACCGTGATCGGAAGTCGCCGCCAAGCCGGTTTTTCGCTGCTCGAAGTGCTGGTGGCCTTCGCCATCCTCGGCATCTCGCTTGGCGTGCTGCTGCAAGCCTTCGCCACCGGCCTGCGCAACGCCGGCATGGCCGACGACTACAGCCGGGCGACCTTGTACGCCGAATCGATTTTGGCCGCCATCGGCCGGGAAACCCCGCTCGGCGAGGGCAACCATTCCGGTCCGATCGACGACCGCTTTTCCTGGCGCAGCTCGGTGACGCCCTACGTCGATGGCATGCCCGATCCCGAAATAACCAAAGTCCGGGCCTATCGGGTCGGCGTCGAGGTGTTCTGGGAAGGTTCGTCGCAAACCCGTTCCGTGGCCCTGGAAACGCTGCGCCTGGCCCCGGTCGAACCGCCGGGCGGACGGCGTTGATGGCCCCGGCAGCGCGCGGCCCCGGCCGGCGGCCGGCGGGGTTCACCCTGCTGGAGCTGGTGGTCGCCATCACCTTGATGGGGCTGATCTTGGTGGTGTTGTACGGCGGGCTGCGGCTGGGCCTGAACGGCACGGACAGCGGGGAACAGCGAGCCGAAGCCAGCAACCGCTTGCGGCTGGTCCAGGAATTTCTGCGCCGGCAGTTGGCGCAGTCCATGACGGTTTACCGGACGAACGACCAACAGGAAAAGGTGGTGGTGTTCGCCGGCCAGCCGAACGGGATCGAATTCGTGGCGCCGATGTTGACCCAACTGGGGCAGGGCGGCTTGTACCGGATTCGGATCGATGCCGGTGACGGCCGATTGCGGATGCGCTGGCGGCTTTATCAGGCCGACGACCCGGCGGCCGGCGAGGAACGGGAGACGGTTCTTCTGGAGGGCGTTTCCGCCATGGAATGGGCCTATTTTGGTCCCGAGCGGGACAACGATCAGGAGCCGCCGCGCTGGCGCTCCGATTGGGCGAGCACCGAGCGGCGGCCGCTGCTGGTGCGCCTGAACCTGGCCCAGCAGGGTGAGCCTTGGCCCGATCTGGTGGCCCCGCTGGTCCAGGGTTCCCGGCGATGAGCGCGATTTTCCGCAATCGAGGCCGCCGGGTCGCGCAACGCGGCATGGTGCTGGTCATCGTGCTGTGGATCGTCACCCTGCTGGCGGTGATGGCCGGCGGTTTCGCCTACTCGATGCGAATCGAGACCCGGTTGGCCACCAGCGCGGTCGAGCGGGCTCAAGCTCGGGCCATGGCCGAAGCCGGCGTGGCGTACGCTCAGGCCTGGCAACTGGATCACGAGGCCAGCCGCAAGACTTGGCCGCCCAACGGCGATCCCCGCGAGTGGTCGTTCGGCGGCGGCCGGCTGCGCGTTCAAGTCACGGACGCCAACGGTTTGGTCAACCTGAATAACGCTGATCCGAAATTGCTGGAGACCTTGTTCGCGGGCGTGGGCCTGGAAGGGCGCGACCGGGATCGGCTGGTGCAGGCGACCCTGGATTGGCGCGAATCGGATCAGGAACGCTTGTCGATGGGCGCCGGTCGCGCCGAGCGGCGTTCGGCCGGCCGGCTCCGGCCGAAGAAAGGCCGTTTTGAGAGCATCGAGGAATTGCAGCAAGTCGAGGGGATCACCAAGGACATTTAC
Organism: Candidatus Competibacter sp.; assembly: GCA_037045685.1. Classification (GTDB taxonomy): domain Bacteria; phylum Pseudomonadota; class Gammaproteobacteria; order Competibacterales; family Competibacteraceae; genus Competibacter_A. Next base: position 291,501 of record JBAOII010000035.1, read on the forward strand.
GAGCGGATCGCCGACGGGGTCACCGTGTTTTCGAACCATGTCGGCGTCAACCCGGAACTGGCCTCCGCCGGATTATTGCGAACCTTGGGATTGGACGAGCGGACCGTCGCCGATTACGTCGCGGCCCGCGCTCGGGCGGCCGCCGATGGCTCGCCGCCGCCGCCGTTGCCGCAGAGCGGCAGCCAAGCCCTTTTTTCCGGAGGTCGCACGAACGTTTATCATATGACGGTCGCGGCGGAGACGGAGACCGGAACGACCGTGATCGTGAAAGCCGTCACCGACGTGCAGGGCACGGCTTCGGGCCAGGATTTGCGGGTGCTCGCTTGGCGCGAGGGGCGCTGAAAACATTTGCCGGATAAGAGGGTCGGGCTCATGGAGTGGTTTGAACGGTGTCGTTAAGCTTACCGGCGGTGAAAATCGATCCCCGCTTGGACTGGAACGTCGTCTGGCGCTGGTGGCGGGATGGCTTGCTGGCGTGGTTGCCGGCCGCCGTCCGTCGCTGGCTGGCGGGTTCGTCGCAGCGGCTGGTGGTCGCGTTGGGCGAGAGCGAGTGCGCGCTGATGCGCGAGGAGACCGGCCAAACGCGGGAACTCGAACGGCTCGACCGATCGATGCTGGATTGGAACATCGTCGCGGATCGGTTCAAAACCGAAAAAACCCGCCAGTTGGTGTTGCGTTTTCCGGCCAGTCAGGCGCTGATCCGCACCTTGTCGTTGCCGCTGGCCGCCGAAAAAAATCCGCGTCAGGTGGCGGGGTTCGAGATGGATCGGCTGACGCCGTTCGCGGCCAGCCAGGTTTATTACGATGCGACCGTGCTGGAGCGCCAGCCCGAACAGCGCCGGCTGAAAGTCGAGCTGACCGCATTGCCGCGGGCCAGCGTGGACCCGATTCTGGTCCAGTTGCGGCAGCGCGGCTTGCAGCCGGATGCGCTCGACGTGACCGGCGGCCGGCCCGGCCTCAATCTGTTGCCGCCGGAACAGCGCGTGCGCCGCGATCACTGGGAGCGCCGATTCCGGTCGATGGTGATCGCCGCAGCGTTGCTGCTGGTCGCGGCGGCAGCGATCTTGCCGATCTGGCAGCAGCGCCAGTTGGCGATCGGCGCGATGAGCAAGGCCAACCGCCTCCAGCAGGCCGCCAATCAAGCCCTGGCTTTGCGCGATCAGCTCGACCGGACCCTGGAAACGTCCCGGATGTTGGCCCGGAAGAAACAGACTCTGCCGCCCAGGGTGGATTTGCTGCGGGAGTTGACCGCCATTCTCCCGGACGACACTTGGCTGGAGCGGATGCAGATCAAGGGGGATAATTTGCAGATCGTCGGCCAGTCCGCCAAGGCGTCCGCGCTCGTCGGCATCGTCGAAGCGTCCAAATTTTTGAACGGGGCCGGTTTCATGTCGCCGGTCACCATCGACCCGCGCTTTGGCAAGGAACGGTTCAGCTTGAGCGCCCGGATTGCAGGGGAGCCGTGATGGTGGCCGCGCCCGTTCCTGAGCCTCGGCCATCGCGTGGCCGCCTTGCTGCTGCTGTTGCTCGCGGTCGGCGCACTTTATCTGCTGGTGGATCGGGTGCTGGTGGCCAAGTACCGTTTCTATCAGGCCCATCTGGAGCAGCAGCAGGGGCGGGTGGCGCAGTTGGAGCGCATGGCCGCCAGCCGCGAGCCCATCCAGCGCGCGATCGCCGGCATTCAACAGGATCCCGCTGCGGCGACGCAGTATCTGCCCCAATCCGCTCCCTCGCTGGCCGCCGCCGAACTGCAACAGCGGGTCAAGTCGGTGGTCGAGGCGGTGGGCGGGACCCTGCGCAGCACGCAGGCCTTGCCGCCGACCGAGGAAGGGGGCGCGGTGAAAGTGACGGTCAGCGCGGCCATGACGGGCGATACGGAAAGCTTGCGGAAGATTCTGTACGAACTCGAGTCGCAGACCCCTCTGCTGTTCGTGGATAATCTCGATGTGAGTGCGCGGGAAAATCGGCCGCGCCTGCCCAGCGGCCAACTGGCCAGCTATACCCGGGTCCAGTTGAGTGTGCAATTCGAGGTTTCGGGCTATTTGCGCAAGGAGGGCGGCTAGGTGTCGGCCAGAATCGTGGGCTTGCTGCTGTGGTTGGCGGTGGCGGGAGCGGCCGCTGCCGCCTTGGTTTGGCAGGTCGGCCATCCGCCGCGCCCGCCCGTCGTGACGGGCGGGGCCGCAAAAATGCCCGAGTTGCCCGCCCTGGCGCCGCTCGAACCGTTTCATTTGCCAGCCCCGGGCGCGTACAGCGAAATAGCGGCCCGCCCCTTGTTCGTCGCCGCGCGCCGACCCGAAGCACCGATACCCGCAGAACCTCCACCGCCGGAAAAACCGCCGGCCGGCTCGGAAAAGACGTTCGTGCTGCTGGGCGTCATGGTGACACCGACGCTCACTACGGTATTGTTGCGCCCTGAAGAGCCGAACGCCAAAACGGTGCGGATCAAGCCTGGCGAGACGGTGGGGGGATGGTTGCTGGAAACGGTCTTGCCCAACCGGGTCGTGCTGCGTCAGGGGCAAACGGTCCAGGAACTGACCTTGGTTCGCCCGAAAAAGCCGATAAAACCCAGGACCGGACAGGCGGGCGCCAGAAAGGGGCAAGATGCGGCGCCACCGGCCAACATGCCGGTCGTGCCGCAGCCGGTCGATTTGCCGCAGACGGTGGTTTTTCCTCCGCAGCCGCCCCAATAACGATGGATAATCCGTTCATGAGAAAACTTTGGTTCTTGCCGGCGTCAGCCTTGGCGCTGACCTTGCTCGGGGCGTGCGCGACCGCCCCATCCGACGAGAATGCGGCCGACATGCCGATAGCCGGCGGCCCGCCCCCCGGCGAAACCCCGCGCCTGACCGCGAAGCCGCTGGCGCCCACCGCCCCGGCCGGCGGTGGCCTGGATCTCGCCCCGACCGCCAAGCCCCCGCTGGTCGTGCCGGGCACGGGCAATTTCATCGATAAAAAAGCGGCGGCGAAAGCGCAGCCGCCAACCCAAACTCAGGCGGGACCGGGCGAAGTGACCCTGAATTTCGAGGGAGCCGATATCCGTGATGTGGTCAAGGTGGTTTTCGAAACCCTCAAGGAGAATTACACGGTCGACCCGCAAGTGCAGGGCGAGGTGACGGTCCAGACCAGCCGGCCGCTCGCCAAGGAAGCGCTGCTGCCGACCCTGGAGACCATGCTGCGGATGAGCAACGCGGTCCTGGTGCGCGATGGTGGGATTTACCGGATCATTCCGGCGGCGGGTGCCGTACAAAAAGGAAGCCTGGTCCCGCGCCTGGGCGGCGGCAAGGTCGGGTACGGCGTGCGGATCGTGCCGCTGCGCTATGTCAGCGCCGCCGAGATGCAGGCGATCATCGCCCCTTTCCTGCCCGAGGGCGGCATTCTCCGGGCGGATACCGCCCGCAATTTGCTGATTCTGGCCGGCACGCCACAGGAACTCGCCAACGTCCAGGGCACTATCGACACCTTCGACGTGAACTGGCTGAAGGGGATGTCGGTCGGCATGTTCCGTTTGCGGAATGTTGACAGCCAAGCCATGGCCACCAACTTGAATCAATTGCTGGGCGAGGGTTCCGGGACGCCGGTCGCCGGCTTGCTCCGGTTCGTGCCGCTCAGCAAGCTGAACGCCGTGCTGGTGGTCACACCGCAAGCGGAGTATTTGAAGGAGGTGGCGGTTTGGATCGAGCGCCTGGATGGCGTCGGGGGCGAGCGGCTCTACGTCTATCAGGTGCAAAACAGCCGGGCCGAATATGTCGCCGAACTGCTCAACGGCCTGTTCAATCTCGGTGGCGGCGGCCGCGGCGGCCGCGGCGGCGAACTGGCGCCGGGTCTGCGGTCGGGGCAATTGTCCGGCAGCGGGTCGGGAGCGAGCGGGGGCCTGTCGAGCGGCGGCGGTTTGGGAACGAGCGGCGGTTTGTCGGGTGGTTCCAGCTCGGGGTTGGGTGGCGGAACATCGTCCCTGTCGTCGGGAAGCGCCGCCTCGGCTGGCGGTTCATCCGCGTTGGGCGCCGGCTCGTCCGGTGGTGCTCTCTCGGCCGGCGGCGGTCGCACGGGTGGACGCGCCGCTGGAACCTCGGGTGGTGGTGGGGGCGGTGGCGTCGGGTCGGGCGGACCCAGCGCGGGGATGGAGGAAGTGCGCATCGTGGCCGACACCGAGAACAACGCCTTGCTGATTTGGGCCACCAACCAGAACTACGAGCGGATCATCGGCACCCTGCAAAAGATGGATGTCATGCCCCGGCAAGTGCTGATCGAAGCGACCATCGCCGAGGTGACGCTGACCGGCAGATTGCAATATGGGTTACAATGGTTCTTCACCAATGGCGTCGGTTCCAATAACGGCAAAGATTTCACGGGTACAGGCTCTCTGGACATCAATGCCGACAACCTCACCATCAACGATGTTCTTGGCGGGCGAGATCCGGGGTCTTTTTCCTACGCGATCACCGACGGCGGGGGCTTGGTGCGCGCCTTGCTGAACACGCTGGCCAGCGATTCCAAGGTCAAGGTGCTATCCTCGCCGCAGGTGATGGTGGTGGACAACCAGCAGGCGGTCATTCGCGTGGGTACCCAGCAGCCGGTTCTTGGCCAAATCAGCAGCTCGACCAGCACCGGCAATCTCCAATCCTACGAGTACAAGGATACCGGCGTGCTGTTGGAGGTGTTGCCGCGCGTCAATTCCGGCGGCATGGTGAACATGGAAGTCAAGCAGGAGGTGATCGATGTGGGAAACATCGATGTGGCGACCAAGCAGCGCGCGTTCCTGCAGCGCAGCGTGACGAGCAAAGTGGTGGTCAAGAGCGGCCAAACGCTGGTGCTGGGCGGCTTGATTCGGGATAACCGCACGGAAGCGCAGGGAGGGCTTCCGATCCTGTACAAGATCCCGGTGCTGGGATCCTTGTTCGGCAACACCAGCGAGGCGCTGGACCGGACCGAACTCATTGTCCTGATCACGCCGAAGGTGGTGCAAAACAGCCAGGAAGCCGAGCAGGTGACCGAGGAGATCAAGCGCAAGATGCGCGAAATCGCGCCCTTGGTGCCCGCCTCGTGAGCCAAAATAATCCAGGTTGTTGTGAAATTGCAACTTTTCGATTATCGCCATGGCGAATAATAAGGTAATCCTTGCATTTCGGTCCTGTTCTATTTATAAATAGAGCAAGTTTTTTTTTGTTGTAAAGGATAAAAGCTGTTGCGCAAACAACAAAATGATGTTGTTATGTTGACACCGGCTGGATTCCCATGTAGTCTCTCACTGGTAGTCAGTCTCTGTTTTTTTGTTAAAGCGCTCGTGCGAAGCAACCTATAGGAGTTACGAGATGATGGCGAATTTCAAGAAATTTGGTGTGGCGGTCGCGGTTGCGTCGGCCCTCGGCGCCGCCGGTGCCGCTCAGGCGACCACCTTGGGCGCCCCCGCTGACGCGTTGCTGGTGCCCTTTGTGTTCGCGGGCACGAACGCCAAGGGCGTGGTGACCAACACCCTGATCGGTGTCACCGTCGCCGATCCGAATCGGGCCAACCCCAGCCAGTTCGAAGATCTGTCGGCCACGACCGGTGCGATTGGCGTTGGCACCTTGTCGCCTCTCGCCACCAAGTACGCTACTGGTGCGTTCCCCTCAGGCACCCCGTATTGCAACTCCAGCGGGCAGATCCACTGGTTTTTCTTCGACATCGACAGCAATGAGGTGGCGGATGGCGTTATCCCTGTAACGTGCGAAGATTTCGTGCGCATCGACTGGAACTTCCTGGTCAAGGGCAACGGCACCACGGCGGCGCCTGGCTTCCCCAGCGCGGAAAATCTGCCGGGCTACATGGTGATCGCGGACGATAGGAACGGTTCCGCTAGGGCCGGCGGTTTGATTCTCTACGGCGCCTCTTATCAGATTCAGGGCGACTGGAAAACCGAGGCGTTCATTCCTCTCGTTCCGCTGGTTGATCGCGCTGATGGTGCCGCTGGCGACGAAGTGACGCGTTCCGGCAGTTTCGTCACCAATGTCAACCCGGTCACCGCCGGTATCCTGTTGCCTAGCCCGGGCACAGGAGCAAGCGCCAGCAACGGGGTTCCTGGATCGAGCGGTAATAATACCTCTCGCTTCAGCCTGCGGTATGTCGCCGATCCGGCCAGCACCACATTCCCGACCGCCACCACCATGGTGCTGTGGTTCCCCGATCTTGGCTACGGCGATAAGATTCGTCAGCGGACCAATATCCTGGTCTTCAATACCGAAGAAGGCGCGGTTTCTGCTGTTGCTGATCTTCCGCACGAGTTGAACTTGGTGCAGGTCGATCCGACTGCCGACCCCAAAAAGCCCAAGGCGCCGCATACTACCGTTATCCGGGATGGCTTGACCCACACCGAATCTGATCGGTCCGGGGTAACGGCTGTCGGTAGCGCTGTGAACACGGGTTATGTCTTGTTTGACATCAAGGACTACTACAACACCGCCACTGTGGTGGTCGATGGTAATTCCATCTCGCAGCAAAATGTTGTGACGCCAGTCGAAGGCTCGCGTGCGGGTTTTGCCTTCAGCTTGATCAGCGTTTCCTCTTCCAGCAACGTGCAGTCCGAGCTGGCGCACGAGCGGGGCTTGGTGAACCGACCCTAATCGAGTCCGGGCATTGTCGTCAAGCGAGATGTATGTCTTTTGTGACAATGTTAGCCTTCCGTACTCGTAGTCTAGAGTTCTGAGGTAAGCAGTCGAAGACGGCGCACTCCGTGCGCCGTCTTCGTTTTTGTATTGCCAGCCGAGGTAGACGATGATGTGGAAGCGATTTTGGTGGGTGGTCTCGGCGGGGTTGATCGGCGCGACCAGCCCATGTTGGTCGGCTGACGCGCCCGCCAAGGCTGGTCCAGCAAAAGAAGCAGAAGCCAAGCCGATCCCAGCCCGCACGAGAATGTATCCCACACCGACCCAGCCCGTTTGGGACGCGTCGGATGGAAGCTATTCCCGATTTTGGATTTCGAGCGGCACCTTTCACGTACTGGTTGACGATTTGACCGGCGACGGCCGGCAGGATTTGATCTTCACCACCCACAGTACGGGCATGATCCAGGTGTTCCGCCAAGTGGAGCGGCGCCGCTTTGTCGCCGTCGGCGAACAAGACATCGCCGGGTTTCACCCCAACGATACCATCGCGCTGCCGGGTGCGCCAAAGCGCTACGTGATCAACGGCGAAGGCGATGCGCGACTGCGGGTGGTTTCTCCCCAGCCCGACGGGCGACTGACGCTGGTGGGCGATTACGCTACCCCAGGACCCCTGAGCAGCACGCCCTTTTCGTGGCCCGATTGGGGACTCGGCCTGGCGGTGGTTCCTTACAGCGGTTCGTCGTTGACCTTGTTGCGCGATTTCAACCCGGAGACGGCGACAGCCAAGGCAACTGTCACCCTCACGGCGGGAAGGGATGTGCGCCCGGCGCGCTTGGCGGATATTAAAGGGAGCGGCATTCCCGCGCTGGTGTTCCCCAGCTTCGATGACAGCAAAGTCTGGGCAGCGGAATACGCCGGACCCGACCGCGATCCGACCCTGACCGAGCTGGCGGCCTTTCCGGGCGGTTGGCCGCGGCATGTGCTGCCACTGGATGTCAATCGCGACGGAAAAGTCGATCTCCTGGTTCCGATGTCGGTAGAACAGCGGATCGCCGTATTGTTGAACGGCGGCCAAGGCAAGTTTAACGAGGGCGAATCGATAGCCTACCCCGGTTCACCCGGCATTCATGCCATGGCGGTCGGCGAGGATCGGTGCGAGCGCTATCTGCTGGCGGGTGGTATTCGGGCGCTGGTGCTGTATCGGGAGCGCCGGGATAAACCGGGAGGTTTCGAGACTGTTTTGCTGCCGTTGATAAATTGGCCAAGCCGCTTGGAACTGGTCGATGTCGATGGTGACGGTTGGCTGGACGCAGTCGTCGCCAGTGTGGGCGAAGCGACCTCCATGGTGGTTTACGGTCCGCTATGGGAAGCGTTTGGCAAACTGGCGGCCAATCCGCCCGATGGCGCCAAGCCGGATTGAGCGGCCGGGTGAAGCGGGTGCCGCCCCGGCCAAGGGCCGGACATGCAACATGTTATGCGCGAAAGGTGATTTGAATGATGGATAGAATGACGAGGGTCCTTGCGCTGACGATGGCCGTTGCTGTACCGGCAACGGTCGCGATCTATCGGGAAGCGCGGGCGACCGATACGCCAACCGTGTCGGTAACGCATGAACAGTCAGCGGCCACACCAGCGGCAACCCCGAACGCTTCTAAGCCAGCCGTTCCGGAGCAGCCGAAAGCGGCTGCCGAGACCGCCAGCTCGGGACAAGCGGTGACCCAACAGCCGGCTTCTGCGATAGACGCTCCGCCACCGGAGTATAAAGTGGTGCTGGCGCGGGTCGGAAAGGAAACGATTACCGTTCCTGAATTTATGAAATACGTGACGCAAGATACGCGACTGGTACAAAAATCCAGGAACGCCGGGGGGCGGGCGGAACTCTTGCGAGAGATGATTCTCGATCGCTTGCTTGAAGAGGCGATGCGTCAAGAGGGCTTATTGCCTCAGGACCGGACTCTGGACGCCAAGGAGTACATGCAGGCTTATCAGAAGTTGGCCGGCAAGTATTTTTCCAAGTTCGAGGCGCCTTCCGAGGAGGCGCTATATCAGTATTACGAAAAAAACCCCGAGCTTTATGGCATTCCTCCCATGGTCCGGATCGGCCAAATCCAGTTTCAGGTTCCGGACAAAGCCGATGAAAAGACCAAGGCGGCAGCCAAAGCCAAGGCCGAAGATGCGCTCAAGCGACTTAAGGCTGGCGAGCCCTTCACCGCCTTGGCGGAAGCGCTCACCGACAATCCGCAAGGCAGGGTCGCCAAGGGCGATCTGGGTTTTTTTCAACCGGACAAGGATGAGTGGCTGCGGAAAGCGGTCGAAGGCTTGGCCGTGGGCCAAATCTCCGAGGTGCTGGAATCGCCGGTAGGATATGAAATTCTTCTGTTGCAGGATAAGCGGGATGCCATGCTCGCGCCCTACCGCAACGTCCGCGACAACATCATTGCCCGGATGCAACAGGAAGCCCAAGCGAAGGCGCGGGAGGACTATGCCTGGAAAATAGCCAAGAAAATCGGCGTTTCGGTGGAAAAGCCGGAACTGAAGAACGCGATTCCCGCATCTGTCGCGGCCGATATCAAAGCGCCGGATGAGATCAAAACTCCCGAGGCCAAAAATTCCGCCGAGACAAAACCCTGAGGAAAGAGATTGATGAGCAACCTCCCCATGCCCAATCTGCGGTGGATTTCTCTGCTAATAGTGGTAACCGCCAGCCTGCTCTTGCCCGGAGCGATTCGTGCGGAAGAATCCAAAGTTGCGGCGCCAACAGCAGCCAAGGCCGAACCGGGGGCCACTCCCTCCGCTACTGGCCTGCCGACAAAGCCCGAGGAACTCGAAGCCGCCCTTCGCCAGCGAGTCGAGCGCTATTGGGCCGCTCGCCAAGCGCGCGATGTCAGAACGCTGTACGAAATGGAATCGGCCGCTCAACCGGGGGGATGGCTGAAGTTGGAGGAGGCCATGTCGTTGAAGGGTTTGCCGGTCCGCAAGGTCAAGATCGAAGAGGTACGGATTGAGGGCGAAAAAGCCAAAACAAAGATTAGCGCAGAAGTGATGGTTGGCACTTTCGGATGGACCCCCCAAACCACCCAAGATCCTTGGGTGCTGCTGAACGGTCAGTGGTTTCACGAAACCCCCCGCTGAACGAGTTTGGCAATCCAGCCCCGATGATCGAGAATCTGGTGGAGCAGGCCGAGCGATTGGCCGCCGGTGGGCAGATCGAACAGGCCAAAGATCGGTACGCGCAAATCTGCCAGTTGGCGCCGCATCGCGCCCGCTACTGGTTTCGATTGGCGGAGCTGCAATTCGATCTCGAGCGGTTTGCCGACGCTCTGCGCGCGCTGGAATACGCGCTACGGCTGGAGCCGCTTAACCCCTCCGCCTTGCTCCTGGCGACGGCGGCATTGCTCGAAACCGGCGGCTACGAGCAGGCCGCGCAACTGGCCGATCAAGTCCTCGACCTGGACGGTGTGGGCGGTGGCAACCGACTGGCTGCCTTGTCAAACAAAAGTATGGCATTGCTGCGGTTGGGGCGTTTCGACGATGCCTTGGCGGCTGTCGATTTGGCCTTGAGTCTCGATGAAGGGCAGGCGACGGGGCATTCGAACCGGGGTTCGGCCTTGTTCGGCTTGGGACAGTACGAAGAGGCGCTGGCGGCTTTTGACCGGGCTTTGGCGTTGCGGCCGGGACATGGCGTGACCTTGATCAATCGTGCCGCCGTGCTGCGGGCCTTGCGGCGACCGGCCGAGGCGTTGGCGGCGACCGATGCGGCTTTGTCCGCGCAACCGGACTCCCCGGCCGGGCTGTTGAACCGCGCGGCCGCACTGCTGGACTTGGAGCGGAACGAGGAAGCCCTTGCAACGTTGGACCGCCTGCTGGCCCGGCAGCCGAATCACGTCAAGGCATCGCATAATCGTTGTTTGGTATTGCTGCGGCTGGGGCGTTTCCCTGATGCGCTCAGCCGCGATTCATTCCCTGCGGGCGGCCGGACAGCCGGTGGCAGAGTTGATCCTGACCGCAAGCGACCGGCTTTTGCTGGGATAAGCACAACCGGTCCAAGCGCTCGGCTGGATTGAGCAGGGGTTGGCTTGGTATCCCGACCACCCGGAACTGTTGCGGGGTCGAGTCGCTGTTCTGCTGGCCCAGGAGCGCTATCGTGCGGCGCTGGCGGCGGCGGAACGGTTGCTGCCATTGACCGATCCCGGTCGGGGCGCGGCGCGATTGGCCGTGGCGGCGGCGTTCAACGCCAACGGGCGGTTTCAGGACGCTTTGGCCTTATTGGACGCGCTGTCGGCGTCGGCTCGCGACGATTGGCAATTCCACGCCAAGCGCGGTGAATCGCTGGCCGGCCTGGATCGCTTCCCCGAAGCCAGAGACTGTTTCGCGGTTGCGGATCGGCTATCGACAAGGGCTTTTCGCGCCAGCTATCACGACGGCCCGTTTCAAATCCGGCCCACCGATTCCCGGCTGCCGTCGGTGACCCCGGAACTGGCGCGGATCAATTTCGAGTTCCGGCGGCTGGAACACGCCGACTGGCAGGATTACGACAGCCGGGTTTCCGCTATCCAACAATGGACGGAAGCCGGTCTGGCGCGCGGCGAGCCCTCGCCGCTGTTGCCGTTTCGGTCGCTGTTTCTCCCGTTGCCAAACGAGTTGCGGCTGGCCATCGCCCGCCGCGAGGCGGAACGCTTGGCGGAAACGGTGGCGCATTCGGACGTGGCTCCCGCCGTGCTCGGACCGACTGGCGGGGAACCAACGCGCCTGAAAATCGGCTACGTCTCGGCCGATTTTCGCGAACACCCGACCGCGCATCTGATGCGTGGGCTGTTCCGTTGCCATGATCGGGAGCGGTTCGAGATTTGTGTCTATTCATTGCGCGGCGACGACGGCAGCGCCTATTACCGGCAAATCCGGGACGATTCCGAGCGGTTCGTGGATTTGTCGACCGCAGACAACGCCGCCGCCGCAAGGCGGATTCGGGCCGATGGCGTTCATGTCCTCGTGGATTTGATGACCTACACCAATTACGCCCGCCCGGAGATTTTCGCTCTCAGGCCCGCGCCGGTTCAGGCGGGCTGGCTGGGCTTCCCGGGCAGTAGCGGCGCCACCTATCTGGATTATCTGCTGGCCGATCCCGTGGTGTTGCCGGCCGACCAAACCCGGTTTTACACCGAGCAGCCGGCCTATCTGCCGGAGTGCTACCAGGTCAACGACCGCTGGCAGGAAATCGCTGAGACCGGCTGCCGGCGTGGCGAACACGGTTTGCCCGAAAAGGGTTTCGTCTTCTGCTGCTTCAATCAAATCCAGAAACTCGAACCGGTCATGTTCGCGGTCTGGATGCGGATTCTCGGTCGAGTGCCCGCTTCGGTGCTTTGGCTCTACGCCCGGAGCGAGGAAGCCCAGGATCGGTTGAGGGCGACGGCGGACGCGCACGGCATCGCGGGCGAACGGCTGATCTTTGCCGGTCCGCTTCCCAAAGCCCGCCATCTGGAGCGCCACCGGCTGGCCGACCTGTTTCTCGACACCCGCCTCTACAATGCCCACACCACCGCCAGCGACGCCTTGTGGGCGGGTTTGCCGGTGCTGACCTGTCCGGGCGAGTCTTTTCCCGCTCGCGTCGCCGCCAGCCTGCTTCAGGCGGTCGGCTTGCCGGAACTCATCACCGGTTCGCTGGAGGAATACGAGGATCGGGCGGTTCGATTGGCGACCGTGCCGACCGAATTGGCGGGATTGCGGGCGAAACTGGCGGACAATCGCTTGCGGGCGCCGCTGTTCGATACCGAGCGCTTCGCCCGCCACCTCGAACGGGCGTACCTGTCGATGTGGGAGCGCCATGCGCAAGGCTCGCTTCCCGGACCGATACGGGTCGCGCCGCTGCCCGGCAGTGTTTGACCTCATGGCGGTGGGCGGCGGCGAAACGGTTCTTGGGCGAGATAGGGCGCTTTGCCGCGCCCTGCGCCAGTCCTGGCTCCAGCGGCAACTGTTTTTCAAGCTGTTGCGGCGCGATTTCGCCGAACGCTATCGCGGTTCCTATTTGGGCGTGCTGTGGTCGCTGCTGTTGCCGCTGCTGTCTTTGCTGGTGTTCACGTTTTTTTTTGGTGTGATCTTCAAGACGCGCTGGGCCGGACGTGGCGATGGATCGCTCAACCATCTGGTGCTGATTCTGTTCGTCGGTTTGGCGCTCTATAATTTTTTCGCCGAATGTCTCGGCCGCGCGCCGAGCTTGATCCTGAGCCACCAAAACTACGTCAAAAACGTCATTTTTCCGCTGGAGATGTTGCCGGTGGTCATGGTGGCTTCCGCCTTGCTGACGCTGACGGCGACATTGTCGGTGATTCTGCTGTTGCAGGCGGTCATGGGTACCGGGTTGTCCTGGACCGCCTTGTTGTTGCCGGCGACCGTGCTGCCGCTGGCGCTGTTCGTGCTGGGGCTAAGCTGGTTTCTGAGTTCGCTGGGCGTCTATGTCCGCGATATTCAGCAATTGATCGTTCCCTTGGTGCAGTTAATGATGTTTTTGAGCCCGGTGTTTTATCCGATCGACGCTCTGCCGGAATCGATTCGCCCTTGGCTGCAACTCAATCCCTTGGCTTTGGTGATCGAGCAGACCCGGGGCATCGTCCTGTTCGGCGAGCCGCCGGCCTGGTTGCCCTACCTGTTGTGTCTTGCCGCGTCTTTGCTGGCGGCGTCGCTGGGCGCCTACTGGTTTGTCCGCACCCGTAAGGGCTTCGCCGATGTCCTTTGAGCCCGCCAGCGCGTCGCTCGACAAGCGGGATATCGTGATCGAGGTGGGCGATGTCGGCAAGTGCTATCAAATCTACGAGCGGCCCGAGGATCGGCTAAAGCAGATGCTGTGGCGCGGCCGTCGCCGCTACTTCCGCGAGTTCTGGGCGTTGCGCGACGTGTCGTTTTCGGTCCGGCGCGGCGAAACGGTCGGGGTCATCGGCCGCAACGGCTCCGGCAAGTCCACCTTGCTCAAGATGCTGTGCGGCACTTTGGCGCCCACGACGGGAACGTTGGCGGTACACGGGCGAATTGCGGCGCTGCTGGAGCTGGGCACCGGCTTCAACCCGGAATTCACCGGCCGCGAAAACGTCTATCTCAACGCGGCGATTCTCGGTCTCGACGATGCCGAGATCGAGCGCTATTTGCCGGAGATCCTGGCGTTCGCCGATATCGGCGAGTTCATCGACCAGCCGGTCAAGACCTATTCCAGCGGCATGGCGGTTCGCTTGGCTTTCGCGGTCGCCGCCCATGTTCGCGCGGAAATATTGATCATCGACGAAGCCTTGGCGGTCGGGGACGTTTTCTTCGTGCAAAAATGCATGCGGTTTCTCCGCAAATTTCAGGAGAGCGGCACGCTGTTTTTCGTCAGTCACGATACCGGGGCGGTCGTGAACTTGTGTGATCGGGTGCTATGGCTGGACCACGGGCAAATGCGCGAGATGGGGCCGGCCAAGGAGGTTTGCGAGCAATACCTGTCGATTCTGCGCGAATCCCAAGCGGGAGTTGAGCCGCGAACGGTGGAGCGGCGAATGGAACCCCCCGTTGTTCGCCGACCGACCGAGACCGTGGATCAGCGCCTGAAATTTCTCAATCAAACCCCTTTTCGCAATGATTTGGAACTTTTCCACTTCCAGGATCGAGTTGAGGGTTACGGCACCGGCGCCATCCGCATTGTGGACGCGGGATTCGAGGACGAGCAGGGACGCTCTTTACACTGGATGGTCGGTGGCGAACTCGTTGTCTTGGTCGTGCGGGCGGTGGCGCTGGCGGATATCGACAGTCCGATCATCGGTTTTTTCGTCAAGGACCGGCTCGGTCAAAACCTGTTCGGGGACAATACCTACCTGAGCTACGTGGCCGAGCCCCGGCTCGTGCTCGAAGGCCAGCGGTTGGCCGCGCGCTTTTCGTTCCGAATGCCGGTGCTGCCGGTCGGGGATTACGCGGTGGATGTCGCGGTGGCGTCCGGCACTCAGCAGGAGCATGTGATCCATTGCTGGTGTAGCGATGTGCTGATTTTTAAATCCCACGCTAGTAGCGTGCATCAGGGGCTGGTGGGGATACCGATGCTCGATATCGCCATGACCATCACCGACCCCATGTCAGAGCCGCTTCGGGAATGTTCGCCTTGAACGCCGATCCCGAGCGACTTTCCCCGGTCGTTGTCGTTCCGGCCCGGTCCCCTGTCGTCGATGTCATCGTTCCGGTTTACGCCGGCATGGAGGAAACCCGGCGTTGCTTGGAGAGCGTGCTGACGTTTCCGCAGCGCACCGCCCACGAGATCGTGGTGATCGACGATTGCGGCCCGGAACCCGCGATTTCCGCCTGGCTCGATGACTTGGCCGATAGCGGCGCGATCACCTTGCTGAAAAATCCGATCAACCTGGGGTTCGTCAATGCCGTCAACCGGGGTATGGTCCTGCATCCAGATCGAGACGTGGTGTTGCTGAACAGCGATGCGGAGGTACATGGCGACTGGCTGGATCGTTTGCATCTCCACGCGGCCAGCGATCCGATGGTCGGCTCGGTAACGCCGTTTTCCAATAATGCCACCATTTGCAGCTACCCGCGCTTCATGCAAGACAATCCGCTGCCCGAGGATTGGCCGTTGGCGGCGTTGGATGATTTATTCGCCGAGGCGAACGCCGGACGCAGCGTGGAAATGCCAACGGCGGTCGGGTTCTGCATGTACATCACCCGGCGCTGTCTGGAGCAGGTCGGCTATTTCGACGCGACCGCGTTCAAGCGTGGTTACGGTGAAGAAAACGATTTTTCGATGCGAGCCAGGGAGGTCGGTTTCCGCCATCTGCTGGCGGCCGACGTGTTCGTTTACCATCGCGGCGGTGTTTCCTTCGGCGCGGAGAGTCAGCCGTTGTGCGCCGAAGCCCAGCGGACTTTGGAGCAGCGGCATCCGCTCTATGTGCCGCTGGTGAGCGATTTTTGCGCCCGCGATCCGGTCCGGATATTGCGCCGGCGCATCGACAGCGCACGCTTGGCCCGGTCATCCAGATTGCGTTTGCTGTTTATCGTGCACCGGGCAGGCGGTGGTACCGAGAAACATGCGCGCGAGCTGGCGGCGCTACTGGAGCCCGATTATGAGGTTTTTCTTTTACGGCCGACTGATGACAGTATGGTCACGATGTTAGAGTGGGCACGACATGGTGAGGAATTTAGCGCTTGGTTTCGATTGCCGCACGCTTATATTGACCTGTTAAATTTTTTACGAAACCTATCGATATCGCGCATTCATATCCATCATGTGCTCGATCTCCAGCAACAATTGCTAAAGCTGCCAAAAGATTTGGACATCCCTTACGATTTTACCCTGCACGACTATTATCCGATTTGCCCACAATACAATTTGACTCGAGCCGATGGTCGTTATTGTGGTGAACCAGATGTGGTTGGGTGTACGGGCTGTCTCGCGGAGCGGCCCGCACCGTGGGGGCTAGATATTCTTTCCTGGCGGACTTTATTCAAGAATCTCATGCTAGGTGCAGACAGGGTGTTTGTGCCCACGCAGGATGCGTTATATCGTTTTAAAAAATATATTGATCAAGTAAATTATATCTGCTTGCCCCACCCGGAATCGGATGGCGCCACCCCTGTATCGTTTAAGCCATTCTTCGGAAAAGAATTGAAAGTGGTCGTTCTGGGTCAATTAACTTTGGCGAAAGGAATAAAACTGCTGGAATCTTGTGCAACAGATGCGAAAGCTAGAGGATTAGCTATTCATTTCAAGGTGATAGGGTTTACAGAAGAAAAAATTAAGCAATATCCTGAAATCCCATTATCTTTTTCAGGGCGCTATGAGGATTGCAACTTGTCTTCTCTAATTGCGCTGGAACGCCCTGATCTTATTTTTTTTCCAGCGTTGTGGCCAGAGACTTACTCTTATACGCTAAGCTATGCAATAAATTCTGGCTTACCGATTATCGGCCCTAGGCTAGGAGCTTTCATCGAAAGATTGGCTGGCTATCCACTAGCTTGGTTATTAAAATGGGATACTCGCCCTGAAGATTGGAATGATTTTTTTTTATTCATTTGGAATCAAAATAACTCGAACAGCCATCGTGAGCAAAGTTTAGGTATAAGTTAAAATTCAAATGTTTCTTTCGAGTTGATATATTATGGATTCCAAGCAATATTTTGAAGAATATACAAAGGCTTTTGTTGGCTCAAAAACAATGTCGAGCCAATGCTTTTCATTTGAAAATCTGGTATTACCAGAAAATTGCTATAGGAATCATTATTACCCGGAGTGTTATATAGAGACGATGAATCGAGCAGAGATGCTAGAATTTATTAAATCGGTGTACGGTGACCAGTCTGACAAGACTCTTACTGTAAGAAAATTTTCTGCCCGCATAGGAAATCTGAAGACTCGCATAGAAAATATAAAGAATCAGCTACAGAAACAAACCGCTGAAACAGTGCAGTTAGTAGCCCAGTTTTCCATCCATGTAGATCTAAATCAGTCTGACATTGCTATACAGCGAGCTATAATAGAGAAATTAATTGAAAAACTTAGGGAAAATAACCGAGAAAACATGGAGCTAAGCGCCAAAATTTCAGCATTGAACACGGTCATATTCGAACTGTACGGCTCCACCTCTTGGCGTATAACTGCGCCTTTACGCTTTCTGAGTAGAATTATGCAAAAGGCCAAATAGAAAAGTTCTGGCGAATTAGAGCGGTGTTATTGCGCGTTCCAAAGATTGGGAGCAGACTAACTTCAGTTATTAGTTGCGATCAGCCAACATTTTGAGAATTCGCATATTATCCTAGGAAATTGAAGTGGCGTGCAGAGTCGTTTTCTTCCTGAATAGCTGCAGTTTTGGAAGTTTAGATCATCGTGCTGCGCCAGGGTGGGTGCTCGTACAATCCACGCGCTCTAACGCCACTACCACATCCGAAACGCGATAACCAGCCCAGAGGTTGCTAGACCGAGAGCGAGTTAAACCATCATGAACGCCCCGACGATCAGCGTCGTCATCCCCTCGTACAACCACGAGCGATTCATCGGCGAGGCGATCGACAGCGTGCTCGGCCAGACGCTGGCCGATCTTGAACTCATCATCATCGACGACGGCTCGCGCGATGGCTCGCGCGCATTGATCCGATGTTACGCCGGGCGCGATTCGCGCGTCATGCTGGTCGAGCAGGCCAACGCCGGCGCTCACGCCGCGATCAATCGCGGCCTCGGCCTAGCGCGCGGCCAGTTTCTCGCGATCCTGAACTCCGATGACCGATTCGCGCCGCAACGCTTGGCGCGGCTGCACGAAGTGTGCGCCCAGGGGGCCGACTTCGTCGTTTCCGCCGCCCGCCTGATCGATGGCGACTCGCGTCTGGTCGAGGACCCCGATCATTGGTGGAACGCGATGATGCGCGCTTTCCGCGACCGGGCTCGCGAGGTCGGTAGCGTCGATGGCCTGCTGTTCGGCAACTACACGGTCTCGACTTCGAATTTCTTCTTCCGCCGCGCCTTGTTCGAGGTGCTGGGGCCGCTGCGCGCCTACCGCTACGTGATGGATTGGGATTATGCGTTGCGCGCCGCTCTGCACGCCCCCGGGCGCTTCGCCTACTTGGCCGACGAGCCGTTGCTCGATTACCGCTTGCACGGCGGCAACGCGATTCTTGCTGGCATGCCACTCTCCGCGCTCGAAGCTGCGGCGGTCGAACGCGGCGTGCTGCGCCGTCATTACGGCATACCCCCTGCGCTGCTGGCCTCCCAGCACCGTCACCAGCGGTTGCTGCGCAAGCACCAGGTGGCTGCCATCGCCGCGCGGCGCGATACCGAGTGGGAGCGGATCGTGCACGATTTCGAGCAGCGACTGGTGCGGGCCACCCACGGCTGGGAAGAAGCCGCTCGGGGTTACGAGCAGGCGCAGCTCGGCTGGGCGGAAACGCGGGATGCCTGGACCCAGACCCGCGCGGCGCTGATCGGCGCGACCGACGAGCTGGATCGGACTCGACTCGCGCTCGAACAGGAGCGCCGACAACTCGCAGACACCCGGCACGATCTGGAACTGTTGCGCAACTCGCGCAGCTACCGTCTGGGTCAGGCGCTCACCGCGCCGCTGCGCTGGCTGCGGTGGCAGATTCATGGCTCGTCCCCGGCCGAGCCGATTCCCGGTTCTGGACCCGCTCCTACCCCTGCTATCCCTTACGCGCTGCTGACCCCCGTTCCGGTGCCGTTGTCGGGAGAACCGCTGCGCTTGGCGGTGCACCTGCATTTGCATTACCTCGATCTGCTCGAAGAGTTCATCGGCTATCTGGGCAATATTCCGGTGCCGTTCGATCTGTTTGTCACCGTCACGCAGCCTGCTCCGGAACTCGCTACCGATCTCGGGCGGCGTTTTCCCCGCGTCACCGTGTTGGAAGTCGAGAATCGCGGCAAGGACATCGGCGGCTTCATCGCCGCGCTGAACCGTTTCGATCTCGACCGCTACGATCTGGTGCTCAAGCTTCATTCCAAGAAGAGCCTGAATTTCGACAGCTACATCAGGGTCGTGCAAGCGCTATTTGGCGCCGATGTCGCCGATGGCGCCAGTTGGCGGCGGCAACTGCTCGACCCCGTGCTGGGCAGCTCGAAAGCGGTGGCTGCGGTGCTGGGCGCTTTCCGTTCCGATCCGGCGCTCGGCATGGTCGGAAGCGCCAAATTTATCTGCGAGGCGCCGGAGGCCGACGCCGCGATGTACCGGGAATTGTGCCGCCGGCTGGGCGTGAAGCCGCAAGTGCTGTTCTTTGCCGGCACCATGTTCTGGATTCGCGGGGCGGTGCTGGAGCGCGTTCGCCGCGCGGGGTTCACGCCCGCCGATTTCGACCCCGTCGCGCTCGCGGCGGTCGAGGGCACGCTCGAACATGGCTTCGAGCGCGTCTTCGGCGCTTTGGTCGCGGATTGCGGCTACACGGTGGGCGGGATTCGGGAGGTGCCGCGATGAGCGCTTTCGACGGCAAGACGGTTCCCGTTTTCCTGATCGCCTACAACCGGCTCGGCTATCTGCGGCAACTGGTCGCGTGGCTGGAGCGGGCCGGCTACAGCGACATCCACATCATCGACAATTGCTCCAGCTATCCGCCGTTGCTGGAGTACCTCGAACGCAGCCCGCACGCGGTTCATAGGATGGATCGCAATTACGGCCATCTCGTCCTGTGGGAGAGCGGCCGCTTTGGCGAGATCGTGAACAGCCGGCATTTCATCCTCAGCGACTGCGACATCCTGCCGGACGAGGCGTGTCCGCCCGATGTCGCCGATCACCTGTACGCGGTGCTGCGGCGCTACCCGAACTTCACCAAGGTCGGCCTGTCCCTGAGAATCGACGACATTCCTGACCACTACGCGCTGAAGCCCAAGGTGCTGGAGTGGGAAGCGCCGTTCTGGCAACATCCGCTAGATGAGCCCGGACTGTACGAGGCGGCGATCGACACCACGTTCGCGCTGTATCGCCCCGGCATCGCCCCCGGCGATCCGCGCTGGTTTCGCTCGATCCGCACCGCACCGCCGCATACCGCGCGCCATTTGCCCTGGTATGCCGACACCAGCCGGCCCACCGAGGAAGACGTTTTTTATCAGGACAACCTGCACGAAATGTCGTCGCAGTGGAGCGTGACCGACCCGATCCTGCTCAAAGAGCAGAACATCAAGCTGCAACTGGAGGTGCTGCGCCTGCGATCTGAGCTGGATGCCTTGCGCGTCGGCTACCGGCGCAGCTTGTGGTTGCGGTGGCGTGCCCGGCTCATCGGTTTGCTCAAGGTGATCGGCTTATCGGATGCCGCTCGCCGTCTGCGCCGGCGCCTGAACGCTTGAGCGCCCGCGCTCGTTGCGGAGAGCGTCGAATAGTTCGCGAACGTTCCCGGCGCCCATCGCGCGTTTTTCGTTCTGGTATGGCCGCGAAATAGCGCCGCGCTGATTGCGGTAAATCTCTTTGAGGTCAATTCGATGAAGCATTTTTTTACGTCGGTCAACAACGCCTACATTCCCAAGGCGGCGGTGCTGGTCGAATCGCTGCGCCGGGTCTACGGCAGCGAGGCGTGCGTCTGGTGCATGTTGTCCGACAGCAAACGCGAAGATATCGACTACTCGATTTTCGATCGCACTCTCACCGTCGAAGACCTCGATTTGCCCGTCGCGTCGCTCGAAGCGTGGATCTTCTCCCACACCGTGGTCGAGCTGTGCACGGCGGTGAAGCCTTTCGCTTTCAAGAAGATATTTCGCGACACCGGCGCCGACAACGCGATTTATATGGATCCCGATACCGTGCTGTACACCCCCATGGACGAGGTGTACGCGCTGTTGCCCGAGCGCCCGGTGATGCTGACGCCGCATGTCACCGTGCCGGCTATCGACATCGACGACCTGCTGGACGGCGAGATGCTGGGCTGCTTGCGCCACGGCGTGTTCAATCTCGGCTTCCTGGCGCTGGCCGACCACGGCGACGGTCGCGCTTTCCTCGACTGGTGGGCCGCGCGCTGTCTCGACTGGTGCTACGACGATGGGCCGCGCGGCCTGTTCACCGATCAGCGATGGATCGATCTGGCGCCGTGCTTCTTCGACAAGATCGAGATCCTGCGCCATCCCGGCTACAACACTGCCACCTGGAACTTGTACTACCGCGAGATCGGCCAGGACGCCGACGGCCGCATCACCGTCAACGGCGCCCATCCGCTGCGTTTTTTCCATTTCTCGGGCTTCGACATCGGCACCCACGAGGCGATGCTGCGCAAGCACGCTCCGCGCAACGCGACCCTGCGCGCGATGACCGACTGGTATGTCCGCGAGCAACAGCGCCACCGGCAGGAAGAACTAGGTCGCCGCCCCGGCGCGCACGATCTGTTCCCGGACGGCGCGCGGATAGAGCGTGAGATGCGGGTGCTCTATCGCGAGTCGGCGGACCTGCGGGCGCGGTTCCGCCACCCGCGCAGCGAGCCGCACTTCCGCGAATGGTACGCGACGCACGTGGCCGGCAGGGCAGCCGGCGGACCGGCGGCGGCTTCGCGCCAACTGCTTCGCCGCATTGCTGGAGCGGTCTCGCGCCGCCCGGAACTGGCGCACCGCCTGCGCCACCTGCTGCCTCCCGCGCTTCTGGCCCGCATCAAGCGTGCGCTGTGACGGGACGCCGCATCGCGCGTCGGCCGGGAAGAGGCGAGAAATAGCGTCGAGCGCCCGGTTCCCGACCGCGCGATGAACGGATTCGATCCATGCCGGAATTGCTTTCGCTTATCCTATTAGGCGGGTTGGTAAGCGCGAATACGGGGATTTCGTAGCTCGTTGCGCAAATAATCACTCCACAAGCTGTGCTTGATCTGATAAAGTGTTTTGCCTAGCTTTCTCGCGATCACTTTCAGTGAAAACCAAGCATGATAGCAACAAGAGAAATGATTGCGTTGCGCCCGCTGTTTGCGGCACTGACACCGCTCGATGCCCGTCAACTGCTTTAGCTCTCTGTGCAACCGCTCGATCAACCAACGCTTCTTGTTCTCGTTTTGAACAAAATGCGTGTCGATAGAGCCCGGGGGACGGTTCGTGATCGCCCATTCAATGTCGCCGTTGGTGGCGACCACCTTGAAAAGTTGCACTTTAAACGGGATTTCCTTGAGTTTGACGGTGATGCCGCATCGGAGTTGCGCGTCGGTCCATCGCAGATCTTGGAGATGAATATAGCCCTGCTCTTTGCTGAGACCGATCGGGCGATTCTCTTTCAACGAAGTGATAAAAAATTTTTCAAGCCGATGAATGTATTTAATATTTTCTGATGAAGCGTACCAGTTGTCGAACAGGATGGTTTGCGCTTGAATGCGTTTTTCTTCGAAAGCCAAACACAGCATCTCCCGGAAATGATCGTTTTTTGTTTTGCCATCGGCATCGGGGGCATACACGCGATAGTCTATCGGATGGTAGTCATCTCCAAAAGCGTGCACCAAATTCACAATTCCAATCCCTTTAACTATGCCGTGCGCGTTTCCGCTGTACTGGCGTTTTACCATCTCAATTTTTTGGGAATGATTTTTGTTCTGAACGCTGTCATCGATGATCAGATAGGCTCCGTTGCTGTTGTCGATTAGCGGTTTGGCCAATTCCCAAAGGGTATGTGCCGAATGCCTTTCCCGCCGCAAATAATCATTGACCGCATCATGGCTGATGCCGCCATCCAGATGATCGGCGAGGTGGGTGCAGGTATAGTTGATCGGCGTGCCGATTATATATTCAACATAAGTCTGTCTGGTCATTTTCATTTGCCGATCATATCAGAAAGCCGGTTTAATGCAAAGTAAGCTCTTGAATTAATTACGAGCGAAAGTCCTAAGGTTAATCTAATCGCGAAAGAGCAAGATTGATTCCCAAGGTTGTGGCTATAGTAGTCACCTATGAAGCTGATATGGTTCAACTTCGCGCGCTGGTGGATGCGGTTACGGAGCAGGTCGAGGGGCTGGTGCTGGTCGATAACGGCGACGCTGCACTGTTTTCGAGCCTCGGTCTGGTTTGCCGGACCAAGGTGCAAACCCTCGGCATGGGGGAAAACAGAGGGCTTGCCGCAGCGCAGAACCGGGGGATCGGGAAAGCGAGGGAGTGGGGGGCGGAGTTTGTCCTGTTGCTGGATCAGGATAGCGTGCCCGCCGGTGACATGGTTTCAAAGTTGATGGCGGCAATGATGGGCCTGCGGGATCGAGGGCTGCGCGTCGCGGCTGTCGGGCCGAGATACACGGATCAAAATCAGATCGACCTTCGTCCCTTCGTCCGGGTCCGAAACGCGCGTGTCGAGCGCTTCGATTGCGGGCGATCCGATCGAGTCGTCGAGGTCGATCACCTGATCGCTTCCGGGAGCCTGGTTCCCGTGACGGCGTTGGACGCCATCGGTGGAATGCGGGAAGATCTGTTCATCGACCACATCGATACCGAGTGGGGCTTGCGGGCTCGGTGCGAGGGATATCGTCTGTTCGGGGTTTGCGGCGCCGCCATGCGTCATGGGCTCGGCGACCGGCCCTATCGTTTTTTGGGTCGTTACGTGCCCATACATTCGCCCTTGCGGCATTACTACCTCTTCCGAAACACGGTCTGGTTGTGTCGCCAAGGCTGGATTCCTTGGCATTGGAGGCTAGCGATAGCCCGGAGCGCCTTTTTCAAGCTGCTCTTCTTCGCTATCGTGCCGAGAGAGCGGCTGAGCCAGATCGGGATGATATTCCGGGGAGTTTGCGATGGCTGGCGCGGACGGATGGGGCGTCTGGAAACGTGACCGAAATTTTCGGGCGCGGGAAGTCCGTCGGGCGTTGCCTGCCGCATAAACCCTTCCTCTCCGCCGACCCCACCGCCAATCCCAGCCGCTTGCCTTCAAGCGCCAACAGTCACATCATCGTTAGCGCCGAGTTCCTCATAATGCGTCATATTCCGCAGGCGCCCTTTCGGTGTGTTGGCTAGGGCCTGTCATCAATTAAAAGGCATCTAAAAGTGTACTTGTGTCGTATCTGGAAGAGTTGTGTTGAAGAGAGTTCACCGATGATCAAGCGCCATGCGCTGACGGAGTATCAATGGGAGCGGATCGCGCCGCTGTTGCCCGGCAAAATCGGCGATGTGGGCGTGACGGCCAAAGACAATCGCTTGTTTGTCGAGGCGGTGGTGTATCGGTATCGGACCGGGATTCCCTGGCGAGACCTTCCCGCCCGCTTTGGCGATTTCCGAGTGGTTCATACCCGCTTCAGCCGTTGGGCCAAGCGCGGCGCTTGGGAGTTTGTTTTCAATGAGTTGGCCAGCGATGCCGACAACGAATACGCGATGATTGACAGCACTGTCGTCCGGGCACACCAACACGGCGCGGGCGCCAAAAAAAGAGGGCGAAGACCAGGCCATCGGGCGCAGCAAAGGCGGTTTGAGCACCAAGATCCACGCCACCACGGATGCCATGGGCAACCCCATTGGCTTTTTTCTGACCGCCGGACAAGCCTGTGATCTGGATGGCGCCGATCAATTGCTTCCCCCTTGGAGGCTAACACCGTGCTGGCCGACAAAGCCTACGATGCCGATGACCGGGTGATCCGGCCGCTGCAAACGGCCGGCAAGGTCGCCGTGATCCCGCCCAAGCGCAACCGCGTGGTCCAGCGCGAGTACGACAAAGACCTCTACAAAGCCCGTCATCTGATCGAAAACTTTTTTCAAAAACTCAAGCAATTCAGAGCTATCGCGACTCGCTACGACAAACTTGCCCAGAACTTTCTAGCCGGCGTTCACCTCGCCGCTGCGTGTATATGGCTCAATTGATGACAGGCCCTAACTACCCAGGACGAACAAGCTTGCCCGTCGCGCCCACCGCCCACGTTTATCATCGCCCCCTGGACCCGAACGGTCAGGATTCGTTGGCCAAGCTCGCTCGCTCGGTGCGGCCGGGCAGCCGGGTGCTGGATCTGGGCGCGGGTCCGGGGGTGCTCGGCCGCCACTTGGCCGAAACGCTGGGTTGCGTGGTGGATGGTGTCGAGTACAATCCCGCCGCTGTCGCCGAAGCCGCGCCCTGGTATCGCCGCCTGGAATGCGCCGATCTCGAACGGATCGCCCTGGCCGATCACTTCGCCGGCTGCCGGTACGATTTCATCGTCTGCGCCGACATCCTGGAGCATCTGCGCCGACCCGGCGATTTGCTCGCGCAATTGGCCGACCTGCTCGCCCCGGATGGACGGGTGTTGCTGTCGGTGCCGAACGTCGCCCATGCCGGCCTGATCGCGGAACTGCTGGCCGGCGATTTCCGCTACCGGCCGGAAGGCTTGCTCGATGAGACCCACTTGCGGTTTTTCACCCGCGCTTCGCTGCTGCGTCTGCTGGAGGAACACGGCTTGCGGTCGGTCGCGTTGGATGCCACGGTCGTGGCGCTGGGTCAATCTGAATTCGCCGAGCAGTGGAGCGCCGGAGGTTGGGCGGGGACGCTGGCGCCGGAGGTGGTCCGCGCTCTGCTGGACCGGCCCGAGGCGCTGATCTATCAGTTCGTCATCACCGCCGTTCCATCGGCCGGTGCGGGGGTTGCCGTCGAGTCCGTTCCCGCCGAGGCATCGGCGGCGGCTCAAGCGACGCTGGCGGCGCGGCTGGCGGTGTCGGCGTCGCCGGAGATCGCTTCGCTGTCGGTGGCCATCGTCACCCACGCCCCGGATTTGCCGGTATTGGCGAAGGCCCTGGAACGCCTCGACCGGGCGGTGGAGCACGCCCGACAGCGGAACTTATTGAGCGAAGCGCGGCTGGTGCTGGTGGATAACGGTCCCGGTCCCGACTGGCGCGAACCGCTGCGACGCTTGCTGGATTCGGCGCAACTTTCGGTGGAAGCCGAATTGTTGAGCGGCCATGGCAACGTGGGCTATGGCGCCGGCCACAATCTGGCGCTGTGGCGTCACGACGGTGGCGACTTCCACATGATTCTCAATCCCGATGTACTGCTGGAAGAAGACGCGCTGAGCGAGGGATTGGCGTTTCTGGCCGCCCATCCCGAAACCGGGCTGGTGGCGCCCGCCGCTTGGGACGAGGGTGGCCGGCGGCAGTATCTGTGCAAGGCGTATCCGACCGTGCTGGATCTGGCGCTGCGCGGGTTCGCGCCCGCTGGGTTGCGGCGGCGATTTCAGGCCCGCCTGGACCGTTACGAATTGCGCGACCGGACCGGCGATACCGTGCTGTGGGACCCGCCCATCGCCAGCGGTTGTTTCATGCTGTGCCGGCGAGAAGTTCTGGAGCGGATCGGAGGGTTTCGCCCCGAGTATTTTCTGTACTTCGAGGATTTTGACCTGAGCTTGCGGCTGGCTCCATTGGCTCGACTGGTTTGCGTGCCGTCGGTGCGGATCGTCCATCTCGGCGGCCACGCCTCCCGCAAGGGTATCCGGCACATCGGCCTGTTCCTGCGGGCGGCCGCCCTGTTTTTCGGCCGGCACGGCTGGCGCTGGTGGTAATGGCGGATTTTTGTCGGGGACGGGCCGTGCTGGTGACCGGCGGGACCGGCTTTATCGGCCGGCGGCTGGTGTCCGCGCTGCGGGAGCAGGGCGCACGCTTGCGGGTTCTGGTTCGGTCGGAAAGCGCGGTGCCGGCCGATTGGTGTGGGGTGGAGATCGCGGTTGGCGATCTCGCCGATGCGGCCAGCTTGGCGCGAGCCTGCGCCGGCGTGAACGCGGTGATCCATGCGGCGGGTTTCGCTCATGCCGATGCGGCGGACACGCCGGATTTCGCGGCCCGGCATTGGACGATCAACGCAGAGGGCACCTTTCGCTTGCTCGATGCGGCGGCGGTGGCCGGCGTCGAGCGCTTCGTGTTTCTCAGCAGCGTCAAGGCGGTCGGCGACCCCGGACCCCGTTGCGTCGGGGAGGATTGGGATGCGCCGCCGGAGACGCCCTACGGTCGCGCCAAGCGCGCCGCCGAAGAGCGGGTGCTGGCGGTCGGACGGGAGCGGGGGCTGCACGTCGTCAACCTGCGGCCGGCGCTGGTTTACGGCCCCGGCATGAAAGCGAATCTGGCGCGCTTGATCGAAGCCGCGCGGCGCGGTCGGTTGCCGCCGCTGCCGGAGACGGGCAACCGGCGCTCGCTGGTTCACGCGGACGATGTGGCGCAAGCAGCGCTATTGGGGGCCGCGCATCCGGCCTCTGCGGGTAAAACTTATTTCGTGACCGATGGCCAACCGTATTCCGGGCGGGATCTGTACGTCATCGCTCGCCGCGCATTCGATCTTCCGGTGCCGGGTTGGACGGTTCCGCCAAGTGTTCTATACGGCATGGCTCGGCTGATGGATAGCGCGCTGACCTTGGTTGGCCGGCGTGGTCGAAAGGCGCGGACGGCGCTGGACAAGCTGCTGGGCTGGGCGTGCTACGACTCGTCCCGGATCGGCGCCGAGCTGGGCTATCGGCCGGCTTGGACGTTTGCGCGATATTGCGAGGAAAACGGGTTGCAAGGATCACGAAGATGACGGAAGCGTCACATCGGATAAGCCGGCTGAGGTCGGCCGCTTGGATTGGCTGGGCGGCGCTGGGCGGCGCTTTGCTGACGGTGCTGGTTTTGATCGTGTTTTATCGTGCCGGCGGCTTGGCGGACGTCGCGCCTCCCGTGGTGCTGGCCGGAAACGATCTGCAACTGGCGAGCGGCCAGGGCGCGCGGACGGCGGACGGTCTGGAAATTCGCGAGCCGGGACCCCAGCAGATCACCTCGGTGCAAGGTTCCGCTCGCATGGTGCGGGCGGAGCTGTACCGTCACCTGTTCTGGCGGGTAGATGGCTTGGAACCCGGCCGCGAGCTGCGGCTGATCTGGACCACGCTCGCCGAGCCGCGCACCGTGCGGGAAGTGGTGTTGCCGCCTGCCGGGCCGGACGGCGGCGCGCTCGATTTGAGTTCGGAGCCGCGCTGGCGGGGTCGGATTGCCGTGGTTGGCTTGGTTTTGCGGGGTCCGATCGAGCGGCCGTTGGCGGTTCGGCGCTTGGAGTTGCGCCCGCCGGTGCTGGGGGTCGCCGAACTCGCGCGTCTGGCGTTCGAGGAGTGGGCCGCGTTCGAGGATTGGAGCCAGCGCTCCATCAATTTCACGGCCGGTGCGCCGCTGGACGCGCTGTTCCCGCCGGGGCTGATGGTCGCGCTCTGGGTCGGGTTCAGCGTTGCCTTGTATGCGGTATTCGATCCGCCGCGCCGTGGCGGCGGGCGATGGCGACCGTATGTCGTCCTGTTTCTGCTGGGCTGGCTGGTGCTGGATCTGCGCTGGCAATGGGATTTGAGTCGGCGGCTGGAGCGGACCGAGGCCCGTTTCGCCGGCAAGGAAGGGGACGAGCGGCGGCTGGCGGCAGCGGACGGCGATCTTTATCAGTTCTTGCGGGACGTTCGGCAACGACTTCCCGAGCGGCCGGCCCGGCTGTTCGTCGTCAGCGCCGATCCGGGCGATGCCACGTCCTATCAAGCGGGCAGAACCCGCTATCATCTGTTGCCGCACAACGGGTTCATGGGCTTTGCGCTGCCCCCGAGCGCGGGCGTGGCGCACGAAGGCGATTACGTGCTGATTCTGTCGCCCCTGTCGGGAGTGCGCTACAACCGCGAGCGGCAGGTGTTGGAGTGGACCGGCGGGCAGTTGTCGGCGGAACTGCTCCACGCGGCGGCGCTCGGCGCGCTGTTCCGGGTGCGGGGAGGTTGAGCGGCGATGGCATGGGGGTTTGTGGGTTTGACGCTGTTTTTGCCGTGGCTGGCGGGCGTCCTGTGGGTGCGCGCCGGTTGGCGCGAGGACGCTCGCCCGGCGTTTGGCCGCTGGCGCTGGGCTACGGCTATGTCCTGGGATCGCTGGCGGTTACGCTGCTGCTGCGGTTGCAGGCGGCGTTGGGATTTTCGCCGAACGTCGCCGGGCCGCTGCTCGCGCTGGCGTTGCTGGCCTTGGCCGGGGGCTGGCTGACATGGCGGCAGCTTGGGCGATCCGTCGATTTTGAGCGGGCCGGCAGCGACTGGCGCGAGCAGCCGCTCTGGCAACGGCTGCTGTTCGCGGTGTTGCTGGCTTGGCTGGGCTGGCGGCTGCTGGGCTTGACCCTGGAAGTCTGGTGGAGGCCGGTCTTTGCCTGGGATGCCTGGACGACCTGGGCCGTTCGGCCGAAGGTTTGGGCCGAGTTGGGGACGCTGGCGCCGTTCGTCGATCCCCAGCGCTGGCTCGCCGATCCGAGCGGTTCCGCCTATACCATCGAAGCCTGGACTTATCCCGCCACGGTGCCGCTGCTGGCGCTGTGGCCGACGCTCGCTTTCGGCGCCTGGAACGAAACCGCCGCTAACCTGCCGTGGATCGGGGCGGCGCTGGCGTTGGGGTTCGGTTTTTTCGGGCAGGCGCGGCTGTGGGGGGTGGCGCCCTTGGCGGCTTTGGCGCTGACTTGGCTGTTGTTGTCCCTGCCGATTCTCGACACCCATGTCGCCCTGGCCGGCTACGCCGATCTGTGGATGGCGGTCGTTTTCGGGTTGGCGGCCATCGCGTTCTTTCAGTGGTTGCGGGCGGGCGACCGCCGACAGGGCTTATTGGCGTTGCTGATGGCGTCGGCCTGCCCGCTGATCAAGCTGGAGGGCACGGTCTGGCTGCTGATGTTCGCTCCCGCGCTGCTGGTAGTCTGGTTGCGGGGATGGTGGCTTTGGCTGGTGGTCGCGAGCGTGGCGATGCTGGCGGTCGCCTGGTGGCTGGTGGGCGGCGTGACTTTCGTCCTGCCCGGTTTGGGCGAATTCCTGCTCAAACCCGATTTGATCCAGGTGCCTTATCTGGGGCGATTCAACCTCGGTTATCGGGGCACCTGGGGGCCGGTGCTCAAAAATTTCTTCGTGCTGGCCAACTGGCATTTGCTGTGGTTTTTGACGCTGGTGGCGCTGGCGGCGGCCCTGCCGGGGCTGGCGGCGGATCGCTGGCGGCGGGTCGTGGCCATTTTCGTGGGTTCGTGCCTGCTGATGCTGTTCTTCCTGTTCTTTTTCACCGACGCCCAGCGCTGGGCCGAACAGTACACCAGCATCAATCGGGTGTTCCTGCATTTTGTGCCCGTTTTGCTGTTTTGGATCGTGACGGTGTTCGCGCCCGCGAGCGCGGGCGATGCGCGTCCGCCGTCCGCCCGAATCGGCGGGCCTTCAGCCGGCGGCGAGCAGTCGGCGGTATAGATCGCCGATGGCAGCGGCCACCCGGCCGATACCGAACCGTTCCCGCAGCGCCGTCGCGCCGGACTGGCCGAGCGCTCGCCGCTGGACCGGATCGCGCTGGAGTTCTCGCAGCGCTTGGGCCAGGGCTGCGGGGTCGCCGGGCGGCACCAGCAGGCCGTGGCCGGCTTGCCGGACCACCCAACCCGCCCCCGAACCGGGGATGTCGCTGACCACCACCGGCTTGCCGAAACGCATCGCCTCCAGCAGCACCAGCCCGAAGGCTTCGGTGCGTTCCAGCGAGGGCAGGCACAGCGCGTCGCAACTGGCCAGCAGGGCGTTCAGATCCGCCTCGGGCTGAAATCCGGGTAGCGAGACCCGGTCGTCCAGCGCCAGCGACCGGATCAGCGCCGTCAACCGATCCCGCCGGTCGCCGGCTCCCACCACGAGCACGCGGCTACCCGGCAGATCGGCGGCGGCCCGGACCAGAACGTCGTGGCCTTTGTAGTAGGTCAGCCGGCCGATGGCCAGCACCCGGAAATCGGTCTCGCCCCACAGCGCCGCCGCCCGCGCCAGCGCCGCCGGATCGGGATCGGGCAAGCGGCCCGGATCGAGGCCGAGCGGGATGACATGGCAGCGGTCCCGCCAAAATTTCAGGGCGGCGCTGGCGTCCAGGTAGGGCGGCGATGCGGCGATCACCGCTTTGCTCGTGGCCAGCAGCCGTTGTTCCAGGGGGCGATACAGGCGGTAGGCCAGAGCCAGCCGGCGGTCGATGGTGGAGGCCACCACGTCGGATTGCCACTGGACGACCCACGGCAAGCGGCGGGCGGCGGGAAGAGCCAGCGCCCAGAACGCCGAGGTGTTGGGCAGGTGCAGATGGAGCAGGTCGGGCCGGAATTCGCGGATGGCGCGCGCCAGCCAAAACGGGAATTCGGGGCTGATCGGGGCGTAGAGCAATTGGCCGTGACAAGGCGCGCGATAAATGGGCGGGGAGTCGGATGGCGCCGGACGCTGTCCGCCCCGGCTGGGCGGTTCGTCGTGTACCAGCGCCGCCGGCGCGACGCCTCGGGCTTGCAGGGCCGGCAGCAAGTCGGCCAAAAAATACTCCATGCCGCCCGCGAACGGCGGATAGTACTTGCCGACGTGCAGGACCCGCATCAGCGTTGCTCGGCGGCGTCCGAGGGCGATTCGCGGTCGCGCGCTTCGGCCGCCGGTTCCGCCGGTTCCGCCGGCTCCACCGATTCCGGCAGCGGTCCGCGCGCCTCCAGCATGGCGAGCCGCTGGGCCAAGCGACGGATCAGCCGCTCTTGCCGGGAGCGCTCCAGGTCCATGGTCAGGATTTTGAGCAGCAACAGCCCCAGCCCCAGCACGATAGCCAGAATCGGCGGGTAGCGGACGCCGAGATAGCCGGCCAAGTAATCGAACAGCCGCGGAAAAAACCCCAGCGCTCCGACGGTCGCGGCGGCCCCGATCCACCAGACCGCATAAGGTCCGTGCAGGTGATCGCGCCGGACCAGGAACAGGATGACGGCGGCAAGACTAATCCCGATCACCATCGAGGTGATTTGGTATGTGATCATCGATCCGGAATCTCAGTCGTCGGGCGCGGCCGAAGGGTGGCGATTGCCGATCCGCGCGAGGCAGAGCACGCTGGTCTGCACCATGTATTGTCCCACGATCCACCAGGAGCGGAATACCCGCGAGGCGCCCTGGACGCGAGGTTGCATCGATACCGGCACCTCGACGGTCCGCAGCCCCTTGCGGCGCAGGATCAACAAGACGCCGACATCCTGGTAGTCGAGCAGGCTGGCTTCCTGGGAGGCGAGCACGGTCATCGCCGCGCGATTGTAGGCCCGGAAACCGGAGGTGATGTCCTCCAGTTTTAGGCCGGTGAGCCAGCGAAAATACGACCAGGCGATCCGGCGGGCTCGGCTGGCGCGCTCGGGAAAGGCCCCGATGGCGACATCGGCCACGCCGGTCGCCAGCGGCTCCAGCAGCTCGCCGATGCAGTCGGGCTCGTGCTGGCCGTCGGCATCCAGGGTGATGGCGGTCCGATAACCCTCGCGCAAGGCATAACGCAGGCCGGTCTGCATCGCGCCCCAAGCGCCGAGCTGGAGCGTCAGCGGCAGGACGATGGCACCGGCCCCGCGAGCGACCCGGGCGGTGCCATCGGCGCTGCAATCGTCGATCACCGCCACCGGGCAGTTCCAGCGCCGTCGGATTTGAGCGACGATGGCGCTGATCGTGGCTTCCTCGTTGAAGGCGGGAATGAGGGCGATCAAGCGGTCGTGTTGGGGTCATCGGCTGGTTTGAGTGTGGGGGTCGCGCCGCCGGCGAGCCGATGATCGGGGGGGAACCTCGTTTCGGCGCGGCGCGGAGGTTCGCGGGTAAATGAGAGGCGTGAGGGAGATCGGCCAACAGGTCGGCATGTCGGCGGGTGATTCGCTGTTTCCGGGCGGCGGGTTCACGTCCGTTGTGGCTCCGTTGGTTCGGTTCGGGATCGGCCTGTGGATCGGGGGCGGCTTTGCTCCACGGGGATTCCGAACGGGCAAAACATCGACGATCCCGCCCAGTGTCCGATTTCGGCGGGTCCGTGGCAAGAGTCTCGGCAACCAAACCCCTCGCGAAAAGTCTCTATACTGTAATACCGAGCGACAAGATTGGGAATTGGAGGGTACGATTCATGTATTTGTGCATCTGCAAGGCTGTTTCCGACCAGCAAATCCGACAAGCGGTCGAGCAGGGTGTCCGCACCATGGGGGATGTGAGCGCCCGGTTCGGCGTGGGTATCGAGTGCGGCAAGTGCATCGATCCCATCCGGGAATTGCTCGATCAGTGTTTGGCCGCGCGACCCGCCGAAGCCGTCCTGGCGCTGGCCGATGCCCCGGCCGCCGAATCGGCGGCGGTCGAGCCGACCCCGCCGCCCGCCGCCGTGGAACCCGCTCCGCAACGGGCGGCCTGGTTCGCGATCGATCTTTGAGTCCCGCTGGAGAAACCTGCCGATGAAAGGCGATGCCAAGGTCATCGAATACCTCAACAAGGCCCTCAAAAACGAGCTGACCGCCGTCAACCAATACTTCCTGCACGCCCGGCTCCTGGACAACTGGGGGTTCGCCAAGCTGGGCCGGCACGAGTACGACGAGTCCATCGACGAAATGAAGCACGCGGATCGGCTGATCCAGCGCATTCTCCATCTGGAGGGCCTCCCCAATTTGCAGGATCTCGGCAAGCTGCAAATCGGCGAAAACGTCGGGGAAATTTTTCGCGGCGACCTCGAGCTGGAACGCATCGCGCATCCGCTATACAAGGAAGCGGTCGGGTACTGCGAAGATTGCGGCGACTACGTGACCCGCGATTTGCTGGCCGCCATCCTGGCCAGCGAGGAAGAGCATATCGGCTGGCTGGAAACCCAGTTGGGCTTGATCGACCGTCTGGGCCTGCCCCTTTATCTGCAAGCGCAAGTTTAGCCGCGCGGTCGATGGCGGGCCCGCGCCGGGGGCGCGCGGTCTCCTGTCGCCCGCGTTTTCATGCTAAAGTTTCACGATTGTTTTGGCAGCCATGCCAGCGCGGTTTTATCGGAGCGCGCCAGCCGCGCCCGGCGAACCAGAACGAAAAAACTCAAAGGGAGTCGCCATGCTGATCTATAACCTTTTCCCCTTGTTGGCCGGTCCCTGCGGGTACTGGGAACCGCACCTCGAACGGGCCGCCAACATGGGCTTCGACTGGGTGTTCGTCAATCCGGTCCAGAAACCGGGAAGCTCGGGTAGCCTGTACTCGATTTCCGACTATTTCCAGTTGAACCCGCTGCTGGTCGATCAGAAATCCAAGCTCGCTCCCGACAAGCAAATGCAGGCGGCGCTCGCCGTGGCCGACAAGCTCGGCCTCAAGGTGATGGTGGATCTGGTCATCAACCACTGCGCCTTCGACTCCGACCTGACGCGCCAGCATCGGGAATGGTTCATCCTGGAAAACGGCAACATCGCCCATCCGTTCTGCATGGAGGACGGCCATAAGGTGGTGTGGGGCGATCTGGCCCGCTTCGACCACCAGCACAGCTCCGATCCCGAAGGGCTCTATCGCTATTTTTACAAGATCGTCGAATATCTGCTGGAGCTGGGTTTCAAGGGCTTCCGCTGCGATGCCGCCTACCAGATTCCAGGGCACCTGTGGGGCCGGTTGATTCGCGAGATCCGGCAAAAATATCCCGACGCGGTGTTCACGGCCGAGACCCTGGGCTGCACCGCCGACCAGACCAAGCAGACCGCCCAGGCCGGTTTCGACTACGTGTTCAACAGTTCCAAATGGTGGGATTTCCAAGGCGCTTGGCTGATGGAGCAATACCAGTTGGTGCGCGAAATCGCGCCCTCGATCAGTTTCCCCGAAAGCCACGACACCGAGCGCCTGTTCCAGGAAGTCAACGGCAACGTGGCGGCGATGAAACAGCGCTATCTGTTTTCCGCCCTGTTCTCGGCCGGCGTGATGATCCCGATCGGTTTCGAGTACGGCTTCCGCCGCCGCTTGCATGTGGTCAACACCCGGCCGGGCGACTGGGAGCAGCCGAACGCCGATCTGCGCGAGTTCATCGCCGCCGTCAACGCCGTCAAGCGGCGCTACAAGGTCTTCCAGGAAGAGTGTCCGACCAGCATGCTGCCCTACCAGAACCCCAATATTCTGGTCATGTGGAAAGCCTCGGCCAAGACCCACGAGGAAGCGCTGATCATCCTCAACAAAGACCCCTGGAACCACCAATATTTCTACGCCGAGAATCTGGGAACCTACATCCAGGCCGGTGCGCCGCTGGTGGACGCTTCCCCCGAGTATCCCCTGGAGTACATCCCCCGGCCGTTTTCCTACGATTTGCGACCCGGACAGGCGTTCGTGCTGGTGACCAGCCGCGACCATCTTCCACACTGAGATCCAAGAGGGCCGGCCGGGTTCGGGACCGCCCGATGACGGCGTCCCGAGCCGCCCGATCCGCGCCCGGAATACGAATTAAGGACGGAAGTTTATGTACATTGTGCAGATTGCTCCCGAATGCGCCCCCGTGGCGAAAGTTGGCGGGCTGGGCGATGTGGTCTTCGGCCTGAGCAGGGAACTGGAAATCCGCGGCAACGAGGTTCACATCATCCTGCCGAAGTACGATTGCATGCGCTACGATCAGATCTGGGGATTGCAGGTCTCCATGAAAGATCTGTGGGTGCCCTGGTACAACGGCGCCGTGCATTGCACGGTGTGGTTCGGCTTCGTGCACGGCCGCAAATGTTTTTTCATCGAGCCCCACTCCCAGGACAACTTCTTCAACCGCGGCCATTTTTACGGCTTTTCGGACGACGTCAGCCGGTTCGCGTTCTTCAGCAAGGCCGCGCTGGAATTCCTGCTCAAAGACAATCGCCGCCCCGACATCATCCACTGCCACGACTGGCAGACCGGGCTGGTGCCGGTGCTGCTGTTCGAGCAGTACGCCCACGCCGGGATGCACTGGCAGCGGGTCTGCTACACCATCCACAACTTCAAGCATCAGGGCTTGACCGGCGAATACGTGCTGTGGGCCACCGGCCTGACCAACATTTCGCACTACTTCAATTTCGACCGCCTGCGCGACAACCACAACCCCACCGCCGTCAGCCTGATGAAGGGCGGCATCGTCTACTCCAATTTCGTGACCACGGTGTCGCCGACCCACGCCCACGAGGCCCGGTTCACCGATCAGGGCGGCGGGCTGAACCACACCTTGAACGTGCATCAGGCCAAGTTTGGCGGCGTGTTGAACGGCATCGATTACGATGTCTGGAACCCGGAAGTCGATCCGCACATTCCCAGCCGTTACGGCGTCGAAACCCTGGACCGGAAGTACGCCAACAAGGATGCCTTGCGCGACCGGCTGTGGCTGAGCAAGGAGTTCAAGCCGATCATCGCCTACGTCGGCCGGCTCGACAGCCAAAAAGGCGTCCACCTGATCCATCACGCCATTTTTTACGCCCTGCGCAACAACGCCCAGTTCGTCCTGCTCGGCTCCAGCCCCGAACCGCACACCAACCAGCACTTCTGGAACCTCAAGCGGCACCTCAACGACAGCCCCGACTGCCATTTGGAACTGGGTTTTGACGAAGAGCTGTCGCATTTGATCTACGCCGGAGCGGACATGATCGTCATGCCCAGCCTGTTCGAGCCGTGCGGCCTCACCCAGATGATCGCGCTGAAGTACGGCACCTTGCCCATCGTGCGCGAGGTCGGCGGCCTGAAGGACACGGTGTTCGACAAGGATTACTCCCACAAGCCGTTCGAGGAGCGCAACGGCTTCGTGTTCCAGGGCGCCGATCACGCCGGCATCGAATCGGCCATGCACCGGGCCATCGGGCTGTGGTTCGCCTATCCCGACGATTTCCGCCGGATGATGGTCCACGGCATGAGCTACGATTATTCGTGGTGCCGGCCCGGCCAGGATTATATGAACATCTACGAGCACATCCGCTGCAAGTAGGGGTCGCCCCGGCCGCGAGCCCGCCCGCTCCCCTTCACCGAGTCCAGCCAGCACAGGAGAACGTCACGCATGAGCCCGCTTCCGGAATACGTCGATGGGTTGCCGAACATCTGCGGTTCGGAGCCCCTGGTGGAAGAAACGCTGCGCGCCAGTCGCGACCGGGCGGTTTTTCTGCCGGAGAGCCGAGCCGATTTCGGGCGCATCCGCGCGGCGTGCGCGATCGCCCTCCACATGCACCAACCGCTGATTCCCGGCGGGCGGCGGCGATCTGTCCACGGCGGCGGTCATCAGCAATCTCAAGTACATGTGGGACAACCAGGGGATCGGCGACAACTACAACGCACCGGCCTTCCACTGGTGCTACAAGCGGATCGGCGAGTTCGTCCCGCAACTGATCCGCGAAGGCCAGGAACCGCGCGTGATGCTGGAGTACTCCGGCACCCTGTTCCACGGGATGCGCGCCATGGGCTTGAACGACGTGTTCGACGCTCTCAAGAACGCGACCTGCAACCCCGACTATCGGCGAGGGATCGAATGGCTGGGCTGTCCGTGGGGCCACGCGGTGGCGCCTTCGACCCCGGCGCAGGACTTCCGGCTGCACGTCAAGGCGTGGCAACACCATTTCGCCGCCATCTTCGGGCTGGAGGCGCTGGCGCGGGTGCGCGGGTTCTCGCCCTCGGAAATGGCCTTGCCCAATCATCCCGACACCGCCTACGAGTACATCAAGACGCTGGTGGATTGCGGCTATCGGTGGGTGCTGGTGCAGGAGCACACGGTGGAGCGACCGGAGAACGGCCATGGCCCCGAGAAAAAGCACCTGCCGCACCGGCTGGTTTGCACCAACTCCAAGGGCGAGACCGTCAGCATCATCGCCATCATCAAGACCCAGGGCAGCGACACCAAGCTGGTCGCGCAGATGCAGCCTTACTACGAGGCCAAGAGCCTGTCGCGCTGGGAGCTGGCCGGAAAATCGGTGCCGCCGCTGGTGACGCAAATCGCCGACGGCGAAAACGGCGGGGTGATGATGAACGAATTCCCCGGCAAGTTCATGGATTCGGTGCGCGAGTCCTCGGGATCGGACGTGCCGTTCATGAACGCCACCGAGTACCTGGAGCACCTGTTCGCGCTGGGGATCTCGGAATCCGATT
Organism: Candidatus Competibacter sp.; assembly: GCA_037045685.1. Taxonomy (GTDB): domain Bacteria; phylum Pseudomonadota; class Gammaproteobacteria; order Competibacterales; family Competibacteraceae; genus Competibacter_A. The sequence continues at coordinate 329,270 of JBAOII010000035.1, forward strand.
TGCCGGCGGTCCAGCCCCTGTTTCAAAAGCGGATCTGGGATCGATTCGCGCCGGGCGCCGGACCGGAAAAGCTGGAGCAGGTCATCGCCGAGCTGAAAAAGGAAGATGGTCGGTTCCACATGGAAGGCGGCAGTTGGACCAACGACATCTCTTGGGTGCGCGGCTACGACAATGTCCTCGGGCCCATGGAGAAAGCCAGTTCGCTATTCCACGAGAAAGTGTTGAAACCGGGGGTGGCGTCCAGCGATCCGCGCTATCGCAACGCGCTGTTTTATTTGATGAGTTCGCAGACCAGTTGCTACCGCTATTGGGGGCAGGGCCTGTGGACGGACTACGGGCGCGAACTCTGCCGGCGGGCCAGCGCCATCGTCGAGACCGATTTTTAAATTGTTCGGGGCATTCAGCCACGGCCGTTCCCGATTTATCATTATAAAAAATGGGGTGGTGGCAGGCGGCGAGGTGATGCCGCCGCCCGTTGCCGCCACCCCCGTCACCGGAGGAGGCTGAATCATGGTGGACACCCTTTATCACGCGCTGGTGCTGAACCTGCATCAGCCCCATGGCAATCTCGAACACCTGCTGGAACGCAACGAGTGGGAAGCCAAGGAAATCCTGTTCGCGATGGACCGGATTCCCCGTTCCCTGGAGGATTACCCGGATGTCGGCCGCTTGCATCTGGCCCTGTCCGGAACGCTGCTGGAAACCCTGACCCACTCGGATTTTCAGAGCCGGGCTTACGGTATCGTCGATTGCGGTTCGCTGCTCTCGCGGTTGCGGGACACCCGAGTCATCGACATGCTCGGCACCGCCTACTATCACCCGGTGATGCCGCTGGTTCCTCAGGCCGATTGGGAAGCCCATCTGGAGCGGTGGCGCGGGATGGTGCGCCGCCAGTTCTTCAACAGCGACTTCCAGGGCTTCTGGCCGCCGGAAATGGGGTTTTGCATGGAAATGATCCCCTCGCTGCGGCGTTTGGGCTATCGCTTCGTGCTGGTCGACAGCGAGCATGTGCGACCGGTGGGGTCCATGCGGTGGGAGGAGCTGCGCTACCAGCCGCACGTCGCCCGCTTCGGCGGCGAGGAAATCGTCGTCATCGTGCGCGACCGCGATTTATCGAACGCCCAGGAGTCGGGCATGGAGCTGGAATGGTTTGATCGGGAAATCCGGGAGCGCACCAAGAATTGCGATTTTCCGCCCCTGGTGACCACTTGCACCGACGGTCTGAGCGGTGGCTGGTTCCGCAACGTCACCCCCGGCAGCAATTTCTGGGACGCCTTCTACAAGCCGCTGATGGACCGGGCGCGGACGGGCGGAGATGCCATCCGGCCGGCCTTCATCAAGGATTATCTCGACCGGTTCGGCGCCGGCGGCGCGGTCGAGGTCGGACCGGGCGCGTGGAACACCGGCTGGCACGACGGGCGCGATTTCGTGCAATGGAGCGGCTCGCCCGCCCAGAAGGATGCCTTGACCCGAGTGGACGAGATCAGTCAGGCGGTGCAGGCGGCGCTGAACAACGCCGCCCATATCGGCTCGCGCAACCCCGAATTGCTGGGGCTGCTGGAAGAGGCGCACTGGCGGGTGCTGCGAGCCGAAACCAGCTGCAATTTCTTCTGGGGCGACGCCTGGGTCATGCGCTGTCACGCCGATCTGGATCAAGCCTGCGAATGCCTGGAGCGGGCGAACGCCCGCTTTCGCTGAGCGGCGCGGGCCGGGTCGCGAGGCACCCGGGATCGGCGTCTCGCCCGCTCAAAGCATCCGCCGAATGGTATCGCGCAGCTCGGGCATATCCAGCAGCCCGAGCCGGTAGTGGACGATCCGGCCCTCCGGCGAAATCAGCACCGTGGTCGGCGTCAGCCGCACGTTGTCGTATTCCCGGGCGATGCGCTCTTGGGTGTCCAGCACGATAGGGTAGGGGATTCGCCGCTGCTGGACCAGCGCCCGCACCTGTTCCGGCGGATCGTAGGCCATCGCCACGCCGATGATTTCCAGCCCCTTCGGATTCAATTCCCGATACAGCTCGACCAAATGGGGCATTTCCTCGATGCAGGACGGGCAGGTGGTCGCCCAGAAGGTGACCAGTACCGGCCTGCCGCGCAACTGCTCCAGGGTCAAGGTGCGGCCGTCGAGCGTTTGGCCCACCAGCGGCGGCGCTTGGCGCAGGCCGGCGGGCATGAACCAGACGGCGGCGGCGGCCACGATCACCGCCAGGGCGATGCCGGCGACGACGGTTTCTTTGTTCGGCTTCACGGATCAACCTCCTGCAAGTCGAGAGTCGTGGCGGGGACCGCCGCCCGCTGGAATCAGACCGCCGCAAGCCTCCAAAGTCGCTTCGCCGGCGCATCGGCCGGACGGGTTCGGTTTGCGCGCGATGGCGGAAGCCGTATGATACTCGTTTTTCCGTGACCGAGGCGGGGGTGGATCGCAGCCATGATCAAAGCGGGGATTGTCGGCGGGACGGGATATACCGGCGTCGAGTTGCTGCGGCTGCTGGCCGCGCATCCGGCGGTGGAACTGGCGCTCATCACCTCGCGCGGCGAAAAAGGCGTCGAGGTCGGGGAACTGTTTCCCAATCTGCGCGGCCGAGTGAATCTCGCCTTCGTCGAGCCGGACGACGCCGCGCTCAAAGGTTGCGACGTGGTGTTTTTCGCCACGCCCAACGGCACCGCCATGAAAAGCGCGCCGGCGCTGCTGGAGGGAGGCGTCAAGGTCATCGATCTGGCCGCCGATTTCCGGCTCCGCCAAGCGGTGGACTGGGAGCGCTGGTACGGGATGCCGCACGCCTGTCCCGAGCTGTTGGCGGAAGCGGTCTACGGCTTGCCCGAGGTCAATCGCGACGCCATCCGCGCGGCGCGGCTGGTGGCGAATCCCGGTTGCTACCCGACGGCGGTGCAGCTCGGCTTTCTGCCCTTGCTGGAGGCGGGCGCCATCGACCCGCAATCGTTGATCGCCGACGCCAAATCCGGGGTGAGCGGCGCCGGTCGCAAGGCCGAGGTGGGCATTTTGCTGTGCGAGGCCGGCGACAATTTCAGAGCGTACAACGTGCCGGCGCACCGCCACTGGCCGGAAATTTGCCAGGGCTTGGTGGCGGTGGCCGGCGGGCCGGTGGACCTGGTGTTCGTGCCGCACCTGACGCCGATGATTCGCGGCATTCACGCCACCCTGTACGCGACCCTGACCGATCCGGGCGTGGATTTGCAGGCGCTGTTCGAGCGGCGCTACGCGGCCGAACCG
>JBAOII010000035.1:337500-708557 GCA_037045685.1 Candidatus Competibacter sp.
GTGGGGTGACGGCGTACCTTTTGTATAATGGGTCAGCGACTTGCTTTCAGTGGCGAGCTTAACCGTCTAGGGGAAGCGCAGGGAAACCGAGTCCGAACAGGGCGACCAGTCGCTGGGAGCAGACCCGAAACCGAGCGATCTATCCACGGCCAGGCTGCAGGTGGGGTAACGCCCACTGAAGGGCCGAACCCACGTCTGTTGAAAAAGACGGGGATGAGCCGTGGATCGGAGTGAAAGGCTAATCAAGCTCGGAGATAGCTGGTTCTCCCCGAAAGCTATTGAGGTAGCGCCTCGCGTCTCACTCCCGGGGGTAGAGCACTGTTTCGGCTAGGGGGCCATCCCGGCTTACCAACCCGAGGCAAACTCCGAATACCGGGAAGTGCAATCGCGGGAGACACACGGCGGGTGCGAACATCCGTCGTGAAGAGGGAAACAACCCAGACCGCCGGCTAAGGTCCCCAAATTGCGGCTCAGTGGGAAACGATGTGGGAAGGCCCAGACAGCCAGGAGGTTGGCTTAGAAGCAGCCATCCTTTAAAGAAAGCGTAATAGCTCACTGGTCGAGTCGGCCCGCGCGGAAGATTCACCGGGGCTCAAGCCGCATACCGAAGCCGCGGATGCCGCAAGGCATGGTAGGGGAGCGTTCCGTAGGCCGTCGAAGGTCGACCGCGAGGTCGGCTGGAGGCATCGGAAGCGCGAATGCTGACATGAGTAACGATCATGCGGGTGAAAACCCCGCACGCCGAATGCCCAAGGGTTCCTGCGCAACGTCAATCGGCGCAGGGTGAGTCGGCCCCTAAGGCGAGGCCGAAAGGCGTAGTCGATGGGAAACCGGTCAACAGTCCGGTACTGGCGCGAACTGCGATGGGGGGACGGAGAAGGCTAAGCCGACCGGCGATTGGCAGTGCCGGTTCAAGCGCGTAGGCAGGCCGACCAGGCAAATCCGGCCGGTCAATGCCGAGACGCGACGACGAGCCCCTCGGGGCGAAGCGGCCCACGCCCGGCTTCCAAGAAAAGCCTCTAAGCTTCAGGTTCGCGCCACCCGTACCCGAAACCGACACAGGTGGGCGAGGAGAGCATCCTCAGGCGCTGGAGAGAACTCGGGTGAAGGAACTCGGCAAACTAGCACCGTAACTTCGGGAGAAGGTGCGCCCGCGGTAGGTGAAGGCCCTCGCGGCCGGAGCCGAAGCGGGCCGCAGTGACCAGGTGGCTGCGACTGTTTACTAAAAACACAGCACTCTGCCAACACGAAAGTGGACGTATAGGGTGTGACGCCTGCCCGGTGCCGGAAGGTTAATTGATGGGGTCAGCGCGAGCGAAGCTCTTGATCGAAGCCCCGGTAAACGGCGGCCGTAACTATAACGGTCCTAAGGTAGCGAAATTCCTTGTCGGGTAAGTTCCGACCTGCACGAATGGCGTAACGATAGCCACACTGTCTCCACCCGGGACTCCGTGAAATTGAACTCGCTGTGAAGATGCAGCGTACCCGCGGCAAGACGGAAAGACCCCGTGAACCTTTACTACAGCTTTGCACTGGACTTTGAGCTTTCTTGTGTAGGATAGGTGGGAGGCTTCGAAGCCGGGACGCCAGTCCCGGTGGAGCCGGCCTTGAAATACCACCCTGGAACGCTCGAGGTTCTAACCTCGGACCCTCTATCGGGTTCAGGGACCGTGCATGGTGGGTAGTTTGACTGGGGCGGTCTCCTCCCAAAGCGTAACGGAGGAGCGCGAAGGTACCCTCAGCGCGGTCGGAAATCGCGCATCGAGCGCAAAGGCAAAAGGGTGCTTGACTGCGAGACGGACAGGTCGAGCAGGTGCGAAAGCAGGTCTTAGTGATCCGGTGGTTCCGAATGGAAGGGCCATCGCTCAACGGATAAAAGGTACTCCGGGGATAACAGGCTGATACCGCCCAAGAGTCCATATCGACGGCGGTGTTTGGCACCTCGATGTCGGCTCATCACATCCTGGGGCTGCAGTCGGTCCCAAGGGTATGGCTGTTCGCCATTTAAAGTGGTACGCGAGCTGGGTTTAGAACGTCGTGAGACAGTTCGGTCCCTATCTGCCGTGGGCGTTGGAGCGTTGCGGGGAGCTGTTCCCAGTACGAGAGGACCGGAATGGACGGACCTCTGGTGCACCGGTTGTCACGCCAGTGGCACGGCCGGGTAGCCACGTCCGGACGGGATAACCGCTGAAAGCATCTAAGCGGGAAGCCCCCCCCAAGATGAGCGCTCCCGAGTCCTCGAGACTCCTCAAGGTCCGTGGGAGACCACCACGTGGATAGGCGTGGCGGTGGACGCGCGGCAACGCGTGCAGCCGACCCGTACTAATCGACCGTGCGGCTTGACCCGCCAACACCCAACCCCTGCGCGCGCGCGGACCCCGCGTCCCGCCGCCCTCGCTCCGGAGCATCGCGCCGACCACCCCCTTTCCGCCTGGCGACCCCAGCGCGCGGGAACCACCCGACCCCATCCCGAACTCGACCGTGAAACCGCGCCGCGCCCATGATCGTGCGAGATCCACTCGCGCTAAAGTCGGTCATCGCCAGGCTCTTATTTCAAAACCCAACCTCTCCGAAGAGGTTGGGTTTTTGTTTTTTTGATTTTGATCGAGGTGCGATTTTTCTCGGATTCTGCTTTAATTTACGAGGAAAACAACATTTACGTGACACGATTTCATTTTTCGTTTCGAGCGATCCCGGGGATCTTCGATGGCCACCGGGAGAGGCCGATGCCAGCGGCGCGCGGCGCGATCTGCCCGTGGTTTTGAAAGATTGCGTAACGCGGTTCTCTATTCTCGATCTGCTTTCGATGAAACGCCATGAAAAAATCGCCGCGCCCAGGCCAGCGATTCCGTTTTCGATTTCGCGACGTGTTGGACGCTTGGCGGCGATCTTTCGGCTCCTTGCCACCGTTTCCAAGCTTCGAGCCGATCAAGCGGTTGGCTGAATCGGGCTGTTGGGCTTTGTTCTGGGCGCTCGCCGCCGGGAATGGGCCAGCGGCCGCCGAAACGCTCGACACGCTCAAGCGGATGAGCATCGACGACTTGGCGAGCCTGGAGGTGTCGATCGTCTCGGGACGGCCGGAGCGGCTGGCGGACACGGCGGCGGCGGTGTTCGTGATCACCGCCGAGGACATCCGCCGCTCCGGGGCGACGACCCTGGCCGGAGGTGCTGCGCATGGTGCCGGGCTTGGCGGTCGGGCGGATCGATACCAGCATCAGCGCCGTTTCGGCCCGAGGCTTTCAAAATCAGTACGCCAACAAGCTGCTGGTGCTGATCGACGGGCGCAGCATCTACTCTCCTGTCTTTTCGGGTGTTTTTTGGGATTCTCAGGACATCGTGCTCCAGGACATCGAGCGGATCGAGGTGGTGCGGGGTCCGGGCGCGACCACTTGGGGGGCGAACGCGGTCAACGGGGTGATCAACATCCTGACCAAGCGGGCCGAGGACACCCGGGGCACCTACGTGGGCGCGGTCGCCGGCGACCGGCAGCGGCAGTTGGTGGCGCGGCAAGGGCGGGAAGCTTGGGCGAAGATGGCGCCTACCGCCTCTACGCCAAGCTGCACCGGGACGATCTGTTGCCCACCGTGTCCCGAATACCGATCGACGACGATTCGTGGCAGGGTGGCCGAGCCGGTTTTCGATCCGATTGGCCGACGAGCGATGGCGCGTCTGCTGCTGGAAGGCGAAATTTTCAAGGAGGACGCGATAGCCACCGATTTTCGGGGCCATTACCTGCTGGGGCGCTGGGAGCAGCGCCGGGCCAACGGCGCGGTCGGCACGCTCCAGGGGTACTACTATCGCTTGAACAGCGACACTGTCGGCTTGTCCAGGCAAGTCGAAGATTCGCTCGATTTGGAATATCGCCTGAGCTACTCGCCGCTGGATCGGCACACCCTCAGCGCCGGCGTCGGCTACCGCTGGATCCGCAGCGACATCGATCCGAAAGAGGGGAACGGGGTACGCGATCCGGTCCGCACGGATCAGTTGTTCAGCGCCTTCCTCCAGGACGATATCCGGCTCGGCGACGAGCAAGTTTTTCTGACGCTGGGCGCCAAGCTGGAGCACAACGACTACACCGGCTTCGAGGCGCAGCCCAGCGCCCGCCTGCGCTGGTCGCCGGCCGAGGGCCAAACCCTGTGGGCGGCCGTGTCCCGCGCCGTGCGCACCCCGTCGCGGGGGGAGTCCGACATCACCTTTTTGCAGCCGGTCGGCGCGGTGGATGTGCCGATATTCGGCAACATCCCTCTGATAGCGCGCTTGGTCGGCAATCCGGCCATGGTTTCCGAGGAACTCTTCGCCTACGAGGCCGGTTTACGCTGGCAAGCTCTCGCCGCGGCTGAATATCGATACTGGCGCTGTTCCTGCACGATTACGACCAGTTGCGTACCATCGAGTTGGTGGGTTCGCCCACGCTGATTCTGTTCCCCGCACCCACGCTGATCCAGCAGGTCACGGCGGAGAATAAACTGGGCGGCCAAACCCATGGCGCTGGAAGTGACGGCCGATTATCAGCCCTTCGACTGGTGGCGCATCCAAGGCGCCTACGCCTATCTCTACATGGACCTGAAACCGGATTCCGATAGCACCGACGAGGCCAGCGCCCTGATCGAAAAGGAATCGCCGGCGAATCAGTTGAGCTTGCGCTCCTCCATGGACCTGAGCGACGCGCTGGAATTCGATCTGTGGCTGCGCTATGTCGACGATATTCCCGCCTTGGCGGTCAAGAGCTATCTGACGCTCGACACGCGGCTGGGTTGGCGTGCCGGCAAGCACCTCGACCTCTCGCTGGTGGGCCGCAACCTGCTGGATTCGCCGCGCGTGGAATACCGGGAGTATGGCTTGGCGGGTACGGGGACGGGCGAGGTCGAGCGGGAGGTGTACCTGATGGCCGAATGGCGGTTCTGATCCGGCCTGCGGGCGGGCTTGTGGGAGGTTGCCGGCCGGCGTGGCGGAACCCGCTGGCTGACCGAGGGGGGTGGAGGTCCGGTCGCTTTTTTCCAAGCTTGGCGATTTCGGCGGCCGGCGCGATGCAGCAGGGTTGTGGCGACAAACAAGACATAAAGTGAGACAAAGGTATAATCTTTGCCTGTTCTGGGATTCATCCGCAAAGTAAGCGCCATGAAGCGATCACGACAAACGAGCCAAGAACCGCATTCCTTGCGGTGCGACGACGCGCGAGCGGGGCGCCGCCGCGCCGCCAGCGCGCTTCCCGCTTCAAGGGCGCGGTGGCGGCGCGGTGGACCGGCCTGCTGGATGCTGCTCTGGACGCTCGCCGCCGGGAATGCGCCGGCGGACGCCGAAACGCTCGACACGCTCAAGCAGATGAGCATCGACGACCTGGCGAATCTGGAGGTGTCCATCGTGTCGGGGCGGCCGGAGCGGCTGGCGGACACGGCGGCGGCGGTGTTCGTGATCACCGCCGAGGACATCCGCCGGTCCGGGGCGACGACCCTGCCGGAGGTTTTGCGCATGGTGCCGGGGTTGGCGGTCGGGCGGATCGACACCGGCATGTGGGCCATTTCGGCGCGGGGGTTCCAAAACCAGTTCGCCAACAAGCTGCTGGTGCTGATCGACGGGCGCAGCGTGTACACGCCGCTGTTCTCGGGGGTGTACTGGGAGTCGCAGGACATCGTGCTCCAGGACATCGAGCGGATCGAGGTGGTGCGCGGACCCGGCGCTTCGACTTGGGGGGCGAACGCGGTCAACGGGGTGATCAACATCCTCACCAAACGGGCCGAGGACACCCAGGGCACCTACCTCGGCGCGGTCGCGGGCGACCGGCAGCGGCAGTTGGTGGCGCGCCAGGGCGGGCGCTTGGGCGAAAGCGGCGCCTACCGCCTCTACGCCAAGCTGCACCAAGAGGAATTGTTGCCGAACGCCCCGGGGTTCCAGGATAACGAAGCGTCGTGGCAAGGCGGGCGGGCGGGCTTCCGCGCCGACCTGCGCGACGGCGACGACGATCTGGATGGCGCAGGGCGAATTCTTCCGGGAAATTCCCGATGACCGCAACCCCACCGGCACGTATCTGCTCGGCCGTTGGGAGCATCGGAACGACGATGGTGCGGTCGGCACCTTGCAGGGCTACTATTATCGGTTTGGCACGAAAAGCAGCCTTTTGGACCAGCTTGAAGACACCCTCGATCTGGAATATCGCTGGCGTTTCGCCCCCCTGGATCGGCATAACCTCATCGCCGGCGCCGGCTATCGCTGGATTCGCAGCGACATCGAACCGAAGGGAGCGAACCGGGTGCGCGAGCCGGTGCGCGAGGACCAGTTGTTCAGCGCCTTCGTCCAGGACGATATCCGGCTGGTCGGCGACGAGCTTTATCTGACCTTGGGCGCGAAGCTGGAACACAACGACTATACCGGCTTCGAAGTCCAACCCAGCGCCCGCTTGCGCTGGTCGCCCGCCGACGGCCAAACCCTGTGGGCCGCCGTGTCCCGCGCCGTGCGCACCCCTTCGCGGGCCGAGTCCGACATGACGCTCAGCAACAAGATAGGCGAGGCGACCGCGCCTATCTTCGGAAAAATCCCGCTGCTCGTCAGTCTGGATGGCAACCCCGACATGGAATCGGAGGAACTCGTCGCTTACGAGGCGGGCTACCGGTGGCAACCCTCGTCGCGCCTGAGCCTGGATACGTCGCTCTTTCTGAACGACTACGACCGCTTGCGCTCCATCGAGTTGGCCGGACCGCCCAGCCTGATCCTGTTCCCCGCGCCCGCGCTGATCCAGAGCGCCACGGTCGGTAACAGCTTGAAAGGGCGAACCTACGGCCTGGAGGTGGTGGCCGACTATCAGCCCTACGACTGGTGGCGAATCCAGGGCGCCTACTCCTGGCTGCGCATGGACCTGAAGCTGGACCCCGGCAGTTCCGACACCTTGAGCGAGCAGATCGAGCGGGAGTCTCCCGTCAACCAATGGACCTTGCGTTCCTCCACGGATCTGGGGGACGGTTTCGAGTTCGATCTGTGGTTGCGCTACGTCGATGACATTCCGGCGTTCGAGATCAGCAGTTACCTGACTCTCGACGCGCGGTTGGGCTGGCGGGCGAACAAGAATTTCGATCTCTCGCTGGTCGGCCGCAACTTGCTCGATTCACCCCACGGCGAATACGTGCAATTCGTCTCTTTCAACGAGCTGCACGAGGTTCTAAGGGAAGTGTACCTGATGGCCGAGTGGCGGTTCTGAGACCCGCGATGGTGGGAAAGTGAACGGATTGCCCGGCGCCAACCCGCCCCGGTCGCGGACCGAACCCGGCGGTCGGTCGGTCGCGCCCGGCGCGGCGCGCGGTAGAAGGTCGCGCGTCGGACCGGGCTGGCGCTGGGCCGCGATCGCGATTGGCCTGTTTGGGTTCCCCCTGGCCGTGGCGGCCATCGCCGAGGAGTCGTTTGGCGAAAACGAGGTGAAGGCCGTGTTTTTGTACAATTTCGCCAGCTTCGTGAACTGGCCGCAGGACGCCCGGCAGGACCCCGCCAAACCGTTCCGCTACTGCGTGCTCGACGACGAGATCGCGCTGGTGCTGCAAAAAGTCCTGAAGGGCGAAACCATGGCGGGGCGGCCGTTGAACGTCCAGGGAGAGGTGACCAGCGCCAGCCTCGCCGAATGCCACATCCTCTATATGGGCAAAAACAGCCTGCGGGGCTCGGAAGGGTGGGGGCTGGTGCGGGAAGCGCTCGCCGCGCACGTGTTGACGGTCAGCGACCTGGAGAGCTTCGAAACCAGGGGAGGGATGATCGCGCTGGTGCGCAAGGATCGCCGGATCCATCCGCGCATCAACATCGATACGGTGGAAAAGAGCAAGCTGAAGATCAGCGCCAAACTGCTCAATCTCGCCACGGTCATTCGCGACGCCACTGCGGGAAATTGAGCGATGCCGCTATCCTTCCGCGATCGCCCGATCAAACAGAAAGTGATCGCCATCGCGCTCGCCAGCACGGTGATCGGGCTGGCCGTGGCCCTCACCATCCTGGTGGCGAGCGACATCTACACCTTGCGCGGCAACGCGCGGGACTTCGCCTCGTCGCTGGCGCGAGTCGTCGCCGTCAACAGCTCGGCGGCGCTGGCCTTTCGCGACCCGGATACCGCCAACGAGATTCTCGCCGCGTTCAGCAGCGTGCCCGACGTGGCGGCGGCGCGGGTGCGCACGCTCGAGGGCAACCCGTTCGCGAGCTACCGGAGCCAGCTTCCGCGCCATGCGCCCCTGCTCGAACGGCTGGACGCGGGCGGGCGGGCGCATCCCCGGCCGCCGGACAGCGCGGAAACCGCCGGGCCGGGCCAGCCGTTTTTCGCGTTCCGCGACGGCTATCTGGAAGTCAGCCAGGAGATCGCGGTCAACGGCAAACCGCTGGGCGTCATGGATCTGGTGTTCGATCTGTCGAGCCTCGACCAAGTGATCCGCCGGCAGATTCTGCTGGCCCTGCTGGTGCTGCTGGGCGCGTTCGCCATCGCCTATCTGCTGGCGGCCCGGTTCCAGCGCCTGATCTCCGACCCGGTCGTCGCGCTCGCCGGCCGGATGCGGGAGGTGTCGGAGACGAAAGACTACTCGGTGCGCGTCCCGCGCACGGCGAACGACGAGATCGGCACGCTCATGGACGGTTTCAACACCATGCTCGAACAGATCCAGCGCCAGGACGCCGAGCTGCATGTGGCCAAGGAAGACGCCGAGCAGGCCAACCGGGCCAAGAGCGATTTTCTGGCGCGCATGAGCCACGAGATCCGCACGCCGATGAACGGGGTGATGGGGATGGCGGAACTGCTGGCCGACACGGAGCTTTCCGGCCGCCAGCGGCGCTTTGTGGCCAACATTCGCGGTTCCGCCGAGGCGCTGCTGTCGATCATCAACGATATTCTGGATTTCTCCAAGATCGAGGCCGGCAAGCTGGAACTCGACGACGTGTTCTTCAACCTGGAGGACGTGATCGACGACATCGGCGAACTGTTCGCCGAGCGCGCCCACCGCAAGGGGCTGGAACTGGTGTGCGGGATGGCGCCCGGCCTGCATCCCGCCCTGCGGGGCGACGCCGGTCGGCTGCGGCAGGTGTTGACCAACCTGCTCGGCAACGCCTTCAAGTTTACCCAGCAGGGCGAAGTGGTGTTGCGCGTCACTCGGGTGCGGGAGGACGAGTCCGCCATCGTGCTGCGTTTCGAGGTCCGCGATACGGGGATCGGCATCCCGCCGGAAACGCAGCCCCGCCTGTTCAATTCCTTCACCCAGGCCGACAGCTCGACGACGCGCAAGTATGGCGGTACGGGACTGGGTCTGGCCATCTGCAAGCGTCTGGCCGAGCTGATGGGCGGCGAGGTGGGGATGGAAAGCGCGCCGGGCAGCGGCTCCCGGTTTTGGTTCACCGCCCGTTTGGCCAAGGAGACGGCGACCGTGGGCGATCGGTCGCGATCCTTTGCCGCGCTGGGCACGCTGCGGGTGCTGGTGGTGGATGACAATGCCTCGAACCGGACGCTGCTGGAGGAACTGTTTTCCGCCTGGGGGATTCCTCACGCCAGCGCCGACCGGGCGTCTCGCGCCCTGGAGTTGCTGCGCGAAGCGTCCGCCGCCCGCGCGCCTTTCGGTTTGGGCCTGTGCGACCAGGGAATGCCGGACACGGGCGGGATCGATCTCGTTCGGGCGCTGCGGGCGGACCCGGCCGGCGCGCTCCTGCCGGTGGTGATGATGGGCTCGATCTGGAGTCCGCTGGATGGCGAGCAAATGCGGGCGCTGGGTATCCGGGCTTGTCTGAGCAAGCCGCTGCGAAGAGCCCAGCTTTACCAGTGCCTGCTGGCGGTGGCGCGCGACGAAACCGAGGGCTGGCGGCGAGAGGAGCATCCCGAAGTCGCGGCGACGGCTGCCACGCGCTTCGAGCGGCGCGGCCAGCGGGTCCTGCTGGTCGAGGACAACCCGGTCAATCAGGAACTCGCCGGCGAGATGCTGCGCTCGTTGGGGATGAAGGTCGAAGTGGCCGAGAACGGCGAGCAGGCGCTGGCCGCGATCGCCCAGCAGAGCTATTCCCTGGTGCTCATGGATTGCCAGATGCCGGTGCTGGACGGCTTCGAGGCCACCCGCCGGTTGCGCGCCCGCGAGCGGGATGCCGGCGCCAGCGTCCGGTTGCCGGTGATCGCCTTGACCGCGAACGCCTTGGTGGGCGATCGCGAGCAGTGCTTGGCCGCCGGGATGGATGACTATCTCAGCAAGCCGTTCACGGCGACCCAACTGAACGAAATTCTCGAACGCTGGTTGCCCCAGCGCGCGACCTTCCTGGAACCCGAATCCCGATCGCCGGCGCCGGCGCCGGCCGAGATCTCGGACAAAGCGATCCTGGATCCCGCGCGCCTGGAGCAGATTCGCGCCCTGAGCCGCGAAGGAGTGCCCAGCGTCCTGGGTCGGGTCGTCAAATTCTTCTTCGATAGCGCGCCCGAACAGATCGCGGCGATCCGGGCGGCGGCCCAGACCGCAGATGGATCTCGCCTTCGCGAGGTGGCGCACTCGCTGAAATCCGCCAGCGCCACCTTGGGCGCGTCGGATTTCTCGGAGCTGTGCCGGCAACTGGAAACGATGGGCCGGGAAGGCCGGTTTGACGGGGCCATCGAAGCGGCCGCAGCCTTGGAGCAACAGTTCCCGGTGGTGCGCGAAGCCTTGAGCGCCTTGCCCGAGATCCGGTTCGGTTGAGAGCCGATGACCGTCCGCGAGCGCGCGGTGCGGATCCGTCGTGCCGGCTGACCGGCCGCGACCGGATCGCGGCGTCAGGCCGTGGCGCCGTCCGCTTCGCGCTCCCAGGTCAGCCGCTCGTATTCGGCGATCACTTGCCCTCCCAGCAGGATGATGATGCCGATCGCTTCGAGGCTCAGCAGCACGATCACGATTCCGGCCAGCGATCCGTAGACCAGGTTGATCGCCGACAGATTGGCGAAGTACCACACCAGGCAGTAACGGACCGCCTCCCATAGCAGGGTCGCGGCCACGCCGCCGATCAGGGCGTGCCGCCAAGGCAACTGGCCGACCGGCATCAGCCGATAGAGCAGGGTCAGGGCTCCGATCTGGCTCAGCAGGCCGAACAGATAGAGCAAACCGACCAGCAGCTTGCCCGGCGACCACGTCCAGCCGAACAGCCGGATATCGCTGGCGATCAGCGTTTGCAGCACGCCGATCAAGAGCGTCGCCACCAGCAGGCCCAACCCCAGCAGCAGGACGTACAGATACGGCAGCAGCAACGAGGTCACGGCGTGCCGGGCATGCACGGCATGGCGGTGAGCGAAAATGACCGCCATGGCGTTTTCCAGCACGCCGAAAGCCAGCGAACTGAAAAACAGCAGCGTTCCCGCCATCATCCAGCTCAAAGTGCGCCGGTGGTCGAGAAATTGGATCGCCTGTTCCACGACCAGTCCCGAAACGCCGGGCATCAGTTGCTCCAGGTAGCGGTTCAGCAAAGCCAGCAACTGTTCCTGCCCCACCCAATGGGATAGCGCGACCAGCAGCAAGATGATCAGCGGAACCAGCGACAGGAGGGCGTAATACGCGATGGCGCCGGCGAGCAATATTCCGTTGTTGGCCTGGAAGCGACGCAGCACGCGCCCGGCGAAAGCGAGCGGATGGCCGAGAATGAAGCGGATGGGGTGTCGGTGCCTCACGGTTATGCTCGGGTGTGGAAAAGCGGAGGAAACGCTCCAAAGTCGGCCGCGCTGAGGCCGGGTTCATGATCCGCTCGCGAGTTCCTCCAACAGCAACCGCAGCTCCGCCGCATACTGATAGTGCAGGTTGGGGTCGCTGGCCACGGCGGGGTCGCGCGAGCCGGCAAGAATGGCCTGCAACTTGGCGATCAGGAGCTTGCCGGCGGCGGGGACGTTGGGGCTGACCGCGATTTGCTCCAGTTTGCCCGACAGGCCGGCGGCGTCGCCGGCGCGGATGGCTCGACCGATCCGCGCGCAAAGGCGCGCGCCGGGATTGTTGTTTTTGCCGCCGGCCCGCCGGTAGGCCAAGTATTTCTCGATGGCCTGCTGGCGGGCCCGGTCGGCCACGCCAGAGTCCGGGACTTCCTGTCCGACATCGTGCAAGCCGCGCCGGATGGCCCAGTTGCGGGCGGTGAAACTGTCGGGCAGATTGCACTCGCTGGCCCGGTACAGCTCCTGGCGGGCTTCGTCGTGCCGGCGCAATTGGATCAGGACGTTCGCCAGGTTGTTGCGGGCGGCTTCCTCGCCCAGACCGTCGCCCAGTTGCTGGCACAGCTCCGCCATGCGCCGATAGGCCAGAACGGCTTCTTCCAGTTGGCGCATCGCCAGATGCAGGTGGCCGAGTTCGCCCAGGGTTTCGGCGATCCCGCCCCGGTTGCGATGCTGTTCGTACAGGTACAACGCCTGCTGGCAGGCGTGGAGCGCGGCCGGCATGTCTCCGTCCAGCTTGCGGGCCAAGGCGAGCTGCCGCCAGGCGCGCGCGGTGCCTTCCGGCTCGCCCAGGGATTCGAACATCCGGCGCGCGGTTTCGTACAGGGCCGCCGCTCGCGAATAGTGCCCCTGGCGCTGGCGAACCAAACCCAACTGCATCTTGTTGGCCGCCACGGTGAGATCGATGGCGTTCGGGCCGGCGCGGGCGATCGCGGCTTCGTAAGCGGCGGCGGCTTCCTGCAGGCGCTGCAAATAGATCAGGCAGTCGCCGGTTTCCGCATCGACGACCGCGACCATGCGGCCGGCGCTGATGTTGCCGGCGCCGGCCAGGGCTTGAAACCGCCGGCGGGACTCGGTCAATTCCCGCACGGCGGGTTCGGCGGCGCCGGCCAGCTTGAGCAGCTTGCCCAACTGCAAGTGAGTGCGTGCCAGATCGTAATCCGCGCCGGGATAGGCTTCGGGACCGGCCTCCTGGCATTGGCGCAGCAACTTGCGGACGGCTTGCAGGGCGTCTTCCAGCGAACCGTCATCGCGCAGCCGTTCGACCCGCAAACGCTCGGTCTCGAAGCGGATCCGGCTCCAGCCGGACAAGGCTTGGCCGGCTCGCTCGCGGGCGGCCACGACTTCGGCCAGCGCCGCCGGGGCGCCGAGGTTGGCGAGCAATTGCTCCAGGCGGCCGGCGAGATGGGCGGACTTTTCCGGGCCGGAGTGTTGCTGGCGGTCGCGCAGCGAGGCCAGCAGATTGGGCAACTCCAACCGCAGCAGCCGGTTGGTGCGGGCTTTGTCCTTGAAATACTGCTGGTAAAGCATCTCCAGCAGTTGCTCCATGCCGGCGCACCAGCGTTCCCGCCAGAGCGGGCGCTGGCTCGCGGGTAGCTGGCCGGACAGGTAGTGGGACAGGGCCGGATCGAAGCGCAAGTGGCCATACCCCCGATCCTCGGCCAGATTCAGGCCGACAAGCCGCTCGCAGAACGAGTCCAGACCCCGGCTGTCGAGCTGCAAGGCTTTTCCCAGGGCGATGCGGTTTGCTCCCTCCTTGAAAAAAGCCAGGATGGGCAAGCGGTCCCGATCCTCGGGCGGGAGACGGCGCAACGCCAGTTCCAGGCTCAGGAGCAGCGGCCACTGCGGATCGTCGCCGTGGCGGCGCAGCAGCTCGGCCCGCAGCGGGCGCAGCAGGGCGAGGGTCGCGTCGGCGCCGCGAGCGCCGATTTCCCGGGCCACCCGCTGCAAGGCGCCCGGATGCCCGCCGCTCAGTCGGGCGAAGTCGCACAGTTGCCGAAAGCCGCCGCCGCTATCGGCGGCGGGCGGCATTTCCCCGGCCGCGATCAGGGTCCGGCCGATCAGGCTGATGGCGTCGCGGTCGTCCATGGGGCTCAGCGTCGCTTCTATCCAGGGCTGAGCGAAGGCAGGCGGTCCCAGGCGACCCAGTCCCAGCAGATGGAGGTCCGGCCATTCGTTGAGAAAATCCTTCCAAAATTGGTCGAGGATGTCGTCGTGTTCCGAGGGCCAGCGATCCAGTTGGTCGAGCACGATCAAGGCGGGTCGCGGGCGCAGGGTTTGCCGGAGGTGGTCGAGAGCCTGCCACAAGGTCGGAAAGCGGTCCACCGACCAGTGTTCGCCCTGGGGAAGCAATTGTCGGCCCAGCGTTTCCAGCAGCGCGCGGGGTTCGCCGGCGTCGTCGCCGCAAGCGTAGGCCATGTGACGATAGCGGCCGCACCGCCCCAGCCAGGTGGCCAAGGCTGCTGCGGTGGCGGTCTTGCCGGTGCCGCCGGGTCCCCGCAGGAAGACGGTGGACCGCTCTTCCAGGAGCCGTTCGAGGATCAGCAGATCTCGGCCGCGCCCGACGAAGCCGGCGGGCGGCGGCGGGGGTAACCGGCCCGGCGGTCCGACCCAGGCTTGCTTGAGCAGCCGGCGCCAGAGATCCAGCGGGGGACGCAGGCCCAAGCGAGGATCTTGTTCGCCCAAATACAGGTTGCAGCAAAACCAGTCTTGCAAGTGGACGCCGCCGCCGCCCAGGCCCGGTGCCCGATAACCGTCGCCAGCCAGGCGGCGCTGGGCGGCGAACAGGGCTTGGCCGATTCTGGCGCCGCGCAGCAATTCTTCGTAAAACGCGACCCAGAACCGGCGCTGGGTTTCCGTCGGCGTGTCGGGATGCACGGTGATCACCGCCGCGATGCCCGCCGCCAGCAAGGCGGACGCCAGCCCGACGGTGACGGACGGGCCGGCCGCGTTATCGGAGCAGGAGCACAGGACGACCAGCCGGATGCGGTAGGTGGCTAGCAGGGACGCCAGGGTCGTGGCCGCGACGAAATGGGCCTCGCGGCAAATCGGGGCGTGCAGGTCGTAGCTGGCCTCGAATCCGACCTGAGTCGCGTTGCTGCCCGGGTCGTGGCGCAAGCAGCCGTCGAGATGCAGCGCGGCGAACGGCCGCCCGCCCGCCCAGGCGTCGCTCAGCCGTTTTTCCAGCGCTCCCAGGGTCGGGGGTGACAGCACCTGCGGTTCCGCCAAGCCACCCAGGCCGCCCAGCGCTTCCAGCAGCGGCAACGCGCTACGCCGGTGATCGGGATGGCCGGTCGGCTCGGTGTCGGGCCGGGGACCGAGCGCGAGAACCCGCAAGGGCGGCGGCGCGGGAGCGAAAGCGTTTCCTCCGCCGGAAAGCCGGCGCAGGACCTGGATCGGGCGCTTGCCCTGGAGCAGAAATCCGCCCGGATCGCGCAGGAGTTCCCAAGGGAGCGCGAGCGCGGCGGCGGCCGAGTGGGCGGGGTCCGCCCGCACGACCAAGCGGCGCTCGCTTTGCTCCGGGGCGGCGAGCCAAGCGGCCGTCAGCTCCCGCGAGCCGGCCGCGTCGAGCGTGGCTCGGTACAGATCGCGGCCCCATGCCGCCAGCCGGGTTTCGGCGCGGCGGGCAAGAAATCGCAAGGTGTCGGTCGGCCAAAGCGGGTGGCTTTGCAGATACCAGTGCAGGAGCCGGGCTGGAAGCGGGCCGGGGAGAGGGCCGGACAGCGCGTCGGTAGCGGCGGGCGGATGCTGTTCGGCGCCGGGGTTCAGGCGGACGCTCAATCGCCAATCGCCGGCGCAGGACGAACCGTCCCCGCTGAAATTCAACTCCAGTTCCGCCACGGGCAGGGGATTGCGATGACTGGGGGGATCGCCGGGCGGCGTTTCGCCCAAGCCGATCAACAGATCCGGCAATGCCGCGCCCAAGCCGTCGGCGGTCAGCGGGATCGGGGGCGTGCGCGGCGCCGGCGCGAACCATTGCGCGAGCGCGGTAGCGTCCAGGCCCGGCAACAGCAGCGGGATGACCCGATAGGTGTTGGCCCGCCGTCGCTCGACCTCCTGCGCCAGCTCGATTTCCCGGCGCAGCCACGTCGGATCGCCGGTGTTCAGGCCCAGCACCACGATCACCTGCCGCGCCTGCTCGATGGCCCAGCGGACTTCCGGCGCGAGCCGGTCGCCGCCGCGCAGGTTTTGATGGTCGCGCCAGACGCTCAGGCGAAACGTTTCCAGCGCCAGGGTCAAATCGCGGGAGAAGTCTGCGTCGGCCGGAGCGTGGCAGATGAAAATGGAGGCGGCAGCCATCGCATGCGGTTCCGAAGGAAGCGGTGCAAGATCATAACCGCCAATAGCTTAACGCAAAAATCTTCGTTCGTGCCCTTGAAATCAGGGCTGTCACCCCTATTTATCCACCAACCCGATACGGCGTTCGCGGGAACGCCGGAAACGAAAGTCGAGGAGGATCCTTTATGGCTCTGATACGTTATGAACCCTTGAATCTCTTGAATCAGTTGCAGCGGGAAGTCAACCGGCTATTCGACACCAGCCGGTTCGGCGACGAGGAAACCGGGCACACGCTGGCGGATTGGATGCCGGCGGTGGACATCAAGGAAGAGCCGGCCCAATTCGTCATTCACGCCGACCTGCCGGGCGTCGATATCAAGGATATCGAGATTAGCCTGGAGAACGGCGTGCTGACCCTGAAAGGCCAGCGGGCGAGCGAGAGGAAGGAGGAGACCGAACAGTATCGCCGGGTCGAGCGGGTGCGCGGCACCTTCCTGCGGCGGTTCTCGTTGCCGGATGTCGCCGACGCCGACAAGGTGAGCGCCAAGTGCAAGGACGGCGTGCTGGAGGTGCTCGTGCCGAAGCGCGAGGCGGCGCAGCCGCGCCGGATCGCGATCGAAAGCTGATCGGCCCGAAGCGTGGCGCCACGCCACGCGCCGGGAACGGTCCAACGACAAGCGCGGGTCGCGGCCCGCGCTTTTTGCTTTGGCCGCGCGAAACGCTCAGGACGGTTCTTGCGCGATCTCGCCCAACCCGGCCCGACGCAAGGCATCGTTCACCAAGCGATGGATCTGGCCGGCGGTGTCCAGCTCCAGGGCCTGACGGGCCAGTTCCTGGGCTTGGGCGCGGGTGAAGCTGCGGATGGCCCATTTGACGCGCGGCACGCTGGTCGCGCCGGCGCTCAAGCTGTCCGCGCCCATGCCCAGCAGCAGGATGGCGGCGCCGGGATCGGCCGACATCTCCCCGCACAGATTGACCGGCCGGCCGGCCAGCCGGCCGCCCTCGACGATGTGGGCGATGGTTTTCAGCATGGCGGGATGCAGGCTGTCGTACAGCCCGGCCACCCGGGCGTTGTCGCGGTCCACCGCCAGCGTGTACTGGGTCAGGTCGTTGGTCCCGACCGACAGAAAATCCACCCGGCGAGCCAGTTGCGCGGCCTGCCAGGCGGCGGAAGGCACTTCGATCATCGCCCCGACCCGAGGGCGTCCGGCCGGCCAACCGTCCTCTTCCAGTTCCCGGTGGGCCTGATCCAGCAAGCGGAGCGCCTCGTCCACCTCCTCGACGGTGGTGATCATCGGAAACAGCACCCGCAGATTGCCCAGCCCGGCGTTGGCCCGCAGCATGGCCCGCAACTGGGTCAGGAAGATGTCGGGATGATCGAGGGTGAAGCGCATGCCGCGCCAGCCGAGGAACGGATTCTTTTCGTCGATGGTGAAGTACGGCAAGCACTTGTCGCCGCCGATGTCCAGGGTGCGCATGACCACCGGCTTCGGGGCGAACGCGGCCAGCATTTGCCGGTAAAGCTGGCATTGCTCGTCCTCGCTGGGAAACGAATCGCGGATCATGAAGGCGAATTCGGTGCGATACAGGCCGATGCCGTCGGCCCCGCAGTCGCGGGCGGTGGCGATATCGGACAGCAGGCCGGCCTTGGCGTGCAGCGGCAGGCGATAACCGTCCAAGGTGGTGGCCGGCAGGTCGCGCAGCTCGCCCAGCTCGGCCGACAGCTCGGCTTCGGCGGCGAGCAGTTGCCGGTACTCCTCGCGCACCGCGGCGTCCGGGTTGACGAACACCCGGCCCCGATAGCCGTCCACGATGATGTCGCAGCCCTCGTAGCGGCCGATGGGGCGGTCGCCCAGACCCATGACCGCCGGAATCCCCATCGCCCGCGCCAGAATCGCGACGTGAGACAGGGCCGAGCCGCGCAGGCAGACGACGGCGGCCAGCCGGTCCGGCGGCACCGCCGCCAGGTGCGCCACGCTCATTTCCTCGGCGAACAGCACGCAGCGCTTGGCCAGGGTGTCCGGCGCGTGGATCGAGCCGGCGCGCAAGTGCTGCAACACCCGGCGCCCCAGGTCGCGGATATCCTCGGCGCGGGTGCTGAGATAGGGATCATCGGCCTGCTCCAGCAGGCGGGCGCGGGCCAGCACGGCGTCGCGCCAGGCGCCCGGCGCCCAGGAGCCGGCCCGGATGCGGGCGCCGGTCTCCGCGAGCAGGCTGTCGCTGTTCAGCATCATTCGATGGACGGTGAACAGGGCCAGCTCGGTCGGCGGCAGCAAGGGAGCCAAGCGCTCGCTGGCGAGGCGCAATTCTTCGTCGACCGCGGCGATGGCGGCCCGAAACGCCGTTTCCTCGGCGGCGGGGTTTGCCGCCGGGCGGTCGGGCACATCGTCGAGATCGGCCAGAAGGTGGGGGATGGTGATGGTGCCGATCACCACGCCCCGCGCCCCGGCCAGTCCTTGCAGGGCATGAGCGCCGATCGCGAACGGATTGAGCAAATCCCGGGCGGCGCCGCTGAGCACCGCGTGATGGAGAATGCTGGCCAGTTGCGCGGCGATGGTGACCAGAAAATCCACCTCTTCCGACCGGAATTGCCGGACGGCGGCATCCTGGACGACCAGCACGCCGAGCGTCCGGCGGTACTGGATCAACGGCACGCCCAGGAAGGCGTGGCAGGCGTCCTCGCGGGTCGCGGGCGTTTCGCGAAAGCGCGGGTGGCGCGGGGCGTCCTCCAGGTTCAACGGTTCCTGGCGTTCGGCGACCCAGCCCACCAGTCCGTGCTGGTGGCTCAGCCGGACCTGGCCGACCGCTGCGGGATTCAGCCCGGCGGTGGCCATCAGCACGAACTCGCGCTGCTCCTGGTCGGCCAGATAGACGGTGCAGGCGGCCACCCGCATGGTGTCCCGAATGCGGTTGACCGTGATCGCCAGCGCGCTGGCCAAATCCGGAGCAGAGCTGACTTCCTGGACGATGCGGCGCAAGGTTTCGAGCATTCGGTCGGGACTCTCGGAGACTGGAATCGGAAAAAAGCGCTTGGGCGAGGCCGCGGATTCGATCTGAAACCGGTGCCGCCGCGACGGCCGAAAGCCGGGTAGACTATACCGACTTGCCGTTAACCACAGAAGAATCGAAGCTCATGCGCGACACAAAATTGCCGGCCATCGACCCAGCGAGGGCCGCTCGCTTGCTGCGGTTGGCAACCTACGCCTCGGTCACCACCGCCACGATCCTGATCGCCGGCAAGCTGGCGGCCGCCCTGCTGACGGGATCGGTCAGCGTGCTGGCGTCGCTGGTGGATTCGATGATGGATGTGGCGGCGTCCATCATCAACCTGCTGGCGGTGCATTATGCCCTGCAACCGCCCGACCGCGAGCACCGTTTCGGCCACGGCAAGGCCGAGCCGCTGGCGGGATTGGCGCAAGCGGCGTTCATCGCCGGCTCGGCGGTGTTCCTGATCCTGCACGCGGTGGACCGGCTGTTGCATCCGCAGCCGTTGAACGATGCCCTGGTCGGCGTCGGCGTGCTGCTGTTCGCCATCGTCGCGACGGGGGTTTTGCTGGCGTTCCAGCATCATGTCATCCGCCTGACCGAATCCACGGCGATCCGTGCCGACGCCTTGCACTACGCCACCGACCTGTTGACCAACACCGCCACCATCGTGGCGCTCGGCTTGGCCATGCTGGGTTGGCCCACCCTGGATCCGCTGTTCGCCATCGGGATCGCGCTCTATATCCTGTACAGCGCGGGACACATTGGTCACGAGGCGATCCAATTATTGTTGGATCACGAATTACCGCCCGAGGTGCATGCCCGCATCAAGGAGATCGTCCACGCCAGTCCGCAAGTGCGTGGGGTGCACGACGTGCGCACCCGCCGCTCCGGGCAGACCTATTTCATCCAGTTGCACTTGATGCTGGACGATCAGCTGCCGCTGGTGGAGGCGCACCGGGTGGCCGACGAGGTCGAAGCGGCGATTAAGGGCGAGTTTCCAAACGCCGACGTGCTGATTCACGAGGACCCGACCAGCGAGCCCCCGCCGCCTCGCCCCCTGCCCGACTGATGGCGCGGACGGCGCGCCGCCCGTCCGGCTTGCGGGGTGATTTTCGAGCGGGCGGATTGGGGCGGATCGGCCGTTGCGACTATAATCAAAATATTCCGAGGAGCCTAACTCATGCCATCCGCGAGCGCGCCTTACCAGCCTTTGGTCCTGATCGTCGATGACGATCCGTCGATTCGCCTGCTGGTGAGCGTGGCGCTGGAACAGGCGGAATTCCGCGTGGAACAGGCCGAAAACGGCCGCGATGGGGTCGAGAGGTTCGAGCGGTTCCATCCCGACGTGGTGCTGATGGACGTGATGATGCCCCAGATGGACGGTTTCGCCGCCAGCGCCGAACTGCGGCGCCGGCCCGGCGGCGCGCAAACCCCGATCCTGATGATGACCGGCCTGGACGATCACGAGTCGATCGATCGGGCGTTCGACGCCGGCGCGACCGATTTCATCACCAAGCCGATCAACTATCCCTTGCTCGGCCATCGGGTGCGCTATCTGCTCCGGGCCAGCCTGGCGATGAACAACCTGCGGGAGAGCGAGCGGCGCTTGGCCGTCGCCCAGCAGATCGCCCGGCTGGGGCATTGGGATTGGCGCCCGGACCAGGATTTTCTTCACCTTTCCGAAGTGGTCCGCCGGATCGTCGGGCTGGACCCGGCGCAGCCGGAGGCGCCGCTCCAGGTCTTTTTCGACCATGTGCCGGAGAAAGACCGGCCTCGGGTGCGGGCGTGGTTCGCGGAAATCCGGGAGCAGGGCCAGTCGGCCGGGATCAACCATTGGATTTCGAACGCCGACGCCGAACTCCGTCACGTTCGCCAGCAGGCCGAAGCGGTCCGCGACGAGTCCGGCCGGGTCGTCCAGTTGTATGGCACCTTGCAGGATATCACCGAGCTGCAGCGGGCCGAGGAGCGCATCCGGCAACTGGCCTTCATCGACAGCCTCACCCAGCTGCCGAACCGCGAGCTGTTCAAGGACCGTTTGGGCGCGGCGATTCATCTGGCCAAGCGCCACGGCCGGCGCGCGGGGCTGCTGTTCCTGGACCTGGACAATTTCAAGCGCATCAACGACACGCTCGGCCACAGCGTGGGCGACCTGCTGCTCCAGGCGACGGCGGAGCGCCTGAAGGCGAGCCTGCGCGACAGCGATACGGTATCCCGCGCCGATGCGGACGATGGCGGCGAAACCATCGCGCGGCTGGGCGGGGACGAGTTCACTCTGCTGTTGCCCGAAGTCCGTCGCAGCGAGGATGTCGCCGTCGTGGCCGAGCGCGTCCGGGCCAGCCTCTCGGAACCGCTGGTCCTGGCCGGACACGAGGTTTTCGTGACCCCCAGCATCGGGATCGCCATTTTTCCCGAGGACGGCGAAACCCCCGAAGCCCTGTTGAAGAACGCCGACATGGCGATGTATCTGGCCAAGCGCCAGGGCCGCAATCTCTACCGGTTCTACGACGCCACCTTGAACGAAGTGGCCTTGAATCGCCTGACCATGGAGAACCAGCTGCGCAAGGCGATCGAGCAGAACGAACTCTCCATCCATTACCAACCTCAACTGGATCTGCCCAGCGGCCTGATCAGCGGGGTCGAGGCGCTGCTGCGCTGGCACAGCCCGCTGTTGGGCGCGGTTTCGCCGGTCGATTTCATCCCGCTCGCCGAGGAAACCGGCCTCATCATCCCCATCGGCGAATGGGTCTTGCGCACCGCCTGCCGGCAGGCCAAGGCGTGGCGGGACGAGGGGATCGGCCTGGAGCGGATGGCGGTCAACATCTCGGTGTTGCAGTTCGTGCAGCCGAGCTTTCCGGGGCTGGTGGCGCGCATTCTGGAGGAAACCGGCCTGGAGCCGAGCGCTCTGGAGCTGGAGATCACCGAGAGCCTGCTGATGAAGGATCCGGAGGGCGCGACCCGCACCCTGCAAACCTTGAAAGATCTCGGCGTGCAACTGGCCATCGACGATTTCGGCACCGGCTATTCGAGCTTGAGCCGACTCAAGCAATTGCCCCTGGACCGGCTCAAGATCGACAAGGCTTTCGTGCGCGAAGTCAACTCGCAGCCCGACGACGCCGCGATCGCCACGGCGGTCATCGCCATGGCCGAAAGCATGGGGTTGCGGGTCATCGCCGAGGGGGTGGAGAACGAGGCCCAACTGCGCTTTCTCAAATCCAAGCACTGCGACGAAGTGCAGGGTTACTACCTGAGCCGGCCGTTGCCGG
The DNA here is from genome assembly GCA_037045685.1 of Candidatus Competibacter sp. Lineage (GTDB taxonomy): Bacteria > Pseudomonadota > Gammaproteobacteria > Competibacterales > Competibacteraceae > Competibacter_A. The sequence goes on from JBAOII010000035.1 coordinate 359,680, forward strand.
CCGGAGAAATCACCAAGCTGTTTCCCCACTACCAGGCCATGGCGGATCAGTCCGCTCTGGCCGGAGACACGCGCGTCCTGCTCGTCGCCGACGAGGATCGGGCGAGCGGGGCGGCCATCGCGGACACGCTCGGCCCGGAAGGCTATCGCTTGCTGGTCGCCACCGACGCCCGGACCGCGCTGGATCTGCTGGCCAGCCACGAGGTCGGCGTGGTCCTGGTCGATCTCCACTTGGCCGGGCCGGACGGTGATCGGCTGTTCCGGCGCTTTCGCGAGCTGTATCCGCGAACCCTGCGGATCGCGATGGGCGAGGATTACGGGACGGAAGATTTGATCGACCTGATCAATGAAGGCGCGGTTTACAAATTCCTGCAGAAGCCGGTCGCGCTCGCCCAACTGCGCGAAGTTCTGCGCAAGGCTTTCCTGGCCCACAACCGCGAGGCGGAAAAGGGCGCCAAGTAGCGCGGGGGCCGGCGTATCGGGCTGCGGGTCGGCGACCCTCAGTGCGCGGTCAGCAACATCCCCGTGACCGGGGTGATGCCCGAGCCGTTGACGCCCGCGAACTCGAAGGGGACGGAAATCAGCTCCATCCCGCCGTTGCGCTGGATCGCGAAGTGCAAGTGCGGCCCGGTGGAAAAGCCGGTGTTGCCCGAGTTCGCCAGCCAAGCGCCGCGCTCGACCCGCTGCCCCGGCGCCACCCGCACCGAATCGGGGTGCAGGTGGGCGTAGATGGCCATGGTCCCGTCGTCGTGGAGAATCCGCGCCATGTTGGCCCGAGTTTGATACTTGGGATCGGTGCCGCCGTCGAAGAAATCGCCCGCCACCTCCATCACCACCCCGGCGCGGGTGGCGCGGACCGGCGTTCCCAGCGGCAGAGCGATGTCCACCGCATAACGGCTTTGCGGGTGCTGGTGGCTGAACTCGCCGTCGAAGGCTTGGCCGATGGGGAAGCGTTGTCCGGGCGCGAACGGCGGGGCGTAAGGCTGCTCGGGCCGGTGCGCGGCGCCCGGATCGCCCAGCACCGCCCGGACCCGGTAGCCGTAGCGCCAGCGCGGTCCGGTGGGCTTTAAGGCGACTGCGGTCGTTTCCGCCCGGGCCGGCGCCACCAGCCGGACCGGCAGCGGCGGCTCGGCGCGCACGTTCTCCAGCCGCTCGCCGTCGATCTCCACCTCGACCGGGCCGTAATAGTCGTTCACTACCGCCAGCACCGGCGCTTCCGGGGTGCCGCGATTGCGGATGCTGATCTTGGCCGGCAATTCGCTGACCGGCAGCGGGCGGACTTCGGCGGGAACGTCGGCGGCGGGCGGTTTGTCGGTGTAGACCCAGGCGCCGGAAGCGTCCTGGTATTTGTAGAGCTTTTTCGCCAGCGCCGCTGGCGGTTCCGGCAAGCCGAGCGTCGCGGCCACCGCCAGCACCAGCAAAAAGGCTCGCCGCCGGAGCTGTCGAACGCTCATCGAGCGTGCCGGGGACGCTGTCGGTTCAGCCCTTGAAATAATGGATATGCACCCCTTCCCGGTCGCTTTTGGCGAGTTCCACCATTTTGGCGGCGACGGTTTCGGCCGCTACGGGCCGGTAGGCGCTGAAAGGCCCCCAGGCGAACAGGGACCAGAACGGCGCGAACTGCTTGCTCCAGTCCTCGACCGGCCGCGGCTCGGCGCGCTCCCCCAGCAACAGCGAAGGGCGCAGCAAATGCACGGCCTTGAAGGGGAGTTCGCCGACCGCCGCTTCGGCCCGGCCCTTGACCCGGTTGTAGAACATCGGCGAACTGGCATCGGCCACGACCGCCGACACCAGGATGAAGCGGGGTACCCCTCGCGCCGCCGCCAGCTTGGCCAGCTCGGCGACGTAGATGTGATCCACCTTGGCGAAGGCTTCCGGCGAGCCTGACGCCCGATGGGTCGTGCCCAGACAGCAGAGCGCGACATCGGCGTCGATCGGGCCGGCCCGCTCGCGGAGATGGTCGAAGTCCACCACCCGGACGGTCAGTTTCGGGTGGTTCTGCTCCAGCGGTCGGCGGGCGAGCACGGTGATGTGGCCGATGTCGTCGTCCGCCAGCAATCGGGCCAAGCAGTGCCCGCCGACCAAGCCGGTCGCGCCCGCCAGTAACACGCGGATTCCCGATGGTTGCCGAACGTCCATTCGCGTGGCTTCCGATGGTTGAGCGCGTTGATGTGCGGCCCCTAAGCCGTGCTGGTCAGCCGGTCGTACTTGGCCTGCAACTGTTCCTCGGTTTCGGAATGCTTGGGGTCGGGGATGATGCAATCCACCGGGCAAACCTCGATGCACTGCGGGGTGTCGTAGTGGCCCACGCACTGGGTGCAGCGGCTCGGGTCGATCTCGTAGATTTCCTCGCCTTGGGCGATCGCCTCGTTCGGGCACTCGGGCTCGCACACGTCGCAGTTGATGCATTCGTCGGTGATCATCAGTGCCATGGCTGGCCTCCTCTTGGGTTTATCGGGGGTTGCGTCCCGAAAAGGACGCGAATTTCGTCACCAGCGCCGCCTCGACCTTGGGGTGGACGAACGGGGCGATGTTCCCGCCCAGTTTGGCGACTTCGCGCACCAAGCTGGAGGAGATGAAGGAAAATTGCTCGGCGGGTGTCAGAAAGATCGACTCGATCTCCGGGTCCAGCCGGCGGTTCATGTTGGCCAACTGAAACTCGAACTCGAAATCGGACACGGCGCGCAAACCGCGCAGGATGACGTGGGCGCCGATGCTCTTGGCGTAGTTGACCAACAGGATGTCGAAGCCGCGAATCTCGACCGTGGGCAGGTGTCCCAGCGCCTCGCGCGCCAGTTGGACCCGTTCCTCCAGCGAGAACAGCGGCTGTTTGTTGGGGTTGGCGGCGACGCTGACGATCAGCCGCTCGAACATGCGGGCGCCGCGCTCGACCAGATCGGCATGGCCGTTGGTGATGGGATCGAAGGTGCCGGGATAGATGGCGAAAACGGACATGGAGGTTCCTGGCGGTGCGGGTGATCGAACGATTATCGGGAATGCCGCGCGGCAAGGCAACCGTTCACTTCTCTGCCCCGGCGCCGGGTGGAGAATCGGCGGCGAAAATCGGATTTTCTCGCCGCGCCAGCCGGTAAGTCACCGCCCCGGCGGTTTTTTCCCGGTGCGGGGTCCACCGCGCCGGCAGCGACGGCGGGCCTGCCTCCGCTTCCGCTTCCAGATATATCCAGGCGGTGGGCGCCAACCAGCCGCCCCGCTCGAGCAGCGCGCAAACCGGCTCCAACAGTCCTTCGCCGAACGGCGGATCGAGCAGCGCGATCTCGAACGGCGTTCCCGGCTGGCGCAACCAGGCCAGCGCCTCGGCCTGTTCGATCCGCGCGCCGGCGCCATTCAACCGCGCCAAGTTGTCCCGCAACGCGCGGATCGCGACCGGATGCCGCTCGACGAACACGACCTCGGCCGCGCCGCGCGACAGGGCTTCGATGCCGAGCGCGCCGCTGCCGGCGAACAGATCCAGGCAGCGCGCGCCGGGCAGCGCCGGAGCCAGCCAGTTGAACAGGGTTTCCCTCACCCGATCCGGAGTCGGACGCAACCCCGGCAAATCCGGGAACTGCAACCGTCGGCCGCGCCACCGGCCGGCGATGACGCGAACTTGGTTGGCGTGTTCGCCGCGTCGATTCATGATCCGGGATTCATGATCCGGCCGGCCGCGATGGATCGCCCGAAGGCGCTTGGGCGGGCCGTCCTCCGCCGACGATGACCGTGATCAGCTTGTCCGGTTGGACGTGCCGCTGCCAGGCGGTCTTGACCTGTGCCAGCGTGATGCCGTTCACGGTGCCGATATAATTTTGCAAATAGTCCAGCGGCAGCCCGTAAAACGCGATCGATCCCAGGGCGCCGGCCAGTTTGCCGTTGCCGGCCAAGTCGAGCGCGAAGCCGCCGGTGATGTTCTGCCGCGCCTCTTCCAAAGCTTGCGCGCCGGGACCGTTGGCGGTGAACTCGCGCAGGGTGGTTTGCGCCACTTGCAGGGCGGTATCGACCTGATCGTTGCGGGTTTGCAGGTTGATCAGGAAGGGACCGGCCTGCCGCATGGGGGAAAACGCGCTGTAGGCCCCGTAAGCCAAGCCGCGCTTTTCGCGGATTTCCTGGGACAGTTGCGACACCAGGCCGTTGCCGCCGAGAACGTGGTTGCCCAGATAGAGCGCGTAATAGTCGGGATCGGCGCGGCTGACACCGGTCTGGCCGATCAGGATATGGCTTTGGCTGGAGGGGTGGGGAACGCGAATCGTTTGGCTGGCCGGAACGGGTGGCGCGGGTGGAGGGGGGGAGCGGCTTCGCCAATGGGCAAGCTGCCGACCAGGGCATTGGCCAGTTGCTCGGCCCCCGGCCGATCCAGATCGCCGACGATGGCGACCACGGCGTTGGCGGCGGTGTAATAGCGACGCTGAAAGCTCTGGATGTCGGCGCGAGTGATGGCGTTCACGCTGGCGGTGGTGCCTTCGGGCGGCGAACCGTAGGGATGATCGCCGTAAAGGGCTTTGAAGAACGCATCCTGAGCGATGGCGCCGGGCGACTGAGCCCGTTCCTGGAGTGCCGTCAGCATTTGCTGGCGCACCCGTTCCACGGCGTCCGGCGCGAAGGCCGGATCTTTCAGCAGCCGGGCGACGGTTTCGACGGCCGGTTGCAGATAGCGCGGATCGACGAGGCCGCGCAGCGAAATCCAGGCCGAATCGCGCCGCGAGCCGGCGCTGAATCGGGCGCCCACCCGATCCAGACGGTCGGCGATTTCGTCCGCCGACCAGTCGCCGGCGCCTTCTTCCAGCAGCGCGTTGGTCAGCTTGGCCAATCCGGGCCGCTCGCCGTCGCGGATCGAGCCGGCGTTAAACAGGATTTGCGCGTCCACCATCGGCAGTTCCCGCGCGGGAATGAAGTAAACCGGCACGCCGTTGGCGGTGCGCCAGCTCTCGATGGCGGGCACGGCGACGGCAAGACCTGAGGCGAGCAGCAGGGCGATGGCGAAAATGCCAGACAGCAAATGTTTCGGGTTCGACATGGCAGAGATTGTCCTTATCTCCCCTCTCCCGCAGCGGAAAAGGGGTCGGAGGTGAAGGCGTTGGCTCCCCTCGTCCCGCGGGAGAGGGGCCGGGGGTGAGGGCGCTCTAGCGGATCGCGTGACCCGTCGCGGGACCGGGCGCGGCCGGGCGGCGACCGTCCAGCGGCAGCGGCTCCAGCGTCGCCACCGTCAAGCGGTCATCGATCAGGTACTTGCGGGCCACTTCGCGGATCTGTTCGGGCGTGATCGCCTGAACCCGTTGCACGTAGTCGTCGAGCCGGTTCCAGCCCAAACCGACCGTTTCCAAACCCCCCAGCCGCATCCCCTGGTAGAACATGGAATCCTGCTGGTAGATGTCGGCGGCGACCACTTGCGCCACCACTCGCGCCAGCTCGTCGGCGCCGACCAGTTCCTCGCGCAGCCGGGCCACTTCGGCGCGCAAGGCCTGTTCCAGTTCGGCGGTGGAGCGTCCCGGCGCCGGATTGCCGGCCAGCACGAACAGATCGTCCAGACGGGAAGTCGGGCTGTAGCCGGTGTCGGCGGCGGCGGCGACCTGACTGCCGCGTACGAGGTTCCGGCTCAAGCGGGCGCTGGCGCCGCCGTCGAGAATGCCTTCCAGCACCGCCAGCGCATACGGTTCCCAGTCCTCGGCGGCGGTTTTCAGGGTCGGCGCTTTGTAGCCCAGCGTCACATAGGGCAGCTCCGCCGGGGTTTTGACCACGATTCGCCGTTCGCCCTGTTGCGGGACTTCCGCCGCCGGTTTGGGCGGCGCGAGCGTGCTGGGCTGCAACGGGCCGAAGTGCTTTTCGGCCAACGCGCGAACCTTGGCCGGGTCCACGTCGCCGACCACCACCAGCGTGGCGTTGTTCGGCGCGTACCACCGCTGATACCAGTTCTTCAACTCATCCGGCGTGATCGACTGGATATCCTGCATCCAGCCGATGATCGGATGGCGGTAAGGGCTGGTGACGTAGGCGGCGGCCATGAATTGTTCTTGCGTCAGCGCTTCGGGTTGATCGTCGGTGCGCAAGCGGCGCTCCTCGGCCACCACTTGCATTTCCTTGGCGACATCCTCGGGCTTCAGCAGCAGATGGCGCATCCGGTCGGCTTCCAGGCGGAAGCTGGTTTCCAGCCGGTCTTTTTCCAGCGTCTGGAAATAGGCGGTGTAGTCGTGGCTGGTGAAGGCGTTTTCGTCCCCGCCGTTGGCGGCGATGATCCGGGAGAACTCGCCGCCCGGCACGTCCGGGGTGCCCTTGAACATCATGTGTTCCAGCAGGTGCGAGATGCCGGTCAGGCCGCCGGGTTCGTAGCTGGAACCGACCTTGTACCAGATTTGAGAAACCACCACCGGGGCGCGGTGGTCTTCGCGCACCAGCACTTTCAAGCCGTTGGCGAGGGTGAATTCGTGGACGGGCGCCGCCGCGAAACTTGCGGGGGCCAGCGTCAGCCACAAGGCTGCGATAACGATCCGATTGCTTGACATGAGGTCTCCGGGGCCGGTTGATTCCGAGGGTCAATTTCGGTCGTTTGGCAACGGGTGGGCGGAAGGGTTCAGCGAGATTGTGCCGCGATCCGTTCCAGCGCGGCGGGGCAGGGGTAGCGCCCCGTCGCTTGTAGCGCTCGTCGCTCCAGCAGTCGGTCGGGATGGTTGAAACCCAGAATCTGGGCCGTGACCTCGCCGATGGTGGTGAGGCGAATGATCGCGACATCATTCAACCCGAAGTGGTCTGACCAGCGGTCGAGGCGGGGATTGAAAAAGCGGCTGAATTCGCCGCTTTTCCAGAAGATTGACCCGATATCACTACCCTTGGCGCGATTGCAGAACAGGCAGGCGTAGGCCAAATTGTCCGCCGTGGTGGGGCCGCCGTGCTTTTCGCTGATGATGTGGTCAACCTCGCAGCCAAAAAACGTGTCGTCTTCGTGGATCAAACAGTATTCGCAAAGACGGTTGGCGCGTTCGGCGACCCGTCGCCGCAATTCGGCATTGATGTAACTAATGCTCATGAATGAGGTGCTGGCGTGCGCGGGCCTTGGCTAACCGCATGAGGTGTTCAATTTGGAGGCAATGATCCAATTCGCTCTTTTCTTCGAGCGACAATTCACCGATTTTGTCGCGGTGAAGTAAATCCGCTATCCGGTCTCGGCATTCAACCGACGGGGTGAATGCGGATACATCGCGCGGGCTGGAGCCGGCGGCAATAAAATCAATGATTTCTTCATAAACCTTGAGCATGTGGGCACTCTCGAAATAAACCCTGATTATCTTACACTAACGCCAAATTGCGCCGATAACGCTGTTGAATGTAGGCTTGCGGGGGCCAGCGTCAGCCACAAGGCTGCGATAACGATCCGACTGCTCGACATGGGGTCTCCGGGATTGGCTGATTCCGAGGGGCGATTTCGGTGGTTTGGCAACGGGGGGGCGGAAGGGTTCAGCTTCGTCTCGGTTACGGCTGGGCGGCCGTCACGGCACTTTTGCAGCGTTCCAGAATCATCCGCAACGTACCGAAGAGTTGATCCAGCTCATTAATATCGCAGCGCTGGTTATAGAGCGTGAAACGGTCCGCCTCCAGTTGCGCGAACTCCCAAATCTCGCCGTTGGAGACGATGCCGTAGAGCGGCAACTGCGGTGAGGCGTTGATCGTCTGGATGGCGTAAAGCTCCAGTCCGCATTGCGCCCAGCCGCCGGAAAAATCATCGCGCTTAGCTCCGACGACCGCCACATAAGGCGTTTCCATGACGATGACGCCCAACTCGGATCGTTTGGCGATCAAGTAATCCGGTACGCCGGCCAGCGTTTCATTAGCCTGAATCGGCTGATGGCTCCACAGCGACAGCGTATCGGCGTAATCGCGCCAAGCGGCTTTCAGGATGGGATAAATCAGATTCTCGCAGATGGCGGCTTCGGAAACGTCATAGGGAATGTGTTGCAGGGTAAAGCGAATATCGTCCCGCAAGGTTTCCGGGGCCGGGTAAATCGTTGGCGTGGGAAAATCGGCTCGCAAAAAACGAATGCGGTATTGTTTCAATACCTCCGCCAAGGTTTTGAATTGCTTGAACGTCATGCGCCGCTCCATCTGTTTTTGATTCGACCGGAGCGGGTTCTTCCCTGAACCCACACCACTAATGGCTACTGCTCAAGGACGACTTCTTGGCCGCCTTCGACCTGAATTTCCAAAGGTACTCCACTGACTTCAAGTTTATAAGTACCTGGGGGCACAGTAATCGCTGTCCGATCCCTACCTACTGGCCAAGGATCGTGGGGATCGGGGAACACCCCTACTTCCTTGCCGGTCTGCTGCTCGTAAACAACAATCCTGCTCGCGTGTTTTGGAATCTTGATGGTTCCTAAGGGTGGTTCGGTGGGTTGTGCGCCTCCTTTCACTTCAAGCCCTTCCCAGAAATAATCGCCAAATCGAAGTTTGTAGGTACCGGCGGGCACGGTAAGCTCTGTCCGATCCCTACCTATTGGCCAAGGATCGTAGGGATCGGGGAACACCCCCACTTCCTTGCCGGTCTGCTGCTCGTAAACAACAATCCCGCTCGCGTGTTGTTTTGGAATCTTGATGGTTCCTAATAAACTACCCAAATTAACAACCTTCTTCTCCGGCGCGGGTGGCGGCGTTTGCGCGACGACGGGCGGCGGCGGGGGTAACTCGACCTTTTTCACCACTTCCTGCTTGACTTCGGTCAAGGCGTCCTTCAGTTGCTCGGCGTTGTGGGCGGTGAAGTAGCGGCCGTTGCCGGCCTTGGCGATGCACATCAGTTGCTGCTGCTCCTTTTCCGCCACGTCGAAGCCGACGACGTGGACCTTGAGCTTGACGCCTTGCTGCACCAGGCTCCCCACCGCCGCGCACGGGTCGCCCTTGCAGGTTTCCTCGCCGTCGCTGACCAGCACCACCGTGGTTTCTTGCTCGGCGGTCTTGAGCTGCTCGGCGGCCACTTGCAGGGCCTGGGTGATCGGGGTCATGCCCTTGGGGTCGATGGCCTGAATCCGCTGGATCAGCGCGGCCTTGTCGGCCTGGCCGACCGGGGCCATCACTTCGATGTCGTTGCAGTCGCCCTTGGTGTGGTGGCCGTAGACCTCCAGGCCCACCCGGATCGTCGCCGGCAAGTCGCGAAGCAGGTTGCTCATCACTTCCTTGGCGATGACGATCTTCTCCCGGTTGTCGATCTTGGCCTTCATGCTGCCGGAGGCGTCGAGGATGAACAGCACGCCCGGCGCGTTCGCCGCGCCGCTCGCCGCCGCTTGGGTGGGCAAGGCGGTCACGTTGCTCGGATTGGCCGGGTCGATCTGCTGAGGCTTTTTCGCGGTCTCCGGCGGCGGCGATGAGGTGTAGTGCACCTGCCCCTTCTCGTCCGTCCACTTGTACAGATCGGCGGCGCTCGCCGAGGCCAGTAACCCCAAAGCGGCTAAGCCAGTCAAGACTACACGGTGCTGTTTCATGCTTTTCTCTCCTCTTTACGATCAACTTTGATACTGGATGAAAACAAGATGGGGGTCGTTGCGCTCCGTCCACCCAACATGGACCACTGAACAAACCTGAAAGAGTGTTGTTCAGCCGTTCTGGGACGAGTCACGGTCCTTGAATCACAATATAATCATGCGCTTGATGGGGTGTGAACTCTGAGGGAGTTCTAATTTGGTCAAAGCTTGGGAAATACTCAAGGATGCCCATGAATGCTGAGTTTACGTCCCCCAAAAGGCCGCTCGTATAGGTCAGGCGAGAACCGCCCGGCCAAGGGTCGAGACAGAGGAATCTATTACCACCATACCCCACAATGATCAGGAAGTGGGTGAAACTACTGTCTCTTATGATGGGGAACGAGAAGCCATCAGTGTGGACGGCTCGCACGATAATGGCAGTTTTACTCATGAGTAATCTGCGGATTTCGATTACGCCAGATCGAACGATATCCGGCTTCATTTTCAAGTCCGCCTTCTTACCGCTGATCGCCGGTTTGTAATATATATTGCGGAGAGATAATCCATACGCCTTACCAAAGGCTTTCACAACGAAATTTTTAGCATGCGTCCCGCAGTCCATTCCTCTTATGCTCTCTTTGATTGGCTGATTTTTGGTTCTTCGAGGATTGTTGTGGAGTTAAGCGAAGCTGATCAGGACCCGTTGCTTAAAATTGACAAAATTCCGAAATCCGTAACCCATGCGTTTCACTGTCTTGATCGAATTGTTAATACCTTCAATGACGCTCGTGGTCACCCGATGCGCGAAGTAGTTTAAGACGTATTCTTTCCAATCATTCAGCATGTATAAAAAGGTATTCAGATATTTGTTATTCATTTCTCTGGCCGCTTCCATCCATTTTTTTAACTCGATTTCGCCTTGCTTTCGCGTCAGATTCCGATTGAAAATCGCACGAAACATCTCCTTGTGATCGTAAATCAACTTCAATTCTGGAAACAGTAGAAAGGCCCGGTCGCGTTTCGTTGTCTGATCGGGGGTCAAGTTTTCGGCATTCTTCAGCAAGGCCCACTTGAGGCGCTTGAGTTCTTCGCGGTCTTTAAATTGGCGGCGCAAACTTTTCCGTTGACCGTCCACCGCTTTGTTGAGGTAGCCAAAAAAATGAAACCGATCAACGACCACGGTTGCACGAGGAAATACCGCCCGGGCGGTATTGATAAAACCCGGCCACATGTCCGAGCAGAACACGTCGATCCCTTCGCACCACTCCGTCCCCTTGTTTTTGAAATACCCAATCAATTTCGCTTGCTCGCGATATTCTAAAATATCAACGATTTCAATACGTTCTAAATCGACGATCACCGTGACATAGTCGCGATGTCCTTTTTTGATCGCAAGCTCGTCCATGCCCACGGCTTTCACTTTCGAAAGCGGGCGCTCTTGCAGTTCTTGCCGCGCACCCCGTTGGCAAATATCGTTAACGGTTGACCAAACCAAATTTTCTTGAGCGCTGACCTTTTGGATCGTGCTGGCTTTGCAGCATTCGTACACGTAGCGCTCGTAACGACAAGTCATCGCGCGCTGGGGCGCAACAAAATTGAAACGCTCATTGAAACGACGATCACAGTCCGGACAATAAAACTGCCGCTGACTTAAATGCAAATATACTTCTTTTCCGGTGATCGGCAAATCGCGAATTTGTCGCTCGTAGGTCTGATGCACAACCTGTCTCTTCTTCAAACAGTGCGGACAGAGCGTTTCTTCAAAAATAGAACTGCAATAAATATGGAGCGCTTGTTCTTGCCAATCAACTCGATCAACTCGAATTTCTTTAATCCCTAAAATCTGCTCAAACAATTCAGCTTCCGTCATTGGATTTTACTCTCCCATCGTGCGGTATCCTGAACTTGATAACCGGTCAAAAAACTATGCGTCCTAAAATGATGCACTTCCGCGTTCGACTCCACATGAATCCTCGAAGAGCCTGATTTTTTAGTGTCTTGTCCCAAATCTCCCGTCTAGCACCAAAGGGGATACTCGTATCATTATTTTCAGGCGCGAGAGCGCTTTGGTAAAGTAATTTTTTCTTGGGGTCCGCGCTGCGCCCGAGATCTGCGAACAGGTCAACGATCATCCCCTTGTGGTTGGTCACCTCACCGATACCTTTACTAAAAAATAATCTGGCTGTTTGAACTTGATCAACAGGCAAATCAGCCGGTGGCTGATTAGGCACACCCCGTAATTTGACTGCATCGTAAGCGAAGAGGATGCGTTTATATGACCCAGGCCAGTGGTCGGCTTCTGGTTCGGACCAGAGGCGCTTTTCCTTGGGTTTCTTGGTAAAGAATTCTTCCGACTGTTTCGGTATTTCGTCTAGCACGGATGGATCAAGTCTATCTAAAGTCAGCAATATTTCAAACATATTGAGACCGTTAAGTTCATTGACGGCCTTTTTCCAGGCACGTCCCGATGGCAAATTGTTAGCCGCAATAATGGCATTTTCACATTGTACCTGCGCTGGGCTGCTCATTGTATTGACTCCATGGCTGGGTTTGATTTCGTATCGATTCTCGGATGGTTTATAAAACGAGCTTCGCTACGCTCTACCCATTTTACGCGGGCTATCCTTGAATCATTCCGCGTAATTAGCAAGCAAAATGAATGCCACATCGACCAAAAAGACTCGATAGAGCCAAACCCGATAGATTGCGCCTCCTTTCACAGTGCAATTTTATAAAAGAGTAGCCAAAACCGGTTCAAAGTGAACTCATGCCTTTAAAAATAGAGGGCGTCAGATCAAATTGAACGTCACACAAAAAGCGATTAAAACCAAGCAAAGAAATCAGAATTAACGCTTTAATGTTTAGTCAACCCACCGAATCCGTGCGGGCGATGATTGCCGTTAACGGGCCACGATCCGGCCGCAGTCTGGTCGAACCAGAGTCACGCTCTGTGAAGAATAGTCCACCACCAGCGACCGGGTCGCGGGGTCGCGCCAACGATCAGCCTGTTGAAAGCTCAGCCGGACCTCATTGCCTTGCGCCTCCGCCTGCCAATCCTGAATTCGCACCTGGTTCTGCGGGCGTGCCCGGAATTTCTCCCGCAGCGCTTCCGCCCGCGAGTCCGAGCGCAGGTAACCCAACTCCCGCAGCTTGCCAAAATCCTGCGCTTCCAAGGCACGCTGATAGGCTTCCAGCCATTGCCGCACCTCGGTCTCGGAAGGCGGCGCCGGGGTGACCCACACCTCCCAGCTCGCGCCCGTGGCCTCGTCTCCGCTCGCCGCGACCCGAACGGCGTGCTGGCCCGCCGTTTGCCCCGCAAAGCGCAACTGCCGCCCGTCTTCGGCTTGTCGTTGCCCGTCGATCCACCAGGCGTAGCGCCGGGGCGCGTCGTCGCTCACCGCAAAGGCTTGTGTTTCGCACGCCTTGAGCGCGATCCGGCCGGCCGGCGGCGTCACCGGCAAGGGCGGCGCGGATTTCGGCGCTTTGACGGCGGCGACCGGTGTGCGGTTCGAGGCCGCGACCGCCACCGTCCACTGATGGGGGACCGTGCCGCCCTCGCCGTCCAGCGCTTCGACCCGGATGGTATGAGTCTGGCCGGCGGCACCCGCGCCGGGCTGGTAATGCCAAATCGGGCCGGTTGCCGCCTCCAGTCGATCATCGACCCACCACCGATACGTGAAGGAGGAAACCGGTTCGTCTTCCACCACGGTCACGGCGAAGTCCTGACCTTGTCCCGCCGCCAGAGTCAGCGCGGTCGATTCGGGCGTCCAACTCCAGTGGGTCAATTGAGGTGGTCGAATCGTCGTCGGCGCGACCGGTTGGGCGGGCCGGTCTGGCGCCCGCATTTCGGAGGGCTTGACGGCGACGACTGCTGGGGTCGGCGCGACCGGCTGCGGCGCGGGGGGAGGGGGAGTCGCGGCGGCTTTGGCCGGTTCGCCCGATGGGGCCGGCCCGCCGGGTTTCGGCGAACCTTCCCCTGCTGGACTCGGGTGGAGTGGCGGTGGCAGTGGCGGTGCCGGGAAGGTCGAAGCCAGTCGCCGCTCGACAAAGCGGGTAATTTCGCCGCGCCAAGGCGATTCCCAGACCCACGCCAGCGCCGCCAGCGCCGCCAGCAAGATGCCGCCCGTCGGCACGATCCACGCCCATTCGGCCCAGCGGGTTAACGGCACTTTGGCCAGCGCGTCGAGCAATTCCGCGACCGAACCGTAACGCCGGTCCCGATCTTTCGCGATGGCCTTGGCGACCAACCGCCGGAAGGCTTTGGGCACCGGCCGTTCGAACATCGGCTTGTAATCGCCGCGTTCGTAGAGTTGCTTGCCGATGATGGCCTCTTTGGACAGATCCGCAAAGAATCGGCGGCCAGCGACCATCTCGTATATTACCAGCCCCAGCGAGAAGAGATCGGCCCGTCCGTCCAGCGTTGCATCGCCGCGCAGTTGCTCGGGAGAACTGTAAACCAGCGTACCAACGAAATCGCCGGTGCGGGTATAGTGGGTTTGCTGTTGATCCAGCAGCTTGGCGATCCCGAAGTCCAACACCACCACGCGGCCCGTGCCGTTTTCGAGCATGATGTTGTGGGGTTTGATGTCGCGATGGATGACCGGCGGCTGTTGGGCGTGGGCGTAGGCCAGCGCTTGGCCGATTTGGTCGCTGATCGCCAGCGCTCGGGGCAAGAGCAGCGAGCCTTCCTGGTGCAGAATTTCATGGAGGCTCCGCCCGTGAATGAATTCCATGACAAAGTAGGGGCGGCCTTGGTCCTGGTCGATGTCGAACACCTGGATGACGTGTCGATGCCGCAGCCGGGCCATGACGCGCGCTTCGTTATAAAACCGCCCCAAGATTCCGGTAGCGTTCTCCGCCTCGATCAGTTCGGGACGCAACATCTTGAGCGCGAAAATCGAACCCAGCTCGAGGTGGCGCACTTGGTACACGACGCCCATGCCACCTTGGCCCAACTCGCCCGTCACTTCATATTTTCCGGCGATGATCATGGTTTGATAACCCTGCATCCTAACCCCGCATACAATAGACCATCGCTAAAGCGGCGCTAACCGATCAAGATCATTCCATGACCGACCCCAAACACGATTCCTCCAATCCTTCGCCTGCATCCGAAGCGCCCGAGCGCAAGAAATCCGGCCTGTTCGAAGTCCTGAACCGGCCGATCCATTTCCCGTTCCGCAAGGACCGCGCGCCGGAGGCGGCATCCGCCGGAACGTCCGAGCCCAAGCCCGAACGCTTCGCCAAGCTGCGCGACCGGCTGCGGCGCACCCGGCAAGGCTTGGTCAGCGGACTGGCCGGCCTGTTCGCCGGCCGGAAGCTGGACGATGAGGCGCTGGAGGAACTGGAAAGCCGCCTGTTGTTGGCCGATGTCGGCGTGGAAGTGACCGACCGGTTGATGAAGCGGCTGACCGAGCGAGTTTCGCGCCAGCAGTTGAGCGATATCCCGGCGCTGCTCCAGGCGTTGCGCGACGAGTTGCTGGCCATCCTGGCGCCGTGCCAGCAGCCGTGGCGACCCAGCGAATCCCGGCCCTACGTCATTCTCGCGGTCGGCGTCAACGGGGTCGGCAAGACCACCACCATCGGCAAGCTGGCGAAAAAGCTCCAGAGCGACGGCCATTCGGTGCTGCTGGCGGCCGGCGACACCTTTCGTGCCGCCGCCGTGGAGCAATTGCAGGTGTGGGGCGAGCGCAACCGGATCGCGGTGATCGCCCAGCAGAGCGGCGCCGATTCCGCTTCGGTGATCTACGACGCCATCCACGCCGCCAAGGCCCGGCAGGTGGAGGTCGTGATCGCCGACACCGCCGGCCGCTTGCACACCCAGTCGAACCTGATGGAGGAACTCAAGAAGATCAAGCGGGTCATCGCCAAGGTGGACGAGTCCGCCCCGCAGGAGGTGTTGCTGGTGGTGGACGCCAGCACCGGCCAGAACGCGCTGAATCAGGCCGTGCAGTTTCACGAGGCGGTCGGCGTGACCGGCCTGATCCTGACCAAGCTCGACGGCACCGCCAAGGGCGGCATCGCGTTCGCCATCGCCCGCCGGCTGGGGTTGCCGATCCGCTTTATCGGCGTCGGCGAGAGCATCGACGACTTGCGCGAGTTCGACGCGGCCGAATTCGTCAACGCCCTGCTGGACGAAGAAGTCGATGGTTGAAGGGAGCGTCGGGGAACTTATCGCCGATTTGGCACTCTGAGGGCGGGAGTGCTAAAATTGGTGCATCGAGACGAGACTATGCGTGAAAGGGAGGAATTGATGACGATGACGACGACTGCGCTGGTTCCCCGCCTGCAACATCTGCCGGTACCCGTCGATAGCCTGGAAAGCTATATCCAGGCGGTCAACCAGGTGCCGATGCTGAGCACCGAAGAAGAGCAGGAACTGGCCCAGCGTTTGCGGCTGCACAACGACTTGGAAGCGGCGCAGCGGCTGATCGTGGCCCACCTGCGCTTCGTGGTGCACGTCGCGCGGAGCTATATCGGTTACGGCCTGCCGCTGGGCGATTTGGTGCAGGAAGGCAACGTCGGCTTGATGAAGGCGGTCAAACGCTTCGATCCGGCGCACGGCGTGCGCCTGGTGTCGTTCGCGGTCCACTGGATTCGCGCCGAAATTCACGAGTTCATCCTCCGCAACTGGCGGATCGTCAAGGTCGCCACCACCAAGGCCCAGCGCAAGCTGTTCTTCAAGCTGCGCGGCGCCAAGAAGCGGCTGGGCTGGCTGAACGGCGAGGAGGTCGACACGGTCGCCCGCGAGCTGGGGGTGAGCGCCGATTCGGTGCTGGAAATGGAGTCGCGACTGAGCGGCTACGACGTGTCGTTCGACCCGGCTCCCGAGACCGACGACGACGAGCGCGAAGCCTATGCCCCATCGGCCTATTTGCGGGACGAGCAGGCCGATCCGGCGGGCGCGCTGGAGCGGGACGACTGGGAAGAGCAAGCCGCCAACCACCTCAGCGAAGCGCTGGAGCGGTTGGACCCGCGCAGCCGCGCCATCGTGCAGCGCCGCTGGCTGGACGAGGACAAACCGACCCTTCACGAGCTGGCCGCCGAATACAAAGTGTCGGCCGAACGGATCAGGCAACTGGAAAACAACGCCATGAAGAAATTGCGGGCCTGCCTGCCCGCCGCCTGAGCACGAGCGCTTTGACGCCCGCCCCCGTGGCGGGTTTTTTTATGCGCGGGCGATAGCCGTTCTTTGCCTCGGCCCGCAATCGGGTTATTTTGAGCGGTATCCGCCGTCAGGAGACTTGCCATGAACCACCCGGCGCGCCAGTTCGCCAGCGACAACTACTCGGGCGTTTGTCCCGAAGCCCTGGATTATCTGCTGGCGGCGAACCAGGGCGACGCGCCGGCCTACGGCAACGACGACTGGACGCAGCAGGCCGCCGACCGATTCCGCGAGCTGTTCGAGACCGACTGCGAGGTGTTTTTCGTCTTCAACGGGACGGCCGCCAATTCCCTGTCGCTGGCGGCGCTCTGCCAGTCCTATCACAGCGTCATCTGCCACGAGACCGCCCACATCGAAACCGACGAATGCGGCGGCCCGGAGTTCGCCTCCAACGGCTCCAAGCTGCTGCTGGCGAAAGGCGAGCGGGGCAAGCTCGATCCGGCTGACGTGGAGCGGCTGATCACCCGGCGCTCCGACATTCACTATCCCAAGCCCAAGGTGGTCAGCGTCACCCAGGCCACGGAACTGGGCACGGTCTACGCGCTGGACGAGTTGCAAGCCCTGCGGGAACTGGCCGGCCGGTACGGGCTGAAAATCCACATGGACGGCGCGCGGTTCGCCAATGCCCTGGTTTCGTTGGACGAAACGCCGGCGCGGTTGACGTGGCGGGCCGGCGTGGACGTGCTGTGCCTGGGCGGCACCAAGAACGGCATGGCGGTCGGCGAGGCGATCCTGTTCTTCGACCGGGAGCTGGCGACCGATTTCGCTTACCGCTGCAAGCAGGCCGGACAACTGGCGTCCAAGATGCGCTTCATCGCCGCGCCCTGGCTGGGGTTGCTCGAAACCGGCGCCTGGTTGCGGAACGCCCGCCAAGCCAACGAGATGGCCGCCTACCTCGAACGGCGGCTGCGGGCGATTTCCGGTCCGCGCCTCATGTTTCCGCGCCAAGCCAATTCGGTGTTTTTGGAGCTGCCGCCATCGGCGGTCCAAACCCTGCGGGCGAAAGGCTGGCAGTTTTACACCTTCATCGGCGTCGGCGGCGTGCGGCTGATGTGTTCCTGGAACACCACGCGCGAAGCGGTGGACCAGTTCGCCGGTGATCTCGAACGGGCGTTGGTCTGAATTGCGATGGTGCCGGCCGCATTGCTCCAGCGCGACGTGCCCCTGCATCGCCTCAATACCTTCGGGTTGCCGGCTCGCGCCGCCTGGTTCGCGGCCATCGAGACGCCCGCGCAACTCGTCGCGCTGATCGCCACGCCGGAATGGCGCTACTTGCAGCGTTTCGTGCTCGGCGGCGGCAGCAACTTGATCCTGACCGGCGATTTTGACGGGTTGGTGCTGCACGCGCGGATTGCGGGGCGGGAACTCATCGCCGAGGACGACGACGCCTGGACCGTGCGCGCCGGAGCGGGCGAGTGCTGGCACGACTTCGTGTGCTGGACGCTGGAGCGGGGCTGGCCGGGCTTGGAAAACCTGGCGCTGATCCCCGGCACGGTCGGCGCGGCGCCGATCCAGAACATCGGCGCGTATGGGCTGGAAATGGCCGAACGCTTCCAGCAACTGGAGGCGGTGGATCTGGCGACGGGCGAGACGGTGACGTTCGACCGATCCGCCTGCCGGTTCGGCTATCGGGACAGCGCGTTCAAGCGCGAGGCGACCGGGCGCTATCTGGTCGCCGCCGTGACCTTTCGCCTGCCCAAACGCTGGCAACCGGTGATCGGCTACGCCGAACTGGCGCGAGAACTGGAAACCCGCAAGATCGCCGACCCGACGGCGCGGGACATCGCCGATGCGGTTATCGCCGTTCGCTCGCGCAAGCTGCCGGACCCGGCGCGGATCGGCAACGCCGGCAGTTTTTTCAAGAATCCGGTGGTGGATGCTGCCACCTTCGCCCGCTTCGCCGCCCGGTATCCCGAAATGCCGCGTTACGTCCAGCCGGATGGCGCGGTCAAGCTGGCCGCCGGCTGGTTGATCGAACGCTGCGGCTGGAAAGGGAAAAATCTCGGCCCGGTCGGCGTTTACGAGAATCAGGCGCTGGTGCTGGTCAATCGCGGCGGCGCGCGAGGGGAAGATGTGCTGCGACTGGCGCGGGCGATTCGGGAATCGGTGCGGGCGGCGTTCGGGGTCGAACTGGAGCCGGAGCCGGTGGTGTTGTGACGCTCGGCGCCAATCGCGTTGGCCTCTCATTGGCGCCGATGGCAAGCTCGCAGGACGGTTGCAGCAGCTTTTGTAAGCTGTTTGTCGTATTGATGTCGCTATTTGAACGCCATTAAAATTCCTGCTTCTGGTCTGGTGTTGGAGACGTTGTACGATGTGGCGGAAAATCTCGATCGAGGACTACCGACTGGCCCTGGATACGGTGGTGGTGGTCGCCGTGCTGGTGGGAGTCCGCGAACTGCTTTTCTACGTCGGCATTGAAGGGATAGCGCTGACCTCGCTGACCGCGAGCGTCATCGGTGGCGGCGTGTTCGTCATGGGCCTCGTGATAGCCGGCACGCTGTCGGATTACAAGGAGGCCGAGCGCACCCCCAACAACCTCGCGGCAGGCTTGTACGCGATCCTGCGCGAAGCCGAGTCCATGCACCGCGTCTGGAAAAAGCCCGATCTGGATCGGCTGCGCGAGCGGCTCGTGGCCGTCGTGGACGCGCTGCGCCGCGACATCGCCGCCGGCGATACCCGCGAGTGCCAGGAAGCCGTCGAAATTCTTTCGGAGTCGTTCCTGGAGCTAGAGGAATCCGACGTTCCGGCCAATTACATCGTGCGCCTGCGCCAAGAGCAGGCCGGACTCCGCAAGTCGCTCCTGAGCGTTTATCAGATTCAGCGCGAGGAGTTCCTGCCCTCCGCATATGCCATGATCGTCAGCTTCGTCGTGATGATCCTGACCCTGCTCATGCTCACAAAAATCCATGACCGGGTCGAGACGCTGGTGACGCTTGGCTTCCTGTCGTTTTTCTTCCTCTACCTGCTGCGCCTGCTCAACGTGATCAACAAGCCGTTCAAGGTCGGCCGACAGCGCAGCAACGACGATGTCAGCCTGTTTATTCTGTACGAGTTTGTCGTGCATGCCCGCGCGGCCGATGCCGGTGTGAGCAGCGATCAGGTCGTGGAGATCGCGGAACGGATCGAGCAGATCGAGGAAGCGGCGAGTGGCGAGAACGCGGCGGCTCTCCAGGATGGGCGGAGCGATGATGCCCCACCGGATCTGGATGCGGTGGTCGATGCCGCAGCCGAGGCTCACCGCGATGACCCCAAAGTGACCGGCGGCAGCCGCGCCTGACAATTCCATCCCTGCTATATAGCGCTCCTAACCGATGCGCGGAACCAATCATAGGCTGGCGCGATAGCGGCCTGTCCGGGCGATCCACAAATCAGTAGGGGCGCTATAGCTCTCAGCGGCAGCGCTCGCAGCGGGCTTCCGCGAACGGCAGCGCCGGATCTTTTTCCAGAATCAGATTGATCCACGACGCCGCTTGGCCGGTGAATTCCAGTTCGTGGGGGGCGTTGGTGTCGGGGTGTCCCGCGTTGCTGGTGGAGTTCACGAGAATCGCCGGTTACGGAGCATCCGCGCTGAACGGGTTCAACAGACCGATGCCACAGCCCTCAAAGTCGCGGGTGTTGCGGGTGACGAGCGTGAGTTGATGCACTTGGGCGGTGGCGGCGATGAGCATGTCGGCTTGGTCACGGACGATGCCGCGCACGGAAAACTGTCCCCGCAACGTGCCCGCGCAGCGGGCGATCATCTCGGTGACGGGAAAGATGTGGCATTGCTCGGCAACACGCGCTTCGAAGCCTTCGATCAGGCGATGGTTGGCTTTGCGGGTTAGCCCGTAAATTGCTTCTTCCACGGTGACAGCGGAAATGCCGACCATGGGTTGTCCCGCCGCCCACATCAGAACGCCCCGGTTTGGCGAGGGACGTAATAACTCGCTGACAATATTGGTATCAATCAGATAGTTCATCGAGTATTTCTATAAAGGCGTTGGGACGATCCCGACGCTCAGGAACGGGCAGGGGATTTTCGTCGCCAGCGGCTAGCGCGCGTAATTCGGCGAATGCTTCTCCCAATGTCTTCGTGCTTCGACGCCGGCGCCATGTTTGAAAGGCGTCGAACTCATCGGCGTCGATGACGGCAGCCACCAAGTGTTCGCGGTTGTAAATCAGTTGCGGCTCCCGCGCGGCTTGCTTGACCACTTCGGAAAAACGTTGCTTGGCTTGGGCGATATTCCAGGGCATGGCAAATTATCCTGTCTATTTTGGATATTAATTATAGACATCATTCCGCAAATCTTGTTGCGGTTTCATTTCAACACCGGCTCCAGCACCGCCCACACATTGTCCAAAATTCGGCCTTGCGCCTCGGCGCGCGGGTGCAATCCATCGTCCTGGATCAGCGCCGGATCGCCCGCCACGCCGTCGAGCAGGAACGGGATCAGCGGAATGTCGTAGTGTTTCGCCAGTTGGCCGAACGTCGCCTGAAACTTTTGCGTGTAGGAAGGGCCATAATTCGGCGGAATCCGCATCTCCGCCAGCAGCACTCGCCCGCCGGCCTTTTGGCACAGTTCGATCAGCCGGGACAGGTTGGCGGCCATCGTCATGATCGGCTGGCCGCGCAGCCCGTCGTTGGCGCCCAGCTCCAGGATGACAACGGCGGGACGCTCGCGCTCCAGCGCCGCCGGCAGCCGGCTCAGGCCACCGCCGGTGGTGTCGCCGCTGATGCTGGCGTTGACCACGCGATGCGGAAAACCGCGTTCCTTCAGCCGAAGTTGCAGCAGGTTGACCCAGCCGCGCTCGACCGGAATGCCGTAACCGGCGCCGAGGCTGTCGCCCAGCACCAAAATTACCGGCGCCTCGGCGCGGGCCGACAGGCTGGACCAAGCCGCTAGCCAGAATACCAGCACGGGTAGCCATCTTGAGCGATTCGCTTTCATCATCGGAGAGTTCGGCAATGCGGGTGGACCTTGATCGGGAAGCGGGTAGCGGCATAAGCGTAACCGCCGCGCCGCGATCGGACAATCGGGCGGCGGATCGCATCGTGCGGGTCGAGCGCCTGAGCAAGCAAGTCGTCAGCCCGGAAGGGCCGCTGGTCATTCTCGACGACATCAGCTTCGGCATCGCTCGCGGCGAAAGCGTGGCGGTGGTCGGGGCGTCCGGCTCCGGCAAATCGACTCTGCTCAGCCTGCTGGCGGGATTGGACGCGCCGACCAGCGGCCGGGTCTGGCTGGCGGGGGTCGATCTCGGCGATCTCGACGAGGATGGCCGCGCCCGGTTGCGGGCGCAGCGGGTCGGGTTCGTGTTCCAGTCTTTTCAATTGCTGACCGGGCTGACCGCCCTGGAAAACGTCATGCTGCCGCTGGAGCTGGCCGGCCAGTCCGAGGCCCGCCGGCTGGCGCTGGAGTTGCTGGAGCGGGTCGGCTTGCGTCCCCGCGCCCGGCACTATCCGGCCCAACTGTCCGGCGGCGAGCAGCAGCGGGTGGCCATCGCCCGCGCCTTCGCCGGCAATCCCGCCGTGCTGTTCGCCGACGAGCCGACCGGCAATCTCGACCAGAAAACCGGCCATCGCATCGTCGAACTGCTGTTCGCCCTCAATCGCGAGCAGGGCGCCACCTTGGTTCTGGTGACGCACGACCCGGAACTGGCGGCGTATTGCGACCGGATTCTGGAGCTGGACGATGGGCGGTTAAAGGGCGAAAGGCGCAAGGCGGGAGGATGATCGCGTCATGGCGCTGAATGCTCCCATCACCGATAAGCCCTCCATGCCCAGCGTGCTGCCGCTGGGTCGCATGGCCTTGCGGGCTTTGCGCCGCGACTGGCGATCCGGCGAGCTGCGGGTGCTGGCGGTCGCGCTGCTGATCGCCGTCGCCAGCGTCGCCGCCGTCGGCTTTTTCACCGACCGCATCCAGCAGGCGATGGAGCGCAAGGCCAGCGAATTGTTGGGCGCCGATCTGGTGGTGGCCGCGCCGGACCCGATCCGGCCGCTCTTGGCCGAGGAAGCGCGGCGGCGAAACTTGGCGACGGCGGAGACCCTACATTTTCGCAGCGTGGTCGTCGCCGGGGACGCGACGCAGTTGGCCGAAGTGAAGGCGGTCGGCCCCGGCTATCCGCTGCGCGGTGCGCTGCAAATCAGCGACCGGCCGTTTTCGCCCCCCCGGACGACCACCGCCATCCCCGAACCCGGCCAGGTCTGGCTGGACGAGCGCCTGTTGCAGACCCTCGGGCTGCGAGTCGGCGACGCGGTGGAGTTCGGTTCCCGGAGTTTCCGCATCGCGCAGGTGCTGGCCTACGAACCGGATCGGGCCGGCGATCTGTTCAGCCTCGCCCCGCGTTTGTTGCTGAATCTGGCGGATATTCCATCGACCGGGCTGGTGCAGCGCGGCAGCCGGGTCGAATATCGCTTGCTGCTGGCCGGTGAGCCGGCCGCGCTGGACGGATTCAAGACCTGGGCGAAGCCCCTGTTGAAATCCGGCGAGAAGCTGCAAGGCGTGCGCGATGCCCGCGCCGAATTGCGGTTGGCGCTGGAACGGGCGCAACGGTTTCTCGATCTGGCGGCGCTGGTCAGCGTGATTTTGGCCGGGGTCGGCGTCGCTATCGCCGCCCGCCGCTTCGCCGCCCGCCACTGGGACAGCGTCGCCATCATGCGCTGCGTCGGCGCCACCCAAGCGCTGGTGACTCGCTTGTTCGTGCTGGAGTTGTTGCTGCTGGCGGCTTTGGCGGGCGCGGCGGGCCTGATCGTCGGCTATCTCGCCCAGTACGGCTTGAGCGGCGTGCTCGGCCAACTGGTCAGCCGCACCGAATTGCCGCCGCCGTCCTGGGGACCGATCCTGCCGGCGCTGGCGACCGGCTTCGTGACCCTGCTCGGTTTCGGCCTGCCGCCGCTGCTGCGGCTGCGGGAAGTGCCGCCGCTGCGGGTGTTGCGGCGCGACCTCGGCCCGGTCGATCCGCGGCTGCTGGCCCTGTACGGCCCCGCCGTGCTGGCGACCGCCGCGCTGCTGGTCTGGCAGGCCGGCGAGTGGCGGCTGGCGCTGTACGTCTGCGCCGGGGTGGCGGGGACGGTGATCGCGCTGTCGCTGGCGGCCTGGGGGCTGGTGAAGGCGCTGAATCTGCTGCGCGGCCAAGTCGGCGTCGCGTGGCGGTTCGGGCTGGCCAACATCGCCCGGCGCGGTCCCGGCAGCGCGGTCCAGGTGGTGGCGCTGGGTTTGGGGCTGATGGCGCTGCTGATGCTGACTCTGGTGCGCACCGATCTGTTGACCAGTTGGCGGGCCAGCCTGCCGGCCGACGCGCCGAATCATTTTCTGATCAACATCCAGCCCGGCGAAGTGGCGGGACTCCGCGATTTTCTGGGACAGCGCGGGCTGCACAGCGTCGAGCTGTTCCCGATGGTGCGGGGCCGGTTGACGGCCATCAACGGGCGGCCGGTGGGACCGGACGACTACGCGAATCCGCGCGCCAAGCGGCTGGTGGAACGGGAGTTCAACCTGTCCCAAATTGATCGATTGCAGGAGGATAACCGCATCCTGGCCGGCCGCTGGTGGAATGCCGGAGATCGCGGCCAAGGCGCCGCCTCGGTGGAGGAAGGGCTGGCGAAGGATCTGGGTATCGCTTTGAACGACGCGCTGCGCTTTCAGGTGGCCGGCCAGATGTTGGAGGCTAAGGTCACGAGTCTGCGCGGGGTGGAGTGGGATTCGTTCCGGGTCAATTTCTTCGTGGTGTTTCCGACCGGGGTGCTGGATGCCTATCCGGCGACCTGGATCACCAGTTTCCATTTACCCGCCGGCCAAAAGCCGCTGCTGGCGGAATTGGTCCGCCAATACCCGTCGGTGACGGTGCTGGACGTGGAGGCGCTGATGGGTAAGGTCCGCGAGATCATGGATCGGGTGATCGCCGCCGTCGAATACGTGTTTCTGTTCACGCTGGCTGCCGGGCTGGTGGTGCTGTATGCGGCGATTCAGGCCACCCTGGACGAGCGGCGGTTCGAGAGCGCGGTGTTGCGCACGCTGGGCGCGCGGCGGAAGGTGGTGCGGGAAAGCCTGCTGGCCGAGTTCGCCACCTTGGGATTGTTGGCCGGCGTGCTCGCCGCCGCCGCCGCGACCCTGCTGGGTTTCGTGCTCGCCCAGCAGGTGTTCGAGTTCCCGTATCGGTGGAACCCGTGGATTTGGTTGCTGGGAGCCGGCGCGGGCGTGTTGGGGGTCGGTCTGGCCGGCTTGTTCGGTGCGCGGTCGGCGCTGGTGCAGCCGCCTTGGCGCGGTTTGCGGGAACGGTAGCGCGAGATGAATGACTTTTGCTCGCTACTCGCTGAAGTGCGGTAGGAATCCTCGGTTTAGGCCGGGGAGGATGTCAAGGCCGATGGCTGATGTGGTCCCGACCCTCCCGTTTGACCTGATACACCCGCTCGTCCACTCGCTTTAGCCATTGATCCGCGGTTTCGTCCGGACGGTACTCGGCCACGCCAAAGCTGGCCGTGACCGGCCCGATGTCGGGGAAGGGCGAATCGCGCAACGCCGCTCGCAAGGTTTCCGCCAGCGCGATGGCGTGCGGCAGCGCCGTTTCGGGCGCGAGAACCATGAACTCCTCGCCGCCCCAGCGCGCGAAAATATCGCTGTGGCGCAGGCGTTGCCGCGTCAGCGCCGCGATGCCTTTCAGCACGATGTCGCCCCGGTCGTGGCCGAAGGTATCGTTGATGCGCTTGAAATGATCGATGTCGAACATGATGAGCGACAGCGGCCGGGCATAGCGCTGGACCCGGCTGATTTCCGTTTCCATCACCTGCAGCAGGTATCGTCGGTTGAACGCGCCGGTGAGCGGGTCGGTGATGGCGAGCCGCCGCAATTTCTCTTCCAGTCGTTTCCGCTTGTTGATGTCCATGATGATGCCGCAGACGCGCACCGGCTGGCCGCGCGCGTCGTTCCCGATCACCTTGCCTCGAAGAAGCAGCCAGTTCCAGCCGGCGTCGTCCTTTCGCCGCAAGCGGTATTCGCTTTCCCAGAACGGCGTGCGGCGAGCCAGATGCGCGCGCAGCGCTTCCTGGACGGCGGGCAGATCCTTGGGATGGATATGCTGTTCCCACTCGCGGTAGGTGGGGGTATCGGCCGATCGGTACCCCACGAGTTCGTCCCACAATCCGTCGCAGGTGATCGTGTCGGTTCGCATATCCCAGTCCCACATCGCCAGATCGGCGCCCCACAAGGCCAGCGCCAGCCGCTCCTCGCTTTCCTTCAAGCGACGGTCGATCTCGTGCCGGTGCAGCGCGATTTCCAGGGTCGCCAACAGTTCGCGCTCGGCCACCGGTTTGATCAGGTAGCCGTAGGGGGAGGCGGCCTTGGCTTTTTGCAGTTGGGCGGGCTGGGAATAGGCGGTCAGATAAATGATCGGGAGATCGAAATCGGCGCGGATCTGCTCGGCGGTGGTCGTGCCGTTGATCGCCCCGGCCAATTCGATGTCCATCAGCACCAGGTCGGGCGCCGCCGCCGCCACGGCGGCTATCGCGTCCTCGCCCGAGGCGACCGGTTCCGGCACCGTGTAGCCGCAGCGGGTCAAGGTATCGTGCAGGCGGGCGGCGATAATGCCATCGTCCTCGACGATCAGGATGGTTTTACCGGTCATGAATGCGTGCTCCCCTCCCGTTATCTGGGGCCAAACCGCAGCGAAAAATGGGTGCCACGAGTACCGTCGAATTCGAGTTGGCCGCGCAGTTGGTGCTGTCCCAACATGCGCACCAGCCGCAACCCCAGGGTGCGGGTGGTCGTCCAGTCCAAACCGGCGGGCAATCCGATCCCGTTATCGGTGACGGTTAAAGTGTATGCGGCGCCATCCCAGTCTGCCGCGATCGCGATTTCGCAGACGCTGGCTGCCAATCGGGGCCGGTGCGGGGGGAAGGCGTACTTGAGGGCGTTGGTCACCAGCTCGTTCACGATCAGCCCGCAGGGGATGGCGGTATCGAGATTCATCGCGATTTCGGGCACCGCCAGGCGGATTTGGATGATGCCGCGCGGGTCGAGGGAATCGCGCAGACGCTCGGTCAGGGTCTGGAGATAGCCGCGAAAGTCCACCCGACTGAGGTTGGCGGATTGATAGAGCATCTCGTGGATCAGCGCCATCGATTTGATGCGATCGCGCAGTTCCGCCAGCAGCGAGGACGTGGCGGTTTCCGGCGCGTTTTCCCGTTGCAACTCCAGCAGGTCGACGATGGCGGCGAGATTGTTTTTGACCCGGTGGTGAACCTCGCGCAGCAGAACCTCCTTTTCTTCCAGCAACGCTCGCAACGCCATCTCGGCCTGCTTGCGTTCGGTGATGTCCAGGACGACGGCGAGGCCGCCGATGACTTGGGCTTTGGCATCCCGCAGGGGGGCGCCGGTGACCTCGGCAAACCAGCGCCGACCGCTCGGCAGCCGAACTTCCAGTTCCATGGAGGGAATCACCCGGTTTTCCGCGACGGCCCGTTGGAGGGGCAGGTCGGTATCGTGAAGTTCCCGTTCGCGCTGGAAGTAGCGCACGCGGCGACCCGCCGCCGCCGTATCCGGCGCGGAGGCGGAGACGTTGTCTTGGGACGTCATCTCGAACTGGGCCAGCAGCGCGGCGTTGCCCGTGACCCGCTGGCAACTGGGATCGTCCGAGAAGCTGACACCCACCGGCAGGGATTCCATCAGGGCCTTGAGCCGTTCGTGAGCCACGAAGAGTTGCTGTTCCGCCCGTTTGCGTTCGGTCACGTCCTGCACATAGCCGTGCCAGAGGAGGCTGCCGTCCGGTTCGCGGATCGGCATGGAGTGGCCTTCCACCCAGATTTCCCCCTTGCTCGGATGGCGCACCCGGAACTCGTCCCGCCAGGGGGTCATGGTCTGGGCGGAGGTCGCGATACCCGCGTTGATGTGGCCGAGATCGTCGGGGTGAATCATCGTCCACAGGGCGGCGGCGGATTCGGCCAGTTCCTCGGGACGCAGGCCGTACAAATCCTGAATGGCCGGGCTGGCGTAGGGGAAGCAGGTGCTACCGTCTGGCCGCAGTCGGAAGGAACAGATGACACCGGGCACCGTGGCGACGATCTTTTCGAACCGATCCCGTTCCGCTCTCAAGAACTCTTCCGCCCGCTTGCGCTCGGTGATGTCGCTTTCCGAGCCGGCCATGCGCACCACGCGCCCGGCCGCGTCGCGCTGGACGATGCCCCGGTCGAAGATCCACTTCCACGATCCGTCCTTGCAACGGACGCGATATTCCTCGGCAAACACCGGCATGTTGCCATCGAAATGCTCCTGAAGCCGGGTGAAAACGCGCGGGGCGTCGTCCGGATGAATGCCGGCACTCCACTCTTCCTCGCGGTCGCCGACTTCGTGCTCGGCATAACCGCGCATCGTTTTCCACTGGGGCGAAAAGTGAACGCGCTTGTTGGCCACGTCCCAATCCCAGATGGCGTCCTGCGCGCCGGCGAGCACCAGCTCGTAGCGGTCGGTGCGCTCGCGCAGCGCCGCTTCGGCTCGATTGCGCTCGGAGACGTCGCGGATCACCGAGATGGCCATCGCGCGGCCCTGCTGCTGGTATTGTCGCGTGCTGATCTCCACCGGGATGCGCCGGCCATCCTTGGCCAGCAAAGTCTTCTCGTGGCGCAACAGCCCATCGCGGCGCATCACCTGGCTATCCTCGGCAATGCTCTGGTGATCTTCCGGGGCGATGATGTCCAAGGGGGTCAGCTCGCGCAACTCCCGGGCGGTGTAGCCCAGCAGCGCGCAGATGGCGGGATTGACCTGGAGGAAATTTCCGCGGGCGGTCTCGCCGATCAGCTCATGCATGACGATGCCGTCGCCGGCCAGGTCGATCAGTTCTTCGAACCGCTGTCTGGCCTCGCCCAAGGCGATTTCCAGCGAGTGTCCCCAATCGTGGTTCTCGCGCATCGCGACGACGACCGCCATGATCAGATAGGCGCTGCCGAGGTACTGGGCGATGCGGCCGGTCCAGCCCAGGAGCGCTGCCGACGGTCGACTGGACCATCACGCCGAACAGCCCGACCGCCATCAGCAGCAGAGCGAGGGCGTACCAGTATCGAAACGTCGACGAGACCCCGCGACCGTTGCCCCCCCTCAACAGAATCGCGGTCGACACGAACATGATGATCGCCGAGCCCAGCACGATTTGCCGAAGCAGCGTGCCGCCCTCGCCCTGGACGAAGAAGGTCGGCATTTTTCCCGAGAGGGCCGTCAGGACAACCGCCGTCACCGCGAGCAAGGTGCCGATATAGCCTCCCGCCAGCCACGGCTCCGGCCAACGAACGACCGCTCGTTGCCGGGGCGCGAGGAGCACGCCCGCCAGGTGGCAGGCCGCCGCCAGCCAGATCAGAGTGTTGTGGACCGCGACCACAGCATCGGGGCCGTGGGGGAGCAAGATCCCGCCCAAGGGGCCGGCGCTGCCCCAAAACAGCATTCCGCAGCCAAACCACAACAGTTTCGGATTGCCGCGCAGGAGAAAGCTGCGCCCGGCCTGATAGGCGACCAACAGGGAGACCGGCAGCATGAAGAACAGGTTGAGCGCCATCATCAAGTGGGGCGGTTCATAGGCGGCGGACCAATCCGCGACCCACAAGACCGCCATGGCGGACAACAGCAAGGGGATAGGCAGCCAGGCCAAACGCGAGAGGCGATCATTCCGAGCGGATGGTTCCATGTTTATCCCCTCATTCTTGATGTCGGTTCATTCCTTCATCGCGCTTGGCGCCGAACCGCAGCGAACAGCGGGTTCCCCGGACGCCATCGAATTCGAGTTGGCCGCGCAGTTGGTGCTGTCCCAACATGCGGACCAGCCGCAATCCGAGAGTGGAGGTGGTCGTCCAGTCCAGGCCGGCGGGCAATCCCACACCGTTGTCGGTGACGGCGAGCGTGTAGGTGGCGCCGTCCCGGTCGGCCGCGACCGCGATTTCACAGGCATCGGCGCCCGGCCGGGGCCGCCGGCCGGGGAAGGCGTGCTGGAGGGCGTTGGTGACCAGCTCGTTCACGATCAGCCCGCAGGGGATCGCGGTATCGAGGTTCATCTCGATCCCCGGCACCGCCACGCGGAGGCGGATGGCGCTGTCCGGGTCGAGGGAATCGCGCAAGTGCGCGACCAGCGCTTGGAGATAGCCGTGGCAATCCACCCGGCTGAGGCTCCCGGATTGGTACAACATCTTGTGGACCAGCGCCATGGCGTGGATGCGATGGCCCAGTTCGGTCAGTTGGGCGGAGGTGGAGGCATCCGGCACGCTTTCCCGTTGCAACTCCAGCAGGTCGATGATGGCGGCCAGATTGTTTTTGACCCGGTGGTGGACTTCGTGCAGCAGGACGGTTTTTTCCTCCAGCGCGATGCGCAAGTCCTCCTCGGCCTGCTTGCGGTCGGTGACGTCCATGAGAATACCCATCATCCGGGCGGGCCGGCCGTTTTCATCGAACACCAGTTGACCGCGCGCGTAAAGCCAGCGAACGCCGCCATCCGGCCACACCACGCGGTACTCCAGGTCGAGATCTTCGCCGCGCTGGATCGCTTCGGCGACCCGCGCTTGGAACCGGTCGCGGTCTTCCGGGTGTATCGCCTTCAGCCAGGCCGAGTGGGTGGGGGCGAGACGGCCCGGTTCGAGGCCGAGCATCCAGTAGGTTTCGGTGGACCAGCGGGTGGCTTGCGTGCCGATATCCCATTCCCAGGTTCCGGAATGGGCGGAGCGGAGGGCCAGGTTGACCCGCTGCTCGTTCCAGCGGAGCACCGCTTCGACCCGCTTCCGGGCGGTGATGTCGTCGTGGACGACGACCGCGCCGTGGCGGGGACGGCCCAGCGCGTGAGCGCGCATCGAGAACCGGCGTTGCACCGTGGGCGAATCGCAGGGGTATTCCAGGCTGAAATCCCGCCGCGTGCCGTCCAGGACGGCGCTGATGCCGTCCAGCGCGGCCTGGGCCGTGGCATCGCGATCCCGGGCGATGGCGTGGCGGCAAACCGCCAGGTAATCGTTGCCGATCCCGATTTGATGGTCCAGACCGCCGTTCCGCGCGGCAAAGCGCTGCCAGGCTTCGTTCACCAGGACGATCCGGCCGTTCGCGTCCAGCACGGCGATGTGGGCGGGCAGCGCGTTCAGGGTATCTTCGTTCTGGTGGAGAGCGGCTTCCAGATGCCGGCGCTCGCTGATATCGTCGAGCGCGATGCGGACCTGGGTCGCGCCGCCGCGAGTCTGCGACCTGCGGCCGAGCAGCCGGGCCGGGAACGTGGAACCGTCCGCCCGCTTGAGCCGCAGCTCGCACCGCTGTTTGTCCCCATCGTGCAGCACGCTCGCGAAATAGCGATCCCACGAGTCCAGATCTGCGGGGGCGACCCGGTGCCGAAACGGGTTGTCGAGGAGCTGTTCCCGCTCGATTCCCAGGATCGCGGCGCCCGTGGTATTGATCTCCACGATCCGGGTTTCGCGGGTGAGCGTCAAACAGCCGATCGGGGCAAAATCGAGGAAGTCCCGATCCTGCTCCCTGGCTTCCTGCAACGCGAGTCGCGCGGTTGCGAGCGCCTCGTCTTGGGCCGCCCGTTCCATTTGGCACTGTTGAAGTTCGCGGACGAGTTCCTCGGGCGTTTTCGCCGCCCACTCCGGTGAAGCTTCGGAGGACCGGACGGCTTTTCGTTCCTCTTCAACCGGTGGAGCGCGGTCGGTCGGTTCTAGGGTTTTCATCGGGATGCGTTCGATCAAAGGGGTTTTTTCGCTGGGGGGGCGGCGAACCGCAACGAAAAACGAGTCCCGCTGGCGCCGTCGAATTCGATCTGGCCCCGCAGTTGGTGCTGCCCCAACATGCGGACCAGCCGCAGCCCGAGAGTCCGGGTGGTCGCCCAATCCAGGCCGGCGGGCAATCCGACCCCGTTGTCGGTGACGGCGAGCGTGTAGGTGGCGCCGTCCCAGTCCGCCGCGATCACGATTTCACAGGCATCGGCGCCCGGCCGGGGCCGGTGCTGGGGAAAGGCGTGCTTGAAGGCGTTGGTCACCAGTTCGTTGACGATCAGCCCGCAGGGGATGGCGGTATCGAGATTCATCCCGATTTCGGGCGCCGCCACGCGGAGATGGATGGCGCCATACGGGTCCAGGGAGTCGCGCAGATGGCCGGCCAGCGCCTGGAAATAGCGGCGACAATCCAACTGGCTGAGGTTGCCGGATTGGTACAGCATCTCGTGAACCAGCGCCATCGATTTGATGCGATGGCTCAGTTCCGTCAACTGAGCGTGTGCCGAAGCCGCTGTCATGGTTTCCCGCTGCAACTCCAGCAGGTCGATGATGGCGGTGAGATTGTTCTTGACCCGATGGTGGACTTCGCGCAGCAACACCTCCTGCTCGGCGAGCGCCGCCCGCAGCGTTTCATCGGCGCGTCGGCGTTCGGTGATGTCCCGCCCGACGGCGATCACCGCCCTGGCGCCGAAATAGGTGCCGGGGATCAAATCCATTTCCTTCAGATAAATGGAACCGTCTGATCGGATCGCCCAGAATTCGAAATGTTGCGTTTTTCCGGCCAGCGCCTTTTGAAATTGCTGGGCCATTTCGGCCAGATCGTTTTTGCCGGGAGCGGCGAATGCATCGGGGGTTTTGCCGATCAGGAAATCGTGCGGATAACCGCAGATTTTTTCCGCCGCGCGATTGGCGTCGATGATCGTTCCCGTTCCGTCCTGGATCAGGATGGCTTCCTCGATGCTGTCGATGATGCCGCGATAGGTGATTTGCGCCTGGTGGATTTTTTCCTCCACCCGCTTGCGATAGGCGATGTCGATGTCGAGACAGAAGAGTTCCGGCGGCTGGCCGGGGATCTGAACGACCGCGTGATTGGAAAAGACCTCGACGCGCGAGCCGTCCTTGTGCAGGAGCGACAGTTCGCCGGCCGGCAGGGGATGGCCGGTTTCGGCCATCCAGCGAATGGCTTGGCGGACCTCGGGCCGCATCTCCGGCGGGATAATGAGGTCCAGTAAATTCCGGCCGATGGCCTCCCGCGCGGTGTAGCCGTAAACGGTTTCGGACGCTTCGTTCCAGTAATGGACCGTGCCGTCCGCATCGTAACCCTGGACCGATACGGACGATATGCGATCGAGCAGATTGTGGAATCGCGTCTCGCTCTGAGCCAGAGCTTCCTCGGCTCGCTTGCGCGTCGGTGATGTCCATCGCCAAGAGGCGGCACCGCCGATCCGCGCCGACGCCCACGCTCGCACCGATGAGATGCACGGTGCGATGCGGCGCGCCTTCCCCTCGGTCGATGGCGATTTCGCAATTTTCCTCGGACGCCGCCGCCAATGCCCGGTCGAGAAAAGCGTTGAACGCGGGCCGGGCTTCCGCCGACACGAAAAGCCCAAAGCGCCGGTCGATCAAGCGGAATCGCTCTTGGCCGAGCAGGGCGGCGCCGGCAAGGTTCAGCTCTTGAATAGTGCCGTCATCGGTCAGGGTGAAATAGCCCACCGGCGCAAAATCGTAGAAGTCGGCGTAGCGCTCCATGCTCCGTTCGAGCCGGGCCTGGATTTCCCGCAATTCCTCGTTTTGCAGTTCCAGCTCGACCTGATGGACGCGCAGTTCGTGAACCAGTCGCTGATTTTCCGCTTCGGTCAAAGGTTGGCGGGTGGCGGGAGGGAGTTGCGCCCGCAACCGATCTTCCGCGCGGCGGCGCAAATCGGCAGCATCCGGGGAACGATCGCGATCTTTTTTCATGGGATGCCCTCCGGTGTGTCTTCCGCCGGCCCTGGGGCCGGTCCGGGAGGTGCCGACTCGGCTGTCTGGCCGGCGAGTCGCATCATCAGTTCGTCGCGGGTCTGGCGCAGTTCCGCCTCCAGCTTTTTGGCTACGGTAATGTCCACAAAAGTCACCACCACGCCGTTGATGCGGTTTTCCAGGGTGCGGTACGGCATGACGCGCGCGGTAAACCAGCGTCCGTCCCGGCTGTTGATCGGTCTTTCCGCGAACACCAGCGTCCGCAGCACCTCCGCCACCTCCTCGGCCAGTTCGGGGTAGAGCAGGTCCGAGGCGATGTCGGTGATCGGCCGGCCCACGTCGCCCGGAATCAGCTTGATGAGCTTGGCCGCCTGGGTGGTGAAGCGCCGCACGCGCAGCGCGTCGTCCAGGAACAGGGTGGCGATGTCGGTGCTGTTGAGCAGGTTTTTCATGTCGTTGTTGGCCCGCGACAGCTCGTCCACCTTGGCTTGCAGCTCGGCGTTGACCGTTTGCAGCTCTTCGTTCAAGGACTGCATCTCTTCTTTGGAGGTGGTCAGTTCCTCGTTGGTGGACTGGAGTTCCTCGTTGGTGGACTGGAGTTCCTCGTTGGCGGATTTGAGTTCCTCCTGCGAGGTCTGCATCTCCTCGCGGGTGGTTTGCACCGTTTCCCGCAACTGCTTCACCTCCTGCTCCAGATGCTCGATCAGGATGCTGTCGGCGGTGGCTTTGCCCGGTTTGCGGAGCCGGCGGGCGGCGGGCGGCATGGCGGCCAGGACCACCAGGAACGTCCCGCGCAGCGCCTCCGGCTCCCGCAGGGGCTGAACGGTGAGGTCCACGGTCTGATAGTTGCCGTTGGTCTTGACCCGCAGGTTGCGCCGGATGACGGGCTCGGGCTCGGGCGAGCGAACGATCTGCTGGAAGATGCTGGTCAGTTCGAGGCCCAGACCTTCGCGGGCCATGGCCAGGACGTTCCAGTTGACCTGGCCGGCGGCGGGTTCCAGATAGTTGCCGGTGCGGCCGCTGACGTAGAGGATGTCGCCTTTCGCATCGACCAGCACCGCCGCCGGGGTAAAGTGCCGCAGCAGGAGCGAATCTACCAGCGTTTGCAGGTTGGCCACGGGTTTGGCGGCGCGGGTTTCCGCGGGCGCGTTCGCCGCGACCGGCGAGAAGGCGGTGGGAAAATCCACCCATTCCGGCCGCGTTGAGGGCATCAGCCGCTGGTAGAACCGCCACTTGCCGTCCTGGAGCGGCGCGAACAGTTCGGACGGGCTGCCGATAGTCTCGGCGGAGCCCAAAAAGAGCACGCCGCCGGGATTCAAGCTGTAGTGAAACAGGGGCAACAGCTTTTTCTGTAGCCCCGTGGTCAGGTAGATCAGCAGGTTGCGGCAGATCAGTAGATCCAGCTTGGTGAAGGGCGGGTCCGTGATGACGTTCTGCGGCGCGAAGGTCACGATTTCCCGGATTTCCTTGCCGATCCGGTAACCTCCGCTTTCTTCGTGGATGAAAAACCGTTGCAGCCGCTCCGGCGCGACGTCGGCGGTAATGTTTTCCGGATAGAGGCCCTGGCGGGCCTTGGTGATCGCGTCCGCGTCCAGGTCGGTGGCGAAAATCTGGAGGGAAACCGCTTTGGGGGGGTGATCCGCTCCAGCGCCTCCTTGAACACGATCCCCAGGGAATAGGCTTCCTCGCCGGTGGAGCAACCGGCCGCCCACGCCCGCATCTGACCGCCGGCCGGCCGCGCGGCCAGCAGCGCCGGAATGATCTGATCCCGCAATTGCGCCCAAGCCGGCGGGTCGCGGAAAAAGCTGGTCACGCCGATCAGCAGTTCGCTGAATAGCAGTTGCCGCTCCCCGGGATTCTCTTGCAGGAAGCGGACGTAATGGGCGATTTTATCCAGGTGGTGGAGGCCCATGCGCCGCTCGATCCGGCGATACAGCGTGCTCTTTTTGTACAGGGAAAAATCGTGGCCGGTGTGAGCCCGCAGCAGGATCATCACCTTTTCCAGTCCGCTCCGGTCGCGCTCGTCCAAGATCGGTTCGGCTCGCAAGACCGGCACCGCGTGTTGGAGATAAGCGCTCAGCCGGGCGTACAGCGCTTCCACCGGCGCCACGATGTCGGCCAGCCCGGCGTCGATGGCGCTGCGGGGCATGCCGTCGAATTTGGCCGAGGCCGGTTCCTGCACCAGGGTGATGCCCGCCATTGCCTTGATCGCCCGCAGCCCCAGCGTGCCGTCGGAGCCCATGCCGGACAGGATGACGCCCGCGCTGCGTTCCCGCTGGTCTTCCGCCAGAGAGCGGAAAAAGAAATCGATCGGCAACCGCAAGCCGCGCGATGCCACCGGCTCGAACAGGTGCAGGGCGCCGCGCAGCAAGGACATATCTCGGTTGGGCGGGATCACGTAGACGTGGTTCGGCCGGACCTTGACGCGGTCGGCGACCCGCTCGACCGGCAGGACGGTGGCGCGCTGCAACAGCTCGGGCAACAAGCCCTGGTGGGTCGGGTCGAGGTGTTGGACGACGACGAACGCCATGCCGCTGTCGGCGGGCACCGAGCGCAGAAATTGCTCCAGCGCTTCCAGGCCCCCGGCGGAGGCGCCGATGCCGATGATCGGGAACGCGCCGTTGGGCGAGGATGGAGAGGGCGTTGCGGGTGAATCGGTTGCCGGTTCCGGTTGCCGGCTTCCCGTTTGGGGCGCTTTGGTCATGGGCGGATTCCTTGTTCGACCTCGGGTCAAGCTGATCCAGCTCAATGATTTCAGTATTCGCCCAATTTAACATTTTTGCAACAGTTTGTCCCTTTCTTCCCCTTCACGAACAGACGAAGGAGTGAGCCATTTGCGGTGTTTTTTGTGAGACAGACGAGGCGTTTGGCCGGTTCAGCGCGGGTCCAGTTCGGGAAGATGCAGGTCGAAGTTCCGGATCGCCTCCACCAGGCTTTGCATGTCCTCCGGCGTGGGCGCGGCGGTCGGCTCGCGGCCGGCCCTCACGAATACCCGCCGCGCCAGTTGTTTGAGATCCCGCAGTCCGTCGTTCTCGACGGTCTCCATCACCTCGCCACATTGCACCAGACCGTCGAAGAAATCGTGGCCTTCTTGCTGGGCGCGGGCCAAAGCGCCGAGTCCCGCCAACCAGATCTGGCTGGCCAAGGTCAGCGTCTCTTCCAGCTTGCGCGTTTCGCGCAGCCGTTTTTGCAGATGTCGATATGTCATCGCTTGTCGCTCCTGTATCAATCCCGCTGGCGACGATCCGTGTCGGTCGGTTTCGGGTTGTCCGCGCCCTGGTCTTGATTTCCCGACTATGAATTAAAAATGCTTTTTAGGGCATTAGCTTGCAAAGAAATCCCGATCATTCGGCCGGCTGGGCCACACGCGAAATCCGCCATCGATCAGCAGATTAGCCTTTTCGGTTAGAATAAACACACTAAATGACGGGGAAACGGATATTTCGGGTAAATCATCCAGTGTAAATATCGAAAAGCACTAAAAAATTCTGTGCCGAGAAACAAAATCAAGGGTGCCGGCAACCGCGCGGGGAAACCGTTTTCCCCGGAGCATTGCCGGAAGCTTGGTCGGTTAGTGCCGCGACTGGCCGGGAAGAGCGCAGCCGAGCGCGAACAAGGTCGTCGCCGCCACGACGACCGAGGGGCCGGCCGGCGTGTCCCAGCGCAACGAAGCCCAAAGGCCCAGCCCTATCGCCGCGCAGCCGAAGGCGCTGGCCAGAACCGCCATGCCTTCCGGGGAGCGGGCGAAGCGCCGCGCCGCCGCCGCCGGAATGATCAGCAGCGAGGTGATGAGCAGGATGCCGACCACCTTCATCGCCACGGCGATGACGATGGCGATCAGCAGCATGAAGGCCAGCCGCACCGGAAACACCGGCACCCCTTCCACCCGCGCCAATTCTTCGTGGACGGTGGCCGCCAGCAGCGGGCGCCACAGCCAAGCGAGCGCCCCCAGCGCCAACAGGTTGCCGCCCCAGATCCAACATAAATCAGCGGTGTTGATCGACAGGATATCGCCGAACAGATAGCCGACCAGATCGACCCGCACCGTTTCCAGGAAGGCGAGCGCGACCAGTCCCAGCGACAGGGTGGTGTGGGCGAGAATGCCCAGCAGGGTGTCGGTGGCCAACCAGTGCTGCCGTTGCAGCAGCACCAGCGCCACCGCCACCCCCAGACAGGTCGCGACCACGCCCAGTTCGGGGTTGATGCCGAGCATGGTGCCGAGCACCACGCCCAGCAGCCCGGAGTGCGCCAGGGTATCGCCGAAATAGGCCATGCGCCGCCAGACGATGAAGGTGCCCAGCGGTCCGGCGACCAGCGCGACGCCGAGACCGCCCAGCAAGGCGCGCGCCAGAAACTCATCCATCGTCGCGCGCCTCGGCCGCGACCACGACGCCGTGCAGGTCGTGGCGGTGGTTGTGATGGTGGTGGTAAATCGCCAGATTGCGCGCGCCTTCGCTGCCGAACAGTTCCAGGTAGGCGGGATCGCGGGCGACGTGGTCGGGATGGCCGGAACAGCAGACGTGCCGGTTCAGGCAGACGACGTGATCGGTGGTCGCCATGACCAGGTGCAACTCGTGCGACACCATCAGGATGCCGCAGCCCCGCTGCCGCCGCAGGCCGCCGATCAGCTCGTACAACTCGTATTGGCCGTTCAAATCCACGCCCTGAATCGGCTCGTCCAGCACCAGCAGGTCGGGTTGGCGCAGCAGCGCCCGCGCCAGCAATACCCGCTGCAACTCGCCGCCGGAAATGGCTTGCACCGGCGAATCGAGCACCGGCGCGGCGCCGACTTCCGCCAGCGCGTCCCGGACTCGCGCCCGCGAGGCCGGCGTGCCGAGGGTGACGAAGCGTTGCACGGTCAGCGGCAGGGTGTCGGCCACCGTCAAGCGTTGCGGCATGTAGCCGATCCGCAATCCCGGCCCAAGCGAGACGCGACCGCTGTCCGGTCGGAGCAGCCCCAGCACGATGCGCACCAAGGTGGATTTGCCCGCGCCGTTGGGGCCGATCAGGGCGACGATTTCGCCGGCCGTCACCTCCAGGTTGACATCCTGCAAGATCGGATTGCCGCGAATGGCGAAATTGACGTTTTCGACCGTCAGCAGCGATTCAGCCGACATGGGATGTCGCTCCGCGCTGGCAGTCCGGGCAACGACCCAGCACTTCCACCATCTGGGTCAGCACCTCGAATCGGCGGGCGGCCGCTTCGGCGCGCAGCAGATCCTCGATCGCCGGATCGCTCAACTCATCGACTTGGCCGCAGTCGCGGCAGATCAGGAATTGGCCGCTGTGGCGGCAATCGGGCCGGCGGCAGCCGGTGAACACGTTCAGCGTGGCCAACCGGTGGATCAGGCCCTGTTCCAGCAGAAAATCCAGCGCCCGGTAAACCGTGGGCGGCGCCCCTTGGCGGCCGTCGTCGCGCAGCACGCCCAAAATCGCGTAGGCGCCCAGCGGGGTCGGACTGTTCCAGATGATTTCCAGCACCCGCCGCCGCAAGTCGGTCAAGCGGGTGCCGCGCCGATTGCACAGATCGGCCGCCTGCTCCAACGCCCGCCGTGGATCGGATACGGCGGGATGGCGGGAATCGGTGAGTGGGGTCATAGGAGTTCCGATTTGAGCCTGATTCGGCAAATGTTATCTTATAACAATTGTTGTTCTATAACGTAACTCGTGGGAGAGCCGCTGGTGCCGCTTGAGCCGATAATATTGAAATCGTTGAAAAAAATGCTGGGATTGTCGCTGTTCCTGCCGCTGGTGGCGCTCGCCGGACCCAAGATCGTGGCGAGCATCAAACCGGTGCATTCGCTGGTGGCGGGCGTCATGCGAGAGGTGGGCGAACCGCGCTTGCTGGTGCTAGGCGGCGCCTCGCCGCACGAGTACAGTTTGCGGCCGTCGGACGCCCGCGCCATCAGCGAGGCCGATATCGTGTTCTGGATCGGGCCGGAACTGGAGAGTTTCATGGTCAAGCCGCTGCAGAACGCCAAGGGCAGGGTTCGGTCGGTCGCGTTGCTGGACGCGCCTGGCGTCGCGGTGTTGCCGCTGCGGGAGGGCGGCGCATGGGAGCCGCACCAGCACCACCCGACCGAGCCTGTCGGCCATCACTCAGACCACGACCACGATCATGAATCGGGGCGCGATGTCCATATCTGGCTGGACCCGGTCAACGCGGTCGCCATGGCGCGGCGGATCGTGGCCGTGCTCGGCGATGCCGATTCCGCCCACCGGGCCGATTACGAGCGCAACGGCGCGGCGCTGATCGAACGGCTGAACCAACTGGACCAGCAACTGGCGGGGGATCTGGCGCCGATCAAGGATCGGCCATTCATCGTGTTTCACGATGCCTATCAATATTTCGAGCGGCGTTACGGCCTGAGCGCGTCCGGTTCGATCACCCTCAGTCCAGAGCAGCGACCGGGCGCCAAGCGGGTGACGGAGATTCAGGCGCGCATCCGCGATCTCGGCGTCCGTTGCGTGTTCGGCGAGCCGCAATTCCAGCCGGCCCTGGTGGAAACCGCCATCGCCGGGAGCGGCGCTCGCAGCGGGGTGCTCGATCCCGAGGGAGGAGCGGAGTTGCAGGCCGGGCCGGAGGCTTATTTTGAACTGCTGCGACGCTTGGCCGACAGCCTGCGAACCTGCCTGAGCGGAGCCTGAACCTCGTCGTGCGACCAAAACGCCCGGCCGCCGGAAATCCCCGCCGGAATGTTCTATGTTGTTATGCGCGATCGTCGATTGCGCCCGGCAAGCCGGTGTTGCGGCCGACGTTCGGTTATGCGGTATTGGTTATTTTGAAGGCATATTAACGACCGAAGGCGGATAACGATGACCGAAGTGCTTGCGGAAGTTGCGCCCTATCGCACGGGAGAGGGCGAGGACTATATGAACGACCGGCAGAAGGCCCATTTCCGCGCCATTCTGCTGGCCTGGAAACAGGAACTCATGGAGGAAGGCCGGCGCGCTGTCAGCAGTATGCAGGATGAGCCTTTGAACCTGCCCGATCCGAACGACCGCGCCAGTCAGGAGGAGGAATTCACGATCAATCTGCGGGCGCGGGACCGTGAACGCAAACTGATTCGCAAGATCGACAAGGCGCTGGATCGGTTGAACCTCGACGAGTACGGCTATTGCGAAACCTGCGGCGTGGAAATCGGCCTGCGCCGGCTGGAAGCTCGCCCGACGGCGGAACTGTGCATCGATTGCAAGCATCTGGAAGAAGAGAGGGAAAAAAGTCAGGCGACTTGAAGCTGGGTTGTCATACCGGTCGTGGTTGGTGGCATTTTTCTGGGTGACGGTCAGGCGCGGCGCGGTGGCAGGCTCACGCCGCTCCCCGTAGAGTAAGATGTCAAGGATTGAACATGGGAAAAACGCTATCGAGCGAGCTTGAGGTAATGCCATGTCCGCCGTGATGAAGCCCGCAACACTCCCCGATTTGTACGCGCAACTCGAAGCCCTGCCGGAAAACCTGACCGGCGAAATCATCGATGGCCGGTTGTACGCGCAGCCGCGCCCGGCTGGTCCTCATACGGGTGTTGGCTCAGCGTTGGGAATGGATATCGGCGGCTTTTACCAACGCGGGCGCGGCGGGCCGGGCGGCTGGTGGATACTGGACGAACCGGAAATCCACTTTCATCCGCGACACCGAGGTGCATGGTTCCCGATCTGGCCGGCTGGCGGCGGGAGCGGATGCCGCGCCTGCCGCGCGATCATCGCTTCGAGGTCGTGCCGGACTGGGTGTGCGAAATCCTGTCGCCGTCCACCGCCCGCACGGATCGGGTGGTCAAGATGCCGATCTATGCCCGGTATGGCGTTTCTTGCCTGTGGCTGGTGGACCCGCTGGTCCGCACGCTGGAGGTGTTCGCTCTGCGCGACGGGCGCTGGACGGTGATCGGCTTGTTTCAGGAACAGGATTTGGTGACCGTCGAGCCCTTTGCCGAAATCGCCCTCGAACTGGGCGGCCTGTGGGCGGATTTGGAAGACCAGTGACTTAACCGGCCAGCCGCGCCAACAGGGCTTGGCCGGTCGGGGAACGAGCCTCCAGGCGGCAGGCCCGGCCCTCGTCGGCATAGTCGAGCCAAACCTCCAAATCCGCCGCCGGCAGTTCTCCCCGCCCGCGTTCCGGCCATTCGATCAGCAGCACCGCCTCGCCGTCGATCTGGTCGCGCAAGCCCAGATACTCCAGTTCCTCGGGGTCGGCCAGCCGGTACAAATCCCAGTGGAACAGCCGCCATCTTCCCGGTTGATACGGTTCGACCAGGGTAAAGGTCGGGCTTTTGACCGTGCCGGGATGGCCGAGCCCGCGCAGCAACCCGCGCGCCAGCGTGGTCTTGCCGGCGCCCAGGTCGCCGCGCAGATAGAGGACGCAACCGGGCGCCAGCGCCGAAGCCAGCCGGGCGCCGAGCGCTTCGGTGGCGGCTGCCGAGTCGAGATACCGCTCCAGCATGAACCCTCACCCCCAACCCCTCTCCCGCCAGCGGGCGAGGGGAGCCAAGA
Organism: Candidatus Competibacter sp.; assembly: GCA_037045685.1. Classification (GTDB taxonomy): domain Bacteria; phylum Pseudomonadota; class Gammaproteobacteria; order Competibacterales; family Competibacteraceae; genus Competibacter_A. The sequence continues at coordinate 401,419 of JBAOII010000035.1, forward strand.
TTTTCAGGGATTGACCAATTGCCGGAGGAAGGGCAACAGATCGGTCGCCAGTAGCCCGCGTTCGCCGCCGGACTGTGCCGCCAGATCGCCGGCGCGACCGTGCAGGTGAACGCCGGCCTTGGCCGCCGCGAACGGCGGTAGACCTTGGGCCATCAGCGCCGCGATCACGCCGGCCAGCACGTCGCCCATGCCGCCGCTGGCCATGCCCGGATTGCCGGCCGGGCAGAGCGCGACCTGCCCATCCGCCTTGCTGGCGACCAGGGAGCCCGCACCCTTGAGCACGGCCACGCCACCGAAGCGCAGCGCCAAGTCTTCGACGGCGGCGAAACGGTCGGCCTCGACCTCGGCCGGGGTCATTTTCAATAAGCCGGGCCGCTTCGCCGGGATGCGGCGTCAGAACCCAGTTTTCGCGGAAAACCGGCTCGATAGCCAGTAGATTCAAGCCGTCGGCGTCGATGACCAGCGGTTTGTCGCTGGCGAGAGCGGCGCGCAGCAGAGCCCGGCCCCAGAGATCGCGGCCGAGTCCCGGACCGATGGCGACGACGGTGGCGCGATTCAGCGACGGGCCGAGTTCGTCGGGGGTGTCGATGCCGTGGAACATCAATTCCGGCCGCACCGCCGCCTGCAAGCCGGCGTGCGCGCTGCGGGTCGCGACGCTGACCAAGCCCGCGCCGCAGCGGGCGGCGGCTTCGCCGGCCATGCGCGCCGCGCCGGCCAATCCCGAATCGCCGCCGATCACCAAGACGTGGCCGAAATGACCCTTGTGAGCGCTGCGCCAGCGCTTGGGCAGCAAATCCGGCAAGTCCTCGCCGGCGTAGCGCCAGCAGGCCGGGTGCATGGGGAGGTAAATGTCGGGCGGCACGCCGAGATCGGCGAAGTGGATTTCGCCGCGACAGGCCGGTCCTTGACCGGTAAACAAGCCCTGCTTGAGGCCGATGAAGGTGATGGTGGCCGCCGCTCGAATCGCCGCGCCGAGAATGACGCCGGTGTCGGCGTGCAGGCCGGAGGGAATGTCGATGGCCAGAACGTCGGCGGGATGGGCGTTCATCGCCTCGATGGCGTCCCGCCAAGCACCGCTGACTTCCCGCTCCAGGCCGGTGCCGAGAATGGCATCCACCAGCAGGTCGGCGCCGCTCAAACCGGCGGCGGTGAAAATCGTGGTCGGAACATCGGCGTCGCGGGCGTCCCGCCAAGCGGTCTGGGCGGCGCCGCGCAAACCGTCGGGATCGGCGAGCGTCAACACCAGCACATCGAGCCCGGCCTTGCGCGCCAGCCGCGCGACCACGTAGCCGTCGCCGCCGTTGTTGCCGCCGCCGCAGACCACGGCGATCCGGCGCGCTTGCGGCCAGCGTTGGCGCAACAGCTCGAAAGCGGCTTCGCCGGCCCGGCCCATCAGGGTATAGCCGGGGATGCCGCGCTCCTCGATGGCGATGCGATCCAGTTCCCGCACTTGAGCGGCGCGGTACAGTTCGAAAGGCAACTCGGGCATGGAAAACCTCCTTCACCGCGATGGTTGGAGGCACAATACGCCGGTCATTTTCCGAAATCCAGCCGCCGCCGTGACCCTTGCCCCGACCGACGCCCAACTCGCCCAACTCGCCGCCACCATCAAGGTTTGGGGGCGGGAACTCGGGTTCCAGCAAGTCGGCATCGCCGATATCGACTTGGGCGAGCACGAGGCGCGCTTGCTCGATTGGCTGGCGGCGGGGTTTCACGGCGAGATGGCGTACATGGTCCGGCACGGGGCCAAACGCGGCCGGCCGGCGGAGCTGGTGCCGGGCACGGTGCGGGTGATTTCGGCGCGGATGGACTATTTCCCGCCGGAAGCCGCCGAGCCGTGGAGTGTCTTGAACCGCCCCGAACTCGGCTATGTTTCTCGCTATGCGCTGGGCCGGGATTATCACAAGGTGCTGCGGAATCGCTTGCGACGGCTGGCCGAACGGATCGCCGCCGCCGTCGGCCCGTTCGGCTACCGGGTGTTCGCGGACAGCGCCCCGGTGCTGGAAAAGGCGTTGGCCGAAAAAGCCGGGTTGGGCTGGATCGGCAAGCACAGCAATCTGCTCGACCGCCACGCCGGTTCCTGGTTTTTTCTGGGTGAAATTTTCGTGGATTTGCCGCTGCCGGTGGACGCGCCGGCGACGGCGCATTGCGGGCGCTGCACCGCCTGTCTGGACGTTTGCCCGACCCGCGCCATCGTCGCGCCGTACCGGGTGGATGCCCGCCGCTGCATTTCATATCACACCATCGAGCTGCCCGGCTCGATCCCGCCGGAGTTTCGCCGCGCCATCGGCAACCGGATTTACGGCTGCGACGACTGCCAGTTGGCGTGTCCGTGGAACCGCTTTGCCCGGCCGAGCGTCGAGGCCGATTTCCGCGCCCGGCACGGTTTGGATGCGGCGGGGCTGGTGGAACTGTTCGCGTGGGACGAGGCGGAGTTTTTGCGCCGGACCGAGGGCAGCGCCATCCGTCGGATCGGCCACGAACGCTGGCTGCGCAACGTGGCTGTGGCCTTGGGCAACGCGCCGCGCTCGCCCGCGATTGTCGCCGCCTTACGGGCGCGGTCGGCGCATCCGTCGGCGCTGGTGCGGGAGCATGTCGTCTGGGCGCTGGCGGAGCGGAGCGGGCAAACCGGGTAAGCGCGGTCGGCAGCAGCCCGTGTCGGCGCCCGCAATCGCTGTATGCCGCCGCAGAGCGCGGCCGGTAACTCGGAAGTCGCCCCTCAATCCTCGTCGCCGATCTGATATTCCTTGAGGCGGCGCTTCAGAGTGGACAGCGGAATGCCCAGTTCCCGAGCGACGGCGGCCTTGTTGCTCTGGTTGCGCTCCATGGAATCCAGAATCATCTGCCGCTCCATGTCCTTGAGGTGGGCGCGAGCGGCGGCGGTGCTGGCTTTCGGAGGCGGCGGCGGCGCGTTGGCCGGGCTGGCCGGCTGGATCGGCGCGGCCGAGGTCGGCGGCGAGGGTCGGACCGCGCCGGTTTCCTTCGCGAGCCGGATCTCCTTGGACAGCCGCAGATCCTCGGGCTGGATTTCCCGCTCGCCGCACATGACCGCCGCCCGCTCCAGCACGTTGCGCAACTCCCGAACGTTGCCCGGCCAGGAATAGCTCTGCAACGCCGTCATGGCCGCCGCCGAAATCCGGCAGTTGAGCTGCAAGCGCTCGCAAAGGTGCTGGACGATCAGCGGAATGTCCTCGGAAATTTCGCGCAACGCGGGCAGCTCGATGGGGACGACCGACAGCCGGTAGAACAGGTCGGTGCGGAACGTGCCGGCGCCGACCATGCTTTCCAGGTCGCGGTGGGTGGCGGTGATGACCCGCACGTCCACCCGCAACGGCTTGTCGGAACCGATCGGCGTCACTTCGCGGCTTTCCAGCACCCGCAGCAGTCGCGGTTGCAGGTCCAGCGGCAGCTCGCCGATTTCGTCGATGAACAGCGTGCCGGTGTGGGCTTGGCGGAACGCCCCCTCGCGCCCGCCGGTGGCGCCGGTAAAGGCGCCCTTGATATGGCCGAACAGGTCGTTGCGCACCATTTCCGGGTCGGTCACCGAGGCGTCGAACACCACCAGCGGTCCCGGCCGGCCGGAAAGCGCGTGCAGGGTGCGGGCCACCAGCTCTTTGCCGGCGCCGGACTGGCCGTGCAGGTGCACGGTGGTCGGGGTGGGGGCCACGGCCCGGATCAGGCCGTACAGCTCCCGCATGCGCGCGCTGGCGCCGACCAGTTCTCCCAAGTGATCCTGGCGCGGCACCGCCACCTTGCGCTCCTCGGTGTGCTGGCGGATCAGCACGCGCGAGTACCCGAGCCGGCATTCGGCGTGTTCGGGCACGTAAGCTTCGGTGATGCGCACATCGTTGATGAAGGTGCCGTTGGTGGAGCCCAAATCCCGTAGCAGCAGCCCCTCCGAGGTCATGCGGATCTCGGCGTGCCGCCGCGAAATCGCCCGGTCGGTCAACACCACGTCGTTGTCGGCGGCGGTGCCGATCCGCACCGTCGGCAAGCCGAGACTGGTTTCCTGTCCCGCGTCCGGACCGGAGAGGACGCGCAGCTCGATGACTTCGAATTGAACGCGCAGTTGGGACTGAGCTGTGGCGACGATGATTTCGGTACCGTCGCCGGAAGGGATGGATGAGGACATTGCAACCCACCGGAGGAGTCGTTGGTTTGCTTATATTAGTTCAATCCGGGTCCGGGGCAACGATAAAGACCCAGAGTTTGTTCCCTCGCTGACGGGGACGGGATGCGACGGCTCGGCCGCTCGCGGCACGGATCGATGTATCGGCATGATTTGCCCTAAAAATCTTGATTTCCGCGCCCGCCGGGACTTGACTGATTGGAGCGGATTTCCGGTCGATGGCTCTTGGCCCGCAATGAAATTTTTTGATTGCCAGATGGTTTTGTCATAATTAAACTTCAATCGTCTTACAATTATAGTTGTTTATCAGAATTATTTGTTGTTAATGAGGATTAATTATGACACAAAAATTTGAACTGAAAATCTTCCATAAGATTTTGCTGACGATGCTTGTCGTCGCGTTGATCCCCTTGGCCGGGCTGTTGTACGTCAGCGGCTACCAGCTAGAGCAGAATTGGCGCCGCAACGTGGAGTTGCATCTGACGCTGACGGCGGACGGGCTGGTGGGCAAGGTCAACGGCTGGGTGGACACCAACCTGCGGGCGCTGCGGGAGAACGCCGCCCTGGCCGACACGGTCTCGATGGATGCCGCCAAGCAAAAGCCGATCCTGAAGGCCGTGCAGAGCGCCTACGGATGGGCTTACCTGGTGTTCACCGTCAGTCGCGACGGTCAAAACGTCGGGCGCAGCGACGACGAGTCCCCGCAAAAATTCCAGTACGGTGATCGGAGTTACTTCAAGCAGGTCATCGAGGGCAAGCCGGTCGGGCAAGAGGTGGTGATCGGGAAAACCTCCCAGAAACCGGCCCTGATTCTGGCCGGCCCGATCCGTGGCGCGGACAATGCGGTCCAGGGAGTCATGGCGCTCGCCATGCATCTGGTGGATATCTCTCGGGTGATCGTGGGGGCCAAGATCGGCGAGACCGGATTTGCTATCCTGTTGGACGAAAAGAACAAGGCCATCGCCCACGGCCGCCCGGCACAAGTCGCGCAAGAGCTGCAAGACATGAGCGCGCATCCGGCGTTGAGTGCCGCGACGGCGGAGCAAGGGCCGGTCATCTACGAGCAGGACGGCAAGCGCGTCGTCGCCCACACCCGCAAGACCGATCTGGGCTGGACCCTGATCGTCCAGCAGGACTACGACGACGCTTTTGCGCCGCTGCTGGAAGCCCGGCGCAACGCCTTGATCCTGATCGGGTGCGCGCTGGTGCTGGTGGTGGCCTTCGCTTACCTGCTGTCCCGACAACTGGCGCGCCCGATCTCGGAATTGACCGCCGTGGCCGAAAATCTCAGCCGAGGCAACTTCGAGACCAAGATCGTCGGAATCGAGCGCCGCGACGAAATCGGCGCCCTGGCGCGCGCCGTCGAGCGGATGGCGGTCAGCATCAAGATGGCCTTCGAGCGGCTGCGCAAGAAGGCGTGACACTGGCTGGCGTCCGTCGCGACATCCGTAGCCCGGACGGCGCGCTTTGGGGGAACAAGGCATGGCTCAACCGCAACCGCAACACGCCGACTTCGCGAAATTCGCGAGCGAGGAGCTGTCCCGGCTGTCCCTGGATCGGCGCACCGGCACGCTCTACATCGTGACCACCACCAGCCTGCTGGCGCAGTTTGGCCTGAGCAACGGCGAGATCACCTTCCTGTCGGTGCAAAACAAACACGCGCTGGAAGCGCTGGAAGCGCTGGAAGCGCTGCTCAAGCAAGGCGCTTCGGTCGGCACTTCCCGGTTCGCGGACGGGCATGTGCCGAGCTTCAAGATGGCGCTGCCGTCGACCGGCCAGATCCTGGACTTGCTGGGCAAGAAGTCCGGGCCTTTGCCGCGCGAGGCCGATCCGCGCAGCGAGCGGATGACCGAACAGACTAAAATGATCGTGGAGGAAGAGCTCGTGGAATTGATCGGGCCGATCGCCGCTATCCTGTGCGATGAGGTTTGGAGTTCGGTCGGTAGCTTGGATGCGGTTTTGGAGGCGTTGATCCGGGAACTGCCCGATCCCGACCAGGCCGCGCGGTTCCGGAAAAACGTGCTCAAGCGGTTGTCGTGACCGGAGCCGTGTGGCGATGTCAGGCGGCGGGCGAGGCGCTTCGTTCCGCGTGATGGCAGGCCACCAGCCGCCCCTCGACCGGGCGCAGTTCGGGGCGGATTTGCCGGCATTCGCCGTCGGCCAGCGGGCAACGGGCATGAAAGGCGCAGCCGGACGGCGGATCGAGCGGCGAGGGCAGTTCGCCGGCCAGCGGCGCGCGTTCCAGCCGCCGGGCGGGATCGAGTCGCGGCATGGCGGCCAGCAGGGCGCGGGTGTAGGGATGGCGGGGCCGCTCGAACAAAGCCTCCCGCGCGCCCTGTTCGACCGGCCGACCCAAGTACATCACCAGCACCTCGTCGGCGATGTGGCGCACCACGCCCAGGTCGTGGGAGATGAACACGTAGGCCACGCCCATCTCGTCCTGCAAGTCCAGCAGCAGGTTGAGCACCTGCGCCTGGATCGACACGTCCAGCGCCGACACCGGCTCGTCGGCCACCACCACCGGCGGTTGCAGGATCAGGGCGCGGGCGATGGCGACCCGCTGGCGCTGGCCGCCGGAGAACATGTGCGGGTAGCGGTCGTAATGCTCGGGGCGCAGCCCGACCCGCGCCATCATCGCCCGCACCTTTTCCTCGCGCGCCCGTTGCCGGAGGTCGGTGTTGACGATCAGCGGCTCTTCCAGAATCTTGCCGATCTTCTGCCGGGGGTTCAGCGAGCTGTAGGGGTTCTGGAACACCATCTGGACGTGGCGGCGGGCGGCGCGGCGTTCCGGTTCGCCCGCCTGGGCCAGATCGCGGCCCCGCAGCCGCAGCACGCCGCCGCTCGGCGTTTCGATCAGGGTCAACTGCCGGGCCAGGGTGGATTTGCCGCAACCGGATTCTCCCACCACCGCCAGCGTCCGATGTGGATGCAGGGCGAAGGACACCCCGTCCAGCGCCCGCACCGTGGCCGGCGGCTGGAACCAGCCGCGAGCGACGGTGTAATGGCGGCTCAGGCGTTCGGCTTCCAGCACGGGCTTGATATCAGACATGATCCGGCGTTCCCCGCTCATCGAGCGGCGTGTGACAGCGGGTTTGCCGGTCGGGGCCGACCCCGCGCAATTCGGGCGGCGTCAGCCGGCAGCGTTCGGCGGCGAACGCGCAGCGCGGATGCAGCAGGCAGCCGGCCGGGCGGTCGTACTGGCCCGGCACCACCCCCGTCAGGGTCGCCAAGCGGCGTTCGCCCGCCCCGCGTTCCGGCAAGGAGGCCAGCAGGGCGGCGGTGTAGGGATGGCGCGGCGCGGCGAAGACCGTTTCGATGGGGCCGGTTTCCACCACCTGCCCGGCGTACATCACCACCACCCGCTGACAGGTTTCCGCCGCCAGCGCCAGATCGTGGGTGATCAGGATCAAAGCCATGCCGCGCTGGCGCTGCAAATCGCGCAGCAGGCTCATGATCTGCGCCTGGATGGTCACGTCCAGCGCCGTGGTCGGCTCGTCGGCGATCAGCAGGCGCGGGTTGCAGGCGATGGCCATGGCGATCAGCACCCGCTGGCTCATGCCGCCGGACAACTGGTGCGGGAAAGCGCGCAGCCGGCTGGCCGGGTCGGGGATGCCGACCTGCTCCAGCAGCGCCAGCGCCCGTTGCCGCCGGGCGGTTCGAGAGCCACCCTCGTGGACCTTCAGCGTTTCTTCGATCTGGAAGCCGACCGTGTAGCAGGGATCGAGGCTGGTCATCGGGTCCTGGAAGATCATCGCCAGGTCTTTGCCGGTCAGCTTGCGCCGCGCCTGGGGCGACAGGTTCAGCAAATCCCGGCCGTCGAAGGACAATCGGCGAGCATCGACCCTGCCCGGAAACTCCACCAGCCCCAGCACCGCCAGCGACAACACCGATTTGCCGGAGCCCGATTCGCCGACCACGCCGATCACCTCGCCCGGCTCCACCCGCAGATCGACCCCATCCACCGCCCGGAACGGCGCTTTGGCCGCGCCGAATTCCACCGTCAGCCGTTCGATGTCGAGCAGGGCCATGGTCAGCGTTTCAGTTTCGGGTCGAGGGCGTCGCGCAGGCCGTCGCCCATCAGGTTGAAGGCCAGCACGGTGAGCAGAATCGCCAGGCCGGGGAAAGTGACCACCCACCAGGCGCGCTGGATGAACTGGCGGGCGTCGGCCAGCATCGTGCCCCATTCCGGGGTCGGCGGCTGCGCGCCCAGGCCGAGAAAGCCGAGCGCGGCGGCGTCGAGAATGGCGGCGGAGAAGCCGAGCGTGGCCTGCACGATCAGCGGGGCGAGACAGTTGGGCAGCACGTTGACGAACATTTGCCGCAGCAGGCCAGCGCCGGCCACCTGGCTGGCCATCACGTAGTCCTTGGCGGTTTCGGCGATGACGCTGGCGCGGGTCAGCCGGACGTAGTGCGGCAGGACCACGACCGCGATGGCGATCATCGCGTTGGTCAGGCTGGGGCCGAGCACGGCGACGATGGCGATGGCCAGCAGCAGGCTGGGCAGGGCCAGCATGATGTCCATCAGCCGCATGATCAAGGTTTCCACCGCACCCCGGAAAAAGCCGGCCACCAGCCCCAAAATCACCCCCGCCGCCAGCGACAGCGTGACCACGATGCAGCCGATCAGCAGCGAGACCCGCGACCCGTACAGCAGCCGGGACAGAAGATCGCGGCCCACGTCGTCGGTGCCGAGCGGATAGGTCCAGGAGCCGCCAGCCAGCCACGCCGGCGGCAGCAACAGGGCATCGCGGTACTGTTCCGCCGGCGGGTGCGGCGCCAGCCACGGCGCGAGCAGCGCGGCCACCAGCAAGACGACGATTACCGCCAGCCCGGCCACCGCGCCGGCGTTCTCGCGGAAATGGCTCCAGAACTCCCGCAGCGGACCGGGCGGAGCGGTGACGAGGACGTGATCGGTCATGCGGGTTCGCCGTCGCCGTTCGGCGGGGGAACACTGTCCCAGACGACGCGGACACCAGGGTATTGCGGGATCACCTCATCGCGGGTCACCAACGGCGCGTCATATTCCATCGCAGTAGCGATGATGAGGCGATCCCAGGGATCGCGGTGGATCTGCGGGAGTTGCGCGGCGCGGAGAGCGATCTCGGGCAAGAGTGGCAACAGCTCTATACCCTGCGCCTCCAATGCTTGGCCGAACCATTCCTCGGGCGAAAGCTGAACCTTCAGACGACCGCGCTCGAAGTGTAAGGCGAGTTCATAGGGCGAGATGGCGCTGACGCCCAGTCGGTCTTCCAGGCTTTCCAGCCATTCCCGTAAAGGTCTGGGCAATACTTCGGGGATGGCCAACCATTGAAACCAGACATGCGTGTCCAGCACGACCATCATTTCGCCTCCTGCGCGCAATAGAGTTCGCGCCACTCCTTTTCGAGTTCGGCATCCATTTCATCCAATTCTTGTTCGCCGAGGACGGACGCCGATAAGTCGCCGTCGATTTCTACGCTGCCGCGCAAAACCGGCGAGGGCTGACGCCGCTTGGGTCGCGTCCCAGGCTCGGGGCGCAACACGACAACCTCTACCTTTTCGTAAGGCGTCAGTATAGGCAGGCCGGTCAAACGACCCTCTCGATCTGCGGTCAGATACAGCTTTTCGGCCAGCATGGCGTTCTCCTCTCGAAATCGGGGCTACCGCGCGTGGCGGATGCGCGGGTTGATCAGGCCATAGAGCAGATCGACCAGCAGATTGACCAGCATCACCGCGCCGGCGATCAGCAGGATGCCGCCCTGCACCGCCGGATAATCGCGGCGGCCGATGGAATCGACCAGCCATTTGCCCACCCCCGGCCACGCGAAGATGGTTTCGGTCAGAATCGCCCCGGCCAGCAGCGTGCCGACCTGCAAGCCGATCACCGTCACCACCGGAATTAAAGCATTGCGCAGGGCGTGCACCCCGATCACCCGCAGCGGCGATAACCCTTTGGCGCGGGCGACCCGGATGTAGTCCTCGCGGATGACCTCCAGCAGCGCCGAGCGGGTCATCCGGGCGATCACCGCCAGCGGGATGGTGCCCAGCACGATGGCGGGCAGGATCAGATGGCGCAGGGCGGAGGCGAAGGCGTCGAAATCGCCGGCCAGCAGGGTGTCCACCAACAAGAATCCGGTCGTCGGCTCGATGTAGAACTCCACCGCGATGCGGCCCGACACCGGCGTCCAGCCGAGCTGGACCGAGAACAGCAGGATCAGCAGCAGCGCCCACCAGAAGATCGGCATCGAATAGCCGGTCAGCGACAGGCCCATGACCGTGTGATCGAAGGCCGAACCGCGCTTGACGGCGGCGAGGATGCCGGCGGGCAGGCCGAGCGCGACCGCGAACAGCATCGCCGCCAGCGACAGTTCGATGGTGGCCGGAAACAGGGTCAAAAATTCGTGCAGCACCGGCTGGCGGGTGACCAGCGAGGTGCCCAGTTGCCCTTGCAGCACGCCGAGGATGTAGCCGAGGTACTGCCGCCACAGCGGCTGATCGAAGCCGTACAGTCGCATCAGTTCGGCGTGGCGGGCGGGGTCGAGCCCCCGCTCCCCGGCCATCAGTTGAATCGGATCGCCGGGGATGAGGTGAATCAGCGCGAAGGCGATCAGGGTCACGCCCAGAAAGGTCGGGACCAGCAGCCCCAACCGGCGCAGCAGGAAAGCGAACATGCCGGTCCCGATGTCGGTCGCCGCTCACTTGGCCTTCACATCGACGCCGTAAAAAATGTTCAGGCCAAACGGGCTGATGCGGAAATCGACCACCTCTTTGCGCACCGGCTGGTAGACCACCGAATGGCCGATGGTGACCCAGGGCGCCTGCTCCTTGAAAATCGCCTGCGCCTGTTGGTAGAGCTTGGCGCGTTCGGTTTGGTCGGCGGTGGTTTTGGCCTTTTGAATCAAATCCTCGTAGGGTTTGTGGCACCAGCGGGCGTAATTGGAACCGCCCTTGACCGCGTCGCAGCCCAGCAGCACCGCCAGGAAATTATCGGGATCGCCGTTGTCGCCGGTCCAGCCCATCAGCGCGGTCTGATGCTCGCCGGCGCTGGCGCGCTTGAGGTACTCGCCCCACTCGTAGGAGACGATCTTGGCGGTGACGCCGATCTTGGCCCAGTCGGCCTGGATCATTTCCGCCATGCGCCGGGCGTTGGGGTTGTAGGGCCGCTGCACCGGCATCGCCCACAGGTCGGTTTCGAAGCCGCTGGCGTAGCCGGCCTCGGCCAGCAGTTTCTTGGCCTGCTCCGGGTCGTGAGGGTAATCCTTCACCGCATCGTTGTAGGACCAGATGGTCGGCGGGATCGGGTTTTTGGCGGCTTTGCCGGCACCCTGGTAGATCGCCTCGATGATGGCCGGCTTGTTGATGGCGAGATTGAGCGCTTGGCGTACCTTGAGGTTGTCGAACGGCTTTTTCTCGACGTTGAACGCCAGATAGCCGACGTTCAAGCCTTCCTGCTGCAGCAGGGTGAGCGCGGGATCTTTGCCGATGGCCGGCAGATCGGCGGGGTTGGGGTAGGCCATGACCTGGCACTCGCCGGCCTTGAGCTTGGCGTAGCGCACCGAAGCGTCCGGAGTGATGGCGAACACCAGCGTGTCGATGGCCGCCTTGCCTTTCCAGTAGTCGGGGTTGGCCTTGTAGCGGATCACCGCGTCCTTCTGATAGTTGACCAACTGGAACGGGCCGGTGCCGACCGGTTTCAGGTCCACGGTTTCCGGCTTGCCGGCCTTCAGCATCTGGTCGGCGTACTCGGCGGACAGGATCGAGGCGAAGTCCATCGCGACGTTGGCCAGAAACGGCGCTTCCGGCCGGTTGAGGGTGAAGCGAACCGTGCGCTCGTCCAGCTTGTCGATGGATTTGAGCAGGTCCGGCATGCTCATGCTGGTGAAATACTCGTAGTTGCCGCCGGACACTTTGTGGTAGGGGTGGTTCTTGTCCAGTTGCCGGTTGAAGCTGAACAGCACGTCGTCGGCGTTGAACTCGCGGGTCGGCTTGAAGTCGGCGGTGGCGTGGAATTTCACGCCCTTGCGCAGATGGAAGGTGTACTGCTGGCCGTCGGGCGAAACCTCCCATTTTTCGGCCAGCGCCGGGACGATGCGGGTGCTGCCGCGCTCGAATTCCACCAGCCGGTTGTAGACGGCCTGGGAACTGGCGTCGAATGTGGTGCCGGCGGTGTAGAGTTGGGGGTTGAAGCCCTCCGGGCTGCCTTCGGAGCAGAACACCAGGGTCTTGGCGGCGAAGGCGGGACCGGCGAAGAGCGTGGCCAGCGTGGCCGCTAGCAGGGTTTTGGCGATGCGATGACGGCGCATGGGGATTCCTTCGGGGCGTTTGGAGTGGTTCGCGATTGTTGTTGGCGTGAAGAATACGCCGTGCTTTGAGTTGGTTACAACATCATGAAGAATATGTTTGGCTCCCTGATCCAAAGGATTAGGATCGGAACGTTAGACCCGCTATCGATCTCAACTTGCCACCGTAAATTGCTATATTACGAAACCGGTTTACCCGTAATACCTCGACTGTTGGGGTTATCTGATCGCTACCAAAGAGGTGCAGTTCAGTGATCGCTTTTCGACGTGGCAACCCTTTTGCCTATGGCTGGATCGCCGGCTTGTTGATCGGGCTGGAATCGGGCGCCGTCGTTGCGGCGCCGCCCGCAACTCCCGAAACCGCCTCGGAGATCGAGCGCGCCTTGGGTGTTCCCGGCGGCGAGCGACCGGGTTTGCGGCTGCGAGGCGGACCCAGCTCTGGCGGTCCGGGCGTGGGGGCATTGCGGGGTCCGGCCGGTATCGTGGATGATCCCGCTGCCACTTCTACCGCTTCTCCGCCAGCTACCGCTTCTCCGCCAGCCGACACCTTGGATTATCCGGCTCTGGTTCGAGATCGGCCCAAGGTCGCGGCCTTGATCCATTTCGATCCCAACTCCGCGCGCATTCGCGACGATGCTTTCAAGCTGCTGAACGAATACGCCAAGGCGTTGAAAAGCCCGGCGCTGGCCGATGCGGTGCTGGTGATCGCCGGACACACCGACTCCGTCGGTTCCGACCAGCGTAATCTAAAATTATCCCAAGAACGGGCGCAGGCGGTGCGCGATTATCTGGTCGAGCGCGGCATCGCTCCCGATCGCTTGATCGCCAAAGGCTACGGGGAAGCGTATCCGGTGGCGTCCAACGATACCGAAGCCGACCGCGAACGGAATCGTCGCAGCGAATTTATCCGGGTGGATGGGCCGGCGACCGGCGCTCCGTGACCGATAAAACCGGGTAACCGATTATAAGGATTTCGAGCGAACGGAGCGTCGCGGCGAACCGATAAAGAAGAATCTGCCGAAGGGGAGGGTAATCATGACGCGCGACAAATGCCGGTATGGCGCGGTGCTGCTGCTGGTCCTCGCGCTGGCGCTGGTCGGGTGCGCGACGGGGGGCGGATCGACGGCGGCGCCGGAAGGTTTGCCGGTCGGAACCCGGATCGCCCTGCCCGCAGACGCCAAGGCGCTGGGCGATGTCGCCTGCGAGTTCTACAAATCTGGCAGCAGCCAGGGCTTGGAGCAGTTCGAGATCCGCTGTCCGGGCTGGGAGCGCCCGGCTGGCCTGGTCTGGCGGGGTAGCCTCCCGCGTCCGGCGGCGAACTGGGAAGCGACGTTCTTCAACCAAAGCGATTTGGCCAAGACCGTGCAAACCGAGGCCGATTGCGGCGACGCCGAATCGACCCAAATTTTGAGCGGGCAACCGGCCACCCTGCGCCGCTGCACCAGCCACAACGGCGGTTTTCCTTATTTGTTGATCGCGGCCGGCGTCGATGGCCGCGCGTTCGTGCTGTGGGGACCGGCGCATCTGGCGCCGCTGTTCGAGAGCTTCGTCCAAACTTCGCTACGGGGCACGGCGCAGGAACAGCTCCCCGGCAGCCGGTCGCAACTGATCGCGCTCGCCGAGCGAGCCGTGGCGCCCGAAGGCCGCCGCATCGGCCTGGAGGACATGGGGCAGTTCACCGCCCTGGACGAGCTGAGCACGCTGTACAACTCCGCCAAAAACCACCAGCGGGCGTTGGATCTGGCGCAGCGCGCGCTGGAAATTCACGAGCGCATCAAGGGGGCCAACGATCCCGGCGGCGGTTACCTGGTCGCGCGGATGGCCCGCGAGCTCAGCCGCCTGCAACCCGGCGCGGCGGAAGCCATGTTTCGGCGCGCCGAGCCGCTGGTGAAAGCCTCGCCGGATGGGTCGGACTGGCCGGAATATCTGGTCTATCGGGCTTGGTACGAGCTGTATCGGGGCGACCGCGCCAAGGCCGAACAGTACGCCCAACAATCCTGGGAGGCCAGCAAGGCGGCAGCCGTGCGCTCTCGGCAAGGGGAAGTGAATCCCCGCCTCGCTCACTCGCTGGTCGGCGTCGGCGACGTGTACCTCGAACTGGACAAGCTGGCGGAAGCCGAAACCGCCTACGCGCAGGCCCTCAAGATTTTCGATGCCGTGCGAGGCGGCGACTATCACTGGGTGGGCGAAACCCAGCAGCGCTTGGCGGAAGTCTACCGCCGCCAGCGGTCCTTCGAGAAAGCTCGCGCCCAAGCCCAAGCGGCGGTCGAACTGAAGCGCGCCCTGTTCGGCGAAGGCCGGGCGCTGGCCGAGGCGATAAGGGTGCAGGCCGACATCGAACGCGCCGCCGGCAACCCCGAGCGCGCCCTGGCGCTCTGGCGCGACGCCCGCCGAATTTTATTGGACGACCGCGCGACGCTGGCGCAATTGCAGACGGAAGATATCGAGGGCTATCTCGAATTGCTGTTCCAGCTCGCCGCGACCGATTCCAGAAGCGATAAAGCGGTCTTGCTCGACGAGGGGTTCACGGTTTCGCAGTTGGGCCAGACGCCGGCGGCGGGCCGAGCCGTCACCCAGGTGGCCGCGCGCCTCGCCGAATCCGACCCCGAAGTGCGGGACACCGCGCGGGCGTTGCAAGATGCGTTGAAGACCAGACAAGACGTGCAGTACGAGTTGGGCGTGGAACAGAGCAAGCCGTTCCTGGCGCGCGATGGCGCCAAGGAAGAAGCGCTCAAGGCCCGGCTGCGCGCGGCGACGGAAGAGTACCGGCGCCGCGAGGAACAGTTGCAGGCGCGATTTCCGCGCTATGGCCGTCTCGTCACCCCGACCCCACTGAGCGCGGCAGACGTGGCGAAACTGCTGCGGCGGAATGAGGCGTTATTGCGGGTGCTGCCCGGCCACAACGAAACCTGGGTTTTTTTGGTCAGGTCCGATGGAACCGTGCACGGCGCCGCCGCGCCGCTGCCGGCCCGCCAGTTGACCGCCGAGGTCGGGCGGTTGCGCGCGGGGGTGGACGCCAGTTCCGGCAAACTGCCCGATTTCGACCTGAACCTCGCCCACCAACTCTACCGGCAATTGCTGGGTCCGCTGGAGCCGGCGCTGGCCGGCGTCGAGCATCTGATCGTGGTGCCGGCGGGAGCGCTGCTCAGCTTGCCGCCCGCCTTGCTGGTGCGACAAGCGCCGGTCGGAGTCCGGCGATTATCGCCATGCCGCTTGGCTGGTGCGGGACATGGCCTTCAGTCTGTTGCCTTCGGTGGTGGCGCTGGAGCAGTTCCGGCAGATCGCCGGGACTTCGCGGGCACGGTTGCCGTTCATCGGTTTCGGCGACCCGGTGTTTTCGGAGCGGGGCGGCACCTTGCGCGGCGGGAGCGGGGGAGGCGATAAGGTCGAACGGGTGGTGCAAAATTGCCAGCTCGATCCCAAGGCGCTCGGCCGCTTGCCGCAGCTCCCCGAAACGGCGACCGAACTGCGCACCCTGGCTCGCACCTTGGGCGCCGGGCAGGAACAGAGCGTGGTGCTGGGCCGGCAGGCCACGGTTCCCGCCGTGCGGGCCGGTAACCTACAAAATTACCGCATCATCGCGTTCGCCACTCACGCGCTGTTGCCGGGCGAGTTGGATTGTCTGACCGAACCGGCGCTGGCGTTGACGCCGCAGGCTTCGGCGAACGCCGGGGACAACGGCTTGCTCGGCGCGAGCGCCATCGCCAACCTGAAGCTGGATGCCGACTGGGTGCTGCTGTCGGCCTGCAACACGGCGGGAGCGGGGGGCGGCAGCCTGCGCGGCGAAGGCTTGTCGGGATTGGCGACCGCGTTTTTCTACGCCGGCACCCGCGCACTGCTGGCGTCCCACTGGTACGTGGTGTCGGAACCGACGGTTTTTCTGACCACCCGCACTTTCGATTCCTACCGGAAAGCGCCCCATCTGGGCCGGGCGGAAGCGCTCAGACGGGCGCAACTGGCCTTGCTGGAACAGCCGAACATGGCGCATCCGGTGTTCTGGGCGGCGTTTACCCTGATCGGGGAAAGCGGCTCCTCACCATAACATTCTGATAAGTTCACGTTATCGCTAATGCCGGGCAATGCCCGCGATAAGGGCGGCATCACCATGAAAATGCATTGTCGGTTTTGGGGGCGAGCGGTTTTTCTGGTCGTCATGGGGTTATCGATGGCGCTGTTACCCGACTGGGGGATCGGGTTGCGAGCGCAAGGACTGCCGGTGACCTTGTCCCCCTCATCGCTTTTTTTTGGTCAAGTGGTGGTCGGCACCTCCAGTGGGCCGCAGGTCGTCACCCTGACCAATAATTTCACCAGCGATACTGTCGGGGTGTCCGTCATAGGTCCAGGAGGTGATTTTTCGATATCGAACGGCTGCCCCGCCAGTTTGCCGCCCTCGTCCTCGTGCAGTATCAGCGCGATCTTTACGCCGTCGGCCACCGGGACCCAAACGGGAACGATCAACGTTGTCGTCAGCTTGTTTTCGTTGGTGTCGACCTTAACTGCGACCCTGAACGGCGAAGGCATTCCGCCTTTAGTGGCCGTCAATGATTCCGCCGTGACGCAGGTGGGGCAGCCGGTCTCCATCCCGGTATTGTCCAACGATAGCGGCGGCGCCAGCATTTTTATCGCGAGCGTGGGGGCGCCGTCCAACGGGACAGCGGCTCAAAGCGGTAACTCGGTCGTTTACACGCCCAACCCCGGTTTTTTCGGGACCGATAGCTTCACTTATACCATCGCCGACGAGTTCGAGCGGTTCGCCACCGGCACGGTGAGTGTGACGGTGAATCCACCAGGGATCGTCGCAATAAACGACGCGGCCACGACTTCAGCCGGAACGCCGGTCACGGTTCCGGTGCTGGCCAACGACACGGGAACGGGCATCGCGATTGCCGGCGTGGGCACGCCGTCCAACGGTACGGCCAGCATCAGCGGCAACGCGGTGGTCTACGCGCCCAACTCCAACTTTGCCGGGACCGACAGCTTCGGCTACACCATCCGCGACAGCTTCGGGCAGATCGCCAATGCCACGGTCACGGTCACGGTCACTCCGCCGGGAGGACCAGTGGCGGTGAACGACACAGCCACAACCTCGGCGGGGACGCCGGTCACGATTGACGTGCTGGCCAACGACACGGGAACGGGCATCGCGGTTAGCGGTGTCGGTGTTCCGTCCAATGGTACGGCGGAACTCGGCGCTAACGCGGTGGTTTACACTTCTAAGACCGGTTTTGCCGGCACCGACAATTTCAGCTACACCATCCGCGACAGTTTCGGGCGAACCGCCACCGCCACGGTGACGGTCACGGTGACTCCGCCGGGATTGAACGCGGTGGACGACACGGCCACGACCCCGGCCCGAACGTCGGTCACGATTCCGGTGCTGGCCAACGACACGGGAACGGGCATCGCGATTGCCGGCGTGGGCACGCCGTCCAACGGTACGGCCAGCATCAGCGGCAACGCGGTGGTCTACGCGCCCAACTCCAACTTTGCCGGGACCGACAGCTTCGGCTACACCATCCGCGACAGTTTCGGGCAGACCGATACCGCCACGGTGCGGGTGCGGGTCACGGCTCCAACCTTGGATGCCGTGGATGACACGGCTTCCGCCCGGACCCGAACGCCCGTGGTCATTCCCGTGTTGGCCAACGATATCGGCACCGGCCTGATCATCACCCAGGTCGGCGTGCCGTCCAACGGCAGCGCGACGGCCGGCGGGAACGGTGCCATCACCTATACCTCGGCCACCAACTTCACCGGCACCGATGCCTTCACCTATACCATCACCGACGGGATCAGCAACGATACCGCCGTGGTCACGGTCACGGTGACGCGGAGCAAGGAAGATGTCCAGAAGCTCCTGGAAGACACCACCGACAACCCCAACGCCAAAACGATAGGCCGAACCATCGGCGGCCTCTGCTTCGAGCGAGCGGCCAGCGTCAATTTCCTGCGCGACTGCGATGACCTGATCGATGCGGCCGATAACGGCGATAACGGCGTTGGCCGAGCCCTGGAGCAAATTACACCGGCCGATTTGGGCGCCGCGCTCGATACCGCGTTGACCGGCACGCAAACCCAGATGGCGGGCATCCGTTCGCGCATGGCTTCCCTGCGCGCCGGCGTCATGGGCATCGATCTCGAACGCCTGAATATTCACCGGGGCGGCTGGACGCTCTCCGGCCGGGATTTGCGCCATTTGCTCGCCAGCCTGGGCGGCGGCGGTCCCGGCGCCGAAGTGGACAGCCATTTGGGAGCGCTCGGCATTTTCGCCAGCGGCACCTTCAATTTCGGGGATCGGGGCAGCACCGACGACCAGACCGGATACGATTTCAAATCCCGCGAGCTGACCCTGGGGGCCGATTATCGATTCACCGACCAGTTCGTGCTGGGCGCCGCGCTCTCGCACACCGCCATCGACGCCGACATGGACGAGGCGGGCGGTTATCTCGATACCCGGGGCTACGGTGTAACGCTGTACGGCACCTATTACCCCTCCGACCGTTTCTATTTCGATGGGATGGTCAATTACGGTTGGAACGATTACGATCAGCGGCGCAACGTGATCTACCGGGTGCAAGATGCCGATGTCGATCAGCATTTTGATAGCGACTACAGCGGCCGGCAGTTTTTTGTCGATCTGGGAGCCGGCTACCAGTTCGCGCGCGGCAATCTGAGCCTCGGCCCAGAGGTTCGCCTCAGCTATCTCGATGTCCGGGTGGATGCGTTCGAGGAGCGGGCGGGCGGCGGCGGTCCCGGCTCGGCCTGGGCGGTCGAAGTCGAGGAACAGGATCTGCGATCGCTGGTGTCGAGCGTGGGCGGCCGGGCCAGCTACCTGATCGCACAGCCGTGGGGAACGTTGCAGCCCCAGGTGGAGTTCGGCTGGCTGCACGAGTTCAACGATGACAGCCGCCTCGTCCGGGGCCGTTTCCTGGAAGGCGCCGCCGTTCCCGATAACCTGTTCCAACTGGCGATGGACCCGGTGGACAAGGATTACTTCCGGCTCGGTCTGGGCCTGTCGGCGCGGTTCGACCGAGGACCATCGGCGCTGGTCCAGTACCGGACCCTGCTCGGTTACCGGAACCTGGAAGACCATGCCATCACGACCGAATTGCGCTGGGAATTTTAGCGGCTCGTCAATCGCCTTCTCCCGTCGGGAGAAGGCGCGGCCGCGAACCGGCGGTAACGACCCGAGCGAGGTGGGCGGTGGCGGTGATGTCCAAACCCGATGATGCCAAACCCGATGACCGGGAGGCTGGCGGTCTGCGCGACTTCGATCTCGAAAAGATCGAGCCCATCGACGCGGCCCCGATCATACCGGGCTACAAGATCGAGAAACTGATCAGCAGCGGCGCCATGGGCCATGTTTTTTTGGCCGTTCAGGAGGCGCTCGAACGGCCGGTGGCCATCAAGGTGATCATGCCTTCCCTCAGCATCGATCCCACCTTCCGCCAGCGCTTTCTCAAAGAGGGAAAAATCATCGCCCAGTTGCGGCACCCCCATATCCTGACGATTCACGATATCGGCGAATGCCTCAACCAGTACTACATGATCATGGAGTATGTCCAAGGCGGCACGCTGCGGGATCGCATTCAGCGAGGAATATCCCCGGAGCAGGCGGTCTTGATCTTGCGCCAACTGGCCGGCGCTCTGGGCCACGCCCATCGCCAGGGTTTCGTTCATCGCGATGTCAAGCCGGCCAACGTTCTGTTTCGCGACGACAACGACGCCGTGCTGTCCGATTTCGGCATCGCCAAAGGGTTCGAGGACAGCGTCCAGCTCACCGCCACCGGGTTGGCGGTCGGCACGGTTCTTTACATGAGCCCGGAACAGGCCCAGGGCAAACCGCTCGATGGCCGCAGCGACCTCTATTCCCTGGGCCTGGTGTTTTTCGAGATGCTCGCCGGGTTCCGGCCGGATCGCACCTTCGGAGGGTACATCGAATCCCTGCCGCCGAGTCTGGGCCGCTACCAGCGCATCCTGGACGGATTGCTGGCTCGCGACCCGAACGAGCGGTTTGCCGACGCCGAGCGCTTGATCGAAGCGCTCGACCACCTCGACCCGGACGAGGAAGAAGCGAAGCCCACCGCCGCCGTGACCGCCCAAGACAGCCGGCCCTCCAAGCGCCGCTGGGCAAAATTTCCGATTGCCGTGGCCGCCCTGCTGACCGTCGCCCTGCTGGCGGGGGGAGGGTACCTGCTCTGGAACCGCGCCGCGGAACCCGCGCTGGCCGTACAGGTTTCCTACGCTTATCAACCCATCGATCAGCGCGATTTTCGCCCCCTGCCAAACGAGGGGGTACTGCACTCCGGGGATCGCTATCAAATACGGTTTACCCCGCTCCAGGATGGCTATGTCTACATCTTTCAGATCGACAGCGGCGGCGCGGTTTATCGCCTGTTTCCTCCCGAGGGGAGCGATTCCCAGCCAACCGGCGACGGTCGCTCGCTACAGGCCGGCGCGACCTACTTCGTGCCCGCCGAGGACGAGGCCTTTCAACTGGACGAGCAAATCGGTCAGGAGCAAATTCATGTTCTGGCCTTCCGGGAGCGCGATTTCGGGTTGGAAAACCAGTACGCGACGCTGGCTGAAGCCCGCCGGGTGCAGGATCAGGCCCGAATCGCGGAACTGCAACTGCGCCTGGTCGAACGTCTGCGGAAAACGCGAACGGGCACCATGTCCGTTTTGAATTTCAAACACAACGCGAGAGGAAGCCATGAGCTATAGAACCCGCCGGTGGAATTACCCGTTGGCTGTCTTGCTGGGCGGCGCTTTGATCGGAGCCGGCGCTGCGCGGGCGGCCAGCCCCTCGACCGATACCGACTTGACCACCCGCGGCCCGGCGGGGACCGTCAAAATCGCGCCCGAACCGGGAGCGGTGGCCCCGAAACCGGCTTCGCTGACCCCGCAAACCGGCGCCAAGCCGCTCGGTTTCAAGGTGAATTACGTTTATCGCCCCGGCGGTCAGGGCCCGCTCAAACCGCTGGTGGACGGCAGCGCGTTGCGCTCCGGGGACCATTACAAAATCCAGTTCACCCCGGCCGAGAACAGTTACGTTTACATTTTTCAAGTGGATAGCGGCAAGGCGATTTACCGGCTCTTTCCCATGACCGAGTTTGGCGGGGTGAAAGTCAACAATCTCAATCCGGCGCGGGCCGGGGTTACCTATCATTTGCCCGCCAAGGACAAATCTTTCCAGCTCGATAACAACGTCGGCTCGGAAAGCATTTTGTTTCTGGCTTTCCGGCAGCCGAATCAGGCCCTGGAACAGCAATACGAGGATCTGGTGAAAGCCCGGTTGTCCCAGAACGCCCCGAAAGCCGACCAACTCCAAACCGCCATCAACAGCAATTTCAAAACCCGAGGATTGGCGGCCATCGTGGACGATCCCGAGAAAAAGACCGCCACGGTGCCGTGGACTCCGACGGAATCGTTCGCGGTGCCGGTCCAGCGCCTGGATAACCTGTGCGCGGACTGCATCAGCATGATCACTTTCGATCATCGCTGAGTCCGCCGCATCTCGCCCGCCCGCCGCTTGGTTCGGAGCCGGAGACGAGCGCGTGGCGGGGTTGGCCCCCGAGCCAAGGCGAAACGTCCGCAGGCTCGGGCAGCGGGGCAATGCGCGACCGTACCCGCTGCCGCTCGGATTGATCTCACCGTTCGCGAAGCGCGCGTGGCGGGGCGAGCGGTCGGCGCCGAATTTTGGCGCGACCGGCGGGTCCGCCCTTCGAGCCAGCGCGCGAGTTGCGCTTCTTCTCAGACCGGCCCCCCTGAAGCGGCCAAATCCGCTCGGGTTCCGATGATGGCTATCGGCCTGATTGTTGCTTGTTTTACGATGGCGCCAAGCCCGTCAGGGCTGTCCTGACAACAGCGAGGGCCGGCGTAGCTCATCTTGAAAACTTCGGGCAGCCGTTAAGCTAGAGTTTTGTATTATTTTGATTTATATGTAATAAAAATAATCCAAAATTGATATTTTAATTTTTATTTTTATGTATTAAGATAGGTCAATATTTATGACGATAGTAGAAATATTATCATATTTTCAAGTCGTTATTATCCTGGCTAACCGATGAGCGCGAATGCTTGCAGTGAAGGCACCACCCCCAAGCCGGTGCTGAGTTGCGGCGACCCGTCGCCGTTTACCGTCGTTAACCCGGACGGCCAAGCGCCGGTGGTGCTGGTTTGCGATCACGCCAGCAACGCCATACCCGCCGCGCTCGACCGGCTCGGGTTGGGGCCGGTGGCCTTGTCCCAGCACATCGCCTGGGATATCGGCGCCGCGCGAGTCGCCCGGCTGCTGGCCGAACGGTTGGACGCCCCGGCGGTTCTGGCCGGTTATTCGCGGCTGGTGATCGATTGCAACCGTCCTCCCGGCGACCCGACATCCATCGCCGAGGTCAGCGATGGAACCGTGATTCCCGGCAATCTGAATCTTGACGATGCCGGGGCGGAATCCCGGCTGAACGAGGTGTTCTGGCCCTACCATCACGCCATTACCCGGATGCTGGCGCACCGCTGGCGGCACGGCCAGGGCCGGGCGCCGGCGCTGATCGCCATTCACAGCTTCACCCCCGTCATGAATCGCTCTCCCCGGCCTTGGCAGCTCGGCGTGCTGTGGAATCGTGATCCCCGCCTCGCTTTGCCGCTGCTGGCGCGCTTCCAGGCGGATTCGGCGTTGTGCGTCGGCGACAACCAGCCTTATTCCGGGCGGGAGGTCGGCTTTACCATGGACACGCACGGTGGAGCGGCGGGCCTGCCGCACGTCGAGATCGAAATACGGCAGGATTTGCTGGCCGATGATTCCGGTTGCGCGCATTGGGCGACGGTGGTCGGCGATGCGCTGGTGGAGGTATTGCGGGATGAGACCTTGTGCCGGGTCCAGCATCACTGATCGCCGGTCCGCGCCCGCGTGCGGCGGTTCGCCCGGCGGACGCGAGCGATTGTTGACCGAGATCGGAGACGTGAAAACCACGCGCGACACTGGCATGATGGCGCCCGCTACAGATCCCCGGTATCGCAGGCTGGGGTTAGCGGCGGGTTACGTTGGGGTGTGGGCGGTGCTGTGGTATGTCTCCGGCGCGTTGAACCTGGCGACCGGGAGCAGCCTTTGGCACCCGCCGGCCGGCTTGACCTTCGCCGTTCTGCTCGAATGCGGCTTGCGGGCTTTGCCGCTGCCCGTCGTCGCATCGCTCCTCGCCGGACTTTCCCTCTGGTCCTGGGATCTGTGGCCTTACTATTTGGCCGTCAACCTGTTGACTCCGCTGGGCTACGCCGCGACGGCGGGCGCCATGCGGCGTTGCTGGCTGGGCCGGGGGGTGCAGGACCCGTGGCGCTTCAACGATGCGCGCCAGGTGGCGGCCTTCCTGGCCGCTGCCGCTATCGGTTCCCTGTCCGCGGCTTTGGTCGGCACCCTGCTGCTGAAGGCCGCCGGGGTATTGTCCCCGCAAACGCCGCTGTTCTTGGCGGTGTTGGGTTGGTGGACCGGGGATTTCGTCGGGATCGCCACCTTCGCGCCCCTCCTGCTGATTTTCGTGGCGCCGCCGGCACGGCGCTTCGGCGAGGGGGAGCCGCCGCGCCCGCTTCGGTGTCTCCGGTCGGTCGATCCGTCCCTGACGCCAGTGATCCTGGCTCAGAGCCTGCTGTCGATCTTGTTGCTGGCGGGCTTGTTTTGGGCGCCATACCATCTTTGGCACGCTCAACCCAATCCGTTCATGACCCTGCTGATGCTGCCGATACTGGTCTGGATCGTCGCGACGCACGGCATTCGCGGCGCGGTGGCGGCCGTGTTTCTTTACGAGCTGGGCATCGTGACGATGGTGCTGCTGTTCGGGTCGGCCGACTTGGCATTGCAGTATCAGATCGTCATGGCGACCGTGGCCGCTTCGGGGCTGCTGACCGGCGCGGTTTCCCACGAGCGGCTGAACAGCACCGCGCTGTTCCGGGATCTGGCCGAGATTTCCAACGACTTGCTTTGGGAGTTCGACGCGGTCGGCCATCTGCGCGAGTTGAGGGGGAAGTTCGCCAAGTCCGCCAAACCGCGCCACATCCGTTTTGGCATGAGTTGGCGGGATCTGGTCGTATCTCAGGAGCAGGATACCGATCTGGCGGCGTTGCGGACCGCGATCCGGCAGCGACAGCCTTTCCAGCAACTGGAGTTGCGGGTGCGGTTGCCCGGCCAGGAGCACTCGATCTGGACCCGAAACAGCGGTTTGCCGCTGTTCGACGAGGAAGGCGAGTTTTTGGGCTATCGCGGGGCGACGGTGGATATTTCCGACCACAAGCAGGCGGAGGCGCTCCACAAAAAGGCCGAGGCGCTGTTGCGGAATTACGATCGGACGCTGGAGGCCAAGGTCGAAGCCAAAGTGGAGGAACGCACCCGGCAGCTCGCCGAGGTCAGCCTGCGCAACTGGCGGCTGGCCAACTACGATGCCTTGACCAGCCTGCCCAACCGCAACCTGCTGTTCGAGCACCTGCGCAAAGGCTTGCAGCAGGCCCGGCGCCGCTGGCGGTTGCTGGCCATCCTGCTGGTGGATCTGGACGGATTCAAGCAGGTGAACGACACCTTCGGCCACGACGCGGGCGACGAGTTGCTCCGGCAGGTGGCGATCCGCCTGCAACAGTGCGTGCGGGCGACCGATACCGCCGCGCGGCTGGGCGGCGACGAGTTCACCGTCGTGCTGCCGGATCTGGAAGGCCCCGATGCCGCCGCCGCCGTGGCCCAGAAAATCATCGCGCGCCTGGCGGAGCCGGTGCCGCTGGGTTCGGCCAGCGCCACCGTCACCGCCAGCGTCGGCATCGCGCTATACCGGCCGGAACTGCCCGCCAATATCGACTTGGCCATGAACCTGCTCCGCCAAGCCGACGCCGCCATGTACGCCGCCAAGCGCGCCGGCAAGAACGCTTGGCGATTCGCCGACCAACTGGGTCTGGGATAGACGTCGCCAAGCCCACACGGTCGCGGGGAACCTAGACGGCTTCCAGGTGCTCGACCAGCAATTGCAGGCGCTCGCCGCGCCACTCGTTGACATCCAGGCGATACGCGATGCGGACCTGGGCCGTGCCGGGCACGAAGTCGGCCGCGCGCCGGAAGGCGACCGCTTCCAGCGTCAAGGGCGTTGCCGGGAGCCGCAGCCAGAGCTTCAGCGTTTTCCCGTCCCTCATGACTTGGTGGGACACCACCTCGAACACGCCGTCGAACAGCGGCTCGGGGAAGCCCTGGCCCCAGGGGCCGGCCTCGCGCAGCAGCTTGGCGGTGTCCAGCGAGAAATCGGCCGGTTCCAGCTCGCCGTCGCTGAGCAATCGACCTTGCAGGTCGTCGGCGGTGAGTCGCCGGCGGATTTCGGCGTCGAACGCTTGGCCGAACGACTCGAACCGCTCGACCGCCAAGCTGAGGCCGGCCGCCATGGCGTGTCCGCCGAAATGGCCGATCAGCCCCGGATGTTCGGTCGCGACCGCCGCCAGCGCGTCGCGCAGGTGCATCCCCTCCACCGAGCGGCCCGAGCCCTTGATGTGGCCGTCGCGATCCGGCGCGAAGACGATCACGGGCCGGTGCAGGCGCTCTTTCAGGCGACCGGCGATGATGCCGACCACGCCCTGATGCCAGCCGGGATCGAACAGGCAAAGCCCGAAGGGCAATTCGCCGGCATCCCGCGCGACGCGCTCGATCCGGTCCAGCGCTTGCGCGTGAATCTCGGCGGTCAAATCGCCGCGCTGCCGGTTGATGTCGTCCAGGCGGCGGGCCATGGCGCGGGCCGCCTCTAGGTCGTCGCTGAGCAGGCATTCGATGCCCTGGCTCATGTCTTCCAACCGTCCGGCGGCATTGAGCCGGGGGCCGAGGTAGAAGCCGATGTCGGCGGCGCTCAACCGGGCCGGCTTGCGACCCGCCGCCTCGCACAGCGCGACGATGCCGGGCAGGCATTGGCCTTGGCGGATGCGGCGCAGACCTTGCTCGACCAGGATGCGATTGTGGTGATCCAGCCGCACCACGTCCGCCACCGTGCCGAACGCCACCAGATCGAGATATCGGGCCAGATTCGGCTCGGGCAGGCCGCGCTCGGCGAACCAGCCGGTTTCCCGCAACCGCGCCCGCAGCGCCGTCAGCACGTAAAACATCACCCCCACGCCGGCCAGATGCTTGCTGGGGAACTCGTCATCCGGCTGGTTGGGGTTGACGATGGCCTCGGCGGGCGGCAGTTCCCGCCCCGGCGGGTGATGGTCGGTGATCAGTACCTTGATGCCCGAGGCGTGGGCCGCGCGCACGCCCTCGTGGCTGGAGATGCCGTTGTCCACCGTGATCAGCAGGTCGGGCCGTGCCTCGGCCGCGACCGCCACGATTTCCGGGGTCAGGCCGTAGCCGTGCTCGAAGCGGTTCGGCACCCGATAGCCGACTTCGGCGGCGCCCAGCGCGCGCAGGCCCCGGACCGCCAGCGCGCAGCCGGTCGCGCCGTCGGCGTCGAAATCGGCGACGATCAGGATGCGCCAGCGCTCGCGCAGAGCGGTGTGGAGCAAATCCACCGCTCGTCCGATGTTCCGCAGCGCGGCCGGCGGGGTGAGGTGGCGCAGCTCCTTTTCTAACTCGATGGCGGAGCCGATGCCGCGAGCGGCGAAAACGCGGCTCAGCAGGGGCGAGTCGGATAACTCGACGCCGGGCGCGACGACCGCGCGGCGGACGATCAGGTTGGGCATGAGGGTCGGGTGGGGGCCGTGTTGACCCGGTTGCGGCCGTCCGTTTTGGCTCGGTGAGGGGGACTGTGGGCCTGTCCGCGAGGCCGATGCCGGCCGGTGGCGGCGGGAACGCGGGAGCCATCGACCCACGCGAAAAACGGCGGCATCACCGCAAATGCATGTGCAAGGGCCGGGGCCGTTGCCAGAATCGCCAGCGCGCGGCGCCCGTCACGGTATAGGTCCGACCGTTGCCGGGGTAGAGGTGGAGCGCGGCCAGCCGCCCGGTTTTCAACCACCGCCGGCAGCGGTCGAACCAGTCGTGATCCAGTTCCGCGATGTGCTCGGCCCAAGTCGCGATGTCGCCATCCGCCACGTCGTGGCGCGTCGTTTCCAGCACCACCAGGCTTTCAGATTCCCCGCCCGCCGCGTCCAGCCAATCGCCGGCGTGTTCCGGGACCGGGCCGATCGCCGAACCGGCTAGCCGTGCCAGCCCTCGGGTCAACGGATCGTTGGCGTAGAGGCCAACGGCTGGCGAGCGCGCGCCGACCGGCCGGACGCCGCCGCCCCAAAACCAGAGGCCGTTTATCGGCGGCCGGTTTCGATCCTCTCGCGCCCGGTTGACCGGATGGGCGTGCAACAGCATCTGCGCCTCGGTCAGCAGGGCGTGCCAGCGGCGCTTGGCCGGACCGTGGGGCAGCAGCGATTTGATGTCGCGACCGATAACGCTCGCCAGCGGGTGGGTGCGCACGCCGGGATCGGCGGGGAGCCGGAGATACCAGCGGTCGGGGCGCAAGGCGTCGAGCTGTAGCCCGTCGCCGGCGAAGGTCTGGTTGAAGGCGTCCACCAAGGCCCGCGCCTCGGCGGCTTCGATGGCCAGCGCGCGAGCATCCACCAGAAACACGCCGTGCAGGTCGGGGCGCAGATGCACCGGATCGGCTCGCAGCCACCAGCCGTCGTCGGCTTCGGCGCCGTCGGCCAAGCGGGCGACCGCCGCCACCGGCAGGTCGGCATCCTCGGGCGCGGGCAGGCCGAACAACCGGAACAGGGCGGCGTCCGCCGAAGCGGGAGCGGGGCCGACGCTGGCGCGCGCCAACAGCCATTCCAGCGCCGGCGCGACCGGGCGCGGAAATGCGGGATCGGCGCGATCTTCGAGCGGCCATGGACCGAGCAGGCCGGGGACGACCAGATGCAGAGTGGCTGCCACGGTGCTTTCGTGCGGCTCAGTCCGATTCGAGATATTCCAGCCGGATGCGCATCACCGGTGCATGGATGCTGTCCAGCGCCTCGATGGCCGCTATCGCCTCGTTCATCCGCGCTTCCCGAACCGGGTTGATCAGCAGGATGATCGGCACCACGTTGGCGCTGGGCGGCGCTTCCTTTTGCATGAGGGCCTCGATGCTGATGCCGTAGTCGGCGAGGATGCGGGTCACGTCGGCCAGCACGCCGGGACGATCCTGCGCCTGCAAGCGCAGGTAGTAGGCGGTCTCGACCTGTTCCATGGGCAGGACCGGCAAATTCGCCAGCGCGTCCGGCTGGAACGCCAGATGCGGCACCCGGTTTTCCGGGTCGGCGGTCAGGGTGCGCACCACGTCGATGATGTCGGCCACCACCGCCGAGGCGGTCGGTTCGGCCCCGGCCCCGGCGCCGTAGAACAGGCTTTGGCCGACGGCGTCGCCCTTGACCAGCACCGCGTTCATCACCCCGTTGACGTTGGCGAGCAATTGCCGCTGCGGGATCAAAGTGGGGTGAACGCGCAACTGCACGCCGTTTTCGTCGCGCCGGGCGATGCCGAGGTGCTTGATCCGGTAGCCGAGCTTGGTGGCGTAGGCGACATCGTCGCGGGTGATGTGGCTGATCCCTTCGATGTAGACCTTTTCGAATTGCAGGGGGATACCGAAAGCGATGGAAGCGAGGATGGTCAGCTTGTGGGCGGCGTCGATGCCTTCGATATCGAGCGTCGGGTCGGCCTCGGCGTAACCCAAGGCTTGGGCCTCGGCCAGAACCTCCGGGAAGTCGCGGCCCTTGCCCCGCATTTCGGTCAGGATGAAATTGGCGGTGCCGTTGATGATGCCCGCCACCCATTCCAGGCGGTTGCCGGCCAAGCCCTCGCGGATGGCCTTGATGATCGGGATGCCGCCCGCCACCGCCGCCTCGAAACCGACCATCATCCCGGCGGCGCTGGCGGCGGCGAAGATTTCGTTGCCGTGCCGGGCGATCAGCGCCTTGTTGGCGGTGACCACATGCTTGCCGTTGGCCAGGGCGCGCAGCACCAGGCTGCGGGCCGGCTCGTGGCCGCCCATCAGTTCGACGATGATCGAAACTTCGGGATCGTCCACCACCTCCAGTCCCTCACCGGTCAGCTTCATGCCGGCGGTGTTGGCGGTAGTGGTGTCCAGATTGCGGGCGGCGGCGTGGGTGATGACGATTTCCCGGCCGGCGCGGCGGCTGATTTCCTCGGCGTTGCGCGCCAATACGCGGGTGACGCCGCCGCCGACCGTGCCGAGTCCGATCAAGCCGACCTTGACCGGGGGATAGCCGTGCGCGCTCATCGTGCGGCCGCCTGTGCGGGTGGCGAGGGGTAAACGTCACGGCCATCTTTGCGGAACATGTCGCGGATGCCGCGCAACGCCTGCCGGGTGCGATGCTCGTTTTCGATCAGGCCGAAACGGACGTGATCGTCGCCGTATTCGCCGAAGCCGATGCCGGGCGATACCGCCACTTTCGCCTCGGTCAGCAGCTTCTTGCAGAACTCCAGCGAGCCGAGCGGCCGGTACTGCTCCGGGATCGGCGCCCAGACGAACATCGTCGCTTTGGGCTTTTCGACGGTCCAGCCGAGCGCGTTCAGACCGTCGCACAGCACGTCGCGGCGCTTCCGGTACAGGTCGCGAATCTCGCCGACACACTCCTGCGGGCCTTCCAGGGCGGCGATGGCGGCGACCTGGATCGGGGTGAACATGCCGTAGTCGAGATAGGATTTCATCCGCGCCAGCGCCCCGACCAGCGTGGGGTTGCCGCACATGAAGCCGACCCGCCAGCCCGGCATGTTGTAGCTCTTGGACAGGGTGAAGGATTCGACCGCGATGTCCTTGGCGCCCGGCACTTGCAGGATCGAGGGCGCGACGTAGCCGTCGAACACCAGATCGGCGTAGGCCAGATCGTGGATCACCCAAATTTCGTGCTCGCGGGCGATGGCGACCACCTTTTCAAAAAAATCGAGTTCGACGCATTGCGTGGTCGGATTGGCCGGGAAGTTCAGCACCAGCATCTTGGGGCGCGGCCAGGAATCCTTGATCGCCTTTTCCAGCTCGACGAAGAAATCCACCCCCGGCACCAGCGGGACATGGCGGATGTCGGCCCCGGCGATGACGAAGCCGTAGGGATGGATCGGATAGGCGGGATTGGGCACCAGCACGGCGTCGCCCGGACCCACGGTCGCCAGGGCCAGATGCGCCAGCCCTTCCTTGGAGCCGATGGTGACGATGGCCTCGGCTTCCAGGTCGAGATCCACGGCGTAGCGGGTCTGATACCAGTTGCAGATGGCGCGGCGCAGGCGGGGAATGCCGCGCGACAGCGAGTAGCGGTGAGTGTCCTCGCGCCGAGCGGTCTCGACCAGCTTTTCGACGATGTGTTTCGGCGTCGGCTGATCGGGATTGCCCATGCCGAAGTCGATGATGTCTTCGCCTCGGGCGCGGGCCTTGGCCTTCAAGTCGTTGACGATGTTGAAGACGTAGGGCGGCAGGCGTTTGATGCGTTGGAAGTCGGCGTTCAAGGTGGCATACCTGACAGGCTGAATCTGGAAGCGCTCGCCGGGTCGGGTTGACGCCGGCGGCAAAGACCAGCGGAAAAAACGGCAATCGCCGGAGAATTTATCAGTCTAACGGTGGGAAGAGGTCGGTTCAACCCGAAATTCGACGCCTCCGACGGCGCGGCGCGGCGCGGCCGTCGGCGCAACGGGATGGGTGGGGTAGCGGGATCGTGCGTCAGATCTCCAAACGGCCGCAACGGCCCCATTTTGCCGGTTCCCAAGGGGTGTTCGGGTTGGCGAACAGGTAGCGAAAATTGCCTTTGCTGGTAAAACCCAAGCCAAATTTTTTGTTCTTGCCCTGTTCCAGCTTGACCGTGGTCGGCGCCTTGATGTGTTTGTTGGCGTTGCCGCCCTCGCCCCATTCGACGATGGACCAAGTGACGCGATCCGTCCCGGCAATCGTGACCGCTTCCACCAGGGCGATGTGCTTGTAATGGTTGTCGGCGGTGACGGTGATCAGCACGTCGCCGTCGCAAATTTCGGAGAGCGCGCGCCGGGGTTCGAGCGGAACGTGAGGCGCCGTCGCCAGTTCGGCCGCTTTCCAGCCGGATGCGAGCTGTTTCTGTTCGCTCCACGACAGCAGCTTGCCGGGTTCGCCCAAGGCCCACACGCCGATGGAGACCGCCGGCGACACGCCATGATAGTTGCCGACCAGACCGTTGCAATCCAAACCCAAAAACTGGCTCGCGTACTGATCGATGGCCGAGAACGCTTTGCCTTTGCCGATCCGCTCGCATCGCACCGCCAGGCGAATGACGTCGGCGATCTCGTCGGGCGAGCCCTTGCCCCGATAGGCGCGGTTGATGCCTTCCTTGTAAAAGGTTTTGGTGGAATCGATGACATCGTTCTGGGGAAAGCGGAAGCTCGTTTGCAGGCGTTTTACCCCAAGAATTTTGGCCACGGTCGAGAGCAGGCTGTTTCGTTCCGCCTCGCACGGGGCGCGGGTCCCGTTCTGATAGCGCGTGATGTTGACCGTCGCGAACAGTTTTTGTTGGGGGTCGTTGATCAGCAGGCTGTGATAGTTCAGCGCGTATTGGCTGGGGCTGATCTTTTTCGACCGCACGGGGGGCTTGGGGTGGCTGGCGACGTGCGAGATCTGGGTTGCCGGGTTGCGTGGCGACATGCGAAATCCCCCTGCAAGAAAAGTTTTGATGGAATGATCGGCGCTGTGGCGGATCCGTATCCGAATCCCTTGGGCGAGGTTTCTATCGCGATGGCGCGCCGTGCGGTTCGCCGCTCATGTCACTCATGTTCCGATCTGGCGCGCGACGGTTCTCTGTCGTTGGCAGCGAACCATCGGGCAGTCAGAAACGGGTGTCTGCCATTTAGCTTAGCAATTTGCTCGGGAATATCCACTTGGGGCGATTCACACGCTCAAGGCTTGCAGCCGTTCCTCGAAGCGGGGTTTGATGATGCCGTCGTGCGTGGCCGAAGCATCGAAAATGAGGTGAGCCTTGGTCAAGTTTCGCCGCTTGGCCAGTTTGTCGAGGTTGGTGGAGCGGGTCGTGGTGCCGCCGCCCCGTGGTCCCGACGCGCAGTACAGATAAAATTCGATGCCGCTGTTGTCGCGCAGCCAGTTGGCCCAGAGCATTTCCCGATGCGCCTTGTTCTTGCTCTCCCAAGCCGTCCACTGCGGTTGCGGCGCTTTGGGGTCGGGGGCGGAGGTCGGCGTCGATAGCGATCCGTGAGCTTGGCCGTACAGGCAATCGAATCCCCAGCACTCCGCGATCTTGTCGGCGTATTTGTCCGCTCCTCGGGTTCGCGCCAGGGCGAGCATGACCTTGCCGCCGCCGGAGTGGGCCGCCAAAATGATCGTGCCAACCTTGCTCGGATCGTCGAACTCGGGAATCGGCGGGTTGGGCTTTTTCTTTTGCAGTTCCGCCGAGACCAGGGGCAAGTACCCTTGCAGGGCGTTGGAGGGGACGGTATCCGCTTCATCTCCGCCCAGAATGCCGCCTTGTGCGCCCGGCGAGAGGGTGGGGGCGATCAAAATGACCTGTTTGACCGGGTTTGAGCCATCCAAAACGGGCCGCAAGTCGTGATCGGTTTGCTGGAAGTAGTCGCGGATCGAAGTTTGGCCGGTGCCGTGCAGGAAGAGGATGATGCTGGCCTTCTCGCCGGCCTTAAAGCCGTTGGGGACGCAGACCGCCGTGAGCGGTTTCGCGCCATTTTTCAGGTCGATGTTGTCGAGGTAGTATTCTGTCGCCATGCCGGTTTCCTCTGGGTGGATGGTGCGCGGCGCTCGGATTGGAAGCCGTCGCGATGCTGTCCCCGTTCGCGGTGCGAGACCGGCGGCGCCAATGTGCCGGCCGCGAGGTCGCGGACGCCGCTCCGATCAAGCAAAGCTTGTTCCATGCAAACCAAAAGGCGTCGTTGTGCCGCCGAGCGGTTTGACCTCGCCGGTTTCCCGGCTCAAAGCTCCTCTCCACGGGTCTGGATCACCTTGCGATACCAGAAGTAGCTTTGTTTTTTTCTTCGCTC
This sequence comes from Candidatus Competibacter sp., assembly GCA_037045685.1. Classification (GTDB taxonomy): domain Bacteria; phylum Pseudomonadota; class Gammaproteobacteria; order Competibacterales; family Competibacteraceae; genus Competibacter_A. Next base: position 434,774 of record JBAOII010000035.1, read on the forward strand.
CAGATTCTTTTCCCGATCCACGTAGACGAAGCCGTACTGTTTTTGGTAGCCGTTCAACCAGCTCAGCAGATCGATGAACGACCAGGCAAAATAGCCGGCCAAAGGAATGCCGTCCCGAATCGCGCGTTTGCACCAGTGCAGGTGCTTGCCCAAATAGTCGATTCTGGGGAAATCGAGAATTTCTCCTTGTTCCCCGATGCGATCCTTGTCTCCCAAACCGTTTTCGGTGATGAAGATGGGAATGTTTCCGTACCGCTCTCGAATTCTTCGCATCCCTTCATATAAGCCTTCCGGATAAATGCTCCAATCCCAGTCGGTGTATTCGACGTTTGGATTAAAAACTTTTTTGTATAGTCCGGGAATGCCGCTTTCTTGCTGGCTGCCTCTGTCGCCGCTGGTATTGATCGCGGCAGCTCCCGCGCCATCGAACGGATTTTCGGCCAGGAACAGGCTTTGATAGTAGTTGACGCCGATAAAGTCGCTGGCGGCGCTTTGCAGCAGCGTCATATCACCATCCAGAACGGTCGGCGCTTTCCATTGATCCCGGTAATAATCCAGAATAGGCGCGGGATATTGGCCCTTGAGAACGGGATCGTAGAACCAGTGAAAATCCATGCCCTCGTAGAATTCGCATGCCCGGACATCTCCCTCGCGGTCGCTGACGGGGAATCCGGGCAGGAGAACGTGGGCTATTCCGATCATTCCATCGGCGATCCTGCCGGTTTGAACCAGGTTCCGGTATTCGAGCGCGGCCTTGGCGTGGGCCAGATTCACGATATGCGAGACTTCCACGGCCCGTTTTTCATCCCGAATTCCCGGAGGGTGTACGCCATCCCGGTAGCCGAGCATGATGAAGTTGATCGCTTCGTTGAAGGTGATCCAATGCTTGACGCGGTCGCCGAAATGCTCGAAGCACGTCTTCGCGTAGCGGGCGAAAATAGCGATCAGTTCGCGATTTTCCCAACCGCCGATATCCTGTAACGCTTGGGGCAAATCCCAATGATAGAGCGTTATGAAAGGAACGATGTCGTATTTTAGCAGTTCGTCGATCAGGCGATGGTAAAAATCGATTCCCCGAGCGTTCACCTCTCCTGTTCCGTCAGGAAAAATTCGAGCCCACGCGATGGAAAACCGATAGGATCGCAATCCCATTTCCGCCATCAAGCGAACGTCTTCCCGATATCGGTTGTAATGATCGGCGGCGATATCGCCGTTGGTGCCCATGTAGGTTGTGCCGGGCAGGTGGGAGTAGATATCCCAGATGGATAAACCCTTTCCATCCTGCCGATAAGCGCCTTCCACTTGATAGGCGGCCGTCGCCGCGCCCCACAGAAACGAATCGGGAAATTTTTGCATTGAAGGGCTCATATTGGCTCACCTCCTGCGCGGCTTCGGCAAGTGGCTCGGATTCAGGGAGGGCCGGAATCCAACTTCCTCCGGATTCCGGCCCCATCGATCGGTCTACGCCAAATACACCCGCTCCAACGCTCCGCGCGAGACGTTGCCCTTGCCGTCTTCGGCCTCGATGTAGTAGCGCACATCGCCGGCGCCGACCGGCAGCTTGGCGGTGTAGTAATGCGCGACGATGGCCGCGCCGGTCTGCGACGGATACGGGCCGTTATCGGTCATCGCGATGCGGGTTTCGCCTGCGGCGGCCCGCAGCACCAGCGTCACCCGCTTCAGGCCGCTGATGTCGTGGACGAAGGTATGCACCGTCCCCTCGCGCGGCGCGTCGAGCAGGCAACCCTGCCCCCAGCGCTTGCCGCCCGGATTCTCCGGCGTGACCCACGGCGCGAAGATGGTCGGGCCGGTGCGGTCCTTGCCGGCGGACAGCAGGGCGTCCACCTCGCTTTTGACCATGCCGTAGCCGGCGTTGGCGGCGTTGGTGACCTGCTGGTCCCAGACGTGCTGGCCGGTCCAGTACCAGTAGCAACTGGTTTCGGCGGTCAGCATCAGCCGGCTGATGTCGTCCAGCCACGGCTTGCCGGGCAGGGCGTCTTCCAGCGCGTGCACCACGTTCTGGAACGCGGTCAGCACCGCCCAGGAATTCAGGTCGGGCGAGTAGGGCTGGTCGTAGCGGCTGAACCACTTCATGAACTGCGGGTCGCCGTTGTCCGCGCCGCTCCAGGAACCCGGTTCGATATGCGCGGCTTGCGCGGGATCGGGCGGGAAACGGTCCAGATAGTCGTGGACCGTGGTCAGCTCGAAGCGCGGATCGCCCTGCAACCACTGCACCAGTTGCCCGGTGTTGTGGTTGTAGTAGCTGTCCGCGCCGCCGCCGTGATTGTCGCCGTCGGAATGGAGCAGGAAAAACGGCGGATGCTTGGGGTCGAAGGTGCCGGTATCGACGATCCGGTTGTAGACCTGCCCCAGCACGTCGGGATATTGCAGCGCGCCGAAGCCGCCCCGCGCGTCCTCGTTGCCGATGTAGCGCTCCGCCGGCACCGCGATGATCTTGTGAATTTTCCCGTCCGGGTCTTCGTATTGGACGTACTCCGGCCGCAGCAGGCTGGGCGAAATCTTCGACCCCGCCCAGATGTTGCGCAGTTGCAGCCAGTCGTTGACCGGCGGGTTGACCTGTTCGGCGGGATTCGGCGGCAGCATCCCCTCGTTGATGCCGGCGTAGGGATAATCCTTGCACGCCCGGAAGCGGTGGATCGAGTCGTAAATCACCGCTTTGATGCCGGCCTGGTTCAGCGCCGGAATCATGCGGACATGGAAAGCGGTCTCGGGCGGGAACATCACGCTGGATGCCTCGATGCCGAACGCCGCGCGGATGATGCCGCGATGCCATTCCACCTGCTTGACGATGTTGCGGGCCGGGGTCAAGGCCATCAGCGGGTGGAAGAAGCCGAAGGCGCTGAAATCGACGCGGGGATGGCCGAGCGCGGTCTGTTCTTGGGCGACGGCGCGCAGCTCGTGGTTCCAGCCGCCGAAGCGCCCGCCGCACAGCCCATCGGCGGCGCAGCGATCCAGTTGTTCGATCAGCGAACCGCTCCAACTGGTGGACAGTCCGGCGTGGGGCAGACCGCCGCCGATGTACTGGCGCACGGCGGTCGGGATGAAGTGGGTGTAGGGGCCGCCGCGCGCCCCGAAAATCCCGTCCTTTTCGCCGTCCCAGTACAGCCGGTCGGTGGCGTTGTAGTAGGGTTGGTGCATGTGCTTGTGGATGCCGAAATACAGCTTGACCGGCGCGTCGCCCGGCCCGGTCGCCACCCGGATGACCGGCTGGGCTTTGGCGTTCGGCGCGATTCGCAATTGACCGAACGCCTTGATCCAGTCGCCGCCGCCGGACTGCTGGATGTCGGCCTTGCGGCAACCTTCCACCTGCACGTTGATGGTGTTGGCCCACAGCAGCCCGGCCGGAACGCTGGCGGTGTAGGTGTACTCGCCGCCGCTGCCGGCGCTGGCCCGGATCGCGTCGCCCTTGAGCAGTTGTTGGCCGTCCGGCGCGTGCAAGATCACTTGCGGAAAAGGAACCACTCCGTCGGTGACGAAGCTGATCGTAAAAGCTGGATTCTTGCCCGATTCGTCGCATTGCAGCGCTTCGGGCAAATCGATCCGCAGAATGCGGGTAAACACGTCAGTCATCGAAAATCCTCGCGTGGGTTCGTTCGCTCTTCCCGCTCCCAGAAGAGAGCGGGGCTGGAAGGGAGAGCTTCGGATTGCCGGTATCAGTTTAATCCGGCTGGCGCGAATTGCCGCCCGAATCCCGGTCTATGCGGCCAGCCGCGCAAACCGCTTTGAGAGGGCGGTCCCATCCTTTACACTCCCCGTTGCTCGCAATAAGAATAAGCACTTGATAGTTCTGGTTTTAAGAATCGTTCCGACTCGGGGGCAATATCCGACATGGCGAAAATCATGAAGTTCACCAAAATCGTGGCGACGCTGGGGCCGAATTCCCGTAATCCCGAAACCGTCGAAGGGCTGCTGCGGAACGGCGCGGACGTGATCCGGCTGAACTTCTCGCACGGCACGCACGAGGATCATGCCCTGTCGGTGCAACTGGTCAAGGAGGCCGCGCAAAAGCTGGGCCGGCACATCGCCATCTTCCAGGACTTGCAAGGGCCCAAGATCAGGCTCGGCCAGTTGGACGGGGAATTTCTGGAAGTGGCCGCCGGCGAAACCCTGGTGCTGACCACCGCCGAGCTGGTCGGCGGCGTCCACGACGGCGTCAAAAAAATCGCCATCGACCATCCCAGCCTGCACGAGGAAGTCAAGCCCGGCGATCGGATCTTGATCGACGACGGACTGTTCGAGTTCACGGTCGAACGGATCGAGGGGCGCGAGATTTTCGCGCAGGTGGTCAACGGCGGCCGGCTGAAGCCGCGCAAGGGCGTCAATCTGCCCAACGTCAAGCTGAAGATTTCGGCGATCACCGACAAGGACCAGCGCGACTTGCAGTTCGCCTACGACCACGGTTTGGATTACGTGGCGCTGTCGTTCGTGCGGGACGCCGACGACGTGAAGGAGCTGATCGATTTCATGCTGACCACCCACGGCCGCAAGATCCCGATCATCGCCAAGATCGAAAAGCCGGAAGCGTTCCGGCACATCGAGGGGATCATCGCCGTGGCCGACGCGATCATGGTGGCGCGCGGCGATCTGGGGGTGGAAACCTCGCCGCAAGACGTGCCGCTGATGCAGAAAACCATCATCCGCCAGTGCAACATCGCCGGCAAGCCGGTGATCACCGCCACCCAGATGCTGGAATCCATGATCAACAATCCCCGGCCCACCCGCGCCGAGGCCAACGATGTCGCCAACGCCATCCTGGACGGCACCGACGCGGTGATGCTGTCGGCGGAAACCGCCGCCGGCCAATACCCGGTCGAGGCGGTGCGAATGATGAAGAGCATCGCCCTGAGCATCGAGGACAGCGACATCTTCAAGACCTTGATGGAAAAGAACGTGCTCACCCACGATGAGTTGCTGGCCAAGGCGTGCCTGCGGATCGAGGATGCGGTTCATTTCGCCACCATGGATTTGGCCGACAAGGTGTGCGCCCGCTATCTGGTCGGCTTCACCAACAGCGGCGCCAGCGTGCTCGGCCTGTCCAAGTTTCGGCCCTTGGTGCCGCTGATCGCCTTCAGCCCGAAATTCGCCACCTTGCGCAAGCTGGCGCTGGTGTGGGGGGTGACGCCGCTGCAACTGGGCGCCGTCGTCACCTCGGTGGACGATCTGCTCGGGTCCGCCACCGAATTCCTACTGAATAAAGGCATGGTGGGGGAAGGCGAGATCGTGGTGTTCACTGCCGGCGTGCCGGTGGGGGTGTCCGGCGGCGCCAACATGATCAAGGTGGTGAAGGTCGAACGATCGGATTGATCTGGCTTTGAACCTCGCGAGCGGTGGTGGGGAATACGGGTTGTCACCGCGTCCGATGGGGGCGGGTCGGATAGCTCAGTGTTTTGGAGGTGCCAATGAGTTCGCGAATGTCGGTCGATGGCCGCGCCAAGGGTTTTTTTCGATTTATCGCCGTGTTCCTCGGAATGCTGGGCGCGATTTGGCTGATCGTCGCGTGGTCTGGCTCGGCGTCCGACCCGCAAACCGAAGCCGATGCCGCGATGGAGGAACCGATCGCGCCCCTGCCGCTCGCCAGCGCCGAAAATCCGGCCAAGGCGGCGCTGGGCGAGCGTCTGTTCGGCGATGTCCGCCTCTCGCGGGATCGCTCGATGTCGTGCCTGACCTGCCACCAGTTCGACCGGGGCGGCGCCGATGGCTTGCCCGTGGCCCGGAGAGCCGACGGCACGTCGCTCGCGCGCAATTCGCCAACCATCTTCAACGTGGGCTTCAATTATTTTTACAACTGGGATGGATCGACCCAAGCGCTGGAAGCCCACGCGGAAAAGCTGATGCTCAATCCCGACGTGATGGATGCCAATTGGCCCGAACTGCTCGAACGCTTGAAAGCCGATTCGTCCTACCCCTCGGCTTTCAAGGCCCTATATCCCGACGGACTCACCAAGGCCAGCGTGCTGGATGCCTTGGCGACCTACGAGCGCTCCCTGGTTACGCCCAACTCCCGCTTCGATCAGTACTTGCGCGGCCGACCTGAAGCCCTCACCGAGCAAGAGCGACAAGGCTATCGGCTGTTCAAGTCCTACGGTTGCGTCGCCTGTCATCAGGGCATGAACGTCGGGGGCAACATGTTTCAGCGGTTCGGCATCTTTCCGTATTCCCGCCCGCCGACCGACGGCGGCAAGCCGGGCGGCCAAGTCGATTTCGGGCGCTTTCAAGTCACCCGGGTCGAGCGGGATCGCCATGTGTTTCGCGTGCCGAGCCTGCGCAATGTCGCGCTGACCGCCCCGTATTTCCACGACGGGCAGGCGGCCACCCTGGAATCGGCGGTGGACACCATGGCCCAGGTCCAGTTGGGCAAGACGCTCACCTCCGAAGAAATCGGCTTGATCGCGGGCTTCCTGCGCACCCTGACCGGGGAATATCGGGGCCGACCGCTGGTGGCGCCCGCGCCGGGTGCGCCGCGATGAGTTCCCGATGGCGATCGGTCGCGATCATCGCCGGATTGCTGTTGCTGCTGACCTATTTTCTGTTTCAGAGCGAAAGCCCCGATCTGGCGTTGCGGGCGCGGTTGAACCAGGCGCTCGATGCCTTCGAGCTGCACGACACCGCGCTCGACCGCGACGTCCTGCTGGTGCGCGCCGGCTTGCTGACCTATTACGATTCCCTGGCCGTCGCCAGTCGCGACGTGTTGCGCGCGACCATCGACTTGCAGCGCGGCAGCCGGGCCGCCTCTCCCGAAGCCGCCCAGTTGCTCGGCCCGCAAGCCGACGCTTTGACCGAGGCGGCGCGGCAAAAGACCACCGTGGTCGAGTACTTCAAGTCCGACAACGCCTTGTTGCGCAACTCGCTCGCTTACGTGGTCCAGGCCGCCCTGGCGCTGCGCGCCAAGGCGACGGTCGCCGAAGAGCAATCGGTGGCCGCCGAGGTCGGCGCGCTGGCCACCTTGCTGCTGCGATTCATCCAGAAACCCGAGCCGGAGTTGGGCGCGACCATCGAAACGCTGCTCGGCCGCCTGCCCGACATTCCCCGATTTCAACCCGATTTGAGGACGCTGGCCGCGCACGGACGGCTCATCGTGCAGGTGCTGCCGCGCGTCGATACCGAATTGCGGCAGTTGACCCAAGGTCCGGCGATGGCTCAAGCCCGGTCTTTGCGGGACGCGATGCTGCGCCATTACGGTCAGGTCGAGGTTCGCGCCCAGGTCTTTCGGGTTCTGCTGTACGCTGTCGCCGTCCTGTTGTTGGGTTACCTGGGTTATCTGTTCGCCCGCTTGCAAGGCAACGCCCGCATCCTGCGCCGGGTCAACGAGGATCTACGCCGAGAAATGGCGGAACACCAGCGAGCGGAAACCGCCCTGCGGGCGAGCGAAGAGCGTTTGCGCGCCATCACCGAATCGGCTTGGGAGGCGATCATTTCCATCGATGACGCGGGGGTGATCGTTTCCTGGAATGCCGGCGCCACGGCCATGTTCGGCCGCTCGCCCGAGGAGGCGCTCGGCGCTCCTTTCGCGGGCCTGATGGCCGCGCCACACCAGGAAGCGTATGCCCGGATTCGGACGGCGTGCGCCATCGACGGCAATTGCCGGCTGGACGGCGCCACGACCGAACTGAGAGGCGCGCGCAAAAACGGCGAAGAGTTTCCGCTGGAGATGTCCCTGTCGAGCTGGCACACGGCGCAAGGCGCTTTCGTGACCGGCATCATCCGCGATCTGACCGAGCGCAAGCGTCTGGAGGAAAAGTCGCGCCAGCAGGAATTGCAGCTCATCCAGGCGAGCAAGATGACCGCTTTGGGAACCCTGGTGTCCGGGGTCGCGCACGAGATCAACAACCCCAACCAACTGGTGCTGTTGAATGCCCGGTTGTTGGCGGACGTGTGGAGCGACGCGGCGGCCATCCTGGACGAGCACGCGCGGGACCAGGGCGAATTTTTGCTCGGCGGGCTGCCTTACGGGGAGATGCAAACCACCGTGCCCGCCCTGATCGACGACCTGCGCGACGGCGCGCTCCGCATCGAGGCCATCGTCGGCGACCTGAAGGATTTTGCCCGGCCAGGTGGAGGGAGCGTGCGGACCGAATTTTCGCTCAACGATGCCGCGCGCCGCGCCGCGCGCCTGCTCGCCCACCCGATCAACAAGAAAACCGCGCGCTTTCAAATCGATCTCGCCGCAGACGTGCCGCCGGTGAAAGGCAACCCGCAACAGATCGAGCAGGTCATCGTCAATTTGGTGGGGAACGCCTTGGAAGCCTTGCCCGACTCCAGCCGGGGGATCGCCGTTTCCACCCGCTGGGAAGCGGATGCGCGTTGCGTGGTGCTGGAGGTGCGCGACGAGGGGACCGGTATCGCCCCGGAATATTTGGCGCGGCTGTGCGATCCGTTTTTCACCACCAAAAGCGGGAGCGGCGGCACCGGCTTGGGCTTGGCGATTTCCTCCGAGCTGGTGCGCGCCCACGGCGGTCGCTTGATTTTCGAGTCGGAGCTGGGTCAGGGCACGCTCGCGCGGGTGGAGTTGCCGCCCGCCGCCGACGTGCCATCCGTTCGTCCGCCCGCGCCCGAGTGAGGCGCCATCTCAAGGAGGTCGATAGCCATGGCCTATATCACGTCGCATCAACTGCCGGTGCTGCTGGTCGACGACGAGCCGCCCTTGCTGCGCAGCGCCAGCGTGCTGTTGCGCGCCTCGGGCATCGCCGACGTGCTGACCCTGGAGGACAGCCGCGCCGTGTTGCCGCTGCTGGCGGAGCAGCCGGTCGGCGTGCTGGTGCTCGATCTGACCATGCCCCATCTCTCCGGGCAGGCGCTGCTGGAGCGGGTCACGGCCGATTACCCCGACATGCCGGCCATCGTCATGACGGCGACCAACGACCTGGATATTGCCGTGCAGTGCATGAGGATGGGCGCCATCGATTATCTGGTCAAACCCGTCGAAAGCAACCGGCTGGTGTCGGCGGTGCGGCGGGCGCTGGAAATCCGCGCCTTGCGGGCCGAAGTGCTTTCGCTGAAGGACAGCCTGTTGACGGCCGCGCCCCACAACCGGGAAGCGTTCGCGGAAATTATCACCCAGAGCAAGGCGATGGCGGCGATATTCCGCTACGTGGAGGCTGTGGCGCCCTCGCCGCAACCGGTGCTGGTCACCGGCGAAACCGGCGCGGGCAAGGAACTGATCGCGCGGGCGCTGCATCGGCTGTCGGGCCGAACGGGTGAATTCGTCGCGGTCAACGTGGCGGGCCTGGACGACACCGTGTTCGCCGATACCCTGTTCGGCCACGCCCGAGGGGCGTTCACCGGCGCGGATCGGGCGCGAGACGGCCTGATCACCAGCGCGGCCGACGGCACTCTGTTCCTCGACGAAATCGGCGATTTGTCCGCGCCCTCGCAGGTCAAGCTGCTGCGGCTGCTGCAAGAAGGGACCTACTATCCGCTGGGGGTGGATCGGCCGCGCCAGTGTCGCGCCCGCATCGTGGTGGCCACCAATTACGATGTGGCCGAGCGGGTCAAGGCGGGGTCGTTCCGCAAGGATCTGTACTACCGGTTGCGGACCCATCATCTGCATCTGACGCCGTTGCGCGAGCGGCTGGAGGACATTCCGCTGCTGGTCAACCATCTGGTGGAAAAGGCTGCTCAGGCGCTGCACAAGCCGCCGCCGACCCCGCCGCTGGAACTTTACCGGCTGCTGAAAACGTATAGCTTTCCGGGCAACGTGCGGGAACTGGAAGCGATGATTTTCGATGCGGTCGCCCTCCATCAAGGCGGTACCCTGTCTCTGCAAAGCTTCAAGGCCGCGATGGGCGCCGGGCCGCTGCTGGCCGAGGAGAACAATCGGCCGGCGGATTTGGCGGGGTTGCTGACCGTCGAGCGGTTGCCCACGCTGGACGAGGCCGAGGAGGCGCTGGTCCAGGAGGCGTTGCGGCGCGCGGACGGCAACCAGGGCGTGGCGGCCGGGATACTGGGTTTGTCGCGGCAGGCGTTGAACAAGCGACTGATCCGGCGCAAAGAGCGAGAGGCGTCCGCCGGCGATGAGGTTTAGAACCCCTCGCCGGCGAGCGGGCGACGGGGGGTTCTATCGTGCGCGTAACCGAATGGTTTTTGTTCAAGGGAGTGAGCCGCAGCCGCGATGCCCCATTCGAATGGCTTTTTGGAATGATGGGCTTCAGGTTGCTAAATGGGTTTCCATACACCGTCCCGATCACGACACGCGGTGTTTCTAAAGGATTCGGGATTCTTCGTCATCACCACGGTTTCGTCGAAGATCCGGCAATAAAGGCCGTTTTGAGCGCGATAGGTTTTTTGAGGCGTGATGCTTCCAGAGTGCCCGGTGCCTGGATTTCGCCAAGCGAGGCGGTTTCCGCTGGCGGATTTTTCCAATGCGTTCTGAAAGGTCTGATTGGCCAAGGCTATATCTTGGCTGGACATTCGCGGGGACATGGGTTTGCTTTCGATAACCGCGACCTGCGAAACGCGGGCTTGTCCGTTTCTCTGGCCGATGAGGCAGTCATCCAAAAAGCGTTGACGCAGGGCTTGGAAAAGGAATTGAGCGGAACCCGCGTCGCTTGGCGTAACCCGGATACCGGCCACCAAGGGGAAATCGTGCCGATTCGCACCTTTCAATCGGAAAACGGGCAATACTGCCGAGAATTCAGAGAATTCCGAACAGTTGCCGGCAGCACCTACGATCAGGGTGGGATCGCCTGCCGCCAAGCGGAGGGTGTCTGGAAAATGCGCATCCGCTATTTGCCGGAAAACGGTGGCGTTTGATGCTTCGGGCGATGGATCGATACGGCGTTTGGCGGCAACGAAGCCCTCAAATCTGCGGGTTGCTTCTATTCGACAAGACCGCATTCACCTTCACCAGGGCGGGATCGAGCGCGGTAGGGGTAAGCTGTGCGCCCGTCGATGCGGCGGTCAACGAGAGCCGTTGGCCGCTGGCCCGAAAGAGGCGGCACAAGGTCACTTTGTTGGCCTCGTCAAGCACCATCAAGGCCAGTGGAGCGGGCGCATCATCGCGGCTCAGGCGGTCCGCAAGCACAAGTAGCAGGGAAGTGGTGGCTCCCCATCTTTCGAGATCTTGCGTGTTGCTGCTCGCGGCGAGGGGCCATCCCGCCTCATCGCCGAGCAGGACTGCCTCAAAATTGCCTTTTTCCGCGATCTGATCGAGCAAGGTGGTCAGATCCTTACCCTGACCCAGTTTGGCCTCCAAATGGGAAAGCTCGTGAGAAAGCCGCTCGCGCTGCACCAGAGGAGTCAATACCTGTTGAATGGTCGCGCGCAGGCCATCGTCCCGCTCGTCCTGCGGTCGCGGTAATTGCTCCGGCAACTGCCGCATTTCGGCGGCCTGCATGAGATTCTGCCGGCGCAGATGCTCTCTGGCATGATGGCCTCGCTTTACTCCGAACAGATAGCCGGCAGCCAACAGCAAAGTCGCGGCGCCGAGCCCGATAATCGCGGACAGCAGGATCATAGCCCCTCGCTTTTGGTGGAAAAGTCCTGGCAGTTCTCAGCGCCCTCGACCTGTAGGATCACGCGCCGATTGTCGTCCGAATCGGCGGGTATGCCCTCGATGGGAGCGGTTTCACCGGCGGCGAGAATCGCGATCTGCCGCTCCGATACGCCGGCTTTGTTGAGAAACCCGACGACCGCTTTTGCTCGCCGATAGCTCAGCAGCAGATTGTGGCGTTCCGATCCCTTGGTGTCGGCGTGGCCCTCGACGGCCAACTTTTTCTCTGGATGGCGGTTCAGCCATTCGCGCAGCCGCTCCAAATGTCCCTGGATATCGTCGGCGATGATCGGTTGCACGCCGCCTCGCTTGAACGGGATGGTGAGGGTTGGAGGACAGTCTGCGGGCTTGGGGGCTGAACCGGAGGAGGCCGGTGCGGTTTGTTTGGTGGAGGCGGTTTCGCCCGAATCGTCCGGACTGGCGGGAACATCGGCGGAGGCGTTGAGCGATGCTCGCGGTTCTGGGCGGATATCCTGCCGTTCCCTGCTTGCGGCGGTGAGCGCTGGAGTGTCTGCGGGTAAAAAGATCGGCTTTGCGGGACGCTCGATGTCCGGTTGGGCCGAAGAAATTCTGGCCTGCTCGTGGATCGGGTGGGGCTGAAAAGAATTTTCTTGCGAGCCGGGCCGCTCGACCATCCAGAGCCAAGCAGCCGCGACCGCGAGCAACGACCCGACCAGGGCAAAACCCACCGCGAGCCACATCGGCGTCTCTTCGCCGGCCAAGCGGTACTGCTCCGGCGCCTCTCGCTGTTCGCGATCAATCATGGAATTCTGCCGGAATGGCGTCCGGACTTGGCTCGGGCGCGACCATCATAAGCCGCCGCATTCTCGGGGACGGTCGTGGCCAGACAGGCCGGCTACTGGGAGGGTTCTCATCGAGCTTGTGATCGGGTTGATCGGTGTGGATCGAAGATCCGGTGGCCGGTAATGGTCAGGCGACAGGTATTTTAAAAAGGGGACCGATCAGATCCACGCCGCATTCGAGATCGGCGCACCAATCGATGAACCGTTGAACCATCTCCTTGCCCTTGAAGAAGGCGCCGTGCTGTGGCGCGATGATTTCGATATCGAGTCCGCGCACCATGTTGGCCCAGGCCTTCATGGCTTTGTTCGAGGCCATATAGCGCCGGTGAAAGCTTTCCATATAGGGGATATGGGCGTCGAAATCGGTCACGCAAGGGTAGTTCATGCCCAGCGAGGCGCCCAAGTCGCCGGTGTACAGAATTCTTGCGACCGGGTCGTAGACCTGAAAGTTGCCTTCGCTGTGCAGAAAGTGCGCGGGAAGAAACAGCAGGCGCGCACCTTCGAGGTCGAACACCATCCCTTCATCGGGGATGGGCTTGAGCCGGTCGGCGACCAGATGGTCAAAGCCGAAATGGGGGATGAACCGCATCCAGATTTTCGATATGTAGGCGTCCGCTTCCGTGGTCATCAGCCAGCCATTGATCGCCGCGACGATGTCCGGGTCTTGGTGAGAGAGAAAGATACAGCGCAGTTTCGCTTCGCCGAGGATGGAAAATGTCTCCGCCAGAACCTTGCTGTAGACTTTGTGGCCGCCCGGATCGAGGATCATCCCGCCGCCATGATGGACGATCATGTGCTGGTTGGCTTGCACGGCCAAGCCGCCGAGCCCGTGATCTTCCAGCAATACGTTGCGGTGTGAACCATCGTCGTAAAGCACTGTATTGGGCATGCATTATCTCCCGATCCCGGAAACCGCAAGCGATCTCACAGAATGGTCCTGATGGCTTTGATCGCTTCGCGCATGTCGAAAAAGATCAATCCCAACTTGCTGTTTTCGTTGGTGAGCACGAGCAATAAAGCGCCGCGACCGGCGCTGATCATCACGGAATAGCCGTGCTCGCCACGGACGATGACTTCCCGGACATCTCCCCGGCGCAATTCCACGGCGGCGCGAGTGCCCAGGTTCAGCAGCGTTGCGGTCATCCCGGCGACGCGCGTTTCATCCAGGTCTTGGGGCAAGGCGCTGGCGATCATCAGACCGTCTTCGGAAATCAGGGCGCTCGCTTCGACTCCGGGCGATTCATTCTGGAGATTCTTGAGAATTTTATTGAGATTGTCCAATCGCGACATGGGTTTCTCCCGTTCGGTGATCGAGCTGAAAGAGCGCGTGAGTCCCGGATTTTTTTTGGCGACCGATCGCAAATGTTCTGAAGTATCGGGCTCATTGGCCGCCCGAGGGTGGTTTTCTGGAGCCGGCATACCGATCCCGATCAGCGTTTCGGAGGGTCGGGATGCCGCGCTCTCGGCGACAAGATGGGGGCCAGCTTGGGGAAAATGATCGGCCACCGCCATCTGGAGTTCGTTGGCGAGGGCCTGCTGGGCCCGGCTGGACGGTACATTGACCGAGTCGAGCCGATGACGGTCAACCCGAGACGACGACTCCGGTAGGGGGAAAGCCAGAATTTCACTCTTCGGTAGGGGGGAGGAAATGACAGCGATCCCCTGGTCAGCCGTTTGTCGATCCGGATCCGGGGGGAGCGCGTCGGCTTCTTGCGCGACCGCGATCACGACACGGACCTCGGAGGGCGGCGATGCCGGCGGGACAACAATTGCCGCGCTCGGCGTGATCCTCGCGACCGGCGGCGCCTGTAGCGGTTGTCTGGCCTCCATGGTCTGTTCGCCATGGTCGAAGGAAAAGTCGAAATCGGACAACGCCAGATCGAGATCGGCGGATTCGGCGACGAAGCCCGGTGAGGTTTCGGCGGCGGTTGTCCCACCGAGTTGGCCGCTCTCGATCCGGGTGGCCAGCCAGGGCTGATCGGCGAGAAAGCAGGTCTGGGCGGCTGTATCCACCAACTCCGGGGTGATGGCGTGTTCCGAGTGCAGGCTGGCGAACAGGAAAACCGTGTCGCACAAGAGCCCGATGGTGCGAGGCACGCCCTTGCAATGATAATGGATGCGCTCGATGGCGGCGGGAGGCAGTAAACTCTGGCCGGCGTAGCCTGCCACCTTGAGCTGATGCTCGATAAACAGGCCGGTTTCCAATTGGCTCAACCGCTCGAGGTGACAGCGGACTTGAATGCTGTCCCGCAATCGGTGCAATTCGGGTTGATCGAGCCGGTGGGTGAAATCCGGCAACGCGGACAGCACGACTTGTAGGCGCTGGCTTTGCATCTCCGGAATTTCCACCAATTCCTGCAACTGGAGCAGAACTTCGGTGGTCGCTTGCTGGGCATCGTCAACGAGCAGGGCGACGGATCGATTGCTGCGCGTCCGGGTTGCCACTGCCTTCAACAGCAGCTCTCTGCGCCGTTCGTCAGCCGAACCCGAGTCGGCGGCCGGCAAGTTCAGGCTCGCGCAAAGATGATCGATGATATTGGAAAAATCGAGGTTGGCGCCACCCAGCAGGTCAAAGTGGATGTCGTTGGCCCGCGCCATGCAGCGACGCAACAACAGCGTCTTGCCGACTCCGGCTTCGCCGGTGAGCAGGATGAACCCCCGTCGCTTTCGAATGCCGACCAGGATGTCGGCGCAAGCGGTGTCGAAATTGGGGTTGCAATAAAAATCTATCGGATCTTTCAATTTGAAGGGCTTGCTGTCAAATCCGAAGTGAGTGGTATACATAAGTCTGATCTTCCTTTTGCTACCTATATAATACCTAATACATAACCACTTCTATTTATCGCTCATATGATACCCGTATTGACGCTTGTATTGTAATTATTTTAATGAGTTCTCCGGTCGTTCGATCTCCGGGCCGTCGCGCTGCAAGCCATTTGGGTTTACTGACATGACTATCGTTTGGCCGCGTCATATCGTGCTGGCCGTCCTGCTGCTTCTGGGTTTCCACGGCAATGCCGCCACTCCCCCCGACCCGGCCCCGTCGCCCGGGCCGGGGTCGGTCGCGTCGGCGGCGAGCGGACCCACCATCGAGCAGGTGCAAGCCAAGCTGACCGCTCTCGCCACGCTCCGCGATTTGCCGGAGAGCGAGCGCACTCAAGCGCAGGATCTGTATCAGCAGGCGATCAGCCATCTGCAAGGGGCGAAAAATCACGCCGATACCTTGGCCGACTACCAGCAACTCCAGCAGTCGGCCCCGCTGGAAACCGCCCGCCTGCAGCAAACCCTGGCCGGCGAGCCGCCTCCCGAACCGTCGCCGACGCTGTCTACCGAAGATTTGTCCCGGCAACTGGCGCAGGCTCAAGCCAGCCTGAGCGATGCCCAGAAGCGCCTGGCCAACCTGGATCAGCATCTGACGGTGCAACAGGCCCGCCCCAAGAACATTCCCGATGAACTCGACAGCCTGAAGCGGCAGGCCATCGAGCTGGAAAGCAAGCTGCAAGGGGCCATGCCGACCAACACGACCCTCCTGCTGGCCCAGGCGCGACTGCTGGCGTTGACCACTCAGCGGCAAGCCTTGAACCAGCAGATCGCCATGCTGGAGCAGGAACGGCTGAGCTACGATGTCCGTCACGCTCTGCTGAACGCCCAGCGGGCGGTGGCGGCGCGAGAAGTCGGACAGGACCAATCCCGAATCCAGCAATTGCAGAACTTGCTGAGCGCTCGCCGCCGCGACGAAGCGGCCGTGGTCGTGCAGCAGACCACCGAGGCCACCCAGGAGGCCGCCGCCAAACCGGCCGTGGTGCAAGCCGCCGCCGCCGAAAACGCCAGCATCAGCCGAAAGTTGGCGGAACTGGTCCAAAAAAGCGACGACATCGGCGCCCGCCAAACGCAGGTCAGCGAGCATCTGGCGCAATTGACCGAGCGGATGCGGGGAATCCGGCAACAGCTCGGCATCGCCGGATTCAGCGATGCTATCGGGCCGGTCCTGTTGGAGGAGCGGCGCAACCTGCCCGATGTTCGCCAGTACCAGCACAACGCCAAGGAGCGCCAGCAAGCCATCGTCCAGGTCCGTTTGGAACAGTTCAAGACCGAGGAGCTGTTGCGTCGTGCCCGCGCTGTCGAGGAAGGTCTCAAGGAACTGACCGCCACCTTCGACCCGAACTGGTCGGATGCGCAGCGGCAGGCGGTCATCGCGGAGTTGCGGCCCTTGCTGGTCGAACGCCAGCAACTTCTGGAAAAACTCAGCGCCGGCTACGCCAACCTCACCACCGGATTGGTCGCGCTGGACGAAGCCCAGCGCAAGTTGAGCGATCAGGCCGAACTGTACGGGATTTTGCTCGACCGCTATCTGCTGTGGATTCGCAGCAGCCCGCGACTGGGCGTCGAATGGCTGAAAGGCTTGGGGTTGGGGCTGGAATGGCTGACCGAGCCGGCGCACTGGTCGGAGGTGTGGCAAAACCTGGAGCGCGGAGCGCGAAATCAGCCGGAGCTGGCGATGCTCGGCGCTCTGATTTTTTTCGGTTTGCTGTACTACCGCCGCTCGCTGATCAAGCGGCTGGGCGAAGGGGTGGACGCCATCGGCGACGTTCGTCGCGATCGGTTCAGGCTCACCGGCCGCGCCTTGTCGGTCACGGTAGTTGCTGGCGCTACCCTGGCCCTGGCTGCTGCTGTGGCTGGCTGGGTTGCTGTACGTCTCCGGCAACGCCGCCGACTTCTCGCGGGGGTCTGAGTGTCGGCCTGGTCGCCGGCGCGTTTCTGACCGTGAATATCACCTTTCTGCGCCAGCTTTGCCGCCCGCAGGGATTGGCGATGGCGCATTTTGGCTGGAGCGAAGCGGGTTGCCGGTTGCTGCGCCGCCACCTCAACTGGTTTCTGTGGATCGGCCCGCCGGGTCCGATCATCGTCGGGCTTTGCGAAACGCAACCCGATACGCTGTACGGCGATACCCTGGGGCGGTTGGCGTTTTGCGTCAGCTCGCTGGCGCTGACCGCCGTGCTCTGGCGCGTGCTGGATCCGCGCCAATCGCTGCTCGCGGGTCTGGCGGCGGGGCGGGCCGGCGCCACTTGGCGCTTGCGTTACCTGTGGTATCCCCTGATCGTGGGAATCTATGCGCTGATCGTTTTGCTGGCGTTGTCCGGTTACTACTACACCGCGATGCAGTTGCGCGGCCGGATGGTGTTGACGGGTTGGTTTCTGGTGGGCGCGGTGGTGCTGGTCAATCTGTTTTTGCGCTGGCTGAACATCAGCCAGCGCCGCTTGGCCCTGCAACGCGCGCTCGCCAAGCGCGAAGCGCAGTTGGCCGCCCGCGCCAGCAAGGACGCCGTGCCGGCATCCGGCGAAGGCGTGCCGGAAATCCTCAGCCTGCCGGATTTGGACCTGACCACCATCAGCGAGCAGACCCGCAGCCTGATGAGTCTCACGGTGCTGGTGGGGCTAGGCTTCGGGCTGTGGCAAATCTGGGGTGGCCTGATTCCGGCCTTTTCCATCCTCAACGAAATCACGCTTTGGCATCAGACCGTGCAGACCGCTGCCGGCGCGCAGGTCGCGGACATCACCTTGGGCAGCATCGTGGTCGCCGGGGCGCTGTTGCTGCTGATCGGCTTCCTGGCTCGCAATCTGCCCGGCGTGTTGGAGTTGGCGGTGTTGCAACGGTTGGCGATGGATCCCGGCAACCGCAACGCCATCATCACCATCAGCCGCTATTTGATCACCGCTGTCGGGCTGGTGGCGGCGCTGGACATCGTCGGCGTCGGTTGGGATCAGGTGCAATGGCTGGTCGCCGCGCTCGGCGTGGGCCTGGGCATCGGCCTGAAGGAAATTTTCAGCAATTTCTTTTCCGGCTTGATCCTGCTGCTGGAGCGGCCGATCCGGGTGGGCGACACGGTGACGCTCGACAATTTGAGCGGTACCGTGTCGCGCATCAACATCCGCGCCACCACTATCACCGACTGGGATTGCAAGGAAATCATCGTCCCCAACAACACCTTCATCACCAGTTCGCTGGTCAACTGGGCCAGGAGCGATCCCATCACCCGCGTGGTGATTCCGGTGGGGGTCGGTTACGACAGCGATCCGGCGCGAGTCCACGAGGTGCTGTTGGCGGTGGCGACCGAGCATCCGCTGGTGGCGAAAGAGCCAGCCCCGGCGGTGCTGTTCCTGAAATTCGGCGACAGCGCGCTGGAGTTCGAGGTGCGGGTGTTCGTGCGGGAGCTGGCCAACCGCCTGCCGGTGGTCCACGAGCTGCACAACCTCATCCTGCGGGCGCTGCGAGAAAATCAAATCGAGATTCCTTTCCCGCAGCGAGACGTGCATTGGCGCGGCTTGCCGGCGGAGGCGCCAGCGGCGCGGTTCGCATCCCCGGTCCGGTCGGACTCTCAACCGAACCTCCAGGTCAAACTTGACAAACCCGACAGCGTCTAGAGGTGTTTTAGTGCGGGCTCTTTTGGGGTAGGCCATTGAAAATAAACCCTCACCCCCAGCCCCTCTCCCACAGGTAGAGGGGTGTTTGTTTAATGTCGCCGGTGCTCGGCGAAGGCGATTTTGTCGATCACCGCCATCAGCAGCGCCGAAACCACGAAAGTCAGGTGGACGACCACCAGCCAGAAGATCTCTTTTTGCTCGTTGCCGCCGACGTTCATGAACGCTCTGAGCAGGTGGATGGAGGAGATGGCCACGATCGACACCGCCAGCTTGATCTTGAGGGTGGCGGCGTCCACCTTGCCCAACCAAGAAGGTTTCTCCTGCCCTTCCGCCAGATCGAGCGTGGACACGAAGGTCTCGTAGCCGCTGAGAATCACCATCACCAGCAGATTGGCGATCAAGGCCAGGTCGATCAGCGCCAACACGGCCAGCGTGATTTCGATCTCGCTCATGATCAGCACTTTCTCGAACAGGTGGATAGTTTCCTGGACCGCTTTGATGCCAAACACTGCCAGCGTTGCCGCCAGCGCCAGATAAACCGGAACCAGCAACCAGCGGCTGGCGAGAATCGTTTGCTCAATGATTCGTTCGATCAATCGCATGATGTAACTCCGCGCATGGTGCAGGTAACGAAATTTCTTTCATTCCCCCGACTGCAACAGCGAGCCGCGCTCCCGCGCCTTGTGGATCGGCGGCCAGAAACACGCCGATGCCGAGACCGAGATATGCGACGTTCAGCAGCAGAGCGTACAGCAGATAATCCGGCCGGAACGCGTGTTGCAGCAACACCGCTCGCATGCCCTCGAACACATGGCTGGCCGGCAACGCCCAGGCCAGCGGATGTAGCCAGCCGGGCAGGGTGGCGATGGGGTAGTAGATACCGCAGAGGGGGGCCAAGGCGAAAATCGCCGCCCAGGCGATGCTTTCCGCGCCCATGCCGTAGCGCAGCACCAGCGCCGACACCAGCAGGCCGATGGCCCAGCCCATCAGCAGCAGGTTGAGAAAAAAGCCGGCCAGCGGCGGTCCGAGCTGGAACAGGTTGAAGTCGTAAAACGGTATCGCCAGCAGCACCGCGAAGCCGACGCCGATCAGGGTGCGCGCCAGACTGACCAGCATCAGGGACAGGATCAGCTCGATCGGTTGCAGCGGGCTGACGAACAGTTGCCCCAGATTGCGGGAGTGCAGCTCCTCGAAGAACACCACCGACAGGCCCAACTGGCTGCGAAACAGGATATCCCACAGCAGCACGCCCGACAGCAGCAGACCGGTCGCCTGGTTCAGCACGTCGCTGTGGCCGGCCAGATAGCGGGTGATGAAGCCCCACAGGATCATCTGCACGGTCGGCCAGTAGGCCAGTTCGACGACGCGAACCCAGGAACCGCGCAGCAGGTAGAGGTAGCGCAGCGCCAGCGCGCCGATACGTTGCGGGGAGATGAGGCTCATTCCAGCACCTCGCCGCTTCGGATGCCGCGGGCGATGTCGAGAAACACTTCTTCCATGTCCTTGCGGCCGTAGCGGTGGATCAGCTCGCGCGGGGTGCCGGTGGCGACGATGTGGCCCGCCCGCAGCATGATCACTTGATCGCAGAGCCGCTCCACTTCGCTCATGTTGTGGGAAGCCAGCAGCAGCGTCGCGCCGCTCCGATCCCGATAGTCGGTGAGAATGGAGCGCATCCGGTCGGCGCTGTCGGGATCGAGCGAGGCGGTCGGCTCGTCGAGCAACAGGATTTCCGGCTCGTTCAGCAGCGCCTTGGCCAAAGCCACGCGGGTTTTCTGACCGGCGGACAGGCTGCCGTAGGGACGTTTGAAAAAAGCGTCGATATCCAAATCCCGGCCCAGCGTCGCCAGTCGCTCGCGGATGCGGCGCACCCCGTACAAGCGAGCGTAGACCGTGAGGTTTTCCGCCACCGTCAGCCGTTGCGGCAGATCCATGTAGGGGGAGGAAAAATTCATGCGCGGCAAAACTCGCTGCCGATGCCGTGGCACCTCTTCGCCCAGAATCCGAATCTGGCCGCCGGTCGGCAGCAGCAAGCCCAGCAGCATGGCGATGGTGGTGGTTTTCCCGGCCCCGTTGCCGCCCAGCAACGCGCAGGTCGCGCCGCGCGCCACCGTGAAGCCGATGCCATCGACGGCCCGCACCGCGCCGTAATGCTTGCGAAGATCTTTGACTTGGATGACTTGGATGACCGGCTCCGCGATCATGCGCTCCGCTCCAGCGGTTCGAGCGCGATCAGCCAGCCCTCCTGTTCGGTCACGGCGATGCGTTGCAAGGATTGCCGGGCGCAGGGTCCCGAAACGCAATAGCCGTCCTCGATGCGGAACAGCGCGCCGTGAATGCCGCATTGAATCGCGGTGCCGCTATAGTCGAGGAACTGGTCGGGCTCCCACTCCATCGGCGCCCCGGTGTGCGGGCAGCGGTTGCGGTAGGCGTAAATCCCCGCGCGGGTCCGTACCACCAGGATATCGGCGTAGTGGGAGCCCGGCTGGAGGGCAATGCCCTTGCTTTGACCTTCGGGCAGGTCGTCCAGGCGGCAGAGAGGGTGTTCGGGCATAAACGGGTTCACCAAACGGCCCGCGCCAGTCGCGGCAAGTCGCCTTCCAGTCCCATCGCTCGGCGAGCGATCAAATTCTTGAGCGGTCCGGCGGCGTCGGTCAGCTTGAGCCCGATGTTTCGCAGGAGCGGCACCGGTGGCAGGGAAGCGCCGAACAGCCGCTTGAAGCCGTCCATCACGCCCAGCATCACCAAGTTGTCGCCTTTACGCCAGCGCTCGTAGCGGCGCAGCACTTTCAGCGAGCCGATTTCCCGCTGCTCGGCGACAGCATCCGCGATCACCTCCGCCAGAGTGGCCGCGTCCAGCAAGCCCAGGTTGACCCCCTGACCGGCCAGCGGATGCACCACATGCGCGGCGTCGCCGATCAGGGCGAGACCGGGCTTGACGTAGCCGCGAGCGTGTTGCAGGCGCAGCGGGAACGCGCCCCGGACTCCGACTTGGATGATCGGGCCCAGCCGCCATTCGAGCGCCTCGCCCAGCGCGTGGCCGAAATCGTGCTCGTCCAGGGCCAGCAGCGAATCGGCCCGCTCGGGGGAGGTGGACCAGACGATGGAGCAGCGTCCGTCGTGCAGCGGCAGAAAGGCCAGCGGCCCGGTCGGCAGAAACCGTTGCCAGGCGGTTTCCCGGTGCGGTTCGGCGGTGCGCACGTTGGCGACGACCGCCTTTTGGTCGTATTCCCAGCCGCCGGTGTCGATGCCGGCCAATTGCCGCACTTTCGATTGCGCGCCGTCCGCGCCGACCAGGAGCCGGGTGGTGAACTCGCGCCCGTCGTTCAGCGTTATCCGCCAGATGGAGCCATCCTGCGGGTGCGCGGTTTCCAGCGCCGCCGGGCACAGCAGCTCCACGCCGGGCAGTTGCCGCGCCCGCTCCAGCAGGGCGAACTGAATCACCCGGTTTTCGATGATCCAGCCCAGCAACGGCTCGCCGATGTCGGCGCTGTCGAAATGGATCTGGCCGGAGCCGCCGGCGTCCCACACCCGCATGTCGCGGAACGGGCTGACCCGCCAAGCGGTCATGCCGTCCCAGGCGCCCACCGCCGCGAAAACGCGCTGCGAGGCGCGGTTGATGGCGGAGACCCGGATATCGAGGTCCTCGGTCGGGCGGATGCGCTCCGACGCGGCCCCTTCGAGCAGGGCGATCTTCAAATCGGCGTCGTCCAGCGCACAGGCCAGCGCCGAGCCGACCATGCCCCCGCCGACGATGATGAGGTCGTAGTCGATGCTCATTGGATCAATCGATCGAGGCTTCGAGCCGCAGTCGGTTGGCCCGGAGGTGGATTTCCCGCGTTCGTCCCCGTCCGGACGAAACGGCGGATTCGACAGCAACGAGGCCGTAGCGAGCCAATGCGTCCACATCGCGTTTTATCGCGCCACGATGGCGGTGCAGGCGTTGGGCCAGTTGCGCGATCGAGGCGGGGTGTTCCTTGAGCGTTCGCAGAAGGGCCAAGCGGCCTGCGGTCAACAGTTTCAGCATTTCGGCCGGGTCTTCAAAGCTGACGCTATATTCTTCCGGTAACGGTTCGGCATGATCGGCCAGTCGGGCGATTTCGCGGCCGCGTCGAAAAAAATCGGCTTCCGTCGCAATTTTCATTGTTACTTGACTCATCTCGATTTCCTCAAGGCCAGCCAATCCGTTTCGAATCGCGCTTCGATTTCCTCGAAGCTCTCGAAATTTACGGTCTCCACCACACCGAAATAGTGGCGGTGATGATAACCGTGCCGGTTGTCGTAACCCAGCACGCGCCCGTTGTCTCCCTGGAACAAGGCGTGGTTGATAAAAGCGAGGTTGTAGCGGACGACGCGGCCGCGCTCGTCAACCCAGACCTCGCGACGCAACTGCCCGTTCCCGCGCCGGTCCGGGATTTTATGTGCTTCATCGATGATCTTCCGGCCAGCCATGATGGCGGTCGCGGTTCACGCCGTCAGCGGCAGACCTCGCGCCAGCCTGGGCAGACGCCCGTCCAGGCCCATGGTCTGGCGGGCGAACAGATGCTTGAGCGGCGGACAAAAGTCGAAGGCCAGCAGTCCCAGATTGCGGGCAGCGCGAACCGGCGGCAACGGATTGACGAACAATCGGGTCAAGGCGTCGGTGAAAGCGATGGTTTGCCGCTGGTCCCAGCGCCGCCAGTCGGCGTAACGGTCCAGCACCGCCAGATCGCCGATGTCCCGCCCATCGCGCCGGGCGTCGGCGACGACCTCCGCCAGCGCCGCCACGTCGCGGATGCCGAGATTGAAGCCCTGGCCGGCGATGGGGTGCAAGGTGTGGGCGGCGTTGCCGATGATGGCGACTCGATGCCGGGCGTGTTCGCGGGCTTTCAGCAGGAACAGCGGATACGCTTGCCGGCGACCGATGCGCGAAAAATCGCCCAGCCGGTCGCCGAAACGCTGCTGCAACAAGACGGCAAATCCGGCATCGTCCAAGGCCAGCACCGCCGGCACATCGGGGTCGTTCACCGTGCAGACCACCGCGCAGCGATGGTCGCTCATCGGCAACAGGGCGACCGGACCCTCTCCGGTAAACCGTTCGTAGGCGACATTCTGGTGGGGTAGGGTGGGGGTAACGTTGGCGATGACCGCCTGTTGGCCGTATTCCCAGCGCAGGGCTCGGACGCCGAGCTGCTCGCGCACCGGCGAGTTGGCGCCGTCGGCCGCCACCAGCAGCTTGGCGCGGAGTTCGGCGGTTCGCCCGTCGCCCAAACGGATGCTGGCGCGAGCGATGTCCGGTTCGATGGCGACTTTCTCCAGCCGGGCGGGGCACAGCAGTTCGACGCCGCTCAGAGTCGGCAGTTTCGCCAGCAGCGCCGCGCCGATCAAGCGCGCCTCGGCCACGAAGCCGAGCGCCTCCACGCCTTCCTCCCGGCTGTCGAGATGGGCGAAACCGGCGCCGCCGCGCTCGGAGATGTGGATTTGCCGGATCGGGGTGGCGGTCGGTCCCAGCGCTTCCCACAGGCCGAGCGCTTGGAAGATGCGCTTGGTGCCCTGCGCCAAGGCGATGGTGCGGTCGTCGTAGCTGGGATGGGCGCTGAGGGTGAGCGGCGCGATTTCGACCAGGCCGATCCGCAGATGCAAATCGGCCAGCGCGCAAGCCAAGCTGGCGCCGACCATCCCGCCGCCGATGATGAGCAGGTCGTGATCGGCTGATTTCATCGGCCCTCCCGCATCAGCGCCTCGATCTCGTCGCTTTCCTTGGGGGCGGCACGGGTGAGAATCTCGTTGCCGTCGGGCGTGACCAGCACGTCGTCCTCGATGCGGACGCCGATCCGCCACCAGCGCTCGTCGAGTTCGGCCTCGAGATGGATGCCGAGTCGCGCCCAATGGGCATCCATGATTTTGCCGCCGGCGGGGATGTAGAGGCCGGGTTCGATGGTGGTGACCATGCCCGGCTCGAAAGCCCGCCAATCGTCGCCGGTTTTGTAATCGCCGACATCGTGCACGTCCATGCCCAGCCAGTGGCCGGTGCGGTGCATGTACAGCGCCTTGTGCCGCTCTT
Source organism: Candidatus Competibacter sp. (assembly GCA_037045685.1). GTDB lineage: Bacteria > Pseudomonadota > Gammaproteobacteria > Competibacterales > Competibacteraceae > Competibacter_A. The sequence continues at coordinate 459,549 of JBAOII010000035.1, forward strand.
CCTTGATCAGCCCCTCGACCTCGCCGTGCAGCAGACCGAGCGCCACCAGCCCCTCGGTCAAGGTCCGCACCGCCGCGTCGTGCGGCTCGTTGAAGTGGCAGCCGGGCCGCACCTTGTCGATCGCCGCTCGCTGCGCGGCCAACACGATTTCGTAAATGGCGCGCTGCTCGCCCGAGAAGCGACCGTTGACCGGGAAGCTGCGGGTGATGTCGGAGGCGTAGCCGTCCAGCTCCGCGCCGGCGTCGATCAGCACGATGTCGCCGTCGCGCAGCGGTGCGTTGTTCTCGGTGTAATGCAGGATGCAACTGTTGTCCCCGCCGCCGACGATGGACGGATAGGACCAGCCGGCGCCGTTGCGGACGAAGGTGTGCAGAATTTCCGCTTCGAGTTCGTATTCCATCATGCCGGGCCGGCAGACCCGCATCGCTTGGCGGTGCGCTTCGGCGGCGATGCGGGCCGACTCGCGCATCACGGCCGCTTCCTCCGGTTCCTTGCGCAAGCGCATGGCGTGCAGCAGGTGTTCCAGCGCGACGAACACCGCCGGCGCCCGCACGCCGGTTCGCGCTTTGCCGCGCACTTGGGCGATCCAGTCCATCACCCGCCGGTCGAAGTCCGGGTTGTAGCCGATGGCGTGGAACACCCGCTCGCGATTCTCCAGCAGGGGCGGCAACAGCTTGTCGATTTCGGCGATGGGGTGGGCGTTGTCCACCCCGTAGCGATCCATGGCGCCTCGCGGCCCCGCTCGGCGGCCGTGCCAGATTTCCATGTCCGGGTCCCGCTCGCGGCAGAACAGCAGGAACTCGTGCTCGCCGCCCGGCGCCAGCACCGCGACGGCTTCGGGCTCCGGGAATCCGGTCAAGTAATAGAAATCGCTGTCCTGACGGTAGGGGTAATGCACGTCGCGATTGCGGGGCATGGACGGCGCGGCGGGCAGCAGGGCGAGCGAGCCCGGCCCCATCCGGTCCATCAACTCGCGGCGGCGGCGGGCGAACACGGCGGGCGGTATGGCGCGGGAAAACATCGGCGAGGATTCCGGGTTCAGTGCAAGCGGGGGTGGCTCGGCGGGTTCGACTGCCGCAGATCCTGATGGACGAGCAGCAGCCCCACTCGCAGGTATTCGACCACTTCCGCGTAAGCGGTTTCATCCGCTTCGCTGGCCTCGTCGGCCTCGAAGCCGGCTTGGGCGATTTCGGCCGCATCGCGAAGAAACTCTCGGCTTTCGGCGGACAGTTCGCCGCGCCGCTCCACCTCCCCCAACCCGAGGCCGTACAGCAGACCTTGGCACCAGATGCCCAAGGCGTCGGCGCGCTGGCTCAAAGGCGCATCGTCGTCGGGCAGCAACGGCGTCGCCGACCAGTCCAGAGCGTCGAGTTGCGCGGCGCCATACTCGAACAGCTTGAGGAGCAAGTCGCGGACGGATTCCGCCAGCTCGACATCGTCGGGCAAGTGGTTTCGGGCGTGGAACAGCCACCGCTCGGGGTCCAGATCGGCGTCGGCGCACAGCAAGCCGCACAGCAAGCCGTGCAGCTCGGCGGGATCGAGCGGATCGAGCAGTCGTGTCAGGCGTTCGAATGGCCGCTGGTTGATGGGGTGCATGGCGGATTTCGCGGGCGGATAATAGGGCGACGGGCAATCCTAACATTCCGCGAGCGGACCTTGATAGCGAGCCCGAAATTGACCTGATCGGAAGAGCCGCTCTATAGTACTCACATGAAAATCGACGAACTCTACGAAAATGCCGCGCCAACCGAGGCCGATCCGCTCGACGGCGTGACCGAAACGGCCGCGAGCGGTTTGGCTATCCTCGCCGAGCGCGTGGAACAGATCATCCGTTACTGCGAGCAACTGCTTGAGGAAAACAGAGCCTTGCAGGAACATCGGTCGGAACTGCGGGCCGAGTGCGACGAATTGCGCGAGAAAAACGAGCAATCGCGGGCTCGCATCGAGGCCATGATCGTGCGTCTCAAGAGCCTGGAGCAAGCGTCGTGAGCAGCGAAACCATTGGCGTCACCGTTCAAATTCTCGGCGGCGAGTATCGCTTTGCCTGTCAGCCGGCCGAGCGGGACGAGCTGGTGGATGCCGGCCGCTATCTCGACGACAAGATGCGGGAAGTTCGGGACCGCAGCAGCAAGCTGTTGAGCCTGGAAGCGATCGCGGTGATGGCCGCCATGAATATCAGCCACGAACTCCTGCGGCAGCAACGTCAATTGGCCGAGACGGATACGGTTGTCAACCACCATGTGCAAGAAATAGTGCAAAAAATTGACGCGACTCTTAGTAAATCCGTACCGACTGAGTTATAATTGGTCGTGACTTCTGGTTTTTCGGTTCGGGCGCTCTCTGCGGTGTTCGAGTAGTGGGCTGGGTAACCCCTTGATCCTAATTAATTTTACCCTGGAGGACGGTCGTCGGCGTTGTGTGCATGTCCGCCTTGTAGCGGGAAGCCTGATACGCCGCTCTGTTCCCCCACTTGAGCCGCCTGGTTCAAGGGCAAAGGCCCGAGACGGCACAGGCGGAGAGCGCCCCCTCATTTGGTGATTGGCGAGCTTGGCGACCGAGGTCGCCTTTATTTTTTCCGCGCCGCTGTCCGTGAGCCTCGATCCATACCACCTTCGCCGCCGGTTGCGCGCTCGGCGCCGGGACCTGCCCGATGGCGAGCGGCGGGCTGCGGCGCTGGCCATCGCCCGCCGTTTGGCGGACTGGCCCCGATTTGCCGAAGCGACCCGGATCGCCGCTTACTGGGCTTGCGATGGCGAGCTGGACCCGGCGCCGGTGCTGGAAACCGCCTGGGCCGCCAACAGGGCGGTTTATCTGCCCGTGCTGGCCGATGCTCCGCCCGCATCCCTGCAGTTTGCGCCCTACCGACCCGGTCGCCCGATGCGTCTCAATCGGTTCGATATCCCCGAGCCCGATGTCGCGCCGTCGGAGCGGTTGCGGCCCGAGCAACTGGATTTGGTCTTGGCGCCGATGGTGGCTTTCGATGCGACCGGTACCCGGCTGGGCATGGGCGGAGGATTCTACGACCGGAGTTTCGCTTTCCTGCTCGACCCGGACTATCGCGGCCGGCGACCTCTGCTGCTGGGAATTGGCTACGAATTTCAGAAAACCGGCGAGCATTTGCTTCGCCAATCCTGGGATGTGCCCCTGAATGCGGCGGTGACGGAAGCCGCCCTGCATGTGTTCGCTCTAAACCGACAAGTCGGCGGGAGGTGATCCGGTGGGATGCTGGCTGCTAAAATCGGAGCCGACCGTGTTCGGCTTGGCCGATCTGGAGGGCGCACCGGCCCAGGTCACGCCATGGGAAGGCGTGCGCAACTACCAGGCGCGCAATTTCCTGCGGGATGGGATGCGCCGAGGGGATCAGGCGTTTTTTTATCATTCCAGCACGGCCAACCCCGCCATCGTCGGCATCGTCGAGGTGGTGCAAGACGGTTATCCCGACGAAACCGCCTTCGATCCCGCCAGCCCGTATCACGATCCCGCCAGCACGCGCGACCGGCCCCGCTGGTATCGGGTGGACGTGCGGCTGGTCCGGCCCTTGCGCCGGCCGATTGCGCTCGCCGAACTGAAGCGCCATCGGGAGGCGTTGGCCGATTTCGCTCTGCTGCGCCGGGGCAACCGTCTGTCGGTTTTGCCGGTGACGGCGGCGCAGTGGGAATTCGTGCTCGCTTTGGAAGAAACGCCGGCCGCTTAGCTCCGGCCGTCCAAAAACAGCCGGTAAGCGGGATTGTCGGTCTCGTCGCGCCAGGGATAGCCCAGCTTGTGGATGAACCGGTGGAACTGAGGCCGCTCCGCTTCGGGAACCTGGAGGCCGACCAGCACCCGGCCATAGTCGGAGCCGTGATTGCGGTAGTGGAACAGGCTGATATTCCAGCCGTGCGCCATGCCGGTCAGAAACTGCAACAAGGCGCCGGGCCGCTCCGGGAACTCGAAGCGGTACAGCAGCTCGTCGCGGATGCCGGGAGCGTGGCCGCCCACCATGTAGCGGACGTGCAGTTTCGCCATCTCGTTATCGCTCATGTCGATCACCGGATAGCCGTGTTCGCGCAGGGCGTCGATGATGCGGTTCTTTTCCTCCTCGCCTTCGGCGAGCTGGATGCCCGCGAACACTTGGGCTTGCCGGGAATCGGCGTAACGGTAGTTGAACTCGGTGACGGAACGCTTGCCGATGGTTTGGCAGAAGCGGCGGAAACTGCCCGGTTGTTCCGGGATGGTGACCGCCAGCAGGGCTTCGCGCCGCTCGCCCAGCTCGGCCCGTTCGGCGACGTGGCGCAAGCGGTCGAAATTGATGTTGGCGCCGCAGTTGATGGCGATCAGATGGGCGCCGGTGACGCCGGTGCGTGCCACGTACTTTTTCAAGCCGGCGGTGCCGAGCGCCCCGGCCGGTTCGGCGATGGCGCGGGTATCGTCGAAAATGTCCTTGGTGGCCGCGCAGATTTCATCGGTGGACACCAGGATGATGTCGTCCACCAGTTCCCGCGCCAGCCGGAAGGGTTCCTCGCCCACCTGCCGGACCGCCACGCCGTCGGCAAAAATCCCCACCTGATCGAGCATCACCCGCCGGTCGTGCTGGAGCGCCGCGTGCATCGAGGCGGCATCGTCCGGTTCGACGCCGATGATCTTGATTTCCGGCCGTAGATATTTGACGAAAGCGGCGACCCCGGCGATCAGGCCGCCGCCCCCGACCGCGATGAAAATCGCCTCGATGGGATCGGGGTGCTGGCGCAGGATTTCCATGCCGATGGTGCCTTGGCCCGCGATGACGTCCGGGTCGTCGTAGGGATGGATGAAGGTCAGCCCTTTTTCCGCTTCCAACTGGCGGGCGTGCTGGTAGGCTTCGTCGTAGGTGTCGCCGAACAGCACGGTTTTGCCGCCCCGGTCGCGCACGGCCTGCACTTTGATGGCGGGGGTGGTGCGGGGCATGACGATGGTGGCTTTCGCGCCGAGCCGCTGGGCGGACAGCGCGACGCCTTGGGCGTGATTGCCCGCCGAGGCGCAAATGATGCCTTTTTCCAACGCTTCGCGCGGCAGCTTGGCGATCTTGTTGTAGGCGCCGCGCAGCTTGAAGGAAAACACCGGCTGCAAGTCCTCGCGCTTGAGCAGCACCCGGTTGTTCAGCCGCTTCGACAAGCGGTTCATGGCATCCAGCGGCGATTCGATGGCGACATCGTAAACGCGAGCGGCGAGAATCTTTTTGATGTAGTCGTGCATGATCGTTGAAGAGGCTGAAAGAGGAGAGATCGATGCCCAGCGATGACCAGAAAAAGCGCGCCGCCGAAGCCGCGCTCGCCTACGTGGAAGACAACACGGTTTTGGGGGTCGGCACCGGATCGACGGTCAACTATTTTATTGAGGCTCTCGCGCGCATCAAACATCGGATCGACGGGGTGGTGTCGAGCTCGGAAGCGACCACCCGGCGGTTGAAAGCGGCCGGAATTCCGGTGCTGGATCTGAACGCCGCCGGCCCCTTGCCCTTGTACGTGGATGGGGCAGACGAAGCCAACCGTCGGTTGCATCTCGTCAAGGGCGGCGGCGGGGCGTTGACCCGCGAGAAAATTATCGCCGCCGCCAGCGAGTTGTTCGTTTGCATCGCCGACCAGTCCAAACTGGTGGAGGTGTTGGGCGCTTTTCCGCTGCCGGTCGAGGTGATTCCCATGGCCCGCAGCCATGTGGGACGCGAGCTGCTCAAGCGCGGCGGCCAGCCGGTGTTGCGGGAAAACCTTGTCACCGACAACGGCAACCTGATCATCGATGTTTATAACCTGCGCATTCTGGAACCGGCCAAGCTGGAAGCGGAGTTGAACGATATCGTCGGCGTCGTCGCGGTGGGGCTGTTCGCGCTGCGACCGGCGGATGTGCTGCTATTGGGAACCGCGGACGGCGTGCGAACGATTCGCCCTTGAGCCAAGGGGGCGGGCAAATAAAAAAGGGCGCTGCATGGCAGCGCCCGTCGTCGCCCTTACGCCCGAAGTCGGGCTATTGTTTTTTGATCAGAAGTCTACGCGGGTGCCGATCGAAACGGCGTTCGCATCTTCGTAAAGCACGCCTTCCGCGCTGCGGCCAATGTATTCAACCCAAATGCGGGTCCGCTTGCTGAAATCGTACTGGTAGCCCACCAAATAGTTGTCGATGGTTTCGTCGAAACCCGGAATATCGAGCCCGGTGTCCAACTGGCCGTAGGCGGCGCGGATGGTGTTGTTGCCGAACCGATATTCGCCGGTCAGATACCAGTTGTTGGCGTCGTTGTTGCCGAGCAGGCGAACGCCGTCAAACCGGGCGGTTCCGAGCAGCCCGAACTCGTTGATGGTGCCTTGCTCGTAAATGAGGCCGACGCTGAAGGGACCGCCCGTGTATCCCAAGCCGACGATCCACTGATTGAGGTCGAGATCGATGCTGAGATTGGTGCCGTCAGCGAGTTCGCCCAAGGAAACGTTATCGTCGCCGTCGAGCTGGAGATAGCTGATGCCCGCGAAAAACGGACCGTTGCTGTATTTGGCGGTGAGATTCCACAGGTCGACGCTGTCCGAGTAGCCCTGACTGTCATTGCTGGCGCCGTTCATCACCAGCATGGCTTCGGCGCTAAAGCCGTTGAAATCGGGCGTGGTGTAATAGAGGCTGTTTTCCAGACGGAACAGAGAGCCGTCGGCAAGATCCCGGTCGTTGCCGGGGTTCAACTTGAACCCGTTGAACGAGCCGCCGAGGAAGGCGGTGCTGCCGAGCGACCTGTCGGTGTTGAAAATATCGATGATTCCGGCGACATGGTAGTAGGGGGTTTCCTGGGTGCCCAGCGAAATCTGGCCGAAACCGCCTTTCAGGCCGACGTATTTGGGTCGGTTGCTTTCCAGGTTGCCGCCATCGGTCACGTCCACGCCGAACTCGTACTGGTAGATGGCGCTCAGACCACCGCCCAAATCCTCGGAACCCAAGACGCCGAGGCGCGAGGAGTTGTTGGTGACATCCCAAACGCCGTTGTCGTTATCGAAGGGGTCGGTGCTGCCTTCATCGTTGTAGTCGACAGACACCCGCGCGGAGCCATACAGGATCGTGTCGGCTTGGGCGGCAAGAGGTGCGGTCAGGGCGGCTGCGACGGCCAAGGCGAGAATGGACTTTTTCATGGCAGGATTCCCAATGGTCTACAAATTAGCTCGTGCTTCAAAACCGGCTTTCCGATCAATCGGATACTTGAGCGGAAAACAGTTTCAAAGCGACCTTGGGATATTTTATATACGCATTGCGTCAAAAATGCAACTATTTATTTATATAAATACAACGAATTTGTACGAATGCAACGAAAGGGGCGCCGCAATGAAAACGGGCACCCGAAGGTGCCCGTCCGCTTGCTGCCGATCAAGCTCGTTCGAGCTTAGAAATCGTGGCGAGTGCCGATCGAGACGGTTTGCTTGTCGCCGACCAGATTGGAGTCGATATCCTGGCCGACGTACTCGACCCAGACCCGAGTCCGCTTGCTGAAGTTGTACTGGTAGCCCAAGGCCCAGTTGTTGGCGTCGTCTTGCACCAAGTCCACCGGGGCGTTGTTGACCACGATGGGAATCCGGCTGTCATCGGGCGAGCTAAAGCCGTACGAGGCCCGAATGACGTTGGGACCAAAGGTGTACTGGCCGGTCAGATAATAGTTTTGAGTCTTGCCGATGTTGAGGGTGTTCACGTCGCCATCTTCGTAGGCGAAGGTGATGGCGAAGGGACCGGAGTTATAGCCGAACGCCAAGCCCCACTGATCGCCGTCCCAAGTGGGCCGAGTGGCGAAAGCGGGAAACTCGTCGCCTTCCAGCGCCATGTAGGTGCCGCCGATGAAGAACGGGCCGTTCTTGTAGCTGAGGCCGATGTTCCACATGTCGATGTCGTCGCTCAGGTTGCTGGGCAACTTGTTGTCGGCGTTGGACCGGCACAACTCGGTTGGCGAGACAGGATCGCTGGGCGTGCAGGAGCCGTTCATCACCAGCATCGCTTGGGCGCTGAAGCCGCTGAAGTTCGGCGTGGTGTAGATCAGGCTGTTGTCCATACGCAGCCCGAAGGAGTTGCCCAAATAGGTTTCGTTATCGAACACCTTGCTGCTGTTGAAAATATCGCCGATGCCGATCACGTTGTAGTACGGGGTCCACTGGGTGCCGGCGGTGACGGAGCCGAAGCCGCCCTTGAGGCCGACCCACTTCGGACGGTTGCTGTTGAGATTGCCGCCATCGGTCACGTCTACCCCGAACTCGTACTGGTAGATGGCGCTCAGGCCGCCGCCCAGGTCTTCTTCGCCCCGGACGCCCAGGCGAGAACTGTTGTTGTAAACATCCCAAGCGGCGGAGCCGGGCGCGACGCGAACCAGGTTGCCGTTAGCGTTTCTGACGTAAGACGAATCGAAGTCATCGTAATCGACCGACACCCGGGCCGAGCCGTACAGGGTGGTGTCGGCGTGGGCGGCGGTACCGAACCCAACCAGCGCAGCGGCCACGGCCAGCGCAAGAGCAGACTTTTTCATAAAATTAAACTCCTAGGTTTGTGTTGTAATTACACAACAAAAGGACATTGAAGATTCGTTGAAGAAATTTATACGCATTTTGAAGCACAAATGCAACTGATTTTTTCAAAAAAAACACAAAATTTAATTTTTGTTTCACGAGAACAACAGCGTGTTGCGATTCGGCTATTTTATCATTAAAAAACCCACCTGACAGAGCTTAGGTGGGTTTTGGGTGTGGCTGGGGGACTAGGATTCGAACCTAGGTTGACGGAGTCAGAGTCCGTAGTCCTGCCGCTAGACGATCCCCCAAGGAAACATCAGCGCTTGGAGTATTGGGTGGCGCGGCGGGCTTTGCGCAGGCCGACTTTCTTGCGCTCCACCTCGCGGGCGTCGCGGGTGACGAAGCCAGCTTTGCGCAGGGGGGCGCGCAAGCTTTCGTCGTATTCGATCAGCGCGCGGGTGAGGCCGTGGCGGATGGCGCCGGCCTGGCCGGTGATGCCGCCGCCCTTGACCGTGACGTAAACGTCGAAACGGTTGCCGAGATCGGCCACCTCCAGCGCTTGATGGACCACCATGCGGGAGGTTTCGCGCCCGAAATACTCGTCCAGCGGGCGGCGGTTGACGGTGATGTTGCCGGTGCCGGGCCGCAGGAACACCCGCGCGGCGGCGGTCTTGCGCCGACCCGTGCCGTAATGCTGGTTCTCGATCATTCTCGCTTGTTCCGTTTAGTCTCGTCGGCGGTTTAGCGCGCCAATGCCAGCGGCAAGGGTTGCTGGGCGGTATGCTGGTGTTCGGGGCCCGGATAAACCTTCAGCTTGCGGAACATGGCTCGCCCGAGGGGATTCTTGGGCAACATGCCTTTGACCGCGATCTGAATGATCCGCTCCGGAGCCGTTTTCCGCATCTTTTCCAGGGAGATCGACTTGATGTTGCCGACGTAACCCGTGGTCCGATAATAGAACTTATCGGTTTCCTTGCGGCCGGTCGCCCGTACCTTGGCGGCGTTGACCACGATGATGTAGTCGCCGGTATCTACATGGGGAGTATATTCGGGCTTGTGTTTGCCCCGCAAGCGACGGGCGATTTCCGTCGACAGCCGGCCCAGAACCTGATCCGAGGCGTCGATCACGTACCAGTCGCGCTTGACCTCGGCCGGCTTGGCGCTGAAAGTTTTCATTATGACAGGCTCCAAAAATCCGTGTCCGCGTAGGGAGTCGCGTATCTTACTCAAGCGGAATCCGCCTTACAAGGCCCCGGCGCGGTCGGCGAGCCGAAGGATCGCGCGGGGGGGACGGCGCCTAAATGCGCAAACGCTCCACCGTGCGCCCCCGGACGAGGTGCTCCTCGATGATCTCGTCCAGATCGGCGCCATCCACGTAGGTGTACCAGGTCGCCTCGGGATAGATCACGATGACCGGGCCTTCGGCGCAGCGATCCAGGCAGCCGGCGGTGTTGATGCGCACTTTGTGGGGAATGGCCGGTCCCAGTTCTTTGACGCGCCGCTTGACGTAGTCGCGAGCTTCTTGGGCGCCGCACTGCTGGCAGCATTGCGAGCCATCCGGGCGCAGATTGGTGCAAAAGAAAACGTGATGGCGATAATAGGACACTTGACTCCCCCGAGGTTTGGATTGGCCCACATGACCGCCCGTTACTATACCCCCGTTGACGCTTTGCTCATCAATCTGGACCAAGCGGTTCGCACCCTGATCGGGCGGCCGGCGACGACCGGCCGATCCCGGCCGGACGCCGATGCCGCGACCGAGGAGCTACAACCCGCCGAACAACTGCTGGCCGGCCGTTTGATGCGGGTCAACCATACCGGCGAGGTGTGCGCCCAGGCCTTGTATCAAGGACAGGCGCTGACCGCGCGGCTGGATGCGGTGCGCGACGGCATGGAGCAGGCCGCGAGCGAGGAGAACGACCATCTGGCGTGGTGCGAGGCGCGGCTGAAGGAGTTGGGCAGCCACCCCAGCGCGCTGAATCCCCTGTTCTACGCCGGCGCTTTCACCATCGGCGCGCTGGCCGGCAAAATCGGCGACCGCTGGAGCCTGGGCTTCGTGGCCGAAACCGAATATCAAGTCGTCCGACATCTGGATTCCCATCTGGAACGGTTGCCGGCCCACGATCGGGCGAGCCGGGCAATTTTGGAACAGATGAAGGAGGACGAAGCGCGACACGCCACCAACGCGCTGATCGCGGGTGGCGCACGCTTGCCGCTGCCGGTCCGCCTGCTGATGAAGGGGATGTCGAAAATAATGACCAAGACCACTTATTGGGTCTGATGGGGCGCACCCTCTCTCTCTGCGGGAGAGGGGAACAAAAATTAAATCCGCAGGCCCTTGCGCAGATTCTCGCCGTAGAATATCTCCGCCATTTCGCGCCGCACCCGCCGCTCGATTTCCGACTGTTCGCGCGGCGACACGTCTTGCTTGTCCACGCTGAACAGATAATTGTTCAAATCGAAGTCCTTCAGGAGCATCTTGGTGTGGAAGATGTGCTCCTGATACACGTTCACGTCGATCATCTGATACCGCTCGCGGGTGTCTTTGGAGAGGTAGTTCTGGATCGAGTTGATCTGGTGATCGATGAAATGCTTCTTGCCGGTCACGTCCCGAGTGAAACCCCGCACCCGGTAATCGATGACCACGATGTCCGACTCGAAGCTGTGGATCAGATAATTCAGCGCCTTGAGCGGCGAGATGCGGCCGCAGGTCGAAACGTCGATATCGGCGCGAAAGGTGCTGATGCCGTTGTCGGGATGGCTTTCCGGATAGGTGTGAACCGTGATGTGGCTCTTGTCCAGATGGCAGACCACCGCGTCCGGCAGCGGGCCGGGCGATTCCGTGTTGGATATCCCGTCGGACGCGACCGGCTCCTCGGAAATCAGCATGGTGACGCTGGCGCCCTTCGGCTCGTAGTCCTGGCGGGCGATGTTCAGGAGGTTGGCGCCGATGATCGTGGAGACGTTGGTCAGAATTTGGGTGAGCCGTTCGGCGTTATAGGCATCGTCGATATACGCGATGTAGCGCTCCTGCTGCTCGGGCGTCGCGGTGTAGCAGATGTCGTAGATGTTGAAGCTGAGCGTTTTCGTCAGGTTGTTGAACCCTTGCAACCGCAGTCTGGGCATCGGCCTAGGAGTCATCGCGTCACCCTCCCCACGGGCGAAAACAGCCAACTCGCCGGCTCGCGCCAGCGCCCCATTCGGAAAGCGCGCGAGTATAGCAGGATCGCGCGACAACACCAGGACAGAGCGGCCGATCCGTTCAGGCTTCGCGGATCTCGAAGGTGTGAGTGATTTGGGCGGTTTTGCCGAGCATGATCGAGGCCGAGCAGTATTTCTCGGCGGACAGCTCCATAGCCCGCTCGACGTGCTTGGCGCTCAGATCCTTGCCGGTCAGGATGAAATGCACGCGGATGCGGGTGAACACCTTGGGGTCGCTGTCCGCGCGCTCGGCCTCGACTTGCAGCTCGCAACCGCGCAGGTCCTGCCGGGCCTTTCGCAGAATGTGGACCACATCGACGGCGGTGCAACCGCCCATGCCCATCAGCACCATTTCCATCGGGCGCGGGCCGAGATTGTGGCCGCCCAGTTCCGGAGGGCCGTCCAGCACCAGCGCGTGGCCGCTGGGGGATCGGGCGACGTAGGTCATGTCTTCCAGCCAGGTGATGCGGGTTTTCATCTGCATTTCCTCAGAGATTTTTATCGCCCTGGACGGATGTTCCGAACAGTTCCGCCAGCTTGGCGCCGGGGTCCGCCGCCCGCATGAAGGCTTCGCCCACCAGAAAGGCATGCACGCCGCGCTCGCGCATCAGGGCGACATCGGCCGCAGCGTGAATCCCGCTTTCGGTGACCACGGTGCGGTCGGCCGGGATGCGGGAGAGCAGGTTCAGCGTGGTGTCCAGCCGGGTTTCGAACGTGCGCAGGTCGCGGTTGTTGATGCCGATCAGCGGCGCGTCGAGCGCCAACGCCCGCTCCAATTCCTCGGCGTCGTGGACTTCCACCAGCACATCCATCTTCGTATCCGCCGCCAGCCGCGCCAGATCCCGCAGCGGGGCGTCGTCCAAGGCGGCCACGATCAGCAGGACGCAATCGGCGCCGATCGCGCGGGCTTCGTACACCTGATAGGGGTCGATGATGAAATCCTTGCGCAACACCGGCAGCGGGCACGCGGCTCGCGCTTCCCGCAGATAGTCCTCGCAACCCTGGAAAAAGTCGCGGTCGGTCAACACCGACAGGCAGCTCGCGCCGGACGCGGCGTAGCTGCGGGCGATGTCCGCCGGGTGGAACGGGTCGCGCAACAGACCCTTGCTCGGCGAGGCTCGCTTGATCTCGGCGATGATCGCCGGTTGACCGCCGGCGATGGTCCGTTCCAGATTTTCCCGAAATGGCCGGGTTGGCGGTGAATCTTCCGCCTGACGGCGAAGCTCGGGCAAGCCGAGTCGCTGGCCGCGCTCGGCGATTTCCTCGACCTTGCGCGCCAGGATTCGCTTGAGGATGTCGGACGGGCCGCTCATGCGGCCAGCTTCTGGGTGCAGCGCACGAACTCCTCCAACTTGGCCCGCGCCTTGCCGCTGGCGAGCGCCTCCCGCGCCAGCTCGATGCCTCCGGCGATGGAGTCAGCCAAGTTGGCGGCGTACAAGGCCGCGCCGGTGTTGAGGGCGACGATGTCGCGCGGTGTGCCGGGCTCGTCGTTCAATGCCGCCAGCAGCATGGCTTTGGACTGCTCGGCGCTTTCGACCTTGAGGCTCCGGTTGGACATCATGGCCAGCCCGAAATCCTCGGGATGGATCTCGTACTCCAGAATCTCGCCGTTCTTGAGTTCGCCGACCAGGGTGGCGGACCCCAGCGAAATTTCGTCCATGCCGTCTTTGCCCCAGACTACCAGGACGTGCCGCGCGCCGAGCCGCTGCATGACGCGCACCTGGATGCCGACCAGATCGGGATGGAACACGCCCATGAGCTGGTTCGGCGCGCTGGCCGGGTTGGTCAGCGGACCCAGGATGTTGAAGAGGGTGCGCACGCCCATCTCGCGGCGGACCGGCGCCACGTTTTTCATGGCCGAGTGGTGGTTGGGGGCGAACATGAAGCCCAGACCGGTCGCCGCGATGCAGCCGGCCACCCCTTCGGCCGGCAGATCGATCCGCGCGCCCAACGCTTCCAGCACGTCGGCGCTGCCAGATTTGGAGGAAACGCCGCGATTGCCGTGCTTGGCCACGCGGGCGCCAGCGGCAGCGGCCACGAACATCGACGCGGTGGAGATATTAAAGGTGTGCGCGCCGTCGCCGCCGGTGCCGACGATGTCCACGAAATGTTCGTGCGGCGGCGGGACGTGGACCTTGGTGGACAGCTCGCGCATCACCGTGGCGGCGGCGGCGATCTCGCCGATGGTTTCCTTCTTGACGCGCAGCCCGGTCAGGATGGCGGCGGTCATCACCGGAGAGATTTCGCCGGCCATGATCTGGCGCATCAGCGACAGCATTTCGTCGTAGAAGATTTCCCGATGCTCGATGGTGCGTTGCAGGGCTTCCTGGGGGGTGATGGACATGAAGAATCTCCGCGACGGTTCAGTGCCGTCGGTTGAGGAAATTGCGAAGCAGGGCGTGGCCGTGCTCGGTCAGGATGGATTCGGGATGGAACTGCACTCCCTCGACCGGCAGCGTCTTGTGCCGCACGCCCATGATTTCGTCCAGCGCGCCGTCCGGCGTCTCGGTCCAGGCGGTGATGTCCAGACAGTCCGGCGCGGTAGATTTCTCGATGACCAGGGAATGATAGCGCACCACGGTAAAGGGGTTGGGGAGACCGGCGAACACGCCCCGATCGTGGTGGTAGACGGCGGACGTCTTGCCGTGCATGACATGGCCGGCGCGGACGATGCGGCCGCCGAAGGCTTGGCCGATGCTCTGGTGGCCGAGACAAACGCCGAAGATGGGAATGCGGCCGGCGAAAGCGTCGATCACCGCCAGCGATACCCCGGCCTCGGTGGGCGTGCAAGGGCCGGGAGAAAGGACGATGCGCTCGGGATCGAGTTCGGCGATTTCGTCCGGGGTGATCTGGTCGTTGCGGTAGACCTTCACGTCCTCGCCCAACTCGCCCAGATACTGCACCAAGTTGTAGGTAAAGGAATCGTAGTTGTCGATCATTAGCAGCATGGTGCATGCATCCTGTCGTTTTTAAAACATCTGCTTCGAGATTGCGCTCGCTCGGTTTTCGCCCGGCGCACGCCGGCAGCGGTCGCGAACGGAATATTCTCACCGGAATCCGGGTCGCGCGGAAACCCCTCATCCGAATCCGGATCGATTTTCGGGGCATGAGCGTGATTCGAGCGGATTCGAGTTGAGATTTTTTCATTATTGATACGATATCTGTTCATTAATAAGAAAGAACAACAACAAAAATATTCATTTAATGCAACTGAAATAACCGAGTGAACTTGTAAATATCTAGTGGATCGAATTGAAGTGAAAAATCAGTGAAATTGAAAGGAAAATTGGCATGATATTCGTATAAATCCGATCTGGACACGCTGGCGAGTCCGCGCTGAACCGTTTTTTCAAACTTTAAGGAATTCGATATGCTTCAGACTGTTGCCACCGTACCTACCCCTCGGATGATCGAGCTGCTGGAATTGATCGAGCTTGCGAGCCAAACCGATGTCGAGCCAAGATTGACCGACTATCTTCGCCACTGCCGTCGCACCGGTTATGAGCCGCCGATGGAGTTGTTGGATATGGCGCGTGACACCATCGAGAGAAAGCAAGTTTGCTGACATGCTTTGGTGGACCATCGAAATTACAGCTAGGGTCGTTCGAGCAAGACCAAATTTGATCGGTCCAGTCCGATGATTGACAGTCCAATCCGACCGTTGAGGGCCAAATTGCAGTAGGCCAACGATCATTCGATGTGAAAATTTTTTGTGGCAATGTTGTTTAATAATGACAAATATTGTCATTTGTGACGATTTTTTGCATCCTAAAATTTAAATTTTTCTGATTGAGCGATCGGTGTATCGCTAATTTGAAACAACATCAATTTGCATTTGTTTAGTCTTTAGTCGGTTTGCTTCTGTTGTCGGTTTTGCCCGATTGCGTCTGGCGCGGTGTCTCCGTGACCGAACCCCTCGTCAGGTTCCCCGAGTACCCCTTCAATTTTGTCCGCCCGAAGGCGGCAAGCCGGGCCTGAAACCGGGTCCATACCCTCACCGCATCGGGCGCGTCCGCGAAAACCACGGTATGCTTTCGCCTCGTCGCGAGTTCTCGTCTTCCCGAAACCCGAATCTCTGAAAATACGCGAGCGGCGCCTGGGGCGAGGTCGGTTCGTTCCCGTTGTCGGCCCTTTTTAAGGAGTCTTTTTTATGTTGGTGCATCCCGATTTCGATCCGGTGGCGTTCGCTTTGGGGCCGCTGCAGGTGCGCTGGTATGGCCTCATGTACCTGCTGGGATTTGTGGCGGGTTGGGCGCTGGGACGCTATCGGGCCAAGCGGCCCGGCTCGGGCTGGACCGCCGAACAGGTGGACGATCTGGTGTTCTACATCGCTTTGGGCGTCATTCTCGGCGGCCGAATCGGCTACATCCTGTTTTATAGCTTCGGCTCGTTCCTGCACAACCCGTTGACGCTGTTCCGCATCTGGGAAGGCGGCATGTCTTTCCACGGCGGCTTTCTGGGCGTGCTGCTGGCGATGGCGCTGTTCGCCCGCAAGTATGGGAGAGGGTTCTGGCCGACCGTCGATTTCATCGCGCCGCTGATCGCCCCCGGCATCCTGTTCGGGCGCCTCGGCAATTTCATCAACGGCGAATTGTGGGGGCGGGTGACCGATCTGCCGTGGGGGATGGTGTTCCGGCAAACCGGGGATGGCTTGCCCCGCCATCCTTCGCAATTGTACGAGGCGGCGCTGGAAGGGGTGGCGCTGTTCGTCATCGTGTGGCTGTTTTCGGCCAAGCCGCGCCCGACCATGGCGGTGTCGGGCGTCTTCGCGCTCGCTTACGGGATTTTCCGGTTTCTGGTGGAGTTCGTCCGCCAGCCCGACCCGCAGCTCGGTTATCTGGCCTTCGGCTGGCTGACCATGGGACAGGTGTTGTCGCTGCCGCTGATCGCGGTTGGAGCGGTCTTGCTGAGTCTGGCCTATCGCCGGCGGGTTTCCTGAGAGTCCGCCACTCGCATCCCCTCTCGGGCGGACCAGCGGCACCGATCAACCGGCCTTGATCCGGTCGTAACCGGCCAGCGCCTCGGCGCGGCTGGCGGCGAAATCCACGATAGGGCGGGGATAGTGCAGTCCTGGAGTAAAGCCGAAAGCCTGCTGCTGGGTGGGCGATACCGTCTGCGGTCGATGGATGATCGAAGCGGGCAATCGGTCCAGTTCCGGCACCCAACGGCGGACGTAAGCGCCGTCCGGGTCGAACTGTTCGCCTTGGCGCACGGGGTTGAAGACGCGGAAGTAGGGCGCGGCGTCGGTGCCGCAGCCGGCGGTCCACTGCCAGCCCAGGGTGTTGCTGGCCAGATCGGCGTCCACCAGCGTGTCCCAGAACCAGCGGGCGCCTTCCCGCCAGGGAATGCGGCAATTTTTGACCAGGAACGAAGCGACCAGCATCCGCACCCGGTTGTGCATCCAGCCGGAGCGCCACAACTGGCGCATCCCGGCGTCCACCAGCGGATAACCGGTGCGGCCCTGTTGCCAGGCGCGCAGCAGGTCGGTGTAGCCCTCGCGCCACGGATAGGCGGCGAAACGCTCCTGCAAGGGGCGATCCGGCGTATGCGGCCAGTGGTAGAGGACGTGATGGGCGAACTCGCGCCAGCCGATTTCCCGCAAGTAGGTTTCCGCGCCCTTGTCCGCCAGCGGATCACCGCCCGTGGCAGCGGCGACCGCGCTCCAGATTTGTCGGGGACCGATCTCGCCAAAATGCAGGTGCGGCGACAAGCGGGACACGCCGTCGAGCCCCGGCTGATCGCGCCGGCGCGCATAGTCGGTCAGCGCGGTGTCGAGGAACTGCTCCAGTCGCGCCCGCGCGCCCGCCTCGCCGGGTTGCCAGGCCTCCGCCAAGCCATCGGCCCAGCGGATGCGCGGCAGCAGATTCAGGTCGGCGAGGGGCAACGAATCCGGCCAGCGTTCGAGACCGTTCAGCTTGGGTTCAGGCAGCAGTGGCGCATGGCATAATTTGTGCCGACAGGTTTTCCAAAAGGGGGTGAAGACCTGATAGGGAGCGCCATCCGCCTTCAATAGCGTCCACGGTTCGGCCAGCAGCGCGGCCTGGCTGCTCTCGGCGGTCATTCCGGCGGCGCGCAGGGCGGTTTTGACCGCGCGGTCCCGGGCGATGGTGGCCGGCTCGTAAAGGCGGTTCCAGTACACCGCCGTGGCGCCGGTTTCCCGGATCAGCTCCCTCAACGCGATCAGGCTATCGCCCCGGCGAACGATCAATCGCGAGCCTCGCTGCAGCAGGGTTGCGTCGAGCGCTGTCAGACTGTGGTGCAACCACCAGCGCGAGGCGGCGCCGGGTTCCCAAGGGCTCTCCTCGCTCGGCGCGTGGATATAAATTGGGATGATGTGCTGGTGCGCGGCGGCGGCGCGGCACAAACCCGGGTTATCGGCGAGCCTGAAATCGCGGCGGAACCAGAAAAGTGCAATGGGCATTTGTATCTCGGAAAGTATTTATATTTTATTTATGTTACGTTAAACCCACAATGATGGTTGTTGCGGCTAAGTTCTTTGAGAAACATTTTTCGATTATGCTCAGCAGAAAATCCGATCCAGGAAAGGCTATGCCGCTTTACGCCGCGCGAAACATCAACGTTGACCGTCTCGCCCGGGGCCATGTCGGCGTGATGGTGACTGTTTTGGCGGGATTGGGCCTGACCGGGGTGCTGTCTTGGCTCGCGTGTTGGAACGCTCGCGAGCCGATGGACCATCCTTTGGCTTTCTGGTTCATTTTGTTCCTGGGTTTGCTGGCCACGGCATCGCTGGCTCGGTATCTGGGTAATGTGTTCGCGCAATTGGCTCGCGCCGAGGCGCGGGCGCGGGAAAGCGAACTGAAGTTTCAGCATTTGCTGGAAGAGTCCCCGACTATCGCGGTCCAGGGTTACGACCAGAACCGCCGAGTCATTTTTTGGAACGCGGCCAGCGAGCGGCTTTACGGATACAGCCGGGACGAAGCTGTGGGCCAGCGGCTGGAAGACCTCATCGTTCCGGTGGCGATGCGCCCCGACGTCATCCAGGCCATCGACGACTGGATCGGGAACGGTCAACCGATCCCCTGTTCCGAACTCGAGCTGCTGCGCAAGGATGGTTCGCTGATCCCGGTCTACTCCAGCCACGCGCTGCTGACCACCCATCAGGGCGAACCGGAACTGTACTGCCTGGACATCGACCTGTCCGAGCGCAAGCGAGCCGAAGCGGCGCTGGCCCAGCGCGAAGCCCTGCTGGAGTTGGCGGCGTTGATCGCGACCCGCCTGCTCGGCGAACCCGATCCCAGCATGGTGATCGCGACGTGTTTCGCGCAGTTGGGAGAAGCGAGCGGGGTGGATCGGGTTTACCTGTTCGAAAATCGCGTTTGCCCTCAAACCGGCCAGTTGTTGATGAGCCAGCGCCACGAGTGGTGCGCCGACACCGCGACCGTCCAGATCGACAACCCGGAACTTCAGGATTTGCCCTACGATAGCGGCGGCTTCGAGCGCTGGCGGCGGGTGCTCGCCGAAAATGCGCTCCTGATCGGATGGGTGCGCGATTTTCCGGAATCCGAACGGGCGATACTGGGGCCGCAAGGCATCCTGTCGATCCTGGTGGTCCCGATCAACGTCCATGGCGAGTTTTGGGGTTTCATCGGTTTCGACGATTGCCATCGGGAGCGCGACTGGACGCCGGCCGAGCGGAACATCCTGCAAAACATCGCCAGCAACATCGGCGAAGCCATCGCCCGGCAGCGCGCGGAAACGGCTTTGCAGGAAAGCGAGGAACGGTTCCGGCGCCTCGCCGACAACACGCGCGACCTGGTGTGCCAGATCGATACCTCCGGCATCATCCTGTACGCCAGCCCCTCCTATCGGCCGGTGCTGGGTTACGAGCCGACCGCGTTGCTGGGGCGCTCGATATTCGCCAACATCCATCCCGACGACCGCGCGGATACCGTCGCGGTTTGTCGGCGGGCGCTGGCTCTTGGCGTGGTCGGAAAAGTGGAGTTGCGTCTCCTTCGCGCCGATGGCGAATACCTGTGGTTGGAAGCGGTCGGCAATCCCTTGTTCGACGCCGATGGCAAAGTCTGCGGGGCGGTGGTCAGCGGCCGCGACATCGCCGAGCGCAAGCGCGTGGAATCGGATCTGCGGCTCGCCGCCCGGGTGTTCGAGAACAGCCGGGAGGCGATCGTGATCACCGACGCCAACAGCCATATTATTTCTGTAAACCAATCTTTTAGCGACATTACCGGATATGTCGCCGCCGAGGTGGTCGGCCAGACGCCGCGGCTGCTGACTTCGGGCCGGCACGACCGCGATTTTTTCCAGGCCATGTGGCACGCTCTGGTCACCGAGGGTCACTGGCAGGGAGAAATTTGGAACCGGCGCAAAAACGGGGACATTTATCCGGAATGGCTGGGAATCACGGCGGTATACGACTCGCACGGCAACCTGACTCACTACGTCGGGATTTTTAGCGATTTGAGCGAGCGCAAGGAATCCGCCGACAAAATCGAGTTTCTCGCCCATCACGATCCGCTGACCGCGCTGCCCAACCGGATCCTGTTGCACGACCGGCTGGAACGGGCCTTGGCGCAAGCCGAGCGCCAGCAAACCAAAGTGGCTGTGCTGGTTCTCGATCTCGACCGTTTCAAGCTGGTCAACGACTCCCTGGGGCACGAGTTGGGCGACCAGTTGCTGCAAGCGGTCGCGGTGCGGCTGCACCAGCATGTGCGCGAGACGGATACCATCAGCCGGCAGGGCAGCGACGAATTTCTGGTGCTGTTGCCCGACACCGGGATGGAAGGGGCCGAGCGAGTGGTCGGCAATTTGCTGCAATGCGTCGGGTGCGAGCCTTTTCGGATCGCCGATCATCCGTTGAGCATCACCGCCAGCATCGGGATCAGCCTGTATCCCGCCCACGGCCGGGATAGCGATAGCCTGCTCAAGCGCGCCAATACCGCGCTCGAATACGCCAAGAACGGCGGCGGTGACACGCACCGTTTCTTCACCGCCTCGATGAACGTCAACACCCTCGAACGCCTGCATTTGGAGACCAGTCTGCGGCTGGCGTTGGAGCGGGACGAGTTTTTGCTGCACTACCAGCCGCAGGTCGCCTTGTCCGGCGGCTTGATCGTGGGCGCCGAGGCGCTGCTGCGCTGGCAACATCCGGAATTGGGGCTGGTGCCGCCCGGACGGTTCATTCCCGTCGCGGAGGACAGCGGCCTGATCGTCCCGATCGGTGAATGGGTGTTGCGGGAAGCTTGCCGCCAAGCCCGCGCCTGGCAGGAATCGGGGCTGGCGCGGATCACGGTCGCCGTCAATCTTTCGGCGTTGCAGTTCAAGCGCTCCGATTTGTTGACCACGGTGACCCGGGCTCTCACCGGCAGCGGGTTGGCGCCGGACTGCCTGGAGCTGGAACTCACCGAATCGATATTGATCCAGGATGTCGAAAGCGCGCTGAGGGTGGTGCGGGAGATGCGGGCGATGGGGCTGAAGCTGTCCATCGACGATTTCGGGACGGGCTATTCCAGCCTCAGCTACCTGCAAAAGCTGGCCGTGGACAAGCTCAAGATCGATCAGTCCTTCGTGCGGGGTCTCGCCGGCAGCGAAACCGACAGCGCGGCCATCGTTCGCGCCATCATTCAACTGGCGCACAACCTGAAATTGCTGACCGTGGCCGAAGGCGTGGAGACCCGCTTTCAGTTGGATTTTCTGCGGGATCATGACTGCGATGAGGTGCAGGGCTATTACCTGGGGCGGCCGTTGCCCGCCGTGGAGTTTGCGGCGCTGCTGGCCCAGAGGGTGCCGTCCGCGTTAGCATGAGCGCGGTTGACGGGATGGCGCTCGTGATCGCGGGCATTTTTCGGGCGCCTCCCGATCCGGCGCCCGAACCGCGCCACCCCTTCGCTCGCTTCACCTAACGGCGGTCCGCTCGAATTGCATCACATGAAACGGTTATTGCAACGCTGCTTGCCCGATCCGCACTATTGGCGCACCCACAAGAACTTGCGCTTTCTGGGAGAATCTCTGCACGATCCCCGGCTCTGGCATTTCAACCGCCGCTCCACGGTGAGGGGATTGGCGGCCGGCGCCTTTTACGCCTTTGTCCCCTTTCCGTGGCAAATGCTGCTGGCGGCGATCACGGCCGCTTGGCTGCGGTTCAATTTGCCGGTCGCGGTGGCCATGGTCTGGATCACCAATCCGCTGACGATTCCGCCCATCGCCTTCGTGAATTACCGGTTTGGCGCTTGGTTGCTGGGCAGTCCGCCGGGAGACTGGACCTTCGATCCGTCGCTGGACTGGCTGCTGGAAAAAGCGGGCGATATCGGTTTGCCGCTGCTGGTGGGTTCGATGGCGACGGCGGTGCTGGCCGGAATCGCCACGTTCGGGATCGCCCATCTGCTCTGGCGCTGGCATATAATCGCCCGGTTCCGCCGTCGCCGCCGAAACGCCGCCTGTTCCGGCTGAGAGCCCGCGCGAAAATCAACCCCATGAACGAACCTGGAAAAACCCCCGACATTTTCCCGCCGGCTCCCTCTCCCAACGAGGAGAAGGGAGTTTTCGTGTAAGCCTGGAGCGCCCCGCCGATCGGGACTGCCGCTCGTCGCTCGTCCGTTTGGGACTCCGGTCCCCGTATCCGTTTTATCAACTCAGGTGTTGTCTCGCATGTCCGCCCTCATCGAATGTTTTGAAGACCTTGCGCTTTCTCGCCCGCTGCTCGAAACCCTCAAGGACATCGGCTACGAAGCCCCATCGCCCATCCAGGCGGCGACCATCCCGCTACTGCTCGAAGGCCACGACGTGCTGGGCCAGGCGCAAACCGGGACCGGCAAAACCGCCGCCTTCGCCCTGCCGGTGCTGGAAAAGCTGGAGTTGGCGGACCGGCGACCGCAGGCGCTGGTGCTGACGCCCACCCGCGAACTGGCGATTCAGGTCGCCGAAGCCTTTCAGGGCTACGCCCGCCATCTGCCGGGTTTTCATGTGCTGCCGATCTACGGCGGCCAGAGCATGAGCATCCAGCTCCGCCACCTCCGGCGCGGCGTGCACGTCGTGGTCGGCACGCCGGGACGGGTGATGGATCACCTGCGCCGGGAAACCTTGTCGCTGGCCGGATTGCGGACCGTGGTGCTGGACGAAGCTGACGAAATGCTGCGGATGGGTTTCATCGACGACGTGGACTGGATTCTCGGGCAAACCCCGGCGGAGAAGCAGGTGGCGCTGTTCTCGGCCACCATGCCCGATCCGATCCGCCAGGTGGCGCACCGCCACTTGCGCGATCCCCGGGAAGTGAAGATCAAGACCGGCACGGCCACCGTTTCGACCGTCCGCCAGCGCTACTGCCAAGTGGGCGCCCAGCACAAGCTGGATGCCCTGACCCGCGTTCTGGAGGTGGAGGACGCCGACGCGATCCTGATTTTCGTGCGCACCAAAATCGCCGCCACCGAATTGGCCGAGCGGCTGGAGGCGCGCGGTTATCCCAGCGCCGCCTTGCACGGGGACATGACCCAGGCGCTGCGCGAGAAGGCCATCGAGCAGTTGCGCAACGGCGGGCTCGACATCCTGGTCGCCACCGACGTGGCGGCGCGCGGGCTCGACGTGCAGCGGATCAGCCACGTCATCAACTACGACATCCCCAACGACACCGAGGCCTACGTCCACCGCAT
Source organism: Candidatus Competibacter sp. (assembly GCA_037045685.1). Classification (GTDB taxonomy): domain Bacteria; phylum Pseudomonadota; class Gammaproteobacteria; order Competibacterales; family Competibacteraceae; genus Competibacter_A. The sequence goes on from JBAOII010000035.1 coordinate 482,842, forward strand.
CGGCCGCACCGCCCGGGCGGGCCGCGCCGGCGACGCCATCCTGTTCGTCGCGCCCCGCGAACTGCGGATGTTGCGCGCCATCGAAAAAGCGACCCGGCAGCCGATCGAGCGGATGCAGTTGCCGACCCCGGAAGCCATCACCGGCCATCGGCTGGCCCAGTTCAAGCAGCAGGTCGGCGAGATTTTCGCCTCCCAGGATCTGGATTTTTTCCAGGAAGTGGTCGCCGATATCGAACGGGAGCAGGAAATCAGCGCCCAAAACATCGCCGCCGTGCTGACCTGGCTGGCGCAACGCGACCGTCCGTTCCAGTTCGAGGACACGATTCCGGTCGAGGTGGAGAGGGCGCCGGCTCGCCCGGAGCGGGAGGCGAGGCCGGACGGGCGGCGGGAGCGGCCGCCCCGCGACTTTTCCAGGCATTCCGCCGATCTGGACAAGGTCCGCTACCGGCTGGAAGTCGGCCACCAGCACGGCGCGACCCCGCAAAACATCGTCGGCGCCATCGCCAACGAGGCCGGCATCGAGAGCCGCTACATCGGCCGCATCGAAATCCACGACGACTACAGCACCGTGGATTTGCCCGACGGCATGCCCAAGGAAATTTTCCAGCACCTCAAGAAAGTTCGCGTGCGGCAAGTTCCCTTGAACATCAGCCGCCTCGACGGGCTGGAGCCGGACAAGAAGCGTCCGGCGCCCAAGCGGGCGGCCGCGAGAAATAAAATCGCGACCGACGAACAGGACGCGCCATCGGCCAGGAAGACCGGAAAGCGCGGCTCCTGAAACCGGCGCTCGGTTTCAAAACCACCCAGGGAGAGTCCCCCGACCATGCTGACAGTCTACGGTTGCGCGAATACCCGTTCCACCCGAGTGGTGTGGACGCTGGAGGAAATTGGCGCGGAATACGAGTACGTGCGGATCGATCTGCTGGCCGGCGCAGGCCGGCAACCCGATTATTTGGCGCTCAACGTCGGCGGCAAGGTGCCCACCCTGGTGGATAACGAGTTCATCCTCACCGAATCCGCCGCCATTTGCACCTATCTCGGCGACCGTTTTCCCGATGCCGGCTTGGTGCCGCCGGCCGGCACCCAGGAGCGGGCCAGCTACGACCAATGGTGCTATTTCGCGCTGAGCGAACTGGAACAACCGCTGTGGACCCTCGCCAAGCACCGCTTCGCCTTGCCGGAAAAACGGCGGGTTCCGGCGGTGCTCGACACCGCCCGCTGGGAGTTTTCGGTGGCGGCCAAGGTCTTGGCGGCGGGGCTGGGCCGACACGCCTTTATCGTCGGCGAGCGTTTCACGGTGGCCGATATTCTGATCGGGCATACCCTGGCTTGGGCGCGGGCCTACGAATTGCCGCTGGAACACGACAAGCTCCAGGCTTACGCCGCGCGGTTGTGGGCTCGTCCCGCCTTGGCCGAAGCCAAGCGGCGGGAGCGGGCCGAGAGCGGCCCCGACGCTTGAAGTGACGGCCGTGAAGCTGCTGGCTCTGGATACCGCGACCGAAGCCTGTTCCGCCGCTCTGCTGGTGGATGGCGCGGTGCTGGAACGCTACGAGCTGGCCCCGCGCCGCCACGCCGCCCTGATCCTGCCGATGATCGAAGCGGTTCTGGCGGAGGCGGGGCTCCGGGCGACGCAACTGGATGCCGTCGCCTTCGGCCGGGGGCCGGGCGCTTTCACCGGCGTGCGGGTGGCGGTCGGCATCGCCCAGGGCATCGCTTTCGCCGCCGATCTGCCGGTCGTGCCGGTGTCCACGCTGGCGGCGCTGGCGCTGGGCGCGGCGCGAGAAACGGGGCATACCCGCATCGCGGCGGCGCTGGACGCCCGCATGGGCGAAATTTACTGGGGAACCTATGCCGTGGCCGGCGAGACGGTCGATGCGCTGGGCGAGGAGTGCGTCCGCGCGCCGCCGGCCGCGTCCGCGCCGCCGGGCGACTGGTTCGGCGTCGGCAGCGGTTGGTCGGTCTATTCCGCGATCCTGTGCCAGCGGCTGGCGGTGGGCGGCTGGCTGGACGAGCGCTATCCGCGCGCCGGCGACGTGGCCCGGCTGGCGGCCGATCCGCGTCGGCGCGGCGAATGGGTGATCGCCGAGCGGGCGCGGCCGGTTTACCTGCGCAACGACGTGGCGGGTAAACCGGCCGCGACATGATCCGGTTCGGTTTCTGGAGAGGGCATGGCCGGGGGATAACATGCGGCTCGATTTGTGATAATCTGATGGGACCACCATAAAAAATAACGAAAACAACAACTACCGACTGGAGGATGTGACATGAACGCCGTGCTGACCGCCGATCCGGTCCACAGTAAAACCCTGCCAGACCTGGTGACCAAGCTGCTGGCGGCACGCCAGAACAGCTTGGTGCTGTTCCACAAGCTCGCCGCGCTAAAACCGTTCCCGCACGTCGATCCGGTTCAGCACCTGCTGCGACGGTTTCGCCAAGCCCTGGTGGATTATCTGGCCTTGGGGCCGTTCGAGGTTTTCGAGGCGCTCGAAGAGCAGCCGGTCGATTCCCCCTATCGCCCGGCGCGCGAACTGGCCCGGCGACTCTACGCCCAAATCGCCCGCACCACCCAGGCGGCGCTGGATTTTCACGACCGTTTCGACGGCGACTTGTCCGGCTCGCTGGCCGAGCTGGACGAGGAACTGTCGCGGTTGGGCGAGCAACTGGCGGCGCGCATCGCCTTGGAAGATCGGATCGTCGCCGCCATCCGCAATGGCGGCTCCTCCCGCGCCGCCGCCTGATCAATAGCCGCGCAGCCACTCCGGCCGTAACCGGACTTCACCGGCCAAGGCCCGCTGTAACTGGGCCAGCAGCGCCTCGCGATCTCGCGGCAGGGTTCCGGCCAGCGCCAGCGCGTTGGAGGCGTGATTGGAGCGGAACACCAGCGGCGCGGGCGGATCGAGCCGCTCGATGAGCCGGACCTGTTCCGCCAGCAGCGCTTGGTCGTCCTGCTCCCGGAACGGTTCGCGGAACTTGCGGTGAAACTCTTCGTGGATCGAGGGATCGATCATCAGTTGCAGGGTGGACAGGTAATCCAGTTCGACCCGGTTGACCAGTTCGGCGGTGCCGTCGATGTGTTCCCGCCAATGGGTTTGGCCGCCGAGCCCGAGAATCACCGTCGCGGAGATTTTTAACCCCGCTGCCTTGGCTTTCCCGAGTCCGGTCGCCATGGCTTCCGGCGTCGCGCCCTTGGTGATGCGTTTCAGCAAATCGGCCGAGCCGGTTTCGATCCCGTAATACAGCAGCGTCAATCCCCCGTCCCGCAGTTGCCGCAACTCGTCCACCGATTTCTTGAGCAGGTTGGCGGGCAGGGCGTAACTGGAAACGCGCTCCAGCCGGGGAAAGGCGGCGGACAAGGCTTGCAGGATTTCCGAGAGATGCTCGGTCGGCGCGGCCAGCGCGTCGCCGTCGGCCAGGAAGACCCGCCGCACACCAGGATACGCCCGCGCCATGGTCTGAATTTCGGCTCGAACCGATTCCAGCGGCCGAACGGCGAATTCCTTGACCCGGTACATCGAACAAAAGCTGCACCGGTTGAAGCTGCAACCCAAGGTCGCTTGCAAAATGAAGCTGTCGGCCTCGGAGGGTGGCCGCCAGAGCGGCATGTCGTAGTCGATCAGCATGGCGGATATTCTCCGAGCCAGGATTCGAGGAGAAAGGGTCCAAATCGGCGCGCGGCCCGTTTTCCGCGATAATCGTTTACAATCCCCGCCGCGACCGCGCTGTTGCTCGCGGTCAAAAGCTTAACATTTTTATCGCGAAACGAATTTCCGATTGTTGTCGAGGCGGCGCATGGCGCGAATCAAACTGGACCTGCCTGCGGATTTTCCCTTCAGCACCGAACTGCGGGTCAGAATCACCGACGTGAATTACGCCGGACACATGGGCAACGACGTGCTGCTGGGTTTGCTGCACGAAGCGCGGTTCCGCTTCATGGCGCACTACGGCTTGCGCGAGCTGGATATCGAGGGCTTGGGGCTGATCATCGCCGACAGCGTGATCGTCTACAAATCCGAAGCCTTCGTCGGCGAGACCCTCGCGGTCGCGGTGGCCGTGACCGATTTCAACCAATATGGTTGCGATTTCGTTTATCGGGTGACCGAGAAGACCAGCGGCCGCGAGGTGGCGCGCGCCAAGACCGGGGTCGTGTTTTTCGATTACCGGAAGCGGGCGGTAGAAAAAGTGCCGCGATCCTTCCTCGATCTGTTCCCGTCCAGCGCGGTTCCGGTCTGAACGGCTCTCGATGAAGTTCCTCTCTCTGTTTCGTCGCTTGGGCCTCGGTCCGCCGGAGCCCGCTCCCGGCGGCTTGAAGGCGTCCGCCGCTCCCCGAGGTTGGTTGCCGGTCCGTCTGCTGCTGGCGGTGGGGGCGAGCGTCGGCGTGGCCGTGCTGCTGGCGCTGGTGCTGTACCTCACCGATCTCAGCCTGTCGGTGTGGGAGCGCCTGCAACGCGCGCCGACCGCGTTCTGGGTGATTTATCTGCTGATCCTCGGCGCGCTGAGCGCGGGCGGCGCGTATGGCGTTTGGCGGGTGCTGAACTGGGGCCGTCCCGCCGGTAAATCCAGAAACGCCGCGCCGGCCAAGCCCCCGGACGAGGCCACCCTGCGCGAGCGGTTGGAGCGCAGCGAGAAGGCCGGCGTCCCCGTCGATTCGATCCGCCACGAACTGGAGGAATTGCAGCGGCGGCGGGCGGCCGGCGAAATCGTGGTGGCGGTGTTCGGCGAGATCAGCGTCGGCAAATCCTCGCTGATCCGCGCGCTGCTGCCGGGGACCGACATCGCCATCGATGTGCGCGGCGGCACCACCCGCGCGGTGACGAATTACACCTGGACCAGCTCGGCGGGCGACCGGCTCATCTTGGCCGACCTGCCCGGCCTGAACGAAGCGGGCGGCGCGCTCGACCGGCAGGCGCGGGATGAAGCGCTGCGCGCCCACGTCATCGTCTACGTCTGCGAGGGCGATTTGACCCGCGATCAGTACCAGGCGCTGCGAACTCTGGTGGAGCTGGGCAGTCCTTTGGTGGTCGCCCTGAACAAGATGGACCGCTTCACCGAGCGGGAATTGGAGTTGGTGCGCGAGCGCTTGGCCGAGCGGGTCGGCGAACGGATCGACGTGGCGCCGGTGCAATGCGGCGGCGTGGAGGAGGTGACCCGCATCTACCACGACGGCCGCGAGGAAACCGCGCTGCGCGAGCGCAGCCCGCGCGTGGAGGAACTGCGCCGCGCCTTGCAGCGCTATCTCGACACCGACCCGCAGGTGCTGGACTCGCTGCGCGATACGGCGGTCTTCGTGCTGGCCCAGCAAAAGCTGGACGCGGCGGTCGCCCAGCATCGCCGGGAAAAAGCCGAGGCCATCGTTCAAGGCTATTCCCGCAAGGCGGTGTTCGGGGCGCTGGCGGCGGTCAGTCCGGGGACCGATATTCTCATTCAGGGCTATCTGGGTATCAATCTGATCAAGGAATTGTGCGCGCTGTACGAAGTGCCGGCGCGGGAGATGGACATGCAGCGGTTCCTGGATCTGGCCGGCAACCAGCTCAAGCGCAGCCTCAATTTGCTGCTGGCGCTGGTCGGCAATATTTTCAAGGCGTTCCCCGGCATGGGCACGGTGGTGGGCGGCATGATGCACGCCGTGGTGTACGGTCTGATATTCGAAAGCTTGGGGAAAGCGGTGGCCCGCTCCCTGGAGAGTCGCGGCGATCTGGTGAGCGGGCCCGCCTTGCGGATGTTCGAGGATAACCTGAGTGAAGATTTGGAAGCGCGTGCGAAACGCTTGGCCCAACTGGTTTGGGCCCGACAGCGGGACGGTGAAAGTGCCGGAGCCGCGACCGGTTAGCGGCGACGCGCACCTGGCCCTGGCCCGCGACAGCCTGCGCGAGCTGCTGGACGACCAGCGGGTGCCGCCGCCGGTGCGGGCGGCGCTGGCCGAGGATTACCAGCAGTTGCAGCTCCTGCTGGAAAAGATCGAGCACGGCCACATCCACATCGCCGTGTTCGGGCGGGTCAGCGTCGGCAAGTCTGCGTTGCTGAACGCCTTGCTGGGCGAGACGCGCTTTTCGACCAGCCCCCTGCACGGCGAAACGACTCGCGCCGCTCACGCCCGCTGGCAGGAATACGATGCCGGCGGCGTGTTCCTGATCGACACCCCCGGCATCAACGAGGTGGCCGGCGAGGAGCGGGAACAGCTCGCCCACGACGTGGCCAGCCGCTGCGATCTGGTGCTGTTCGTGGTGGACGGCGACATCACCGACACCGAACTCAAGGCGCTGCGCCAGGTGAAGGGCGCGGCGCAACGGCTGGTGCTGGTTCTGAACAAGATCGACCGTTACACCCAGACCGACCGCGAGTTGCTGCTGGAGACCTTGCGCCAGCGCACCGAGGGCCTGATCCATTCGCGGGATATTCTCACCGCCGCCGCGCAGCCGGCCGAGCGCATCGTGATTCTGGTGGATGCCGACGGCAACGAAACCGAAACATGCCGCCGGCCGGCCCTGGACGTGACCGCATTGCGCGAGCGGATCTGGGACATTTTGAAAGCCGAGGGCAAGACCATGGCGGCGCTCAACGCCGGCTTGTTCGCCGGGCGCTTTTCCGACCGCCTGAGCCGCGAGATCGTCGCCATCCGCCGCGATCTGGCCGAAACGGTGGTCCGCAACTACTGTCTGGCCAAGGGGGTCGCGGTGGCGCTGAACCCGATCCCCATCGCCGACATTCTGGCGGCGATCGCCACCGACGCGGCGATGATGGTTCATCTCAGCCGGGTTTACGGGCTGCCGATCAGCCGCGGCGAGGCCGGTTCGCTGCTCAAGACCATCTTCACCCAACTGGTGTTTCTGATGGGCACGGTGTGGACCATGAACCTGGTGGCGGCGGCGCTCAAGGGGGTGAGTTTGGGACTTTCGACGGTGGTGACCGCCGGGGCGCAAGGCGCTGTGGCCTGGTACGGCACCTACGTGGTCGGCAAAGCCGCCGAGCAGTATTTCGCCCAAGGCAAGTCCTGGGGCGAGGGCGGGCCGAAACGGGTGGTGCAGAACATTCTCGACAGTCTCGACCGGGAATCGCTGTTGGCGCAGGCCCGCGACGACATCTTGGCCCGGCTGAAACCGCTGTTGTGATCCGATGAGCTTTTCCTTTCTGATCGGGTTCCTGGCGGTATCGGGCATCGGCCTGTGGTTCTGGCGCGACAGCCTCGGCGCCCGCGAGCAAGCCCGCGCCGCCAGTTCCCGCGCCTGCCGGCAGAGCAACGTGCAGTTGCTGGACGATACCGTGGCGCTGGAGCGGTTGTGGTGGCGGCGCGACCGGGATGGTCGGCTGAAGCTGGAGCGGCTGTACGTGTTCGAGTTCACCGACACCGGCTTGATCCGTCGCGTGGGTAGCGTGTTGCTGGTCGGCTGGCGGGTGGAGGTGCTGCAGATGGAAGGCGGCGATTTGCTGGTGCCGTGAGGGTCACAGCACCGCTATCCGTTTGGCCGGATGCGGTATCCGCTCGAACAATCCGTCCAACCGATCCGCGATCGCTTCCTTGATCGCGGCGATTCGATCCAGCAGAGCGACGACGTTCGCCCGCTCGGCTTGCGAGAGGCGCCACGCCTGCTCGGCGTCGCGCGGCGTGGCGGGAATCGGTAGCCCCGCCTGTTCCGCCGCGTCGAGCGCGTACAGGGCGCTCTGCCGCAGTTGTCCCGCCAACCAATCCAACGCTTCTTCCGAAACCGTATCGTCCGCCTCGATGGCGACGGCGCGGCCGGCCATGATGCGGCGGTCTTTCCGCGCGAGTCTGGCCAGCTTGGCGGCCGGGGTGACGATCCGCAGGTTCCAGCGGACTTTCGCCCGGCCCAGCGCCAAGGTCGCGACGCTGGCGGGGATGTTGAAGGTCGGCTGGATCCCGTTGTCGTCGATTTTCCAGCCGCCCCGCCGATAGGGCAGCAGCGCCCGTTGGCAGTCCGATGCTTCCTGGGCCAGTTGGGCAATGTCGTCCGAAACGGTTTGGGGTGGTAGAGGAACTAAAATCTCCCTCAAATCATTCGGCTGCAATCGCGCGGCAATCGCGCTTCTGGATACGCCCGCCAGCAGCTCGCGCATCTGCGAGGAGTTCAGAAAACCGAGCAGATACCAGGGATCGACGGTCGCGGACAACATTTCGAGGGCTGCTCGGTTGCGGTTCTCGATATCGCCGTTGATGCTGCGGTTACTGACCTTGTTCAGAGCGTGCCAGGGCATCAGGATAAAGACCGAGTGATTGCACTTCAGGAAACCCAGCGCATCCCATCGACCATTGTCGTAAGCAAAGCCGCCGAATTCGGCCACCATCAGCTTCGGGCGGTCGTAGAGTTCCGGGAAGGTGGGGCGGCTGATCTGAGCGGGAACCCGAGTTTCGGGTCCGTATTCCAGGTAGGCCAGTTCGATGAGGCCATAGTCCGTAATGTCCTTGCTGCCGACATAGGGCGCACAGTGCACTTGATCTGACGTCGCGCCAACCAGATCGTCGAGACCGAATGAACCTTGGCTCCGCTTTTCATTCGCGTGAAGCACCATTCCTTTGCTCAAATAACATAAATCCACTAAGCGTGCGTATTTGACGCCCTTTTTTAGTTTCAGGGTCGGCAAAGTCTGCCGGAATACGTCGTCCCCATAAGACGGCGGAAGCGTTTGACATTCCACGCGATTGCCCGTCGCGGGAGCGTGCGCGTGCCAGTAGCGGACGGTCTCTTGGCCGAAAGCCTTGTCGCCTTTTGCGGCCAGGATGATGGTGTTTTCCACCACGGCATCGGCAAACAGCCGCACGTCGGGAAAAAAATGAATTTCCCGCAGCCGAGCGGAGGCGAGCAATTGCCGGCGCAGCGCGCTCGCATACGGCACTTTCTCGATGGCGCTGCTGGTGATCAGGCACAACGCGCCGCCGTCTTTCAAAATGGCGGCGCTCTGGGCCACGAACGGCACGAACAGATCCCATTTCAGCGTCATCGCATCTCGCACCGGCGTCCAGGAAAAGCCCAGGCCATAGTATGCCGATTCCCGGTCATCTCCAATCCGAGATGCCCAGCAACACCCCGTACAGATAGAGCAGCGCCACCCCCGCGCCCAGACACTTGAGCACGTAGCCGGCGTTCCAGCGCAGGAAGGCGTAGCCGTCGATGCGGTAGCGCCCCTGCATGATCAGATGCAGGCCGGACAAGGGATTGGCCGGCACGCCGATTCCCCAAGCCATCAGCAAAGTGATCGCGAGCAGATTGGGCTCGGGATGCAATGGCGCCAGCCAGACTCCGCAAGCCGCGATGGTGATGACCGGATGCACGCCCAGCGCGGCCAAGCCGATCATGACAACGAGCAGCACGCTCGCTTGCGGCGGTCCGAAGCGCTCGAACGGCAGCCAGCCGTCCAGTTGTCGGGTCATGCCGGTGAGGCCTGCCGCCAATACCCCGGCCGACAAAAACAGCGCCAGCTCGTTGACGGTGCCGGCCAAGCCGTGCCGGATCTGGTCCCCGAGCGGCGCCCACGCTTCCCGCCCCCGCTGCGCCAGCAGAATGCCGGTGGTCAGCAGCGGCGCGCTCAGGGCGATGATCGCCAGAATCGACCATCGGGGAACCAGCGCGTGAACGGTCAGCACGATGGCGACCAGCAGACCCGGAATCCACAAGGCGCCGAAGCGCATCGGATAGCCGACGAACGGCGCCCCGAGTTTGGGGTTCTCGGGGTCGATTTCCCGCGCGGTCAGCCACAGCGAAACGGCCGCCATCGGCAAACCGGCCAGCACCACCGTCGCCGGCCGCGCGCCCGGCGCGTAGGTCAGGGCGGCGGCCATCGCCGAAAAAAACGGCGACCAGAACGCCGCCGCCGCGAATCCCCGCGAGAGCGCCAGCGCCCGCCGTTTGCCCAGCCGGCCGCGAGTCGCCATCCGATCCCCGAGGATGACCACGGTGGACAGATTGATCACCGCGCCGAACAGGTGCACGCCGATCAAGGTGCGCCACAATGCCGCTCGTCCGCGCGGTGGCGGGGCGTCGCGGCCGGCCGCTTCGGGACGAGCGACCAGCCGAAGAAACGAAACCGCCGTCAACAAGCTGACCAATCCCTGATTCGCCGCCAATATTTGGGTCAGGTCGGGCGCCGCGCCGCGCCAGCCGCCCCAAGCGATGCCGGCGAGACCCAATCCGAGCAGCCAGCCGCTTTGGATGCGCTGGCGCCGGCCCAGCCGGTAACTCAACAGCAGGGCGGCGGTCCAACCGAACAGACCGGCCGGAAGCAGCGAAACGCCGGGCGCCACCGACAGGGCGACCATCAGGGCCAGCAGCCAGCCGGCCACGGCATCGCGGCGGGCCGGCGACAAGAAGAGGTGTCGGTTCATGGCGCGGTGAGGGGAATCCGTCGGCGGACGATGGGGCGCGGCTCTGCGGGGGTGGCGATGCCGGGAATTCGGTTGGCTATAATGCCTGTGCGGATTTCACTTGGACAATGTTGATTTTCGGTGAGGTTTAACATGCGATTGATCCAGAAGGCGGCAATCGTGACGGTGGCGCTGGGGACACTGGTGGCGGCGAGCGGTTGTGCGCCGGGGGTGTCCGGCCGTTCCTATGGCCGCGACGAAGCGCTCCAGGCGCAGGACGTGCGGCTGGGTTATGTCGAGAGCGTTCGTCCGGTCGAGATCGAAGGGACTCGAAGCGGGGTGGGGGGCCTATCCGGTTCGGTGCTGGGCAGTCTGGCGGGCGGCAGCGTCGGCAAAGGCACGGGCCAGATTGCGGGCGCTATCGGCGGCGCGATTCTGGGCGGTTTGGCCGGTTCGGCGATCGAAGAAAACGCCACCCGCCTGCCGGGCCAGGAGATCACGGTCGAACTGGATGGCGGGCGGCTGATGGCCGTGACCCAAGCCGCCGGCCAGCCGTTTTATCCCGGTGATCGGGTCAAGGTGTTGATGGGTTACGACGGCACGACGCGGGTCGCGCACTACTATTGATCGGTCGCGCAAACCGCACCCGATCGATCGAGCTTTGCGAGTCGGGCGAGTCAATGCGCCCTTGCGGCCGACGCCGGCAAGTCGGCTTCGGTGGCGGCGCGCAGGCTCCGGCCGGTTTCCGAGTACGTCAGCCGGCCCGGATGGAGAACCCGCCGTTCGGCGCCTTGCTCGGCGCAACGCTGGATCAACCGGTCGATGACCACGTTCAAACCCTGCGGCCGCAGCGGGTAGTGATGTTCCAGCCGCAACAACTGGCCGCCCGCGTCCAGGCTGGTCACGGTATAGGCCAGCGTGCCCAGCTCGGGATCGGCCTGGTTGGTGACGAGCAACTGCCGTTCCGGGTTCTCGCTGTCGTTTTGGAAAATCGACTCGACCAGGAAATCGCCGGACAGGCAGGGAATCGCGCGAAATGCCGCCCGCGCGGCTTCGCCGTCGGCGGCGGCCAGCGCCGCTTCCAGTTGCGGGTTGGCCAGCACCCACCGCACATGCAAGCCGTAAGCCTCCAGCGCGAGCGTATATTGCCGCTGCGCGCGCACCCAGCGCGGGTAGCCGCCGCTCAACTCCGCGACCGGCAAGTGCCGGCCCGGCCCGAACTGCGCCCAGTCGTCGAAGGTGTAGAACGCGGTGTGGACATCGCCTCCGGCCGCCAGAAAGCGGTTGCCCTCGTCCAGCGCGACGGAGCGGACGCCGGGCCGCTCGAACCAGGCGTGCTCCAGCAAATCCCACAACGGCAGCAATTCGCTGCTTTCCAGTTGCACCCGTAACAGGGCGCACAGGTCGCCGACCGTCGCGTAAGACAGGTTCAGCGCCTGCAATCCAAACGCCTGTTGCACCGCCTCACGGGTCGCTTGCGATACCTCGCCGCTTTGCAACAAAATGTCTTCCATAACGCGCGCCACAGCGGCAATATCGTCGCTTGGGCCGACGAGGCAGAACGGCAGCAGCAGCAGGGGACCGGAGCCGGGCCGGCGCAGCGGATTGATGGCGGCGACCGGAAAAAAGCCCCGGTCGGTGCCGAGCGCGACCAGTCGTGGCGCGAACGTCGGGTCGCGCGAACTGCCGTCGTACAGTTCGGCCAGCGCGCCGACGAGCGGGAAGCCCGGCCGGAGGATTTCGGTCTGGTCGTAGAGCGCGCCGGGCAAAATCAATCCCAGGTGATGGATGCCGCCGAGAATGCGATCCAGATCCTTGGCCAAATGGCCGGCCAGGGCGGTGGCGGCGGCCACGCCGAGCGGCTCGGGCGGCACGCCGGCGGGATCGGAAGGTTCCGGGTCCAGTTCGAGCACCAGCAAACCGGCGTGATGGCTGCGTTCGGTCGATGCGTTGGGAATCGTGGCCACATGGATCTCTGCGGTGGGGCGGCCCGACCGGTTTCGGACGCGCCGCTGATGACGGAAAATGGCGTTCTCGGATGGAGATCCGAGGCGAACAACAGAGTCGGAGACGAGAGGTCGCCATTATAAGTGAAATCGCCGGCCGGTTTCTCCAGCGCGCCGCAAGCGTGCGCCGAACGCCGGCTCCCGGCGCGCAACTGGCCGATTTTCGCCCGATTTTTTTGCCGCCAGCCCGGTTAAGACCGTGTGCGAGCGGCGATTTTAAGCCTAAACTTCTCGGTTAGAACTCACGAAATTTAAGGTTTTCACGAGCCACCATCACCATACGAGGAAACGCGATGTCCGCATCGATCCAGAATCCGGCAGAACAGTTGCAGCAGGCCGCCCTGGCGCTGGACGCTGTCCAGAAGGCGCTCGACTACTCCTTGGCGGACTTGAAGGAACGCTCCCAGAAAGCCGATGGCAAAATCTCGGCGGCGCTGCTCGACCAGCATCAACTGGTCAGCTACGACTTGGCGCTGTCCTGCGCCGAAGTCACCGGCGCGCGCTTCGGGCTGGACTACGCCAAGCGGGCGCGCGCCGCCGGCGGCGGCGGCTCCGCTAGCGAACTCACGCTGGAAGAGCGTTTCGCGCTGCTGTTCGCCGCCGAGGCCCTGCAAGCCGTCCGCAACCGCTTGAGCGCCCGCCCGGCCGATTTCGGGCTCAACGATAAATGGCTGAGCGCGACCGTCGATTACCCGGCGGTGCGGCAATTCTGCCTGACCCAGTTGCCGGCGGAACGGGTCGCCGAGCTGGGCCAGTTGATGCGCGCCCAAGACGGCGTGACCGGCGCTTATCTGCTGGACGACCATCACGAAATGATGCGCGAGACCTTCCGCCGGGTGGCCGAGGAAGTGGTGATGCCGCTGGCGGAGGAAGTTCACCGCCACGACCTCGACATTCCCGCCGCCATCATCGATCAGGTCAAGGAAATGGGCTGCTTCGGCATTTCCATCCCGGAACGCTTCGGCGGCATCCAGAGCGACGAGCAGGAAGACAATCTGGGCATGATCGTGGTGACCGAGGAACTGACGCGCGGCTCGCTGGGCGCGGCGGGCAGCCTGATCACCCGGCCCGAAATTCTGTCCAAGGCGCTGCTCAAGGGCGGCACCGAAGAGCAGAAAGAAAAATGGCTGCCGCAACTCGCTTCCGGCGACCTGCTGTGCGCGGTGGCGGTGACCGAGCCGAACTACGGTTCTGACGTGGCCAACATGCGGCTGAAAGCGACCAAGACCGAGGGTGGTTGGTTGCTGAACGGCGCCAAGACCTGGTGCACCTTCGGCGGCAAGGCGGGCGTGCTGTTGATCCTGGCCCGCACCAATCCCGACATTTCGCTGGGGCATCGCGGTCTGTCGATGTTTCTGCTGGAAAAGCCGAGCACGCCCGGCCACACCATCGAATTCGTTCAAGAGAGCGGCGGCAAGCTGACCGGCAAGGCGATTCCCACCATCGGCTATCGCGGGATGCACTCCTTCGATCTGTTTTTCGACAACGTGTTCGTGCCGGACGAGAACATGCTGGGCGGGCCGCAGGGCGAGGGCAAGGGTTTCTACTTCACCATGGCCGGTTTCGCCGGTGGTCGCATCCAGACCGCCGCCCGCGCTGTGGGCATCATGCAGGCGGCTTACGAGAAAGCGCTGAGCTACGCCCAAGAGCGCATCGTATTCGGCTATCCCATCGGCGATTATCAGTTGACCCAGTTCAAGCTGGCGCGGATGGCGACCTATCTGGCGATCGGCCGGCAGTTCACCTATTCGGTGGGCCGGTTGATGGACAAAGGCGAGGGCGACATGGAAGCCAGCATGGTCAAGTTCTTCACCTGCAAGACCGCCGAATGGGTGACCCGCGAGGCGTTGCAGATTCACGGCGGCATGGGCTACGCCGAGGAAGTGTCGGTGAGCCGCTATTTCATCGACGCGCGGGTGCTGTCGATCTTCGAGGGTGCCGAGGAGACGCTGGCGCTGAAGGTGATCGCGCGCTCGCTGGTGGACAATGCCAAGACCAAGGCGGAAGTGGGGGGCTGAACCATGAGTTTTTCGATGCGATTGAGCGAACAGGCGGAAGTCGCCGGCTCGGTGGCGGTCAATCTGGAATGGGCGCGGCGCCCGCAGTACGGGCGCTATCTGGACGAGTTCGTGCCGGGGCAGGTGTTCGTCCATCCGCGCGGCTACACCTTCGAGCGCGGCCCGATGCTGGATTTCGCCCGCGTGTTCATGCAGTGCAACCCGCTGTATCTGAATCTGGAATACGCCAAGGCCCACGGTTTCCCGGATCTGCCGGCCAGCCCGCAGATGGTGTTCAACGTGGTGCTGTCGTTAGGGGTGCACAACGACTCCGAGAAAGCCATCGCCAATCTCGGCTATTACAACGTGCAGTTCCTCCGTCCGGTCTATCCGGGCGACACCCTGCGCGGTTACACCAAGGTGGTGGACCGCAAGGCGCGCGGCGAGGACAAGCCGGGCATCGTGCTGATCCGCACCCTGGGCGTGAACCAGCACAACCAAGTGGTGTTGCAGTACGAGCGCAAGATCATGGTCGGCTATCGCGGCGACCGTTTGCCGACCACGCCCGCGCCGACCGCGCCGGTCGAATTCCCGTGGGTCGAGCATCCGGCGGTCGATCTGCCGATCAACGCGGGTAATTACCCGTCGCAATTGACCGGCCCCAACACCTATTTCGAGGACTTCGCGCTCGGCGATCTGATCGTCCACGCCAACGGCCGCACCATCACCGACGAGCACATGTATTGGACCTATCTGGTCGGCAACACCCACCCGCTGCATTTCGACCGGGTGTACAGCACCGGCTTGTCGGGCAAGATGAGCGGCGAACCCATCGTCTACGGCGGGCTGGTGTTCGCCTGGCTGGAGGGCTTGGCCAGCCGCGATGTCAGCGAAAACGCGCTGTGGGAGCTGGGTTTCACCGAGGGCTACCACACCCAGCCGGCGGTGTCCGGCGACACGGTGGCGGCGCTGTCAAGGGTGATCGCGACCGAGACCCTGCCCAACACTGACGCCGCCGGCATCGTCACCTTCCAGTTCATCGGCGTGAAGAACATCAGCGCCGCCGATGCGCTGCAAACCTATGGCGCGGATCTGTTCATCAAGGAGAACGATAAACAGAAGCTGAGCAAGGAGAAGCTCGGCAATAAGATTTTCGAGATTGAACGGCGGTTGCTGATCAAGCGGCGTCCGGCATGAGGTGAGGAAAAGCCCCTCTCCTGGAAGGGGGAGGGGTTTATGGAGGAACAAAGAATACATGATAGTTTGAAACTAAAGAGGGTTATTTTTATGACTACTAAAAGGAATTTTTTATTTTGTTTTCTTATGATCTTACCTTTTAGTGTTTTTGCAATAGATAAGATGGATTTATTAGTATGTGCAGCATACCAAGATGGAAAAACAAGGTTAGCCTGCTTTGATGGAATAATAGTCAGACTAAAAAGTGGCGAACAGATTACAGAAATATCTTCTAAAGATGATAACAATCAACAAATTAATGATAGCCAAGCGCCTGCCAGTACTAGCGAAGAAATTTCTACGACTGAGTATCAAATTAATATACCTTCAGATTTAAATGCAAAATACTTTGTAGTTGGAAAAGGTGGAAATTTACCTAATCCAATACTTATCACGAAAAGAGTTGGCCAAAGTGGAACTAGTTATTCGAAACGAATATTTGACTGTAACTCTAATACAGTAAAATATCTTGGAACTGGTAGTAGTATAGAAGAAATGAATAGATCAAAGCCTGATAAAAATATGGCTCCATTAGTAAAGGGGTCTATTGCTGACTATCTTTGGCGACATGCTTGTGGAAAATAAATAGATGATATGATCAATAGGTTGGATTAGGTGGCATGCTGTAATATTTTTCGGATAGTAATAGATATGAATATGAATGAATCATCTATATCCAATGCTGACAGCTATCAGGGAATGGGTGAGCATTAGGATCAGCATGATCTGGCGGAATGGCGTTAGCCCTGAAACGCTTATTAATTTATGGGTTCAAGAAAAGCTGATCCAGCAACCGTAGGCCGGATTAAGCGTATCTAAATCAAAGGCTTATCTCATATCGATTGAATAATATGTGGAGCTTCTGATTATGAGCATCAAAGAGTTGAAGCTTGCCGTTTCCAAGCTGCCCTCCAAAAAGATGACGAGATTTTTTCAATTTTTTGAAAAAGTTATGGCTGATCAATGGGATTGCCAAATTGAAGATGACATCTTGGTAAGACGATTAGATCCTGCCGGAAAACGCGCCGATGAGGCTTTTGAAGGTTGATCGAGCGGCACCTCAGATTTTTTTGCCGCCCCAGAATTTTAGTGTTTTTGGTTTTTTATGGAAAAAATACTCAAAATAGTACCATTGCATGAACAGCCTAACGATTATGAATACTGGATTTCAAGACCGGTTAGTGAGCGCATTGATGCCATAGAGATTCTCCGCAATCAATATATAAAGCTCAGAAGAGATGTTGTGCCAAGACTTCAAAGAGTTTGTCGAGTTATTAAACAGACATAAAGTGGAATATCTTATTGTCGGAGGCTATGCTGTGGGAATACATGGTTATCCCAGATACACCGGAGATTTGGATATCTGGATCAGTCCCACCGTGGAAAATGCTCAGAAAATGGTAAGAGTGCTTGATGATTTTGGCTTTGCTTCTTTCGGTTTGACTGAAGCCGATTTTATCAAGTCAGGTAATGTAATACAAATGGGTTATCCACCGTTTCGTATAGATGTTCTGACAACAATAGATGGAGTTAGATTTGAAGATTGTTACCAAAATAAAATGATAATTCAGCACGACGAGATGACTTTAATAAATGTAATAGGGATTGAAGATTTGAAAAGAAATAAACAGGCGAGTGGAAGATTGAAAGATATTAACGACTTAGAAAATTTGAAAAATTCAGGCCAAGAATATTAATAAATTTTGGTTTTCAAAGAACAACACGGAAGTAAGAACATTTGCCCCTACAACAACTCCCACGAGGTGCCCGATGTCCACCCAAATCAAACGCGATAAACCCTGGCTGATGCGGACCTATTCCGGTCACTCCTCCGCCAAGGCATCCAACGAGTTGTACCGCACCAATCTGAGCAAGGGGCAAACCGGCCTGTCGGTGGCTTTCGACCTGCCGACCCAGACCGGCTACGATGCTGATCACCCGCTGGCGCGCGGCGAGGTCGGCAAGGTCGGCGTGCCGATCTGCAACATCGGCGACATGGAGGCGCTGTTCGACCAAATCCCGCTGGGGCAGATGAACACCTCCATGACCATCAACGCCACCGCCGCTTGGCTGCTGTCGTTGTACGTCGCGGTGGCCGAGCGGCAGGGCGCCGTGCCCGCCCAATTGCAGGGCACCACCCAAAACGACATCCTCAAGGAATACCTGTCGCGCGGCACCTACATTTTTCCGCCTACCCCCTCGGTCCGGCTGATCACCGACATCATCGCCTACACGGTCAAAAACATTCCGAAGTGGAACCCGACCAACATCTGTAGCTACCACTTGCAGGAGGCCGGCGCTACTCCGACCCAGGAACTCGCTTACGCCCTGTCCACCTCCATCGCCATCCTGGATGCGGTGCGCGATTCCGGCCAGATCGGCGCCGACGACTTCGAGCAGGTGGTCGGGCGCATCTCGTTCTTCGTCAACGCCGGCATCCGCTTCGTCGAGGAATGCTGCAAGATGCGGGCGTTCGTGGAACTGTGGGACAAGCTGGCCCGCGAGCGCTACGGCGTGCAAAGCGAGGAAATGCGCCGCTTCCGCTATGGCGTGCAGGTCAACTCGCTGGGCCTGACCGAAGCGCAGCCGGAAAACAACGTTCAGCGCATCGTGCTGGAAATGCTGGGTATCACGCTGTCCCGCACCGCCCGCGCCCGCGCTACTCCAGCTTCCCGGCCTGGAACGAGGCGCTGGGCCTGCCCCGGCCTTGGGACCAGCAGTGGGCGCTGCGGATGCAGCAGGTCTTGGCCTTCGAGACCGACCTGCTGGAATACGGCGACATTTTCGACGGCTCGCCGGTGATCGCCGCCAAGGTCAAGGCTCTGGTGGACGGCGCGACGGCGGAAATGGCCCGAGTGCAGGAGCAGGGGAGCATGGTGCAGGCCATCGAATCCGGCTACGTCAAGCGGCAACTGGTATCCAGCCACACCGAGCGGATGCGCGCCATCGAGCGCGGCGATCTCAAGATCGTCGGCCTCAACTGCTACAAGGAAACCGAGGTATCACCGCTGACCGGCGGTACCGACAGCGGCATCATGAAGGTCGATCCGCGCGCCGAACGCGAACAGATCGAGCGGCTCAACGCTTTCCGCGCCAAGCGCAACAGCGCCGAAGTGAAAGCCGCCCTCGCCACCTTGGCCGAAACCGCGCGCAGCGGCGCCAACATCATGCCGGCGTCGATTCTGTGCGCCCACGCCGGAGTGACGACCGGCGAATGGTCGCAGACCCTGCGCGACATTTTCGGCGAATACCGCGCACCCACCGGCATCGACATTCCCGCCAACGACGACAGTCGCGGCGCGCGGGCGGTGGCGATTCGGGCGCAGGTCAGCAAGACCGGCGAGGAGCTGGGCCGGCCGCTGCGCCTGCTGATCGGCAAGCCGGGCCTGGACGGGCACAGCAACGGCGCCGAGCAGATCGCGGTCAAGGGCCGCGATGTCGGTTTCGAGATCGTTTACGAAGGCATCCGCCTGACCCCGGAACAGATCGCCAAGGCGGCGCTGGAGGAAGGCGTCCACCTGATCGGTCTGTCGGTGCTGTCCGGCAGCCATCTGGAGATGGTCGAGGACGTGTTCGCCCGGCTGGATCAGGTCGGGCTGAAGGGATTGCCGGTGGTCATCGGCGGCATCATCCCCGAAAGCGATGCTAACTTGCTGAAAGAGCGCGGTATCGCCGCCGTCTACACCCCCAAGGACATCGACATGAACGGCATCATGGTGGATATCCTCAACCTGATCCGTAAAGCCAACGACCTGAAGCCGGTCGCGGCGGTATGAGCCTCGCGCTGCCCGAGCCGGCGACGCTGGCCGGCGCCGTGAGCGCGCGGGACCGGTTGGCGTTGGCGAAGGCGCTCAATTTGCTGGACGACCGCCGGCCGGCGGCCCGCCAGTGCGCCGCCGCGTTTCTGGAGGCGCTGCCGGCGGAGAAACTGGATGCCGGCGGCCATTTGATCGGCATCACCGGCCCGCCGGGCGCCGGCAAATCCTCGCTGACCGCCGCCTTGATTCAGGTCTGGCGGCGGCGTGGGCTGAAAGTCGCCATCCTGGCGGTCGATCCTTCCAGCCCGATCAGCGGCGGCGCGCTGTTGGGCGACCGGCTGCGAATGCACGCCAGCGGCGCCGACCGCGAGGTGTTCATCCGCTCGCTGGCCTGTCGCGGCGAGTTCGGCGGCCTCAGCGCCGAAGTCTGGCCGATGAGCCTGGCGATGCTGGCGGCGTTCGACATCGTGCTGGTGGAGACGGTGGGCGTCGGGCAGAAGGAAATCGACGTGTCGAAGATGACCGACACCACCTGCTTCGTCGCCCAGCCGGCCTCCGGCGACAGCATCCAGTTTCTCAAGGCCGGCATCATGGAGATTCCGCACGTCATCGTCGTCAACAAGGAAGATATCGGCATGGCGGCGCGCAAGACTTTGTCCGAACTGCGGAACACGCTGCGCCGGCAGGTCGATCCCGACGCTTGGCAAGTGCCGGCCTTGTCCGCCAGCGCCGCGCTCGGCAGCGGCATCGAGCCGTTGGCGGACGCGCTGGACGCGCACCGCCGCTGGCTGGTGGAACGCGGCCAGTTCACCGCCCGCCGCCAGCGCTGTCAGGCGGAATGGCTGGTCAAACACCTGCGGGAGGAATTCGGCCGCTTCGGCATCGGTCTGCTGGGCGGCGAAACCGCGCTGCTCGCGACGCTGGCCGCGACGCCGCGCCGTTCGCCCATCGCCGAGTACGACGCCCTGCGCGCTCGCGTGATCCGGGAAGTGAAGGCGAAGGGCTGAAAGCGAAGGGCGGAACGGTGTGATCGCGATGTCCCGGCGTTTTTCGACGGACCACTGAATCACTGGCTACCAGAACAACCCCAGACCAACAAGAGGAATGAACGATGGCTAAAGAACTGTACAACCTCGGTGAGATGCCGCCGCTGGGCGAAGTGCCCCCCAAGATGCACGCCTGGCTGATCCGCCCGGAGCGTTTCGGCAAGCCGACGGAAGCGTTCCAGCAGGAAGTGGTGGGCGTGCCGGCCATCGCCGACGACGAGGTGCTGGTCTACGTCATGGCGGCGGGCATCAATTACAACAACGTCTGGGCCGGGCTGGGCATTCCGGTCAACGTCATCGCCGCCCGCAACAAAGCCGGCGAGAAGGAAGACTTCCACATCGGCGGCAGCGACGCCTCCGGCATCGTCTACAAGATCGGCAAGGACGTCACCCACGTCAAGGTCGGCGACGAGGTGGTGGTCCACTGCGGCACCTGGGATCGCAACTGCGCCTGGGTCAAGGGCGGCGGCGACCCGATGTATTCGCCGAGCTTCCGCATCTGGGGCTACGAGACCAACTACGGCAGCTTCGCCCAGTTCACCAAGGTGCAGGGCCAGCAGTGCATGCCCAAGCCCAAGCACATGAACTGGGAAGAAGCCGCCTCCTACGTGCTGGTCGGCGCCACGGCTTGGCGGATGCTGCACGGCTGGGGCGCCAACGCGGTCAAGAAGGGCGACGTGGCGCTGATCTGGGGCGGGGCCGGCGGTCTCGGCTCGATGGCGATCCAGATCGTCAAGGCGGCGGGCGCGACCCCCATCGCCATGGTGTCCGGCGAAGACAAGTTCGACTACTGCCTGAAGCTGGGCGCCAAAGGCTGCATCAACCGCAACCGGTTCGACCACTGGGGCATGTTGCCGCACTGGAAGGACAACGTCGGCTACGCCAAATGGCTGAAAGGGGTGCGGGGCTTCGGCGCGGCGATCTGGGAAGCGCTGGGCGAAAAACGCTCGCCCAACATCGTGTTCGAGCATCCCGGCGAAACCACCATCCCGACCTCGATTTTCGTCTGCGACACCGGCGGCATGGTCGTCGTGTGCGCCGGCACCACCGGCTACAACGCCACGGTCGATCTGCGCTACCTGTGGATGCGCCAGAAGCGCCTGCAAGGCTCGCATTTCGCCAACGCCGAGCAGTCCTATCAGATGAACGAGCTGGCGCTGCGCGGCCTGCTGGACCCCTGCCTGTCGCGGGCGTTCACCTACGCGGAACTGCCGGTCGCCCACCAACTGATGCACGACAACAAGCACCCGCACGGCAACATGGCGGTGCTGGTCGGCGCGACCGCCTTCGGCCAGGGCGCCAGCGGCAAGCCGCCGGTGGCGACCGCGCATCCGACCTTGCCCAAAGGCGACGTGCACACCACCCCGGCGCCCTACCCGCTGTCGGCGCCGCTGCCCGGCATCGCCGAGGCCGAGGCGATCCAGATCAGCGACGACGGCACCAAAGTCAAGGATCTGATGCATCGCGGCATCATCGCCTGCGCGCCGGGCGACACGGTCGGCCAAGTCGCCAAGATCATGGTGGACAACGAGATCCACGCCGTGGTGGTGATGGAGGGCGGCCGGGCGGTCGGCGTGGTGTCGCAGACCGACATGGTGCTGGCGCGGCAGGGCCGGACCTCGGAGGAGGCGCGGTCGATGCTCGCCAAGGACATCATGACCCCCGGCTGCGCGACCTGCGACGCCCAGATGCTGCTGAGCGACGCGGTCAGCCTGATGACCGGCCGGCGGATGCACCGCCTGGTGGTCACCGAGAACGAGCAGCCGGCCGGCGTCATCTCCATGACCGACGTGGTCCGCAAAATCATCGGGGAGTAGGCGGAGATCGGATGCTGATGGCTTCTGGCCCGTTTCCCCTGGCGGAAGTGGGCCGGGAGCGCCACGGATCAGGATCGTAGGGGCGTGGCGACCACGCCCCTGTTTTTTCGGGCGGGTATTACGCGCTTGGCTGATCGCGGGACAGGATGGCCGCATCGAAATGGGCCGGAGCAGGCGAGGCGGGTGCGGATACTTCGGCAGACTCGCCGCCGGACGCAAACGGGAAACCTTGGAAGGTGAGACGGGGGAAGGGACACGCAAACGACAGAATCCAGAGAGGTGATTCTGCTCGCTAAAGACGGTTGGTGGGCGATGCTGGGCTCGAACCAGCGACCCCTGCCGTGTGAAGGCAGTGCTCTCCCACTGAGCTAATCGCCCGTCAAAATCAGACGAACAGTATAGTGAGCTTCAGGCGGTTTTGACAAGCCCCTCGCCGGGTTTGGCGCCGAACGGCCGGATCCGGCGGTAAGTGATACAGAACAGGTTTGTCCCAATATTGTTGTGGTTTTTTTGGCCGAAACAATGCGCCATGCAATATTTTCGGAGAAAAATATGGTATATTTGATCAATAAATAAGACGATTTTCGGTTGAATCGGCAGCGCGATAATGGAGCGAAGCCTTGATTGACACGATGATCTACGAACTGACCACCTCATCGCGTGGCGAGGAATTGTTTCCTTACCACGATATCGGACCCCAAGGACGCGCGCCGCGCTTGGCGCTGGTGGCGGATCTGCACGGCAACGAGTTGAACGGTATGTTCGTTCTGTCGCGCTTGGCGGCTTTTCTGCGGGGCGTCAGTTTGGGCGAACGGCGCGGTTTGCGCTTGCGCGAGCGGGTCGTGATCGTCCCCACCATCAACACCTTGGAATCTCGCGGTTTCGGGCCGGCGCGAGCGGGAGCCGGGGTCGGTTATCGCCGCTCGATGTGGGCCGCCGCCACCGGAGCGTTGGTGGCGCTGACCCGCGCCGCGTATTACCGGGTGGATATTCACCAAGTCAGCCTCGACATCGAAGAAATGCCGCAAGTGCGCTTGTACGCGCCCAGCGACGACGAGCGGGCCACGGCGTGCCTGTTCGGGTTGCCCGCCGTCATCGAGCGGCCGATGGAGCGCGACGTGGCGCCCGGTCTGGCGCGGGCGTGGCGCCAGCGGAGCGGCGAGAATTTTTCGATCCACGCCGGGCAATCGGGCAGCTTGCAGACCCGGCATTGCGAGACGCTGTTCAGGGCGCTGGTGTCGTTTCTGGACCGCACCGGTATCGTCGGCGGCTTGAATTTGACCGGCGACGAAGAAGAGTTGCGCTATTTTGGTCCGCAGCAGATCGATGTCGTGCGGGCCGAACAGCCCGGCATTTTCTCCTCCCACCTGGAGGTCGGCCGCTGGGTGCGGACGGGCGACGAGCTGGGGCAGATTTACGATAGCTTTTCCGGTGGGTTGCGGGTCCGGGTGGCGGCGCCCGTGGCGGGATTGCTGGCGAGCCTGCGCCGGCAACCGCTGCTGGGCGAGGGCGAATTGCTGGCGCGGATTCTGCTGCCGGACAGCGCGACCGGGCGCGAGCCGGCGGCGGTGCGGAGTGCGGCATGAGCGATCCGTCGGCCGACGAATACGCGAATGTGCGGCGGCGCCTGCTGGAGCGGGTGGTGGCCGAGACCCGCGAAACCGGCGATTTGACCGGCTGTCGCGAGCTGAGCGAGGGCGTGCTGCGGGCGTTGGCGACGGTTCCCCGCCACCGGTTCGTGCCGGTGGAGCAGAAGGACTTGGCTTACGTTGACGCCCCGCTGCCGATCGGGCGCGGCCAGACCATTTCCCAGCCGTTCATCGTGGCGCTGATGACCGAATTGCTGCAACCCGATCCGCGAGCCGCAGTGCTGGAGATCGGCACCGGCTCGGGTTATCAGACCGCCGTGTTGGCCGAGTCTGGTGCGTCAGGTGTACTCGATCGAGCGGATTCCCGAACTGGCCGCCGCCGCCGAGCGGCGTTTGCGGGAACTCGGTTACACCAACGTCGAAATTCGCGCCGACGATGGCGGGCGCGGCTGGGAAGAGCGGGCGCCGTTCGATGCCATCATGGTCACGGCGGCGGCGGCGACGGTGCCGCCCGCGCTGGTGCGGCAGTTGAAGCCGGGCGGGCGGCTGGTCATCCCGGTCGGCGAGCCGCACCGGTCGCAGGATCTGCGGGTGATCACCAAGGACGAGCGGGGCGGGGTGGAGACGCGCAGCGTGCTGCCGGTGGTGTTCGTGCCGCTGGTGCGCGACGGGGACTGAGATCAGCCGGTCGGCAGCGAAATGCCGGTCAGCTTTTTGAACAGCGACACCGCGTAGGAATCGGTCATCCCGGACACGAAGTCGGTGATGGCCAGCACCCGGCGGTATAAATCGGCGACGGGTTGCCGGCCCGGTCCGGCGAACTGCTCCGGGATCAGGTGAACCAGCATCCGGCTTTTGGGCGAGGCTAGCGGACCCTTGGCGGCGATGTCGTTGACGGTGGTCACGAACGCCTCCAGCAGACCGGCCAGCACCTCGAAGCCGGCCGCTTCCACTTCCACCACCGGCTTCGACACGTAAACGCGGTGTTCGCCGCACGCCTTGAGCGCGTGCATCGCTTCGGCGGCGGGAATCGCGTCCAGCAGTTCCTCGGCGAACGCGCCGGCCAGAATCCGCTCCTCGTTGGCCATGAAGCAGCGGTGGACCTGCTCGATGATGGCGCCGATGGTTTTGGCGCGCAGGTACTCGATCCGCTCCTTGGGCCGGGTGATGTGGGCCATCTTGCGCTGGGCGCGATCCGGCTCGCCGGTCAGCGGCAACAGCAGGTCGCGAACCTCCTCGAACCGCAACTGTTGCAGCCGGAAGGCGTCCTCCACGTCGATGATCCGGTAACAGATGTCGTCGGCGGCCTCGACCAGATAGGCCAGCGGATGGCGGCTCCAGGCGCCGGGTTGTACCGACTCCAGCCCCAGTTGTCCGGCGACTTCCGCGAACAGCTCCCCGTCGTCCCGGTAAAAGCCGAATTTCTTGAAAGCGATGCCGGGCGATGGTTCGGTCGGCAGCCACGCGGCGCGCGGGTATTTGGTGAAGGTGCCGAGCGTGGCGCAGGTCAGTTGCATCCCGCCGGGATTGTCGGGGCTCTGCAAGCGGGTGATGATGCGAAAGCCCTGCGCGTTGCCCTCGAAGCGCAAAAAGTCCTGGCGCTGCGCTTCGTCCAACTGTTCCAGCACCGCCCGGCCGGTGGCGGAGGCGGTGAACCAGAGGCGGATGGCGTCCTCGCCGGCGTGGCCGAACGGCGGGTTGCCGATGTCGTGGGCCAAGCGAGGCGGCGGCCACCACCGCGCCGAAATCCTGCGGGTAGACACTCTTTAACTCGTGGCGGCGGATCACGCTGTCGCCGACCATCGTGCCCAGCGAGCGGCCGACGCTGGAGACTTCCAGGCTGTGGGTCAGCCGGGTGCGGACGTAGTCGCTCTGGGACAGCGGAAAGACCTGCGTTTTGTCCTGCAAGCGCCGAAACGCCGAGGAAAATACGATGCGGTCGAAATCGCGCTGAAAGTCGGTGCGCGCCTCGCTGTCGGGGTGCTGGCGGGACAGGCCCAAGCGGACGCGGGAAAGCAGGCGGTTCCAGTCCATGCGGTGCGGTCGGTGAGGGCGGAATGCCTTCAAGCATAGCCAATTCAAATACGCCGGGCCGCCATTGTTGTCGGCGGCGACGAAATATTGGTCTATTCTCTGAAAACCGCCTCCAGCGTTTCGGCGTCCAGCAATTGTTCCGCCCACCGCTCCAACTGGGCCGGCGTTCCCTGAAGTAGGCTTGTCTCCACCCAATCCGGCAGATCGCCGAAGCGTTTCCGCAATTGCCGGCGTAATACCCGCGTGCTGCCCTGCTGCAAGCCCTGCTGCAAGCCCTGCTGCAAGCCCTGCTGCAAGCCTTTCTCTTCTCCCCGCTTCATGCCGATTCGCTCGGCGCTGCTGATGTAACGCATCTTGGTGCTCTCCTCCAGTTCTTGCACTTCGTCGAGATATGCCGCTTCCAGGGTTTCCGGCAATACCAGCAGCCAATCGATGAACTCGTACAGGTCGATGACTTCTTGCCGGTTCCAACCGCGCTGGTACAAACGCCGGGTCAGCGCCAGCTTGCCGGAAAGTCGTCGCCGTTCATCGTGGCGGGTCGCTTGGGCCAACAAGTGGGCAGCGGTCGCCAAGGCGAACGGATTGTCGGCCGTTTCCAGTTCCGCGAGACGCGGTTGATAGTCCAACAATTTGACCGTCGGGAATTGCATTGTGACTTCGCATCCCCACAGATCGCGCCGGTAGCCATCGGGTCGCCACCGGGGCCGGTCATCGGCCAACACCGCCAGACTGGCCAGCGGCAGGCGGTAGCGGTCGAACAGCCGGTAGTAGTAGACGAACATCCGTTCGGCGAATTCGGCCTCGTAGCCCGCCTGGATTTCGATGTGGATCAGCACCCAGGTTTCCGTACCATCCCGCCGCCAGACTTTCGCCAGCTTGTCGGCATAGCGGCGCTTATCCTTCGCCCGCCGGGCGACTCTCTGCAACTCCTTGTCGAGAAATTCGTGACCGCGCGTCCAGTCGATTTCGGCCGCGATATTCGGGAAGAACCACTCCAGGAATGCCCGGAAGTAGCGTTCCAGCAGCGTTTTCCAAGGCGAATCATAATCGTCTTGAGAAGATGGTGATTGCCCGGCATCCGGTTCACTCTTCACGCGCCAACGCCTCCAGCGCCTCTTGCGCCTCCAGCCATTCGCTTTCGATGTCCTCCAGTTCCTTGTCGATCTGTGCCTTGCGCAAGAGCAGTTCCTTGAGTCGATTTTTGTTGGCGTCCTCGTACAGCGCCGGTTCCAGCAATTCGTCGTGCAGGCGGGTTTGTTCGGCGTGCAATTTTTCCAGCCGCTGTTCCAGCTTTTTGATGCGCTGCTCCAGCGGCTTGCGTTTGATCGCCAACTGCTGGCGGCGCTCCGCTTCCTGTCGCTTCTGGTCGCGGCGTTCGGCGGCGCTGTTGCCGCTGCCGGCGACGCGCGGCGCGGCGTCCCGGTTCGCGGCCCGCTGCCGTTCGTTCAGCCAGTCGCGGTAATCGTCCAGATCGCCGTCGAAAGGTTGCGCCCGCCCTTCCGCGACCAGCACAAATTCGTCGGTGACGGTGCGCAGCAAATGCCGGTCGTGCGAGACGACGATCAACGCGCCCTGGTAGTCCTGCAAGGCCAAGGTCAGCGCGTGGCGCATGTCCAGATCGAGATGGTTGGTCGGCTCGTCCAGCAGCAGCAGGTTGGGCCGCTGCCAGACCAGCAGCGCCAGCGCCAGCCGGGCCTTTTCGCCGCCGGAGAAGGGTGCGACCGGTTCCAACGCCCGGTCGCCGTTGAAGCCGAAACCGCCGATAAAGTTGCGCAACTCCTGCTCGCTGGCGCGTTCGTCCAACTGTTGCAGATGGCGCAGGGCGCTCCAGTCCGGCCGCAGTTGCTCCAATTGATGTTGGGCGAAATAGCCGACGGCCAAACCTTGCCCGGTTTCGATCCGACCGGCCAACGGCGGCAGTAAACCGGCCAGCAGCTTGATCAGGGTGGATTTTCCGGCGCCGTTCGGCCCCAGCAGGCCGAGCCGGCTGCCGGGGCCGATCACCAGATTCACCTGGTCCAACACCCGCCGTTCGCCGTAGCCGGCGGCGACTTTTTCGACCGCCAGCAATGGATTGGGCAGCCGCTCCGGTTCGGCAAAACCGAACTCGAACGGCGAATCCACATGGGCGGCGGCGATGCGCTCCATCCGCTCCAGCGCCTTGATCCGGCTTTGCGCCTGCCGCGCCTTGGTCGCCTTGGCGCGGAAGCGGGCGATGAAGCTCTCCAGATGGGCGATTTCCCGCTGCTGTTTCTCGTAGGCCGCCTGTTGCAGGGCCAAGCGGGCGGCGCGCTGCTCCTCGAACGCGCTGTAGTTGCCGGGGTAGAGGGTGATCCGCCGCTGGTCGATGTGGGCGATGCGGTCGGCCACGTTGTCCAGCACGTCGCGGTCGTGGGAAATCAGCAGCAACGTGCCCGGATAGGCGCGCAACCATTGCTCCAGCCACAGCACGGCGTCGAGATCGAGATGGTTGGTCGGTTCGTCCAGCAACAGCAGATCGGAGCGGCACATCAGCGCCCGCGCCAGATTCAGCCGCACCCGCCAGCCGCCGGAGAATTCCGCGACCGGCCGTTCCAGTCGATCGGGGGCGAAACCGAGACCGCTCATCAATTTGCCGGCGCGAGCGCGGGCGCTATAGCCGTCGATGGCGTCGAAATGAACATGCAGCTCGGCCTGCCGCGCGCCGTCGTGGGCGGCTTCTGCTTCCTGCAACTGGCGCTCGATCTGGCGCAATTCGGCATCGCCGTCCAGCACGTAATCCAGCGCGGGAACCGGCAGCGCCGGGGTTTCCTGGGCGACGTGGGCGATGGTCCAGCGCGGGGGCAGATCGAGATCGCCGGCGTCCTGGTGCAATTCGTCGCGCAGCAGGGCGAACAGGCTGGATTTACCGCTGCCGTTGGCGCCGATTACCCCGACTTTCCAGCCGGGATAAACCGTCAGCGACACATCTTCGAAGAGCGGCTTGCCGCCGCGTTGCAGGGAGAGTTGGCGTAGAGTCAGCATAGTGGGTCAAGTTTATCAGCTTGGCGGCGGCAGCGAGGGTGCGGGCAAGCGATCCGCGCCACTACAATCGCGGCTCATTCCCCGTTGATTGGAACCGCTATGACCGACGAAGAACTGTTGCGCTACAGCCGGCAAATCCTCCTCCCGGAATTCGACATCGTGGGCCAGGAATGTCTGGGCCGGTCCCGCGCGCTGATCGTCGGGCTGGGCGGGCTGGGTTCGGCGGCGGCGATGTATCTGGCAGCGGCCGGCGTCGGGCGGTTGATTTTGGTCGATTTCGACACCGTGGATCTGTCCAACCTGCAACGGCAGATCGTCCATCGCACGGCGGACATCGGCCGGCTCAAGGTGGAATCGGCTCGCGATACGCTCTGTGGGCGCTGAATCCGCTCGTCGAAGTCGTCACCGTCCCGAAGGCGCTGGACGATACCGAGTTGCTGGAGCGAGTCCGGCAGGCCGACGTGGTGGTGGACGCCAGCGACAACCTGCCGACCCGATTGGCGATCAACGCCGCTTGCGTGCGGGCTGGGGTGCCGCTGGTGTCCGGGGCGGCGATCCGGCTGGAGGGCCAAGTCCTGGTCTGGCGACCGGGCGGGGAGGGTGCCTGTTACCGCTGCCTGTACCGGGATGCCGGCATGAATCCCGAAACCTGCGCCCAGACCGGGGTGCTGGCGCCGGTGGTCGGGGTGATCGGCGGCATTCAGGCGGTGGAGGCGATCAAGGTTCTGACTGGGCTCGGTGAAACGCTGGACGGTCGCTTGCTGTTGCTGGACGCCGCGCGCATGGAATGGCGGACGCTGAAAGCGCGGCGCGATCCGGCTTGTCCGGCGTGCGGGAATCACGCGCCATGAATGCCGAGATCTGGATACACCATCGAGAATAATGTCTATTGATTCGCATGGCGTTCCCGGACCGCCTTATTCGACGTGGCTGACCATGACCGCGCCGGAGGGGCCGTGTTGGGTTTTGTGCGGCGCGGGGGCGAATCCAACCCCTCTCCCGCGAGCGGGAGAGGGGCTTCCACAAGACTTTCTTGGCGAGTTAACGAACCGCGACCGGAATCATCCATTGCAGGTAGTACGCCTGAATGTACGTGATGATCCCGATGATGACGGCGAAGAACAGGCTGTGTTTCAGCGTGAAGCGGAACAGGTCAGACTCCTTGCCCACCAGTCCCGCCGCCGCGCAGGCGACCGCGATGGACTGCGGCGAAATCATCTTGCCGGTGACGCCGCCGGTGGTGTTGGCGGCAATGGTCAGGGTCGGATCGACGCCGATCTGTTGGGCGGTCACTTGCTGCAAGTTGGCGAACAGGGCGTTGCTGGAGGTATCGGAACCGGTCAGGAACACGCCGAGCCAGCCGAGGAACGGCGAGAAGAACGGGAACAGTCCGCCGGTCGCCGCGAACGCCAAGCCCAGCGTCGAAGAAACGCCGGAATAGTTGGCGATGAAGGCGAAGCCCAGCACCAGGCCGATGGTGAAGATCGGCCGGGCCAATTCCACCAGGGTTTCCCAGAGCGTCGTGAAAAACGTCTTGACGTTGACCCCCAGGATGAACGCGCTGATGACGGCAGCCAGCAGGATGGAAGTCCCCGTCGCCGACAGCACGTCAAACTTGTAAACCGCTTCGTAGGGCGTAGCCGCCTTGACGATGGGCACGGCCTTCATCACCAGCTTGTCCAGGCCGGGGATATGAAAGCTCATCACCCAAGATTCCAGCGGAGCCCCTTTGGCGAACAAGCCCTTGAAGGCCGGCAGGGTCCAGATCGTTACCATGATGGTCAGGACGATGAACGGTGACCACGCCTTGATAATTTGGCCTAGGCTGTATTGGGATTGCGCGCGATGCTCGGCCGCGCTGACGCCGCCGCCCGCGCCCTGAAACGCGAAGTCTTCCTGGGGTTGCCAGACGAAGCGCAGGAACAGGGTCAGGACGACCAGGCTGACCAGGGCGGAGGTGATATCCGGCAGCTCGTAAGCCCAGTGGTTCGAGGTGTAGTACTGGGTCAGCGCGAAGGCCGCCGCCGCCACGAAAATCGCCGGCCAGGTTTCCCGGACGCCGCGCCAGCCGTCCATGATGAACACCAGCCAGAACGGAACGAACAGCGACAGCAGGGGCAGTTGCCGGCCCGCCATTTGGCCGATGAGGAAGGGATCGGTGCTGGTGACTTTGCCGGCGACCGTGATGGGAATGCCCAACGCGCCGAACGCCACCGGGGCGGTGTTGGCGATCAGACACAGGCCGGCGGCGTAGAGCGGATTGAAGCCCAGACCCACCAGCAGCGCGGCGGTGATCGCTACCGGAGCGCCGAATCCCGCCGCCCCTTCCAGAAATGCGCCGAAGCAGAAGCCGACCAGGACCATCTGCAAGCGCTGGTCGCCGGTGATGGACAAGACCGAAGATCGGATGATCTCGAACTGGCCGGTTTTGACGGTGAGTTTGTACAGAAACACGGCGGCCACGATGATCCAGGAAATCGGCCACAAGCCATACAGGAAGCCGTAGCCGGTCGCGGCCAGCGCCATCGGGGCGGGCATTTGATAGACGACGATGGCGATGACGACGGCGATCGCCACCGTGATCAGGCCGGCGATGTGGCCTTTCATCCGCAAGACGGCCAAGGCGACGAAGAAGAACATGATCGGAATGGCGGCGACCAGGGCGGAAAGCCACAAGTTGCCACCCAGCGGCGCATAAATCTGGGTCCACGGTTGCATGACGGAGAACTCCTCGAAGGGTGGTTGACGACACTTTTTTTCTTCCTGAAACCCCGGCCGGGAGAATCGCGGGCGTAAAAGGCCCCCAACCCACCCGTGCGGGTGTCCTTAAAATCTGGAAAGCGCTAGGGAATTAGCCGGTATCGGGCCGCGAGCAGCGGTCTACCAGATACACGATGGAGCGGTAGTAGCGTCCGCTGTGGAGAGAGAGGCCAATTTCGCAGGTGCGGCTGGTGGAATACCCGGACCGGCAATCGTCCGGTAGCGCCGCCGGCAAATCCCGCAAGGCGCTGGCGTTCAATTCCGGGTAAGTGAAGCCTTTGTCTCCGGCCCAGCCGCAGCAGGAAATCCGGTCGGGGATGACGACTTGTTCCGCGCACGCCTCGGCGATGGCCTTGAGCTTGGCTTGCAAGCCCATGTTGGTGGTGCTGCACGTCGGGTGAAGGGCGACCGTTTCCGGCAGCTTGCGCAGCGTCAGCCGCTCCAACACGAAGTCGTGCAGGAATTCGGTGATGTCGTACAACTTGAGGCCGGATTGCTCCTGATCGCGCTTGAGCCGCAGCGTACAAGGGCTGGTGTCGATGACGATGGGGTCTTGACCGTCGCGGCTGGCCACGCGCAAGGCGTGTTCGACTTCCCGCTGTTTGGCGTCGGCCTGTTCCGGCAAGCCTTTGCTGGCGAAGGGCTGGCCGCAGCACAGCGCCGCTCGATTCTCGGGCAGGATCACCTCGAAACCGGCCCGTCGCAGCAGGGCGGCGGTTTTCACCGGCAGGGCGTCCGCTTCGGGATCGCCCTTGGCAGGCCCCATGGTGCGGCTGGCGCAACTGGGGAAATACACGACGCGCGGACGGCCCGGCGTCGCCTCGGTTTCCGGCTCGGGCAGCGCGCCGGCGGTCGGCATGTAGCGATTCCACAGCGGAATCCGATCCCCGGACAGCTTGCGCGCGGCTCCGGTCACCCCGCCCTGCAACCAGGTGCCGAAAATCCTGTGGGAGAGATTGGCTGCCGTCAGGCTGAAACGGGTCGCGGCGGTCACGCCGGCGAATTGCTTCGCCATCAGGCTGCCGGCCCATTGCGCGACCGTACCCCGCTGTTGCCCGCGCTGCTTCAGCATCATGGTGCCGGTGTTGATGCCGACCGGGCAGGTCAGGGAACACAGGCTGTCGGCGGCGCAGGTGTCCACGCCTTGATACTCGTAAGCCTCTCCGATTACCCGCAAGCGGTTCGCGTCTTCGCCCGTCGCTCGCAAGCGCGCCATTTCGCGCAGCCCGACGATGCGTTGCCGAGGCGACAGCGTCAGGGCGCGGGACGGACAGTTCGGCTCGCAAAAGCCGCACTCGATGCACTTGTCCACCAGCGGATCGACGGCCGCCATCGGCTTGATATTTTTGAGGTGCGCTTCCGGGTCCTCGTTGAGGATGACGCCGGGATTGAGCAGGTTGCGCGGATCGAACAGCGCCTTGATTTCCCGCATCAATCGATACGCCTGCTGGCCCCATTCCAGCTCGACGAACGGGGCGATGTTGCGGCCGGTGCCGTGCTCCGCTTTCAGCGAGCCGTCGTATTGGTGGACGATCATCCGGCACACGTCGTCCATGAAATTTTTGTAGCGTTCGGTTTCGGCGGGATTGGCAAAGTCGGGCGTGATGACGAAATGCAAATTGCCTTCGAGCGCGTGGCCGAAAATGATCGAGCCGGTATAACCATGCTTGTCGAAAAGGCGTTGCAAATCGAGCGTCATCGCCGCCAATCGGGGCACCGGGACCGCGACATCCTCGATGATGACGGTGGTGCCGGTCGCCCGCGCCGAGCCGACCGAGGGAAACAGACCTTGGCGGATCGCCCACAACTGGGTGAATTCTTCGGGCCGGTCGGTGAACTGGTAGGGGTGCAGGGTCGGTAGATCGACGATGCCGGCGGTAATCGCTTCGACTTGAGCGTTGAGGGTCGCCGAGTCCAACGCCCGCGTTTCCACCAGCAGCGCGGCGGCGGTTTCCGGCAAATCCTTGAAATACGGCGGCATCCCCGCCTTGTTTTCCACCGAGCGCAGCGAGGCGCGATCCATCAGTTCCACCGCCGCCACCGGCTGGCTTTTCAGCGCCGCCACCGCCTCGCAGGCGGTCTTGATGTCGGGGAAGATCATCAGCGCCGTGGCCTTGTGAGTGTGCTCCTCGACCGTTTGATAGGTGATCTCGGCGATGAAGCCGAGCGTGCCCTCGGAGCCGATCATCAGGTGTTGCAGAATCTCGAAGGGGTCTTCGTAGTCCACCAGGGCGTTGAGGCTGTAGCCGCAGGTGTTTTTGATCTTGAACTTGTTGCGGATGCGCTCCGCCAGCGTCGCGTCGGCGCGGGTGCGCTGGCCCAGTTCGGCGAGCCGGTCGAGCAGGGCGCCGTGACTGGCGCGGAACGCCTCGCGGCTGGCGGGGTCGCCGGTGTCCAGCACCGCGCCGTCGGCCAGCATCACTCGCATGTTTTTCAAGGTCTTATAGCTGTTCTGGGCGGTGCCGCAACACATGCCGCTGGCGTTGTTGGCGGCGATGCCGCCGACATGACAGGTGTTGATCGAAGCGGGGTCGGGGCCGATCTTGCGCCGGTAGGGCGCCAGATAGCGGTTGGCGTGGCCGCCGATGATGCCCGGCTGCAAGCTGATGGTCGCCGCGCCCTCGCCGATCCGCCAGTTGCGCCAGCCGTCGCCCAGTTGCAGCAACACGGAATCGGTGACCGCCTGCCCGGACAGGCTGGTGCCGGCGGCGCGGAAAGTCACCGGCGTGCCGTGCTGGTGCGCCAGCGCCAGAATGCGGCGCATCTCGTCTTCGCTTTCCACCCGCACCACCAGCTTGGGAATCAGGCGGTACAGGCTGGCGTCGGTGCCGTAAGCGAGCGTGCGCAAGGGGTCGCTGATCAGGCGGGCTGCCGGAACAAATTTTTGCAGGTCGCGGTGAAGCTGCTCGTGGGCCGTCGCTTGCATCGGTGGTCGAGCCTCATTTGGGTGGTGTTGGGCACGCCGGACAAAGCGGCACGCTATTTTTTGCGTAACGGTTCGCTACCCGCTCTCGCGAGCGGGTCGAGAGTCAAGGGTTGAATTGCAGACGGGTGAAGCGGGCTAATCGTCCAGAATCAGCACGATCAATTCCTTGGGTCCGTGGACGCCGAAGGTCAGGACCAATTCGATGTCGGCGGTCTTGGACGGGCCGGAGATCAGTAGGGCGTTGGTCGGCATTCCCTCCGCCCAGCGTTCCCGGTGGATGGCTTCGGCCAGAGAGCCGTGGATGTTGGCGGCATCCAGCACCGCGATATGCACCGCCGGGGCCAGCGACATCAGTCGGGGTTCGGCGGCGTCCGGCCACAGAATCAGGGCGCCCACATCGGCGAGACCGCCCTTGGTCGAGGTGATGCCGGCGTCGATGGCGAACAGCCGTTCCTTGCTCTGTTCCACCGCTTCGGTATAGCCGACCAGCGGCGGCAAATCGCTTTCCCAACCCGCTTCCAAGCGCGTCGCCGAGCGCGGTTCCGGGCGCGTAGAGCAAGCCGTTCAGCGCGCGCCGGCGCACCGCTTCCTTGAGAGCGGTCGTCCAGTTCCGGCGGTCGGTGACGACGACTTCGGCGTGCATGTTCTCCATCAGCCGCTTGAGTCGCGCCACCTTGTCGGCCCGGCCGAGTTCCGCTTCTGGCGGCGCGGCGGGTTCGGTCGCGGCAACGGTGTCTTGCGGCGCGACCGCGCGCAGGCGGGCGAGGATGTTGGCGCGGGCGTCACTCATCGGCAATCCCCTTTTCCTTGGCCAGCGCGTGCAGGCTCTTGGTGGCGAACGAGGGCAAGGCTCTGGATTGGGTCCATTTTTTCACGATGTCCGGCGCCGGCAGCTTGGGCAATTGCGGACCCAGCAGGCCCAGCAGCTTGGCGTTCAAGGCGTTGACCCAGGGTGTCGCGTTGCTCAGCGCCCAACCTTTCCAGGTCAGGCTCTCCGCCGCGTTGACCTTGTGGCCGTGACCCTTGACGGCGTTCGGGGAATCCGTTTTGTTGTAAGACTCGGTGCGCAAGCGGCGCAAGATATCGGTGATCGGAATCTTGACCGGGCAGACTTCCTCGCAGGCCCCGCAGAAAGTGGAGGCGGTCGCCATCGCCCCGGCGTGATCCAGCCCTTCCAGTTGCGGGGTCAGAATCGAGCCGATGGGGCCGGGATAGACGTAGCCGTAGGCGTGGCCGCCGAGGCGGGTGTAAACCGGGCAGTGGTTCAAGCAGGTGCCGCAACGGATGCACTTCAAGGTCTGGCGCAACTCCGGGTCGGCCCAAATCTTGGAGCGACCGTTGTCGAGCAGGAGCAGATGGACTTCCTTGGGGCCGTCCTTCTCGCCCGGCTTGCGCGGCGACGTGATCATATTGAAATAGGTGGTGATCAACTGGCCGGTGGCCGAGCCGGTCAGCAGGCGCAACAGCGGCGGCACGTCTTCGAGCCGTTCCACCACTTTTTCCAAGCCCATGACCGCGATATGCACCGGCGGCGCGGTGGTGCACATCCGGCCGTTGCCCTCGTTTTCCACCAGACACAGGGTGCCGGTTTCGGCGACCGCGAAATTGACGCCGCTGACCCCGACTTCCCCGGCAAAGAATTTCTCGCGCAGAATCTTCCGGGCGATGGCGTTCAGCTCTTCGACGACTTCGGTGTACGGGGTGTCGGGGATTTTTTCGTGAAACAGCCGGGCGATCTGGTCGCGGTTCTTGTGGATGGCCGGCACGATGATGTGCGACGGCGTTTCGTGATCCAGTTGGATGATGTACTCGCCGAGATCGGTTTCCAACGCCTCGATGCCGCGTTCCTCCAGGAAATGGTTGAGGTGCATTTCCTCCGACACCATCGACTTGCCCTTGATGACGCGGGTGGCGTGGTGGCGCTGGATGATCTCCAGACAAATTTGATTGGCTGCCGCCGGGGTCTCGGCCCAATGCACCTGAATGCCGTTTTCGGTGCATTTCCGCTCCAGTCGCTCCAGCAATTCCGGCAATTTACTCAGCGCCCGCCGGCGGATGGCGTCGCCGCGCGAGCGCAGTTGCTCGAACGCTTCCGGGTCGGCAAACAGCGTCCGGCGGCGCAATCCCAAGGTGTCCATCGCCGCGCGGAGATTGCGCCGCAACTGCCCGTCGTTCAGCGCCTTGGTGAAATTTTTGGGGAAATCGACGACGGCGGTATCAGCCATGGGCGCGCTCCAGCAGGAATTCGGCGACGTGTTTGACCGGAATCGGAATCCGGCGATGTTGCAGCGCCCCGCCGATGTGCATCAGGCAACCGCAATCGCCGGAGAGCAGCAAGGAAGCGCCGGTTCGCTCGATGTCCGCCACCTTGTCGGCGACCATCGCCGAGGACAGATCGGCCTGCTTGACGGAAAAGGAACCGCCGAAGCCGCAGCATTCGCGCTCCCGCTGCAATTCGATCAGCTCGACGTTTTTCAACTGGCGCACGAGCGATTTGGAGTGATCGATCACTCGCATTTCGCGCAGCGCGCTACAGGAGGAATGCCAGGTCACTTTAATCGGTTGGCCCCGGTCTTCGAGTTGGATTTCGAGGACCCGCGCCAGAAATTCGGTGAGTTCGAAAACGCGATTGGAGAAGCGTTGCGCCTCGGCGGCTTCGGGTTGGTCGGCGAACAGCTTGGGGTAGTGGTGTTTCAGCATCCCGCCGCAGGAACCGGACGGGATGATGATGGGGTAATCCTTGGGGAAGGCTTTAAGCTGCTGTCGGGCAACTTTGCGGGCTTCGTCGGGGAAGCCGGAATTGTAGGCGGGTTGGCCGCAGCAGGATTGTTGCTGGGGATAGATGACCTGGATGCCTTCGCGCTGAAGGAGTTCGATGCCGGCCATTCCGGCTTGGGGATAACACAGATCGATCAGACAAGTACCGAAGTAATACACCTTCTCGGGACGGGTGGGCATGGTGGTATACCTTCATCCGACTTTGGTGATTGGTGCCGCCTGCGTGCCGCGAATCCGAGTCGGATCAACGGGGTGGTGGCTTCTCGTTTTATTGACCAGTACCGGACCCATCGTGGACAGGCGTTTTGGTAAGCTGGTCTGACCAAAGTTTATAGCAGCTTGTTTTTCGGTTTGCAAGATGTTTGGTCATGTGGTCAGACCAAAAATTTGCTACCCTAAGGGCAACGCTACGAAGAAGACTTTCGTTGTGGTATCTTCACGATCGATGCTGCATAGCACAATCACGGTCATACAAGGGTTCAATGCTTGGGCAAGATCATGCAATACGAAACGATCAATCCTCCGAAAGTCTCGGATGCCATCGTCAGCCAGATCGAACAATTGATCCTGGAAGGCGTTCTCAAGCCGGGCGAACGGCTGCCGCCCGAGCGGGAACTCGCTCAGCAATTGAACGTCTCCCGGCCGTCGCTGCGCGAAGCGATCACCGCGTTGAAGTCCAGAGGGCTATTGCAGAGTCGGCGCGGCGGCGGCAATTTTGTCGTCGATGTCATCGCGCCCGCGCTCACCGACCCCTTGATCGAGCTACTGAAAAATCATCCCAAGGCGATGTTCGACGTGCTGGAGTTGCGGCACGCCCTGGAGGAAGTCGCCGCTTACTTCGCCGCGCTGCGCGCCACCGACGCCGACCGGGAAATTCTGCGCTGTCGCTTCGCCGAGCTGGAGGGGATACAAAAAGGCGAGCGCGAACCCCAACACGACGCCGTGGTGGATGCCAGTTTTCATCTCGCCATCGCCGACGCTTCCCATAACGTGGCGCTGATCCACGTCATGCGCGGCCTGTTCGATTTGCTGTTGAGCAATATTTGCCGTTCGCTGGAGCGGCTCTATACCCGCGAAAGCAGTTACGCGGTCATCCACGCTCAGCATCAGGCCATCCTGAAGGGGGTATTGGAACGCGATCCGGATGCCGCCCGGCAGGCTGCCCACGTTCACCTCTCGTTTGTCGAAACGACCTTGCGCGATCTCGACCAGGAGGCCAGCCGGCAGGAACTCTCGCAACGCCGCTTGCAAAGCCTGCTGAATCTGGAAGCCAACGCATCGTCGTAGCCGCCTGGAATTGCAAGTGCCTGAGATGGCGCATCCCGTGCCGGTCACGAGCCAAAGCCACAGGTTGGGCGGAGGTTGGCATTGGCGCCGCTGGCGACCGGCCTTCGACGGGCTGGCGTTCCTCGCCGTGCTGGCTGGATTGGGCTGGTTTCTCGTCGCCGGTGCCGGCGAACTGCATTACAACTGGCAGTGGTACAGGGTGCCGCAGCACCTCTACCGGTTCGAGAACGGTGTGTTCCAGCCCGGTCCGCTGCTGCGCGGGTTGGGAGTGACGCTGGAGTTGACCGGCTGGAGTTTGGCGCTGACGGTGGCGTTCGGGCTGACGGCGGCGCTGTTGCAGCGCTCGACCTCGTGGGCGGGGCACGCGGTGGCGCGGGTCTACGTGGAAATCGTCCGCAATACCCCGATGCTGGTGCAACTCTATTTGGTCTATTTCGTGTTGGCGCCGATCCTGAATATGGACCGGTTCGTGGCGGCGGTGCTGGCGCTGGCGATCTTCGAGGGCGCGTTCGCGGCGGAGATTTTTCGCGCCGGCATCGAAGCGATCCCGCGCGGCCAGTGGGAGGCGGGGCGCTCGCTCGGGCTGTCGCCGTATGCCGTCTACCGCCGGGTGATTCTGCCGCAGGCCATTCGCTTGGTATTACCGCCACTGACCGGCTTGGCGGTGTCGTTGATCAAGCACTCGGCGCTGGTCAGCGTGATCGCGGTGGCCGATCTGACCACCGAGGGCCGCAATCTCATCGCCGACACCTTCATGACTTTTGAGCTGTGGTTCACCGTGGCGGCGCTGTATCTGGCGCTGACGACCAGCCTGTCCTTGCTGGTGAGTCACTTGGAACGCCGCCTGCCGGTGCGCGGTGTCGGGCACGGCTGAATCGTGCGTTCCCCCAAATTCCGCTTCGGTTGGCTGGACGCGCTGATTCTGGCCGTGGTGTTCGGGCTGATCGGCTACGTGCTGCACCGGGCGCACAGCCATTTCCATTACAACTGGGACTGGCGGCTGATTCCGGGCTATTTCGTCCGCTTCGACGCTGATCGGGGCGGCTGGGTGCTGAACTTGCTGGGGCAGGGGTTTCTGACGACGGTGCGGCTGGCGCTGTGGGGCAGCTTGCTGGCGGCGCTGATCGGCGGGGTGATGGGCGTGTGCCGGGTCGCGCGCAGCCTGTTTTTGCGGTTGCTCAGCCGAACCTACGTCGAACTGATCCGCAACATGCCACCGCTGGTGTTCATCTTCATCTTTTATTTCTTCATCGGCGGTCAGTTGATGCCGGTGCTGGATGTGGAGCACCGGATCGCCGGCGCCGCGCCGGAGACGTTGCAGGTGCTGGCCTTTCTGTTCGGCCCGCCGGAGTTGCTGCCGAATTTCCTGTCCGGTTTGATCTGTTTGGCGCTGTTCGAGGGCGCCTACGTCACCGAGATCGTCCGCGCCGGTATCGAGGCGATTCCGAAAGGGCAGTGGGAAGGCGCGGCGGCACTGGGTTTACAGTCCCGCCATACGTTGCTGACGGTGATCTTGCCGCAGGCGGTGCGCGCGGTCGTCCCGCCGCTGGCCGGGCAATTCATCTCGCTGATCAAAGATTCCTCGCTGATTTCGCTGATTTCCATTCAGGAGATGACCTTCACCGGCACCGAATTGGCCGTATCCTCGGGGCGGGTGTTCGAGGTGTGGTTGACGGTGGCGGCTCTGTATTTTCTGCTGTGCTTCGGGCTGGCGCGGCTGTTTCGGCGGTTGGAGCGTCGGCTGAGCCCGCTCGATCATCGGCCGGATTAGGCGTGCACCGATGGCTTTCGATCATCGAGAATCATTTTGTTTTTGTGGCTGACCAGATACCCTGTTATCATTTTTATCAGCTTGTTTCATAATGACCACACGCAGTGCGAGCCAGTAACCGCTCAAGTCGATCCGATTGCTGGAATGATGGCCGGAGGGGCATGTAACGATGTTGAATGGCAAGAGCAACAAACCCGTGGCGGTGGTTACTGGCGCCAATCGCGGATTGGGGTTGGAGACGGTCCGGCAGTTGGCCAAGCGCGATATCCGGGTCATCGTCACCAGCCGAAATGCTAGCCGGGGTGAGGCTGCTTTCGAAAAACTGCTGGCCGAAGAGATGGATGTCGTATTCCACGCCCTGGACGTCAGCTCGGAAAACAGCGTCGCCGAGCTTGGCGCTTTCATTCACAGCAAGTGCGGCCGAGTCGATATTCTGGTCAACAACGCTGGAGTCTATCTGGACGGTCACGGCACCGAAGACGCCGGCGGGGCCAGCGTGTTCAACGCCAGCTTGGAAACCTTGTCGGCGACGCTGAAAACCAATCTGTACGGTCCTTTGCTGCTGGCCCAGGAGCTGGTGCCGCTGATGAAACAGCAGCACTACGGCCGAATCGTCAACGTCTCCAGCGGCATGGGCCAATTGAGCGAGATGGAGGGCAAATCGCCCGCCTACCGGATCTCCAAGACCGCCCTGAACGCCCTGACCCGCATCCTGGCGGCGGAAACGCGCGGCTTCAATATCCTGGTCAACTCGGTGTGTCCCGGTTGGGTGCGCACCGACATGGGCGGTCCCAACGCCGAGCGGACGGTGGAGCAGGGCACGGCGGGCATCGTCTGGGCCGCCACGTTACCGGACGATGGTCCGAGCGGCGGGTTTTTCCGCGACGGCCAGCCGATTCCCTGGTGAAAGGCGCCGGGCGGTTTAGGTGGAAAAATTTTCCCAAGCCGCCAGCACCGCCTCCAGTTCCGCCAAGTCGCCGATTTCCGCGTCCGCCCTCCGACCGCCGGGCCAATTCCGGCCGGAGCGGTTCAGCCACACGGTTCGGAAGCCGGCGTTCGCCGCGCCTCGCACGTCGTGCTCGGGGTCGTCGCCGACATGGACGATTTGCTCGGGCCGCGCTCCCAACCGGCGGCAAGCCAGATCGAACATCAACGCTTCCGGTTTGGCCGCACCCGCCTCAATCGCGTTGAGCGAAAAGCTGAACACGTCGTCCAGGCCGATCAGACGCACGTCGGCGTTGCCGTTCGACAGCGACGCCAGCGTGTAGCGCCGGGCCAACCGCTCCAGCGCCGGCCGCACTTCCGCGAACAGTTCCACGGCGTTGCGGGCGAGGTAGAACACCGCGAACGCCGCTTCCACGTCAAATTCCCGATAACCGGCCCGCGTTGCCGCCAGTTGCAGCGCGTCCTTGCGCAATCGAGTGCGATCATGGGCGATTTCCGGTCGCGCGGCGGCAATCTCGGCGCACAGCTCCCGCAGTTCCAGCGGCGTGTACCGCTCCGGGATGCGGGGATAACGGGCCACCAGCCAGTCGTGCAAGAGCCGCTCGGCGCGCTCCACCACCGGCCACACGTCCCACAGCGTGTCGTCCAGATCGAAGGTGATGGCTTTGATCATCGGCTCAGCCCAACAGGCGGAAGCCGCGCTCCAGATCGGTTCGAATGTCCGCCACCTCCTCCAATCCCACCGAAATCCGCACCAATCCATCGCCGATGCCGGCGACCGCGCGTTCTTGGGGTGTCAGACGCCCGTGGGTGGTGGTGGCGGGATGGGTGATGGTGCTCTTGGCGTCGCCCAGATTGGCCGTGATCGAAATCAGCCGGGTGGCGTCGATCAGGGTCCAGGCCGCTTCCCGGCCGCCGCGCAGATCGAAGGAAACGATGCCGCCGAAACCGCTCTGCTGCCGTTTCGCCAGCTCGTGTTGCGGATGGGAGGGCAGACCGGGATAGTAAACCCGCTCCACCGCCGGTTGGGTTTCCAGCCAGCGCGCCAGGTGCA
Organism: Candidatus Competibacter sp.; assembly: GCA_037045685.1. Classification (GTDB taxonomy): domain Bacteria; phylum Pseudomonadota; class Gammaproteobacteria; order Competibacterales; family Competibacteraceae; genus Competibacter_A. Next base: position 525,161 of record JBAOII010000035.1, read on the forward strand.
GCGCCGCCTCGCTGTGGGCGCGCATCCGCAGCTTGAGGGTTTCCAGGCCTTTGAGGAACACCCAGGCGTTGAACGGGCTCAGGGTGGGGCCGGCGGTGCGCAGAAAACCGAAGATATCGGTGCCGACCCGTTGCCGGTCACCGATCACCGCGCCGCCCACGCAGCGGCCCTGACCGTCCAAGTATTTGGTGCCGGAGTGAATCACCAGATCCGCGCCCAGCTCGAACGGCAGTTGCAGGGCGGGCGTGCAAAAGCAGTTGTCCACCACCAGCAAAATATCGCGAGCGTGAGCGAGATCGGCCAGCGCCCGGATATCGGCCAGCTCCATCAAGGGATTGGATGGAGTTTCGAGGAAAAACAGCCGGGTTTCTGGGCGGATGGCCGCTTCCCACGCGGCGAGGTCGCTCAGCGGCACGTAAGTGGTGGCGACGCCGAACTTGCTCAGATATTGGTTGAACAACGAGACGGTGGTGCCGAACACCGCGTTGGCCGAGACGATGTGGTCGCCGCTTTTCAGCAAGGCCATGCAGGTCGCCAGAATCGCCGCCATGCCGGAGCCGGTGGCGATGCAGCTTTCGCCGCCTTCCAGCGTCGCCAGCCGCTCCTGAAAAACCCGCACGGTCGGATTGGTGAAGCGGGAATAGATGTTGCCGGTGGCGGTGCTGAAGCGGGTGGCGGCTTCGGCGGCGTCGGCGAACACGAAGCTGGAGGTGAGGAAAATCGGCTCGGCGTGCTCGCCTTCTTGGGTGCGGACTTGGCCGGCTCGCACCGCCCGGCTGGCGAAGCCGAGTTCTGGGGTTTCGGGGGAGAAAGACATGTTCGGGTCGCTCCGCGAGGGAATAAGGTGGCAATGTCTTCGCGGGACGCCCGAAGGCGCCGGCAGGGCGGGCATGAAAAAACCCGCTCGATGGGGCGCCAAAGGCAGGCTTGACCCGCTTTAGCGAAATTTGTTAAGCGCCCGCAAGCTGAGAACTCAAATCGGCGCTACGGCAAGCTTAGAAGCTTGCAAGGTCCCTGTCAAAAGTCTGGAGCCACGCTCAGGCGCTGTTGTGCAGGTCGATGATGGCGTTGTCGGCGCTGGCGTGGCCGATCTTGGCGGCATCGGAGCGCTCGCGGGCCAAGCATTCCAGATAATCCCGGTCGATGTCGCCGGTGACGTACTCGCCGGTGAAGCAAGAGGCGTCGAAGCGCTGCAAGCGGGGGTTGCCGCGTCGCACCGCTTCTTCCAGATCGGGCAAGTCCTGGAAAATCAAATAGTCGGCGCCGATGGCCCGCGTCACCTCTTCCTCGGAACGGCCGTGGGCGATCAGCTCGCGGGCGGCCGGCATGTCGATGCCGTAGACGTTGGGATAGCGCACCGGCGGCGCGGCCGAGGCGAAATAGACTCGGCGAGCGCCGGCTTCGCGGGCCATCTGGATGATCTGCTCGGAGGTGGTGCCGCGCACGATGGAATCGTCCACCAGCAGCACGTTCTTGCCGCGAAACTCCAGATCGATGGGGTTCAGTTTCTGGCGCACCGATTTCTTGCGGATCTTCTGGCCGGGCATGATGAAGGTGCGGGCGATGTAGCGGTTTTTGATGAAGCCTTCCCGGTATTTGATGCCGAGAATCGAGGCCATTTGCAGGGCGGCGGTGCGGCTGGTGTCGGGGATCGGGATCACCACGTCGATGTCCTGCTCGGGCCAAACCCGCAGGATTTTTTCGGCCAGATGCTCCCCCATGCGCAAGCGCGCCTTGTGCACCGACACCTGGTCGATGATCGAATCGGGTCGGGCCAGATAGACGAACTCGAAAATGCACGGCGAGTGATTCGGCTGTTCCGCGCACTGGCGGGCGTGCATCCGGCCGTCCAGATCGAACAGCACCACCTCGCCCGGCGCCACGTCGCGGACCCGCCGGAAATCCAGCACGTCCAGCGCCACGCTTTCGGAAGCGACCATGTACTCCATGCCGCTCTCGGTTTCGCGCCGGCCGAACACCAGCGGCCGGATGCCGTTCGGGTCGCGGAAGGCCACCAGCCCGAAACCGACGATCAGCGCCACGGCGGCGTAGGCGCCGCGCACTCGCCGATGCACCGCCGCCACGGCGGCGAAAATGTCCTCGGGGTCCACCGATAGCTTGCTGCGCTGTTGCAGCTCGTGGGCGAACACGTTGAGCAGAATTTCGGAATCGGAGTTGGTGTTGATGTGGCGCAGGTCGGAGCGGAACAGCTCGTCCTTGAGTTGGGTCGAGTTGGTCAGGTTGCCGTTGTGGGCCAGGGTGATGCCGAACGGGGAATTGACGTAGAACGGTTGCGCCTCGGCGGAGTCGGAACTGCCGGCCGTCGGGTAGCGAACGTGGCCGATGCCGATATTGCCGTACAGGTTGCGCATGTGGCGGGTGCGGACGACATCGCGGACCAGAGCCGTTATCCTTGCGCAGAAACAGACGGCCATCGTCGCAGGTCACGATGCCCGCCGCGTCCTGGCCCCGGTGCTGCAACACCGTCAGGCCGTCGAACAGGCTCTGGTTGACCGGACCACGCCCCGCGATACCGATGATTCCGCACATCTGCCACTACCCTCCGCAATGGACGGTCGTCGCCGTCATTGGAGAATCGCTCAGGAGAAACGAAAGTACTGGGCCAGCTCCGGCGGCATCAAATCCCGCAGCCAAAGAGCGACGGGTTGAAAGTGATCCAGCAGTTGGGATTGCTGCCACCAGGGATCCCTCGGGAGAGGGGTGACTCCGGCCGCCAGCACCAGCAAGACGATGACGGCGCTGCCACGAGCGAAGCCAAAAACCATGCCCAGCATCCGGTCGGTGCCGGTGAGTCCGGTGTAATCGACCAGATGGGAGGCGAGGATACCCAACAGCCCGCCCAACAGCAGCGTGGCGAGGAACAGGCCGCCGAATGCGGCCGCGACCCGGAACGAGGGCACGTCGATATAGGGAGCGAGATGAGCGGCGCCGTTCTCGGCGAACAGAAAGGCGATGGCGAAAGCCGCGATCCAGGTGGCCAGCGATATGACCTCGCGCAGCAAACCGCGCCAGAGTCCGATCAGCATGGAGAGGGCGACGATGATGACGATGAGGTAATCCGCCCAGTTCATGTGTTGCCGGTTCCCGCCTCGTAGGGTTGGCGCTCGCTGGCGCGCTCTGGTGTTCGCCCCGCAAAAAAAAGCATTCTAACAAAATCGAGCGCTGGCCGAAACGGCACCATGCCTTGCTGCCCGATCATCAGCGCCAAATCCTGACCTGATACATCGGCCGGCCGTTGGCGTTGATTCGTTCGACTGCGGCGCGGACGTTTTGGCTGCGGTAATAGTCCCGCAAGGCGTTGGCGTTCTCTTGCAGGGCGTAGCTGCCCGCCACGGTGCCGCCGCCGGCCGAGGCCGGCTGCTGGGGGTGGGTGGGAGCGGGCGCGGCGGCGGGAGGCGCGGGGCGCGGGGTGGCGGTCGGGGCCTCCGATTTGGCCAGCAGCTCGATTTTGGGCAAGGCGGCGGGCGGTTTGGTTCTGGCGCTGGCGGTTGGAGGCGTCGCGCCACGGGCACCGCCGGCTTCGCGGGCGGATGCGGCCTCGGTTTGCGCCTTGCGCCGCGCGGCCTCGGCGCGGGCGGCCTCGGCGCGGGCAAGCCTCGGCCTGAGCCGCTTTTTGGGCGGCTTCCGCTTGGGCGGATTTGCCGGCGGCCTCGGCGCGAGCCGCTTCCCGCCGAGCCGCTTGGGCCGCGCGAGCGGCTTCCGCTTGCGCCGCCAGCGTTTCCGCCGGCGAGGACTGGGAAGGGTTGACCGCGCTCTGCGTGGCTTCGATGCGGGCGGCCTCCGCTCTGGCCGCAGCGCTCCGCTCGGCTTCGGCCTTGGCCCTGATGCGGGCGGCTTCGGCTTGCGCGGCTTGACGGGCGGCTTCGGCTTGCGCCTTGGCGGCGGCGATGCGCTCGGCTTCGGCCTTGGCCCGGACTTTCGCCGCGGCTTCCTGAGCGGCTTTGCGCCGCGCGGCTTCTTCCCGCGCAGCCTTGTCGGCCGCAGCCTTGAGGGATTCGGTCGGCGCCGCCGGAGCGAGCCGTGGCGGTTGGGGTTGCGGGCTTCGCGGGGGCGTTTGGGTGGGGGCGCTAGCGACGGGCGCGGCGGGCGCGGTCGGCTTAGGCGCGACGGGCGCGCTGGCGACGGGCGCGGGAGGAGGCGTGCTGGCGGCGGGGCGGCGGGGCGGCGGGCGCGGCGGGCGCGCTGGGGATGGGGGCTGCCGGCGTGGCCGGCGCGGTTCCGGCGATTGCCGGGGGGGCGGCAGGGGCCGTTGGCGCTGGCCGAGCCGGTTCGGCGACCGGCGGGGGGTTGGCCTCCGCGCTTGGCGCCGCCGGCTGCGGTTGAGAGAACGTCAGGGTCGGCGTAGGCGTCGGCCGGGGTTGGAGCGGGGGTGGCGGGTTGTTGGTTGGAGCGACGACCGCAGGCTTGTCCGGCTTCTCCAGCATTTCGGGCACGAAGATGACAGCCAGCGCCCCGATGACGGCGGCGCCGACCAGGCGTTGAGCCAAACGATTATCCATGGTCATGCCTCCCTTGAATGCGGAAGGGAAAAATTGGAAAGCCACGGTTGCGCGGCCAGTACCGGCGCGACCGTATGAAAGGAACCGAACACGACGATACGATCGCCGGGGCGGGCGGCGATTCGAGCGGTTCGGCAGGCATCGATCAAGTCGTCGCGGGCAACCGCTCGCGCGCCCGCGTCCGACAGCAAGGCGGCCAGTTCGGCGCCCGCGCGCCCGCGCGGCCCGTCGAGCGTCACCGGATACCAGTCGGCCACGCTGCCGGCCAAGGCTCGGATCACGCCGCCAGCGTCCTTGTCGGCCAGCAGCCCGACGATGGCCAAGGTTTTGCCGGAGCAGTGTCGATCCCGCAAATTGTCGGCCAACACCTTCGCGGCATGAGGATTATGCGCAACGTCGAGAATCCACTCAACCGGTCCAGGAAAAACCTGAAACCGTCCCGGCAACCGCACCGCCAAAAGGCCGGCCCGGATGGCGTCGGGGTGGACGGGCAGCCGGTCGCGCAGGCTGGCCAAGGTCGCGAGCGCGGCGGCGGCGTTGCCGAGTTGGTGTTCGCCCGCCAAGGCCGGCGGCGGCAGCTCGTCGAGCCGCGAGTCGCCCGCCCACCAGCGCCACGTCGGGCCGGTGCGGGCGAACCCGTAATCGCGCCCGACCCGCTGGAAGCGGGCGCCCAGGTTTCGGGCGTGGTCGAGCAGCCGGGGCGGCGGATCGGGGTCGGCGCAGAGGGCCGGCCGGCCGGGCCGATAAATGCCGGCTTTCTCGTGACCGATGCCATCGCGATCCGCTCCCAGCCAATCGACGTGATCGATGCCGACGCTGACGACCAGCGCGGCGTCCGCATCCACGCTGTTGACCGCGTCCAGCCGGCCGCCGAGCCCGACTTCCAGCACCGCGACCTCCACGCCGGCGTCCCGGAACAGTTCCAGCGCCGCCAGCGTGCCGAACTCGAAATAGGTCAGCGAGCGGTCGCCGCGAGCGGCGTCGATGCGGGCGAACGCCCGGCAAATCGCCGCATCGTCCGCGTCCGCGCCGTTCACCCGGATGCGCTCGTTGTAGCGCAGCAGGTGCGGAGAGGTATAGGCGCCGACCCGATAGCCGGCGGCGCGCAGGATCGCCTCCAGCAGCGCGACGCAGGAGCCCTTGCCGTTGGTGCCGCCGACCGTGATGACGATATGCGGCGGCGGTTCCGGTCGCAGCCGGCGCTGCACCGCCCGCACCCGCTCCAATCCCAGTTCGACGGCGCGGGGATGCAGGGTTTCCTGCCAGTTCAGCCAGTCGTCGAGGGTCGCGAACCGGGGGTCGGACATGTCGATGCGCTCTCAGCCCGCCGGACTGGAGGCGGCCAGCGCGTCGCGGCCGGTCAGCATCGCCAGCAGCGCGGCCAGCCGGTCGCGCAGCTCGCGCCGGTCCACGATCATGTCGATGGCGCCGTGTTCCACCAGGAACTCGCTGCGCTGGAAACCTTCCGGTAGCTTTTCTCGCACGGTCTGCTCGATCACCCGCGGCCCGGCGAACCCGATCAGCGCCTTCGGTTCGGCGATGTTGATGTCGCCCAGCATCGCCAGGCTGGCGGATACGCCGCCGGTGGTGGGGTTGGTCAACACCGAGAGATAGGGGATGCCGTGCTCGGCCAGCCGGGTCAACACCGCGCTGGTCTTGGCCATTTGCATCAGCGACACCAGCGCTTCCTGCATCCGCGCCCCGCCGCTGGCGGCGAAGCAGATGAACGGGATGTGTTCGTGGAGGGCGGTTCGGGCGGCCCGGACGAAGCGCTCGCCGACCACCGAGCCCATCGAACCGCCCATGAACTCGAACTCGAACGCCACGGCGACCACCGGCATCCCTTTGAGCCGGCCGCGCAGAGCGATCAGGGCGTCCTTTTCGTTGCTGGTCTTTTGCGCCTGAAGCAGCCGGTCCCGGTATTTCTTGCCGTCCTTGAACTTCAAAAAATCGGTCGGCTCGATGTCGTCGCCGATTTCGGTGGGCTCGTCCTCGTCGAGAAAGCTCAGCAGGCGCTTGCGGGCGCCGAGATACATGTGGTGGCCGCACTTGGGGCAAACCTGAAGATTCCGCTCCAGCTCGGCGCCGTACAGCACCGCCCCGCATTCCTCGCACTTGCTCCACAACCCTTCCGGCATCTGATGCTTGTTGCGGCCGTCGGTGCGAATCCGCGAGGGAACCAGCTTTTCGTACCAGCTCATGACAAATTCCGGATTTCAGCGGGCGGGCGGTCCCAATCGAGCCGCTCGAAGCGGCGGAGCGGGGTAATGGGCGCGGCGCGGCTCAGTCGGCGAGGACGGCGGGCGCGCAGGCCCGATCCATCGCCTGGCGCATGGCGGCGACCAGCGCGGCGACTTCCCGGCGCATCCGGTCGGGATCGTCGGCCAGCTCGCCCATTTTGGCGACCAGCGCGCTGCCGACCACCACGGCGTCGGCGACCTCGGCGATGGCGGCGGCGGTGGGCGGATCCTTGATGCCGAAACCGACGCCCAGCGGCAGATCGGTGCAGGCGCGAATGACCGCCAGCTTGTCCGTCACCTCGGCGACATCGAGCGCCGCCGAGCCGGTCACGCCTTTCAGCGAGACGTAATACAGATAGCCGCGCGCCAGCCGGGCGGTTTGCCGGATGCGCTCCTCGGAGCTGGTGGGGGCCAGCAGGAAAATCGGGGCGATGCCGGCCGCCTCGAACAGCTCGGCCAGCTTCGGCGGCTTCTTCCGGCGGCAAATCCACGGTCAGCACTCCGTCCACTCCCGCGTCGCGGGCGGCGGCGACAAAATCGGCGTGGCCCATCCGCTCGATGGGGTTGAGATAACCCATCAGCACCAGCGGCGTTTCGCCGTCGGCGCGGCGGAACTCGCGCACCAGTTCCAGCACGCCGCGCAGCGACATGCCTTGCGCCAACGCTCGCTCGCAGGCTTTCTGGATGACCGGGCCATCGGCCATCGGGTCGGAAAACGGCACGCCCAGCTCGATGAGGTCGGCGCCGGCCGCGACCAGCGCGTGCAGCATGGGCACGGTGACGTCCGGGCGGGGATCGCCGGCGGTGATATAGGGAATCAGGGCCTTGCGACCGGCGCGGCGCAAGGTTTGGAAACGGCGGGCGATGCGGTTCATGCGGCGCAACTCTTGAATGCTGGGTGCCGAGGAGACCCCTCGCCCGTCGGGCGAGGGGTCGGGGAGCGGGGGTTCATAGCTGGATGCCTTCCAGCGCGGCGACGGTGAAAATGTCCTTGTCGCCGCGTCCCGACAGGTTGACCACGATCCGCTGATCGGGGCGCAGGGTCGGCGCGAGCTGGGTGACGTAGGCCAGGGCGTGGCTGCTTTCCAGCGCCGGGATGATGCCTTCGGTGCGGGTCAGGTCGTGAAAGCCCCGCAGGGCTTCATCGTCGGTGACGGCGACGTACTGCACCCGCCCGATGTCCTTGAGCCAGGCGTGCTCCGGGCCGACGCCGGGGTAGTCGAGACCGGCGGAAACCGAGTGGGTTTCCACGATCTGGCCGTTCTTGTCGTTGAGCAGGTAGGTGCGGTTGCCGTGCAGCACGCCGGGCTGGCCGGCGCAGAGGGTGGCGGCGTGGCGGCCGGTTTCGATGCCCGCACCGGCGGCTTCGACGCCGTAGATGGCGACATCGCTATCGTTCAGGAACGGATGGAACAGGCCGATGGCGTTCGAGCCGCCGCCCACGCAGGCGACCAGCGCATCCGGCAGACAGCCTTGCTCGGCCAGCATCTGTTCCCGCGCTTCGCGGCCGATGACCGCCTGGAACTCGCGCACCATCAGCGGATAGGGATGGGGGCCGGCCACCGTGCCGATCATGTAAAAGGTGTCATCGACGTTGGTGACCCAGTCGCGCAGCGCCTCGTTGAGCGCGTCCTTGAGGGTGCGGGAGCCGGAGCTGACCGGCTGGACGGTCGCGCCCAGCAGCCGCATCCGGTAGACGTTCAGCGCCTGGCGCTTGATGTCCTCCGTGCCCATGTAGACCACGCATTCCATGCCGAGGCGGGCGGCGACGGTGGCGGAGGCCACGCCGTGCTGGCCGGCGCCGGTCTCGGCGATCAGCCGGGTTTTGCCCATCCGCGCGGCGAGCAGGGCTTGGCCGACGGTGTTGTTGATCTTGTGCGCGCCGGTGTGGTTGAGGTCCTCGCGCTTGAGGTAGATTTGCGCGCCGCCGAGCTGCCGGCTCCAGCGTTCGGCGTGATAGAGCGGGGTGGGGCGGCCGACGTAGCGGGCCAGGTCGGCGTCCAGTTCCGCCAGGAATTCGGGGTCGCTGCGATAGGTCCGCCAAGCGTCGTTCAGCTCGTGCAACGCTTCCATCAGCGTTTCGGCGACGAACCGCCCGCCGTAGCGGCCGAAATGGCCGGCGGCGTCGGGGAACTGGCTGTAATCCACCTTATTGCGCAGGGCTTTCACGGTCGTACACACCTCGCAGAAATGCGCGCATCAGTTCGGCATCCTTGATGCCTTTGGCCGTTTCCACCCCGCTGCTGACATCCACCGCGTAGGGGCGGACCTGCCGGATGGCGGCGGCGACGTTGCCGGGGTGCAGGCCGCCGGCCAGGATCAGCGGCTTGCGGCGGTCGGCGGGAATCCGGCTCCAGTCGAAACCCTGGCCGGTGCCGCCCATTTTGTTGCCGCCGTGACTATCTAGCAAGAGCCCGGCCGCCGTGGCGAACCGTCGCTCGTATTCTCGCGGATCGGCGCCGGCGCTCATCGGCACGGCCTTGAGGTAGGGCAGGCCGAAGGCGGCGCAGTAGTCGGGGTCCTCGTCGCCGTGAAATTGCAGCAAGCTCAGCGGGATACTGGATAAGACGGCCCGCACCGCCGCCGGTTCGGCATCCATGAACAAGCCGACCGTGGCGACCAACGGCGGCAGCGCCGCGACGATCCGCCGCGCGGTGTCCGCGTCCACGCAGCGGGGGCTGGGCCGGTGAAACACCAGTCCGATGGCGTCCGCGCCCAAGCTGGCCGCCATCGCGCCGTCCTCGGGACGGGTGATGCCGCAAATCTTGACGCGGGTGCGGAAAATCGGGGTCATGGAGCGGGTGCGAGGGGGCGGGGACGGTCAAGGAAGGGCGAAGACTACCAGAAATTCGGCACTCTATCCGAACTTTTGCCGTCCGGGACGGGCTTTCAGGCATAATTCACCACCTTATCCTTTCGAATCACCACACGTTCCCCATGCTCCCCGTCATCGCCTTGGTCGGCCGGCCCAACGTCGGCAAATCCACCCTGTTCAATTCTCTGACCCGCACCCGCAACGCGCTGGTGGCGGACCTGCCCGGTCTGACCCGCGACCGCCAGTACGGCATCGGCCAGCGCGGTCCGAGCCCCTATGTCGTGGTCGATACCGGCGGTTTGACCAACGAAGACGAGGGTTTGGCCGGGATGATCCAGCAGCAGGCGTGGCGGGCGATCGAAGAAGCCGACGCCGTGTTGCTGCTGGTGGATGGCCGTGGCGGGCTGACGGCGGCGGACGAGGAAATCGCCGGCCAGTTGCGCCGCGCCGGCCGGCCGATCCATCTGGTCATCAACAAGGCCGAACATCGCGACCCGGATGTGCTCAGCGCCGATTTTCACGCCCTCGGGCTGGATCACCTGCACGTCATCGCCGCCGCTCACAACCAGGGCGTCGAAACCTTGATGGAGGAAGTTTTCGCCGCGCTTGCCGGCCACGGGCGCAGAGGATCGAGAGGGCGAGGCGACGGGTTCGGAGGAGCCGGAGAGCGTCATCAAACTGGCGGTGGTCGGCCGGCCCAACGTCGGCAAATCCACCCTGGTCAACCGCCTGCTGGGCGAGGAGCGGATGCTGGCTTGCGACCTGCCCGGCACCACCCGCGACAGCGTGGCCGCGCCGTTCGAGCGCGACGGTCAGCGTTACGTCCTGATCGACACCGCCGGGGTGCGCCGCCGCGCGCGGGTCAGCGAAGCGGTGGAGAAATTCAGCGTCATCAAAGCCCTGCAAGCCATCGAGCAATCCCATGTCGCGGTGCTGGTGCTGGATGCCCGCCAAGGCATCAGCGACCAGGACGCCAGCCTGCTGGGCCTGGTTCTGGACAGCGGCCGGGCGCTGGCGATAGCGGTCAACAAATGGGATCACCTCGACCCCGACACCCGCGCCCAGGTGAAAAGCGATCTCGACCGCCGGCTGGGCTTTCTCGACTTCGCCAAAATCCACTTCATTTCCGCCCTGCACGGCACCGGTGTCGGCGAACTGCTCGGCTCGGTCCGAGAGGCTTACGCCGCCGCCACCCGCAAGCTGTCCACGCCGGAACTGACCCGCATCCTGGAAGATGCCTTGGCCGCCCACCAGCCGCCGCTGGTCCAGGGCCACAGCATCAAGCTGCGCTACGCCCATCAAGGCGGGCAGAACCCCCCCATGATCGTCATTCACGGCAACCGGATCGGTCACGTCCCGGATTCTTATCGGCGCTATCTGGCCGGCGTCTATCGGAAGCGGCTGAATCTGTGGGGCACGCCGATCCGCATCGAATTCCGGGGCGGGGAAAATCCCTTCCAGCCCGCTGGGGGCCGACCGAAACGGCCCAAGAGCGGCGGGCGGCGCAAGACCGGCAAGTAATGTTGGAACAAGGCGCGAGCGGCTCACGGCCCCTCGCGCAATACGCTCGTCGCGTTGCCGGAAAATCTGCGGGGTGGCTTGTAATATTAGTTATTTATAATATACTTAATTAACGTCGGCGCTGCCCTGATTCGCCGACCATCCACTGATCGCTTGTAAGAGGTATCACCATGCAAATCAATGTTGGAACGCCTGATCGGATCGCCCGGATCGTTGTCGGGCTGGTGCTGATGCTCTTGGCCGCGACCGGCACCGTGGGCTGGTGGGGCTGGATCGGCATCGTTCCGCTGCTGACCGGGATCTTCCGGTTCTGCCCGGCTTACCCCTTGCTGGGCATCAACACCTGCAAAACCGGGTCTTCGCCAAAGGGATCAATCGGGTAAAGGATCATGAGCGGCAAGTCGTTCAAGCAAATCACCCAGGACATCAATCAGGCGCTGGTGGGCTTCCGCAAGGAAGCGGCGGGAACCATGGCCGGTTTCGGGGCGATGGCGCAAGCGGCGATGGCCCCCGGCACGCTGTCGGAATTGCAGAAAGAGCTGATCGCTCTCGCCATCGGAGTCGCGATGCGCTGCGACGGTTGCATCGGGTTTCACACCAAAGCCTTGGTCCGCTTGGGCGTGACCCGCGAGCAGCTCAACGAGACGCTGGCCGTCGCCGTGTACATGGGCGGCGGGCCGTCGCTGATGTACGCGGCCGAAGCCTTGCGCGCGTATGAGGAGTTCAAGGGCTGACGGCGCTCCCGGTTTCGGGACAGATCGCCATTTACCGGCTATTGTCTTTGGGTCAGACAGCCTATTGATGGAGGCCGGGTGGGCGTTTATTCCTTTTTCGCCGTGTTCGGCGGCGCGGGCTTGGGAGCCTGCTTGCGCTGGTGGTTGGGCATCGCCCTCAATCCGGTATTCCCGACCGTGCCGCTCGGAACGCTGGCGGCCAATTTGCTCGGCGGCTATCTGGTGGGGGTGGCGATCGGCTATTTTTCCGTCAACACCAGCTTGCCTCCCGAACTCCGCCTGCTGGTGATCACCGGCTTCATGGGCGGGCTGACGACGTTCTCCACCTTTTCCGCCGAGGTGGTCACGCTGCTGGCGCGCGGCCAGTTCGGCTGGGCGGTCGCGACGGCGGGCTTGCATCTGCTCGGGTCGCTGGCGTTGACCGCGCTGGGCATGCTGACGGTCGGCTTGCTCTCGCTTCGATCTTGAGAGAAGCCCGAAGCGCCTTGAAAACTCCGTGGGCCGGCGCGGTGTCGAATCGCCCGCGCTGTCGCTCATGCGCGATTGACGAGAGGATCGGCGATGGACGGTTCGTTTCTGAGGTTCTACATCCGCGAAAACAAGCGCCATCACGGCAAGCTATTGTGGGAGTGGCTGCTCGAACAGGGCAACCGGATGGGCGTTCGCGGCGGTTCGGCGTTCCGGGCGATGGCCGGCTTCGGCCGGCACCACCAGTTGCACGAAGACCATTTTTTCGAGTTGGCCGGCACGCTGACGGTGGAAGTCGAGTTCATCGTCACCGACGACGAGGCCCAGCGCTTGCTCGATCTCGTCCGATCCGAGCACATCCGGGTGTTTTACGCCCAGATCCCGGCGCGGTTCGGCGTGACCATGCCCGATGGAGAGAGTTGACCGCCGCTCAACTTTCTCGCGGCAGGCTGTAGCGCTCCTCGCTCGCGTAGTATTCCGGGAAGCCGACCGCCGCCTGCAAATCCTGAAAATCCAGCACGTCCGCCGTTTCGCCGCGCTCGATGCATTCCAGCGCCGCCCGCATGGCCTTGATCGACACGTTTAACAGGGTCAGCGGATAGACGGCGATCTTGTAGCCGATGGCTTCCAGCCGCGCCAGCGGCAGCAGGGGCGTTTTGCCGGACTCGATCAGGTTGACCATTTTGGGGCCGGGGACTTCGCCGCAATAACGGCGCATCTCCGCTTCGCTCAGCGGCGCTTCCAGAAAGGTGATGTCCGCGCCGAGGTCGGCGAACGCCCGGCAGCGGGCGATGGCCTCGTCCAGCCCGTCGGTGGCGCGGGCGTCGGTGCGGGCCATGATCAAGATGTCGGTGCCTTCGTCGCGGGCGTCCACCGCCGCTTGCAGTCGCGACAGCGCCTCCTCGCGACTGAACCACGGCTTTGCCCCGGGTGTGGCCGCAGCGTTTGGGCATCACTTGATCCTCGATCATGATGCAGCCGAAGCCGGCGCGGGCGTAGCCTTCGACGGTGCGCTTCACGTTGAGCGGGTTGCCGAAGCCGGTGTCGCCGTCGCCGAACAGCGGGATGGAAACCGCACCGCAGATGTTGCGGCCTTGCTCCACCAGTTCGCCGTAGGAAATCAGGCCGGTGTCGGGCAGGCCGAGGCGGGTGGCGGCGACGGCGAAGCCGCTCATGAACGCGGTGGGAAATCCGGCCTGTTCCACCAGCTTGGCGGAGAGGGCGTCGTGGCAGCCGGGCATCAGCAGCAAGCCGGGGCGGGCGAGCAGGGCGCGCAATCGGTCGGCGGGCGTCGGCATGGCGTGTCCTCTCAGCGGTCCAGATAGCGTTTCAGCAAGCCGCCGTAGGCGTCGATCCGGCGGTCGCGCAGATAGGGCCAGTTCCGCCGCACCTGCTCGGAGCGGCTCAAGTCCAGCTCCACCGCCAGCGTGGCCGGCTCGTCGGTCGGGGTGGTGGCGAACCATTCGCCTTGCGGGCCGACGACGAAACTGGTCCCCCAGAACTGGATGCCGGCGGTCTGGCCGGACGGATCGGGCTCGAAGCCGACCCGGTTGCAGGCCACCACCGGAAGGCCGTTGGCGACGGCGTGCGCCCGCTGGATGATGATCCAGGCTTCCCATTGCCGCTGGCGCTCTTCCTCGTCGTCGCCGGGGTTCCAGCCGATGGCGGTCGGATACAGCAGCAGTTCCGCGCCGGCCAGCGCCATCAGCCGCGCCGCTTCGGGATACCACTGGTCCCAGCACACCAGCACGCCCAGCCGGCCCACCGAGGTGTCGATGGGCGCGAAGCCGAGATCGCCGGGGGCGAAATAGAATTTCTCGTAGTAGCCGGGGTCGTCGGGAATGTGCATTTTGCGATACGTCCCGGCGATGGTGCCGTCCCGTTCCAGCACCACGGCGGTGTTGTGATACAGGCCGGCCGCGCGCCGCTCGAACAGCGAGGCCACCACCACCACGCCCAGTTCGCGGGCGACCGCGCCCAGCGCCTCGGTGGTGGGGCCGGGAATCGGTTCCGCCAGATCGAACAGCACAGGGTTTTCGGTCTGGCAGAAATACGGGCTGGCATGCAATTCTTGCAACAAAATTAGTTGGGTGTCGTGGCTGGCAAGGTCGCGGATGCCGTCGATGCTGGCGGCCAGATTGGCGTTGCGGTCGGCGGTGCAGGCTTGTTGGACCAGGCCGACGGTCAGGGTTCTGGGGGGCATGGGGCGGGCCTTTTGGCGGGGTGGGTTACCGAATTTCGCATTGCACTATAATTTCGTGCATATCATGTGAATCGCACCTTAAAGGATGTTGTGCCAATACAGGAATCACCACAATGCCCACCCTCATCATTCGCCATGTCGAGACCAGCGACCCGCCCCAATTTCAGGTCGTGCGCCTGAAGGACGGCAAAACCACCCCTCCCGCCGCCATCGTTTCGCCCGCCAGCACGCCGGTCAAGGATTTGCCCAACAGTAATCTGAGCATCGAATTGCGCTGGTATCTGGAGGAATTTCTCGACTATCCCTTTCCGCCGGTGACCGACCGGGCCGAGCACGTCCAAGACGCGCTGCGCGGCTGGGGCGAGCGGGCGTTCACCGCCTTGTTCGGCGCGGGGCAGGGCCGGGATTTCTACCACGACGCCGACACGCGCCGGGCTGGAGAACCTGGATTTGCGCATCGCCAGCGACCATCCCGGCGTGCTGGCGTGGCCGTGGGAGGCGCTGGCCGATCCGCAGCAGGCGGGGGCGCTGGCCCACCATTGCCGGATCGAGCGCCAGTTGGATCGCGGCCACGATCCGCTGCCGCTGCCGGAAGGCTTGCCGCGCGACCGCATCAACATCCTGTTCGTGACCGCGCGGCCTTACGAGAACGACGTGCGCTTTCGCTCCTTGTCGCGGCCGGTGGTGGAATGGATCGAAAAACAGGAGTTGCCGGCGCGGGTGACGATTCTGCGGCCGCCGACTTTCGAGCGGCTGCGCGCGCATCTGCGGGAGCGGCCCGCGTATTACCACATCGTCCATTTCGACGGGCACGGTGGTTATGGGACGGCGCCGGCTGCGGACGCTGGCGGTTTGCCGCATCTTTTCAGGGGGCCGCAAGGGCGTTTGATCTTTGAAACCGAGAACGGCCAACCCGATCCCATACCCGCCGACAAGCTGGGCGCGCTGTTGCGCGAGCACCGCATTCCGGTGATGGTGCTGAACGCCTGCCAATCGGCGATGGTGGATGCCCGCGCCGAGGATGCGTTTGCCTCGGTGGCGGCCAGCCTGCTGCGGGCGGGGATTCGCAGCGTGGTGGCGATGGCGTATTCCCTGTACGTGAGCGGCGCGGAGGAGTTCCTGCCGGCGTTTTACCGGCGCGTGTTCGAGACCGGCAACATGGCGGAAGGGATGCGGGCCGGGCGGCAGGCGATGCTGGCAAAGGCCGGGCGGGTGTGCGCGCGGGGGCGGTTTCCCCTGGAAGACTGGCTGGTGCCGGTGGTGTATCAGCAGGAGCCGCCGGATTTGAGCTTCGCGCGCACGGGCAGCCAGGCGGTGATCGAGAAGCCGGAGTTGCCGCCGGAAGCGCGGGATAGCGAGAATCCCTACGGCTTCATCGGGCGCGACGCGGCCTTGCTGCAACTGGAACGGGCGTTGCGCCGACCGCCGGCGGCGATTCTGATTCACGGCTTGGCCGGGGTCGGCAAAACCACGCTGGCCCGTGGTCTGGTGGAATGGCTGGCGGCGACCGAGGGCTTGGGCGAGGGCTGTTTCTGGTTCACCTTCAACGACATCCGCAGCAGCGAATACGTCTTCAACCGGCTGGTGGAAGCGTTGTTCGGCGACCGACGCGATGGCGGCGGATTTGGCGCAAAAGCAGGCGGCGCTGGTGGACGTGTTCAAGAAGCGGCGCTTCATTCTGGTCTGGGACAATTTCGAGTCGGCGACGGGGGTTCCCGGCACGACATTGGCAGCCGGCTTGCCGGAGCCGGATCGGCAGCGGTTGCGGGATTTTCTGGGCAAACTGCGCGGCGGCGCGAGCAAGGTCATCATCACCAGCCGCAGCCCGGAAGCGTGGCTGGGTTCCGACCGCTGTTTTCCGCTCGAGTCTCGGCGGTTTGCAGGGCGAGGAGCGTTGGGAGTATTGCGCCACGATTCTGCGCGATTTGGGGCTGGAGGCCGATCAGAAAGACGCTGGCTTGAAAAATCTGATGGACTTGCTGGGCGGGCATCCCTTGGCGATGCGGGCGCTATTGCCCCGGTTGCGGGAGGTCGGCGCCAGCGTGCTGGCAAAGCAACTGCAAGGGCGGATTCGCGTGGAACCGGGGAGCGATCCGCTCCAAGCCCGGTTGTTCGCGGCGTTGGAGTTCGTCGAGGAAGCCTTGCCGGCGGAATTGCAGCCGCTGTTGCTGCCGCTGGGCTTGCACGAGCGGTTCGTGGACGCGGATTACCTGGAAATGATGGCGCAGCAAGCCGACAAGCCGGTTTCAGCCGGGCGGACATCGAACGCTTGCTGGCGATGTTGGCGGTGAGCGGGCTGCTGCGTCCGCTGGGGCAGGACATCCACGAAATGCACCCGGCCTTGACCGGCTTCCTGCGCGCCCGGTCGGTCGTGGGATTGGACGATAGCCAGCGCGATGCGTGGCGGCGGGCGTTCGTGGACGTGATGGGGTCGCTGGCCGATCACTTTGCGCCGAAGCAATTGCACGAGCAGCGCTGGCCCTTTCACTGGCACGGCGTCAACTTCCTCACCGCCCTGGCCGAAGCCGAGGCGCTGGGAATGGACGATCGGATTTTGCCGCCCTGACTCAGGCGCTGGGCGCTTATGCGCTGAACCAGCGGGATATTGCCAGCGCGGACCAGCGCTTTGTGGCGCTGGCGGAGCACCGCAAGCAGCGCAATAATCCAGCAAGGCGAAGCCGCCGCCTATCACCAGTTGGGGAGGATCGCCGAGGAGCGGCGCGACTTCGCGGCGGCGGAGCGGTGGTATCAACAGTCGCTGGCGATTAAGGAAAAGCAGGGCAACGAGCACGGCGCGGCGATCACCTATCACCAGTTGGGGAGGATCGCCGAGGAGCGGCGCGACTTCGCGGCGGCGGAGCGGTGGTATCAACAGTCGCTGGCGATTAAGGAAAAGCAGGGCGACGAGCACGGCGCGGCGAGCACCTATCACCAGTTGGGGAGGATCGCCGAGGAGCGGCGCGACTTCGCGGCGGCGGAGCGGTGGTATCAGACAGTCGCTGGCGATTTAGGAAAAGCAGGGCAACGAGCACGGCGCGGCGATCACCTATCACCAGTTGGGGATGATCGCCGAGGAGCGGCGCGACTTCGCGGCGGCGGAGCGGTGGTATCAGACAGTCGCTGGCGATTGAGGAAAAGCAGGGCAACGAGCACGGCGCGGCGAGCACCTATCACCAGTTGGGGATGATCGCCCAGGAGCGGCGCGACTTCGCGGCGGCGGAGCGGTGGTATCAGAAGTCGCTGGCGATTGTGGAAAAGCAGGGCGACGAGCACGGCGCGGCGATCACCTATCACCAGTTGGGGAGGATCGCCGAGGAGCGGCGCGACTTCGCGGCGGCGGAGCGGTGGTATCAACAGTCGCTGGCGATCAAGGAAAAGCAGGGCGACGAGCACGGCGCGGCGATCACCTATCACCAGTTGGGGATGATCGCCGAGGAGCGGCGCGACTTCGCGGCGGCGGAGCGGTGGTATCAGACAGTCGCTGGCGATTGAGGAAAAGCAGGGCGACGAGCACGGCGCGGCGATCACCTATCACCAGTTGGGGATGATCGCCCAGGAGCGGCGCGACTTCGCGGCGGCGGAGCGGTGGTATCAACAGTCGCTGGCGATCAAGGAAAAACAGGGCGACGAGCACGGCGCGGCGATCACCTATGGACAATTGGGCTTACTCGCGCAATCGCAAGGCCATTTCGTGGAGGCTGGACGCTGGACGATTCGAGCTATCGCTGTCTTCACGCATTATCAAGATGCTTCGCATTACGCCAATGTCGCCCAGACCGCTGAGAATGGCGCGAGCGCCCATCACGAGAAGACTGCGCAGATAGGCATCACCCGCCTTGGTGATGCGCCCGAGTCGCGCCTTGCCGCCGCTGCTGTGTTGACCCGGCGTCAGACCGATCCACGCCGCGACCTGTCGGCCGTTGTCGAATTCGTGGCCGCCACCAATGCTGGCGAGTAGCGCGCTGGCGGTGGTCGGGCCAATGCCGGGCAGTTGCATCAGGCGTTTGCTGCGCGCGTCTTCGCGTGCGGCCCGGGCGATGGCACGGTCGTACTCCGCAACAAGGACATCGAGCCGGTCGGCGTGCGCCAGGAGATCTCCCACGCATCGGTTGGCGTATCCCGGCAGGTCTTCAAGGTGGCCGCCAATCTCCCGACGCAAACAGCTCACCTTCTGCGGCAGGACGATGCCGAATTCGGAGATCAGGCCACGCAGGCGGTTGTAGATGGCGGTGCGCTCTTCAACGAATCCTTGCCGGGTGCGGTGCAGGGAAAGGAGTTGAGCAATTTCTTACCATCTACCGCCAAGCCCCGCCCGACGATCAGGCCAAACTGCGGCAAATCTGGGAAGAGGCGGGGTTGGGGGCGTTGCCGGAAGACGGAAATCCCCCCTGACCCCCCTTTTGCAAAGGGGGGAATGAAACGCAGAACTTTAGAGAGAGATATCATGCCTATACAAGACCGAATTGCATCCCTGGACGACGCCACCGCCCGCCGGGTGCTGGCGACCTTCGCCCGCGCCCAGGCGACTCCGACCGAAACCGCACTCACCCCGGAACTGCGCCAAGCCCTGCGGGAGTTCGCGACTGGCCCGGAAACCGCCGCCGTTTCGGCCAGTGAAGGCGACTTGGCCCGCGCCGCCCTGCTGCTGCTCGCCGACGATCCGCAGCAACAACCCATGCTCACCGCCTTGATTGAAGGGCCGGCCCCGACCCGATTCGGCGTGCTGGAAACCGTCGCCATCGTCAGCGCCGTGCTCGTCGTGTTGCAAACCCACGTCAAGTTCGAGCGCGACAAGGCAGGCCGCTGGAGCGTCAAGATCGAGAAAAAACCAACCGATAATTCCCTGCTGAAGCCACTGGTGCAAAAGCTGCTGAGTTTTATTGAGTGATCGCCGCTTTCGGATTCAAGTCATCCAGCGGGAGGACACACCATGTCAACTCCGATAGCAGAACGTGAATTGCTGAACGCCCAACCTCGCCACCGCTGGACCGTGGCGGAATATCACCGCATGGCGGAAGTCGGCTTATTGCACGAAGATTCGCGGGTGGAATTGATCGATGGGGAGATCATCGAAATGGCGCCGATTGGAAGTTTTCATGGAGGTAATGTTAATCGCTTTATTCGCCTGTTTTCAAAAGTGGTCGGCGACAAAGCGATTATCGCGGCGCAGAATCCCGTCGTATTGAGCGGTTATGCGGAACCTCAACCCGATCTCGCTATTCTGCGCTGGCGGGGAGACGATTACGAACAATCCAGTCCTCATCCCGAAGATGTACTGCTTCTTGTGGAGGTTTCAGACAGCACGCTCCGCTACGACCGCGACGTTAAAATCCCGCTCTATGCTAGCCACGGCATCCCGGAAGTTTGGTTGCTGGATATTCAAAATCGACAATTGGAAATCTACCGCGAGCCGATCAATGGCGTTTACCAACAACGGGATTGCCGCCGCACTGGCCAAATCGCGCCCGTTCTCTGTCCCGATGCCGTGATCGATTTGGCCGAATTGTTCCCCAATCTCTGAGCGACGTTTCTGAATGACCGAATTAGCCTTTACCGCCGACGGCGCCGAGCGCGTGCCGCTCAAAATCTTCACCGAAAAAGCGTACCTGGACTATTCCATGTACGTCATCCTCGACCGCGCCTTGCCCCACATCGGCGACGGATTGAAGCCGGTGCAGCGCCGCATCGTCTACGCCATGTCCGAACTCGGGCTGTCGGCCAACTCCAAGCACAAGAAATCCGCCCGCACCGTCGGCGACGTGCTCGGCAAATACCACCCGCACGGTGATTCGGCCTGCTACGAGGCGATGGTGCTGATGGCCCAGCCGTTTTCCTACCGCTATCCGCTGGTGGACGGACAGGGCAACTGGGGTTCGCCGGACGATCCCAAATCCTTCGCCGCCATGCGCTACACCGAAGCGCGGCTGTCGCCCTTCGCCCAAGTTCTGTTGTCCGAACTCGGCCAAGGCACGGTGGACTGGACGCCCAACTTCGACGGCACGCTGGACGAGCCGGTGCTGCTGCCGGCCCGCTTGCCGCACGTTTTGCTGAACGGCGCGACCGGCATCGCCGTCGGCATGGCCACCGACATCCCGCCGCACAATCTCGGCGAAGTCGCGGCGGCCTGCATTCATCTTCTGGATCAACCCGACAGCGATCTGGACGCGCTGTGCGAACTCGTGCCGGCGCCGGATTTTCCCGGCGGCGCGGAAATCATCACGCCGCGCGACGAACTGCGGAAGCT
Organism: Candidatus Competibacter sp.; assembly: GCA_037045685.1. GTDB lineage: Bacteria > Pseudomonadota > Gammaproteobacteria > Competibacterales > Competibacteraceae > Competibacter_A. Next base: position 545,906 of record JBAOII010000035.1, read on the forward strand.
GTACCAGACCGGCAACGGCACGGTGCGGATGCGCGCCCGCTTCGAGCGGGAAAACGGCGACGTGGTCATCACCGCCTTGCCGCACCAGGTGTCCGGGGCACGGCTGATAGAACAGATCGCCGCGCAGATGCGGGACAAAAAATTGCCGATGGTCGAGGATTTGCGCGACGAATCCGACCACGAAAACCCGACCCGGCTGGTGCTGGTGCTGCGCTCCAACCGGGTGGACGCGGATTTGCTGATGGATCACCTGTTCGCCACCACCGACCTGGAGAAAAGCTACCGGGTCAACCTGAACATGATCGGACTGGACGGCCGGCCGCAGGTCAAGAACCTCAAACAGATCCTCGAAGAATGGCTGCGCTATCGGGTCGCCACGGTGCGGCGGCGCCTGCAATACCGGCTCGATCAGGTCGATCAGCGCCTGCATATTCTCGATGGCTTGCTGATCGCCTATCTCAATCTGGACGAGGTGATCCGCATCCTGCGCACCGAGGACAAGCCCAAGCCGGTGCTGATGGCCCGCTTCCAACTGTCCGACGTTCAGGCCGAGGCGATTCTGGAAACCAAGTTGCGCCATCTGGCCCGGCTTGAGGAAATGAAGCTGCGCGGCGAGCAGGACGAATTGCGCAAGGAACAGGAGCAGTTGCAACAGTTACTCGGTTCCGAAAAGCGGCTAAGAACGCTCATCCGCAAGGAGATTCAGGAAGACGCCAAGCGTTACGCCGACCCGCGCCGCTGCCCGCTGGTGGAACGACGGGCGGCGCAAGCGCTGGACGAGGCCAGCCTGACCCCGAGCGAGCCGATGGTGGTGGTGCTGTCGCAAAAGGGTTGGGTGCGGGCGGCCAAAGGGCGAGAAATCGACGCCTCCGCGTTGAGCTACAAGGCCGGCGACGGTTTTCTCGACCAAGCCCAAGGTCGCAGCAATCAGTCGGCGGTGTTTCTCGACACGACCGGGCGAACCTACACCCTGCCGGTGGCGGGACTGGCCTCGGCGCGCGGTTACGGCGAACCCTTGACCGGCAAGCTCAGCCCGCCGGACGGCGCTCGTTTCGTCAGCGTGCTGCTCGGCAATCCCGAAGACCTCTATCTCTTGTCCACCGACGCCGGCTATGGCTTCATCTGCACCTTCGACGATCTGCTGAGCCGCAACAAAGCCGGCAAGCTGGTGCTGACCGTCCCGGACGGCGCCCGGATACTGGCGCCGCTGCCGGTCTTTGGCGCGGAAACCGACCGCTTGGCGGCGGTCGGTAGCGGTGGGCGTTTACTGGTGTTCCCGGCGAAGGATTTGCCGCGCTTGCCCAAGGGAAAAGGCAATAAAATTCATCGATCTGCCCGGTGATGAATCCGTTGGTGGCCCTGACTCTTGTGCCGCCGGGCAAGGGCGTGGTGCTGACCGCCGGCAAACGGGATCTGAAACTCAAACCCGCCGACTTGGAAGGTTACGCGGGCGAGCGGGGCCGGCGGGGCAAACCGCTACCGCGCGGGTTTCAGCGGGTGGAACGGCTGATCGTCGCCGAGTGAGTGCGCCACCACCACAGCCGATAGCCCAGCAGCACGCCCAATATCCCGCCGTACAGCAGCGGTTCGGTGAGGTCGGCCTTGACCAGCCACAGATAGTGCAGCACGCCGAGCGCGCCGATGACATAGACCAGCCGGTGCAACCGCTGCCAGTTACGACCCAACCGCTTGATCATCCCGTTGGTGGAAGTGACCGCCAGCGGGATCAGCAGCAGCCAGCCGGTGAAGCCGACCGTGATGTACGGTCGTTTGGCCACGTCCTCCACGATTCCGGCCCAATCGAAAAACTGATCGAAAATCAGATAGACGCCGAAATGGAGGCAGACGTAGAAAAAAGCGAACAGCCCCAGCATCCGCCGGAATTTTTGCAGCCCGTTCCAGCCGCTCAGCCGCCGCAGCGGCGTCACCGCCAGCGTCAGCAACAAAAAGCGCAGGCTCCAGTCGCCGGTGCGGTGACTGAGGGTTTCGACCGGATTGGCGCCCAGTCGATCCTGCCAAGCCAGCCAGCACAACCAGGCCAACGGCAATAAGCTTGCCATGAAAATCAGGGGTTTGCCGATGAAAGAAAACCGGCGAATCGGTCGGTGGGTCATGGCGGGGATCGCGGATGCCCGAAAAAAAGCCGGAACCAGAGGTTCCGGCAAGTAACCACCAAAGGAAGGTGTGGAGAAGAACGACATCTTTCGATGTCGGGAGTAGATTACGCAATTTTGCTGCACTGCGTCAAGCTTTTTTGCGAGCGCAATAAAAAAGCCGGAGCAATCGATGCTCCGGCAAACAACCACCAAAGGAGGATTTGGAGGACAACATTCACGAATGAATGTTGCGGTGCAGTATAAAGATAATATTGCACTGCGTCAAGCGATATTTTGAGATATGGTTATAACCGACGCTCGGCAATATGCAATATTGGTTATCAACCGTCGTCAGTCATCTCGCCGAAAGCGGAAAGATAGACGGCACGGCGTTGATGCGAGCCCAACGTTGTCAGCCATGCCGCAAGACAATTTTGCCCAATTGCTCGGCGGCCAGCAGCCGTTGATGGGCGGCCACCGCCTCGTCGAGCCCAAAAATCCGGTCGATCACCGGCTCGATGCGGTGTTCGGCGACGAAGCGCATCATCGCGGCGAATTCATCGGGCGAGCCCATGGTCGAGCCGATGATCCGCGCCTGTCTGAAAAACAGACGAACCAGATCCAGCCCGGCGGGCGGGTTGCCGGCGGTCGATCCGTAGACCGCCAGCCGGCCAGCCGGTTTGAGCGCCAAAAAGTAAGCGTTGAAGCTCGGCCCGCCGGTGCCGTCCACGATCACGTCCAGGCCGCCGGTCAACTCGACCAAACGCTTGGCCCAGCCTTCGGCGCGATAGTCGATGCCGCCGACCGCGCCGAGTTGCCGCGCCTGCTCCAGCTTGGCCGGATTGCCGCTGGTGACGAAGGTTCGCGCGCCGAGCGCGGTCGCCCATTTCAGCGCGAAGGTCGCCACCCCGCCGCCGATGCCGGTCACCAGGACCGTTTCACCCGGCTGCGCCGCCGCTTGCGTCATCAGCGCCCGCCAGGCGGTCAATCCGGCCAGCGGGAGGGCGGCGGCCTGCTCCCAGCTCAGAAAAGGGGGCTTGGGAAAAACGTGACCGGCGGGCACGCAGATGTATTCGGCGAAAGTGCCGGGGTCCGGCATCCCCAAGACCCGAAAAGTGGGGCTGGGGAAGCGGGTATCTTCACCCCAGTCGAAGGCGGGATAGATGACGACCTCTCGGCCGAGCAAATCCGGCGAGACATCGGAGCCAAGCTGATCGATCACCCCGGCACCATCCGATCCCATGACGCACGGCAGTCGGATACCCGGATACTGGCCGAGCGTGATCCACACGTCGCGCCGGTTCAGGGCCGAGGCGCGCAACCGAACCCGAACCTGTCCCCGTCCGGGTTCCGGCGTGGGGACATCGGCGAGGCTCAACTGCTCGGGACCGCCCAGTTTGGAGAGAATGATCGCTTTCATCGGGTGATTTCCTTGAGAGGGCTAAAGTATTTATTCAGCCAAACGATGGCGTTTTCTCTGAAATTCATGATGGGAAATTCAAAGATTCGATAGACTAACGCCGAGATTAGGTAGGTGGCGCCCAACAGGAGCGGGATGCAGAGCAGGGCGCCGTAGGCCGGATGATTATTGAAATACTTTAAGAATACAAGAGCCTGTATCATATTGTAAATCAGGAAATTGGATAGATACATCGAATAGGACCACAGAGCCGTTTTTTTGAAAAAGCGGCCAACCCCGGTTGGCTCGGCGAGCTTTAAATCCATCATATGCGGTATGATCAGCATGAAGCCGAGTGAGGTCATGCTGAATTCCAGTGTTTTCAGGAAAAAACTGCTATCGTGGTCGAAGATAAAATAGGCGGACAGGGAAGCGGCCAAGGCCGATAAACCAATCGCAAACAACGGCTTTTGTATCTTAAAAAACTTAATTTTATCAATAAAATAAGACAGGTAGATACCGTACATCAGGGCGTCGAGCCTGAAAAGCACGACTTTTCTGATGCCCGCATCCCAAGTGATCGATTCCTGCGGGGCGAAAACGAAGCGGAGCGTTGTGGAAAACAGCAGCAAAACGGTTCCGGCGGTCAAAAACGCGGTCGCCGGGCGCATTTTTGTTGCTGTCAAAAGCCCTATAATGATCGGAAACAGCAAGTAAAAATACTCTTCCACTGAAAGGCTCCAGGCTTCGGGGAAGAAGCTGGGGTGTTCCCAAGCCAGATTTTGAGCGAAGATCAGGTAAGTGGACAACGATTCCGGGAGGGAGCGATGCAGATAGAGATACCAGAGGATGTTCGAGGAAAGAAAAAGCAGGTAGCAGGGAATCGTTCTGAACCACCTTCTGATCCAGAACGAAGCCAGCCAGCGTGGCTGGCGGCAGGCAATGAGATGTTTGATGATGGTTCCGATCAAAAATCCGCTGAGCACGAAAAATAGCTCGACCCCCCAGAAGCCGCAAAAATAGCTGATCAGCTTGATGGTTTTGGATTCTGGAACCGTCTGGATAACGAAAAAAAGCGCGTGGGAAGCCAGCACCAGCAAGATGGCGGTCGCCCGGAGCACGTCCAGGCCATAGTTGCGGTTCATGGGGATCGCTTGGAATCCATCGGTCGGAAAATGTCGATCGGCCGGGCGGGCGGCGGGGGCGGTACCGAGTTTTTCCGGACATGATACCCGCTTGGACCAACGCTGGCAGCCGACAGGACCACGCCGTCCGAACCGCTTTCTTCACTTTCGATAAAAATGTTCTAACTTTAGTGGGCGAGCATCGCCGGGAGCGTTCCGAGATACTGGCCGCACGCGTGGCGCGAGCGCGCCTATCGAGCGGCCCGGCTCCTGTAACGCCTTTGCCTCGCGCGCACTTACCGGCGTCGGGGACGGCTGCGGGCGGCGCCGATGTCCGCAGGCTCGCTTCCGTCCATGAAGAAAGCGGAAGGTTATCCCTCACCACCAGACGATCACGAAGAGAAGCACGATGACTGACAAGCCCATCAATATGACGCGTCCGCTGGATCTGACGCACGAGAAGCGCAACGTCGGCCCGCAGCGCGTCCAGCGGCCGATCTACGTGGATCTGCTGCCCACTTGCAACAACGCCTGTCCGGCGGGCGAGAACATCCAGGCTTGGCTGACGCACGCGCAAGCGGGCCGTTTCAAGGAGGCTTGGCAGAGTCTGACCGAGAACAACCCGATGCCGGGTATCCACGGCCGGGTCTGCTACCATCCCTGCGAGACCGCCTGCAATCGCGGCAAGCTCGATTCCTCGGTCAGCATCCACGCCGTCGAGCGGTTTCTGGGCGATCTGGCCTTGCAGGAAAACTGGCAGTTCACCGTGACCGCCCCGCCCAGCGGCAAGCGGGTGCTGGTGGTCGGCGCCGGTCCCAGCGGCCTGTCCGCCGCCTACCATCTGGCCCGGATGGGGCACTCGGTCGAAATCCGCGAAGCCGGGCCGATGGCCGGCGGCATGATGCACTTCGGCATTCCCTCCTACCGCTTGCCGCGCGACGTGCTGGACGCCGAGATCAAGCGCATCGAGAACATGGGCGTCAAGATCGTCCTCAACCATCGGGTCGACGACCTGATGGCCGAGAAGGAAGCCGGCAAGTTCGACGCCCTGTTCATCGCCGTGGGCGCCCACATCAGCAAGCGCACCGAGATTCCCTCCCGCGATGCCGGCAAGATGCTCGACGCCATCAGCTTCCTCAAGGACGTGGAAACCGGCAACGCGCCCAAGCTGGGCCGCCGGGTCGCGATCTACGGCGGCGGCAACACCGCCATGGACGCCGCCCGGGTCGCCAAGCGCCTGGGCTACGAGCCGCTGATCATCTACCGCCGCGACCGCGCCCACATGCCCGCGCACGATTTCGAGGCGACCGAGGCGCTCGAGGAAGACGTGAAGATCCACTGGCTGCGCACTATCAAGAGCATCGATGAAACCACCTTCACGGTCGAGGTGATGGAAGTCGACGAGAAGGGCCGGCCCCGCCCGACCGGCCAGTTCGAGACCCTGGAAGCCGATGCGCTGATCATGGCGCTGGGCCAGGACGTGGATACCAGCTTCATGCGCAAGGTGCCGGGCGTGGAGTTCAAGGACGACGGCGTGGTCACGGTGGACGAGAACATGATGACCGGCTATCCGGGCCTGTTCGCCGGCGGCGACATGGTGCCCTCCGACCGCACCGTCACCATCGGGGTCGGCCACGGCAAGAAGGCCGCCCGCAACATCGACGCCTGGCTGCGCGGCGGTTCCTACGTCAGCCCGCCCAAGCACGGTCTGGCGACCTTCGAAAAGCTGCACGTCTGGTACTACACCGACGCCGCCCAGCGCCCGCAGGGCCATCTGGACATCAAGCACCGCCAGAGCAGCTTCGAGGAAGTCGTCGGCGGCCTGAGCCAGAAAGAGGCGCTGTACGAAGCCAAGCGCTGCCTGTCCTGCGGCAACTGCTACGAGTGCGACGGCTGCTACGGCGCCTGCCCCGAGGACGCCATCATCAAGCTGGGACCCGGCAAGCGCTACCTGTACAACTACGATCTTTGCACCGGTTGCGCCGTGTGTTTCGAGCAGTGCCCCTGCCACGCCATCGAGCTGATCCCGGAACCGGCGGCCGAAACCACGGAACAAGCGGGCTGACCGGCCAATACAAGAAACCACCGCCCGCCGAATGCTCGCGGGCCTCACGAGAGAAGCGCAATGACCGAACGGCAAGTCACCACCATCGACGGCAACGAGGCTGCGGCCTATGTCGCCTACCGGGTCAACGAAGTCTGCACCATCTATCCCATCACGCCTTCCTCGACCATGGCCGAGCTGGCGGACCAGTGGGCCTCCGAGGGCGTCAAGAACATCTGGGGCAGCGTGCCCGTGGTCATGGAGATGCAGAGCGAGGGCGGCGCCGCCGGCGCGGCCCACGGCGCGCTGCAAACCGGCGCGCTGACCACCACCTTCACCGCATCGCAGGGGCTCATGCTGATGATCCCCAACATGTACAAGATCGCCGGCGAGCTGACCTCGGCGGTGTTTCACGTCGCCGCCCGCTCCCTGGCCACCCAGGGGCTGTCGATCTTCGGCGACCACCAGGACGTGATGGCGGTGCGCCCCACCGGCTTCTGCCTGCTGGCCTCGGCCTCGGTGCAGGAAGCCCACGACATGGCGCTGATCGCCCAGGCCGCCACCCTGGAGGCAAGGGTGCCGTTCATCCATTTCTTCGACGGCTTCCGCACCTCGCACGAGGTCAACAAGCTGACCCTGCTGACCGACGACGAGATGCGGGCCATGATCCGCGACGATCTGGTGCTGGCCCATCGCGCCCGGGCATTGAATCCCGACCGGCCGTTCATCCGGGGCACCGCCCAAAATCCCGACACCTATTTCCAGTGCCGCGAAACGGTCAATCCGTTCTACGCCAAGGTGCCGGAGATCGTGCAAGCGGCGATGGACAAGTTCGCCGGCATCACCGGTCGCCGCTATCACCTGTTCGACTATTTCGGCGATCCGAAGGCCGAGCGGGCGGTGATCCTCATGGGGTCCGGCGCGGAAACCGCTTGCGAGATCGCCGACTATCTGAATGCGCGCGGCGAAAAGGTCGGCGTGTTGCAGGTCCGCCTTTACCTGCCGTTGTCCGCCCGCCATTTCCTGGCGGCGCTGCCGGCCAGCGTCAAATCCATCGCCGTGCTCGAGCGCACCAAGGAGCCGGGCGCGACCGGCGAACCGATGTACCTGGAAGTCGTCAACACTCTGATGGAAGCCCAGGTCGCCGGCACGTTGCCGACGCCGACTCTGCCGCGGGTGATCGGCGGCCGGTACGGGCTGTCGTCCAAGGAATTCACGCCGGGGATGTGCAAAGCGGTGTTCGACGAGCTGCGCAAGGACAGGCCCAAGAACCATTTCACCGTCGGCATCATCGACGACGTGTCGCACACCAGCCTGGACGTGGACCCGAGCTTCGTCATCGAGTCCGACAAGGTGGTGCGGGCGATGTTCTTCGGGCTGGGCGCGGACGGCACGGTCGGCGCAAACAAGAACTCGATCAAGATCATCGGTGACGATCCCGAGTTCTTCGCCCAGGGCTATTTCGTCTACGACTCCAAGAAATCCGGCTCGCAGACGGTCTCGCACCTGCGCTTCGGCCCCGATCCGATCCGCGCGCCCTATCTGGTGCAGTCGGCCAACTTCATCGGCTGCCACCAGTTCAACTTCCTGGATCGCGGCGACGTGCTGAAACGGGCCGCGCCGGGGGCGGTGGTTCTGCTCAACACCAGCCCGCACGAGCCGGAAGAGGCTTGGGATCGCATTCCCCGGCCGGTGCAGGAGGAGATCATCGCCAAGAAGCTGGAGGTCTACGGGATCAACGCCGAGAAGGTGGCCCGCGACAACGGCATGGGGACGCGGATCAACACCATCATGCAAACCTGCTTCTTCGCTATTTCCAAGGTGCTGCCGCGCGACAAAGCCATCGACAAGATCAAGTATTCGATCAAAAAATCCTACGCTCGCAAGGGCGAGGAAGTGGTCCGCAAGAACTTCGAGGCGGTGGACAACACCCTGATCAACCTGCGCCCGATCACGGTGCCGGCCCAGGCCACCAGCACGCGGGCCTTGCCGCCGGTCGTGCCGGCCAACGCTCCGGAGTTCGTGCAAAAGGTCACGGCGATGATGATGGCCGGGCGCGGCGACGAGCTGCCGGTCAGCGCCCTGCCGGTGGACGGCACCTATCCCAGCGCCACCACCCAGTGGGAAAAGCGCAACATCTCCAACTTCGTGCCGATCTGGGAGCCGGATATCTGCATCCAGTGCGGCAATTGCAGCATGGTCTGCCCGCACGGCGTCATCCGCTCCAAGTTTTACCACCAAACCAGCCTGGATAACGCGCCGAACGGGTTCAGGACCGCCCCCATCGACGCCCGCGGCTTCCCGGATATCCGCTACACCCTGCAAGTGTATCTGGAAGACTGCACCGGCTGCGGGCTGTGCGTGGAAGTCTGCCCGGCCAAGAGCAAGGAGCAGGCCAATCGCAAGGCCATCAACATGGCGCTCAAGGAGCCGGTGCTGGACGCCGAGCGCGCCAACATCGGTTTCTTCGAGACCCTGCCGGAAGTGGATCGCGGCCGGGTGGATTTCTCCACCGTGCGCGGCGTGCAGTTCCTGCCGCCGCTGTTCGAGTTTTCCGGGGCCTGCTCCGGTTGCGGCGAAACCCCCTACGTCAAACTGCTCTCGCAACTGTTCGGCGACCGGCTGCTGGTGGCCAACGCCACGGGCTGCTCCTCGATCTACGGCGGCAACCAGCCGACCACTCCCTGGTCGGTAAACAGCGAGGGGCGCGGTCCGGCCTGGTCGAATTCGCTGTTCGAGGACAACGCCGAGTTCGGCCTCGGCTTCCGCCTGACCGCCGACATGCATCTGACCTACGCCCGGGAATTGCTGCGGGCGCTGGCGTCCGGGATCGGCCCGGAATTGGTGGACGATCTGATCGAAGCCGAACAGGTCACCGAGATGGACATTCGGCGGCAGCGCGGCCGGGTGGCCGAACTCAAGCGAAAGCTGAAAGAAATCGCCGATCCGCGCGCCGCCCAGTTGCTGGCGATCGCCGACCAACTGGTCCGGCGCAGCGTCTGGATCGTCGGCGGCGACGGCTGGGCTTACGACATCGGATCCTCCGGCGTCGATCACGTCCTGTCCAGCGGCCGCGACGTGAACATCCTGGTGATGGATACCGAGGTGTACTCCAATACCGGCGGCCAAATGTCGAAATCCACGCCGCTGGGCGCGGTCGCCAAGTTCGCGGCGGCCGGCAAGCAGGTGGGCAAAAAAGACCTCGCGTTGCAGGCGATTTCCTACGGCAACGTTTACGTGGCGCGGATCGCGCTGGGGGCTAACCCGCAGCAAACCCTGCTGGCGTTCCGCGAGGCGGAAGCCTATCACGGACCGTCGCTGATTCTGGCCTACAGCCATTGCATCGCCCACGGCATCAACATGCAGCGCGGCCTGGACCAGCAGCATCTGGCGGTGGAAAGCGGGCACTGGCCGCTGGTCCGCTACAACCCGGCGGTGCGCGAGTCCGGCGAGAACCCGTTCATCCTCGACTCGGGACGGCCGAAGATCCCGCTCAAGAAATACGCCTACAACGAGGTGCGCTACAAGGTGCTGGCCCACACCAACCCCAAGGAAGCGGAACATCTCATGGAATTGGGCCAGCAAGCGATCAACCAGCGCTGGTCGGTGTACGAGGAAATGGCGGCCCGCAGCGGCGCGACGTTCCAGCCGAAGTTCAAACAATAAGCGGCGCGTCATCGCGCGGTCCCCTCGGCCCCAACCCCTCCCACTGGCGGGAGGGGTTGGCCGGCCCCGGCCATCTCCTTGGCGGGAGAGGGGAGCGGATGACGATCCATCGACATCTTGCACGCAGAAGGTACCACCATGGATTTACGAACCACTTACATGGGGATGGAGCTGAAGCATCCCATCGTGGCGTCGGCCTCGCCGCTGTCGGGGACCGTGGCCAACATCAAGCGCCTGGAAGACGCCGGCGCGTCGGCCGTGGTCCTGTTTTCGCTGTTCGAAGAGCAGTTGAAGCACGAAAGCGCCGCGCTGGAATACCTGATGACCGCCGGCACCGAGAGCTTCGCCGAGTCGCTCAACTACTTCCCGGAAGTCGATGACTACACGGTCGGCCCGGACAGCTATCTGGACCTGTTGCGGCGGGCGTCCGAGGCGGTGGATATCCCGCTCATCGGCAGCCTGAACGGCATCACCAACACCGGCTGGATCGAGTATGCCCAATTGATGCAGGAAGCCGGGGCCAAGGGCATCGAGCTGAACATCTACTACATCCCCGCCGATTTGACCACCAGCGGTCGCGAGGTCGAGGAGCGTTACGTCGAGATCGTCAAGGCGGTGAAGGCGGCGGTGACGGTGCCGGTCGCGGTGAAGCTGAGCCCGTTTTTCAGCGCCATCGGCTCGATGGCCAAAACCCTGGACGACGCCGGCGCGGATGCCTTGGTGCTGTTCAACCGCTTTTACCAGCCGGATTTCGATCTGGACAAGCTGGAGGTGGCGCCGAACCTGAACCTGAGCGCGCCGGATGAGATCCGCCTGCCGCTGCTGTGGATCGCGGTGCTGTACGGGCGGTTGCGGGCCTCGATCGGCGCCACCCGCGGCGTGCATACGCCGGTGGAGGTGGTGAAATATTTGATGGCGGGCGCCGATGCGGTGATGACCACCTCGGCCTTGCTCAAGCATGGCGTCGATTATCTGACCACCTTGCGGAACGGCTTGCAGACCTGGATGGAGCTGCACCGCTATTCGTCGGTGGCGCAGATGAAAGGCTCGATGAGCCAGCGCAACGTCGCCGATCCGACCGCGTTCGAGCGCGCCAACTACATCAAGACGCTGGAAAGCTACAAGGGTGATTACGCCTGATTGACCTCTCTTTCGCTTGGAGGTCTGATGGGGATCGCGCGAGCGATCCCCTTTTTTGTGGGCGAGTTGGCGTCGATGATCGAAGCCGTGTCAGGATGGTCCCCGGTATTGCGGCGGCACTTCGAGCAGGCGGATTTGCGGGTCCATCGAGGGTTCGACATGCCCCTTTCTGAGGGCGACGCCGTTCAGCGAATTTTCCTCTACGTCCTCGTTGCCCCACTGATCCCAGCCGGGCCGGCGAAAACGGGCGAACAATTCCAGATAAGGTCCAGGAGAGCATGTCTCGACGATGCTGTAAATATGGTCGGGCTTGCGGGAATGCTCGCGTTTTTGCGAAATCATGATGTTGGTTTGGGTCCGACCCGGTTGCAGGGTGCGCATGGGGCTGCGGATGCCAAATAACACGAGTTCGGTGACGTTGCGGAAGTAGAAACCAACCCCGCGTCCGTCAGGTCCTCCATCCTTGCGAACCTTGTACCAAACCAAGTTGGTTTTGTAGGTGAATCCCCAACCGCGCATCACCTCCAATCCTTCGGCGAGAAGCGCATTCGGGACCCAAAGATAAAGGTGCGCGGTGGGAGCCAGCACCCGCCCCACCGGGATAGCGCGGATTTCTTCTAGCGTCAGGGTCGGGTAGCGCAACAAGCGCTGATGTTCCGGCGCCATCTTGCCGGTGCGGTTTTGGAAACGCCAAGGCGGGTCAGCTAGAACGGTGGCGTAGGTTCCAGTGACTTTTGCGGCGAAATCCTGAATGGCAGTGGGTTGGATGCTATTGGCAGTCTTCTTCATAGAGCGAGCACGAGATGCCGAAAACCGGCAGGGGACAACCCGCACCACCACCACCTTGAATTCGCGGCAACAGCTTGGCCATGTGCGTGGTGGAGTTGCCGTAGGATTTGCCTCTTCCCAGATGATTGAAGAGATCCTGTAGCTCGTCGCAGCGGGTAATGATGATGCCGACCGAAATAACCCTGAGGTCGAAGAGCAGCCGGAAGTTGTTTAGATCCCGATCATAAAAGGGATCCTTGTTGTTCCATTCGATTTCCAAGGCAATCCGGTTTTTGAAACAATCGACTTCGTGTGTCGGCGAGTCCAGCGATACTTCGTCCACGACAATCCGGGTATCGAAATTCTTGGGTGTCCAGCCTTTGCGAGCAAGCTCGCTGTCAATCTAATTGGATACTCGGGATTTGTTGCCGCCGCCGACGGCGATCCAGCTTTTTCTGAGCCGGAAGCGAGCCAGCACATCGATCAAGTCGCTCAGCTCCGTTGAGAAATCTTGGGAAAGAATGGCGCAGGCATGACGCCACTCGTGGATCTCGTAGTTTTCCCTGACGAAACTTGGAAAAATGTCCAGGGACATCGGGTTTGGGTTTGACTGTCCCCTCCCCGACAGGGAAGAGGACAGTTAGGGATGGGGATCAGGTGATGACTGTCGGCGCCTCGCGGCCTGTGCGTTCGCGGATGCCGGCCAAGCTGTTGGCGATGCCGATCAGTTCGGCCAGCGCCTGCTGGGTGTCCAGATCGTGCTTCGCCGGGTCGGGTTCGTAGGCTTCGATATAGACCCGCAAGGTCGCGCCTTCGGTGCCGGTGCCGGACAGCCGGTACACGATCCGCGAGCCGTCCTTGAAGCCGATGCGGATGCCCTGCTTGTCGCTCACGCTGTCGTCGATCGGATCGACGTAACGGAAATCATCGGCGTAATCGACGGTGTAAGACCCCAACCGCTGTCCCGGCAGGATGCCGGTCTGGGCGCGCAGGGCGTTGACCAGCCCGTCGGCGGCCTTGCTGTCCACCGCTTCGTAATCGTGCCGGGTGTAGTAGTTGCGGCCATAAATGCTCCAATGCTCGCGCACGATCTCCGCTACCGACTGCCGGCGCGCGGCCAGGATATTCAGCCAGAACAGCACCGCCCACAGCCCGTCCTTCTCGCGCACATGGTCCGAGCCGGTGCCGAAGCTTTCCTCGCCGCACAGGGTGATCCGGTCGGCGTCCAGCAGGTTGCCGAAGAATTTCCAGCCCGTCGGCGTTTCGTAGCAGTTCAAGCCGAGTTTGGCGGCCACCCGGTCCGCCGCCTGGCTGGTCGGCATCGAGCGGGCGACGCCGGTCAGCCGGCTCCGGTAGCCGGGCACCAGCTTGGCGTTGGCCAGAATCACCGCCAGACTGTCGCTGGGGGTGACGAAGAAATGCCGGCCCAGCACCATGTTGCGGTCGCCGTCGCCGTCCGAGGCCGCGCCGAAATCCGGCGCGTCCGGCCCGAACAGGTGATCGGCCAGCTCCTTGGCGTAGACCAGGTTGGGATCGGGATGGCCGTGGCCGAAGTCTTCCAGCGGCACGCCGTTGATCACCGTCCCGGCCGGTGCGCCCAGCCGATTTTCCAGAATTTCGCGGGCATACGGGCCGGTCACGGCATGCATGGCGTCGAACCGCATCCGAAAGCCGGATTTGAACAGCGCGCGGATCTGGTCGAAATCGAACAACTGTTCCATCAGGTCGGCGTAATCGCTCACGGAATCGACGATGTCCACCCGCATGTCGCCGACCATGGTCGCGCCCAGCTTGTCCAAATCGATGTCGGGCGTGTCCAGACGGTGGTAGCGATTGATGTGCAGGGTGGCGGCGTAAATGGCCTCGGTGACCTTTTCCGGGGCGGGACCGCCGTTGGGGGTGTTGAACTTGATGCCGAAATCCTCGTCCGGACCGCCGGGGTTGTGGCTGGCCGACAGAATGATGCCGCCCCGGGCATCGTGCTTGCGGATCATGTGGGACACCGCCGGGGTGGAGAAGATCCCGCCTTGGCCCAGGAGAACTTGAGCGCACCCGTTGGCGGCGGCGATGCGCAGGATGATCTGGATCGCCTGCCGGTTGTAATAACGGCCATCGCCGCCAACGACCAACGGAGAGTCCGCGCCTTCGCGCTGGGTGTCGAAAATGGCCTGCACGAAGTTTTCCAGATAGTTCGGCCGCTGGAAGATCTTGACTTTCTTGCGGAGCCCCGAGGTGCCGGGTTTCTGGTCCTGAAACGGTTGGGTGGCGATGGTTTCAACGGTCATGGTCGGGTGCCCCCTTCGGCATTCATTGTGGTAGATAATCGAGAATTATGCGCTCGTTAACGGCGGGATAGAACAGGCGGGTACAGAGTCGCTGGCTTGAGCCAAAACCGCGGTAGCCAAAATCGCGGTAGCTACAGCCGGCGCAGATCGAGGGCGTAGGGCGTCAGAGCTTCGGAGGGCGGTTCCAGAGGCGCTGGCGCGGGTACGGCATCGAGGCGCTCCAGGACGAATCGCTCGCGCCTCCGGCTCGCCGCCTCCTCCAAATCCTGGGGCAGGCCGCCATACCCGCCGCCCTGCGGCCGCCATTCGTGCAGGGTGAGCCGCACCGCTTCTGGCTGGTCGGGGTGCGACAACAGCAGTTTGATCGGACCTTGGGCTTCCAGGGCGGGGTGCAGGCCGGTCCAGGGTTTGAAGCGGCGGTAGCGCAGCCCGCGCAACCAGGTTTCCCCGTCCAGCTCGTCCTCTCGGCGCAACGGCAACCGATAGCCGTTCACCGCGAGCCGCCAGTCGGCCAGCGTCGGCGACGCGGTTTCGGATCGGGAGCGCAGGCTGATTTCCAGCCGCGCGGTGCTGGCATCGACCAGCCGGGAATGGCCGTGCTCCTGGGAGAGGGCGTCGCCGATCAGCGGCCAGAACTCCAGGCCGCGCCGGACAGTCAAGCGGCAATCGCCGAATTCCGCCTCGCCCAGCCAGTGATAGCTTTCGTCGAGCAATTCCTCGATCAGCGGCTGGCCCAGTCCCAGTCCGGCTCGCGCCAGCTCGTCCAGCACCTCCCAAAGGTCGGCCCGCAGGTAATAGGGCAGGGCGAAACGGTCGTGCAACTCCCGGCCCCAGTGGGTCGGTTCCGGGTAATTCGGCATCTGGATCAACATGGCGGCGATGGCGCGCAGCAAGGCCGCCAAGGCCGCCAATCGCTCCGGGGTGGGCGGCATCCGAAACGCGCGGAATTCCACCAGCCCCAGCCGGCCGCGTCCGGGCAGGTAAGGGTTCCAAAGCTTTTCGATGTTGAGTTCGGTGCGATGCGTGTTGCCCGCCGGATCGGCCAGAAACGGCGAAAGGCTTTGCCACAGCAGTTCGGGGGTCGGGTTGCGCAGGCGTTTCAGCAAGGCCAGCGCCAGCGCCAATTCCTCGAAGATGTCGGCGGTCCGCTCGTCGGGGCGCGGCGCTTGGCCGGAATTGCCGACGAAATCCCCGGCGAAATAATACGACAGCGCCGGGTGGCGGTTGAAATAGCCGAGCAGCCCCGGCAACAGGTGGGGGTAGGCGAGAAAAGGGCTGCTGTCGGGATTCGGGCCGCCCAGAGTCAGTTGGCCGCCGCCGCCAGAATCGGTGATCTGGCCGTTGTAATGCAAGCGATAGGGCGCCAATCCGGCGGCGGCGGCGGCGGCGAAGCTGGCCCGGCTCTCGCGCAGGAAGGCGGCGGCGTCCGGAGCCGGGGCCATGTTGGCTTCGACCACGGCGGGGTCCGGGGTGAGCGTGGTCCAGGCGACGGAGGCGTCCACCGGCGGCGGAAAGCCGGCCAAGATCAGCGCGGGCAGTCCGGTGGCGCGGGCGGCTTCGCCGATCGCGGCGAGCAGATTCACAAAAAATTCCACATCGCCGCAGGCGGGCAGTTCCACGCGGGGAACGGCGGCTTCACCCAACCCGGCCTCGGGACCGGACCCGTCGATGCCGAGCAGGAAAGTTCCCTGCTCCGCCAAGTCGTCGCGCGGTCCCAGCGGCGGAAGCGGTTGGCCGTGCAGGCTGGGGCGGGCCAGGCGCGGATCGCGCGCCGGGTTGGCCAGCAGCGGCAGGTTGTCGCGGCGAAACGCGATCCGCAATTTGGGATAGACATCGACCGCGAACAGCAGCGCCGGCCAGCCCCGCGCGCCGAGCCGCTCGGTCAATCGCGACCAGAATTCGTCGAGTTGGCCGGGCGCGGGCGCGGCGGACAGAGTGTCCGCCAATGGATCGGCCGGGCCATTCCAGACCGGCCGGCCGTCGCGGCGCCGATAGATCCCCAGATTCCAGCGCGGCAACTCTTCCTTGGGGTATTGCCGGCCCAGGGTTCGCAGCACCGCGCCGCCGGGGGTTTGCGCGAGGCATTCCACCAGCATCCGCCGGGCGCGCGCTTCCTTGGTGGGGCCGAGCGCGTCGTACAGCCATTCCGGGGCTTCGGAACAACGATCCGTGAAGGTCGGTTCGGCGCCGACCCAAATGTCTAGATCGCGGCGCTTGAGGAGGTCGTCGTGAGAGCGGATAGCTTGATCGAAAGCCGAAAGCGTCGTCTGCATGGCGCCGAAACTACCTGGGGGCGAACTGGCGCGGCATTGTACGGGATTTCGCCGGGGCCGGGTAACGCTTTTTGGACCGAGTCGGTCCGAATTCCGCGCGGCAAGGATGCCGCGCTCGGCAGGGCGGTTCACGCTTCGGCGGCGCGACCGATGGCCCAGATTTCGATGTCTGTCGCGCCGTTGGCGCGGAGAATCCGGGCGCATTCGGCGACGGTGCTGGCGGTCGTGACCACGTCGTCCATGAGCGCGACCCGCGATCCGGTCAGGGGCTGCTCGATGGCGAATGCCCCCAGCGGATTGGTCCGGCGGCGCCGGGCATCCAGTTGAACTTGGGGGGTGGTGTGGCGTATCCGCCGCAAGCCCTCGGCCACGAGGGGAATCCGAAAACGCCGGGCGGCGGCCCGCGCCAGTTCCAGCGCCTGATTGAAACCGCGCTCCCGCAGGCGCAGCGGATGCAAGGGCACGGGGACGATGCAATCGGGCCGGGGATCGCCGCGCGTGGCGAGCCGGTCGGCGAACAGCTCGCCCAGCAGCCGGGCGTGGCTCAGCCGGCCGTCGAATTTCAAACCGCGAATCAAATAATCCAGCGGCGGCCGGTAGCGGAACGGCACGAATGCCCGGCCGAAGGTTTTCGGGTGAGCGAGGCAGCTCCCGCAAATTCCGGCCTGGCCTGTCGCCAGGGGGGTGGCGCAAGCCGGACAGGCCCGGTCGTTCGGCGGCAAGTCGGCCGCGCAGGCGGCGCACAGGTCGCGGTCGTTCGCCCCGGCGGCCCCGCACAGCAGGCAGATGGGGGGTAACAGCCGACCCTGGATCGCGTCCAGCCAAGCGCCGATCACGGCGCCGTCCCACCGGTTGACAAGGCGATTGGCGTTCGGGAACATGCAACGTTCATAGGGACATCCGACCGGCTTTTTCCAAAAAAACCTATTGTAGAGTTCCGCCATGCAGATTCTAGAATCGAGCGAAGACACGGCCATCGGCAAGATCGCGCGGGGGGCGTCCGCCAAGCGGGCCGCCAGCCTGATGAATTATGGCAACATCATTTCGATTCTCGTGCCGTTTCCCCTGCTGATTTTTTGGTTCGGCGCCTCGATGCTGGTCTACGCCATGAATCGCCATCATCCCAACCCCAAAGTGGGCCATTACACGCAACAGGCGGCCTATCGGTTTTATGGTGTCACGGGTTTTTTCGTGGTGATTGCCACCTTCATTCCGGGCAATGGCTGGATCTGGCACTTGGCGGCCTGGATTATGGCATTTTTGGTTCTGGTCCCGTGGTCCATCGTCGATCTGCGGCGGATCCGCCGAGATCAGTGGGTGGACATTCCTCTGGATGAACAGGGTCATCCGTTGCCGGGCGCGGTGGTGGTCTGAACGGCGCGAACGGGCTGTTTTGCCGCCTCTGCGCGGCTGCGGCCGGCGCCACGATCGAGGAATACCCGATGTCCCTTTCCGGCAGCCCCGCGGAGCCGCTTTCCCGATTTTCCAGACCCTGCTGGCCCGAACCGCGCGAGCTTCGTGAAAATTTGCCCTACACCCACACCCTCGGCACCGGGCCGGATGTGGTGCTGATCCACGGTTGGGGGATGCACTCGGGGGTCTGGGAAGATGTCGCCGAATCCCTGTTCGACCATTATCGGGTCACGGTGGTCGATCTGCCCGGTCACGGCTTCAGCCGGTCGCTGCGCACCGGACCCGGCCTCGATGCGCTCTGCGCGGCGGTGATGGCGGCGGTGCCCGCGCCGGCGGCGTGGGTCGGCTGGTCGCTGGGCGGGCTCGTCGCGCAGCGGACGGCGCTCGCCGCGCCGGAACGGGTCAGCCGGCTGGTGCTGGTGAACAGCACGCCCTGCTTCGTCCGGCGCCCCGACTGGCCGCACGGCATCGACTGGCCGGTATTGCGCCGTTTCGCCGAGGAATTGCGCCTCAACTATCGCGCCGCGCTCAAGCGCTTTATCGCCTTGGAAGTGCACGGCAGCGAGCGCGCCACCGCCCAGCTCCACTTGCTCAAGGCCATGCTGTTTCAGCACGGCGAGCCGGCGGTATCGGCGATGGAAGAGGGCTTGGCGATACTGGAGAACACCGATTTGCGCGTCGAGTGGCCGCGCATCGCCTGTCCGGCCCTGCTGCTGATGGGGCAGCGCGACCGGTTGGTGCCGGCAGAGGCCGGCGCCGCGCTGCTGGAGCGATTGCCTGGCGCCCGGTTGCGGGTGTTCGAGCGAGCCGGACACGCGCCGTTCTTTTCCCACCTGCCGGATTTTGTCGCCGAACTGCGGGCTTTTCTCGATGCGTGACGGCGAAACTTCGGCTTTTGAACTGGATCGGAACCTGCTGCGACGGGCCTTCGAGCGAGCCGCCGCCGGTTACGACCGAGCGGCGGTGGTCCAGCGCGAGATCGGCGGTCGCCTGCTGGAGCGATTGGATCTGATCAAGCTCGATCCGGCGGTGATCGCGGATGTCGGTTGCGGAACCGGCGCGATCACGGCGCTGTTGCTCAAGAAGTACCGCCGGGCGCGGATCATCGGATTGGATCTGGCTCCGGCGATGGTGGCCGCCGCCCGCAAGCGCGCGCCTTGGTTGCGCACCCTGCACGGCGCGGTCGGCGAGCCCGAGGCGTTGCCGCTGGCCAGCGCCAGTTGCGACCTGATCTTTTCCAGCCTGGCCTTGCAGTGGTGCTTCGATTTGGAGCGGGCGTTCGCCGAATTCCGGCGGGTGCTCAAACCGGGCGGGGCGCTGCTGTTCAGCACCTTGGGGCCGGACACCCTGATCGAGTTGCGGCACGGCTGGCGGGCGGTCGACGGCCATAATCACGTCAACGCCTTTTTCGACATGCATGATATCGGCGATGCCCTGATCCGGGCGGGCTTGGCGGAGCCGGTGTTGGACGCCGAGCGGCTGACCCTCACTTATCCGACGGTGGATCGGCTGCTGCGCGACTTGAAGACCTTGGGCGCCGGCAACGTGACCGCCGGCCGCGCTCGCGGCCTGACCGGCAAGGGGCGATTGCGGGCGCTGTGCGCCGCTTACGAGCAAACCCGTCGCGCCGATGGCCTGCTGCCCGTCACCTGTGAAGTGGTCTACGGCCACGCTTGGGGACCGCTCCAGGAGCGGTCAGGTCCGCGCGGGAACGAGTCGGCGGTTTTCCCCCTGTCCCGCTTGCGCCGAACTCGACGGTGAGGGAGCCGAGCGGGTTGCCGGGCAATTTTCCCCCATTTCGCTTGCCGATGGACCGAATAAATCCTTAGTTATGCGAAAGGGTATTGACAAGATTCGCCGATCCCGCTACTTGTTAATCAAGCAAGGCAAGGCGAGAGGGTCCGGGTCATGGTCGCGCTCGAATATGGCACGAATGAGTGCCAGTACTGCTATGTGCTGCGCCCCAACCGCTCGCTGTCGTGGCGACAGAACCTCGCCGTGTACGCCGGGCTTTGTGCGGTGACCTTGGCCGCGACGGTTCCGTTGGTTGCCGTGGGCTGTTGGCTGGTGTTGCCTTTTGCCGGTTTGGAACTGCTGGTGGTGGGCATCGGGCTTTACCGGGTGATCTGTCGCTGCCACGAGTGCGAGGTCATCTGCGTCGCGGCCGATAGCATCCGCATCGAGCGGGGTCGGCGCGGCCCGCGCGAACGGTGGGTTCTGGCGCGGACCTGGGCGCAAGTGGTGCTGAAAGCGTGTCCGAGGCAGTGGTATCCCAGCCGCTTGCTGATTCGCGCCCACGGCCGGACGGTGGAAGTCGGCCGGTTCCTGGTCGAGGAAGAGCGAGAGAAACTCGCTCGGGAATTGAGGCGCTGCCTCTGCGTTAACTCATAGATTTGCGGGCTGTGAGCCGGTCGAGCCGGAATTAGATCCGGAGTGTTTCGCGCATCCAAATTTTGGCGTCGCCGGCCGAGAGGGCCGGACGCATTCAACCGTCGGGAGAGGAGGGGTATGGCAATCGGTCGAATCGCAAAAATGGGCGGCATCGCCTCGGGGAACGCGCTCATGCTGGCGTGGAGCGCGGGCGCGCAAGCCGAACTCGGGTTGAACATGCCGCGCGGGGTCACCTCCATCAGCCAGCAAGTTTACGATCTGCACATGCTGATCTTCTGGATTTGCGTGGTGATCGGCGTGGTGGTGTTCGGCGTCATGTTCTGGTCGATTTACCACCATCGCAAGTCGCTCGGGGCGGTGCCGGCCCAGTTTCACGAAAGCACCTTGGTCGAGGTGGTCTGGACGGTGATCCCGATGCTGATCCTGATCGGCATGGCGGTTCCCGCCACCAAGACGCTGGTCAACATGTACGATACCCGGGATGCCGAGCTGACCGTCAAGGTCACCGGCTACCAGTGGCGCTGGCAATACGATTACATCAACGAGGATGTCGGTTTTCTCAGCGTTCTCTCCACCCCGTCGGCGCAAATCCGCAACGTCGCCGCCAAGAGCGAGCACTATTTGCTGGAAGTCGATAACCCGCTGGTGGTGCCGGTCGGCAAGAAGGTCCGCATCCTGACCACCGCCGCCGACGTGATCCATTCCTGGTGGGTGCCCGAGCTGGGTTGGAAGAAAGACGCCATTCCCGGTTTTATCAACGAAAGCTGGACGCTGATCGAGAAGCCCGGCATCTATCGCGGCCAGTGCGCCGAACTGTGCGGCAAGGATCACGGCTTCATGCCGATCGTGGTCAAGGCCGTGCCCGAGGCGGAGTTCAAGCGATGGCTGACGGATATGAAGGCCAAGAGCAAGCCAAGCCCGCAAACCGCCCGGAGCGATTCGAACGTCCAAACCAGCCCTGGAGGCCAGACGCTATGAGCACGACAGCGCACGCCCACGACGACCACGACCACGCCCATCACGGGCCGTCGCGGGGTTTGACCCGTTGGATTTTCACCACCAATCACAAGGACATCGGCACCTTGTACCTGCTGTTCTCGCTGCTGATGTTTTTCGTCGGCGGCGCCATGGCGCTGATCATCCGCGCCGAGTTGTTCCAGCCGGGTTTGCAGATTGTCAATCCCGACTTCTTCAACCAGATGACCACCATGCACGCGCTGGTGATGATCTTCGGCGCGGTGATGCCGGCCTTCGTCGGTTTGGCCAACTGGTTGATTCCGATGATGATCGGTGCACCGGACATGGCCCTGCCGCGCATGAACAACTGGTCGTTCTGGATCATGCCCTTCGCCTTCACTCTGCTCCTGTCCACCCTGTTCATGTCGGGCGGCGGCCCGGCCGGCGGCTGGACCTTGTATCCGCCGCTGGTCTTGCAGACCGGTGATGCGTTTCCGTTCGTGATCTTGGCCGTGCACATGATGGGGGCGTCTTCGATCATGGGCGCGATCAACATCATCGCCACCATTCTCAACCTGCGCGCGCCCGGCATGACGCTGATGAAGATGCCGCTGTTCGTCTGGACGTGGCTGATCACCGCCTATCTGCTGATCGCCGTGATGCCGGTGCTGGCGGGCACGGTCACCATGCTGTTGACCGACAAGTTTTTCGGCACCTCGTTCTTCAACGCGGCCGGCGGCGGCGACCCGGTGATGTTCCAGCACATCTTCTGGTTCTTCGGCCATCCCGAGGTTTACATCATGATTTTGCCGGCGTTCGGAGTGATTTCCATGATCATTCCGACCTTCGCCCGCAAGCCGCTTGTTCGGCTATGCCTCGATGGTGTACGCCACCGCCTCGATCGCTTTCCTGTCCTTCATCGTCTGGGCGCATCACATGTTCGCGGTGGGGATGCCGCTGGCCGGCGAGCTGTTCTTCATGTACGCCACCATGCTGATCGCGGTGCCGACCGGGCGTGAAGGTGTTCAATTGGGTGTCGACCATGTGGCGCGGGGCGATGACCTTCGAAACGCCGATGCTGTTCGCCATCGCCTTCGTGATCCTGTTCACCATCGGCGGCTTCTCCGGGCTGATGCTGGCCATCGCCCCGGCCGACTTCCAGTACCAGGACACCTATTTCGTGGTGGCGCACTTCCACTACGTGCTGGTGCCGGGCGCGGTGTTCTCGATCATGGCCGCCGCCTATTACTGGTTGCCGAAGTGGACCGGCCACATGTACGACGAAAAGCTGGGCCAGTGGCATTTCTGGCTGTCCGTGGTCGGGGTCAACGTGCTGTTTTTCCCGCAGCACTTCCTGGGCTTGGCCGGGATGCCGCGCCGCATTCCCGATTACGCGCTGCAGTTCACCGAGTTCAACATGGTCTCGACCATCGGGGCGTTCCTGTTCGGCTTCTCGCAGTTGCTGTTCGCCTACAACGTCATCAAGACCATTCGCGGTGGGGCGAAGGCGACGGATCAGGTGTGGGAAGGCGCCAATGGCTTGGAGTGGACGCTCAGTTCGCCGCCGCCGTATCACACCTTTACCACCGCGCCCGAAATCAAGTGAGAGCTGCGGGCATGGTGGTGACGGCCACGGACAAGGCGACCGTCGGCGCAATGCCGGAAAACCGCCGGGCTGGCCGGGCCCGGCGCACGGTGATCGCGTCTGGCTGGTCTTGGCCGCGGACGATTCTATTTCGGCATTCATTCTGCTGATGGCGTGGCGCTGATCATGGACGCTCGCGAAACGGCCGCAGCCTTGGCCAACCGCCGGTTGGTGCGCCGCCTGTTATGGGTGACGGCCGGCGATGTTCGCCTTCGGCTTCGCGATGGTGCCGTTTTATGATGTGCTGTGCAAAATCACCGGCCTCAACGGCAAGACCGGCGGTCGCGTGACCGCTGTGGAACCGATGAAGGTGGACGAAGCGCGAACGGTGACCGTGGAATTCGTCGCCAATCTGAATTTGGGGGCGCCGTGGGAATTCGCGCCGCGAATCGCCCGCATGCAGGTGCATCCTGGCCAGTTCTACCAGACTCATTTTTGGGCTCGGAACTTGGCCGATCAGCCGATGACCGGTCAGGCCATCCCCAGCGTTGCGCCGGGGCTGGCGGCATCGCATTTCCAGAAGATCGAGTGCTTCTGTTTCAATCGCCAGCTTTTCCAGGCGGGAGAAGGAAAGGAAATGCCGGTCACCTTCCGCATCGACCCGCAGTTGCCGGCCGACGTGCGCACCGTGACCCTGTCCTATACATTCTTTCGGATCGACAACGCGGGCGGCTGAATCGCGGCGCCGCCCTGCCACGCAGACGCACACATAACTTGAAAGGGGGATATTCATGACGCACGCGGAACACGCGCCGGGCCAATACCCGGATCATTACTATGTGCCGCACCAAAGCTACTGGCCGATAGTCGCCTCCATCAGTTTGTTCGTCCTGATGTTCGGCGGAGCCACGCTGCTGAACGGCGGTGGTAGCACGTTGCTGCTCGTCGGATTGACGCTGATTCTGATCACCATCTTCGGTTGGTTCGGCACGGTGATCCGCGAGAGCGAAAAGAAAATGTACAGCGACCAGTTGGATCGCTCGTTCCGCTGGGGGATGGCGTGGTTCATCTTTTCCGAGGTGATGTTTTTCGCGGCGTTTTTCGGCGCGCTGTTTTACGCTCGCGCCTATTCGGTGCCGTGGTTGGGCGGAGAGTCCGATCACGCCGTTATGACGCACGGCATGCTTTGGCCGAAATTCGAAGCGGTCTGGCCCACCAACGGTCCCGGCGAGGTCGGCGGCTTCTTCGCGCCGATGCACGCTTGGGGCTTGCCGGCCATCAACACCCTGATCCTTCTGAGCAGCGGCGTGACCATCACTTGGGCGCACTGGGGCTTGGTGGAAGGCAATCGCCCGCAACTGATCAAGGGCTTGGCGGCGACGGTCGCCTTGGGCTTTTTGTTCCTGTTCTTGCAGGCTGTCGAGTACCACGAGGCGTACAAGGAACTGCACTTGACCCTGGGCAGCGGGATTTACGGCTCCACCTTCTTTATGCTGACTGGCTTCCACGGTCTGCACGTCACCATCGGTGCCATCATTCTGACCGTGATCCTGTTTCGCAGCATGGCCGGGCATTTCACGCTGCAACGGCATTTCGCCTTCGAGGCGGCGGCGTGGTACTGGCACTTCGTGGACGTGGTGTGGTTGGGCTTGTTTATCTTCGTCTACTGGATGTGAGCGCCAGACGCTTCGCTACAGTCCGTGCGGCGTGATCAGGCCGGTGGCATAGGCCAGCATCAGTAGCAGGAAGAGCGCCACCGACAGGCCGATCCGCATCGTCAGAGCCTTGACGGTGCGGGGATTTCGGCCTTGGTCGCTGATCAGAAAGAACAGCCCGGAACCCAAACTTGCTAGAATCAGCAACAGCATGACGATGACGACGATCTTGGTTAGCATCGAAAAGTTCCGGCGAATGGTGGAGACGATCACGAGTATAACCCAACCCGGATCGGCGTGACGGGTCGGGGTTCCGGCGAAAATGCGGGTGCGAGCGCGGCTAGGCGGTTGGATCTTCGAGCCCGGCCGGGCGTCTACCTGCGCCACCTTGCTGTTGTTGCCGTTGCTGTTAACGCTGGGCTTTTGGCAGTTGGACCGGGCTCGGCAAAAAGCCGAGCTGCAAACGGCGTTCGCCGAGCGGTTTCAACTGCCACCGACGCCGCTGGCCGAAGTGGATCCGGCCGATTCCGCCAATCGCTATCGCCGGGTGATCGCCGCCGGCCGCTATGACAATGCCCATCAGTTATTGCTGGACAATCAGGTCCGCGACGGTCGGCCCGGCTATCATGCCCTGACCCCGTTGTGTTTGCGGGACGGCACGGCGATACTGGTTGATCGGGGCTGGCTGCCGCTCGGGGCAACGCGACAGGAATTGCCGGATGTTTCCCTGTCCGCCGAACCGGTCACCGTCAGAGGCTGGCTGGCGCAGCCGGCCAACCCGGGATTGCGGTTGGGCGATGGCGCCGGGGGGGATTCGCGCTGGCCTCGGATTATTCCCCATGTGGATTATCAGCGGCTGTCCGGCTTGTTAGACTATCCGCTGCTCCCCGCGATCATTTTGTTGGAGCCAGAAGCGCCCGCAGGTTTCTGGCGCGACTGGCAACCCCGTTTCGGCGGCCAGGGGCCGGAGCGCCATCAAGGCTATGCCGCGCAATGGTTCTCCTTGGCGGTCGCGCTCTTGATCCTGTACTTTGCGGTCAATACCCATCGATTGCCTCGTTCTAAATGATTACGAGATGAGCGTTCATTCGATATCGTTCGACCTCTCTTCGATTCCCCCGCTCTGGCGGCAACGGCTGTTGCTGTTGCTGGTCGTCGCCTGCTTCGTGCTGCCGCTGGCGGCGGCTTGGCTGCTGATCGGCCACTGGCGGCCAGAAAGTTCCGCTCAACACGGCGAGCTGCTGAATCCGGCCCGGCCGGTGGCCTTGCGGTTCGATTTGTTGGACGGGAAGCCAGCCGATGAGACGGCATTGCGGGGACGTTGGGTGCTGGCTTATGTCGGCTCGGCGGCGGAGTGCGACGCGCGCTGCCGCACCGGCCTGTACGACATGCGGCAAGTCAGGTTGGCCTTGGGCAAGGATATGGATCGGGTCAAGACCTTGCTGTTGGTGGACGCCATGCCGCCGACCGGATTCCGCGATTGGCTCGCCGCCGAACATCCGGCGACCTTGGTCGGCGTGGCCGATACCGCCAACCGGATCGCCCTGGCCGACGCGTTCGGTCGACCGGGGCGCGTCGGCGAGTGGATGTATCTGGTGGACCCGCTCGGTAATTTGCTGATGCGCTATCCCGTCGATACCGAGCCGCGCGGATTGCTCAAGGATCTCCAGCGACTGTTGAAGTGGTCCAAAATCGGATGACCGCGACCCGCAGGACTTTGTTTCACCGCTTGGCGTGGGCGGCGCTGGCCTTGACCCTGGTGGTGGTCGTGTTGGGCGCCTACGTGCGGCTGTCCGATGCCGGCTTGGGTTGCCCCGACTGGCCCGGCTGCTACGGTCGCTTGGACGTGCCCGACGAGGCCCATCAGATCGCCGAGGCCAACGCGGCTTATCCGCACCGTCCGGTGGAGCCCGCCAAAGCTTGGAAGGAGATGGCGCACCGCTATTTCGCCGGCACTCTGGGTTTGATGATTTTGGCGCTGGCCGCGTTGGCTTGGCGGCGGCGATCGGCCCCCGATCAACCCGTAGTTCTACCGCTGTGCCTGCTGGCGCTGGTGGTGTTTCAGGCCCTGTTGGGGATGTGGACCGTGACTTGGCAGCTGAAGCCGGTCGTGGTGATGGCCCACCTGCTGGGGGGGTTGACGACACTGGGCTTGTTGGCTTGGCTGGTGCTGCGCCAAGGCCGGTATGGAGAAAGCTCGGTGGTGGCCGCCGATCGAGCGTTGCGCGGTTACGCGCTGCTGGGGTTGGCGCTGTTGGTGGCCCAGATCGCCTTGGGAGGCTGGACCAGCGCCAATTACGCCGCGTTGGCCTGCCCGGACTTTCCGACCTGTCAGACCCGCTGGTGGCCGCCGACCGATTTTCGCGAGGCGTTCACGCTTTGGCGGGGTCTGGGCGTTTCCTATGAAGGCGGCGTGCTGGCCAACGATGCCCGGGTGACGATTCACCTGATGCATCGCTTGGGTGCCTTGGTGGTCTTCCTTTACCTGATCTGGCTAAGCTGGCGATTGATGGCGACCGGCCGAAGCCGCGTTGCGCGAGTGGCCGGTTTGATCGCCGCCGTTTTGCTGGTCGGCCAGTTGGCCTTGGGCATCGCCAATGTCGTTCTGCGTCTGCCGTTGCCGGTCGCTGTTGCCCACAACGCCGGCGCGGCGCTGCTATTGCTGGCCTTGGTCGGGCTCAACCACCTGCTACGACCGGAACCCGCCGCATGATGGCCGCCGCTTTCCAGACCTTGCGCGCCGGCTGGCGGCGCCACGGCCGGGATTATCTGGAATTGACCAAACCCCGGGTGGTGGCCTTGATCACCTTTACCGCCATGGTCGGCATGTTGCTGGCCACGCCGGGCATGGTGCCTTGGGAAATCCTGCTGTTCGGCTCGCTGGGCATCGCCTTGGTGGCCGGTTCGGCCGCCGCGATCAACCACTTGGTCGACCGAAAGGTCGATGCCCTCATGGCCCGCACCCGCCACCGGCCGCTGCCCAGCGGACACCTGGAATCCTGGCAGGTGCTCGGCTTTGCCCTGATCATCGGCATTTTGGGCTTGAGCCTGCTGCTGGTCTTCACCAATCCGCTGACCGCTGTGCTGACTTTCGCCTCGCTGATCGGTTACGCGGTGATCTATACCCTGTTCCTCAAGCGCGCGACGCCGCAGAACATCGTCATCGGCGGCGCGGCCGGCGCGGCTCCGCCGCTGCTCGGCTGGACGGCGGTCACGGGCCAGGTGGATTCCGGCGCGCTGCTGCTGTTTCTGATCATCTACATCTGGACGCCGCCGCATTTTTGGGCCTTGGCCATCCATCGCCGCCACGATTACGCCAACGCCGACATCCCCATGCTGCCGGTCACCCATGGCGTCGCGTTTACCCGGCTCCACATCCTGTTGTACACCATCCTGCTGTTTCTCATCACCCTGCTGCCGTTTCTGACCGGCATGAGCGGTTGGATCTATCTGGCTGGCGCCGTCGTGCTGGGCCTGCGTTTCCTGAACTACGCCGCGCGCTTGTATGCGACCGGCGACGACCGCCTGGCCATGCCGACCTTCGGGTTTTCCATTGTCTACCTGTTCGGATTGTTCGCCGCGTTGATGCTCGACCATTATGCGTCGCGCCTGCTTGAAAAGCTCTAAAGAGCAATTGTTTCAAGCCGTTGGGGAAAGTTCCCCAGCGCATTGCTATTTTTCATAATATTAGCCGATGCTGATTGAGAAAACCCGGAGAATATTAGTAGAATAGGCCGTCGTCCAGACCCACCCAGCGTTTTCCAATTCCGTTTTCAAGCATCGGAAAACAACTATAAACACGCCTAACCCCATGGCTTGTTAAGGAGACTTGGATATGGCCCAAAGCTCAGCGTTGCCGGCCGAGCAGTATAATTTCGATATCGTCCGCAGGTTTATGATCGTGGCCATGGTCTATGGCGTGATCGGCATGGCGGTCGGTGTCTACATCGCCAGCGAATTGGCGTGGCCGTTTCTGAATTTCGACCTTCCCGCCCTGACCTTCGGGCGTCTGCGCCCGGTCCACACCAGTCTGGTGATCTTCGGTTTCGGCGGCAGCGCCCTGTTCGCCACGTCCTACTACATCGTGCAGCGCACCTGCCAGGCGCGGCTCGCCTTCCCTTGGCTGGCCGAGTTCACCTTCTGGGGCTGGACGGGCGGGGTGGCGCTGGGCGTGATCACGTACATGGCCGGCTTTTCCCAAGGCAAGGAATACGCCGAGTTCGAGTGGCCCCTGGATCTCGCCATCACCGTGGTTTGGGTGTGCTACATCCTGGTTTACGTCGAGACGGTCCGCCGTCGCAGCCAGCCGCACATCTATGTCGCCAACTGGTTTTTTCTGGCCTTCCTGCTGGCGGTCGCGCTGTTGCACATTTTCAACAACATAGCGGTGCCGGTCGGCCCGCTCAAATCCTACAGCCTGTACGCCGGCGTGCAGGACGCCATGATTCAATGGTGGTACGGTCACAATGCGGTGGGCTTTTTCCTGACCGCCGCTTTCCTCGGCATGATGTATTACTTCGTGCCCAAGCAGGCCGGTCGGCCGGTTTACTCTTATCGGTTGTCGATCATCCACTTTTGGGCGCTGATCTTCCTCTATATGTGGGCCGGCGGCCATCACCTGCACTGGACCGCGTTGCCCGATTGGGTTTCGACCCTGTCGGCCACGTTCTCGGTGCTCTTGCTGATGCCTTCGTGGGGCGGCATGATCAACGGCATCATGACGCTGTCCGGCGCTTGGGACAAACTGCGCTCCGACCCGGTCATGCTGTTCCTGATCACCTCGCTGTCGTTCTACGGCATGTCCACCTTCGAAGGTCCGTTGATGTCGCTGAAGAGCGTCAACGCTTTGTCGCACTACACCGACTGGACCATCGGCCACGTCCATTCCGGCGCGCTCGGTTGGGTCGCCTTGGTGAGCTTCGGCTCCTTCTATCACCTGATGCCGCGGCTGTACGAAACCAAGCTGTACAGCCAGACCTTGATTTACGTCCACTTCTGGCTCGCCACCATCGGCATCGTGCTGTACATCACCTCGATGTGGGTCGCCGGTATCGGCCAGGGCTTGATGCTGCGCAGCTTCGACGATTACGGCAATCTGGCCTACACCTTCATCGAGACCGTCGAGTTCATGCACACCCCGTATGTCTGGCGTGCCTTGGGCGGCGCTTTCTTCGTGGCGGGGGCGCTGGTGATGGCGTACAACATGGTGATGACCGTGCGCGCGTCTCGCGTCGAGCGGGCGGCCCTGGAAGCCAAATTGGCGGCCAAGTTGGCCAAGGCTTGAACGGGCGATTTCGGGAGATAAACAACCATGCGACACGAACAAATCGAAACCAATTCCGCCCTCATGCTCTTGTTGATCCTGGTCGTGATCAGCATCGGCGGCTTGGTGGAAATCGTCCCGCTCTTCTACATCAACGAGACGGTCGAGAAAGTGGACGGCGTGCGTCCCTACACGCCGCTGGAAATTCGCGGCCGAGACATTTACGTCCGCGAAGGCTGCTATTTGTGCCATTCGCAGATGATCCGGCCGTTCCGCGACGAGTGGCAGCGTTACGGCCACTACTCGCTGGCGGCGGAATCGCAGTACGACCACCCCTTCCAGTGGGGCTCCAAGCGCACCGGTCCCGATTTGGCGCGGGTCGGCGGCAAGTACTCCAACCAGTGGCAGGTGCAGCACTTGAAGGCGCCGCGCTCGGTGGTGCCGCAATCCATCATGCCGAACTATCCCTGGTTGCTGGATCGCGATCTGGATTACTCGGACGCGGCGGGCCGGATGCGCGCCCTGCGGGCCACGGGGGTTCCCTATTCGCTGACCCAGCAGGAATACGACGCCAACGTCAAGAAGTTCGGCAAAGACATCGCGGACCAACTGGATATCAATCAAGCGCAGGACAGCCTGCTGAAGCAGGCCCGCGATAAGAACTTCGACGGCATTCCCAGCCGGGTGACGGAAATGGAAGCGCTGGTCGCGTACCTGCAGGTGCTCGGCACCATGGTGGATTTCACCAAGTACGACGAAGGCTATTTTGCCAAGTTCCGTTGATACCGAACCGCGTCCCCCCGCTGGGGGGACGGGTTGGAGCCCGTCCGATGTTCGATTGGCTGCTGTGGTTTACCCGCATGGAAAACTCCAAGCCTCTGGCGCTGGTGCTGTTTTTCGGAGCTTTCTGCGGCATTCTGATCTACGTGTTCACCGGCAAGCGCCGCGCCAAGCGGCTGGAATCCTACAAGTACATTCCATTTGACGACGATGATCCACCGCAGTCCGATAGTTCATGGTCCGGGCGCCAATCCCAATCCCGCAAGGTGATGGACAATGAGTGAGAATACGCTGAATGTGCAACAACCGTCCGGTGCGGTTCAGACCACCGGTCACGCCTGGGACGGCGATCTGCAGGAATACAACAACCCGCTGCCCCGGTGGTGGCTGTGGTGCTTTTACGGAACCGCGGTGTTCTCGGTTCTCTACTGGTTCATTTATCCCTCTTGGCCGGTGGGGCAAACCTGGATCAAGGGATTTGGAACCGTCAGTTACACCATCGCCGACAAGGTGACCGGCAAGGAGAAGGAGCAGGAGCATCGCTGGAACACCCGCGCGCTGCTGCTCGAAGATCTCGGCGATGCCGCCAACGACAAGCAGCGCAAGGACATGCTGGCCAAGGTGCAGGCGGCCAGCTACGACCAAATCGTCAAGGATCCCAAGATGATGGAATTCGTGCGTTCCGTCGGCAAGGGGCTCTTCGGCGACAATTGCTCCGCCTGTCACGGTCGCGGCGGCCAAGGCGTCGTGGGCATGTACCCGAACCTGACGGACGATGACTGGCTGTGGGGTGGCGGCATGGACCAGATTCACGAGACCTTGGTGCAAGGTCGCATAGGCTTCATGCCGGCCTTCGGCCAAGTGCTCAAGCCCGAGCAGTTGGACGATGTCGCCGAATATGCGCTGACGCTGTCGGGCGAGACCAAGCCCAGCGAAGCCTCCGAGCGCGGCAAGGAGATCTTCCACGGGCAAGTCGGGGGTTGCTACTACTGCCACGGCGCCGATGCCAAGGGCGTGCAGTCGCAGGGAGCCGCCAATCTGACCGACAAGATCTGGGCGATCGCCGACGTGCCGGCGCAGAAAACCTTGCAGGACAAGAAAGCGGCGCTCAAAAACTTCATCTCCGCCGGGGTCAACAACACCCGGGTGATGCCGGCGTGGAAGGATCGTTTGTCTCCGACGGACATCAAGTTGCTGGCGGTTTATGTCCGTCAGTTGGGCGGCGCCAAGTGACCGGCCGTTTTGGTGCGGCCCGATTAATGTTAAACTTCTGAGCCATTGGCGGGAGTCCCTCACCCCGAACCCCTTTCCTGATGGGAGAGGGGTTTGTATTGGGCCCCAATATACTGGCCCGCGCTTTGGCTGACTCGACGGTTTACTTGATTCTCACCCCCCGACTCGGGGGGTGAGCCGTTTCTATTGATCGAGTCGGTTCGCGGCCTGAATCGCAAAGCGGGTAGACCATGTCCGAAGAATCGGTCCAGCTTTATCAGAAGCGCATTCAAATTTATCCACGCTCGGTCAAGGGACGGTTCCGCTCTCTCAAAACCGGCGCGCTGACTTTGGCTTACATCATTTATTACCTGCTGCCCTGGGTGCGTTGGGAGCGGCCCAACGCACCCGATCAAGCGGTGCTCTACGATCTGCCGGGACGGCATTTCTACATTTTCGGCTTGACCATTCAAGTCCAGGACATCTTCTGGCTGGCCGGGGTGTTGATCATCTTCGCGATCCTGCTGTTTTTCGTGACCGGCTTGGCCGGGCGGGTCTGGTGCGGTTATTTCTGTTTCCAGACGCTGTGGACCGATCTGTACATGATGATCGAACACTGGGTTCAGGGCGAGCGGCCGGCGCGGATGCGGCTCGACAAGGGGCCGTGGAATCGCGAGAAGCTCGTCAAGAAAGGCGGAACCTACGCCTTGTGGCTGCTGGTCGCGTTCTGGACCGGCCTGACCTTCACCATGTACTGGGTGGACGCCCCGACGCTGGTGGTGGACACGCTGTTGGGCCGGGCACCGTATCCGGCCTATTTCACCACCTTCTTCCTGACCGCGACCACCTTCGTCATGGCGGGCTTGGCGCGCGAGCAGGTCTGCACCTACATGTGCCCCTACGCCCGCTTCCAGAGCGCGATGTTCGATCACGATACCCTGATCGTGTCCTACGACGAGCGGCGGGGCGAAGGCGCGAGCGGGCGGGCCAGTTTGGGCAAGGGCCTGAAATCCCGCGAGGAACGCCAGGCGAAAGGCGTGGGCGACTGCATCGATTGCGGCTACTGCGTGCAGGTTTGTCCGGTGGGCATCGACATCCGCAACGGGCTGCAATACCAGTGCATCTCCTGCGCGCTGTGCATCGATGCCTGCGACACCATCATGGACAATTTGAAGTGGCCGCGCGGTCTGATCGGATACACCTCGGAAAACGCGCTGAACGGCAAGAAGACCAGCTTGCTCAAACCCAAGACCATCGGCTACGGCGTCATCCTGACGGCGGCGATCACGATTCTGACCTGGAGCATCCTGACCCGCGTTCCCTACACGGCAACCGTGGAGCAAATCCGTCAACCGCTGTACTCGCAACTGGCGGACGGCAGTATCCGCAATGCCTACGAGATCAAGCTGAACAATAAATTGACCGCGCCGATGACGGTCGGCATCAGCGTCGAGGGCTTGTCCGGCGCGATCCTGGACATGGACGGCATGGAGCGCATCACCCTGGAACCCCAGGAACGGATCAAGCTGCTGGCGCGCGTTCAGGTTGCGCCCGATCCGACGGGCGTGGGAGAGTCCGACGATAAAATCACCTTCGTCGTCAAGCTGCTGGAAGGAGAGACCGCCAGCCCGATCCGCCGGGAGGTCCCGTTCTCGATGCCGGAAAACGGCAGATGACCGAATTGTTGCTCGGCCTCGCCGTCGGCGCCGGGCTGATCCTGCTCGCGAATCTGGCTTTGGTCCGTTTCGCGCGCACCGGCGCGAAACAAGCCGCCGCCGTGGTGGCCTTGGTGGCAGTCGGGCTTTACGTGCCCTACAGCATCGTGCGTTGGCCGGGCGGTGATGTGTTCGCGATCCATCTCTGCATCTATCTGCTGGTTTCGCTCGCCTGCGGAATGCTGTTGGGCGCCCGCTCGGGAGGAAAGGGGCTGCATTGGGGACCGGCGGTGATCGGCGGCTTCTTCGTCTTCGTGGCGGTGTCGGGCGCGGTGTTCGTGGCTGTCGCCGAACGCGGTTTGACGCCCTCTTTGCGCGATTGGCTGTTGCCGGAGTCGAAAAGCGGTCGCGAGGTCACATCGATGTTTCCGGGGGTGGTTTCGCACGATTTTCATCAGAAGGAAGCGTTGTACAACCGGTATCTCCAGCAAGTCGAGCGACAGCAGCGACGGGGTTGGCAAGTCCAGAAAGGCTGGGCGAGCGATCCGAGGGCGGGCGAGACCGGGATCTTTCGGGTGGCCGTGCGGACCCGCGAAGGCGAGCCGATAACGGGCGCGACGGTAGCCGGGCAATTTCTCCGCCCCTCTAGCAACAAGCAGGATGTCGCCTTCACGCTGGCCGAGACCGATTCCGGAGTTTACGAGTCAAAACTGCTGTTGCCGTTGGCGGGCCACTGGGATCTGGTGCTCGAAATCCGCAAGGGCGAAGATTTGCACGAAATCCGCGCCGTCACTCAGGTGTTGGACCGCTAGGGTGCGGTCTGTCCGCCACCGTTCCACGAAGACTTTACGCCCCACTTCATGTCCGTTTCCCTCGAAGCGCTCGCGCCGCGAGCTGTCGGCCACCGCCGAAACTGTCCTGTTTTCACTGCGGCTTGCCGATCCCTTCTGGCGCTGCGTTACGCCGTGCTGATCGATGGCCAAAGTCGACCGATGTGCTGTCGCGGCTGCGAAGCGGTCGCGCAAGCCATCGTCGCCGCCGGGCTGACCGATTTCTACCGCCATCGCACCACCTCATCGCGCCGGGCGGAGGATTTGGTTCCCGAGTCGCTGCGAGCCATGGAACTGTACGACCGGCCGGATTTGCAAAAGGATTTCGTGCACGCCGAGAACGAGCACGTTCGCGACGCCGCGCTGATGATGGAAGGTATCGTTTGCGCCGCCTGCGTCTGGTTGAACGAACGTCACGTCAGCCGCTTGCCGGGCGTGCTGGAATTTCGGGTGAACTACTCCACCCACCGTGCCCGGCTGCGCTGGGACGAGCGCCAGATCCGGCTCAGCGAGATTCTGGCGGCCATCGCCGCCATCGGCTATGTCGCGCATCCTTTCGATCCCCGTCGCCAAGAGGTGTTACAGCAGCGCGAGCGCACCGTAGCCTTGCGCCGGCTGGCGGTCGCCGGACTCGGATCGATGCAGGTGATGATGCTGGCGGTCGGGCTGTACGCCGGCGACTATCAGGGCATGGAGGACTGGATACGGAGTTTTCCTGCGCTGGATCTGCCTGATGTTGACCGGTGCCGGTGGTGACGTATTCCGCGCTCCCGTTTTACCGCGCCGCCTGGCGCGACCTGCGCCGCCGGCAACTGGGGATGGACGTGCCGGTTTCGCTGGCCATCGTGACGGCGTTCGCGGCCAGCGTCTGGTACACCTGGCGCGGCGGCGGCGAGGTCTACTTCGACTCGGTGACCATGTTCGTGTTCTTTTTGCTCGCCGGCCGCTTTCTGGAAATGACCGCCCGCCACCGGGCCGGGCAGATTTCCGAGGCGCTGGTGCGAATGCTGCCGGCGACAGCGACCCGTCTCGCCGCCGGCGGGAGCGAGGCGGTGGTTCCCATCGCGGAACTGGCGCCCGGCGACCGGGTGCTGGTGCGGCCGGGCGAAACCGTCCCGGCCGACGGGCGCATCGAGGAAGGCGCGAGCAGCGTGGACGAGTCGCTGTTGACCGGCGAGAGCCTGCCGCTGCCGCGAGGCGTGGGCGAGGCGCTGATCGGCGGCGCGGTCAACGTGGAAAGCCCTCTGGTGATGCGGATCGAAAAGGTCGGGTCCGATACCGTGCTGTCCGCCATCGTGCGCTTGCTGGATCGCGCCCAGGGCGAAAAACCGCGTCTCGCCTTGCTGGCCGACCGCATCGCCGGCTGGTTTGTCGCGGCCTTGCTGGTCGTGGCGACGGTGGTGTTGCTGGCCTGGTGGTCGGCGAGTGATTTCGACACCGCGTTTCGCATCGCGCTTTCGGTGCTGGTGGTCACCTGTCCCTGCGCGCTGTCTCTGGCCACGCCGACCGCCATCGTCGCGGCGACCGGCGCCCTGACGCGACTGGGACTGTTGACCACGCGGGGCCACGCTTTGGAAACCTTGGCGCGGGCGACCCATGTCATCTTCGACAAGACGGGAACCTTGACTCATGGCCGACCCCAAGTGGTGGCGGTCGAGCCGACCGGCAAACTGGAAGCCCGTCATTGCCTGGCGCTGGCGGCGGCGCTGGAGCGAGGTTCCGAGCATCCGGTCGGCCGGGCGCTGGCGGCGTCGGCCGACCCGTCCGTTCCCGGCGCGACCGAGTTGCGGAACACGCCGGGCAGCGGCATCGAGGGCTGGGTCGAAGGTCGCCGCTATCGGGTGGGCCGGCCCGAGTTCGCGGCGGGTTTGAGCGCCGCGCCAATGGCCGAACGAACCGATCTCGACGCCGGTAGCACCTGGGTTGCCTTGGGAGACGAATCCGGATTGCTGGCTTGGTTTCAGTTGGCCGATAGTCTGCGGCCCGGCGCGGCGGCAGCGGTCGCGGCCCTGCGAAGCCGGGGATTGACGGTGGAATTGTTGAGCGGTGATCGCGTGGAGGTGGTCGCGCATGTCGCCGGCCAAGTGGCGATTGTCGAAGCCGTCGGCGGGATGTCGCCGCAAGACAAGCTGGAGCGGCTGCGGGAATTGCAAGGGCAAGGCAAGGTGGTGGCGATGGTCGGCGATGGAGTGAACGATGCGCCGGTGCTGGCGGCGGCCCAGGTGTCGCTCGCGATGGGGAGCGGCACCCAGCTCGCCCATGCCACGGCGGACATGATTCTGCTGTCGGAACGACTGGAACATCTGGCGCGAGGGGTGGACATGGCTCGCAGGACGCTGGCGATCATGCGCGAAAATTTCGCTTGGGCCATCGGTTACAATCTGATCGCGCTACCGCTGGCCGCCGGCGGCTGGCTGACGCCCTGGATGTCGGCGCTCGGGATGTCGTTCAGCTCGCTGCTGGTGGTGGTCAACGCGCTGCGGCTCCGGCAAGCCTGAAATGGAGGTGATCGCCCGATGCGAATCCTTTACCTGCTGATTCCGATGGCTTTGGGTGTGGCCGGGGTGGCCTTGTGGGCTTTTTTGTGGGCGGTGCGCACCGGCCAGTTCGACGACTTGGAGGGACCGGCCCATCGCATCCTGATGGACGACGACGATCCCCGCATCCCCCGGCGACGCCGGGATCATGATGACGATAAATCCTTGAATGGATGAAACAAACCATTTAGTATTTCATCACGAATCGCAAGGAGAAAAAAGATGTTCACGTTTCAAAATTTTCCGCTCGTCATCATCATCGCGCTGATCATCGCTTCCTACTTGAGCTTTTTCTCGGCCGTCCCCTGGGATAAGCTGTTCTGAATTTCTCGTGGATTTTCCTGTTGACCGGAATTATCGTTCCGCTGTCCGCTCGAAAAATCCACCTTTTTCGACAGCCGTCTTCTCCCGGTCGGGGGAGGGCGGTTTTGTTGTTTCCGGCTTTCTTGTATCCGAAGTGAGATCGAACCGATGAGCGCCGCATTGGAGCCGCTGGATCGGGATCGCATCCTGGCTGAACTGTCGGACGTGGCTCGCGCCGAGCTGAGCCGGCTGGAGGTGTATCCGACCCTGGATTCGACGAACGCCTATTTGCTGGCGGGCGCGGGCGCGGGCTGGCCCGGCGGCGCCGTTTGTCTGGCCGAGCAGCAGACCGCCGGGCGAGGCCGGCAGGGGCGCAGTTGGCTGACGCCATTTGGGGCTGGCTTGGCTCTTTCGCTGCTCTGGCGATTCCAAACGCCGCCCGAGGCGCTCAGCGGCCTGAGTCTCGCGACCGGTATCGCCGTGGCCCGAGCCTTGCGAAACTCGGCGGTATCGGAAGTGGGCCTGAAGTGGCCGAACGACGTTCGGTGGCGCGAGCGCAAGCTGGGCGGCATTCTGCTGGAATCCGGCGGTGTCCCCGGGATGTTTCATGTGGTGGCCGGCATTGGCTTGAACGTGGCGCTATCGCCTCAAGACGCGGCGCCGATCGATCAACCTTGGGTCGATTTGCAGGAAATTTTGGGAGCGGCCCCGGTGGCTCGCAATCGGCTGGCCGCCGAGTTGATCGGCGAATTGATCGCCGTTTATCTCCGATTTCAAAAGGAGGGTTTTCCCGGTTTCGCCGAAGAGTGGGCGCGTTTTGATCGGGTGCGGGGGCGGCGGGTGCGCCTGCAATTGCCCAATGCCACGGTGGCGGGCATTGCCCGAGGCGTGGACGCGACCGGCGCGCTGCTGCTGGAAACCGAGGACGGTCGGATCAGCCCTTATCTGGGCGGAGAGATCAGCTTGAGAGTGGAACCGTGATCCTGCTGGCGGATGTCGGCAACAGCCGGATCAAGTGGGTGATTCTCGAAAACGGGGAATTTCGGCTGCGCGGTTGCTCCAGCCATGGCGAGACCGGGTGGGCCGAACTCGCCTCCCGGCAGTGGGGGGATTTGTCGCGCCCGGCCCGCGCGCTCATCGCGAGCGTCGCCGGTTCCGACGCTCGCGCCGCGCTGACGGAGTGGATCGCCCAGACTTGGGCCATCGAAGCGGAGTTCGCGGTTTCGATGGCGGCGGGACACGGCATCCGCAATTCCTACGCCGAACCGCAACGGATGGGCGCGGACCGCTGGGTGGCGATGATCGCGGCGCGGGCCTTGACCCGACAGTCCTGTTATGTGGTGGATTGCGGCACGGCGGTCACCATCGATGCCTTGGCGGCGGATGGCCGGCATCTCGGCGGGGTGATCGTTCCCGGCATGCGCCTGATGCGCGAGGCGCTGTATCGGGACACGCAACAGATTCCACCGGAAGCGGGAGAACCCCGGCTGTTCGGGCAAAGCACTCGGGACTGCGTCTGGGGCGGGGCGGCGCACGCGGTCGCCGCCGCCATCGATGGCATTATCGAACGCATGATGGCGGTCGGCGAGGTAGGAACGCGAGTGCTTACTGGCGGCGACGCCGAAGCGGTATTGCCCCGCCTGCTAGGGCGATACCGGCTGGAACCCGACCTGATTTTTCATGGCTTGCGGGTTATTGCCGAGCAGAGTTAACGGCCGTAATCTGGCGGTAGGCTATTTTCCGCTCCAGCCATCGCCGCTATCGATCCCGCTGTTGTCGATCCCGCTGTTGTCGATCCCGCTGTAATCCGCTTCGCCGCTGTCCGTTCTGCCGTAGTCCGGTCCGCTGTTGTTGGCCCGCCCCTGGTACGTCCCGCTGTTGTTGGCCCGCCCCTGGTACGTCCCGCTGTTGTTGGCCCGCCCCTGGTACGTCCCGCTATTGTTGGCCCGCCCCTGGTACGCCCCGCTCGCGTAGCTGCCATCGTCGTAATCGCGTTCGCCGCAATTGTAGTAGGTGACGCCCTGCACGACGATCGAACTGCAACCTTCTCGTGGGGGCGGCGCCGAAGGCTCCGCATAATCGGCCGGCGGTGGCGCCGAGTTCGCGATCGCGGCCCCGAAGATAGTGCCGACGGCCAAACCGGCTACGGCAGCGCCCGCCGCGTCGCAATTCCAACAGCCGCCACCCCAATAATAGCCCCGAGGCCCGCCCCAATAATAGCCCCGAGGCCCGCCCCAGTAGCCTCGTGAGCCACCCCAATAACCATGTGGATGACCACCGGTCCAGTGGCCGCCGTGACCGCCGGTCCAGTGGCCGCCGTGACCGCCGCTCCAGTTTCCCCGGGGAACGCCTCCGCCACCGCGATCCCAAGCGCTCGCGTTGTACGCCGGAGCCAACACGGTAGCGATTATCGCCACTCCAAGCATGATTCGTTTGATCGCGTTCATGGCCTTACCTCTCAATCAGTCCAGTCGGGCTTTTTCTTCTCGTCCTGCGGAGGCAACCCCAACCTCATACGATAAATTAGACTGTACTCAACCTTTAAATTTGCTGAACGGATACGGTTTCATATCAATTTTTTGTTGCAAAGCCGAAGTCATGCGACATCGGACGATGTAGAGCAGACGACCTTTGCGGAGGTTGTCCGAGGAGCTTGGTCGTTGACCGGATTCGGCGCGTTCCGGGTCTTGCGTGCGGCGGCAACCTCCCGAACATGATCGGCGAAGTCGGGATACCGCTCCAGAGTCCGAGCGAAGTCATCCCGACCGAGCAGGAACAAGTCGCAGTAATCGATGGCCCGGACCGTGGCGTTGCGCGGCGCTCGGTCCAGCAGCGCCATCTCCCCGAAAAAATCGCCGGCTTGCAGCGTGGCGATCACTTCGTCTGTCGGCCGTCAGGATTTCGATGGCGCCGTGCTGGATGATGTATAGGGCGTCGGGCGGATCGCCGGCGCGAAACAGGATTTCACCCGGCAGCGCTACCCGTGGCTTGAGCGCAAGGATGATTTCCTCCACCGACCGCCGTTCGGCTCCCTTGAAAAAGGGCACCCGGTCGATGAGCGCGGCGTGGAGCGTCAAGATGATTTCGGCCCGGAGGGTCGGGGGCAAGGTCGCCAGCACCGTGCGGTCGTCGTAGTGGTGGCGGCTTTCCCAGAGGTAGTGGTAGTAGGCCCCGACTTTTTCGCGCAGCCCCTTGGGTATTTGGTGATAGCGCATGAACGCCTCGGCCCGATCCACCTTGGTCAGATGGCGTTCCCGCTCGGCGTCCATGCGAAACAGGAGCGTGGCGATGTTGCCCAAGAGGAAGCCGAAAAAGCCGACCCCGACCATCATCACCAGGCAAGCGTAAGATCATTTGCGGCAGCGTGACGGGATGGACATCGCCGTAGCCGACCGTCGCCAGGGTGGTGATCGTCCAGTACACGGCTTGACCGTATTCGAAGATCTGGTTTTCGCCGGGGCCGGCGGCACCGCTGCCGAGTTCGACCCAGCCACAGGCAAACAGATGCACCATCAAGGGCAACAACCCGCCCAGCGAGCAGAGCCGCGCCGCCACCGGATGGAGGGAATCCAACCGTTGCAGGAATTTCCAGCCCACCCAGAAGCCGTATGCTAGCGGGAGCTTTGCGACATAAAGGACCGTGGCACCGCTCCCGGTGACGAGTTCCGCCAAGCTCACCAGCGGCAGCGCCGCCAAACCCGCCGCCAGCAACGGTCCTCGCCCTCGTTGCGTTTGTTTGAACCGGCGCCGAGCGGACAGGACGGGCACCAGCAGCAGGGTCAGAATACCCAGATCGAAGAGGAAATCCGCCCAGGATGACTGGAGCGGGGCGGGGAAAGCGAACCGAAGCGGAATCCAGATGCCTCCAGCCAGGGCAGCGAGGACCAGACAGAGCTGGATCAGGTTTTTTCGGGTCGTGGCGACCTTGCACCAACCGCGAAGTCGGGAGGCTGAAGTCCCGATGGCGACCAACGGATTTGACGCCATCGTCAGCCGGCTTTGCCGGCCCGAACCGGGACGGCTTCGATCATGTCGCCGCGCCGCTCGGCGCGCAAGGCAAAATCGACCACATCCCGCTGGAGGCACAGGATGATGTCCTCTTTGGGCAGGTGCGGATGATCGGTATCGAGGTATTTGCGGGCGTTCGGGTGCGCCAGAATCTCGACGAGCGCGGCCGCGTGATCGTAGGGTTCCCCGGTCAGCAGACTTTCGAGATAGTCGGCGCAGCGTTCGTCCTCGGGCGCCGGGACGCTGGCCCGACTGCCCATCGCCACCAGGCTCACCGTGGTCGGGCCGCGCTGGCGGATGTAGGCGGCGGTCGCTCGGGCATTGAGAAAAGAAGCCAGCAGTACTTCGTCCGCCCGCGCCAGCGCCGCCGGCACGCCGCCCACGCCAGAGGTGGAGCGGTGGATGACGGTTCGGCCCCGAAAGCGCTCGGCTCCGGCCTCAAGAATCCGGTAGGGAGAGTTGGTCAGGTCGAAACCGGGGATGGGGTCTTCGTTGCGGGACCCGACCAGCAGGGCGTCGCCGCGCAGGGCGAAGCAGCGCTCCACATCGTTTTCCAGCAGAAGACGGGCAGTTCCCAGGTGGATCAGCAAGGGTTCGCTCGAAAAGGAGCGGAACACGTCGATGATAACGGCTAGACCGGTTGCGGCGCTGGCCCCCGCCGCCAAGGAAAGTCGTCGGATTTCCATCGTTTGCATCTTCCCCTCGGGATAGGTTTTCGGGCATCTTTTCGAAACCGCAGCGATTTTCCTTGGCGCGGAATCGAGCCGATTCGCGAGGATCGGTTATTCGGTGAACATAGTCATTTGAAATCGTTAATGATTATACGATGCCGCTCATCGAATAGTTACAACCGGGTAGCTGTATGCGCTAAGCTTCTCCGGTCAGCATACTGCACGGGATGGTCGTCATGAAGGTGCTCGCACGGTGGAATAGGGCCGTAGATCTCGGTGCCGAGGTGTCGAAATCGGAGTGGAGGCGGCAGCGACGGCGCGGATGCAGGAAGCCACACCCCGATGATCCATCGCCTCTGTGATGTGATTTGGTGGACCAGTTACTGTTTGGTGAGGAGCGAACATGATGTTGTGGATGCGATTGACCGGCGCGCTATTGTCGATAAGCCTGCTCGGCGGTTGCGCCGGTCTCCTGATTGGAGGCGCGGCGGTCGGCGTCAGCGTGGCGCACGACCGGCGGACGACCGGCACCGTGGTGGATGATCAAAGCATCGAATTGAAGGTCTTCGACGCGCTCAACCAGAAATTGCCGCCCGGCAACCGGATCAGCGCCACCTGTTATAACGGCGCCGTGCTGTTGACCGGCGAGGTTGTGTCCGAAGCAGTAAAACAAAAGGCCGAGGCCATCGTTCGGGGTGTCACGCCGCCGGTCCGGGAGGTTTACAACGAGTTGGTGGTCGGAGCCCCTCGACCGTTTTCCGCCCGAAGCAACGACGGTTTGCTGACCACCAAGGTCAAGGCCGCCCTGTTCCAAGTCAAGATCGACGACTTCGATCCGACTCGCGTCAAAGTGATCACGGATCAAAACGTGGTGTATTTGATGGGCTTGGTGCGGCCGAACGAAGCGGATGCCTCGGCCAATGTCGCCAGCCAAGTCAGCGGCGTGCGTCAGGTGGTGACCCTGTTCGAGTACATCAACTGATCGACCGACGCTATTTCACGATTTTCAGCGTCGGCCTGCCTTCGGGACGACCGGCGGGTTTGTCGGATTGCGGGGCACTGGGCGGAGATGGTGGTCCATCATCGCCCTGTTCCTCGCCGAAGGCCATGCCTTGGCCGTTCTCGCGGGCGTAAATGGCCAGGACGGAGGCCACGGGAATGCGCACGGTGCGAGCCACACCGCCGAAGCGGGCGTTGAATTCGATCCAATCGTTGCCCAGCCGCAGGTCGCGCACGGCGGCCGCGTTGATGTTGAGCACGATTCGCCCCTCCTGGACGTGCTGTTTGGGAACTTCCACGCCCGGTGATTCCGCGTTGACCAGAATGTGAGGAGTCAGACTATTGTCTTCAATCCATTCATACAGGGCGCGGATCAGATAGGGACGAGTCGAAGTCATGACGGGCGGGCCGGGAGAGGGAAAAATAGGCTCCCCTGAAAACCGGCGGGGAGCGAGTCGTCGCCGGTTCCGTCGGGGAGCTGGAACCGGTTAGGTCGCCCCCGACGGAACCACGTCATCAATGCACGTCCTTCCAGTATTCCTTCTTCAGCATATAGAACACCACGCAAGCCAAGGCCAGGAACAGCACGACCCAGATTCCGATCCGCTGGCGTAGCAACTGAATGGGTTCACCGGCGTAGGACAGGAAGTTCACCAGATCCGCCATCGCCTCGCGGAACTCGGGCGGGCTCATGCTGCCCGGCTGCACCAGCTCGAAACCGGTCAGCACCTTGGTTTCCTGCGCGCCCTTCTCCTTGGCTTTATGGACCTCGTAAACCGGCTTCTGCCAGCCTTGCAGCTCCCATAACACATGCGGCATGCCGGCGTTTGGGAATACCGCGTTGTTGACCCCAAACGGCCGGGTCGGGTCCAAGTAAAACGTTTGCAGGTAGGTGAACAGATAGTCCACCCCGCGCGAGCGGGCGATCAGGGTCAAGTCGGGCGGGACGACGCCGAACCATTGTTTGGCGTCGATTTTGGGCATCGCGTTCTTCATCAGATCGCCGACCTTGGCGCCGGTGAAGATCAGGTTGGCCTTGACCTGGTCGTCGGTCAGGCCGATGTCGCGGGCCATCCGGTTGTAGCGCTGGTGCTCCAGCGAATGGCAGCCCAT
This sequence comes from Candidatus Competibacter sp., assembly GCA_037045685.1. Lineage (GTDB taxonomy): Bacteria > Pseudomonadota > Gammaproteobacteria > Competibacterales > Competibacteraceae > Competibacter_A. Next base: position 590,073 of record JBAOII010000035.1, read on the forward strand.
GCAGTAGTTCACGAACAGCTTGGCGCCGTTTTGCAGCGAAGCCTTGTTGTGCGGGTCGAGCGGCGCCACCTGCAACGGATAGCCCTCTCCGCCGGACGCCATGCTCGAAGCCGGAAGCGCCAGAAATGCGAGTGCGACGATTATTTTTTTCATTTCCAGGTCACCCTTTCCGGGACCGGCTTGGTTTTTTCGATGGCCGGCAAAATCGGTAGCACGAAGAAGAAGCCGAAGTAAATCGCGGAGCAGATTTGAGCCAAGGTAGTGCGGCCCGGAGTGGTCGGCAGCGCGCCCAGATAACCCAGGATCAGGAACGAGACCACGAACGCCGCCAGGACCAGCTTGAAAGCGAAGCCGCGATAACGGATCGACTTCACCGGGCTGCGATCCAGCCAAGGCAGGAAGAACAGCAGGACGATGGAAGCGCCCATCGCCAGCACGCCCCAGACCTGCGTGCCCGCAAAGGACGGTACCGCGCGCAAGATGGCGTAAAACGGCGTGAAGTACCACACGGGGGCGATGTGGGGAGGCGTCTTGAGCGGATCGGCCGGATCGAAGTTCGGGTGTTCGAGGAAGTAGCCGCCCATTTCGGGCATGAAGAAAATCACCACCGAGAAGAACAGCAGGAAAACCATAACGCCCACCAAGTCCTTGACGGTGTAGTACGGATGGAAGGGGATGCCGTCCAAAGGAATGCCTTTTTCATCCTTGAGCTTCTTGATTTCCACACCGTCGGGGTTATTGGAACCCACTTCGTGCAGGGCGAGGATGTGGGCGACCACCAAGCCGAGCAGCACCAGCGGCAAGGCGATGACGTGCAGGGAGAAGAAGCGATTCAGGGTGGCGTCGGATACCACAAAGTCGCCACGAATCCAGACCGACAAATCCGGGCCGATGACGGGAAGCGCGCTGAACAGGTTGATGATCACTTGCGCGCCCCAGAACGACATTTGGCCCCAGGGCAGCAAGTAGCCCATGAACGCTTCAGCCATGAGAGCGAGAAAGATCAGCACGCCGAAAATCCAGATCAGTTCGCGCGGTTTCTTGTAAGAACCGTAGATCAGGGCGCGGTACATGTGCAAGTAGACCATGATGAAGAAGGCCGAGGCACCGGTGGAGTGCATGTAGCGGATCAGCCAGCCCCAGTCCACGTCGCGCATGATGTATTCGACCGAGGCGAACGCATCGGCCGCAGATGGTTTGTAGCTCATGGTGAGCCAGATGCCGGTCAGTATCTGGTTGACCAACACCAACAGCGCCAGCGAGCCGAAGTAGTACCAGACGTTAAAATTTTTCGGTGCGTAGTACTCGGTCAGATGTTCCCGGATGGATTTGGTCAGGGGAAAGCGTTCGTCGATCCAGCCGAGCAGGCCGGTCGTGCCTTGTGTGTTTGCCATTATGCGGTCTCCGGATCAACGCCAATCAATACGCGGGTATCGCTCAGATACCGATAGGACGGCACCTCCAGGTTGGACGGCGCGGGAACGCCCTTGTAGACCCGGCCGGCCAAGTCGAAGCGGGAGCCGTGACAGGGACAGAAGAAACCGCCCTTCCAGGCCGGACCCAAATCGGCCGGCGCCACGTCGGGCCGGAAAGTGGGCGAACAGCCGAGGTGGGTGCAAATGCCGACCAGCACCAGCACTTCGGGCTTGACGGCGCGGTAGGCGTTCTGGGCGTATTTGGGTTGCTGGCTGGCCATTTCGGAATTGGGGTCGAGCAGCTCGCCCTTGAGTTTGGGCAGGTCGTCCAGCATCGCCTTGCTCCGCTTCAACAGCCAAACCGGTTTGCCGCGCCATTCGACGGTCATCATGGCGCCCTCTTCCAGCTTGCTGATATCGGCTTCCACCGGCGCCCCCGCAGCCTGGGCGCGCTCGCTGGGCGACCAGGATTTCAAAAATGGAACGGCGACGAACGCCACGCCAACGCCGCCGACCACGGTAGCCGTAGCGGTCAGAAAGCGGCGTCTGCCGAGATCGACGTCATCTACCGTACTCATACGCAGTCTCCTGTGTGGATTTATTGTTGATGATGGGTTGTTTGCTAATCGTTATGCGCAGTTTTCTTGTTCGTTGGAGCCACGCCGAGAGCCGGGCTCGCGCCGAGCCCAACGGGTTGCGATGCGTGCGCCGAACGGCGCGCGAAGTCCATCGAGGCAAACTCCCTGGGTTCCCACGGCAAGGCAAAACTATACCTCACGGCGGGTATTTGGGTCTATGTGCTTGTCGCTCAAAGCGGCGGCTTCGCGGGCGGAGAAAGCCGTCGGCCGGCGCTCAGACCGGGTTGTCGATGTCCGCGAACGCGAAATTCAGAGCGAACTGTTCCGCCAGATGCGCGCCCAGCGCTTGCACGCCGTAGCGCTCGGTGGCGTGGTGGCCGGCGGCGAAGAAATGCAAACCGTTTTCGCGAGCGAAGTGGACGGTTTGCTCCGACGCTTCGCCGGTCAGAAAGGCGTCCGCTCCCGCGTCGAGCGCAAGCTCGATAGAGGATTGCGCGGCGCCGGTGCACCAGGCCAGCCGGCGAATGGGCGCGTCGGTGCCAGGAATGTGCAGCGGGGTCCGGCCGAGCCGGTCGGCGAGATGGGCGGTGAAGGCGTCTGCCCGCGTGGGTATGGCCGGTTCGCCCAGCATGACCAGTCCCGGCGCGCGGCTGTTACCGCCGACGGTGCCGGTGATGGATAGGCCCAGCACGCGGGCGAGCTGGGCGTTGTTGCCGAGTTCCGGGTGGGCGTCCAGCGGCAGATGGTAAGCGATTAGACTGATGCCGTGGCCGAGCAGGGTGGCGAGGCGCCGGTACTTCATGCCGACCACGCGCGGGTTTTCGCCTTTCCAGAAATAGCCGTGATGCACCAGCACGGCGTCCGCTCGGCGTTCGACCGCCGCGTCCAGCAGGGCTTGGCAGGCGGTGACGCCGCCGACCAGCGTGCCGATTTCCGCCCGCCCCTGCACCTGCAAGCCGTTGGGGCAATAGTCGCTGAAATTGCCGATTCCCAGCAGTTCGTCGGCGTAAGCCACCAGTTCGCTCAATCGCGCCATCAGCGAGGTTCCAGCACTTCGCCGAGCGCGGCCAGCAGCGCGGCGTTCTGTTCCGGGTCGCCGACCGTGATCCGCAAAAATTGCTCGATGCGGGGTTGGCGGAAATGGCGGACGATCACGCCGTGTCGTCGTAGCCCGGCCGCCAGTTCGGCGGCGTCGCGCCGGGGATGGCGGGCAAACACGAAGTTGGCCGCCGAGGGCAGCACCTCGAAGCCGAGTGCTTGCAGGGCCGTGACCAGTTCCGCGCGACCGGCGATCACCGCTTGTCGGGTGCGCTCGTAATGGTCGCGGTCGGCGAAGGCGGCCGCTCCTCCGGCAATCGCCAGCCGGTCCAGCGGGTAGGAGTTGAAACTGTTTTTCACCCGCTCCAGCGCTTCGATCAGTTCGGGATGGCCGACCGCCAGCCCGACGCGAAGACCGGCGAGCGAGCGGGATTTGGAGAGCGTTTGGGTGACCAGCAGGTTCGGGTGGCGGTCCACCAGGGCGATGGCAGTGTCCCCGCCGAAATCGATGTAGGCCTCGTCCACGACCACCGCCGAATCCCGGTTGTGCCGAAGCAGCCATTCGATGTCGGCCAAGGCCAGCAGGCAACCGGTCGGAGCGTTCGGGTTGGCGAAGATGATGCCGCCGTTCGGGCGCAAATAATCGGTGACGCGCAGCGAGAAATCCTCGGCCAAGGGTACGGTGACGTACTCGACGCCGTACAGGCCGCAGTAGACCGGGTAGAAGCTGTAAGTGATATCGGGGAACAGCAGCGGCGCGGGGTGTTGAAACAGGGCTTGAAAGATGTGGGCCAGCACTTCGTCCGAGCCATTGCCGACGAAAACCTGCGCCGGCGTGACCCCGTAATAGTCGGCGATGGCTCGTTTCAGTCGCTCCGCATTTGGGTCCGGATATAACCGCAGAGCGTCGGACAACTCGCCCCGGATCGCTTCCAGCACCTTGGGCGAAGGGCCGTAAGGGTTTTCGTTGGTATTGAGCTTGACCAGCTTGTCGAGCTTGGGTTGCTCGCCCGGCACGTAGGGGGTGAGCCGGCCAACGACCGGACTCCAGTAGGGATTGGTCATGGTCGTTCCGGGATTCGGCACTCGGCGGAGCGCGCGTGGGCGGTCAAACCCTCGCCGCGCGCCAGAATCGACGCCGTTCGGCCCAGCGTCGCGGCACCGGCTGGCGAGCTGTTGAATCAGGCTGGTGCGTTTCTGAAAGTCGTACACGCCCAGCGGCGAGGAAAAGCGCGCGGTTCTCGATGTCGGCAGGACGTGATTGGGGCCGGCGCAGTAATCGCCCAGCGCTTCGGCGGTATGGCGACCCATGAAAATCGCGCCGGCATGACGGATCAACGGCAGCAACTCCTCGGGCCGCTCGACCGACAGCTCCAGATGCTCGGGCGCGATAAAATTGACCACTCCCGCAGCTTCGGCCAAGTCGAGTGTCTGAATCGAGCGCCGCTCGCCGGGTTGAGGGACGCTTCGATAATTTCGCGCCGCTCCATGCCGGGCAGCAGTCGTTCGATGCTGGCCGCGACCCGACCCAGAAACGCCGCGTCCGGGCTGATCAGGATCGGTTGGGCGTCCTCGTCGTGTTCGGCCTGCGAGAACAGGTCCATGGCGATCCAGTCGGGATCGGTCAGCCCGTCGCAGACCACCAGAATTTCCGACGGGCCGGCGATCATGTCGATGCCGACCGCGCCGAACACTTGGCGCTTGGCGGCAGCGACGTAGACGTTGCCGGGCCCGACGATCTTGTCCACCCGAGGCACGGTGGCGGTACCGTAGGCCAGCGCGGCGACCGCTTGCGCCCCGCCGATGCTGAACACTCGGTCCACGCCCGCGACCGCAGCGGCGGCCAGCACCAGTTCGTTCAGCTCGCCGCCCGGTGCTGGCGCCACCATGACGATCTCCGGGACGCCGGCAACCTTGGCGGGAATGGCGTTCATCAGCACCGAGGACGGATAGGCCGCCTTGCCGCCGGGGACGTACAGGCCGACCCGATCCAGCGGCGTCACCTGCTGGCCGAGCACGGTGCCGTCGGCTTCGGTAAATGTCCAGGAATCCTGTTTCTGGCGCTCGGCGTAGGCGCGAATGCGGGCGGCGGCGGTTTCCAGGGCCTCGCGCTGGTCGGCGGGAATGGTGCTGAGCGCCTGTTGCAATCGGGTCAGGGGAAGTTCCAAGTCGGCGGCGCGGTTCGCGGTCAGCCGGTCGAAACGGCGGGTATATTCCAGCAGGGCGGCGTCGCCGCGCCTCCGCACTTGGACCAGGATGTCGCGCACCGTGGCGGTCACGGCCTCGTCGGCGACGCCTTCCCAAGCGGTCAGGGTTTCCAGACGGGTCCAAAAATCGGCGTCGGCGGTGCTCAGACGTTTGATTTCCAGCATGATCGGGTTCCCGGAAAAATTGGTGAGAGCAATGCGAAAGCCCCCCTCTCCCTGTGGGAGAGGGGCAGGGGGTGAGGGGATTTAAGCGCCCACGGCGGCGGCCATCCGTTCCATGACCGCCTTGATCCGGGCGTGCTTCATTTTCATGGCGGCCTTGTTGACGATCAATCGCGAGCTGATGTCAGCGATATGCTCCAGCGGCGCCAAGCCATTGGCTTTCAAGGTATTGCCGGTATCCACCACATCGACGATGTAGTCCGCTAAGCCCACCAGCGGCGCCAGTTCCATCGAACCGTACAGCTTGATGATTTCCACCTGCCGGCCTTGGTCGGCGAAGTAGCGGCGGGCGGTGTTGACGAACTTGGTGGCGATGCGCGGGCGGCTCAAGCGGGGGCGGTGGTCGGGATGGCCCGCGACCATCAGGCGGCAGCGGGCGATGTTCAGGTCCAGCGGCTCGTAAAGCCCCTCGCCGCCGTGTTCCATCAGCACGTCCTTGCCGGCGACGCCCAGGTCGGCGGCGCCGTATTGCACGTAAGTCGGCACGTCGGTGGCGCGAATGATGACCAGCTTCACGTCCGGCTGGTCGGTGTCGAGGATCAGCTTGCGGCTGGTTTCGGGGTCGTCCGTCGGCACGATGCCCGCCGCCGCCAGCAGCGGCAGGGTTTCCTTGAAAATGCGGCCCTTGGACAAGGCGATGGTCAACGGCGCGGTCATGGAAAAGTCAACTCGGGGTCCGGCGGATGCGCGCGCCCAGGTTGGACAGCTTTTCCTCGATGCAATCGTAGCCGCGGTCGATGTGATAAATGCGGTCCAGCACGGTGTCGCCGTCCGCGACCAGCGCCGCCAGGATCAGGCTGGCCGAGGCCCGCAGGTCGGTGGCCATCACCGGCGCCCCGGTCAGCCGGGGCACGCCGATGCTGATGGCGGTGTTGCCTTCCAGCTCGATTTGCGCGCCCATGCGCTGCAGTTCGTTGACGTGCATGAAGCGGTTTTCGAACACCGTTTCGGTGATCATGCCGACGCCTTCGGCGACGGCGTTGAGCGCCACGAACTGGGCCTGCATGTCGGTGGGGAAGGCCGGATAGGGCGCGGTGCGGATGCGCACGGCCTTGGGGCGGCGGCCGGCCATGTCCACTTCGATCCAGTCGGCGCCGGTATTGACCTGGGCGCCGGCTTCCTCCAGCTTGAGCAACACCGCTTCCAGGTTGTCCGGGCGGGTGTCCTTGACCCGGATCCGGCCGCCGGTGATCGCGCCCGCCAACAGGTAAGTGCCGGTTTCGATGCGATCCGGCAAAACTTGGTAGTTGGCGCCATCCAGCCGCTCGACGCCTTGGATCACCAGAGTATCGGTGCCGGCGCCCTCGATCTGGGCGCCCATGGCCATCAGACATTCGGCGAGATCGACCACCTCCGGTTCGCGGGCGGCGTTTTCGATGATGGTGGTGCCCCGGGCCAGGGTGGCGGCCATCAGCAGATTCTCCGTCCCGGTCACCGTGACCAGATCCAGCACGATGCGCGCCCCTTTCAGCCGGTCGGCGCGGGCGCGGATGTAGCCGTTCTCGACCTTGATGTCGGCGCCCATGGCTTCCAGGCCCTTGATGTGCAGGTTCACCGGGCGGGAGCCGATGGCGCAGCCGCCCGGCAGCGAGACATCGGCCCGGCCGAAGCGCGCCAGCAGCGGACCCAGCACCAGAATCGAGGCGCGCATGGTCCGCACCAGCTCGTAGGGAGCCTGGAAAGTGTGGATGGTTCGCGGATCGACCTGGATATTCATCCGCTCGTCCACCACCAGGTCCACGCCCATGCGACCCAACAGTTCCATGGTGGTGGTGACATCCTGGAGGTGCGGGACGTTGCGGACAATGACGGGCGCGTCGGCCAGCAGGGTGGCCGCCAGGATCGGCAACACGGCGTTTTTGGCGCCGGAGGCTCGCAACTCGCCTTGCAGCGGCACGCCGCCGTTGATGATCAACTTGCTCATGAGAGGGGTTCTGCGGGTTGGGTTTGCCGCTCGCGCCAGGCGTCTGGCGTGTAGGTCTTGAGGGACAGGGCGTGGATTTCCTCGCGCTCCATGCGCCCGCCCAGGGCCGCGTACACCAGCCGGTGTTGCTGGATCAACGATTTTCCGGCAAAGCGGTCGCTGACGACCACGGCCTCAAAATGGATGCCATCATCGCCGCGAACCGTCGCCTTGGCGCCCGGCAGATTTTGTTCGATCAACTGTTCTAGGTTTTCGGCTTGCATGTCGCGATCAGAGGGTTAAGGATGGCTGTGGATGGGAACCAAAGGTGGAATGCCACTGGAAAAGCGGCGGTAAAAAAGCGCCGATTTCCTTCAGGCAACGGGCAGCACTTGCTCCAGATCGGCCACCCGGACAATCTCTCTCATCTGGGCCGGAACGTCGATAAAGACCAATTCCACTTGGCGGCGACGGGCTTGACGCAGCCATTGTACCAGCAAGGCGACGCCCGCGCTGTTGGAGCGCTGGACGCCGCCGAGATCGACCCGGAGGATCGGTTCGAGCAGGATCGGCGCTTCGGTGGCCGCCCACAAATCGGCGACCGTATCAAAATCCAATTCCCCCCGAACCCGCAGGGTGTCGCCGTCGCGCTCGGCCGTCGCGCTGGCCATCAGCGGGCGATCCGCGCGTTGCGTTGTCGCAGGTCGGCGATCACCGCATCCATTCCACTGTCGCGAATCTGGCCGGCGAAAGTGCCGCGGTAGTTGGTGACCAGGCTAACGCCGTCCACGGTCACGTCATAAACCTTCCAGGCGTCGTTTCCGAGATGCATGCTGTAGTTGATCTGGACCGGCTGGCCGGTTTTTGGTCGGACCTCGGTTTTGATCGTGACCTCGTCCCCGTCCGCCGCGCCGGATTGGGGCAATACCCGGATCGCCTCGTTCGAGTATTCCAGCAGTGCCTTGGCGTAGGTGCGGACCAGGAGGACGCGGAATTCCTCGGTGAATTGACGGCGCTGCTCGGGCGTGGCCTGTTGCCAGGCCCGGCCCAAGACCCAGCGCGACATCAGCTCGAAATCGAAATTCGGCAGCACGATCTGATCGACCAGATCGTAAAGCCGGCCCGGCTCTCGGTCGATCATCGCCCGGTTTTTGCGCAAGGCGTCGAGCATTCGCGTCGAGGTGTCCTGGACGACGTCTTGGGGTGGCGTGACGGCGGCCTGGATCGGGTTACCGCCCAGCGCCAGCAACAGCAGGCAGGTCGTGATGGCTCGTTTCAGCATGGAAACAGCTCCTCGCAAATTTCGATGGTGCCCGAACGGTTCCCGTCGCCCGAAACACGGAGCCGGAACGCGAGCGGTCAGGGGGTCTTGGCGGGCGTTGGGCCGCCCGCCGCCGCGTTGGTCAACATCCGGCCGATCAATTTTTCCAAAACCAAGGCCGACTGGGTCAACTTGAGAACGCTGCCGTTCTTGAGATGGTCGTCCATGCCGCCCGGTTCCAAGCCGACGTATTGTTCGCCCAACAATCCGGATGTCAGGATGCTGGCGCTGGAGTCCGTCGGCAGGCGGTCGTACTTGGGCTCGATCGACAGCGTGACCAGCGCCTCGAAACTGCGGGGGTCCAGGTCGATGCCGGCCACCCGGCCGATGCGCACGCCGCCCAGGGTGACGGGAGCGCGGATCTTGAGGCCGCCGATGTTCTCGAAGCGGGCGATCACCCGGTAACCTTTGTCTTCGCCCAGTTCGGCGATGTTGCTGACCTTCATGGCCAGCATGAAGAAAGCGGCCAGCCCCAGGGCGACGAAGACCCCGACGGCGAGCTCCAGTTTTTTGAAGGCCATGGCCCCTAGACTCCGAAAAAGATGGCGGTCAACACGAAATCCAGCGCCAGCACCGCCAGGGCGGTATTCACCACCGTGCGGGTGGTCGCCAGGCTGATGCCTTCCGACGTGGGCGTCGCGTCGTAGCCTTCGAAGACCGCGATCCAGTTGGCGACCCAGCCAAACGCCACGCTTTTGACGACCACGCCGTTGATCACGTCGTCGACCAGCCCGACGGACGCTTGCATCTGCGACCAGAAGGTGCCGCTGTCCACGCCGAGCTGCCTGACGGCGACGAAATAGCCGCCCAGGATGCCGACGGCGGTGAAGATGCCCGCGAGCAACGGCATGGCGATAAAGCCGGCGACGAAGCGCGGGGCGAACACGCGGGCGAAGGGGTCCACCGCCATCATCTGCATGGCAGCCAGTTGTTCGGTGGCTTTCATCAGGCCGATTTCCGCCGTGAGCGCCGAGCCCGCCCGCGCCGCGTACAGCAGCGCCGCCAGCACCGGTCCCAGCTCCCGCACCAGCGACAGGGCCACGACCGTGCCCAGGGTCGAGGTCGCGCCGAAATCCACCAGATTGGCGTAACCCTGCAAACCCAGCACCATGCCCACGAAGAGGCCGGACATGGCGATGATCGGCAGCGATAAAACGCCCACGGAATAAAGCTGTTTGACCGTCAGGCCGGGGCGCTTGCCCAGCGCGCCCAACGCGCCCAGCAGCCGCAGCAGGAACAGCGTGGCTCGCCCCAGGCGGCCGAGCAAGCGCAGCGCCGATCCCCCCAGCCGTCGCAAGCCCTCAATCAAGGGACGATCCCTCGCCTAGCGACAGGTCCTGGACATACGGCGGCGCGGGATAGTGAAACGACATCGGGCCATCGGGCAAGGCGTGCAAAAATTGCTCGACCCAGGCCGATCTGGAACGCTCCAGGGCGTGCGGGGCACCGTGATCGACCACCAGGCCGTCGGAAATCAGGTAGATGTAATCGGCGATGGAGGCCGTTTCCTTGACGTCGTGAGAGACGATGACGCTGGTCAGCCCCAGGGCGTCGTTGAGCGTGCGGATCAGCTTGATCAGCACGCCCATGGTGATGGGGTCCTGGCCGGAGAAAGGTTCGTCGTACATGATCATCATCGGGTCCAGGGCGATCGCGCGCGCCAGCGCCGCGCGCCGCGCCATGCCGCCGGACAGCTCGCTCGGCATCAGATCGCGCGCCCCGCGCAGCCCGACCGCTTCCAGCTTCATCAGGACCAGCGTGCGGATGAAATATTCCGGCAGGCGGGTGTGCTCGCGCAGCGGGAAAGCGACGTTGTCGAACACGCTCAAATCGGTGAACAGCGCGCCGCTCTGAAACAGCATGCTCATCCGCTTGCGCAACTGGTACAACTCCCGGCGCCCGAGTTCGTGGACGCACGCGCCATCCACCTCGATGCGGCCGGCGTCGGGGCGGAGCTGGCCGCCGATCAGCCGCAGCAGCGTGGTCTTGCCGGTGCCGCTCGGCCCCATGATGGCCGTGACCTTGCCGCGCGGGATGTCCAAGTCGACGTTTTGAAAAATGACGCGCTCGCCGCGCCGGAACGACAGGCCGCGCACGGTCACGAGCGGGGGTTCGTCAGGGGTGGCGAAAGGGGCGGGAACGGCGGTGGCGGACATCCGAGAGGGAACGGTTGGAAACGCGACGTATTCCGTTGATAAAGTCCTATAGTTTCCCGTCAAGCCGACGGCAAGTCAAATCAACCGCCGATTATCGCGTCGATGAAGCTTGGCAATTTCCGTTTCGAGCGGCTATCTTCTTATGGCGATACCCACCGGCGCGCCAGCCGGCGCGCGTATTTCTCCGGATCACCGCTCGCTTCCGCGACCGCATCCTGCGCTCCGGGCCGGGGTTCCGAAACCGGTCATGGCGGCGCCGAATGGTCTATGCTATGGCGGAATCGGAGGGGTTCCGATACTCACTCAACCATCATGCAAAGGTAGGATCATGGCGAAGAAGTATATTTATAAGTACACCGAAGGGGACGGCAAGAACAAGATGCTGCTGGGCGGCAAGGGCGCCAACCTCTGCGAAATGACCCAGATCGGTTTGCGGGTGCCGCCGGGTTTCGTGATCACCACCGAAGCTTGCCTGGATTACATCGCCAGCAATCGGCTGCCCGAAGGGTTGATGGGCAGCGTGCGGGAGAACATGGCCTGGCTGGAGCAGCAAACCGGCAAGCAGTTCGGCGGCGCTGTCAATCCGCTGCTGGTGTCGGTTCGCTCCGGTTCCGCCATGTCCATGCCGGGCATGATGGACACCATCCTCAACCTCGGTTTGAACGAAACCACGCTGGCCGGCTTGATCAAGCTGACCGGCAACGAGCGCTTCGGCTATGACGCCTACCGCCGCTTCATCCAGCTGTTCGGCAAGATCGCGCTGGGGATCGACGACCACTTCTTCGACGATCACTTCGAGGCCATCAAGCGCCGGGCCGGGGTCAAGGTGGACTTGGGCCTGAACGCGGAAGACCTCCGCGACATCGGCCAGATGTTCCTGCAAGTGGTTCAAGAGCAGACCGGACGCCCCTTCCCGCAAGACCCCTACGAGCAACTGGAACTGGCCGTCAAGGCCGTGTTCAATTCCTGGATGGGCCAGCGGGCGGTCGATTACCGCCGCGAGTTCAAGATCACCCCGGACATGGCCAACGGCACGGCGGTCAACGTGGTGACCATGGTGTTCGGCAACATGGGGAACGACTGTTCCACCGGCGTCGGCTTCACCCGCGACCCCGGCACCGGCGAGAACGCGATGTACGGCGAATACCTGGTCAACGCCCAGGGCGAGGACGTGGTGGCCGGCATTCGCACGCCCAAGCCGGTCGCGGCGATGAAGGACGAAATGCCCGACCTGTACCGGCAACTGGTGGACCTGCGCAACAAGCTGGAAGGCCATTATCACGAAGTGCAGGATTACGAGTACACCATCGAGAAGGGCGTGCTCTATTGCTTGCAGACCCGCAACGGCAAGATGAACGCGCAGGCCATGGTGCGCAGCTCCGTGGAGATGGCCAACGAGGGCCTGATCAGCCGCGAGAAGGCTCTGCTGCGGATCGACCCCGAGTCGCTGGAACAGATGATGTTCCCGCAGTTGGACCCCAAACAGAAAGTCGCGCCGGCCTCGCAGGGCATGGGCGCCTCGCCGGGCGCGGCGTCCGGCAAGATCGTGTTCGACGCCGACACCGCCGTGAAGCGCGGGCGCGGCGCCAACGAGAAAATCATTCTGGTGCGCGAGGAGACCAAGCCGGAAGACATTCATGGCTTCTTCGCCGCGGTCGGCATCCTGACCAGCCGCGGCGGCAAGACCTCGCACGCGGCGGTCGTGGCGCGCGGCATGGGCAAGCCCTGCGTGGTGGGTGCGGAAGACATTCTGGTCAACGTCCATCAGCGCCAGGCCATCATCGGCGACAAGGTGCTGCACGAAGGCGATGTCGTGACCATCGACGGCGGCACCGGGCGCGTGTTCCTCGGCGAAGTGCCGACGGTCGAGCCGGAGTTCACCCCGGAATTGCGCACCTTGCTCGGCTGGGCCGACGAGATCGCGACCCTCAAGGTGATGGCGAACGCGGATACCCCGGACGCCGCCCAGCGCGCGTCCAACTACGGCGCCATGGGCATCGGCCTGTGCCGCACCGAGCGGATGTTCAACGCCAAGGAGCGGTTGCCCACCGTGCTGGAGATGATCCTGGCCGAGACCACCGAGGACCGCGAAGCCGCTTTGGCCAAGCTGCTGCCGATGCAGCGCAGCGACTTCAAGGAAATCTTCCGGGCCATGGCGCCGCGTCCGGTCACGGTGCGCCTGCTCGATCCGCCGATCCACGAGTTCCTGCCCTCCGAGCAGACCTTGATCGACGACATCGAGCACCTGCGCCACCTGCGGCAAACCGCGCAGGGCCTGGAAGCGATCAGCCAGATTCTCGGCCAGGTCAACCCGAAGGCCGTCGAGCAGTTGGGCATCCTGAACGACAGCCATCTGGTGTCCGACGTGCTGGCCAAGAAGGAAGAGATCCTGCAGAAGGCCCGCGCCCTGCACGAGATCAACCCGATGCTCGGCCATCGCGGCGTCCGGCTCGGCCTGACCTATCCCGAAATCTACAAGATGCAGATTCGGGCCATTCTGGAAGCGGCGGCGGAATGCATGCAGGAGAGGGTGAACGTCCACCCCGAAATCATGGTGCCGCAGGTCTGTACCGTGGAAGAGCTGAAGCGGGTGAAGGCGCTGGTGGACGAGGTGCTGCCCGAGGTCGAGGCCAAGTACGCGGTCAAGGTGCATTTCGAGTTCGGCACCATGATGGAAGTGGTGCGGGCCTGCCTGCGGGCCGAGGAGATCGCCGGGGTCGCCGAGTTCTTCTCCTTCGGCACCAACGACCTGACCCAGGCCACCTTCTCGTTCTCCCGCGAGGACGCCGAGAACAAGTTCCTGCCGTTCTACAACTCGGCCGGCATCCTCAAGGATAACCCGTTCGAGGCGCTGGATACGGCGGGCGTGGGCCAGCTCATGCAGTTTGCGGTCGAGAATGGCCGCAAGACCCGCAACGGCCTCAAGGTCGGCATTTGCGGCGAGCAGGGCGGTCATCCGCGCTCGATGCGCTTCTGCCACTACGCCAACCTGACCTACGTGTCCTGCTCGTCGCCTCGGGTGCCGATCGCCCGGTTGGCGGCGGCGCACGCCAAGCTGCTGGAGGGGGAATATCAACCCTGAGCGGTTGATGGGCCGGGGGCGCGAATTCGCGCCCCCGGTTTCGTGGAGTGCCAGGGGCGGCTTTTGCCGCCCTTGTGCTTCGTGGTTGGGCGGCGGTTCGGCTTTTTTACCCGAGGGAGGTTCCCATGCGCTGGCGAGATGGCAGAGAAAGCGACAATGTCGAGGATCGGCGGGGTCTGCGCGCGGCGCCCGCCATCGCGGGCGGCGGTATCGGTACGGTCGTCATCATGCTCGTCGCCTGGTACTTCGGCGTCGACCCCAGCATGTTCCTTCAAGGCGGATCGCCGAGCGGCGATCCATCCCGGCAGTCGGTTCAGGTGTCCCCCGCCGATGAAGAGTCGCGCAAATTCGTCTCCGTCGTTCTGGCGGATACCGAGGACACTTGGCGCGATCTGTTTCGCCGGATGGGCGGCGCCTATCAGGATCCCAAGCTGGTGCTGTTCTCGGGTGCGGTGCAATCCGCCTGCGGGTTCGCCCAGTCCGCCGTCGGCCCGTTTTACTGCCCGGGCGACCACAAGGTTTATCTCGACTTGGGCTTTTTCGACGAACTGCAACAGCGGTTTCGCGCGCCGGGCGATTTTGCCCGCGCCTATGTGATCGCCCACGAAATCGGCCATCACGTCCAAAATTTGCTGGGCGTCTCGGACAAGGTGGAGTCTCTGCGCCGCGGCGCGAGCGCGGCCGATGGCAATGCCCTGTCGGTGCGTCTGGAGTTGCAGGCGGACTGTTTTGCCGGAGTCTGGGCTTTTCACGCCAATAAATCCCGCCAGATTTTAGAGGTGGGCGATGTCGAGGCGGCTTTGAATGCCGCTACCGCCATCGGCGACGACCGCCTGCAAATGCGGGCCAGAGGCTACGTGGCGCCGGATTCCTTCACCCACGGCAGTTCCGCCCAGCGGGTGCGCTGGTTCAAGCGCGGCATCTCCGGCGGCGATTTTCGGCAGTGCGACACCTTTAACGCCGCGCAATTGTAGCCCGATCCCGCGGATTCCCTCGCCGTTTTCCGGCCATGGATTGCCGGGAAATCTGTACGAAAATGCCTCTGATTCGCGCGGCGGGCGGGCATAGCTGGTACAATGCCAGCCATCATGCTCATCCATGACAACCGACTGAAGGAACTCGCCCGCCAAGTCTTGGCGATCGAAGCGGAAGCCGTCACTCGGCTCGCCGCCCGCATCGACGACCGCTTCGTCCGCGCCTGCCGGCTGATGCTGGATTGCCGGGGGCGCATCGTGGTGCTCGGTATCGGCAAATCCGGCCACATCGGCGGCAAGATCGCCGCCACCCTCGCCAGCACCGGCACCCCGGCGTTCTTCGTTCATCCCGCCGAGGCCAATCACGGCGACATGGGGATGATCACCGCCCAGGATGTGGTGGTGGCCTTGTCCAACTCCGGCGAAACCGACGAAATCCTCACCTTGCTGCCGCTGATCAAACGCTTGGGCGTACCGCTGATCGCCCTGACCGGCAATGCCGGCTCGACGCTGGGCAAGGCCGCCGACGTGCATATCGATGTCAGCGTCCCGCAAGAAGCCTGTCCCTTGGGGTTAGCGCCGACCTCCAGCACCACCGCGACGCTGGCCATGGGCGACGCTCTGGCGGTGGCGTTGCTCGAAGCGCGGGGGTTTACCGCCGAGGATTTCGCGCGCTCCCATCCGGGCGGGCGGCTGGGTCGCCGGCTGTTGCTGCTGATCGACGACGTGATGCACGTCGGCGATCAGATGCCGCGCAGCGCGCCCGACGACCTGCTGAAGGAGGCCTTGCTGGAAATGAGCCGCAAGGGGTTAGGGACGACCGTCGTGGTCGACCGCGACGAGCGGGTGCTGGGCGTCTTTACCGACGGCGACCTGCGCCGGACCCTGGACCGGCAACTGGATGTCCATGCCGCCCGCGTCGCCGAGGTCATGACCCGCGACTGCAAAACCATCGCTCCCGGCACGCTGGCCGCCGAGGCGCTGCGGATGATGCAACAACACAAGATCAATGCGCTGCCGGTGGTCAGCTCCGCCGGAACGCTGGTCGGCGTTCTCAACATGCACGACCTGCTGCGTGCGGGCGTACTCTAAATGCCCGAGCCACGGGAAATCCCGATGCGGGACATATGGAGCAAAGCCGCCCGAGTTCGATTGGTGATATTCGACGTGGATGGCGTGCTGACCGACGGACGCCTCTATTTCGGCAACGACGGCAACGAGTTCAAGGCGTTCCACATCCGCGACGGCCACGGCATCAAGATGCTGCTCGACGCCGGCGTGGAGGTCGCCGTCATCTCCGGTCGCCACGCCGCCTCCGCGGAGCGGCGCATGTCCGATCTCGGTATTCGCCACGCCTATCTGGGCGTCCAGGACAAACGGTCGGTGTTCGACGGCTTGCTGGCGCAGTTGGGGCTGACCGCCGACCAAGTGGCCTACGTCGGCGACGATCTGATCGATTTGCCGGTCATGACCCGAGTCGGTTTGGCCGTCGCCGTGCGGGACGCCGATCCCTTCGTCCGGCGGCACGCCCATTGGCGGACCCCCCATCGGGGGGGGCGCGGCGCGGCCCGCGACGTGTGCGAGCTGTTGCTGGAAGCGCGCGGCCAGCTCGCCGCCCTGCGCGGCCGCTATCTCTGATGGCGCGCGAGTTCGAGCCGGTTCGGGGCTGGCTCTCCTTGGCGGGTTTGCTGTTGCTGGCCGGGTTCGAGCTACGGCTTGCTGCGGTGGGTGGAATCCTCCATGCGGGAAACGACCCCGGCCGAAAGCCAGGCGCCGGTGTTGATCATCGAGCGGTTTCGCGCGGTGCGCACCAATCTGGCCGGGCTGCGGGAATACGTGGTCGAGGCGCCCCAGTTGCGGCAACTGCCGGGCCAGCTCGGCACGCGGATCGAGCGGCCGGCGATGGACTGGTATCAGCCGGACGGCGAAACCCGCGAATGGCGATTGCGGGCCGACCAGGGTTGGGTCGCCGCCGACCAGCGGTCGATGCGGCTGGAAGGCGCGGTGGTGATGACCCGCGCGGCCGACAGCGGCAAGCCGCCGGTCGAGATCACCACCCGCGATGTGTCGATCCGTCCCGCCGACCGCTACGCCGAAACCGCCGCGCCCGCCCGCGCGATCACGCCCGGCGGCGAGCTGCGAGCCGTCGGCGTGCGCGCTTGGCTGGATCGGGAACAATTGGAGCTGCTTTCCGAAGTGAGAGGCTATTATGAACCATCGAAGCGCTAGGCGCGCGTTCGCGGTGGCGACGCGATGCTGGTGGCGTCCTGTGCCGCCAGCGCTTTGCCTGAGGATCGCAACCAGCCGATCCAACTGGAAGCCAGCCGCGGCCAACTCGATCAAAAGACCGGTGTCAGCATCTACGAAGGCAACGTGGTGATCACCCAAGGCTCGATGCGGCTGAACGCCGATACCGCCACCATTTACGTCAAGGACAGCAGCTTTCAGCGGATGGACGCGACCGGCAACCCGGCCAACCTGCGCTACAAGCCGGCGGTGGACAAGCCGGAGATACAGGGTACCAGCAAGCGGGTCGAATACGATGTCGCCAGCGCCAAGGTCGTCATGACGGGCGGCGTCCGGGTCGTGCAGGGCCAGGATATCTTCACCGGCGACCGGCTGGAGTACGATCTGAAGGACGACGTGATCCGGGCCAAGGGGGCGGGCGAGAACGGCCGCATCCAGTTCACCATCCAGCCAAAATCCCAAAACTCCGCCCCGGCCCCCAAGAAACCCTGACCATGGCCCATCTGGTCGCCAAGGAGATCGTCAAGCGCTACCGCAAGCGGGTCGTGGTCGATGCCGCCTCGCTGGAGGTGGCCAGCGGGGAAGTCGTCGGCCTGTTGGGTCCCAACGGCGCCGGCAAGACCACCAGCTTTTACATGATGGTCGGCTTGATCCATTGCGACGAGGGACGGGTGCTGTTGGACGAGCGCGACCTCACCCATTTGCCGATGCACGCGCGGGCGCGGTTGGGCGTCAGCTACCTGCCGCAGGAGCCTTCGATCTTCCGGCGGCTGACGGTGCTGGATAACGTGCTGGCGATTCTGGAAACCCGGCGGGATCTCGGCCGATCGCAGCGACGGGTGGTGGCGGAGGATCTGCTGCACGAATTGCACGTCGGCCACCTGCGCGACAATGTCGGGATCAGTCTGTCGGGCGGCGAGCGGCGCCGCGTGGAAATCGCCCGCGCCCTGGCGGCCCGGCCGGCGTTCGTGTTGCTGGATGAACCGTTCGCCGGCGTGGACCCTTTGTCGGTGCTGGATATCCAACGTATC
The DNA here is from genome assembly GCA_037045685.1 of Candidatus Competibacter sp. Taxonomy (GTDB): domain Bacteria; phylum Pseudomonadota; class Gammaproteobacteria; order Competibacterales; family Competibacteraceae; genus Competibacter_A. The sequence continues at coordinate 608,247 of JBAOII010000035.1, forward strand.
ATCAAACACCTGTGCGAGCGCGGCATCGGCGTCCTGATCACCGATCACAACGTCCGGGAGACCTTGGGCATTTGCGACCGGGCGTACATCCTCAACGAGGGTCGGGTCATCGCCGAAGGCGATCCCGCCCTGATACTGGCCAACCAGCATGTCCGGCAAGTCTATCTGGGCGAATCTTTTCAACTGTGAGGCGCGAGCGCGGCGCGATGGTCCGACATTCTCCCCATCGCGCCGCAAAACCGGCTAGGATTAACGATGATCTCGAGTTTGTCCGATTGATGTTAAATTGAAGCGTTATGAGACCGTCATTTCAGCAGACGCTACGTCAGAGTCAGCAACTGACAATGACCCCGCAACTGCAGCAGGCGATTCGTCTGCTGCAGTTGTCCAGCCCGGATCTCGAGGCGGAGGTGCAGGCCGTCCTCGATTCCAATCTGATGCTGGAACGGATCGACGAGCCGCAGGATTTGCCGGTGCAGCCGGAAACCCTGGCGGCCCAGGCGGCGGCGGACTCCAGACCCGAGACCGAGATCGATGGAAACTCGGCCACTTTGCCTGACGAGCTGCCGGTGGACAGCGCCTGGGATGACGTTTACGAGCCCTCCGACGGCGCGACCAGCTACTCGCGGGGCGAGGAAGAAGAGTGGGACCTGTACGAGCGCTACGCCGGCGCCGGCGAGTCGCTGCGCGACTATCTGTACTGGCAGATGCGGCTGACGCCGTTCGACGACCGGGAACTCGCGGTCGCCACCGCGATCATCGACGCGATCGACGAAGCCGGTTATCTGACTCTGTCGCTGGAGGAGATTTGCCAGGGATTGCAAGGCGAGTTCGCCGTGACCCCGGCCGAGGCCGAGCCGGTGCTGAAACGGGTGCAACACTTCGATCCGCAGGGCGTGGGCGCCCGCGGGCCGGCGGAGTGTCTGCTGTTGCAGCTGGAAGCTCTGCCCGAAGACACGCCGTGGCTGGCCCCGGCCCGCCGGCTGGTCGAACACCATCTGGAGCTGCTCGCCGACCGCGACTTCAACGGCTTGATGCGCCGGCTCAAGGTGACGCGCGAAGAGTTGCAGGGCATCGTCAGCCTGATCCAATCGCTGAATCCGCATCCGGGTGAGCGGGTGTCCAACGCCGCCCCGCAGTACATCGTCCCGGATGTCCTCGTCTACCGGAACCGCAACGCCTGGCGGGTCGAACTCAATCCCGAGAACGTGCCCAAGCTGCGCATCAACCCCCGCTACGCGGCCCTGACGCGCCATGCGGGCGCGAACGGCGACGGGGCCTATCTCAAGAACCATTTGCAGGAAGCGCGCTGGTTCCTCAAGAGCCTGCAAAACCGCAACGAGACCCTGCTCAAGGTGGCCACCAGCATCGTCGAGCGGCAAAGGGCGTTTCTGGAACAGGGCGACGAGCACATGAAGCCGCTGATCCTGCGCGATATCGCGGAGGAGCTGAGCATGCACGAATCCACCATCTCGCGGGTGACCACGCAAAAATACATGTACACGCCGCGCGGCATTTACGAGTTGAAGTTTTTCTTTTCCAGCCATGTGGGAACCAGCGATGGCGGCGAGTGTTCCTCGACCGCCATCCGCGCCATGATCCGCAAACTGATTCAGGCCGAGGATCCCGGCAAGCCGCTCAGCGATGATAAAATCGCCAAGCTGCTCGAAGCGGAGGGTATTCAGGTGGCTCGGCGGACGGTGGCAAAATACCGGGAAGCGATGTCGATTCCCTCTTCCTCCGATCGCAAACGCCTCGTCTGACCGGACGGGGGAATTCGCCCCACGGGGCTCACAACAGGGTCGGGGTACGAGCGCGCGGCCGCTCGAAGCCGCAAGGTTCGATGACCCGTCGCGGGTTCGCGCCGGGTTCGACCGCCCCGACGCCCAACCCAGGCAAGATTTGCCAGCCAGGAGTCCATGCCATGCAAATTAAGTTGAGCGGACACCATGTGGAAATCACTCAGGCCCTCCACGATTACGTGCACGACAAGCTGGAGCGCATCGAGCGGCATTTCGACAACGTCACCAACGCTCAGGTGATTCTCAGCGTCGAAAAGCTGAACCAGAAGGCGGAAGCGACCATTCACGTGGCTGGTAACGAGATTTACGCCGATGCGGTGGACGAGGACATGTACGCCGCGCTCGATGCCTTGATCGACAAGATCGACCGTCAAATCAAAAAGCACAAGGAGAAGCTGACGGACAAGCATCGCGGCGAAAAGGCGCGCAGCTATCCCCAGCCTTGAGATGCGGGGGGCGGCGATGGATATCACAGACCTGGTTACCGGCGAACGGATCGTCTGCGATTGCGAGATGGCCAGCAAGAAGCGGGTCATCGAAGTCCTGAGCGAGCTGCTGGCGAAGGGACAGGCCGATTTGACGGCCCGGCCGATTTTCGACAGCCTGATCGGGCGGGAGCGGCTGGGAAGCACCGGCCTGGGGCATGGCGTGGCCTTGCCGCACGGCCGCTTCCATCAGAGCCAGCAGGCCATCGGCGCCTTCGTCAAGCTGAAAAAGGGCGTCGATTTCGACGCCATCGACCGGCAGCCGGTGGATCTGGTGTTCGGTCTGCTCGTTCCCGATCACTACACCGACGAGCATCTCAAGATTCTGGCCTGCTTGGCGGAAATGTTCAGCGATCAGGGCTTTTGCCAGCGGTTGCGGGAGACCGATTCCGACCGGGCGCTGTTCGAGCTGCTCAGGGATTGGAAGCCGGCGGCGCTCGAATTGCCATGAGTCAACCCGTGCGAGCCCAAGCCGTCTTTCAGGGATTGGAAGACTCGCTCGATTTGCGTTGGGTCGGAGGCGCGGCCGGGGCGGACCGCGTCCTGTGGTCGTCGGTGGAGACGGGCACGCCGCTGTTCGGGCGGCTGAACCTGGTTCAGCCGCCTCGCCTGCAAATTCTCGGCCCGGAGGAAAACGCTTTTCTCGGCGGGATGGCGCCGGCGATCCGGGATGCCCTGATCGGCCGTATGCTGGATCCCCGTGCCGGCGCGATCCTGGTGTGCGGCGATCCCGCGCAGGCCGAGGCGCTGCGGCAGGAAGCCGATGCGTCGGCCACCCCGCTCTGGCATACACCGGCCGCCCCGGTGGCGGTGTTGGAGCAGATCAACCACTACCGGCACAGCCTCGATGCGTCTACCGTGGTCCACGGCGAGTTGCTGGAAGTGTTCGGGATGGGCGTGCTGATCACCGGCGGCAGCGGCATCGGCAAAAGCGAGCTGGCCCTGGAGCTGATCAGCCGGGGTCATCGCCTGATCGCCGACGATACGCCGAACTTGACTCGGGTGGCGCCCAATGTCCTGGAGGGCACCTGCCCGCCGACCTTGAACGATTTGCTGGAGGTGCGCGGGCTCGGGATTCTGAATATCCGCCGGATGTTCGGCGACAGCGCCATCAAGCGCAACAAACGGGTCCGGCTGATCGTTGACCTGGTCAAGCTGGAGGAGATTCGCACCCCGGCCGAATCCCGGTTGCAGGGCATGCGAGCCAACCGGGTCATTCTGGGGATCGGCGTCCCGACCATCACCCTGCCGATCGCGCCGGGCCGCAACCTGGCGGTGCTGGTGGAATGCGCGGTCCGCGATCACATCCTGCGGCTGAGCGGCTATCGGGCGGAGGAGGACCTGATGGCGCGGATGGAGAAGATCATGGCGAGTTCCATCCCATGCGAATAATCATCGTCAGCGGCCTGTCCGGGTCCGGCAAGACCATCGCCTTGCAAACCCTGGAGGACCTGGACTACTACTGCGTCGATAACCTGCCCTTCAAGCTGATTCTGCCGCTGGCCCGAGAAATCCTCGCCGCCAGCGATATTTTGCCCCCCACGGTCGCGGTGGGAGTGGACGCGCGCAATTTTATCGACGAGCTGCACCGGTTTCCCGCCGCTCTGGTCGAGCTGCGCGCCAGCGATCTGTCGGTGGAAGTGCTGTTCCTCCAGGCCGACGACGAGATTTTGCTCAAGCGCTACAGCGAAACCCGCCGCCGGCATCCTCTGGACTTGGGCAGCGTTCCCCTGCGGGAGGCGATTCGCCAGGAACGCGGTTTGCTGGAGCCGATCATGGCCTGCGCCGACCTGATCATCGACACCAGCGATACCAACATCTATCAGTTGCGCGAACTGCTCCGCGCCCGCCTGCACGAAACGCCGCGCGAAGCGATGTCGCTGCTGTTCGAGTCCTTCGGCTTCAAGAACGGCGTGCCGGCCGACGCCGATTTCATCTTCGACGTGCGGTGCCTGCCCAACCCGCACTGGGAGCCGCAGTTGCGGCCGTTGACCGGTCTCGACCGGCCGGTGATCGAATTTCTGGAAAGCCAGCCGGAAGTGACGGAGATGGTCGCCGACCTGAGCCGGTTCTTGGAGTCTTGGCTGCCGCGCTTCGAGGCGGGCGAGCGCAGCTACCTGACCGTCGCCGTCGGATGCACGGGCGGCCAGCATCGCTCGGTTTTTATCGCTGAAGCCTTGGCCCGCCATTTCCGCGGGGTTCGCGACTTTGTCATGGCCCGTCATCGAGAACTAAAATTAGCCGTATAACCATCGGGCGGCCGTCGTCACGACGGCCGGAAGCAGCGGAGTTGTTGGAGTGTTGAAACGGGAAATCGTCATCATCAACAAGCTCGGCTTGCATGCCCGCGCGGCCGCCAAGTTCGTGACTCTGGCGGCCGGCTTCGACGCCGAGATCCGGTTGTTGCGCGGCAACCGGGAAGTCAACGGCAAGAGTATCATGGGCGTCATGATGCTGGCGGCCGGCCGTGGCACGCAACTGCAACTGCAAGCCAGCGGACCCGAGGCCGAGCAAGCGCTCGACCATCTGGAAAATCTAGTTCTCCGCCGCTTCGACGAGGGCGAATGAGAGGGTTCCTCCATGCCGTTTTCGTTGCATGGCATCGGGGTTTCTCGAGGGTATGCGATCGGTAGGACGTACCTGCTGCAACGCAATCAGCCGGAAATCACCGAGTACACGATTCCCGACACCATCGTCGAGGATGAGGTCCAGCGTTTTTTGAACGGCTTGAACCTGGCCCGGAAACAGTTGCAGGAAATCCGCACGCGAATTCCGGCGACCGCCTCCAGCGATATCACCGCTTTCATCGATACCCATCTGCTGATGTTGGGGGACGCCTCCCTGACCGAGGCGCCGGTCAACCTGATTCGCTCGCTCAAGTGCAACGCCGAGTGGGCGTTGAAAATCCAGCGGGATTTGCTGGTCCAGGTGTTCGAGGATATGGATGACCCGTACCTGCGCACCCGCAAGGATGATGTGGAGCATGTCGTGCGGCGGGTGCAGCGGATCCTGGTGACCGACGATCCGACCTTCCTGAACGATCCCGACTATTCCGAGCTGGCTTCCAGCCGGTTGGAGGGGCGGGTCATCGTCGCCGACGATCTGACTCCCGCCGACACCATTCTGATGCAGCATCAGGGCGTTCTCGCCTTCGTCACCGAATACGGCGGCCCGCTGTCCCACACCGCTATCCTGGCGCGCAGCCTGGGCATCCCGGCGGTGGTCGGGGCGCGCAACGCCCGCGGGTATCTGGGCAACAACGAACCGGTGATCGTGGACGGGCGCCAAGGGGTGATCTTGGTCGGACTAGACGAACGCATCCTCCGCTACTATCGCCACAAGCAGCAGGAAGAACGCCGGCAGCAGCGCGAGTTGAACAAGCTCAAGGGCAAGCCGGCGGTCACCCGCGACGGGGTGACCATCGGCCTGCAAGCCAATATCGAGCTTCCCGAGGATGCGGTGGCGGTGCGGGAGGTGGTGGCCGACGGCGTCGGCTTGTACCGCACCGAATTCCTGTTCATGAATCGTCCCGACACGCCCGACGAGGAAGAGCATCTGGCCTCCTACCTCCACGTGATCAAGATCCTGGAGGGCAGCCCTATCACCATTCGCACCGCCGACCTCGGCGCCGACAAGCAGGTGGACGGCGGCCGCGGCGGGCCGGTCTGCACCAATCCGGCGCTGGGCTTGCGCGCCATTCGCATGTGCTTGAAGGATCTGGCGATGTTCCGCCCGCAGTTGCGCGCCATCCTGCGGGCCTCGGCCCACGGGCCGGTGCGGATGATGATCCCGATGCTGTCCGCCATCCACGAAGTGTTCCAGGTGATGCGGCTGGTGGCGGAGACCAAGCAGGAACTGCGGGATCGGGGGCTGGCGTTCGACGACAAGATGCCGGTGGGCGGCATGATCGAGATCCCGGCGGCGGCGGTGTGCGCGAGCCAGTTCGCCCGCTACCTGGATTTTCTGTCGCTCGGCACCAACGACCTGATCCAGTACACGCTGGCCATCGACCGGGTGGACGACGAGATCAACTATCTTTACGACCCGCTGCACCCGGCGGTGTTGACCTTGATCCGCAACACCATCCGGGCCGGCCAGCGGGCGGGCATTCCGGTGAGCCTGTGCGGGGAGATGGCCGGCGATCCGCGCTATACCCGGTTGCTCTTGGGGCTGGGCTTGACCCAGTTCAGCATGCACCCGACCGGCTTGCTGGAGATCAAGCGGGTGGTCCAGGACAGCCATGTCGGCGAGCTGACCGAAATTGTCCGGCGCTTGCTGCGGACCACCGACGCCGAGAAATACGCCGAACTGCTCAAAACCATCGCCCAGAACTGACGGGCGGATTCAGGGCGCCGCCGGAGGCGGGGGATCGAGCAGTTGGCCGATCAGCGCGTCCTTGTCGGCCCATAGCCGGTTGACCCACGCTTTGGTGGCCGCCCGGAACGCGGGATCGTGGCGATAGTCGCCGCCCCGCAGCTTCGGCGGGGATGGGTAGGGGCCGGACCCGGACGATCACCCGACGAATGCGGCCGGAAAACAGGTCCAGGAAAGTCGAGCGGTCGTCGGGGTAAACGATGGTCACGTCCAGCAGGGTGTGCAGGCGTTCGGGCATCGCTTCCAGAACGGAGGCTAGCCCGCCCGACTTGGGTCGGAGCAGGTGCCGGTAGGGCGACCGTTGCCGGGCGCGCTTGTCCGGCCGGAAGCGGGTGCCTTCCAGGAAATTGAGGATCGTGGTCGGCGTGTCCCGAAACCGCTCGCACATGCGGCGGGCCGTGGTCCAGTCCTGGTCGCGCGCTTCGGGGTGCCGGACGAGATAAGCCGCCGAATGGCGCTTCATGAAGGGAAAGTCCAGAGCCCACCACGCGCCGCCGAGCAGCGGCACCCAAATCAAGGGTTGCTTGATGAAGAATTTCAAGAAACGGGATGCGGCGGTTGAAGACGCGCTGCAAGACCACGATATCGACCCAGGATCGATGGTTGGCGCTGACCAGATACCAGTCGTCGCGGCGCAACCCCTCCAGCCCTCGCACGTCCCATTCGATGCGCTGGGTCAGGTCCAGGATGGCGTTGTTGCCCTCGATCCAGGCTTCGGCCAGGCGGATCAGCGAGCGGGAATGAAGCTCGCGCCAGCCGGGCCGGGGGCTGGCCAGCTTGAGCAGCATCACCCCGTAGAGCGGCAGGCACCAAAACACCGTGTTCAGGACGAACAGGATTAACGCCAGCGCGCCGCGAATCGGCGCCGGCAGGAACGCGAGCATCGAAAAATTCCTCTCAAGCGCCGGGACGGCGGGCGGCGAGCCAATCGCGCACGGCGGGGCCGGTGCCGATGGTCCACGGTTTCAAGCGCTCGACCGGCACCCGTTTGATGTCGGCCAGTTCCGCGCCGACAACGATATCGCCCCGAGCCGGGACGTGATAGGCCACAATCAACTGATTCATCTCGAAGAAAGCGTAGTTGCCGACGAAATGGGCAACGGTGGCGTCCAGGCCCAGCTCTTCCCGGACTTCCCGCAGGACCGCCTCGTCTGGCGTTTCGCCCGATTCGAGAAAGCCGGTGATCAGGCCGTACATCTTCTCCGGCCAGCGCTTGTTGCGGGCCAGGATCACCGCGCCGTCCACTTCGACGATGGCGGCGACCACCGGCACGGGGTTGTTCCAGAACACGTAAGCGCAGCCGGCGGCGCCGCAACGGCGGCGGGATTGGCCGTCGATCTCGGCGGTCTCGCAGCGGGCTGCCGCATTGCGGGCAGTAGTTGGCCTGCATCATGATATATCCGGTGATGTCGGGTGGGTTGGTCTGCTCTTGGCCGGATAAAATTATCCGTTGCATCTGTCCGCGAAAAAAAGCTAGCCTACAATATTACCCATTACGGCAGCCATCATCGCTGCCGTTTTGTTTTCGAGAACGGTTTGCGGTCGATTCCCCTTCGGGATGCGCCTTCCTCAAACCGGCGTGGCGATTGCCGGCGGATTATCCACAATCCGGGTATTTTCAGCGAATCTTAGAATGAAAACACGCCATTTCCTCAGCCTGTTCGACCTGACGCCCACCGAATTGAGGCGGGTGCTCGGGCGAGCCGCCGAGCTGAAAGCCCTGCACCGGCGGGGCGAGCGCTACACCCCCCTGCCCCAGAAAGTGCTGGGCATGGTCTTCGAGAAAGCCTCGACCCGGACCCGGATTTCCTTCGAGGCCGGCATGGCCCAACTGGGGGGCAGCTCCATTTTTCTGTCGCCGCGCGACACCCAGCTCGGCCGGGGCGAGCCCATCGAGGATACGGCCCGGGTGCTGTCCAGCATGGTCGATATCGTGATGATCCGCACGTTCGAGCACGGCAAGGTCGAGCGTTTCGCCGCTTGTTCCAAGGTGCCGGTCATCAACGGGTTGACCGATTTCAACCATCCCTGCCAACTGCTGGCCGACATGCAGACCTTCATCGAGCAGCGCGGCGATGCGCGCGGGCGGACCGTGGCCTGGATCGGCGACGGCAACAACATGTGCAACAGCTATCTCGAAGCCGCCTGTCAGTTCGATTTCCAGTTGCGCATCGCCGTGCCGCCCGGCTACGAGCCGGACGCGGCTTTGCTGAAGCGGGCGGCCGACCGGGTGGTCTTGCTGCGCGATCCGCTGGCCGCCGCCAGAAACGCCGATTTGATCGCCACCGATGTTTGGGCCAGCATGGGCAAGGAAGATGAACAGCAGCGGCGCACGCGGGATTTCGCCCCCTACCAAGTCACCGCCGAGATCATGGCCCAGGCCAAGCCGGACGCCATTTTCCTGCACTGCCTGCCGGCGCACCGGGGCGAGGAAGTGAGCGCCGAAGTGATCGACGGCCCGCAAAGCCAAGTCTGGGACGAGGCCGAAAATCGCCTGCACGCGCAAAAGGCGCTGATGGAGTTTCTGTTGTTGGGCGAGAGGAGCTAAAGCTTGGCCGGGCGGGTTCTCCGCCGGTGAATCCATCCGCCGCCCGCCGAACGCGATCGCGCCTTCGGTTCGCCGATATAATGCGCAAATATATCCTTGCTCCAAAGCCGTATAGCGCAGGCGCGAGCGAATCTGCTACATTGGCCCCCGCTAATTCACATTGCCCTTCATGATCTTGCCCGCCCGCGCTGCTCCCGCCGATCGCGGTTTTTGCGGTCGGCGCCCGATGCCGAACTCGTTCGATCCGATCGTGCACGCAAGCGTGAATCCTGCCACCTGAGAGCGTCGCGAGCCATGAAAGAATATGCGTTGATCGTGCTCAGCACGATTCTGGTCAACAACTACGTTCTGGTGAAATTTCTGGGCTTGTGCCCGTTCATGGGGGTCTCCCGCAAGCTGGAGACCGCCATGGGGATGGGACTGGCGACGACCTTCGTGTTGACCCTGTCGTCGATCTGTTCCTATCTGACCGACCATTACCTGCTGATCCCGCTGGGGCTGGAATACCTGCGCACCATCGCTTTCATCCTGGTGATCGCGGTGGTGGTGCAGTTCACCGAGATGGTGGTGCACAAGACCAGTCCGGTGCTCTACCAGGCGCTGGGCATTTATCTGCCGCTGATCACCACCAATTGCGCGGTGCTGGCGGCGGCGTTGCTGAACGTGCAGGAGCGGCACGATTTCATCGCCTCGGCGCTGTACGGCTGCGGCGCGGCGGTCGGATTTTCGCTGGTGATGGTGCTGTTCGCCGCCCTGCGCGAGCGCATCGTGGTCGCCGACGTGCCGATCCATTTTCGCGGTCCCGCCATCACCCTGATCACCGCCGGCCTCATGTCGCTGGCGTTCATGGGCTTCGCGGGTCTGGTGCGGGGGTGATGCCATGTTGGTCGCCGTGATGGCCTTGGGGATGCTGGCGGGCGCTTCGGGCCTGCTGCTGGGTTTCGCCGCGATCCGTTTCAAGGTCGAGGGCGATCCCATCGTGGAGAAGATCGACGCCATTTTGCCGCAGACCCAGTGCGGCCAATGCGGTTTCGCCGGTTGCCGGCCCTACGCCGAGGCGATCGCTGCCGGCGAGGCCGACATCAACCAGTGTCCGCCGGGCGGCGAAAACGGCATCGTTGCCTTGGCCGAGCTGCTGGGCCGCGATCCCAAGCCGCTCAATCCCGAGAACGGCGCCGAAAAGCCGAAAATGGTGGCGCTGATCGACGAGCGGAACTGCATCGGCTGCACGCTGTGCATTCAGGCGTGTCCGGTGGACGCCATTCTCGGCGCGGCCAAGCACATGCACACGGTGATCGCCAGGGAATGCACCGGTTGCGAGCTGTGCCTGCCGCCGTGCCCGGTGGACTGCATCCAGATGACGCCGATCCCGCAGATGATCGCCACTTGGAAATGGACCTATCCGGTCGCGGATGCCAAAACCGGCCCGTCGGTGGTAGAGATCGAGGCATGAGCCGACTGTTTCCGTTTCACGGCGGCTTGAAAACGGTCCGCCACAAAACCGAGTCCAACCGGGAAGCCGTTCGCGCGAGCGCGCTGCCCCCGCGATTGACCGTGCCGCTGCGCCAGCACATCGGCGCCATCGCCAAGCCGCTCGTGCAAGCCGGTGACCGGGTGCTGAAGGGGCAGATGATCGGTCAACCCGACGGCTACATCAGCGCCGGCGTGCACGCGCCGACCTCCGGGCGGGTGGCGGCGGTCGAACAGCGGCCGGTGCCGCATCCCTCCGGCCTGCCGGATTGGTGCGTCGTCATCGACAGCGACGGCGAGGACCGCTGGATCGACCGCCAGCCGGTGGACTATCGGCGGTTGCATCCCAGCGAGCTGCGCAACGCGCTCCGCAATGCCGGCGTGGTCGGCCTGGGCGGGGCAGCGTTTCCGAGCGCGGTCAAGCTGAACTTGAGCGGCCATTGCGAGCACCTGCAAACCTTGATCCTGAACGGCGCCGAATGCGAGCCGTGGATCACCTGCGACGACCGGATCATGCGGGAGCGGGCGGCCGAAATTGTCGCCGGCCTCGACGTCATGGCGCATGTGCTGGAACCGCGCGAGGTGCTGATCGGTATCGAAGACGACAAGCCGGAAGCCATCGCCGCCATGACCGCAGCCTGCGCCGAGACCGGCTACCAGGTGCGGCCGGTGCCGACCCGTTATCCCAGCGGCAGCGTCAAGCAACTGGTCAAGTTGCTGACCGGCAAGGAAACGCCGGTCGATGGCTTGCCGGTCGATGTCGGCGTGCAGTGTTTCAACGTCGCCACCGCTTATACGATTCACCGCGCCGTCGATTTTGGCGAACCCGTGATTTCCCGGATCGTCACGGTCACTGGCCGAGTGAATCAGCCGCAAAACATTGAGGCATTACTGGGTACGCCGTTTGCGGAACTGGTCGACCAGAGCGGCGGCTATCGGGACGAAATCCAGCGGCTGATCATGGGCGGGCCGATGATGGGCTTCGCCCTGCACAGCGATGAAGTGCCGGTGACCAAGGCCACCAATTGCATTCTCGCCGCCGGCGCGGCGGAACTGGCACCGGAGCAGCCCGCGATGCCCTGCATCCGCTGTGGGGCCTGCGTTGATGCCTGCCCGGCCGATCTGCTGCCGCAACAGTTGTACTGGCACGCCCGCGCCAAGGAGTTCGACAAGGCGCAGGATTACCATCTGTTCAGTTGCATCGAGTGCGGCTGTTGCAGTTACGTTTGTCCCAGCCGCATCCCGCTGGTGCAATACTACCGCTACGCCAAAAACGAAATCTGGGCGCAAGAAAAAGAAAAGCAGAAAGCCGAACTCGCCCGGCAGCGACACCAGGCTCGCCAAGAGCGGCTGGAGCGCGAGAAGCAGGAACGAGAAGCCAAGCTGCGGCAAAAAACGCCGCCCCGCGCCGAGCCGGTTGCTGAGAAACCGAGCATCGAAGCGGCGGTGGCCCGCGCCAAACCATTCCCGGCCCCGGCGCTCGATACCATCGCCGAAACCGTCAATCGGAGCGATTGAACGGTCATGCGCTTCAGGACGGTGACTTCTCCCCACATCTTGGAGGCGACCAGCGTCGGCCGGGTGATGCGGCGGGTGCTGTACGCGATGGTTCCCGGGATCGCCGCGTTGTGCTGGTTTTTCGGTTGGGGCGTGCCGGTCAACCTCGCGATCGCTACCGGAGTCGCTCTGGTTGCCGAGACGGCGATGCTGGCGGCGCGCGGCAAGCCGCTCGCGCTGCACCTGACCGACCACAGTGCTGTCGTCACCGCCTGGTTGCTGGCGGTTGCGCTACCTCCACTCGCCCCGTGGTGGCTGACGACCATCGGCGTGTTATCGGCCATCGTCGTCGCCAAGCACCTGTACGGCGGTCTGGGCTATAACCCCTTCAACCCGGCGATGATCGGCTACGTGGTGTTGCTGATCTCGTTCCCGCGCGAGATGAGCAGTTGGCTGATCCCGCACGGTTTCGACCAACCGCAGGCCATGACCTTGGCGGAAACGCTGCAAGCGATTTTTCAGGGCGCACTGCCGGCCCGGTTCGCGCCGGACGCGCTGACCGGAGCCACGGCGCTCGATGTGCTGCGGACCAAACTGGGGCTCGGGCTGACGGTGACCGAAATTCGCAACAGCCCGGTATTCGGCATCGTCGCCGGCCGCGGGTGGGAGTGGGCGGCGCTGGGCTTTCTGGTCGGTGGGCTGTGGCTGCTCTACGTTCGGGCCGCCGATTGGCGGATTTCGGCCGGAATGCTGGGCGGGCTGGCGGTCATCGCGACGGTCTTTTATCTGATCGACCCGCAACGATACGCGCCACCGTGGTTTCACTTGTGGAGCGGGGCGGCGATTTTCGGCGCCTTCTTCATCGCCACCGATCCGGTCACGGCCAGCGCCACGCCGCGCGGGCGGCTGCTTTACGGGGCCGGCATCGGCGTTCTGGTTTACATCATTCGCGGTTTCGGCGGCTATCCCGACGGGGTGGCGTTCGCGGTGCTGCTGATGAACATCGCCGCGCCGACCATCGATCTGTACACCCAGCCCCGGGTGTTCGGAGCGCGGCGGGGATGAAAACCGTCGCGCGCAGCATGGGCGTCGCCGCCCTGATTTTGACCGGTTTTGCGGTGGTCGGCACCGGCTTGGTCGCCGTGACCTACACCGGCACCCAGGACATTATCGCCGAGGCGCAGCGGGCGGCGCTGGAGGCCAGCCTGAACCAGCTGGTGCCGGCGGACCGCTACGACAACCGCGTGGTCGAGGACCGCATCGAGGTGGTGGCCCCGGAGCTGGGGACCGACCGGCCGGTGACGGTCTACCGGGCGCGCAAGAACGGCCAGCCGGTGGCCCTGTTCGCCACGCCGACCGCGCCGGACGGCTACAGCGGGCCGATCCAACTGCTGGTCGGGGTTTATGCCGACGGGACGGTGGCCGGGGTGCGGGTGCTGGCGCACAAGGAAACGCCGGGGCTGGGCGACGGGATCGACGAGAAACGCTCGCCGTGGATTCTGGCCCTCGCCGGCAAGTCGCTGGACAATCCCCGGCCGGACGGCTGGAAGGTCAAGAAGGACGGCGGCGCGTTCGACCAGTTCACCGGGGCGACCATCACGCCGCGCGCCGTGGTCAAGGCGACCCGCAAATTTCTGGAATACGTCCAGACCCATCGCGAGCAGTTGTTCGCCCCAGCAACAACCGTGAAGGAGCGCCATTCATGAGCGAAACCGGCTATCGGCAAATTCTCGAAAACGGGGTGTGGACCCAAAACACCGGCTTCGTGGCCTTGTTGGGGCTGTGTCCCTTGCTGGCGACTTCGAACTCGGTGGTCAACGGCCTGGGCCTGGGCCTGGCGACCACGCTGGTGTTGCTGCTGTCGAACGTGGCGATTTCGCTGATCCGCAACCTGGTGCGACCGGAGGTGCGAATTCCCGTGTTCGTCATGGTGATCGCCTGCGTGGTGACCGCCGTGGAGCTGGCGATGCGCGCCTTCCTGCCGGGCCTCTACATGGTATTGGGCATCTTCATTCCCCTGATCGTCACCAATTGCTGCGTGATCGGTCGCGCCGAGGCGTTCGCCTTCAAGCATGGCGTCGGCAAGTCGGCGGTGGACGGCGTCGCCACCGGACTCGGATTCACGCTGGCGCTGGTGTTGCTGGGCGCGATCCGGGAAGCGTTGGGGCAGGGGACATTGCTCGGTCAGGCGGAACTGCTGTTCGGCGAATTCGGCCAGCACATGACCCTGCATCTGGTGGACAATTATCGCGGCTTTCTCTTGGCGATCCTGCCGCCCGGCGCGTTCATCGGGCTGGGCTGTCTGATCGCCATCAAAAACGTGCTCGACGCCCGCGCCAAGAAGCGCCGGCTGGAATCCAGACCGGCGGTGGCGTTGCGGGAAGCGGGTGCTTGACCGGGCGATGGCGCGGGCGCCCGGCGCCGGCCTCACAGGCGGGTAAAGCCTCTCGGGTCGAGGGAGTGCACCAGACCGCTCCGAATGCGGAAAGGCCGGTTTGCCGAGGAAGGTCGCGGATCGACCGACTTGGCCGAAACGGTTGGCGGCTTACTTCTCAACAGGTTGACGTTGTCGCTGTTTCGGGTTGCGTTTGGGCGGCTCCGGCTGGCGGGCGCGCTCGGGGACAGGCGCCGGTTCGCTCGCGGTGAGCGAGTCCAGGGTTTTTCGCTCCGCCGCCAGCCAAAAGTCGAGCGCCGACCCGTACTGGCGTCCGGTGGCCTCCCAAAGCTGATAAGCCGTCTTGCGGATCTGCTCCAAGTGGTTGGCGGCGGAGAACGTCTCGAAGGCTTTGACGAGCGAGTCTTCCCTGCCGAGACCGACGCTGGCGGATCGTGCCGCCGACTCCGTCAATAGGCGTAAATGCTTTTCGGCGGCCAACCAGTAATCCATCGAACGATCGTGCTGCTCGGTGCCGGCCGACCACATGCAGTGGGCGAGTTCGCGAATGCGATAGAGGTACAGCGCGCGCAAAGCCGAAGGCCATGCCGCCATGCTCTCCAAAGCCGAGGCGGCGGCGATATTGGCCCGGCGGGCCGAATCGGCCGTAAACTCGACCACCATCTGCTCCGCCATCACCCAGAAATCGAGGGCCGTCCGACCGAGGTCGCTGCCGGCGCTCAGCCAATTGTCATACGCGATGTTGCGAATCTCGTGTTCGAGATGGTTTTCCATGGGTTTGGTTATCCTGTTATTTTAGGTCGCTGATTCGATCAACGCGCCTCGCCGCTCCGACAGCGAGGCGCCTGACACCAAGGTATCGACATCAACAACTTTAGCTTATGGTGACAACAATCTCTTTATGGAAATGCGCGTCGGTCGATTTCGTCTCCGATTTTGCCACGAATCCCGCCCGAAAGAGGATAGAACAGGCGAAGGTGCGGCCGTCGATTCCGGTTAAACTGTCCGGCATCACCCACGACCTTGCCGTCCACCATGGATGCCACGAAGATTCACCGGCTCTTTACGCGCCTGCGGGCCATCCGTCCCCGCCCGACCACCGAACTGCGCTACGCCAGTCCGTTCGAGTTACTGATCGCGGTCATCCTGTCGGCCCAATCGACCGACAAAAAGGTCAACCAGGCGACCGAGCGGCTATTTCGGGTCGCCGACACGCCGCGCGCCCTGCTAGAGCTGGGAGAAGGCCGGTTGAAGGACCACGTCAAGACCATCGGACTGTATAACACCAAGGCCACCAACATCATCAACACCTGTGCTTTGCTGTTGGAGCGGCACGGCGGCGAAGTGCCGCGCGACCGGGAAGCCCTGGAAGCCTTGCCCGGCGTCGGGCGCAAAACCGCCAACGTGATTCTCAACACCGCGTTCGGCGAACCGACCATCGCGGTGGACACTCATATTTTCCGGGTCGCCAATCGCACCGGGCTGGCGCCGGGCCGGACCGTGCGGGAAGTCGAGGACGGGCTGCTGGCCGCGACGCCGGAGGAATTCAAGCGAGACGCCCACCACTGGCTGATCCTGCACGGCCGCTACGTTTGCACCGCCCGCAATCCGCGCTGCCCGGATTGCCCGATCCACGACCTGTGCGAGTATCCGCAAAAAGCGAGGTGAGCTGATGTTTGGCAACGACCGGGAAAGCCTGCGCCGCCACTACTTTACGGTCTGGGAAAAAGCCGGTGCCGGCCAGCCGCTGGAGCCGTTGGAGGGAATCATCGCCGGCGTCATCCGCGAGCATCCCGAATACCAGCCGCTGCTGCGGGATGCCGAAGCCGTTTTGGGCCGCGACTTCACCCCCGAAATGGGCCAGACCAACCCCTTTCTGCACATGGGGATGCACATCGCCATGCAGGAACAGCTGGGCAGCGAGCGCCCGGACGGGATTCGCGAGGTGTACCGGCAAATCTGCCGTCGGGTGGGGGACGCCCACACCGCCGAACATCTGATGATGGAGTGTCTGGGCGAAACCCTGTGGGAGGCGCAGCGCGACGGCGTGGAACCGGACGAGCGGGTTTACCTGGAGCGGCTACGGCGTCTCGCGAAGCGAATCTGAGCGAGCCCGAAGGATCGCCTCGAGCATCCGCCAGCCACGAATCGCCCGGTGAGCGGGATGATTGGGGGCCGGTGATCCGAGAAGGATCAGAACGGTTGCCGTTCGATGCCCCCATCCTCGACCAGATCCCGGTAGGCGTGCCACGAGGCGTGACCGATCAGCGGCAGCGCGATGCCCAGGCCGATGTAGAAGGTGATCAGGCCGATTCCGGTAAAGATGACGATCAATGCCGCCCATAGCGCCATCGTGGCCGGGTTGACGCTGACGGCGGTGAGGCTGGTCAACACCGCCGTGATGAAATCGATTTTATGGTCCAGCATCATCGGGATGGAAACCACGCTGATCGCGAACACGACCGCGGCGATGATCGCGCCGACCAGCGTGAACACGATCAAAAAGGTCAGGCCGCTGCCGGAGAAGAACAGTTGCGCGACCGAGCCGTCCAGGCTGAGATCGCGGACGATGACCCCGAACAACAGCGCCGACAGCCGAACCCAGACGATCATCAGCAGACCGATCAGCAAACCGAACAGCAGGATGGGCAGCATGTTGTGCCGCCAAGCCGTCAAGGCTTGACCAAAGGTCGGGACCTCGCCCGCTTCCAGCCGGCGGCTGATGTCGTACAAGCCCATCGCCAGGAACGGGCCGGCCAGCAGAAAGCCGGTGGTCAGCGCCAAAGCGAACTGGAAGCGGGTCACGACCAGAGAGACCAGGATATAGCCCATGATCGCGAACAGCAGGCCGTAGCTGATGCTGGCTGCGGGCGCGCGCCACAGATCCTTCCAGCCGGCCCCGAGCCATTCCCAGGGGCGCTCCAGCGGTACGGCGCGTACTTTGGGGGTGGTGAGCGAGCTTTCGATGACGCGAATGGAAGCTGTCATTGGAGTTCCTCTCTTGATGGTGCGGCGCCGAACCGCGAGCGTGTCGCCGGCTTCGGGACGATCCGCCGCGTTGCAGTCGCTGTTTTACCGGCGATAAGACCGCGCAAACGCCCAGGAGTTGCGACAAAGAAAAGGGGCTCCATGGAGCCCCGGACGCGATGGTTGGGCTGGGCGAAGGGATTAGCTCCGCTGGGGCCGCAGCCGGCGGTAAAGATCGTAGGTCTGTTGGGCGATGCTGCGCCAACTGTAATGCCGTTCGACCCGCTGGCGCCCGGCCTTGGTCATCTGCTCGCGCAGTTCCGGATCGGCCGCGAGCCGGTTGATCGCGTCGGCCAGGCCCCGCTCGAATTTGGCCGGGGAGATGGGGTCGTGCGGCTGTTCCAGCGACAGGTGCGGGTCCACCAGAAAGCCGGTTTCGCCGTCCACCACGACCTCGTTGATGCCGCCCACCGCGCTGCCCACCACGGGCGTGCCGCAGGCCATCGCCTCCAGATTGATGATGCCGAACGGCTCGTAGATCGACGGGCAGCAAAAGATGGCCGCATGGGAGTACAGGGCGATGGTGGTCTGGCGCGACACCATCTTCGGAATCCACACGATGCCGTCGCGGTGGGTTTGCAGTTCCTGCACCATATCTTCCAGTTCCCGCTGCATCGCCAGGGTGTCGGCGTCGCCGGCGCACAGCACGACTTGCAGCTTGGGATCCAGGTGAGGAATGGCTTGCAACAGGTAATACAAGCCCTTCTGCCGGGTCATCCGGCCGACGAACAGCACGTAGGGTCGGTTGGGGTCGATGCCGAACTGGGCGATGGCCTCGGGATCGTGGATCGGCCGATATTCCTCGGTGTCGATGCCGTTGGGAATCACCACCACCCGCGTGGGCTCCACGTCGAACAGGCGCAGGATATCGTCGCGGGTGCTGCGCGAGACGGCGATGATGGCGTCGGCGGTTTCCAGCGCGGTTTTCTCGATCCAGCGCGACAGGTCGTAGCCCGTTCCGAGCTGGTCGCGCTTCCAGGGCCGCAGCGGTTCCAGGGAATGGACGGTGATCACCATCGGGATGTTGTACAGGATCTTGGCGAGGATGCCGCTGAAATGCGCGTACCAGGTGTGGCAGTGGATGACCTCGGCGTTGCCTTCCAGATCGCCGATGCCTTGGCCGACGAAGGCGAGACAGGTGCTCAGCGCCTTCAGCGGCGAGACGAAAGATTGCGGGCAGCCGGCGAAATGGGTGGTGTCCATCTTGATGCCGCGGACATGCAACTGGCCTTCGTCGATGGTTTGGTCGTGGAAGCTGCGCACCTCGACCGGCGTCAGCTTGGCCAGCTCGCGCGACAGGTATTCGACGTGGACACCCGCGCCGCCGTAGACGTGGGGAGGATATTCGTTGGTGGTCAGCAGGACGCGCATTGTTGTTGTGCTCCCTCAGCCGAACGAGCGGCGATGACGTGAAAGGGTTCCGATGGAGCGTCCAGTCGGAAGGGTTTTAATCGCGACATTATGCCAAGCCCGGCGCGGTTATTGGAAGGGTGGAACAGGGGTGTTCTCAGAACGCCGCCGCCAATGCGCGGACCTCTTCCAGCATCCCTTGCCGCTCGGTTTGGCCGACCGTCGGCACTTGGTAGAAGGCCCGATGCGAGACGTTTTTTACGCCGCAGGCGCCCAAGATCCCTTCGGCCATGGGCCGGACCAGCAATTCGTGCCAGCGGTGTTCCCGGTAACTTGCCTCGTCGCCGCCCAGGGTGTTGAGAATTAAAGCCTTTTCATGGGTGAGCAGGCCCTTCATGCCGCTGGGGCTGAAGTCGAAGGCGAACTTGCGGGTGAAGACCCGGTCGATCCAGCCCTTCAAGATCGCCGGTGGGCCGAACCACCAGATCGGGTAGACAAACACCAGTCCCCGCGCCCAGAGGACGGCATCTTGCTCGCGGCGGGTATCCGCCGGCAAATCGCCGCGCCAGTTGCGCAACAGGTCCTCGCCATCCAGCACCGCCCGGCATTGCATCCGATACAGATCGTGGATGCGAGTGGCGTGGCCGCGGTCGCGCAGGGTGGCATCCACCATGTCCAGAATGGCTTGGTTGAAGCTGCGCGGATTGGGGTGGGCGTAAACGAGCAAGACGTTCATAACGTTGGGATTCGGAGCCTGTACGGAAACTCCCCTCCCCCGGCGGGAGGGGTTGGGAGCGGGGGTCTTGCGAGATGCGCGTTCAAGCCACCTCGGCGGCGAAGTCGTGTCCGGCCAAGCCGAGAATCAATTCGTCGCCGGAATGCAAGGGACCCACGCCGGCCGGCGTGCCGGTCAGCACCACATCGCCGGGCCGCAAGGTGAAGTGAGTGGAGATATGGGCCATGAGTTCGAGGATGCCGACCATCATTTGCCGGGTGTTGCCTCGCTGGCGGATGTCGCCGTTGACCCGCAACGCCAGATCGGTGGCTTGGGGATCGGGTACCGCATCGGGCTTGAGAAAGGGTGACAGGGGGCAGGAACCGTCGAACGCTTTGGCGGTTTCCCAGGGATGGCCTTTCTTCTTCAGCTCGCTTTGCACGTCGCGCAGGGTCAGGTCCAGGGCGACGCCGTAGCCGGCCACCGCCCGGCGCGCGGTTTCGGCGTCGGCATTTCGCAGTTCCCGCCCGACCAGCACCGCCAGTTCCACCTCGTGATGGCACTCGCCCCGGCCAATCGGAAGATGGATCGGTTCGTCCAGGGCGGCGAGCGAAGTGGACGGTTTCATGAACAGGATCGGCGTTTCCGGCACGGCGTTGTTCAGTTCGCGGATGTGCTCCAGATAGTTGCGGCCGATGCAGACGACTTTGCCGGCGGGCAAGTCCAGCGGACTGCCATCCAGATAGCGGTGTTGGTATGCCAAGAGCCTCTCCTCGCGCGCTGCGGCAGGATTCGTGACCTATTGTCGGGCAAGGAGGATCGCGACCGCAACGCGCGGCCGATAAAAAACGCCGGCACTGGGACCGGCGAAGAGGATGTCTGGAGCCGATGGGAGGGCCGGCTCGCGGCGGCGGAGTTTCAGTGCATGAAGTAGGTGGCCGCTATCCGATCGTGCAGTTCGCCCAGGCCGACCTGGAATTGGTCGATGAATTCGTGCAAGCCCGCATCGGCCAACTCGGGGACTTCGGCCGCGTTCAAGCGTCGCTTGAGCGCGTCGATGGCGGCCAGCGGAGCCGCGTTCTTGGGCAGTTCCCGCAGGCAGATTTCCAACTGTTTCAGACAGAACGACACGGCCCGCGGGAAGGATTCGTCTTGGAGCAGGAATTTCAGCACGTCCGGCCCGCCCACCCGCAACCGCACCTGCTGGCGGTACATCTGGTAGGCGCTGAGCGATTTCAGCACGCTCATCCACTGGATGCTTTCGAACGGGTTCTGCTCTTCCCGTTCGAGCGCGGCGACTTGGGTTTGACGGCTTTCGGTCCGATCCTGTTCTTGCGTTTGCTTGAGCGTCGCCGGTTGGCCGGCGCGGGGCAGCAGGTTGGCCGAGCGCACGTCCAGAATCCGGGTGGTCATGTCGGCGCGTTCCAGAAAACGGCCGAGCCACACGAAATCGTAGGCGGCGGTCCGGCTCATGGACCCCGCCAACAGGCCGTTGATCTGCTGCGCGCCGTGGATGACTCGGCGCAGGAACTCGAACCGGCCGCGCCGGGTCGGCACATGGTCGCGGGCGAAGATGTACAGGCCGTTGATCTGCTCCCAGGCTTCTTGCGGCACGGTGTCGCGCGTGGTGCGCAAGTTCTCGCGGGCGCTGGCCAGGCTGGAGATGATCGATCCGGGGTGGTCGCTGTCGCTGATCAAGAACTTGACGACGGTATTTTCGTCGGCGAGACGGTCCGGATCCTTTTCGAAAAACCGCTTCTCGGCCCCGACGATGAAGATCAGCGGCAGCCAGCCGAACGTCATGTTGCGCGGCAAATCCAGCAGCAGGTTGGTGTTGACGTTGATGATGCGCGCGGTGTCTTCGGCCCGCTCGATGTAGCGGGCCATCCAATAGATGTTCTGGGCGACGCGTGACAGCATGGTTAGAAGCCCTCGGTATCGACGATCCAGGTATCCTTGCTGCCGCCCCCTTGCGAGGAGTTCACGACCAGCGAGCCTTTGCGCAGCGCCACCCGGGTCAGCCCGCCGGTGGTGACGTAAGTGGCGGGACCGGACAGGATGAACGGCCGCAAATCCACATGGCGGGGTTCCATTTGCTCGTCGCACAGCGTCGGAGAGGTGGACAGCGCCAGGGTGGGCTG
The DNA here is from genome assembly GCA_037045685.1 of Candidatus Competibacter sp. Lineage (GTDB taxonomy): Bacteria > Pseudomonadota > Gammaproteobacteria > Competibacterales > Competibacteraceae > Competibacter_A. The sequence goes on from JBAOII010000035.1 coordinate 630,051, forward strand.
CGCCATGTAGTTGCGGGGATCTTTCTGGATCAGTTTGGCGAAGCGCCTGTGCTCGGCGGGCGTGGCGTGCGGCCCGACCAGCATCCCGTAACCGCCGGATTCGTTGGCCGGTTTCACCACCAGTTTGTCGAGATTGGCCAACACGTATTTCCGGTCCTTTTCCCGCATGCACAGATAAGAGGGCACGTTGGGGATGAGCGGGTCCTGGTCGAGATAGTACTTGATGATGTCCGGCACGAAGGCGTACACGACTTTGTCGTCGGCCACGCCGGCGCCCGGCGCGTTGGCCAGCGCCACCTTGCCCTTGCGCCAAGCCCGCATCACGCCCGGCACGCCCAGGGCGGAATCGGGATGGAACACTTCGGGGTCCATGAACAGGTCGTCGATCCGCCGGTAGATCACGTCCACCCGCTCCAAACCCTCGATGGTGCGCATGTAGACGCAATCGTCCTCGCCGACCTCCAAATCGCTGCCTTCCACCAGTTCCACGCCCATTTGCTGGGCGAGATAGGAGTGCTCGAAATAGGCGGAGTTGTAGATGCCGGGGGTGAGCACCACCACGGTCGGCTGATCGCCGGGCCGGGGCGACAGCGAGGCCAGCATGTCGTACAGCCGCAAGGTGTAGTCGTCCACCGGCTGGATGCGCTGGTGCTCGAACAGCTCGGGGAACACCCGCTTGGTGACCACCCGGTTCTCCAGCATGTAGGACACGCCGGAAGGGACGCGCAGATTGTCTTCCAGCACGTAGACCGTGCCGTCTTTGTCGCGCACCAGATCGCTGCCGCAGATGTGCGCCCAAACGCCGTGGCGAGGGTTGACGCCCACGCACTGCGGCCGGAAGTTGACCGACTGGGCCAGCACTTCGGCGGGAAATACGCCGTCCTCGATGATCTTCTGTTCGTGGTAGAGATCGTCGATGAACAGGTTGAGCGCCAGAACCCGCTGCTTCAGGCCGGCTTCGGTCCGGTCCCATTCGCGCTTGGGAATGATGCGCGGCACGATGTCGAACGGCCAAGCCCGGTCGATGCTGCCGCCTTCGGTGTTGTAGACGGTAAAGGTGATGCCCATCACCAAAATGGCGAGTTCGGCGGCGGTCTTGCGCTCGCGCAACTCCTCGTCGCTCAGGGAAGCGAGGTATTCGCAAAGCGCTTGGGCAGCCGGGCGCGGCCCCGTCGCGTCGTCGATGAGTTCGTCGTAGTAACCCTTCGCGGCGTACTGTTGCCACTCGATTGTCATCGTCGTTGTCCTTCGGATAGACATTTCTCAACAGGCGTTGCGTTCGGGTTTAGCAATATCCAAGCCAATTCAAGATTCCCGATGGTTGCCGGGGCGGGCGCCATGGGGGATTGCATGCGACGGAAAGATTTCGAATCCATCCGATTGTGAGACATGAATTCGATTTCGCTATGGCTTCTTTGGAAGGCGGTGAAATTCCAACCGAAATCCGGCGCGCGATGGGATCGGGCGAGAATGCGCGCTTGCCGCCCTCAAATGGTGCGATCAATGGAAAGTCTGCACGGGAGGGGTGCGACCAAGAGCGCGAATTTCCAAGAAAAACCCATCCGGGCTACCCGGAACGGCGCTTGCATTTGCCAAGCGTGTCCGGGCGAGCATAATGCGCGCCCAATCGTCGCTGACTTGAAGGATTGGTCATGGCCATACGCATCGCGCTCCACCACCATACGTCCTATCGCTTCGACCGCCCGGTCGACGCCTCGCCGCATGTGATCCGGTTGCGCCCGGCCCCGCACGCCCGCACCCCCATTCAGGCCTATTCGCTCAAGATCGAGCCGGCCAAACACTTCGTCAACTGGATGCAGGACCCTTTCGGCAACTTCCAGGCCCGCTTGGTGTTTCCGGAAAAAATCCGGGAGCTGGCGATCACCGTGGGTCTGGTGGCCGAGATGACGGTCATCAATCCGTTCGATTTCTTCGTCGAGAGCTACGCCGAGCGCTATCCGTTCGACTACGAGCCGACCTTGCGGCAGGAGCTGGCGCCCTATCTGGAAATCCAGGAAGGCGGCCCGCTGCTGCTCGACTGGCTGGGCGGCGCGAATCGCGAACCCGAGCGGATCGTGGATTTCCTGGTCGAGATCAACCGGCGTTTGAGCCGGGACATCGCTTACATCATCCGCCTGGAACCGGGCGTGCAGAGCTGCGAGGAAACGCTGGCCAAGCGCAGCGGTTCTTGCCGGGATTCGGCCTGGGTGCTGGTGCAAATCCTGCGGCATCTGGGGCTGGCGACCCGCTTCGTGTCCGGCTATCTGATCCAGCTCGCCGCCGACGTCAAGGCGCTGGACGGTCCGTCGGGACCCGAAGCCGATTTTACCGATCTGCACGCTTGGGCCGAGGTGTTCGTGCCGGGGGCTGGCTGGCTGGGGCTGGACCCCACCTCCGGCCTGTTCGCCGGCGAAGGCCACATTCCGCTGGCCTGCACGCCGACCCCGCCCAGCGCCGCGCCGGTCACCGGTTCTACCGACCGCTGCGAGACCGAGTTCGATTTCGGGATGACGGTCACCCGCATCCACGAGGATCCGCGCGTCACCAAGCCCTACAGCGAGGAACAGTGGGCGCGGATCGAGCGGCTCGGCCGCGAAGTGGACGCGCGGCTGATAGCGGGGGATGTGCGGCTGACCATGGGCGGCGAGCCGACCTTCGTGTCGATCGACGACATGGACGGCGCCGAATGGACCGTCGCGGCCATCGGTCCGACCAAGCGCAAGCTGGCTGGCCGGCTGTTGAAAAAACTGCGGGAGCGTTTTGCGCCCTCCGGCTTCCTGCACTACAGCCAGGGCAAATGGTATCCGGGCGAATCCCTGCCGCGCTGGGCGCTGGCCTGCTACTGGCGCAGCGACGGGATGCCCCTGTGGCACGATCCCCGCTGGATCGCCGACGACGAAATCCCGCAAGGGTTCGGGCCGGAACAGGCGCAGGCCTTCGCGGCGGAATTGACCCGGCGGCTGGGAGTGAGCGCCGGGAATCTGATACCGGGCCATGAGGATGTCTACTACTACCTGTGGAAGGAGCGGACGCTGCCGGTCAACGTGGACCCGCTGAAGTGCGATCTCAAGGACGACGAGGAGCGTCGGCGGCTGGCGATGCTGCTGGAAAGGGGCTTGAACCGGGCGACCGGCTACGCGCTGCCGTTGCGCTGGAACCATGCCGCCGCCGGTGGAGGCTGGCTCAGCGGGCCGTGGGCGTTGCGCCGCGAGCATCTGTACCTGATCCCCGGCGATTCGCCGATGGGTTATCGCCTGCCGCTGGCGGCGTTGCCCTGGGTCGGCGAGACCGACCGGGACATTCCTCACCCGCAATCCCTGTTCGAGTTTCGCGCCGCGCTCGGCGACGCGCACGGCGAAGTGATGCGCCGCTACAGCGAATTCCTGCGGGGCGCCGGCCCGGCGCCGCGCAGCGATTTTCAGGAGCAGCCGGCGGCGGACGACGGTTCGGTGATCCATACCGCCCTGTGCGTGGAGCCGCGCGACGGTCATCTGTACGTGTTCATGCCGCCGCTGGAGCGCTTGGAGCACTATCTGGATTTGCTGGCCTGCGTCGAGCAGACCGCCGCCGCTCTGGAAATGCCGGTGTTGGTGGAAGGCTACGACCCGCCGCGCGACTGGCGGCTGCGCAAGTTCGCGGTGACGCCCGATCCCGGCGTCATCGAGGTCAACATTCATCCCGCCAGCGACTGGGAAGCGTTGAAGCACAACATCCAGGGACTGTACGAGGATGCCCGGCAGTCGCGGTTGGGCACCGAAAAATTCATGCTGGATGGCCGGCATACCGGCACCGGCGGCGGCAATCACGTCACCTTGGGGGCCGCGACGCCCAGCGACAGCCCGTTTTTGCGCCGCCCCGATCTGTTGCGCAGCCTGGTGAGCTACTGGCAGCATCATCCCAGCCTGTCCTATCTGTTCTCCGGGATGTTCATCGGGCCGACCAGCCAGGCGCCGCGGGTGGACGAGGCGCGCAACGACAGCCTGTACGAGCTGGAGATCGCCTTCCGGGAGATGCCGGCCGGCGAGGTGCCGCAACCCTGGCTGGTGGACCGGCTCCTGCGCAACTTGCTGGTGGACCTGAGCGGCAACACCCACCGCGCCGAGTTTTGCATCGACAAGCTGTATTCGCCGGACAGCGCCACCGGCCGGTTGGGGTTGGTGGAAATGCGCGCGTTCGAGATGCCGCCGCACGCGCGCATGAGCCTGATGCAAATGCTGCTGTTGCGCGGGCTGGTGGCGCGGTTTTGGGAGCGGCCCTATCCCAGTCGGGAACTGGTGCGCTGGGGCACGCGCATCCACGACCAGTTCATGTTGCCGCACTATGTCTGGCGGGACTTCGAGGACGTGACGGACGAGTTGAACCGGGCCGGCTATCCCTTCGAGAGCGACTGGTTCCTGCCGTTCTTCGAGTTTCGCTATCCGCGCTACGGCACTATCGTCCAACGAGATATCGAGCTGGAATTGCGCCAAGCCCTGGAGCCGTGGCACGTTTTGGGCGAGGAACAGGCCTTGGGCGGCACCGCCCGCTACGTGGACTCTTCGGTGGAACGGTTGCAGGTCAAGGTGCGGAACATGACTGGCGAGCGGCATGTGGTGGCCTGCAACGGCCGGCGGGTGCCGCTGCGCCCGACCGGGATTCCGGGCGAGTTTATCGCCGGGGTGCGCTACAGGGCTTGGCAGCCGCCGTCGGCCCTGCACCCGACCATCCCGGTCCATGCGCCGCTGGTGTTCGATCTGGTGGATAGTTGGAACCAACGCTCCATCGGCGGCTGCACGTATCATGTCTCGCATCCGGGCGGACGCAGTTACGACACCTTTCCGGTCAACGCCAACGAAGCCGAAGCCAGGCGTTTCGCCCGGTTCTGGCCGTACGGCCATACGCCCGGCCCGATGACCGCGCCGGCCGAGGAAACCAATCCCGGCTTCCCGTGCACGCTGGATTTGCGGAGGCGGGAGGGCTGATCGGCGACAACGCGAAGCGGCGGAGCCATGCGGGAGATCGCCCGAGAGCCCGATCTCCCCGAGCTTCGCCGGCCCCCTCCGTCGGACTGAAGCCCGCCAATCACCCGCCTTGGGTGGCTGTCGGGAGTTCGCTCAGAGCAAGCCCCGTTGCGTTTGGCGTCAATTGAACACGCATTTAAATAAAATGGGGTTGACGGGCCGTAAGGGATAGATTGCTCGATGCTTTGCGGCGCCCCCACTGCTTCTATGCCCAACAACAGTGGGGTCGCAGGTTGATATTATTGTTCTTATTGGGTTACAATTAAAGCATTAAGGTGTAATTATTACACTACGATCCTGAAATAGTCATAATTTTACCAAGTATTTTTACAAGGAGATGATACAGAATAAGATAATATATATTTTATAATGAATACTTAGTTAAACATATCTAGCATATCCTCTAATAAATAACCATAAAGAGGCAAGACGATGGACTTTGGTAGCTATGTGCGACAGCTTCGCGAACAGCGCCGGGAGGTAAACCGTCGTTACTCTGTTCGGCAAACGGCGCAACGGATCGGTGTAGAGCCCGCTTATCTCAGCAAAATCGAGCGGAGCGATGTGTCTCCGCCGTCCGAGGATACCATACGGCGTTTGTCGGCTGACTTGGGTGAGGACGCGGATTTGCTGCTGGCGCTGGCCGGGAAGGTGTCCAGCGACATCCGCGACATCATCATGCAGCGGCCGATTCTGTTCGCCGAACTGATCCGCGGCTTGAGCGATGTGCCCGATGATGAGCTGGCGGTATTGGTGCGCAGGGTGCGCAACGGAGAGTGGTAGGCCGGGGATGCGAGCCTCCTCGTGTCGGGTCATGACCCGCTGGCTTGGGCGGCCAAACGCGCGGTGCGAGGGATGAGAGTCGTTCAAAGCTGGGATGACGGGGTGGTCGAGGACATCCGGCTGACGGAACTGTTGCGCCGCCACGGCGCCACGGCGACGTTCAACCTCAACCCCGGTCTCCATCGACCGCAGCGCTCTTTCGGCTGGAACTATGGCGACCGGGAAGTGTGGCGCCTCGGCCGGGATGAGCTGGTTTCGGTTTACGCCGGCTTTGAAATCGCCAATCATTCGCTGACGCATCCCAATTTACCCGACCTGTCACCCGTCGATCTGGAACGGGAAGTCGCGGAAAGCCGGCGCATCCTGCAAGACTGGTTTCAGCGGCCGATCCGAGGTTTTTGCTACCCCTTCGGCGGCTGCAATTCGGCGGTCAAAGAGGCGGTGCGCGCCGCCGGCCATGCGTATGCCCGCACGGTCAACTATCGTGAGCCGGTGTTTCCGCCGGCCGATCCGTTCGAGTTCGGCGTCAGTTGCCGGTTTGCCGAGCCGGCGTTCTGGGCCTTGTACGAACGCGCCAAAGCTCGCGATGGCGTGTTTTGCTTCTGGGGCCACAGCTACGAGTTGATCGATGATGCCATGTGGGCCGAGCTGGAACACAAGATCGCCGGCATCAGCGCCGATCCCTCGGCGCGCTGGGTCAATCTCGAATCCCTTTTCGAGTGAACTTCACTCGTCCGGCTCGTATCCCAGATTGGGCGCCAGCCATTTTTCCGCCTCCGCCAGCGTCCAACCCTTGCGCCGGGCATAGTCGGCCACCTGATCCCGATCCAGCCGCCCCACGCCGAAATAGCGCGCCTCGGGGTGGCTGAAATACCAGCCGCTCACCGCGGCCGTCGGCGTCATCGCGAAGTGTTCGGTCAGATGAATGCCGGCGTTGCGGTCCACGTCCAGCAATCGCCAGAGCGAGCCCTTCTCGGTGTGATCGGGGCAGGCCGGATAGCCGGGTGCGGGGCGGATGCCGCGATAGTTCTCGGCGATTAAATCGTCGTTGCCGAGCGTCTCGTCCGCCGCGTAACCCCAAAACTCCTGGCGCACCCGCTCGTGCAGGCGCTCGGCGAAGGCTTCCGCCAAACGGTCGGCCAAGGCTTTCAGCAGGATGGCGCGATAGTCGTCGTGGGCGCGCTCGAAGGCCGCGACCCGCTCATCGATGCCGACGCCGGCGGTGACGGCGAACGCGCCCAGATAGTCGAGCGCGCCCGATTCGCGCGGCGCGACCCAGTCGGCCAGGCTGTGATGGCGCTTGCCTTCCGGTTTCGGGCCTTGCTGGCGCAGGTGATGCAGCGTCATCGATACCCGGTCGCGGCTTTCATCGGCATACAGCGCGATGTCGTCCTCGCCGACCCGCTGGGCCGGGAAGAAGCCGATCACGCCCCGCGCCGTCAGCCAGCGTTCGGCGATGATTTGGTCCAGCATGGCCCGGGCGTCGGCGAACAAGTGCCGGGCCTGCTCGCCCTGCTCGGGGTCGTCGAAAATCGCCGGATAGCGCCCGCGCAATTCCCAGGCGTGAAAGAACGGCGTCCAGTCGATCCGCTCCGCCAGTTCCGCCAGCGGGTAGTCGTCGAAGGCGCGGACACCGAGAAAGCTGGGCTTGGGCGGGACGTAGCGCGTCCAGTCCAGAGGAGAGCGGTTGGCGCGAACTTGGGCCAGCGGCAGCAACGGTTCCCGCTGGCGGCGGTTGGCGTGCTGGTCGCGCTTCTGGGCGTACTCCTGTTTGGTCCGGGCGACGAAGGGTTCGCGCGACTCGACACCGACCAGATTTTGGGCCACGCCCACCGCCCGCGAAGCGTCCTTGACGTAAATCACCGGGCCGGCGTATTGCGGGTCGATTTTCACCGCCGTGTGCATGGCCGACGTGGTGGCCCCGCCGATCAGCAGCGGCGCGGTGAAGCCTTGCCGGCTCATCTCTTTGGCGACGTTGACCATCTCGTCCAGCGACGGGGTGATCAGGCCGGACAGGCCGATCATGTCCGCGCCGTGCTCGCGGGCGGCGTCGAGAATCTTCTGGGTCGGCGTCATGACGCCGAGATCGATGACCTCGAAGTTGTTGCATTGGAGCACCACCCCGACGATGTTCTTGCCGATGTCATGCACGTCGCCCTTGACCGTGGCCAGCACGATCCGGCCATTGGAACGGCGTTGGCCGTCGGCTTGTTCCGCCTCGATGAACGGGATCAGGTAGGCGACGGATTTTTTCATCACCCGCGCCGATTTCACCACCTGCGGCAAAAACATCTTGCCCGCCCCGAACAGATCGCCGACCACGTTCATGCCGTCCATCAGCGGACCCTCGATGACGTGTAGCGGCCGTTCCGCTTGCCGGCGGGCGTCCTCGGTGTCGGCTTCGATGAATTCGTCGATGCCCTTGATCAGCGCGTGTTCCAGCCGTTTCGCCACCGGCCAGGAACGCCAGTCGTCCCGCTCCCCTCGCCCTCCGGGAGAGGGGCCGGAGGTGAGGGCTGGATCTTTGTATTGATCGGCGATCTCCAGCAGCCGCTCGGTGGCGTCCGGGCGGCGATCGAGAATCACGTCCTCGACCCGCTCCCGCAACTCGGCGGGGATTTCCTCGTAAATCGCCAGTTGCCCGGCATTGACGATGCCCATGGTCATGCCGGCCTGGATGGCGTGGTAGAGGAACACCGAATGAATCGCCTCCCGCACCGGGTTGTTGCCCCGGAACGAGAAGGAAACGTTGGACACGCCGCCGGAAACCAGCGCGTGCGGCAGTTCCGCCTTGATCCGCCGGGTGGCCTCGATGAAATCCACCGCGTAGTGGTTGTGCTCGGCGATGCCGGTGGCGACCGCGAAGATGTTGGGATCGAAAATGATGTCCTGCGGCGGGAAACCGACCTGCTCGGTCAGAATCCGGTAGGCCCGCCGGCAGATGGCGAGCTTGCGTTCCTCGGTGTCGGCCTGGCCCTGCTCGTCGAACGCCATGACGATGGCCGCCGCGCCGTAGCGGCGGATCAGGCCCGCCTGCCGGATGAATTCCGCCTCGCCTTCCTTCATGCTGATCGAGTTCACCACCGGCTTGCCCTGGATGCGTTTCAGGCCGGCTTCCAGAATCTCCCACTTGGAGGAGTCGATCATCGCCGGCACCCGGCTGATGTCCGGCTCGGCGGCGATCAGGTTGAGGAAGGTGACCATCGCCTCCTTGGAATCCAGCATTCCCTCGTCCATGTTGATGTCGATGATCTGCGCGCCGTTTTCGACCTGCTGGCGGGCGATGTCGAGCGCGGCGTTGTAATCGCCCGCTTTGATCAGCCGCTTGAACACCGCCGAGCCGGTGACGTTGGTGCGCTCGCCGACGTTGATGAACAGCGAGTCGGAACCGATGTTGAGCGGCTCCAGGCCGGCCAAGCGGCAGCGCGGCTCGATCTGCGGAATCGGGCGTGGCGGCAGATCCTTGACCGCTTCGACGATGGCGCGGATGTGGGCGGGCGTGGTGCCGCAGCAGCCGCCGACGATGTTGAGAAAACCGCTCTCGGCGAACTCGCGGATGATCGCCGCCATCTGTTCCGGCGTCTCGTCGTACTCGCCGAAGGCGTTGGGCAGACCGGCGTTGGGATGGGCGGAGACGGGGGTGTCGGCGATACGCGCCAGTTCGGCCACGTAAGGCCGCAGTTGCGTGGCGCCCAGCGCGCAGTTCAGGCCGAAGGACAGCGGGCGGATGTGCGATAGCGAGTTCCAGAACGCCTCGGTGGTCTGACCGGACAGGGTGCGGCCGGAGGCGTCGGTGATGGTGCCGGAAATCATCACCGGCCGGCGAGCGCCGCTCTCGTCGAAAAACTGTTGGATGGCGAACAGCGCCGCTTTCGCGTTCAGAGTGTCGAAAATGGTCTCCACCAGCAAAATATCCGCGCCGCCTTCGACCAGGGCGCGCGTCGCTTCGGTGTAGGCGGCGACCAGTTCATCGAAGTGGATGTTGCGGAAGCCGGGATTGTTCACGTCCGGCGACAGGCTGGCGGTGCGGTTGGTGGGGCCGAGAACGCCGGCCACGAAGCGCGGCTTGGCCGGGTCGCGGGCGGTGAATTCATCCGCCATGCTCTTGGCCAATCGGGCCGCTTCTCGATTCAGTTCTGGCACCAGGCTTTCCATGCCGTAGTCGCGCATCGAAACCGAGGTGGAGTTGAAGGTATTGGTTTCGATGATGTCCGCGCCGGCCTCCAGATAGGCGGCGTGGATCTCGCGGATGATCGCCGGCCGGGTCAGCGCCAGCAGGTCGTTGTTTCCCTTGAGATCGCGCGGCCAGTCGCGGAAGCGATCCCCCCGGTAATCGGCCTCTTGCAAGCGATAGCTCTGGATCATGGTGCCCATCGCGCCGTCGAGAATCAGGATGCGGCGGGCCAGCAGGTCGTGCAACTGGGCGGTTTTATCGGCGGTCATCGGCGGAGTACTCGGCAACTTCGGCGGAACAGGGCAAATTCAAGTAAGCTGGAACGCATCCCGAATCCATTCCATTTGCGGTTCGCTCTCGGCGTGGAGAATCGCCAGCACATCGAAGCGGCAGGGCAGGTCGAGGCGCTGGCGTTGCAGATAGATCGCCGCCGCTCGCAACAGACGCTGTTGCTTGGTCCGGGTGACCGATTCGGCGGGCGTGCCGAAGCGGTCTGTGGCGACGGCTGCGCACCTCGACAAACACCAGTTGATCGCCATCGCGCATGATCAGGTCCAACTCGCCGGCACGGCAACGGAAATTGCGCGTCACCAAGATCAATCCTCGCGCTTCCAGATAGCGGCAAGCCAATTCCTCGGCGGCGGTTCCCTGTGCGACGCGGCTGCTCACGGCGGTCTCCAACGGTGGACGGGAAGATCGGGATTTTTAATAAGTTGACGCATTGTAGAGGTTTGCATCATGACCGTCGAATCCGGCGCGCTGTACGTGGTGGCGACTCCCATCGGTAATCTGGAGGACATCAGCGCCCGCGCCCTGCGGGTCCTGCGGGAAGTGGACTGCATCGCCGCCGAGGACACCCGCCACACCGGGCGGTTGCTGCGGCACTTCGATATCGATAAGCCGCTGTTTTCACTGCACGAGCACAACGAGCGCGGTCGCTTGGAGCAGATCGTCGCACGGTTGCGGAAGGGCCAATCGGTCGCGCTGGTGTCGGACGCCGGTACGCCTTTGATCAGCGATCCGGGCTTTCCGCTGGTGCGGGAACTGCGTCGGCAGGGCTTGCCGGTGATCCCGATACCGGGTCCGAGCAGTCTGCTGGCGGCGTTGTCGGTCGCCGGGTTGCCGACCGACCGTTTCGTGTTCGAGGGATTTTTGCCCGCCAAGACCGCCGCGCGCCGCGAGCGGTTGCGGGCATTGGCGCGGGAGGAGCGCACCCTGGTGTTTTTCGAGGCCAGCCACCGGATCGCGGAAACCCTGGCCGATCTGGCGGCGGAGTTCGGCGGTGAGCGACCGGCGGTCATCGCCCGCGAGCTGACCAAACGGTTCGAGGAAATCCAGGGGGCGCCCATCGGTGATCTGGTGATGTGGCTGGAGGTCGATGTCAACCGCCAAAGGGGAGAGTTCGTGCTGGTGGTGCAGGGCGCGGCGGTGGCGAGCGAGGTGGACACGCCGGAAAATCGCCGTTTGCTGGCGGCGCTGCTATCGGAGCTTCCTGTCAGCCGAGCCGTGGTGGTGGCGGCCAAGCTGACGGGCTTGCGGAAAAAGCCCCTTTACGATTTGGCGCTGACGCTCGGGGAACGGCGAGTGGCCGACGATCCGTGAATCTCGCTTGCCAATCGCGGCGCCACGATGGACACTATGCGGCGGGAACCGGCTGGACGGCCGCTGTATCGCCATGCGATATGGAGGAAAGTCCGGGCTCCACAGGACAGGGTGCCAGGTAACACCTGGGGGGCGCGAGCCCACGGAAAGTGCCACAGAAAATACACCGCCCAAGTTCGCGAGAACCGGCAAGGGTGAAAAGGTGCGGTAAGAGCGCACCGCGCGGCTGGCAACAGGCGCGGCACGGCAAACCCCACCCGGAGCAAGACCAAATAGGGGAGCGCAATCGCGTGGTCCGCGCGGCTCCCGGGTAGGTCGCTACAGGCGTCTGGCGACAGGCGTCGCAGAGGAATGGCCGTCCTCGACAGAACCCGGCTTACAGGCCGGTTCCTTTTTCCCCATCGCGAATTCGGTTGACTGCTAGCGCCGACGCCACTCCGCAATTTTCCCCTTATCCCGCTTTTTCCCCTCATTTTTTGTCGCCTTTCGGTATTGTCTGGGGGTGTATCCAGGCCCACCCCGTTTTGTTAGTATTTTGTTAAGAATATGTAATGTAATAAAATTTTAAAAATCCCTTTTTTGTAATCTTTCTTGACAGCGACAGATAGACATACCTATAGTTAGTGGAGAAAAGTGGGAGGAAGTGGGGCGCGCGAGCGGCCCGGCGCACCGAAAGGAGCCACCATTGTTCCGGGGGATTCATCGCTTAACGCTGGACAACAAGGGCCGATTGTCGATACCGGCCGCCTATCGTCAGCGTTTGTCGGAAGCCGGCGACGGCCAGATGGTGTTGACGATCGATCGCGACCGCTGCCTCCTCCTTTACCCGCTGAGCGTCTGGGAAGAGATCGAGCGCAAGCTCATCCAGCTTTCCAGCACCAACAAACGCGCCCGGGCGCTCAAGCGACTGTTGCTGGGGCATGCCGAGGAATGTTGTCTGGATGCCAGCGGCCGGATTTTGTTGCCGGAACCCTTGCGAGAGTTCGCCGACCTGGAAAAGCGGGTGGTGTTGGTGGGCCAGGGGAACAAATTTGAAATTTGGAGCGAACAGGTTTGGCAGGCGTGGCGCGACTCCGCGCTGGCCGATGGGGATGAAGATGGCGAGCCCATCCCGGATTTGGATTCGCTGGCGTTCTGAGTATGGCGGAAACGCCGCTCCCGCATCGCCCCGTTCTGTTGGCCGAAGCGCTGGCCGCGCTGGCGATCCGTCCGGATGGCTTTTATGTGGACGCCACGTTCGGGCGGGGAGGACACGCGGCGGCGATCCTGGAAAGATTGGGGTCGGCCGGGTCGCTGTTGGCGCTGGACCGGGACCCGGCGGCCGGGGAATGGGCGAGATCCGAATTCGGACAAGATGCGCGCTTCCGGTTCGTTCAGACTCGGTTCAGCCAATTGGCCGACATGATCGAGGAGCGCGGGTTGCTTGGTCGGGTGAACGGCGTTTTGCTCGATCTGGGCGTGTCTTCCCCCCAGTTAGATGATCCGGCGCGCGGCTTCAGCTTCAGCCGGGATGGTGCGCTGGACATGCGGATGGACCCGACCGGCGGGATCGGCGCGGCCGAGTGGATTAGCCGTGCGGGCGAGGCGGAGCTGGAGCGAGCGCTGGCGGAGTTTGGCGAGGAACGGTTTCACCGGCGGATCGCTCGCGCCATCGCGCTGGCCCGCCAGCGAGCGCCGATCGCGACGACGGCGCGGCTGGCCGCCATCGTTGCCGCTGCCGTGCCGACTCGCGAGCCGGGCAAGCATCCGGCCACCCGGACTTTTCAGGCCATCCGCATCGCGGTCAACGATGAGTTGCGCGAACTGCGGGCCGTGTTGCCGCAGGTGGTGCGGACGCTGGCGCCGGGAGGACGGATGGCGGTGATCAGCTTCCATTCGCTGGAGGATCGAGTGGTCAAGCGGTTCATGCACGAGCAGGCGCGAGGGATGGAGTTGCCCTTGGATTTGCCGGTGGCAGGCGCGCCAAAAGGAATGACCTTGCGGGCCGTCGGCCGAGCGATTCGCCCGGATGCCACGGAAATCGCGATTAATCCGCGGGCGCGCAGCGCCTTGTTGCGGGTGGCGGAACGGCTGGGATGAACGGTCAGTTTTTGATGGTCGTGCTGCTGACCGGCACCGTGTTGGGCTCTGGGGTCGGCGTGGTTTACACCCGGCACGCCAACCGGCAACTGTTTGTTCAATTGCAGAAATTACAAGCGGAACGGGACAGCCTTGCAGTCGAATGGGAATTGCTACAACTGGAACAGAGCACCTTGGTTACGGATTCGGCGGTAGAGGAAACGGCGCGTAAGCGGCTGAACATGCTGACCCCGGATCCGAGCGAGGTTTTATACATCAAGCCCCATGAATAAATTTCCCATCAAAGCCTTGGAAGCGCCGCTGAGAATGGCGCGAGCGTTCCTGCCCGCAGCGACCCGCCAAGGCATGGTGCTGGGCCTGCTGTTTCTGGCGGCGGGGAGCGTGATCGGCCGCGCCGCCTACTTGCAATTGGTTCACAAGGATTTTCTGCAGGAGCAAGGCAATGAGCGCTTTCTGCGGAAGGTCGAGGTACCGGCGCACCGAGGCATGATCCTGGACCGCAATGGCGAGCCATTGGCGGTCAGTTCGCCGGTGGATTCGATCTGGGCGCAACCGAAGGAACTTTTGGGGCAGCGCGAGCGATGGCCGACACTCGCCCCGTTGCTCGGGCTGACCGTGACCGAAATAGAAGAGGAGATGGCGGGGCGCGAGGAGCGCGGGTTCGCTTATTTGCGCCGGCACCTGCCGCCGAGCAAGGCCCAGCAGATTTTGCAGCTCAAGATTCCCGGCGTTTACGCGATGCGCGAATACCGGCGCTACTATCCCGATGCCGAGGTGACATCCCACCTGCTGGGGTTCACCGACATCGACGATGCCGGACAGGAGGGGCTGGAAAAGGCGTTCGACGCGCAGCTCCACGGCACTCCTGGTCTCAAGCGAGTCATCCAGGATCGGTTGGGCCGGGTGGTGGAGGATGTGGAAAGCATCCGGGTTCCCCAGCCCGGCAAGCCGGTGGTGCTCAGCATCGACCGGCGGTTGCAGTATCTCGCTTATCGCGCGCTCAAGACGGCGGTCATGGAGAACAAAGCCAGCGCCGGCTCGGCGGTGATCGTGGACGTGCGAACCGGCGAGATCCTGGCGATGGTGGATCAACCGGCGGGCAATCCCAACAATCGCGCCGAATTGAAGGGCGAATTGCTCCGCAACCGGGCGGTCACCGACGTTTACGAGCCGGGTTCGACCCTGAAACCCTTCACCGTCGCCTTGGGGTTGGAGAGCGGCAAATGGAGCCCGACGACCCTGGTGAACACCGCGCCGGGCACGCTCAGGGTGGGCCGCTACACGGTTCGCGACGTGCATAACTACGGGATGATCGACGTCACCCGGGTCATCAGTAAATCCAGTAATGTCGGGACCAGCAAAATCGCGCTGTCGATGCCGATGGAACGGTTGTGGCAGCTCTACAAGAACATTGGTTTCGGGTCTTCAACCGGGCTGGGACTGATCGGCGAACAGGCCGGCGTTCTTCACCATTTCAGCAAGTGGGGCGGCGAGATCGGCCACGCCAACCACTCCTTCGGTTACGGGTTATCCGTCAACATGGTGCAACTGGCCCAGGCGTACACCGTCTTGGCGGCGGACGGCATCCGGCGGCCGCTCACGATCCTGAAACGCGACCAACCGCCCGGCCCGTCCGAAGAGCAGCGGGTGCTGTCGGCCCGCGCGGTGCGGCAGATTCGGGTGATGCTGGAGGAGGCGGTGAGCAAGGCGGGCACCGGCCTCAAGGCGTCGGTGCCCGGCTATCAGGTCGCTGGCAAGACCGGCACGGTCCATAAGATCGTCAACGGCCGCTACGCCGGCAACCGGTATTTTTCCCTGTTCGCCGGCATGGTGCCGGCCAGCGACCCGCGCCTGGTGATGGTGATCATCATCGATGAACCCAAGAGCGGAGCTTATTACGGCGGCGCGGTGGCGGCGCCGGTGTTCGGCAAGACCATGGGCGGTGTCCTGCGGATTCTGAACATCACGCCGGACGACATGCCGTCCATGAAAATCGCCGGAACGGTCTCTGCGGCGGGGGCGACACCGTGAGTCCGATCATGCCGGCGACCCTGGGCGATCTGTTGGCCGGTTATGCGGCTGTTCCGGCGAACTTGACCGCCGGTCCGGTTGCCGGTTTGGCCACGGACAGCCGGGCGGTCCGGCCGGGCGAAGTGTTTTTCGCGCTGCGCGGCGGGAGCCGGCACGGTTTGGAGTTTTTGGAGACGGTCAGAGAGGCGGGAGCGGCGGCGGTGGTCTGGGAGCCCCCTTACGAGAGTCCGATCCTCGCCGGCGAAGAAGGGATGCCGCTGTTCGCCGTGCCGGATCTGCGCCGGAAACTGGGGCCGATCATCGCCCGATTTTACGGCGAACCTTCCCGGCGATTGCGCGTGGTGGGCATCACCGGCACCGACGGAAAAACCTCTTGCGCTCACTTTATCGCTCAGGCGCTCGGCGACGCGAGCGCGGGACCGTGCGGCATCCTCGGCACGCTGGGTATCGGAGTTCACGGTAGGACCGAACCCTCGCCGCACACCACGCCGGACCCGCTGGCCGTGCAGCGCTGGCTGGCGGGACTGGTCGCTGACGGCCGGCGTTATGCGGCGATGGAAGTCTCCTCGCACGCCTTGGACCAAGGCCGGGTGAACGGCGTCGAGTTCGCGGTGGCGACCCTGACCAACCTCACCCGCGATCATTTGGACTATCACGGTGATCTGGAGTCCTACGCGGCGGCCAAGCGGCGGTTGTTCCTCGAACACCAGCCTCGCTGGACGGTGTTGAATCTGGACGATGCCTTCGGTCGCGATCTTGCCGGCGAATTGGACGGTCGAGAGAACGTCATCGGCTACGGTCTCGACCGGCGGCCCGAGCGACCGGCGCGATTCGTCTGGGGGGAAAAGCTGGAGTTGACTCCCGCTGGCTTGCAAATGGCGATCCGCTCGTCTTGGGGGGATGGCGATCTCCGGGTCGGGCTGTTGGGACGGTTCAACGCCAGCAACGTGTTGGCGACCGTGGCGACCCTGCTGGCGCTGGATTTGCCGTTCGCCGAGGTTTTGGAGCGGGTGGCGCGAACGGCCACGGTGCCGGGACGGATGGAGCGGCTGGGCGGCGGAGCCGGGCAACCGCTGGCGGTGATCGACTACGCCCATACCCCCCACGCGCTCGAACAGGCGCTAAAGGCCCTGCGGGAACACGGCGGCCAGCGGTTGTGGTGCGTGTTCGGCTGCGGCGGCGACCGCGATCCGGGCAAGCGGCCGCTGATGGGCGCGGCGGCCGAACGCTGGGCCGACCGGGTGATCGTGACCGACGACAATCCCCGCACCGAAGACCCGGATCGAATCGTCCGCGATATCCTGGCCGGGATGCGGCAACCCAAAGCCGCGACGATCGTCCGCGACCGGCGATCCGCCATCGTCCGGGCGCTGGCCGATGCCAGCGCCGGCGACATCGCGCTGATCGCCGGCAAGGGCCACGAAGACTACCAGATCGTCGGCGCCGAGCGGCTGCCGTTCAGCGACCGCGCCATCGTGCGCGAATGTCTGTTTTCCGACCGCCGGGATGAGGCCGCGTGAATGGCTGACGCCTTTGTGCCCATGCGCTTGCGATGAAGCCGCCCGGTTGCTGCGGGGAGAGGTTTCCGGCGATGACGTCGGTTTTGCCGAGGTGGGCACCGACAGCCGGCGCCTGCCGGCGGGAGCTTTGTTCGTGGCCCTGGTCGGACCGAATTTCGACGGGCACGACTTTATCGCCGCCGCGCGGGAGCGAGGAGCCTGCGCGGCGCTGGTCAGCCGGCGGGTGGCCGATCCGCTGCCCCAGCTGCGGGTGGCCGACACCCTGATGGCGCTGGGCCAGTTGGGCGCGGCTTGGCGCGAGCGGTTCGCCGGACCCTTGATCGCGCTGACCGGCAGCAACGGCAAAACCACCCTCAAGGAAATGATCGCCGCCGTTTTGCGGGTTCGGGGGCCGACGCTTGCGACCGAGGGCAACCTCAACAACGATATCGGGGTGCCGCTGACCCTGTTGCGCCTCGGGAAAGAGCACGCCTACGCGGTGATCGAAATGGGCGCCAACCATCCCTGCGAAATCGCTTATCTGACCGGGTTGGCCCGGCCCGATGTGGCGATCATCAACAACGCTGGACCCTGTCATCTGGAGGGTTTCGGCGACGTGGCCGGGGTGGCGCGCGGCAAGGGCGAGATTTTCCAGGGGTTGGGTCCCGATGGCGTGGCGGTGATCAACCGCGACGACCCCTTCGCCGATTACTGGGCCGGCTTGAATCCCGGTCGGCAGATCGTGGGTTTCGGGCTGGATCGAGCGGCCGAAGTGAGCGGCCGGTTGCTCGATCCAGCCGCCAACCGGTTTCGGCTGCGTGCCGGCGGCGAGGAAATTCAGATTGAACTGCCGCTGTCCGGCCGGCACAACGTCCTCAACGCCTTGGCGGCGACGGCGGCGACGATGGCGGTGGGAGCCACGCTGGACCAGGTTCGCCGAGGGCTCGAAAGCCTGCGCGGCGTCGGCGGCAGGATGCAACGCTTGCGGGGCCGGCACGGTGGCGCGGTCATCCACGACGCCTACAACGCCAATCCGGCGTCGCTCGCCGCCGCCTTGCATTCGGTCGGCGCCGAACCCGGTCGCAAGTGGCTGGTGCTGGGCGACATGCTGGAGCTGGGGCCGGCGGCGGACGACCTGCACGCCCGGTCTGGCCGGGAAACCCGAGCCGCCGGATTCGAGCGCTTGTACGGCGTCGGCGAGCATAGCCGGGCGGCGGTGGCCGCGTTCGATCGGGGCGGCCGGCATTTCATGGACGTGACAGATCTGATCGCGGCGTTGGCCGACGATCTCGAACCCGGCGGCGAACTGCCGGTGGTGTTGGTCAAGGGCTCGCGAGGGATGAGGCTGGAACGGGTGGTGGCGGCCTTGGTGGAGCCCGGCGAGATGGCTTCGAACCGGGAGGGTCATCGCTGATGCTGACGCTGCTGGCCGAGTGGCTGACGGATAATTTTTATACCGGCTTCAACGTCTTTCAGTATCTGACTTTTCGGGCGATTCTGGGCGTGCTCACGGCGCTGTTGATTTCCCTTCTGGTCGGTCCGGGCATGATTCAGCGCTTGAGCCGCTATCAGATCGGCCAGCAGATCCGCGAAGACGGCCCCAAGAGCCATTTTTCCAAGGCGGGAACGCCGACCATGGGCGGGGCTTTGATCTTGGTCGCCATCGCTATCGCCACCTTGCTGTGGGCGGACTTGCGCAACCGTTATGTCTGGATCGTGCTGCTGGTGACGCTGGCGTTTGGGGTGGTCGGCTGGGTGGACGATTACAAAAAACTGATTCTACGCAATTCCAAGGGATTGTCGGCGCGAGCGAAGTACTCCTGGCAATCCTGCGCCGGGCTGACGGTCGCTCTGGTGCTGTTTTTTACCGCTCAGACGCCGGCGGAGACCCAGTTGATCGTGCCGTTTTTCAAAAGCGTGGCGCTGGATCTGGGTTGGTTGTTCGTGCCGCTGGCGTATTTCGTCATCGTCGGTTCCAGCAACGCCGTCAATCTCACGGACGGCTTGGACGGCTTGGCTATCGTGCCGACCGCCATGGTCGCGGGGGCAATGGCGGTGTTCTGCTACGCCTCCGGCAATCGGATCTTCGCCGATTATCTCGGCATTCCCCATGTGCCGGGCGTGGGCGAGATCGCGGTGTTTTGCGGAGCGATGGTCGGCGCCGGGTTGGGCTTTCTCTGGTTCAACGCCTATCCGGCTCAAGTCTTCATGGGCGATGTCGGCGCGTTGGCGTTGGGAGCGGCGCTGGGCGCCGTCGCGGTGGCGGTGCGGCAGGAGCTGGTGCTGTTCGTGATGGGCGGGGTCTTCGTGATGGAGACCGTGTCGGTGATTTTGCAGGTGGCGTCGTTCAAGCTGACCGGGCGGCGCATTTTCCGCATGGCGCCCTTGCACCACCACTTCGAGCTGAAGGGCTGGCCGGAACCGAGAGTGATCGTCCGTTTCTGGATCATCACCATCATTCTGGTGCTGGTCGGACTGGCAACCCTGAAGATCCGATAAGGAGGAGAGGCTCGGATGCTGCGACTGGATGGAACTACGCTGGTGGTCGGGCTGGGCAAAAGCGGCCTGTCGGCGGTGCGGGCGCTGGCGGCGCTGGGCGCGACCGTCGCGGTGACCGACAGCCGCCGCGACCCGCCGGGGCTGGCGGCGTTGCGCGCGGAGTTTCCCGAGTTGCCCTGTCATCTGGGTGGTTTCGAGCCGGCGGTGTTTGCGGATGCGGCGCGGCTGTTGGTCAGTCCGGGAGTCGCGGTCGCGACGCCGGTCATCGCCGAGACGGCGGCGCGGGGCGTGCCGGTCTGGGGGGACATCGAATTGCTGGCCCGGCTCACCGGGTCTCCGGTGGCGGCCATCACCGGTTCCAACGGCAAGAGCACGGTCACGACCTTGCTGGGGGAGATGGCGCTTCGCGCCGGCGCCCGCGCGGCGGTCGGCGGCAACCTCGGCACTCCCGCGCTGGATTTTTGGCTGGCGGAAGAGCGGGGCGCGAGCGCGGAGAAAGCGCCGGAACTGTACGTGCTGGAACTGTCGAGCTTCCAACTGGAGACCACCCACAGCCTGAACGCGCGAGTCGCGACCGTGTTGAACATCAGCCCGGACCACATGGATCGCTACGCCACCTTGGACGACTACATCGCCGCCAAGCGCCGGATTTTTCGAGGCTGCGGTGCGATGGTGATCAACGCCGACGATCCGGCAGTTGCGGCGATGATCGAGCCGGGTCGCGAGGTGCTGCGCTTCACCCTGAACGAACCGGGCGAAGGCGAGTTTGGCCTGCGTCGGGAAGGGGGCGAGACCTGGCTGATGCGGGGACGAGAGCGCTGGATCGCGGCGGCGGAATTGAAGATCAGCGGCGACCACAATCTCGCCAACGCGCTGGCGGCACTCGCCATGGGAGGCGCGCTCGGCTTGCGGCGCGAGGCGATGCTGGCGGCGTTGCGCGAGTTCGCCGGGCTGGCGCACCGGACCACCCTGGTGCTGGAGCGCGACGGGGTGCGCTGGTTCGACGATTCCAAGGGCACCAATGTCGGCGCGACGGTGGCGGCGGTGCGCGGTCTGCCGGGCCGGGTGGTCCTGATCGCGGGCGGCGACGGCAAGGGCCAGGATTTTTCGCCCTTGCGCGCGGCTTTGGCCGGCAAGGCGCGCGGGGTGGTGCTGATCGGACGGGATGGACCGCTGATCGCCGCCGCGCTGGGCGACAGCGTGCCGATCCAGTCGGCGGCCGACATGGAGCAGGCCGTGGCGCGGGCCGCGCAATGGGCCGAGCCGGGCGATAGCGTCCTGCTGTCCCCGGCCTGCGCCAGCTTCGATATGTTCAGCGGTTACGAGGAACGCGGCGCGCTGTTCGCCGCCGCCGTGCGGAGGTGGGCCGGATGCTGAGCGCCACCCTCTCCAACAGCGGCAATCGGAGCCGGCTGCCGAGCGCGGGCGAGCGTCGCACCGCACTGCCGTTCCCCGATCCCTGGGTATTGATCTCGACCTTGCTGCTGCTGGCGCTGGGGTTGTTGATGGTCGCTTCGGCTTCGATCCCGATCGGCGCCGACCCCAGGACCGGCCAGGGTCAGCCGTTCCACTTTCTGATCCGTCAGGGAGCGTTCGTGTTGATCGGTCTGCTGGTCTCTGGCGTGGTCTTTCAAGTGCCGATGACGCGCTGGCGGCGGGCCGGGCCTTTGCTGTTGCTGGCGGCGATCGGCCTCTTGGTGGCGGTGTTGATTCCCGGCGTCGGCAAGGAAGTGAACGGCAGCATCCGCTGGATTGGCGTCGGCCCCATCAATGTCCAGGTTTCGGAAATCGCCAAATTGTGCGCGCTCATTTTCGTGGCCGGCTATCTCAAACGTCACGGCGCCGAATTGCAAGCATCCGATTTCAAAATCTCGGCCTTGGCGCTGGCCCGGCCCATGGGGGTGCTGGCCATATTCGCGGTCCTGCTGCTGCTGGAGCCCGATTTCGGCAGCATGGTGGTGCTGATGGCGACCGCGCTGGGCATGGTGTTCCTGGCCGGGGTCAATCTCTGGCAGTTTGGCGCCTTGCAGGCGGGCACGGTGGCCGTTATGGCGCTGCTGATTCTGTCCTCGCCCTATCGGCAAAACCGGGTGTTGAGCTTTCTCAATCCCTGGGACGATCCCTTCGGTAAGGGGTATCAATTGGCGCAGTCGCTGATCGCCGTCGGCCGGGGCGAGCTGTTCGGGGTCGGGCTGGGGCAGAGCGTGCAGAAGCTGTTTTATCTGCCCGAAGCGCACACCGATTTCCTGTTCGCGGTGTTCGCCGAGGAGTTCGGGCTGATCGGCATCCTGACCGTCGTCGCCCTGTTCATGATCGTGGTGACGCGGGCGTTCGGAATCGGGCGGCGAGCCGAGCGCTCGGGCATGCAATTCTCGGCCTATCTGGCCTACGGCATCGGGCTCTGGTTCGGTATCCAGGCGCTGTTCAACATGGGTGTCAACATGGGCATCCTGCCGACCAAGGGCTTGACCCTGCCGCTGATGAGCTACGGCGGGAGCAGCGTGGTGGTGATGTGCGTGGCGTTGGCGATATTGCTGCGCATCGATGTCGAAACCCGCGCCGATGGAGCGCGCGGCGAATGAGCGAAGCGCGGCCGGTGTTGATCATGGCCGGTGGCACGGGCGGTCATGTGTTCCCCGCCTTGGCGGTGGCCGAGCGGCTGCGCGAGCGCGGGGTTCCGGTGGTGTGGATGGGCACCCGGCGCGGTTTGGAGGCGACGCTGGTGCCGAAAGCGGGCATTCCGATGGAATGGATCGGCGTCGCCGGGTTGCGCGGCAAGGGCGTCCGCCGCCTGTTGGCGATGCCGCTGATGCTGGGGCGGGCCTTGTGGCAGGCGGGGACGATTTTGCGCCGCCTGCGCCCGCGGGTGGTGCTGGGCATGGGCGGTTTCACCAGCGGCCCCGGCGGTGTGGTGGCCCGATCATTGGGGATTCCGCTGGTCGTGCACGAGCAGAACGCCATCGCGGGACTCACCAACCGCTGGCTGGCCCGCATCGCCGACCGGGTGCTGGAGGCGTTTCCCGCCACCTTCCCCGCCGCGCGGCGAGCCGCGACCGTCGGCAATCCGGTGCGGGCGCAGCATCGCGCGGCTGCCGTCCTCCGGCCGAGCGGTTCGCCGGGCGCGACGGCCGGCCGCCGGCTGTTGGTGGTGGGCGGCAGCCAAGGCGCCCTGGCGCTGAATCGGCTGGTGCCGCAGGCCTTGGCGCTGTTGGGGGAGAGCGACTGCCCGGAGGTGTGGCATCAGGTGGGCGGCCAGTTGCGCGAAGCGGCGGAAACCGCCTACCGGGATGCCGGGGTGACGGCGCGTTTGACGCCGTTCATCGAGGACATGGCCGACGCTTACGGCTGGGCCGATCTGGTGCTGTGCCGGGCCGGGGCGCTGACCATCGCCGAACTGGCGGCGGCCGGCGTCGGTTCGATCCTGGTGCCGTTTCCGTTCGCGGTGGACGACCATCAGACCGCCAACGCCCGGTTTCTGGAGCAGGGCGGGGCGGCGCTGGTCCGCCAGCAGGCGGAACTGACCGCCGAGAGTCTGGCCGCGATTCTGCGCGAGTTGCTCGGCGACCGCGCCCGCTTGTCGGCGCATGGCCGACGCGGCGCGACGGCTGGCCAAAGTCGAAGCCGCCGAGCGGGTGGCGGCGGCCTGTCTGGAACAGGGGCGTGCGTGACCGATGGATACAACGATGAGTCTGGGGGAAGACGATATGGGTAAACCCAGCTTGGCGGCGATTCCCGAAGCTTGGCGCGACATGCGCCGGATTCGCCACATTCATTTTGTCGGCATCGGCGGCGCCGGCATGAGCGGCATCGCCGAAGTGCTGCTGAATTTGGGCTACACCGTTTCCGGGTCCGACCTGCGCGCCAGCGCGGTCACCGCGCGTTTGACCCGGTTGGGGGCGACGATCCGCCAGGGGCATCTGGCCGGGCATGTCGCCGGCTGCGATGTCGTGGTGATTTCCAGCGCGGTCGCCGACGACAATCCCGAGGTGATAGCGGCGCGGGCGGCGCGCGTTCCCGTGGTGCCGCGCGCCGAAATGCTGGCCGAACTGATGCGGTTCCGCTACGGCATCGCCGTCGCCGGCACCCACGGCAAGACCACCACCACCAGCCTGATCACCAGCCTGCTGGCCGAGGGCGGTCTGGACCCGACCTTCGTCATCGGCGGCCGCTTGAACAGCGCCGGCGCCAACGCCCGCTTGGGCGGCGGACGCTATCTGGTGGCCGAAGCCGACGAGAGCGACGCCTCCTTCCTGTTTTTGCAGCCGATGCTGGCGGTGGTGACCAACATCGACGCCGACCATTTGCCGACCTATGGCGGCGATTTCGAGCGGCTGCGCGAGACCTTTATCGAGTTTTTGCACCATCTGCCGTTTTATGGGCTCGCGGTGCTGTGCATCGACGATCCGCAGGTGCGGGCGATTTTGCCCCGGATGAGCCGGCCGATCCTGACCTACGGCACCGGCGAGGATTGCGACGCCCGGGCGACCGAGATCGTTCAGGAAGGTTTGCGGACCCGGTTTCTGGCGCATTTGCCCAATCTCAAGTCGCCGTTGCCGATCACCCTGAATCTGCCGGGCCGGCACAGCGTGCTGAACGCCTTGGCCGCGCTGGCGGTCGCCCACGAGCTGGGGGTTTCCGAGACCGCCATTCGCCGCGCTTTGCAGAATTTCCAGGGTATCGGCCGGCGCTTCCAGCAGCACGGCGAACTGCGGTTGCCCGGTGGCGGGCGCGCGACCGTGATGGACGATTACGGCCATCATCCCCGCGAGATTCAGGCGGTGTTGGCGGCGTTGCGCGGCGCTTGGCCGGAGCGGCGTTTGGTGCTGGCGTTTCAGCCGCACCGCTTCAGCCGGACGCGCGATCTGTTCGACGACTTCGCCCAGGTATTGTCCGAGGTGGATACCCTGATCCTGTTGGATGTGTATCCGGCCGGCGAGAAACCGATCCCCGGCGCCGACGGCCGCAGTCTCAGTCGAGCGATCCGAACCCGGGGCAAGGTCGAGCCGGTTTTCGTCGAACAGACCGCCGATCTGCCGGGAGTGTTGCCGGATTTGCTGCGCGATGGCGATTTGCTGCTCATGATGGGGGCGGGCGACATCGGCGCGATGGCGGTGCAGCTGGGCCGCGACGGTTTGCCGGGCGCGCGCTGAGCGGGGCGGGTTTCGATGTCGATTTCAGGCGGGGAAGCGAGGGGGGAGCGGATGCGACAGACGCGGCGAAATGCGGTGACCGATCCGGGAGTCTTCGGCAAGGTGGCGGTGCTGATGGGCGGCTGGTCGGCGGAACGGGAGGTTTCGCTCAAGAGCGGGGGAGCGGTGCTGGCGGCGCTGCGCGGGCGCGGCGTGGACGCCCACGGCATCGACGCCGACCGCGCGATCCTGAGCGCGCTGGCCGCCGGGCAATTCGACCGGGCTTTTATCGTCCTGCACGGGCGCGGCGGCGAGGACGGCGAAATTCAGGGGGCGCTGGAGATTCTCGGCTTGCCTTACACCGGCAGCGGGGTGCTGGCCTCGGCGCTGGGGATGGACAAGCAGCGCACCAAGCAAATCTGGCTGGGCGTGGGTTTGCCGACGCCGCCCTACCGCTCGGTCGAAAGCGCGGCCGAACTGGCCGCCGCCGCGGCCGAACTGGGCCTGCCGCTGGCGGTCAAGCCATCCCGCGAGGGCTCCAGCATCGGCGTGAGCCGGGTCGACGATCCCGCGCAGTTCCAAGGCGCGTGGGAACGGGCCGCCGCCTGCGATTCGCCGATCCTGGTCGAGCCGTGGATCCAGGGGCAGGAGTACACCGGCGCCGTGCTGGATGGCGAAGCCCTGCCGCTGATCCGTCTGGAGACGCCGCGCGATTTCTACGACTACGAGGCCAAGTACCACGCCAGCGATACCCGTTATCTTTGTCCCTGCGGCCTGCCCCCGGAGCGGGAGCGGGAATTGCGGGAACTGGTGTGCCGGGCCTACGCCGCCGTCGATGGCTACGGTTGGGGGCGAGTGGATTTGCTGGTGGACGACCGGGATCGGCCCTGGTTGCTGGAAGTCAACACCGTGCCCGGCATGACCGATCACAGCTTGGTGCCGATGGCGGCGCGAGCGACCGGCTTGAGTTTCGAGGATCTGGTGTGGCGGATCCTGGAAACCAGCCTGGCGCGGCCGGGCTGAGCGGTCGCCGTCATGTGGTTTGGCAAGAAACGCCGGCGCCGGGGCGCGACCGCCCTCAAGCGCGAGCCTCTGGACCTATCGGGGCGCTGGAAAGCGGTCTGGGGACCGCCGCTGCGCTGGCTGGGCGTGGTGCTGGCCTTGGTTGCGGTCGGTTACGGCGCGCGGGTCGGCAGCGCCAAATTGCGCGAACCCGGCGCGTTCCCCTTGCGCCAAGTCCGCGTCGAGGGCGAATTGCGCAACTTGGCCGAAGCGGATTTTCACGCCGTCGCCAGCCGGTATCTGGGCCAGAATTTTTTCGTCGCCAACCTGGACGATCTGAACGCCGATCTGGCCGCCAATCCCTGGATCGAAGAGGTCTCGGTGCGGCGCTGGTGGCCGGATACCGTCGAAATCCGGCTGCGCGAGCGATCGGCTTTCGGCTACTGGGGCGAGCGGGAAATGGTCGATGTCAACGGCGTCCGATTCCTGCCGACCGCGCTGCGTCAGCCCGGTCCCTGGCCTCGGCTCGCCGGTCCGAGCGGCCACGAGAAAGCCCTGATCAAAATTTACGGAGAAGCGCGGGCGCTGCTCGACCCCATCGGCTTGAAGCTGGTGCGGCTGGTCCAGGACGACCGGCGGGCGTGGTGGCTGACCTTCGACAACGGCCTTGAAGTGTACGTGGGACGCGAGCAGCTCGAACGGCGGCTCCAGCGATTGGCGCGAGTCTATCCGCGGTTGCTGGCCGCCCAGATCGACCGGATCGCGGTGGTGGATTTGCGGTATGTCAACGGGTTCGCGGTTCGCTGGAAAGCGGAACGGCCGGCCCCGGCGGCCGGCTAGGCAGCGGTGGGAAAGGGAGCGGTCAATGTCGAGAAAAGAAGACAAGAATCTGATTGTCGGGCTGGATATCGGCACCTCGAAGGTGGTGGCCATCGTCGGCGAGGTCAACGCCGAGGGCGCGATCGAGGTGGTCGGTATCGGCTCCCACCCCTCGCGGGGGTTGAAGAAGGGGGTGGTGGTCAACATCGAATCGACCGTGCAGTCGATCCGGCGCGCGGTCGAGGCGGCGGAGCAGATGGCCGGCTGCCGGATTCATTCGGTGTATACCGGCATTTCCGGCAGCCATATCCGGGGGCTCAACTCCCACGGCGTCACCGCCATCAAGAACCACGAAGTCACGCCGGAAGATGTGGACCGCGTGATGGAAGCGGCGCGGGTGATCGCGATTCCGGCCGACCAGAAGATCCTGCACATCCTGCCGCAGGAATTCATCATCGACAACCAGGAAGGCATTCAGGACCCGGTCGGGATGTCCGGCGTGCGGCTGGAGGCGCGGGTGCACATCGTCACCGGCGCGGTCAGCGCGGCCCAGAACATCGTGAAATGCGTGCAGCGCTGCGGGCTGGAGGTGGACGACATCATCCTGCAACAGCTCGCGTCCAGCCGGGCGGTCCTGGCCCAGGACGAAAAGGATCTGGGAGTTTGCCTGATGGACATCGGCGGGGGCACCACCGATCTGGCGGTGTTCACCCACGGCGCCATCAACCACACCGCCGTGATTCCCATCGCCGGCGACCAGGTGACCAACGACATCGCCGTGGCCTTCCGCACCCCGGCGCAATCGGCCGAGGAGGTCAAGATCAAGCACGCCTGCTGCCTGAAGCAACTGGCGCGGCAGGACGAGCGGATCGACGTGACCAGCGTCGGCGACCGGGCGGCGCGCTCGCTCTCCCGGCACGCGCTGGCCGAAGTGGTGGAACCGCGCTACGAAGAGTTTTTCGAGCTGGCGCAGGCGGAGCTCCAGCGCAGCGGTTTCGAGAATCTGATCGCGGCCGGCGTGGTGCTGACCGGCGGCAGCTCCAAGATGGATGGCGTCGTGGAGCTGGCCGAGGAGATCTTGCACCTGCCGGTGCGGCTCGGTTATCCGCACGATGTGGCGGGCTTGCCGGACGTGGTGCGCAATCCGATTTACGCCACTGCGGTGGGCTTGTTGCTGTTCGGCAACGAAAACCGGCCGGTCAGGCCGAGCCCGGTGTCGCGGGTGGGCCGCAAGGGGTTGTGGGCGCGGATGAAGAGTTGGTTTCAGGGCAACTTTTAAAACTTGAGTCGAGATTGAAACGGGAAAGCCAGTTTGATAAACCATCGATTGAGGAGTGTGTCGCCATGTTTGAGTTGATGGAAGCCAAGACGGAAAACGCCGTGATCAAAGTGATCGGGGTGGGCGGCGGCGGCAGCAACGCCGTGCAGCACATGTTGAGCGCCAGCGTCGAGGGCGTCGATTTCATTTGCGCCAACACCGACGCGCAAGCGCTGAAAACCTGCACGATACCCATCACCTTGCAGATGGGCGCCAACATCACCAAGGGCTTGGGAGCGGGCGCCAATCCCGATGTCGGCCGCCAGGCCGCGCAGGAGGACTGCGAGCGGATTCGCGAGGTGCTGCAGGGCGCCGACATGGTGTTCATCACGGCCGGCATGGGCGGCGGCACCGGAACCGGGGCCACCCCGGTGGTGGCGCAACTGGCGCGGGAGATGGGCATTCTGACCGTGGCGGTGGTCACCCGGCCGTTTCCGTTCGAGGGCAAGAAGCGGATGGAAGTGGCGATGCGCGGCATCCGCGAACTGGGCGATACCGTGGATTCGCTGATCACCATCCCCAACGAAAAGCTGTTGACGGTGCTGGGCAAGAGCGCCAGCCTGCTGGACGCCTTCAAGGCCGCCAACGACGTGCTGCTCGGCGCGGTGCAGGGCATCGCCGAGCTGATCACCCGGCCCGGCCTGATCAACGTGGACTTCGCCGACGTGCGCACGGTGATGGCCGAAATGGGCATGGCGATGATGGGTACCGGCCGGGCGGTCGGCGACGGGCGGGCTCGCGAGGCGGCCGAGGCGGCCATCGCCAGCCCGCTGCTGGAGAACGTCAATTTGTCGGGCGCCAAGGGCCTGTTGGTCAACATCACCTCGGGCATGGATCTGACCATCGGCGAGTTCGAGGAAGTCGGCAACACCATCAAGGAATTGGCTTCCGACGACGCCACCGTGGTGGTGGGCACCGCCATCGATCCCGAAATGCACAACGAGATCAGGGTCACCATCGTGGCGACCGGCATCGGCCAGGGGGTGCCGGCCAAGCAGTCCGGCACGAAGGAGAAGGAGGCCGCAGTTCCGCCCTTCAAGCTGGTGCAGCGGCCGGGCGAGGGAGAGGCGCATTTCCGGCACGATCGCGCCAGCGTTCGCCCGAAAGCGGTCGGCGACGGCCTGAGCGAACGGGAACGGGCCGACGAGCTGGACTATCTGGATATTCCGGCGTTCCTGCGCCGTCAGGCCGATTGATCGGGGTTTCGGCCCGGCGGCACCTCGACGGCCGATTTGCCCGTCGGCATCGCTGCCGCGCGCCGAGAGGTTCCGGTCGGCGTCGATTGTTGGAGCTATCATTCGCAACTTAGCAACACTGTTAGTTGCAAATGAGAAACAAAAGTTGCAAAATCGCTACGAGCTGTGGTATCTTCATTGCAACGCATGAAGGTGCGCTGGATGTCGGCCGGTCGAGTGCGCGGGTCGGCTTTTCCGGGGATGCGCGACCGCGCGTTCGCGCAGCGATCCAGGGCGCCATGCTCCAGTTCAATCGACGTGTTGGGGGACCTAACATGATTAGGCAGCGAACCTTGAAAAATGCCATTCGGGCGACCGGCGTCGGCCTGCATACCGGCGATAAGGTCTATTTGACGTTGCGGCCTGCGGCGCCCGATGTCGGCATCGTGTTCCGGCGGGTCGATCTGCCCGTTCCGGTCGAGATCAAGGCTTGCCCGCAAAACGTCGGCGACACCCAACTGTCCACTTCGCTCGCCAAGGGGAAAACGCGGATCTCCACGGTCGAGCATCTGCTGTCGGCGTTCGCGGGGTTGGGCATCGATAACGCCTACGTGGACGTGAGCGCCGCCGAGGTTCCGATCATGGACGGGAGCGCCGGACCGTTCGTGTTCCTGATCCAGTCGGCCGGCATTCAGGAGCAGAGCGCCCCCAAGCGATTCATCCGCATCAAGCGCCCGGTGATGGTCGAGGACGGCGACAAGTGGGCGCGCTTCGATGCCTTCGACGGCTTCAAGGTCGAGTTCACCATCGCCTTCGATCATCCGCTGTTCAAGGGCCGCAACCAGCATGCGGCGGTAGATTTTTCGACCACCTCCTTCGTCAAGGAAGTCAGCCGAGCGCGCACCTTCGGCTTCATGCGCGATCTCGAATACTTGCGGGAACGGCGTTTGGCCCTCGGCGGCACGCTCGACAACGCCATCGTGGTGGACGATTATCGGATCCTCAACGAGGACGGGTTGCGCTACGAGGATGAGTTCGTCAAGCACAAGATCCTGGACGCGATCGGTGACCTGTATCTCCTGGGTCATAGCCTGATCGGCGCCTTCACCGGCTTTAAATCCGGCCACGCGCTCAACAACCGCTTGCTGCGCGCTTTGTTGGCCGACAGGACCGCTTGGGAAGAGGTCACCTTCAGCGACGAGCGGCAGGTTCCCATCTCTTACCTGCAACCGGCCCAAGCCACCCGCTGAGACGCTGCCGGTTCGGGTTCATCCTTTTTTCGGGTCTTCCAAAGCGGCTTTCCGGCCCAGAACCGGAAGGCCGCTCGTTTTTTGAAGCCGCGCGGCTGCGCCGCCGTGCCTCGGGCAAAAATCCGGTTGCTGGGGTATCATTCCGCCTATTTCATTGAAGCGACGAAGCGAAAGGCTCCCGATTAATGAACATTCTGAAAAGCATTTTTGGCAGCCGCAACGACCGCGTGCTTCGCCCCATGCGCAAGGTGGCAGACCGGATTAACGCTCTGGAACCGGCCATCGCGGCGTTGAGCGGCGCGGAACTGCGCGCCAAGACCGACGAATTCAGGGACCGACTGGCCAAGGGCGAAAAGCTCGACGCGCTATTGCCGGAAGCGTTCGCCGTGGTGCGCGAGGCGAGCAAACGCACCCTGGAGATGCGCCATTTCGACGTGCAGTTGATCGGCGGGATGGTGTTGCACGAGGGGAAAATCGCCGAAATGCGCACCGGCGAAGGCAAAACGCTGGTGGCGACGCTGCCGGTCTATTTGAACGCGCTGACCGGCAAGGGCGTTCATGTGGTGACGGTCAACGATTATCTGGCTCGGCGCGACTCCGAGTGGATGGGGCAAATCTACACCTTCCTGGGGATGAGCGTCGGTGTGGTGGTGGCCGGGATGAGTCCCGAGGAGAAGCGCGCCGCCTACGCCGCCGACATTACCTACGGCACCAACAACGAGTACGGTTTCGACTACCTGCGCGACAACATGGCGTTTGGCCTGGACCAAAAAGTGCAGCGGCCGCTGCATTACGCCCTGGTGGACGAGGTGGACTCGATCCTGATCGACGAGGCGCGCACGCCGTTGATCATTTCCGGGCCGGCCGAGGAAAGCTCCGAGCTGTACCGCCGGGTCAACGAGATCGTGCCCAAACTGATCCGGCAGAAAGAGGAAGAGGGGCCGGGCGATTACTGGGTGGACGAAAAAGTCAAGCAGGTCTATCTGACCGAGGATGGTCACCAGCAGGTCGAGGATTTGCTGCTGGAAAGCGGGCTGTTGCACGGCGGCGAGAGCTTGTACGACGCCGCCAATCTGGGTGTGTTCCACCATCTCAACGCCTGCTTGCGGGCGCACGCCCTGTTTCACAAGGATGTGGAATACATCGTCCGTGGCGGCGAGGTGATCATCGTGGACGAGTTCACCGGCCGCACCATGCCCGGCCGGCGCTGGTCGGACGGCCTGCACCAGGCCATCGAGGCCAAGGAAGGCGTGCCCATCCAGGCCGAGAACCAGACGCTGGCCTCGATCACCTTCCAGAACTATTTCCGCCTGTACCAAAAGCTGGCGGGCATGACCGGCACCGCCGATACCGAAGCCTTCGAGTTCCAGCAGATCTACGGGCTGGAGGTGGTGGTGGTGCCCACCCATCTGCCGATGATCCGCGACGACAAGGGCGATCTGGTGTTTCTCACCCAACAGGAGAAGTACGAGGCGGTGCTGGCCGACATCCGCGATTGCCGCCAGCGCGGCCAGCCGGCCCTGGTCGGCACCACGTCCATCGAAGTGTCGGAATTGCTGTCGAAGCTGTTGGATAAAGAGAAGATTCCGCATCAGGTGCTGAACGCCAAGCAGCACGAGCGCGAAGCCGAAATCATCGCCCAAGCCGGCCAGCCGGGCGGCGTCACCATCGCCACCAACATGGCCGGCCGCGGCACCGACATCGTGCTGGGCGGCAATCTGCAAGCGGAATTGAAAGGCATGGGGCCGGACGTTGCCGAGGCCGCGCTCGATGAGGCCAAGCGAAACTGGCAGACCCGGCACGAGCGGGTGGTCGCGGCGGGCGGCTTGCATGTGATCGGCACCGAGCGCCACGAATCGCGGCGCATCGACAACCAGTTGCGCGGCCGTTCCGGTCGCCAGGGCGATCCGGGCTCCAGCCGCTTCTACCTGGCGCTGGAAGACAATCTGTTGCGGATTTTCGCCTCCGACCGGGTGGCGGGGCTGATGCAAAAGCTGGGGATGGAGAAGGGCGAGGCCATCGAGCATCCCTGGGTGACCAAAGCCATCGAGAACGCTCAGCGCAAGGTCGAGGCCCACAACTTCGACATCCGCAAGAACCTGCTGGAATTCGACGATGTCGCCAACGACCAGCGCAAGGTCATGTACGCTTGGCGCAACGAGCTGATGGAAGCCGAGGATATATCGGCGACGCTCGGAAACATGCGCGCCGAGGTGCTCAAACAGACCATCGACCCCCACATTCCGCCGCAGAGCTTGGAAGAGCAATGGAACGTGGCCGGATTGGAAGAGGCGCTGGAAAAGGAGTTCGGGTTGCGGTTGCCGGTCCGAGAGTGGCTCGAAGCCGATACCGACCTGCACGAGGAACCGCTCAGGGAGCGGATTCACGCCGAATTGGAGCGAGCCTACGCCGGCAAGGAAGCGCAGGTGGGCGGGTCCTGGATGCGGCAATTCGAAAAGGCCGTGCTGCTGCAAGTGCTCGACACCCACTGGCGCGAGCATCTGGCGGCGATGGATTATTTGCGCCAAGGCATTCACTTGCGCGGCTACGCCCAAAAGAACCCCAAGCAGGAGTACAAGCGCGAAGCGTTCGAAATGTTTCAAGCCCTGGTGCAGCGCATCCATCAGGAAGCGGTCGGGTTTCTGGCCCGCGCCGAGTTCCAGACCGAGCCCGAGCCGATTCCCGCGCCGCGCCGACCAGCGCCTTCCGCCCTGCATTTCGAGCACGCCGAAGTGTCGGCGCTGGCTGCGGGCGAGCCCGAAGGAGAGGAAGGCGCCGATGGCGACGCTCGCTATCCGGCCGAGCAGCATACCCCCTTCGTGCGGGAAGGGCGCAAGGTCGGCCGCAACGAGCCTTGTCCCTGCGGTTCGGGCAAGAAGTACAAGCACTGCCACGGCCAGTTGAACTGAAGCGGGAGGGAAAATGGAACCCCTTACCGTCGTCGGCGTCCGGCTGGGAACCGCGTGCGCCGGCATCAAATACCCCGACCGCCGCGATCTGGTGGTCGTCGAAGTCCCCGCCGGAACCCGCGCCGCCGCCGTATTCACCCAAAATGCGTTTTGCGCCGCGCCGGTCGCGGTGGCGCGGGCGCATCTGGCCGCTGCCGCGCCGCGCTATCTGCTGGTCAATACCGGCAACGCCAACGCCGGCACCGGCCGGCAGGGCTTGGCCGATGCCGAGAGCAGTTGTCTGGCGCTGGCCGAATTGGCCGGCTGCCGTCCGGATGAAGTGTTGCCGTTTTCGACCGGGGTGATCGGCGAACCGCTGCCGCTGGCGCGATTGACGGCGGGCTTGCCGGCGGCGCTGGCCGCGTTGCGACCGGACGGTTGGGGCGATGCCGCCCACGGCATCATGACCACCGACACCCGGCCCAAATGGGCCGCGCGCCGCGCACCGCTCGGCGGGCGAGAGGTGGCCGTGACCGGGATCGCCAAGGGCGCGGGCATGATCCGCCCGGACATGGCGACCATGCTGGCCTTTGTCGCCACCGACGCCGCCGCAGACGAAGCGGCGTTGCGGCGAATCTTGGCCGATGCCGTCGCCGACTCGTTCAACGCCATCACCGTGGATGGCGATACCTCCACCAACGATGCCTGCGTGCTGCTGGCGACCGGTCGATCCGGCGCCATCGTGCCCAGCGCGGGCGCCGAATATGACCGGTTCGCCGCGATGGTGCGCGAGGTTTGCGTCGATCTGGCGCAAGCCATCGTCCGCGATGGCGAGGGTGCCACCAAATTCATCACCGTGTTGGTCGAAGGGGGCCGGGATCGGGCCGAATGCCGGCAAGTCGCCTACACCATCGCCCATTCCCCGCTGGTCAAGACCGCTTTTTTCGCCTCCGACCCCAACTGGGGCCGGATTCTGGCGGCCGTGGGGCGCGCCGGGCTGGCGGATTTGGATCTGGAGCGGGTCGCGATCCATCTCGACGAGGTCTGCATCGTCCGCGCGGGTGGCCGCGCACCGGAATATACCGAAGAGCAGGGGCAGCGAGCCATGGGACGACCGGACATCACCATCCGGGTGGAGCTCGGTCGCGGCGAAACCGCCGCGCGGATTTGGACCACCGACCTGTCTTTCGACTACGTGCGCATCAACGCCGAATATCGGACGTGAGCGAATCTACCCCGTCGGTCATCCATGTGGCGGTCGGCGTCATCGTCGATCCGGCGGGGGCGGTGTTGATCGCCCGCCGGCCCGAGCACGCCCATCAGGGCGGGCTGTGGGAATTTCCCGGCGGCAAAGTCGAAGCGGGCGAAACGGTGGAAGCCGCGCTCCGGCGCGAGTTGCGGGAAGAGCTTGGAATCGAGCTGCGTGCCGCCGAGCCGTTGCTGGCAGTCCGCCACGCCTATCCCGACAAAAGCGTGCTGCTCGATGTGTGGCGGGTGACGGCTTACCGGGGAACGCCGCACGGTCGGGAGGGGCAACCGCTGGTTTGGATGCGACCGGCGGATATGGTGGATTCCGCCTTTCCTGTCGCCGATGCGCCCATCATCGCGCGGCTGCGCCGGAAAGGAGATCAGATGGTGCAGCAAGCCAGCTCGAACGGGATGTCGGCCGTGCTCTGAACGGCCCGCCAGTTGGGGTCGGGCTGCTCCAGAAAATGGATCGTGAAGCGATGCCGGCCGCCGCTGATTTCCGGGAAGCAGGCCCGCCCGGTCGGCAGCAACACCCGGATCAGCTGGTGGGAGACGCCACCGTCGAGCCCGCGCTGGAAGAAACCCTGCACCGCGATTTCCGGACGCGGCGTCGCGCTCTCGCGGATGAGCCGGAGAATCAGGGCGACGGCTTCCTGCATCGGTCCGAAGGGAATCAACCAGCCCCGGATATGCCCGACGCGAACCGGATGATCCGATTGCAGCCAATGATGGAGAGCGGGCACGTCGAACTGGCAGGAGCCGCCGGGCACATGGCTCCGCTTGAGGGCGGCGCTGAGAAAGTCGGTTTGGCGAACCGCCTCCTGCATCTGATTGTCCTGGCAATGAATCCGGCCGATCACCGCGCCGATTTCCAGGAGTACGCCGTCGAGCAGGGCGGAATCGACGCCGGGAGTTAGCCGCAAGCGGCTCAAGGTGGTGGCGTGGCGGTCCAGCTCCTTGAGCAAATCGCCCTTGAATTCGTTGCGGGCGGTGAGAGCGAGAATGTCGAACAGTCCCTGTAGCGCCACGCGGCTGTCCCACGCCGAACGCCCATCGATCGCGTGATGGACCTGCTGGAACAGGAATTCCAAGCGCAGCATCGCGCGAACGCGCTCGTTGAGCGGCTGCTCGTAACAGACGGTTTGAGGCACGCAATTCCCCGCAAGCACCAGTCAACTATGGATCAAAGCGCCGACCCGCGCGAGTGGCTATTCGCTGCAACTCCAAGGAACGGCACCACCCGAACCGAGCTAGGGCGTCTTGGCCGCAGCCATCGCCAGATAACGGTCGTGCAAGTCGGCGACCTGACGATCCAGCAGGCCGAGGTCGCCGACGTTTTCCAGCACGTCGTCCGCCCGCGCGAGTCGCTGGCGGCGGCTGGCTTGCGCGTCCAGGATGCGGCGGGCCTGCTCCTCGGCGACGCCGTCACGGGTCACGACCCGCCGAACTTGCTCGGCTTCGGGCACATCCACCACCAGAACGCGATCCACCAGATCGGTCATTCCGGTTTCCACCAGCAACGGTACGACCACCAGGCAGTAAGGGGTGGACAAGCTGGCGACCCGCGCTTTCAACAACGCGCGGATACGAGGATGCAAAATCGCTTCCAGTCGCCGCCGGCCTTCCGGATCGGCGAAAACCCGCTCACGAAGGTGGTCGCGTCGCAGCCGGCCCCGATCGTCGAGGCAATCCGGCCCGAAAGCGGTCACGATGTCTGCCAGCGCGGGCTGGCCGGGCTCGACCAGCTCGCGAGCGAGCTGGTCGGTATCGATGACGGGCACGCCATGTTCCGCAAATCGGTTGCCGACTTCCGATTTGCCGCTGCCGATGCCGCCGGTCAGGCCGATCACCAG
Source organism: Candidatus Competibacter sp. (assembly GCA_037045685.1). GTDB lineage: Bacteria > Pseudomonadota > Gammaproteobacteria > Competibacterales > Competibacteraceae > Competibacter_A. The sequence goes on from JBAOII010000035.1 coordinate 666,400, forward strand.
CACGCTCAAAGCCCCAGCCATTGCAGGTAGGCTCGATTGATCGCCTCGCCCCACAGCAGCACGATCCAACCGGCGGCCGCGAGAAACGGACCGAACGGCATGGGAACCTGCCGATCCCGACCCCGAAACAGGACGAGGGCCAAGCCGAAGACCGCCCCGACCAACGACGACAGAATGACGATGGCGACGAGCGATTGCCAGCCCACCCAGGCGCCGAGCGCCGCCAGCAGTTTGAAATCGCCGTGGCCCATCCCTTCCTTCCCGGTCAAGAGGCGGAAAAGCTGATAAACCGACCACAAGGACAGATAACCGGCCATGGCGCCGATCACCGCGCTGGGCAGATCGGCGAACAGCCCGAACAACGCGGCTAGCAGCCCGAGCCACAGCAAGGGCAGAACCAGATCGTCGGGGAGGAGTTGATGGCGAAAATCGATGGCGCTCGCCGCCAGCAAGGTCCAGGTGAAAACCAGCGCCGCCGCCGTCGGCCAGCCGAAGCCGAATTTCCAGGCGACGATTCCGGCCAGACAGCCGCTCAGCGTTTCCACCAGCGGATACTGGATGCCGATGGCGGTATGGCAATGGGCGCAGCGACCGCGTTGCAGGGCGTAGCTGAGCAGGGGGATATTCTCGATCGCCGTGATCAAATGACCGCACTGTGGGCATTGCGAGCGCGGTCCCCACAAACTCAAGGCGGGCTGGCCCGCTGCCGGGACCGGTTGGTCGAACAATTCCGCGCATTGTGCTCGCCATTCCCGCTCCATCATCAACGGTAAGCGGTAAATCACGACATTCAGAAAACTGCCGACCAGCAAGCCCAGCAGGACGATCAGTGCGACGAACAGGGTGTGGGATGTGGTCAGCAGCTCCAGCAGTGCCATCGGCGCGGCCGCCGTCAAACCGCGGAAGCCAGCTTGAAGATCGGCAGGTACATGGCGATCACCAGCGTGCCGACCACGCCCGCCAGAAACGCCATGAGCATCGGTTCGATCATCGTGGTCAGCGTATCCACCTTTTGATCCACTTCCGCTTCATAGAAATCCGCGACCTTGGCCAGCATGTCGCCGAGCGAGCCGGCTTCTTCGCCGATCGCCACCATCTGGATCACCATGTCGGGGAACAGACTGCTTTGCCGCATCGCGAAATTCAGTTGCTGGCCGATGGAAACCGCGTCGCGCATTTCCAGAACGGCTTTTTCGTAGACGTAGTTGCCGGTGGCCCCGGCCACGCTGACCATGGCGTCCACCAGCGGCACGCCGCCGCTGAACAGCGTGGACAGGGTGCGGGCGAAGCGGGCGTTGGCCGAGGTGGCGACCAGATCGCCGATCAACGGCAGTTGCAGGACCACGCGGTCCAGCCACTGATAGAAGGTTCGGGAGCGCTTGCGCGCCTCGATGAAACCGACGATGGCGACGACCGGCGTGCCGAGGATCAGATACCAGTATTTTTGAAATACGCCCGAAAGATCGATGACGAATCGGGTGAGCGCCGGCAATTCGGCGCCGAAGCCTTTAAACAGGTCCTCGAAGGTCGGGATCACGAAAATCAGCAGGATCGCGGTGACCACGAAGGCGAACACCAGCACGATGGCCGGATAGGTGAGCGCCTTTTTGACCTTGGCCTTCAGCGCCTCGGACTTTTCCAGGTAGGTCGCGATCTTGTCGAGCAGGATTTCGAGCACGCCAGCTTCCTCGCCGGCGTGCACCAGGCTGCAATACAGGTCGTCGAAGTACAAATGATGTTTGCCCAGGGCTTTCGAGAGCGAGGTGCCGCTTTCCACGTCGGCCTTGACGCTCAAAATCAATTCCTTGACCTTGGTCTTCTTGTTGCTGTTCCCGACCATGTCCAGCGCTTGCACCACGGCGATGCCGGAACCCAGCATCGTGCAAAGCTGGCGCGTGAAAAACATGATGTCCTTGGAGTTGACGTTGTCCCCGACCGTGAACAGGGGTTTGGCTTTCTTGTTGACCCGCAGCGGCACGATGCCCTGCCGGCGCAGTTCGGCCTTGATCAGGTTCTGGTTGGCACCCCGCAGCTCGCCCTTGACGCGGACGCCCCGTTTGTCGGTACCTTCCCACTTGAACGTGGGCTCCTCTTCTTTCTTCTTGGCTTTCGCCAGGGTGGGTTGTTTGGCCACGACCGTTAATCCGTTGTCACTCGGTTGATTTCTTCGAGGCTGGTGAGGCCCATGCGGACCTTGTGCAATCCCGAACGGCGCAAGTCGTTGATGCCTTCCTTGCGAGCTTGGTCGGCGATCTGGATCGCGTTGCCGCCCTCCATGATGATGCGGCCGATTTCGTCGGTGATCGGCATCACCTCGTAGACGCCGACCCGGCCCTTGTAACCGTGGTTGCACTGGTCGCAACCGGCGGCCTTGAATATTTCCAGATCGTTCAACTCGCTCTCGCGAAAGCCCTGATTGACCAGCTCCTCGGGGGGGACCTTGACCGGTTCCTTGCAGTGCTGGCACAGCCGGCGCGCCAGCCGCTGGGCGATGATGAGGGTCACGCTGGAGGCGATGTTGTAGGGCGCGACGCCCATGTTCATCAGGCGGCTGAGGGTTTGCGGCGCGCTGTTGGTGTGGAGGGTGGACAGCACCATGTGGCCGGTCTGGGCGGCCTTGATGGCGATTTCGGCGGTTTCCAGATCGCGGATTTCGCCGACCATGATGATGTCGGGGTCCTGGCGCAGGAAGGAGCGCAAGGCGTTGGCGAAGGTCATGCCGACCTTGGGGTTGACGTTGACCTGGTTGATGCCGGCCAGATTGATTTCCACCGGATCCTCGGCGGTGGAGATGTTGACGGTGGCGGTGTTCAGGATGTTGAGCGCGGTGTAGAGCGACACCGTTTTGCCGCTGCCGGTGGGGCCGGTGACCAAGACCATGCCCTGCGGCTTGTGGATCGCCTTGAGGAACAGCTCCTTTTGATGCTCTTCGTAGCCCAGCGCCTCGATGCCCATCTGGGCGCTGGTCGGGTCGAGCAGGCGCATGACCACCTTTTCGCCCCACATGGTCGGCAGGGTGTTGACGCGGAAGTCGATGGCGCGCTGTTTGGTCAAATAGAGCTTGAGACGCCCGTCCTGCGGCACCCGGCGCTCGGCGATGTCCATCTGGGCCATGATCTTGAGGCGGGCGGCCAAGCGCGGGGCCATGGTGACCGGCGGCTTGTAGATTTCGTCCAGCATGCCGTCCTGGCGGAAGCGCACCCGGTAAATTTTCTCGTAAGGCTCGAAGTGGATGTCGGAGGCGCCGCGGTTGATGGCTTGCAGGATCACCTGATTGATGAACCGGACCACGGGGGCGTCGTCGGCGTCCGACTGGGTCAGCGTTTCGACTTTCGCCGCCGCATCGGCTTCGCTGCTGAAATCCAAATCGCCGATATCGCCGTCGGTCATGCCGGATGCCGGCTGGTCGATGGCGGTGTCAAGCGCCTTGGCCAACTGGGTTTGACTGACGATGATCGGTTCGATGTCGAGTCGGGTCTGGAACTTGATGTCTTCCAGCACCCGCTGGTTGGTGGGATCGCTCAAGCCCACGAACAGCCGCCGGCCCCGCCTGTGCAAGGGCAAGGCGTGATGCCGGCGGAGCAGCTTCTCGTCGACCAGGCGAACGACCGCCGAATCGACCTCCAAGGCATCGATATCGAAGAGGGGCAGGTTGAAGCTGCGCGCGGCGGTTCGGGCGATGTCTTTGTCGCGCGCCAGCTTGTTATCCACCAAGTAGGCCACGAAGGGGACGCTTTCCTTGCGCGACTGTTCGATCGCCTTCAGGGCGGTGGTTTCATCGAGCAGGTGATTTTGCACGAGCTGCCTCGCCAACCCGATCAGCTGGATACCGGGTTGCGAGATGACGTTGCTGGGATTGGTGGCCATATTCTTCTAAGGCGGTGATTCCTGACGGTCTCGGACTATCGTGCTTTCGGTCGCCTGACGGTGAAACTTTAGACCATGCGAGTGACCTTGGAAAGAGGTGTAGGGGGTATCCGCTCAATGGATATATTATTCAACAATGGTATACAAAAAAATACAATAATGCTACTTTTTTCGTTTATCGTGTAGAAATTTATGGGCTAAATTTCTTTTGATTTTTGGAGATGCATCGGTGGTCGATGGTTGTCAGGAGTGAATTGTGGTTTTTCGGTCATCAAAAAGGTGATGCCCGGCCTCCAGCGCGCCCCGAACAAAGCGGTTTTATCAAATTAAAAAATTGATTTTTGATAAAAAATTTTCATAAAAACCCAAAGAAAGAGGGCGTGTTCGCGCATGCGCTCGCTATCATCAACCCGGATGCAAGCCAAATCCCAATCATGAAATGAAAGGCCATCGCAATAGAAATGTCAAAAATATCGGGCATGATCGCAATTTTACAGCCCGAGTATTTTGTTATGAAAATCAATCTTGTTGCACCAGCCTTGTCGGCCGCGCTCTGCTCATGGGGTTTTGCCCCGAACGCCCATGCCGCGCTTGCCGTGAAATCAGTCGAGTTTGTCGGCATGTCGCCGCCCTCAACCGTCGAGGAAAGAGCCGATATCTACACGCAGGCTCAGATGAAGGTCCTGTACAGCAACGGCAAAGCCAGAACCTTCGATCTCAAGTACCACCTGCTGATGGGTACCACCGACCTCATCAAAAAGCAAGTCGTGGGCGGCCTCTTCAACACCAAGGACGCTCCCCTTATGGACAGCTTTGGCCAAATGGCCTCCGACTCGCCGGACGGAACATCATTGATGAAAATTCGCGGCCTGGAAGCTGCCAGCCCCCAAGACAATCGCGCCTTGGCGTTGGTGACGCAGTTCGAATATCGAGAGGTGCCCCCCGATTATCCCAACCTCAACGGCCAGAGCTACGTCAGTTACTGGTCGAAATTACCCGCCACCATGGGTCTGGCCAAATTGGACCAGGATAAGCGCACCGGGGCGCTGGAAGTCATGGATTACGACCACATCAGCTTTGCCGGCGTGAACGGCGGCTGGATTCATTGCGCCGCATCCCTGTCGCCTTGGAACACGCACCTGAGCGCCGAGGAGTACGAACCCGACGCCAAAACTCGCGAAGGGATCGAGAAAGCCTCCGATACCGATGACACGACGGATATCAATAGCTTCAGCCAGTACTTCTACGGTGAGCCCGCCACGGCCAACCCTTATCATTATGGCATCGTGCCGGAAGTGACGGTCAATCGCCAAGGCAACACCAGCGTCGTGAAGCATTATGCCATGGGTCGCATCGCCCGCGAATTGGCGGATGTGCAGCCCGACGAGAAGACGGCGTACATGGGCGACGACGGCGCTTACACCGGTATGTTCCTGTTCGTGGCCGACAAGCCCAAGGATTTATCGGCCGGTACGCTCTATGCCGCCAAATGGACCCAAACCAGCGCCGACAACGGGGGGAGCGCCAACCTGTCTTGGATCAGGTTGGGCCACGCCACCGATGCCGAAATCAAGTCCTTGGTGGATGGTGGAATGAAATTCAGCAAGATTTTCGAGGTCGCCAACAAGGATCCGGGCGATCCCAGCTTCAAAAAGGTCAAGACCTACATGGGGACCGAGTGGCTGAAACTCAAACCCGGCATGGAAAAAGCCGCCGCATTTCTGGAAACTCGCCGTTACGCGGCTTTGCTGGGCGCCACCACCGAATTTTCCAAGATGGAAGGCGTGACGCACAACGCGAGGGACAACAAGGCCTATGTGGTCATTTCCCGGGTCGAGGTGGGCATGACCGATATCGCCGCCGACCCCCAGAACGATATCCGGTTGCCCCGCAACGATGCCGGCGCCATTTACGAACTAACCCTCAAAGACGGTCAAAAGGATACCAGCGGGACCGCGATCAATTCGGCCTACGTGGCCACCAGCATGACCGGCATTCCCGAACTGCTGGGTGGCTGGCTGGGGTTTGATACTGACGGTAAGACCGCCATCAAGGATTCCGAAGGCAACCGCTGCAAGCAGGACAAAGTTTGCGGCGGAGATAATATCAAGTATGCCGAGAACATCCGCACGCTGTTCGTAGGCGAGGACACCAGTCGGCGCAACAACAACTATGTCTGGGCCTTCAACGTCGATACCCGCAAGCTTTCCCGCATCCTGTCCGTACCCATGTATGCCGAGGCTACTGGCCTGCAAGCGGTCGAGAATTTGAACGGTTACGGCTACATCATGAGCAATTTCCAGCATCCGGGCGAGGAAAGCCAGAAAGGCGGTTTCAAGGGTGCCGGAACGGTTACCGAAGCGGCGGTTCTGGGCGAGATCAACGCGAAATGGAACAACAGGAAGAGAGCGGCCATCGGCTACATCGGCACCGTTGATGGCGCGCTTCCGGCGCTGAAGTGAGCTCGCGCGGCCTTAACCCGTCCGGCCGGGAATGGCCGGGCGGGCTTTTTCATCGGGAACCCTGAACACCCCCCATCGGTTGGGCCTCGAGCGCTGTGCCGGCTATTGCGGTCATGGCTGAAAACGGGTTAGCGTTGTCGTTTATCGAAACTGTCATCGACAACAACTAACGCCTGCCATCGCGACCCCGCAATAGGCAGCCGAGGGGGCTCTCATGGAACTCGCTTGCCTGGACCTGGAAGGGGTCCTGATTCCCGAAATCTGGATCAATGTCGCCGAGCACACCGGCATCGAGGGGTTGCGGCTGACCACCCGCGACGTTCCCGATTACGATCAGCTGATGCGGGGGCGCTTGGCGCTGCTGGACCAGAACGGGCTGAAACTGTCCGACATCCAGCGGGTGATCGCCGCCATGGGGCCGCTGGACGGGGCGTGCGAGTTTATGAACTGGTTGCGCGAGCGGTTTCAGGTGGTGATTCTGTCGGATACCTATTACGAGTTCGCCATGCCGCTGATGCGGCAACTCGGCTCGCCGACTCTGTTCTGCCACCGCCTGGAGGTGGTGGACGACCGGGTCGTGAACTATGTCCTGCGGCAAGCGGACTCCAAGCGCCAGGCGGTGCGGGCCTTCCATGGGCTCAATTTTCGGGTGATCGCCGCCGGCGACTCCTACAACGACACCGCCATGCTGGCCGAAGCGGAAGCCGGCATTCTGTTCCGGCCGCCGCAAAACGTCATCGACGAATTTCCCCAATTCCCGGTGGCGCGCACCTTCGAGGACATGCGCGAGGAGTTCCGCAAAGCCAGCGTGCGCCAGGTTTGAGATAGTCCGCTCAACCCGACAGCAACACGTCGATCACCGCTTCCAGCGCCGAAACCGCCGTGCTGTCCGGCAGAATGTAAATCGCTTCGGCCTTGCCCGCCGGTTGCCGGGCGGCGCTCAACGCATCGCCGGATTTCGGCGCGGCCGCCTCGATCACTTGAAAACCCTTGTCGGGCGCGAGTTCCTTCAGCGAGCGGACCAGCGACACGGAATTGGCCTCGCCGGGGTTGTAGAGCACCCCCAGTTTCTCGGCGGCGGGCGGCGGCGAGGGCGAACGGCGATGCGATCGGCGGCAGGACAGCGGTCAATCCGCTAGCGAAAACGGGCATGATGCGATTCTCCTGGTAGGACCGATTTGGAGCGATGATGGAACTGGGTGGTTCGGATTCGCCGGCGCTCGCATGCGAGCGGACGACTCGCGCGTCTTGGGTGGCAAAGTTAGCGGCGTCTGTGGCATAAGGGGCTTTCGACAACCATAATCCCTGCTCGCGAGTCCAACTTCACCCGTTTCCCCGCTTAACCACAAAGCCCGCTTAACCGCAAAGCAAGCTTATGCAGTCCGAATTCGTCAACGCCCTGTTCGCCTGGGTCGCCGCCCATCCGGGCTGGATGAGCGCCGTGATCTTCATTTCCTCGGCCGCGGAATCGTTGACCATCGTCGGCGTCATCGTTCCCGGCGCCCTGGTCATGTTCAGCCTGGGCGCCCTGATTGGCCTCGGTCACTTGGACTTCTGGTCGGCCTACTGGTGGTCGGCGCTGGGCGCGGTGATCGGCGATGCCATCAGCTTCTGGATCGGCCGGGTGTTCCACCAACGCATCCGCCGGGTCTGGCCGTTCAACAAGCACCCCGAAATGATCACGCGCAGCGAGGAATTTTTCCGCAAGCACGGCGGCAAGGGCGTATTGTTCGGGCGCTTCTTCGGTCCGGTGCGCGGCACGATACCGACCGTGGCGGGAATGATGGACATGACTTGGCGCAATTTCATGATCGCCAACGTGGTGTCGGCCATCCTGTGGTCGCCGGCCTACCTGATTCCCGGCATGGCGTTCGGCGCCTCGCTGGAAATCGCCTCCCGGGTGGCGGGACGGCTGGTGATTCTCATTCTGCTGGTCGCGATGGTCCTGTGGGGCACCACTTGGCTGGTGCGGCATCTGGTGCGGCTGTTTCAGGCGCACGCCGCCGATTGGTCGCAGCGGTTCTACAACTGGAGCCGGGGCCGACGTTTCATCGGGCCGATCACCGCCTCGCTGCTAGACCCGGCGCAAGGCGAACTGCGCGGGCTGGTGACCCTGGCGGTGCTGCTGTTGGGCGGAGTCGTGCTGGTCAGCCTGAGCCTGAGCGCCGCCGGCCAGAAATTGCCGAGCGGCCTGGACCAAAGCCTCTATCACTTTTTCCAGGAACTGCGCACGCCTTGGGCCGATGCCTTGATGGTCTTTACCGCCGAACTGGGTGATTATCAAGTGATCTTGCCCCTCAGCATGGTCGTGTTCGGTTGGTTGGTTTGGCGGCGGCGGCCAGTGGCTGCCTGGCATTGGCTGGCGGCCCTGGGCTTCGGCATGGCCACCAACCTGCTGTTCAAGTGGTTGCTGCCGGTGTCCAGCCCGGCCGAAGTGTCGCAGGGGGTATTGGGCTATTCGTTTCCGTCCAGCCACGCGACCCTCAATATGCTGGTGTTCGGGTTTCTGGCGGTCCTTATCGCCCGAGGCGTTCCGCAAGCCCGCCGCTGGATGGTCTATCTGGCGGCGGCGTTCATGATCGTGCCCATTGCGTTTGCCCGGCTGTATCTGGGGGTGCACTGGTTGACCGTCACGCTGGCCGGCTTATCCCTGGGCGTGATCTGGGTAACCGTGCTCGGGCTGGCCTACAACCGTCACGCGACCGCCGTTCCGGTGAACTGGCGCGAGCTGTTGGCTTACAGCATGATCGCCTTGCTGATAGCCGACCTGGTGCACGTCAGCCTCGACTATCGCGCGGACCTACAGCTTTACCAGCCGCAACCGATCAAGCAAATCCAGGCGCGCGAGCAATGGTGGCAGGGCGGTTGGCGACGTTTGCCGCAGCAACGGCTGGATTTTCGGGGGAATCGCCGGCAGGATTTCGTGCTGCAATGGGCCGGAACCCAGCAAGATTTGAAAAAACGTCTGCAAGAAGCGGGCTGGGAACCCGCGCCACCGCCGGATTTGCGGAGCGTTTTGTTGTGCTTGAGCCCGCAAGTGGAACTGCGGGAACTGCCGGTGTTGCCGCAAATCCACGATGGCAGCGAGGATGACTTGACCATGGTGCGTTACGCCAACGGCGCGGATACCCGCTGGCTGCTGCGTTTTTGGGATGTCAACGCCCGTTTGAAGGAAGGGGATACCCCCATCTGGGTGGGCAGCGCCAGCCTCCAGAAATTGGAACCGAGAATGAGTCTTGTTCACCTTCGCGGTGGACGACCCGCAGACCCGCGCTCCGGCCGATCTGCTGGCGCCGGCTTGGAGAGGCTTGCGGACGCAGGTGGTCAAGGGCGCGAATCCCAACGAGCGCATCACCTTGATCGCCGATTAACGCGGGCCGTCGCCCCGACGAAGCCGCAACCGAACCGGAGAGAACCGATGTTGATGAGAGCCGAATCGTCCTGTCTGTTGGTGGTGGATTTTCAAGAGCGGCTGATGCCGGCGATTCACCAGGCCGACCAAGTGGTCGCGAACGGCGTCTGGCTGATCCGGATCGCCCAGGCGCTGAACGTCCCGATTCTGGCATCGGAGCAGTATCCCAGAGGACTGGGGCACACGGTCACCGCGATCCGCGAGTTGCTGCCGGCGGACGCCTTCGTGGAAAAAACCCATTTTTCCTGCGGTGCGGAACTGGAATGCATGCGGCGAATCGACCTGCTCGGCCGCGATCAAGTGGTTCTGATCGGCGCGGAGGCGCATGTGTGCGTGTTGCAGACCGCGCTGGACCTGCGGATGGCCGGCAAGGAGGTCTATTTGGTCGCCGACGGGGTTTCCTCCCGAGCGCCGCGCGATGTGGAACTGGCGCTGGAGCGCATGCGCGCCGAAGGCGTGCGCATCGTCAGCCGGGAGATGGTGGTGTTCGAATGGTTGCATCAGGCCGGCACCGATCTATTTCGGCGGATCAGCCGCGATTTTTTGCGCTGAGCGCCAATCCCGCCTCCCCCTCAACCCCTCTGCCGCCAGCGGGCGAGGGGACGAACGATTTTGATCGCTCGAACCGTTTTCAGGTAAACGCCATGGCTTCTGCTCGCTCTCCCATCCCGCGCCGTTCCTGCGTAGCCGTTCGGATCGGTTCCGTCACGGTGGGCGGCGACGCGCCCATCGTGGTGCAGTCGATGACCAACACCGATACCGCCGACGCGGAAGCGACCGCCGCTCAGGTTAAGGAGCTGGCGCGGGCGGGCTCGGAACTGGTCCGCGTCACCGTCAACAACGAGGAAGCCGCCGCCGCCGTGCCGCCGATTCGCGAGCGGCTGGCCCGGCAAGGGGTCCATGTGCCGCTGATCGGCGATTTCCACTTCAACGGCCACCGGCTGCTCGCCAAGTATCCGGCCTGCGCCGAACTGCTCGACAAATACCGCATCAACCCCGGCAACGTCGGCCGCGGCAAGAAGAAAGACGAGCAGTTCGCCACCATCGTCGAAATCGCCTGCCGGTACGACAAGCCGGTGCGAATCGGGGTGAACTGGGGCAGTCTCGACCCGGAATTGGCGGCGAGGCTGATGGACGAAAACGCCCGCCTGCCGGCACCGAAGCCCGCCGCCGACGTCATGCACGAGGCGATGATTCTGTCGGCGCTGGACAGCGCTCGGCGGGCGGAGGACATCGGGCTGGGGCACGACCGGATCATTCTGTCGGTGAAGATGAGCGGGGTGCAGGACTTGATCGCGGTTTATCGTAAGCTGGCGGCGCGCTGCGACTATCCCTTGCATCTGGGGCTGACCGAGGCGGGGATGGGCAGCAAGGGCATCGTCGCGTCCACCGCCGCGCTGGCGGTGCTGTTGCAGGAAGGCATCGGCGACACCATCCGCATTTCGCTCACCCCGGAGCCGGGCGGTAGCCGGACCCAGGAGGTTTTGGTCGCCCAGGAAATTCTGCAAGCGATGGGCTTGCGTTCCTTCACGCCGGCGGTGGTGGCCTGTCCCGGCTGCGGTCGCACCAGCAGCGACTATTTTCAGCGGCTGGCCCAACAGATCCAGGGCTATCTGCGGGAGCAGATGCCGGTCTGGCGCGCCCGTTATCCCGGCGTCGAGGAACTGACCGTGGCGGTGATGGGCTGCGTGGTCAACGGTCCCGGCGAGAGCAAGCAGGCCAACATCGGCATCAGCCTGCCCGGCACCGGCGAGGTACCGGTCGCCCCGGTTTACGTGGACGGCGAGAAGACCGTGACGCTGAAGGGCGAGGGCATCGCCGCCGAGTTCCAGCGGATCGTGGACGATTACGTGGAGCGCCGCTATGGGACGGGTTGAGGCTGCGTGACCGGTTCTGCCGCCCATTCGCGCCAATCCCGCCACAAAGTCGAGGACAGCCTCCGGCAGATCGCCAAACTGCTGGGAAAACAGCGGCTGGTCGAAGCGATGGTCCGGGATTGCGCCAGCCCCCGTCACGAGCTGATCGAGTCGCTGGCGCATCGCCAGCACTCGGTCGAATTGCCGGGCGCTCGATCCGGTGGCTCGGAAAGCTGTCTAACCGATTGAGGGTAGAGCTTGAATCAACCCCGAGCGGCGGCGGTGTATCATTGCTTTTAGACCCGTTTAGGAGGGCATGACATGACCTATCAACACGTTTTGTTCGCCGCCGATTTTTCCGACGAAGCGTTAAAGGTCGGCGAACGCGCCAAGGAGGTGGCCCGGAAATATGGGGCGCGGCTCAGCATGATTCACGTCGTTGAAGACGTGAACATCAGTCTGGGCGGCGGCTACGAGCTATTGCCGGTGCTGCCCGAGTTGCCCGACGAGACGCTGCTGCGGGAATCTCGGACGGCGCTGGGACAACTGGCGCAACGACTGGAGGTCGAAGGCGCTGAATTGTGGGTGGTCAACGCGCCTTCGACCAAGGAGGGGATTCTCGGCGCCGCCAAGGAACACGGGGCCGATTTGATCGTGGTGGGCAGCCACGGGCGCCACGGTTTGGCGCTGCTGCTGGGCTCGACCGCCAACGCAGTGCTGCACGGCGCGCCCTGCGACGTGTTGGCGGTGCGAATTTAGATCCGGCACGGAAACTCTCCTCTCCCCGCAGGAGCGCGGCTTCGGGCGCGGACTCGATCACTCGCCGCCTTCCGCCTCCGGCTGGGGTGCCACGTCCACCGACACTTCCAACGAATGCGAGCCGCCGCCGGTCATGACCCCGATCAGCGGCGCGACATCGCCGTAATCCCGCCCCCAGGCCAAGGTGACGTGCCGATCGCGGGGCATGCAATCGTTGGTGGGGTCGAACTCCGCCCAGCCGGCGCCCGGCACATATACCGCCAGCCAGGCGTGCGACGCATCGGCGCCGATCAGCCGGGGCCGGCCGGGCGGGGGAATCGTTTCCAGATAGCCGCTGATATAGCGCGCCGCCAGCCCCAACGCGCGGAGGCAGGCGATGGCCAGATGGGCGAAGTCCTGGCAAACGCCGCGCCGCTGGCTCAAAACCTCGTCGAGGGGAGTGGCGACGGTGGTGAAATGCGGATCGTAGGTAAATTCCCGATAAATCCGCCGGTTCAAATCCGCCAACGCCTCCAGCAAGGGCCTGTCGGGCGGAAAGCTGGGCTTGGCGTACTCCCGAAACCCCGGATGGACGGCCACGAACGGCGAGTCCAACGCGAACAGGCGGGCCTCGATGATCTCCGGGTCCGGGTCTTCCCGCAACAGCGTTTGGGCCTGCTCCCACGGCATCGACGGGCTGGACGGGTCGAACTGCCGCGCGGCCAGCACCTCCACTTCGGTGACGACCTTCACTTCGAGCCGCTGATGGATGTCCTGGATGGCGAAGTACAGTACCCGGTTGCCGAAAAAGTCTTCCTGCTGGGCGGATAGCGCGGGTCGCGGCTTGATGGCGATGCGGCTGGGCTGGCACCGTTGCCAGGCGGTTTCTCTCGGCAGCAGCCTCGCCACGTTGTGGCACAGGGCGACGCCGCTGCTGTAGTGATACAGGGTGCGATGGGTGATGGTGTACTTCACGGCTGCATGGTGATCAGTTGGCGAGGTACTTCAGCGTGGCTGAAGTGGCTGTGGGTCAAGGCGTCCGATAGCCCTTTCAGCGGTTTGTGGATGGCTTCCAGCAGCCGGGTCAGCTCGACGCTGGAGCTGGTGCTGTCGTGGGTCAGCGTGGCCAGCGCCTCGATGTCCGCCAGTTGCAGGGTGGTGAAGGCTTCCAGGATCAGGCGCTCCTCCGCGTTGCGATAGGGGGAGCTTTCCGGGCGGTGCAGCCGGCCGACGTTGCGCTGCAGCCGGCGCAACTGGTAGCCGACGGAGCGGGGATTGTCGGTGTCGAACAGCAGCAGGTCGATGATGGCGGTCGGGTGCAGGGCGGAGCGGTAGCGGCGCCGGTAGGCGGTCAGGTTGTCGGTGATGGTCAGCACCACCTCCCACAGCGGTAAGGCCCGGATTGCGGGCGGTGATGAAGGCCAGATCGAACAGCTCCAGGGTCCGCAGCACCCGCTCCAGGTAGCGGCCGATGTCGAAAAACAGCCAGCCCTGGTGGTGGGGCATGGTCTCGTAGTTCAGCCCGCAGAACGCCGCCGTCAGCATCAGCTCCTCCTCCAGCAACTCCCGCGCCTGCCGGGCGCCCAGCCCCGAAGGCGGGTCCTGGATGCTGTGCTGCAAGCGGTTGAGCAGCCGCCAACTGTCGTCGCCCAGATGGTTGCGCACCGCGCGGCCGGTCCGCAGCATGCCGCCGAACAGCGCCTGCATGCTGCCGGGATGCTCGGATTCGACGATCAGGTTCAGCAGTTCCTGCCGCAAGGCGAAGAAGCGGGCGCGGGGCGATTCGGCCACCGGCGGCACCGGAATATCCAGGGCGTCGAGCAAATCGTCCAGACACCGTTCGTCGGTGTTGTCCTGCTCCCATTCCAGCAGCCGTCCGAACGCTTCCCGCAGCAGCCGGGCGGTGCTGTCGAGCCGCTCGCTGTAGCGGCCCAGCCAGAACAGGTTGTCCGCGACCCGGCTGGGCAGATCGGTGCCGTCGCGGGTGACCACGATGGGGCCGTAAGCCTGGCGGAGCAGGCTGACGTGGCGTTGCGGGGTGGGCGCCAGCACCCACCAGTCCTTGCTGATGCCGCCTTTTTGCAAGGCGGCTTGCAGGGTGTCCAGCCCCGACGACACTCGGGCCAGGCCGCCGGGCATCACCCGATAGCCGTCGTCTTCCGCCACGACGAAGCCGCGCAGCATCACCGGGCGCGGCACCAGCCGGCCTTCCTCCAGCACCGGGGCGGTGGACAGGGGCAACGATTCCTGGCCGACGAACAGGTGCGGGGCGCTTTGAATTTTTTCGATCAGCTGCCCGCGCGATTTCTCGTCCAGCCGCGCGCCTTCCCAGTGTGTCCCTCCCGGCAGGATCGAGCGCACCACCAGTCGATCCAGGTTGGCCAGAACGTGGCGGCGATCCTCGGGAGCGCCGCACCACCAAGTCGGCAGCGAGGGCAGCTTGAGATCCTCGCCCAACAACTGCCGGCACAGCAGGGGCAGAAAAACCGCGAGGCCCGGATTTTCGACGATGCCGCTGCCCAGGGCGTTGGCGAGGGCGACGTGGCCGCCGCGCACCGCCTGCAACAGGCCGGGCACGCCCAGCAGGGAATCGCCGCGCAGCTCCAGCGGGTCGCAGAGATCGTCGGCCACTCGCCGCAGGATCACGTCCACCGGCCGCAATCCGCCGAGCGTTTTCAGCCAGACCCGGCGGTCGCGCACCACCAGATCCTCGCCCTCCACCAAGCTGAGGGACAAATAATTGGCCAGGTAGGCGTGCTCGAAATACACCGGGCTGTTGGGGCCGGGCGTCAGCAGCACGACGTGCGGGTTTTCCGGGTTGTGGCGGGCCAAACCGGCGAGGGTGGCGCGCTCCGTTTCCAGAAAGCTGGCCAAGCGGCGCAAGGGTGCGTCGCGATAAATCATCGGCAGGGCGCGCGCCAAAATGATGCGGCTTTCCAGGGTGTACCCGGCGCCGGAGGGCGATTGCGTGCGGTCGCCGTAAACCCGGAGCACGCCGTCCGGCCCCCGGGCGAGATCCACGCCGTGAAAAATCAGCCAGCGCCGGCCTTCGGGCAAGGCCCGATGGCAGGGCGGAAGAAAACCGGGATGAGCGAACACCAGCTCCGGTGGCAGCCAGCCTTGGCGGATGGTCATCCGGGGGCCGTACAGATCCGCCAGCAGAGCGTTCAACAGCCGCGAGCGCTGTTCCAGGCCGGCCGCCAGCTCGCTCCATTCCTCGCCGGTCATCAGCAGCGGAATGTTGTCCACCAGCCACAGCCGCTGCGAGCCCTGGGGGTCGTCGTAGGTGTTGTAGGTGACGCCGTCGGATTGGAGCAGGCGCTGCACTTCGCCGTGGCGGCGCTCCAGTTCCTCGCCGCCGATTTCCTCCAGAGCGTTCGCCAAATCCCGCCAGTGGGGGCGCAGCAGGCCGGGCGCCGAGCACATCTCGTCGTAGCCGGACCCGGCGACCGGGTAATCGGCGAGCAGGGTGTCGCCCGGCGGGATCGGATCATCTTGGCAGGCAGCGGAAGCTTCAATCATTGACGACTCCATGGGCGAGACCACCCTGTTGCGGGTTGCCGTGCGGCGCCATCACGCCCGAAGCGGCTTGCCAATTCTTGGCGGATGAGCGGCCGCGAGGGTCCGGCGGTATCGCATGTGCAATTAACGCGCCTGTTTGTGGCGGACGGCGCGGCAGTTCGGGCCACGAAGCGGGCCGGGCTGAAACCGGCGCTAGTCGCGGAGCAGGTCGGTGGTGCGGCGCAAGCGGTTGGCTATCGCGCGCATGACTTGGAGGGCGAACAGGGGGGTGCGCTGGACCAGGGCGAGAAAGTGCTCCCGGTTGACGGGGGCGAGCAGGCAGTCGGTGCGGGCGATGGCCGAGGCGCTGCGCGGCTTGTCGTCGATCAGCGCCAGTTCGCCCAGAATGCCGCCCGGACCCACCGTTTCGAGAATCCGCGCGCCCAGCACGATATCGACCTGGCCTTCGGCCACGATGTACAGGCTATCGCCGGGCTCGCCCTCGCGGAAGATCGCTTGACCCGGCTCGAAGGGCTGGTATTTTTCGATTTGGCTGAAAAAATCCTTGTTCTGCATGGAATAATTGCTCATCGTGCGAAGGGTGGCGGCGATGGTGCCCGCGCCTTGGAATGCCGGCCTGCTGGTGCGATAATTTTGTGGCAGTTTAGCCGAGTTTCCGGGGTCTTGATAGCGCCCGCCCGATGCCCCCGCCACGCCACCAATTTCTACCAGGAGCGCGCTCGTGTCCGAATACGACGAGAAGAGGCGGTTTGCCCGTACCGAGGTCAACGCCGCCCTCAAGTATCGCGTCGCCGGCGCCGACATCGGCAGCGTCCGGGATGGTTGGCTGGGCAATATCAGCGTGGGCGGGATTCTGTTGTGGACCGAGCAGGAGCTGCCGATCGGCGCCACGCTTTATCTGCAAATCACCGCCGATGAATTGGAGGGGGCCGAGCTGGAAGTCACGGCGACGGTGGTGCGCATCGACCCGGCCAGACCGGCGGGGCGAATCGGGCATGGCTGCCGGTTCGAAGCCCTGTACAGCGGTCACTTGGCCGATTGATTTCCGAATCCATGCCGCCGACGATCACCGGGCGATGAGCGCCCGACCGAACGGCGGCGGAGCCGCGATGCGGGCCGATGTTCTCGGTTTGAAATTAATGTTGCTAACAGCTATTCCTGCCTGGAATTTTTCGCGAGGAGCACCGTTGGGATGAGAACGCTGGTGATCGTCAATGCGACATGTGATTTGCCGGGCGCTTTCATCCGGCAAAACCAAATGCGGGTGTTGCCGGTCAAGCTGGTTCTGGGCGATCACATTTTCACGGATAGCCGCGACGCCAACCTCACCCTGTTTTTTCACCAGCGCTACGCTTCATCGCGGCAACCTGACGTGGAAGTCGAAACCTGCTCGGCCGACGCGATCACTGCGCTGTTCCTGGATCAATGGGTCGCGGAGTACGACCGGGCGATCCTGCTCGCCATCTCCAAGACCGGCGACCGCCTGTTCGAAAGCGCCACCGAGGCTTCCTTCGCCGTTTTGCGCGCCTATCGGGAAAAGCGCCGCCAAGCGGGGTTGAACACCCCGTTCTATTTGAACGTGCTCGACAGCAGGACCATTTTCGCCGGCGAGGCCATGCTGGCATGGGAGACGATGCGGTTGCTGCAAGACCAGAACCTCCCCTTCAACGAGTTGCGGCGGCGGATCGAGAATTTCCGCCAGCACATTCACTGCTACTTGCTGCCCAACGACTTCGGTTACGCGCCCGACCGGATCGTGGAAAAGGACCGGCCGAGCGCCGGTTTCCTGGATTTTCACCTGAGCAACTTGCTCGATATCAAGCAAGCCGGCCTTTTTTACGACGGCAAGATCGGCATCGCGTTCAAGCGCCGCGGTTTCGACCAAGCCTTTGCCCATCTCCTCGAACTGGCGAAACAGGCGATCGATCAAGGCCTGAAGAGTCCGCTGGTGGTCGTCAGCTATGCCGGCGATCCGCAGGTCATCAAGCAGAAAAAGGCTTTCGGCGAGTTCGAGCAGCACGCCCGCCAGTGGGGCGTCGAAGTCATGTTGTCCATGATGAGCGCCACCGGCGGGGTCAAGGTCGGCCCCGGCGCCGTTTCGCTGGCTTACGCCGCCTAGCGGCGCTCGGCTGGAATCTGGCCTGACGCCGGCGGTGTTTGGCCCGGTCGCCGCCATCCTCTGAAACCGCCATCCTCATGCGTCCCGACACCCCCGAGACCTCGCGACCCCTGCGCTACGGCCACACCACCGGCGCGTGCGCCACCGCCGCCAGCGTGGCCGCCGCCTATCGGCTGCTGGCCCAAACCGAGCTCGATCAGGTGGAAATCGTGCTGCCGCGCGGCGAGCGCCCGCTATTTCGGCTGGCCTATTGCCGGTTGACGGAAAATGGGGCCGAGGCGGCGACGGTCAAGGATGCCGGCGACGATCCCGACGTGACGCACGGCGCCTTGATATTCGCTCGTATCGAATTGAGCGAGCTTTCGGGGGTGCGCTTTCACGCCGGTCCCGGCGTGGGTGTCGTGACCCGGCCCGGCCTGCCGATTTCGGTGGGCGAGCCGGCGATCAATCCGACGCCGCGCCGGATGATCGGCGAGCACTTGACGCGATTGGCGGCCCAACATGACCATCGCGGCGGCTTCGAGGTGACCGTCGGCGTCGAAAAAGGGGCCGAAATAGCCCAAAAAACTTTGAATCCGCGCCTCGGCATCGTCGGCGGATTATCGATCCTCGGCACCACCGGCATCGTCCGGCCGTTTTCCTGCTCCGCGTACATCGCCTCCATTCAGCAGGCCATCGACGTGGCTCGCGCCAATGGCCTGGCCCACATCGCCGCCTGCACCGGCGCCACCAGCGAGCAAACTATGCGCGCCCACTATTCCTTACCCGACATGGCGCTGATCGAAATGGGCGATTTTGTCGGGGCGGTGCTGAAACATCTGCGGCGGGCGCCGATTCCCCGCCTGAGTCTGGCGGGCGGTTTCGGCAAGATCAGCAAGCTGGCGGCGGGCCATCTCGATCTGCACAGCCGCAACTCCAGCGTCGATCTCCCGCTACTGGCCATGGAAGCGGCGGTGCTGGGCGCGGATGCGGCCCTGCAAGACGCGATGCGAACCGCCAATACCAGCCAGCGGGCGCTGGTTTTGGCGCGCGGTGCGGGGCTGCCCTTGGGCGACCGGATTTGCGTCATGGCTCGCGACCGAGCGCGCGCCATTTTGCCGGATGGCGTGGCGGTGGAAATTTGGGCGACCGACCGCGAAGGCCGCCCGGTCGGCCATGCCGGCTTCGGGTAATGCGCGTCCTGATTCTGGGCGGCATCGGCGAGGCGGTCACGCTGGCGCGAATGCTGGCGCCGGTCCATGCGGTGACCTACAGCATCGCCGGCAAGGGGCGGACCCCGGATTTGAGCTGCGCGGTGCGGGTTGGCGGTTTCGGCGGCGCCGATGGGCTGGCGGCGTTCCTGCGCGAGAACGGCATCGAGCTATTGATCGATGCCACCCATCCCTATGCCGCGCAAATCAGCCGAAACGCGGCGCTGGCGGCGCATTGGGCCGACATTCCGCTCTGGGCTTACCGGCGGCCGGCGTGGCGCCCCGCGCCCGGCGACGATTGGCGCCCGGTGGCTAACTGGTCGGCGATGATGGCGGCGCTAGGGGAGTTCGAACGGCCTTTCTTCACTATCGGCCTGGAACCCTTGCGTCATGTGGCCGAAATCCCGGCCGGGCAGCATTGGCTGGTGCGCTGTCTGGCGGCAGCACCGCCAGCCTCGCGGCAATTGACCCTGCTGTGCGCCATCGGCCCGTTCCGGCTGGATGAGGAGTTGATGTTGTTGCGGGATTATCGGATCGACGCGCTGGTGGCAAAAGACAGCGGCGGCGGCGCGGTCGAAGCCAAACTGATCGCGGCGCGGCAATCGCGCGTTCCGGTGGTGCTGCTGGAGCGACCGGCGTTGCCGGCGGCCGATCGGTTTTATGGCGATGTGGGTCGCATGGCTTCGGATCTGCTTGGAAGCGGTGTTCGGGTGAGGGTTGAGGGTTCCGATAAATCCGAGCCGGTTTTCACGCGATAATGAATCGGATTCTCGCCTGATATGAAGTACACTTCAGTGGAGGAGCTTTATCGTCCAAGATACGGATATTTATTTTAGAATTAGAATGTTAAGTTTGATTGTTAAACCAATCCGAGGAGGTTTTCGATGGACGTTCGCGCATTATTCGACCAGCTATTGCAATCGGGCCGCGAGTTGGCGAGCAAGGGTCAAAGCTTGGCGGAGCAGAAACTCGATATTCCCAAGGAAGGACCACAGCGCGACGCGGCGCTGTCGAGCATGGGCAAGGGCGCGGCCATCGCGGGCGTGGCGGCGGTGCTGCTGGGCACCGGCGCCGGCCGGGGCTTGACCGGGCTGGCGTTGAAGCTGGGCAGCCTGGCGGCGGTGGGAGGACTGGCCTACAAAACGTTTCAGGATTGGCAGGCCAAGAGAGGCGGGGCGCCGGTCGATCCCGGTCCCCCGGTGACCGGCTTGAGCGGACCGCAACTCGACCAGCGCGGTTTTGCCCTGCTGAGAGCCATGCTCGCGGCCGCCAAAGCGGACGGCCACATCGACGAAAACGAGCAAGCGAAGATCGACGCCTACTTGCAAAAGCTCAAGCTCGATCCCGACGCTCTGCATTTCGTCAAGAATGAACTCGCCAAGCCGTTGAACGTCAAGGAAGTTGCGGCCGGCGCGGATTCCCCGGCGGCGGCGGCCGAAATCTATCTCACCTCGCTGCTGACCATCGATGTCGATAGCGAGCAGGAACGCGCGTATCTGGATGAATTGGCCAGGGAACTCAAGCTGCCGCCGGAACTGGTGTCGGAATTGCTGGAGCAGGCGAAGGCGTGAGAGACGGGGCGGGAAGATAAACCCTCACCCCTACCCCTCTCCCGGTGGGAGAGGGGATATTTCGGGTATTGGTGCTTTGTGGTTTTACGCCTAACGTTGCAAGATCAGCCGACCGGCAAAGCGGAGCGCCGACGAAGGAGGCGCGTAGCTTTTTGGATCGGCTGCATTTGCCTTGTTAGCAATCAGTCATGTTATTTATTGTACTTCATGTGAGCTTTTGCTATTGCACGGTCTGTTACATGAGGACTTGTAATATGCTCGTATTAAATCAAGATCTTGCCACCGAGCAAGCTGCCACCTTAATGATGGATTGACTCAACAACAGCTCTAATAACCCAAGAAGATCGATTCGAGATAGTCGCAACCACTTAAAAGTCTTGCCCCATTTGCACAACGTAACTACCCCCCAAAGTTAACGTTACAGATGGCGTCAGATTTTCGTACCGTTTGTAATCTGAGAATGTTATTCCACTTGATATTATTGCGGAGTACATGTTGTGATTCTGATATCTTATCGTAAATTGTTCCTTATTACGTCTTCGATATTGTACTGTGATGACTGCTGGAATCCATTTGTCGCAATTCAGATGAGATACTAGAAATAACAAAAAACATCACTATTAAATCCATCTGATGGGAGAAATCTCTGAATCGAATATGAAGCGTAAATAAACTTGCCGAGCTTTGCGGCGATAAGAGTTTCTAGATACTGTTGTTTCGTCATGCAGTTTGTAGCCTATAAGTAAAATGTCTTTTAATTCTTTGCATTCAATAAAGTTAGTGGATGTCAGTTCATCGAATTCTATATTGAAGTATACTTTGTATGCCTTTATCAAAAAACGAGAGGTAAATACTCTCCAATCATCGAGCGTCTTGATGATTCTGGCTCGACTGCATGATGTTGAGCCATATTTCTTATTTGGTATGTACGCCATTTACGCGAATGCCTCTTGCCGATACGGCATACTTAATATTCTTCTTCTTGAATTCGTTCATAGCCATCGATTTCGTTCAACATTGACTCGAAATCAATATTCAGTTGCTTTTCTGGTCTAATTTCATGATGCAAAAAAATCGACCGCAACGCAATTTCCAGGGCATTATCGAAAATTGTGTATCGCAATCATTTTATCCAGAGAAGAACTTGGCGCGAGAATGTCCCAATCCATGCAAATAGATCTCTTTGGATAGCAATAGGCGTCTATATGTCGCCTTACCTTTATCGTCCGAACTTATGTTCATAGCATTTGTTGAGCTAACGTTAAGTAGACACCCTAAAAGGTGTGTTATTCCACCCCAATGCGGCGCATAAACCCATACTGAGCAAATTATTGTAATTCAATTTCAACAACATGTATCGAATCACAATCGTAATAACCCCCTAATCGGACGGTTGAAACTTTCGATACCACTCGGCGTGTTCGGTGCTGTAGAGATAGGATGGCGGAAAACCCTCCGGCTGAATCACCCGCCCGACCAGAATCAGCGCGGTGCGGGTGAAGCCCTTGGCTTCGACCTTCGCGGCGATGTCCGCCAGCGTGCCGACCACGCCGTCCTGATCCGGCCACGACACCCGGTGCAGCACCGCCGCCGGGCAGTCCACGCCGTAATGCGGGGCCAGTTCCGCCACGATCTCCCGCAGTTTGTCCACGCTGAGGTAAATCGCCATCGTAGCCCGATGTTGTGCCAGTTCCGGCAGGCTTTCGCCCTCCGGCATCGGCGTTTTGCCGGCGTGGCGGGTCAGGATAATCGTCTGGCTGACGCCCGGCAGGGTCAGTTCCCGCCGTAACATCGCCGCACCGGCGAACGCGGCCGTCACGCCCGGCACCACCTCGTAGGGAATCCCCAGTTTTTCGAGTTCGCGGATTTGCTCGCCGATGGCGCCGTACAGCGCGGGATCGCCGGTATGCACCCGCGCCACATTCAGTCTTCGCACGTGCGCGTCGCGAATGCGGGCGATGATCTCGTCCAGGTCGAGATCGGCGGTGTTGACGATTTCGGCGGCGGGGTTGGCGGTCAACACCACCTCCTTGGGCACCAGCGAGCCGGCATACAACACCAGCGGACATTCGCGGATCAAACGCTGACCCTTGACGGTGATCAGTTCGGGGTCGCCGGGGCCGGCGCCGATGAAGTAGACGGTCATTCGAATTTCCCGTGGTCGAGATTTTCCAGCAAGGCCGGTGTGATTTGATCGAAGCGGAAGACGCGCTTGCCCTTGTGGTCGCGCTGGAATTCTTCCGCGTCGGCCTGAGTCGCCAGCGGAACCAGCTCGTGGCCCATCGGCCCCAGCACGTCCGAGCCGATCACGTACCAAGCGGCGCGGGCGTCGATCTTGGTCACGCCGTAGTACTCGGTGACGCCGATGGCCGCGATGTCGGCTTGGGCGTGGCCCGGAGCGTATTTGGGCATGTTCAGCAGGTACTTGAACAAATCCTTGGCGCCGTCGAAGTGGTGGGCGTGACCGTCTTTGTACAATACCGTCGCCACCCAGTCGGGGTAGAGAGCGACGAACATCCCGCACACCGGGCAGGTGTCCTTGGGGCCGGGGGCGGGGAGTTGCAAACCCTCGCCCCATGCCGTTGGCGACAGGCCAAGAATCCAGTAGCGCTGCCGCCAGCCAGCCAGCACGCCGGCATCGGAGCGCCGCAAAATCTCATTTGCCGTGCCCGGCGCCGTGCTGCCGCATCTCGGCCCGCTTTTTGCGAATCATCATCGTATCGCCGGCCATGCTCTGATAGGCGGCTTGCAGGGCGGCGTCGAAATTGCCCAATTCGCCGCCTTGCTCGGCTTTGGCCGCTTCGGCGGCGGTTTTGGAGGCGAAAGCGACCTTGCTCTGCTTGGTCATCACCCCCGGCAGTTTCGAACCGATCAAATAAGTGGCATCGTCCACGTTCACCAAAGGTTTCGGGTCGTCCTTCGCGCCAAAATCGGCGGCGTAGATCGCCTTGGGTCCGCGATCCAGATTGATCGCCAGACTGAGCCCGGCGCAGTGCAGAGAGCAGGTGGCGTCCACCAGATCGTCCTGGTAGTGCACCAGATGGCGGCTGTGGTGGTATTGCTTGCGGTCCATGCCGCAATAGGGGCATTTGGGGTATTTGCCGAGTTCGTTCTCCAGCGGTTTGGGGTCCGGCTGGGTTTTCGGCGTGAATTGCAGCGGCGTGCCGTCGGTTTCGCACTTCGCGGCGTAGGCCGGCGAACTCAGGGACGGCGACGGTGACGGTGGCGCCAGTCACGGCGAGCAAGCGGAGCATCTGGCGGCGTTCGGGATTGTGGTTGTCGTTCATGCGCGGTGAAACTCCCTGTCGATGAAATGAAGTCGCCAGTATACCGCGATCAAAAAAACCTCACAGCAAGCCAGAGATCTCCTTGGTGAAAACCTCGGGAGTGGATTCGCCGATGAACCGGGCGCGGACGATGCCCTGGCGGTCGATGAGGTAGGTCACCGGCAGGGCCATCACGAGAAAGCGGCGCGTCACCTCGCCCTGCCGGTCGAGCAGCACATCGTAGGAGATGCCGAGTTGATCGACGAACGGCCGTACCGTTTCCGGCGGTTGCAGCACGTTGACGGCGAGAATGACCAAACCTCGGTCTCGATACTGGCGATAGACCGGCTCCAGCGCCGTCATTTCGGGCCGGCAGGAAGGACACCAATCGGCCCAAAAACGGATGGCCACCACTCGGCCGCGATACTGGTCGGGAAAGCGGGCGTTGACGCCGTCCAGCCGGTCCAGCGCGAAAGCGGGGGCGGGGACACCGATCTTGAGGGCCGGCAAGTCTTGCTCGCAACCGGTTAGGAACATGAGCAGCACGAGGGCCAACAGGGGTCGAAACAGAGTCATGACGAAATCGCACCTCATTCGAGACGGTCGCGGCGGTTGGGGGTTCGCGGATGTCGAAGCATAAACGACTTTGCCGAGGTGCCGGACATGCGCGTCTTGTTGGTGGAAGATGATCCGATGATCGGTGACAGCTTGCGCAAGGGTCTACGCATGGAGGGATTCACCGTGGACTGGGTACAGGATGGCCGCAGCGCGGAACTGGCGGTGGAAACCACCCATTATGCGCTGGTGCTGCTGGATTTGGGTTTGCCGAAAAAAGATGGGTTAAGCGTGTTGCGCGGCTGGCGCGAGCGGGGATCGACCGTGCCGGTATTGATTCTCACCGCCCGCGATGCGGTGCCGGATCGCGTCGCCGGTTTGGACGGCGGCGCCGACGACTATCTGGTCAAGCCGTTCGACTTGACCGAGTTGCTGGCCCGGATGCGGGCGCTGTTGCGGCGACAGGCCGGGCGGGCACGGGATTTGATCGAGGTCGGGGCCTTGCGGGTCGATCCGGTCGCCCATGCCATCGACTATCGGGGGCAGCCGGTGCAACTGTCGGCTCGGGAGTTTGCTCTGCTGCACGCTCTGGCCGAATCGCCGGGGGCGGTGCTGTCTCGCGAGCAACTGGAAGACCGGCTGTACGGCTGGGGCGAGGAGGTGGAAAGCAACGCCGTCGAGGTCCACGTCCACAATCTGCGGCGCAAGCTGAGCGCGCAACTCATCCGCACCGTGCGCGGGGTCGGCTATCGGCTGGGCGACACCGCCTGATCGCTCTACCGGCGCGAGGTCTGAACCGTGGCGAGCGCGGCGCGGATCGCTGCCGTTTCGAGATCGTCCAGCCGCCGCATCAGTTTGCCGATGAGTTGCAGTTGCCGCTTGTGCGCTCCCCGCTGGTTCATGGTTTGCGCCGCTTTTACCGCCGCCAGCAACTCCTCCGGCAGCGGCACCCGCCGAAACTGCGCCGGAGTGAGTTTGACCAGTTGCTCGCCCAAATCCTGCAACGCCGTCGCTTCGCGCTTGCGCTGGCTTTTGCTGGGCGGTTGTGGCGATTCTGGAAGATACGGTTCGTCGTCGAAGGTGTCGTCATGCATAGTGAGAGTTGCCGATGTCTGGCGAGACCGTCTTGGATTGAGCGGGCGCTGAATCGAGCGATGTCATCGGTTGCGGCATTGTACTGGAGGCGACCACAACCGCCAGCGGAATCAACATGCAATCAGGGAGTCCGTGACGCTCTGGCTCTCGCCACGCCGCCCCTTGACCCCCGCCCGTCTTACCAATAGACTAGTCAGATACCTAGTCATTTAAGAGGGCTACCCATGCCTATCTGGCCCGTTCAGGACGCCAAAGCCCGCTTCAGCGAGCTGCTGGACGCCTGTGTGAGCGAAGGCCCGCAGGTGGTTACCCGGCGGGGCACCGAAACCGCTGTACTGGTGCCCATTGATGAGTGGCGGCGGCTTCAGGCTGCGGCCCGCCCCTCACTCAAGCAATTGCTCCTCGCCGACTCGGCCCGCACCGACAGGCTGGTACCGGAGCGCGGCAAGGCCCGGCGGCGCCAGGCTGTGGGGCTCCGGTAACGCCCATGTACTTGCTCGATACCAATGTGGTTTCCGAACTCCGCAAGCCACGACCGCATGGCGCTGTTGTCGAGTGGCTCAAGTCCGTAGACGACACCAGCCTCCACCTGGCCACCGTTACGCTTGGCGAGATTCAGGCCGGCGTTGAACTGACCCGCGAGCAGGATGCCGAGAAGGCCAAGGAAATCGAAGCCTGGCTGGATCTCGTGACCGATTCCTACAACGTGTTGCCCATGGATGGTCCGGCATTCCGTTGCTGGGCGAAGTTCATGCACCGGAAGTCAGACACCCTATACGAAGACGCCATGATTGCGGCGATTGCCAAGGTGAACGGCCTGACGGTGGTGACTCGCAATGTTGCTGATTTCGCCTCGTTCGGCGTTGAACTTTTCAATCCCTTTGAGTTCGGCACGAAGGCCTTAACGTTAAGTAGACACCCTAAAAGGTGTGTTATTCCACCCCAATGCGGCGCATAAACCCATACTGAGCAAATTATTGTAATTCAATTTCAACAACATGTATCGAATCACAATCGTAATAACCCCCTAATCGGACGGTTGAAACTTTCGATACCACTCGGCGTGTTCGGTGCTGTAGAGATAGGATGGCGGAAAACCCTCCGGCTGAATCACCCGCCCGACCAGAATCAGCGCGGTGCGGGTGAAGCCCTTGGCTTCGACCTTCGCGGCGATGTCCGCCAGCGTGCCGACCACGCCGTCCTGATCCGGCCACGACACCCGGTGCAGCACCGCCGCCGGGCAGTCCACGCCGTAATGCGGGGCCAGTTCCGCCACGATCTCCCGCAGTTTGTCCACGCTGAGGTAAATCGCCATCGTAGCCCGATGTTGTGCCAGTTCCGGCAGGCTTTCGCCCTCCGGCATCGGCGTTTTGCCGGCGTGGCGGGTCAGGATAATCGTCTGGCTGACGCCCGGCAGGGTCAGTTCCCGCCGTAACATCGCCGCACCGGCGAACGCGGCCGTCACGCCCGGCACCACCTCGTAGGGAATCCCCAGTTTTTCGAGTTCGCGGATTTGCTCGCCGATGGCGCCGTACAGCGCGGGATCGCCGGTATGCACCCGCGCCACATTCAGTCTTCGCACGTGCGCGTCGCGAATGCGGGCGATGATCTCGTCCAGGTCGAGATCGGCGGTGTTGACGATTTCGGCGGCGGGGTTGGCGGTCAACACCACCTCCTTGGGCACCAGCGAGCCGGCATACAACACCAGCGGACATTCGCGGATCAAACGCTGACCCTTGACGGTGATCAGTTCGGGGTCGCCGGGGCCGGCGCCGATGAAGTAGACGGTCATTCGAATTTCCCGTGGTCGAGATTTTCCAGCAAGGCCGGTGTGATTTGATCGAAGCGGAAGACGCGCTTGCCCTTGTGGTCGCGCTGGAATTCTTCCGCGTCGGCCTGAGTCGCCAGCGGAACCAGCTCGTGGCCCATCGGCCCCAGCACGTCCGAGCCGATCACGTACCAGGCGGCGCGGGCGTCGATCTTGGTCACGCCGTAGTACTCGGTGACGCCGATGGCCGCGATGTCGGCTTGGGCGTGGCCCGGCGCGTATTTGGGCATGTTCAGCAGGTACTTGAACAAATCCTTGGCGCCGTCGAAGTGGTGGGCGTGACCGTCTTTGTACAATACCGTCGCCACCCAGTCGGGGTAGAGAGCGACGAACATCCCGCACACCGGGCAGGTGTCCTTGGGGCCGGGGGCGGGGAGTTGCAAACCCTCGCCCCATGCCGTTGGCGACAGGCCAAGAACTCAGTAGCGCTGCCGCCAGCCAGCCAGCGCCGCCGGCATCGGAGCAGCCGCAAAATCTCATTTGCCGTGCCCGGCGCCGTGTTGCCGCATTTCGGCTCGCTTCTTGCGAATCATCATCGTATCGCCGGCCATGCTCTGATAGGCGGCTTGCAGGGCGGCGTCGAAATTGCCCAATTCGCCGCCTTGCTCGGCTTTGGCCGCTTCGGCGGCGGTTTTGGAGGCGAAAGCGACCTTGCTCTGCTTGGTCATCACCCCCGGCAGTTTCGAACCGATCAAATAAGTGGCATCGTCCACGTTCACCAAAGGTTTCGGGTCGTCCTTCGCGCCAAAATCGGCAGCGTAGATCGCCTTGGGTCCGCGATCCAGATTGATCGCCAGACTGAGCCCGGCGCAGTGCAGAGAGCAGGTGGCGTCCACCAGATCGTCCTGGTAGTGCACCAGATGGCGGCTGTGGTGGTATTGCTTGCGGTCCATGCCGCAATAGGGGCATTTGGGGTATTTGCCGAGTTCGTTCTCCAGCGGTTTGGGGTCCGGCTGGGCTTTGGGCGTGAATTGCAGCGGCGTGCCGTCGGTTTCGCACTTCGCGGCGTAGGCCGGCGAACTCAGGGACGGCGACGGTGACGGTGGCGCCAGTCACGGCGAGCAAGCGGAGCATCTGGCGGCGCTCGGGATTGTGGTTGTCGTTCATGCGCGGTGAAACTCCCTGTCGATGAAATGAGTCGCCAGTATACCGCGATCAAAAAAACCTCACAGCAAGCCAGAGATCTCCTTGGTGAAAACCTCGGGAGTGGATTCGCCGATGAACCGGGCGCGGACGATGCCCTGTCGGTCGATGAGGTAGGTCACCGGCAGGGCCATCACGAGAAAGCGGCGCGTCACCTCGCCCTGCCGGTCGAGCAGCACATCGTAGGAGATGCCGAGTTGATCGACGAACGGCCGTACCGTTTCCGGCGGTTGCAGCACGTTGACGGCGAGAATGACCAAACCTCGGTCTCGATACTGGCGATAGACCGGCTCCAGCGCCGTCATTTCGGGCCGGCAGGAAGGACACCAATCGGCCCAAAAACGGATGGCCACCACTCGGCCGCGATACTGGTCGGGAAAGCGGGCGTTGACGCCGTCCAGCCGGTCCAGCGCGAAAGCGGGGGCGGGGACACCGATCTTGAGGGCCGGCAAGTCTTGCTCGCAACCGGTTAGGAACATGAGCAGCACGAGGGCCAACAGGGGTCGAAACAGAGTCATGACGAAATCGCACCTCATCCGATACGGTCACGGCGGTTGGGGGTTTGTGGATGTCGAAGCATAAACGACTTTGCCGAGGTGCCGGACATGCGCGTCTTGTTGGTGGAAGATGATCCGATGATCGGTGACAGCTTGCGCAAGGGTCTACGCATGGAGGGATTCACCGTGGACTGGGTACAGGATGGCCGCAGCGCGGAACTGGCGGTGGAAACCACCCATTATGCGCTGGTGCTGCTGGATTTGGGTTTGCCGAAAAAAGATGGGTTAAGCGTGTTGCGCGGCTGGCGCGAGCGGGGATCGACCGTGCCGGTATTGATTCTCACCGCCCGCGATGCGGTGCCGGATCGCGTCGCCGGTTTGGACGGCGGCGCCGACGACTATCTGGTCAAGCCGTTCGACTTGACCGAGTTGCTGGCCCGGATGCGGGCGCTGTTGCGGCGACAGGCCGGGCGGGCACGGGATTTGATCGAGGTCGGGGCCTTGCGGGTCGATCCGGTCGCCCATGCCATCGACTATCGGGGGCAGCCGGTGCAACTGTCGGCTCGGGAGTTTGCTCTGCTGCACGCTCTGGCCGAATCGCCGGGGGCGGTGCTGTCTCGCGAGCAACTGGAAGACCGGCTGTACGGCTGGGGCGAGGAGGTGGAAAGCAACGCCGTCGAGGTCCACGTCCACAATCTGCGGCGCAAGCTGAGCGCGCAACTCATCCGCACCGTGCGCGGGGTCGGCTATCGGCTGGGCGACACCGCCTGATCGCTCTACCGGCGCGAGGTCTGAACCGTGGCGAGCGCGGCGCGGATCGCTGCCGTTTCGGAGATCGTCCAGCCGCCGCATCAGTTTGCCGATGAGTTGCAGTTGCCGCTTGTGCGCTCCCCGCTGGTTCATGGTTTGCGCCGCTTTTACCGCCGCCAGCAACTCCTCCGGCAGCGGCACCCGCCGAAACTGCGCCGGAGTGAGTTTGACCAGTTGCTCGCCCAAATCCTGCAACGCCGTCGCTTCGCGCTTGCGCTGGCTTTTGCTGGGCGGTTGTGGCGATTCTGGAAGATACGGTTCGTCGTCGAAGGTGTCGTCATGCATAGTGAGAGTTGCCGATATCTGGCGAGACCGTCTTGGATTGAGCGGGCGCTGAATCGAGCGATGTCATCGGTTGCGGCATTGTACTGGAGGCGACCACAACCGCCAGCGAAATCAACATGCAATCAGGGAGTCCGTGACGCTCTGGCTCTCGCCACGCCGCCCCTTGACCCCCGCCCGTCTTACCAATAGACTAGTCAGATACCTAGTCATTTAAGAGGGCTACCCATGCCTATCTGGCCCGTTCAGGACGCCAAAGCCCGCTTCAGCGAGCTGCTGGACGCCTGTGTGAGCGAAGGCCCGCAGGTGGTTACCCGGCGGGGCACCGAAACCGCTGTACTGGTGCCCATTGATGAGTGGCGGCGGCTTCAGGCTGCGGCCCGCCCCTCACTCAAGCAATTGCTCCTCGCCGACTCGGCCCGCACCGACAGGCTGGTACCGGAGCGCGGCAAGGCCCGGCGGCGCCAGGCTGTGGGGCTCCAGTAACGCCCATGTACTTGCTCGATACCAATGTGGTTTCCGAACTCCGCAAGC
Organism: Candidatus Competibacter sp.; assembly: GCA_037045685.1. Taxonomy (GTDB): domain Bacteria; phylum Pseudomonadota; class Gammaproteobacteria; order Competibacterales; family Competibacteraceae; genus Competibacter_A. Next base: position 697,147 of record JBAOII010000035.1, read on the forward strand.
CACGACCGCATGGCGCTGTTGTCGAGTGGCTCAAGTCCGTAGACGACACCAGCCTCCACCTGGCCACCGTTACGCTTGGCGAGATTCAGGCCGGCGTTGAACTGACTCGCGAGCAGGATGCCGAGAAGGCCAAGGAAATCGAAGCCTGGCTGGATCTCGTGACCGATTCCTACAACGTGTTGCCCATGGATGGTCCGGCATTCCGTTGCTGGGCGAAGTTCATGCACCGGAAGTCAGACACCCTATACGAAGACGCCATGATTGCGGCGATTGCCAAGGTGAACGGCCTGACGGTGGTGACTCGCAATGTTGCTGATTTCGCCTCGTTCGGCGTTGAACTTTTCAATCCCTTTGAATTCGCCACGAAAGCCTGAAATGCGGGCTAACGGGGTGCCTGCGCGGCTTTTCGCGCAGATCGCCTCAAACGTAGTGTTAGCAATCTTCAAAACAGCCCCTTGTTGCTATGGGCATATGTATAGCCAGACCTTCCGTTGCTATCTATCTCGACAGCCAGGATGAGCCAGTAGTCCTTCAACGACAAAAGGCCGTCAACGGGAATAACAGCCTTCACGTTCTCGATTAGTTTTGTATCTCCGGGCGCCAAGAGCACGTCTTGAGCGATTGGCTCTGACCAGCGCGCAATATCCCACTCTCCGTTTGCCTTATTAAATGCCAAGCCGATTTTATATCGCACCACCTTCTGAGGCGTCTTGTACTTGGTATTTGCTCTCATGGTGTATTTGTCGAGAACGAGTGAGAGAAAAGGACCTAACCTCGACACCTTTCCCGTCGCAGTGGAAACGACCGCAAAGTCTTGGGGTGTGGTAAATATCACCTTTTGCTCGGCTGATGCAGTGAGCGGAATTAGGAGAAGAACTAGAAGCCGAAAGATGTTGTTCATAAGTGGGGCGGGCCGGCGTATTGAGACTGCTAACGCGCCGATGAGCGGCGCCGAAGCGCGCAGCGCGGAGGCGCCCGCTCCAACGGCTTGTTAGGTGCCACTTTCGGACGCCTCGCTTTTATACGGCAAAACCATCTTGCACTTATATAGCCACAACTGCTCTTTCCACGCCCAAATATCGTCGGCCAATTGCGTGATTTCCGCAGCGCTTATGTGTCGGGTCCCGCGAGATTATGTTGACACTCGAAGCCGCCGTCTGCTGGAATCGCGGCGGTTCTTGCGCGATCTGATCCTCGCGCTACGGAGGCCCTGATGGAGATTCGCCTGCACGCCAACGCCACCACCACGCCCAAGCAGCGGGCGTACCTCCAAGCCTCGACCCGGCCGACGGCCGAACTGGCCGCAGAAATCGGGGTGAGCGAGACCACCGTCCGGCGCTGGCGGGGACGGGACGCGGTGCAGGACCGCCCGCACACCCCGCACCGGCTGGCCACGACGCTGACGCCGATGCAAGAGTTCGTGGTGGTGGAGTTGCGCAAGCTGCTGCTGTTGCCGCTGGACGACCTGCTGGTGGTGGCTCGCGAGTTCGTCTGTCCGGCGCTGTCGCGCTCGGCGTTGGATCGCTGTCTGCGCCGCCACGGCGTGGCCCGGCTGGCCGACCTGCTGCCGGAGGCAGAAGGCAACCCCCCGCTGCCCAAGACCTTCAAGGATTACGAGCCGGGCTTCGTGCACGTCGATGTGAAATACCTGCCCCGGATGCCGGACGAGGCCGAGCACCGCTATCTGATCGCCGCCATTGACCGGGCCAGCCGCTGGGTTTACTTCGAGATCCGACCCGACAAAACGGCCGCCACCGCCGCCGGCTTCCTGGAACGCTTGCACGCCAAAGCGCCGTTCCTCGTGCGGACCGTCCTCACCGACAACGGCAAGGAGTTCACCGACCGCTTCTGCGCCACCGGCGAGCGCGAGCCGACCGGCCGGCACGCCTTCGATCAAATCTGCGCCGCGCACGGCATCCGGCACCGGCTGATCAAGCCCCGGCACCCGCAGACCAACGGCATGATCGAGCGCTTCAACGGCCGCGTCGCCGAGGTGTTGAAAACCACGACCTTCGCCTCCGCCCGTCACCTGGAAACCACCTTGCAACGCTATCTCCACCTCTATAATCAACACATCCCCCAGAAGAACCTCGGCCATGTCACCCCGCTCGCCAAACTGAAGGAATACTACCGGACCAAACCCGCTCTCTTTCAAAAAAGACCTATCAATCATCCGGGACCCGACACTTATGAATTGTGTCGGCGTGCCTCTTCGATTCGAAACTAGTCGTCCGCCCTGGAATAGCCGCCCGTGGACAAGCACGTTGCGCTTTTCGAACAGGGCTGTTCCGGCCTTCACGGTTTTCGCGATCTCTGATAGGTCGTTTTCGGTGAAGGCGCGAGCAAGACGTTGGGCCAATTTAATCTTCTTGCCAACGTTCCAGGCACGCCTGTCGTCATTGTACGGTTCTGTCGTGGACATTGACTCTATGAGGTCGTCAAGCTCGCCTTCCGCATACGCTGCGTATAGCACCATTAGCCCGAGGGGTCGAATTAGATCGCCTTCGTAACTCATGATGACTCTTCGTGGCACCAAACAAATGATTAGGTAGTTTCTGCCTATCTGCGGTAATCTGCCGTAGTTGACAAGAATTCTTTGATCTTATTAGCCTTTATCAGCAGTATAACATTCATCATAAGCCTTGCAACCCCGGAAATCCCGCCATGCTCGCCGTCCCCCCAGAATTCACGAGTCGCTACGAGGCGCGGCTGGCACAATGGAACATCGTGGCCGGGCAGCGCCCGCACTATCACAAGTAGCTGCGCTTATTAACTGGATTTCTGCCACAAGCACGGTTTCGAGCCGATGGATCGCCCGAGCTTGTCAGAGCCAACTGCGCCGGCGCTTCAGGGTTTCTTCCACACTTGCCAAGCGCCGATGATGCCTTTGTAGGCGTAGGCACCGGGCAACCAGGAATAACAGGATTGCGTTTCGATGCTCGCTTTTTTGGTGCCTTTCCAATTCGGGTCGATGTACGTCACTTTCGACCGGTCCCTGATCGTGCCGACTTGGTCCCACTCCAAATCGTTGTCGATTTCGACGCCGGTCACCACGACGACATGGAAAAAGTGATCCCAGTTGCCGGCCACCCAAATGGGGCTCGGATACGACAGAAACCGCTTTAAATCCTGAGTCGTCCACTGCTGGCCCACGCCGTTGGCTTCCAAGCCCAGCGCGTGGGCGGCCTTGCGAAAATCCTTGCCCTTGAGTCCGGTCGCGACGGCGTCGTTCCAATCGATTTTCGCCGCTTCCAGTTTTTCCTTGATCGGGGCGGGCGGAAATTGACCATCGTAATCGCCGATTTTGCCGGTGCCGTAACCCTTCCATTGCAGCATCATCTGGTAACAGGTGAACCAGCAGGTCTGGCTGGTCTCCTGAGGAATCGCCGTCATTTGTTTCATGTCGATTTTCACGACTTCGAGCGCGGCCATGCAAGTTCCCCCTAATAGCGCAAATTCAAAACGATAGACCTGCCCGCCATCGAAAGCGGGCGGGTCCGCGTGAAAGAAACCCTAACCCCCTATTTCTCTCATCCCCGGCCCCTCTCCCGAGAGGAGAGGGGCATGAAAGGAGAGGGGAGCTTTTGATGCGGCGATTTACTTCTTCCGCGTCGGCGGCAGGTCGGTGCAGACGCCCTCGAACACTTCCGCCGCCATGCCGACCGATTCGCCCAGGGTCGGGTGCGGGTGGATGGTCAAGCCGATGTCGGCGGGGTCGCAACCCATCTCGATGGCGAGCGCGACCTCGCTGATCAAGTCGCCGGCATGAGTGCCGACGATGCCGCCGCCGACGATGCGGTGAGTGTCCTCGTCGAAGATCAGCTTGGTGAAGCCCTCGTCGCGGCCGTTGGCGATGGCGCGGCCGGACGCGGCCCACGGGAACTTGCTCACGCCCACCTTGACGCCCTGCTGCTTCGCCTCCGCCTCGGTCAGGCCCGCCCAAGCCACTTCCGGGTCGGTATAGGCCACGCCGGGAATCACCTTGGCGTCGAAGAAGCTCTTGTGCCCGGCGGCGACTTCGGCGGCGACGTGGCCCTCGTGGACCGCCTTGTGCGCCAGCATCGGCTGGCCCACGATGTCGCCGATGGCGAAGATGTGCGGCACGTTGCTGCGCATCTGCCGGTCCACCGGGATGAAACCCCGGTCGGTGACCGCCACCCCCGCCTGCTCCGCGCCGATCTTCTTGCCGTTGGGCGAGCGGCCCGCCGACTGCAAGATCATGTCGTAAAGCTGCGGTTCGGCCGGCGCGTTCTCGCCCTCGAAGGTCACCAGCAAGCCTTCCGCCTTGGCCTCGACCGCGACCGTCTTGGTCTTGAGCATGATCTTGTCGAAGCGGCGGGCGTTCATTTTCTCCCACACCTTGACCAGGTCTCGATCCGGCCCCTGCATCACCGCGTCGAGCATTTCCACGACTTCGATCCGCGCCCCAAGCGTCGAATAGACCGTCGCCATTTCCAGGCCGATGATGCCGCCGCCGATGACTAGCAGGCGCTTGGGGATGAAGCGCAGTTCCAGCGCGCCGGTGGAATCGACGATGCGCGGATCGTCCGGGATGAAGGGCAGATGCACGGCGGCGCTGCCGGCGGCGATGATGCACTTCTGGAACCGGACGATCTTCTTCTCGCCGGTCTTGTCCTGCCCGTCGCCGGTGGTGAGTTCGACTTCCAAATGGTTGGGGTCGAGGAAGTGGCCGTAACCGCGCACCGTGTCCACCTTGCGGGCCTTGGCCATGCCGGCGAGACCGCCGGTGAGCTTGCCCACCACCTTGCCCTTGTGGGCGCGCAGCTTGTCCAAATCCACGGTGGGTTTGTCGAACGTCACGCCGAGGTCGGCGAAATGGGCCACCTCGTCCACGACGGCGGCGACGTGCAGCAGCGCCTTGGACGGGATGCAGCCGACGTTGAGGCAAACGCCGCCGAGGGTGGCGTAGCGTTCGACCAGAACGGTCTTCATGCCCAGATCGGCGGAACGGAACGCGGCGCTGTAGCCGCCCGGACCCGCGCCCAGCACCAGCATTTCGCACTCCACGTCCACCTTGCCGGCATAGGAGCCGGCGGCGGGCGCGGGGATCGGTGCGATGGCTGGGGGTGACGGCGCTTTGCTCCCCTCGCCCTGCGGGAGAGGGGCCGGGGGTGAGGGTTGTTCTCCCGCCACCTCCAGCAGCAACACCAAGTCGCCTTCCGACACCTTGTCGCCGACCTTGATCTTCACCTCCTTGACCACGCCGGCGGCGGGCGAGGGCACCTCCATGGACGCCTTATCGCTTTCCATCACGATCAGCGAATCCTCGGGGGCGATGGTGTCGCCGGGTTTGACCAGCACCTCGATGACATCCACACCCTTGAAGTCGCCGATATCCGGTATTTTGACTTCCATCAGACTCATGAGCGGCGGCCTCCCTCAGAGCAGCACGCGGCGGAAATCCGCCAGCAGTTTCGCCAGATAGACGTTGAAGCGGCTGGCCAGCGCGCCGTCGATCACGCGATGGTCGGCGCTGAGCGACAGCGGCAGGATCAGGCGCGGCGCGAACTGCTTGCCGTCCCAGACCGGCTTCATCACCGATTTGCCGGCGCCCAGAATCGCCACCTCCGGGGCGTTGATGATGGGGGAGAAGTAGCCGCCCCCGATGCCGCCCAAGGAAGAAATGGTGAAGCAGGCGCCCTGCATCTCGGCCGGCCCGAGCTTGCCCTCCCGCGCCTTCTTGGCGAGTTCGCCGGTTTCCTTGGCGATATCGAAAATGCCCTTTTGGTCGGCGTCCTTCACCACCGGCACCACCAGGCCGTTCGGCGTGTCGGCGGCGAAGGCGATGTGGTAGTACTGCTTGTAAACCAGGTTGTCGCCGTCGAGCGAGGCGTTGAACTCCGGGAACTGCTGCAAGGCCCGGACGCACGCCTTGATCGTGAAGGCGAGCATGGTCAGCTTGATCCCGCCGCTCTTTTCGCCTTCCTTGTTGACTTGCAAGCGGAAGGCTTCCAGATCGGTGATGTCGGCGTCCTCGTGGTACGTGACCGCCGGGATCATCACCCAGTTGCGGGCCAGGTTGGCGCCCGACAGTTTCTTGATGCGCGACAGGGGCTTGATGTCCACCGGGCCGAACTTGGCGAAATCCACCGCCGGCCAGGGCAACAGATTCAGCACGCCGCCACCGGAGACGCCGCCGGAGGCTGCACCGGCCGCCGCCGGGGCGAGGGCGCCCGACATCACTTGTTTGACGAAACCCTGCACGTCTTCCTTGAGAATCCGTCCCTTGGGACCGGAACCCTTGGCCAGCCGGGTGAGATCGACCCCCAGTTCGCGGGCGAAGCGCCGCACCGAGGGGCTGGCGTGCACTTTGGCGAAGCTGGACGCGGCCGCGTCCGCCGCCACGGGCATGGATTTGACCGGCGGCGGCGGCGGCGCGCTTGCCGGCTTGGGGGCGCGCGGCGCCAGAGTGACGGCGCTGAGCGTGTCGGGCAATTGCGGCTTGGCGGCGGCATCGGTCCCGCTGGCGCGCAAGACCAGAATCAAGTCGCCCTGCGAAACTTGATCGCCCACCTTGACCTCGACGCTCTGAATCGTGCCGGCGAAGGGCGAGGGCACTTCCATGCTGGCCTTGTCGCTTTCCAGCACGATCAGCGAGGTGTCGATATCGACATGGTCGCCGGGTCCGACCAAGATCTCGATGATCGGCACGTTTTTGAAATCGCCGATATCGGGCACCCGCACCTCGCGGGCCTCCCCGGAACCGCCGACGGGCGCGGTTTCGTCGGCGGCGGCGGATGAAGGCTCCGGCGCCGACACGCTTTCGGCGACATCCAGGTACAGGATCAGGTCGCCTTTCGACACCTTGTCGCCCGCCTTGACCTTGATCTCCCGGACCACGCCAAGCAGCGGCGAGGGCACTTCCATGCTGGCCTTGTCGCTTTCCAGCATGATCAGCGGCGTATCGACCTCGACGGTATCGCCGACCGCGACCGTGACTTCGATGACGTCCACGTTTTTGAAATCGCCGATGTCCGGCACATGAATTTCCTTGATGATGCTCACGGGAATTCCCCCTTGGCCGGTGGTTAAACGGTGATCGGATTGGGCTTGTCGGCAGCGATGCCGTACCGCTCGATGGCCTCTCGGACCTTGGCGACGGGCAGCGCCCCTTCCTCGGCGAGCAGCTTCAGGGCCGCGACCGCCACGTAATGCCGATCCACCTCGAAATGTTGCCGCAGTTTGGCGCGGGTGTCGCTGCGGCCAAAACCGTCGGTGCCCAGCACCGAATAGTGCCGGTGAATGAAGGGCCGCAACTGCTCGGCGTACATCCGCATGTAGTCGGTGGCGGCCACCACCGGGCCGGGATGACCGTCCAGACAGGCGGTGACGTAGGGCACGCGCGGCGGCTGCTCGGGATGCAGCAGGTTCCAGCGCATCGCGTCCTGGCCGTCCCGCGCCAGCGGGTTGATGCCGGGCAGGGACCAGATGTCGGCGCTGACCCCCCAGTCGTCGCGCAGCAGGTCGGCGGCGGCGATCACTTCGTTCAGGATCGCGCCGCAGCCGAACAGTTGCACGCGGTGGCCACCGCCCTCGCCCGGCTTGAACAGGTACATGCCCTTGAGGATGCCGGCCTCGGCCCCTGCCGGCATGGCGGGATGGTGATAGTTTTCGTTCAGGGTGGTGATGTAGTAAAAGATGTGTTCCTGCTCCTGATACATCCGGCGCAGGCCGTCCTGCACGATCACCGCCAGCTCGTAGGCGAAAGTCGGGTCGTAGGACACGCAGTTGGGGATGAACTGGGCGAAAATCTGGCTGTGGCCGTCCTGGTGTTGCAGGCCCTCGCCGGCCAGGGTGGTGCGGCCGGAGGTGCCGCCGATCAGAAAGCCGCGCGCTTGCAGGTCGCCGGCGGCCCAGGCCAGATCGCCGATGCGCTGGAAGCCGAACATCGAGTAGTAGATGTAGAACGGTATCATGTTGATACCGTGGTTGGCGTAGGCGGTGCCGGCGGCGATCCAGGACGACATGGCGCCGGCCTCGTTGATGCCTTCCTGCAAAATCTGGCCTTTCTTGTCTTCCTTGTAGAACATCAACTGGTCGGCGTCCTGCGGCTCGTACAACTGGCCGCGCGGCGAGTAGATGCCGATCTGGCGGAACATGCCTTCCATGCCGAAGGTGCGGGCCTCGTCGGCGACGATGGGCACCACGTAGCGGCCGATGGTCTTGTCGCGCGCCAGTTGGGTGAGGATGCGGACGAAGGCCATGGTGGTGGACATGTCGCGCTCGCCGGTGTCGTGCAACAGGGCGTCGAAAGCGGCCAGCGGCGGCGCGGTCAGCGCTTCGGCGTTGCGGCGGCGCTGCGGCAGGTAGCCGCCCAGGGCGGCGCGGCGCTGTTGCAGATATTTGATTTCCGGGCTGTCATCGGCCGGCCGGTAGAACGGCATGGTTTCGAGCTGATCGTCGGAAATGGGGATGTGGAAGCGGTCGCGAAAGTCCTTGAGCGCCTGTTCGCCCATTTTCTTTTGCGAGTGGGTGATGTTTTTGCCCTCGCCGGCCACGCCCATGCCGTAGCCCTTGACGGTCTTGGCCAGAATCACGGTCGGCTGGCCCTGATGTTTGACCGCCGCCGAGTAAGCGGCGTAGATCTTGTGCGGGTCGTGGCCGCCCCGGTTCAGCCGCCAGATATCCTCGTCGGACAGGTGGCTGACCATCTGCTTCAATTCTTCGTATTTGCCGAAGAAGTGCTCGCGGGTGTAGGCGCCGCCCTTGGCCTTGAAGTTCTGGTATTCGCCGTCCACGCACTCTTCCATGAGTTTGAGCAGCAGGCCCTTCTTATCGGCGGCGAACAGCGGGTCCCAATAGGAACCCCAAAGGACTTTGATCACGTTCCAGCCAGTGCCGCGAAAATCGCCTTCCAGCTCCTGAATGATCTTGCCGTTGCCGCGCACCGGGCCGTCGAGCCGTTGCAGGTTGCAGTTGATGACGAAGATCAGGTTGTCGAGGTTTTCGCGGGCGGCGAGGGCGATGGCCCCCAGCGATTCCGGCTCGTCCATCTCGCCGTCGCCGCAGAAGCACCACACCTTGCGGCCCTCGGTGTTGGCCAGGCCCCGGTTGTGCAGATACTTCATGAAGCGGGCCTGATAGATCGCCTGAATCGGACCCAGGCCCATCGACACGGTGGGGAATTGCCAGAAATCGGGCATCAGCCAGGGATGGGGGTAGGAGGAGAGGCCGTTGCCGTCCACCTCCTGCCGAAAATTGTTCAGTTGCTCCTCGGTCAAGCGGCCTTCCAGATAGGCGCGGGCGTAGACGCCCGGCGCGGAATGGCCCTGGATGAACACCAGATCGCCGCCGTGGGTGTCATCGGGAGCGTGCCAGAAGTGGTTGAAGCCGACATCGTACAGGGTGGCGCTGGAGGCGAAGCTGGCGATGTGGCCGCCCAGCTCGGACGTGATGCGGTTGGCCTTGACCACCATCGCCAGAGCGTTCCAGCGAATCAGCGAGCGGATTTTCCATTCCATGCCGGGATCGCCGGGCGTGTATTCTTCCTTGTCGACCGGGATCGTGTTCAGGTACGGGGTGTTGGCGCTGTAGGGCATGTGGACGCCGGCGGCGCGGGCTTTGCCCTGCAATTCGCCGAGCAGGTGATGGGCGCGCTGCAAGCCTTCGGCTTCGAGGACGGCTTCCAGCGCTTCGAGCCACTCTCGGGTTTCCTGCGGGTCCGGGTCGCTGTAATTCTCGATGGTCATAATCGATCCTGTGTCGTGGTCTGTCGTTGTACTTGACTGCGCGCTCGCACGCGGTGCGGGTGGAGTCGAGGCCGGTGGGATGGCTGCCCCGGCCGACGGGTGCGGAAAGCACTTAAACTATAGACTGGCGAATGCAAAAAACATCCATCGTCCCCGGTGCTGGCGGTCGCCCCCGAACGCGACCGTCCCCACCCTAACCGGCGGCAGCGCCCGCCAGAGCTTGGCATCCATGACTCCCAGGGAATTTATCGGCAAATGGCGATCCGCCGACCTCAAAGAGCGTTCGGCGGCGCAAGAGCATTTCATCGACCTGTGCCGCTTGCTGGACGAGCCGACCCCCGCCGAGGCCGATCCCGCCGGCGAGCGGTATTGCTTCGAGCGGGGCGCGGCCAAGTCGAGCGGCGGCAAGGGCTGGGCCGACGTGTGGAAGCGCGGCTGTTTCGGCTGGGAGTACAAGGGCAAGCGCCACGACCTGAAAGCCGCTTACGTCGCAGTTGCTGCAATACGCGGCGGCCCTGGAAGACCCGCCGCTGCTGGTGGTGTGCGATCTGGAGCAGTTCTGGATTTACACCCACTGGACCAACACCGTGCAGCGGATTTACAAGATCGCGCTCGACGACCTGCACGACGCCAACCAGCGGCAGAAGCTGAAGTGGGTGTTCTCGGATCCGGAGCGGCTGAAGCCGGGCATGACCCGCCAGTCGCTGACCGAGGAAGCCGCCGAGCGGTTCGCAAATCTGGCGCAGCGGCTGCGGGCCAACGGGCACGAGGCGCAGGCGGTGGCCCATTTCGTCAACCGGCTGGTGTTCTGCATGTTCGCGGAAGATGTCGGGCTGCTGCCCAACCAGATGTTCACGCGGATGCTGCGCTACGCGCACACCCACCCGGACGAGTCGGCGGAAATGGCGCGAGATCTGTTTCGGGGGATGCGGTCGGGCGGCCGCATCGGTTTCGAGGATGTCGAGTGGTTCAACGGCGGGCTGTTCGACAGCGACGAGGCGCTGCCGCTGGACAGTCCCGCCATCTTGGAAATTTTGAAGGCTGCCCGGCTGGACTGGAGCGAGATCGACCCGTCCATTTTCGGCACTCTGTTCGAGCGCGGCCTGGACCCGGACAAGCGCAGCCAGTTGGGGGCGCACTACACCGACCGCGACAAGATCATGCTGCTGGTGGAGCCGGTCGTTATCCGGCCCTTGCAGGCGGAGTGGGAGGGCGTCAAGGCCCAAATCGCCGAGCGGCTCGACAAGTCCCGCGCCGGCAAGAATTCGGCGGCCACCAAGGCGAGGAAAACCGCCCAAACGCTGTACAACGGTTTTCTGGAGCGGTTGCGGCAGGCGCGAATTTTGGACCCGGCTTGCGGGTCGGGCAATTTCCTGTATCTGGGCTTGCAAGCGCTCAAGGATTTCGAGCATCGGGTCAACGTGGACGCCGAGGCGCTCGGGCTGGACCGGCAGTTTCCGTCCGTGGGGCCGGAGTGCGTCAAGGGCATCGAAATCAACCTGTTCGCCGCCGAATTGGCCCGGACGACGGTGTGGATCGGGGAAATCCAGTGGATGCGGCGCAACGGCTTCGACGTGTCCCGCCGGCCGATCTTGCGGCCCTTGGATACCGTCGAGTGCCGGGATGCGCTGTTGAATCCCGACGGCAGCGAGGCCGCTTGGCCGGAGGCGGAGTTCATCGTCGGCAATCCGCCGTTTTTGG
>JBAOII010000036.1:0-159993 GCA_037045685.1 Candidatus Competibacter sp.
TTTTTTTCATAAATTATGTTTTTAATTAATAATCGGATTATATCTAATCCGTGTTAGTTTAGTTATAGTAAATTTAAAACTAATTCAGTATTTATACAGATTTATGCCTGTTTTTTAACGTAAAGTTTTAAACAAGAAAATGTAAATACTATTGGCGACCAGCCAATAAAAACATAACAGCCATGCGAACCGCAACGCCATTTTCTACCTGATCTAATATAATAGATTGGTCACTATCAGCAACATCACTCGTAATTTCAACGCCGCGGTTAATTGGGCCCGGATGCATAATCACGATTTCTTTTGGAAAGCAGAATCGAGTAACTGTTTTATCTAAACCGTATAACATCGTGTACTCTCTTATAGATAGGGAAGATACTTAATATCTTGTCTTTCTAATTGAATGCGCAGCATATTGGCGACATCACACCATTCTAAAGTTTTTCTTAAATCTGTTTCCACCTTCACACCTAAACTTTCTATGTATTTAGGAATCAATGTTGTAGGACCGCACACTTTAACTTCTGCTCCCAGTTTTTGTAAGCAAAATATATTTGACAAAGCAACTCGTGAATGTAAGATATCTCCAACGATGGCGATTTTTCTTCCTTTTAAATCGCCTAGCTTTTCTTGCATAGAGAAAGCATCAAGTAATGCTTGAGTTGGATGTTCGTGAGCTCCATCACCTGCATTTACAATTTTAGCATTTACTTTTTTTGATAAAAATTCAGCCGCTCCTGCGCTTGCATGACGCATCACAACCATATCCACTTTCATGGCTAAGATGTTGTTAACCGTATCAATTAGAGTTTCTCCTTTTTTAACAGAAGAAGATAGATGCTGAGAAATTAACCACATCAGCGCTTAAACGCTTTTGGGCTAATTCAAATGATAAACGAGTGCGGGTTGAGTTTTCGAAAAATAAGTTGGCAACGGTTAAATCTCTTAAAGAAGGTACTTTTTTGATGGGACGATTAATAACTTCTTTGAAATTTGTAGCGGTATCTAATATTAATTCAATATCGTTTTTAGTGATATATTTTATTCCTAAAAGATGGTTGACGCTTAAGTTGCTCATAGTTTATAAATATCTTTCTTTAATAACGTTGATATGATGTTGCGCATGCCCACATAACATGAAACCAAGTGATAATACATTGGCTTCTCCTGAAGCCATTTGACCTTTTAATAACAATTCTTTTTCAGATAACTGTCTGAAAAACAAAATATTAGACAGTCTTACTGAATCAAATTCATCAGCTAAAATTTGAGCATTAGTATTTGTCAAATTAGCATTAGCAGCATATAAATTTTCATCAAATGGCTAAAACTTTTTGGTTATCGCCTCTAGCAAAACGTAAAGCTCTGTAACTTAAAATACGCTCTGTGTCAATAATATGATTAATGACCTGTTTTACTGTCCATTTGCCATCGTCGTAAAAATAATTTAATTTTTGACGAGGAATATCTTCAATAAAATCTAATATAGTTTGATGATTTGTTTTTAATGCAGAAATAATATCGTCCTTCAGGAATAAGATTGATGTAGTGATTCGAAGTATGGGATATGATCTTTTGTTTGTGGGCGCATTATTATTTATCTATTAATGTTACTCTATCTTTTTTATCTGTTTCGGTCCACTCTACTTTTACATTTTGTGTTTCAATAGAATCAATCACCAATCCAGTATATTTTGCCTGAATGGGCACATGGCGACTAAATCTTCTATCTACTAAAACCAACAACTCTACATCATTTGGTCGGCCAAAAGCTAACATCGCATCTAAACCGGCACTGAATGGTTCTTCCGGTAAATAATACATCATCTACCAAAATCACATTTTTGTCTTCTATAATAAAATCAATATTGGTACGATTAGGAATGAGCTCTTTTTTACGAAAATCATCACGGTAAAAGGTAATATCCAAATCACCGCAATTCACTTTCTTCTTTAAAATACCTTCTAGTAATTTTTGAATACGGTGTGCCAAATAGATACCACGAGGCTGCAAGCCTATGATAACCGTATTACTAAAATCGTTGTGAACTTCTATTAATTGATAGCAAAGGCGAGTAAGAGTAACTTCTAATTGTTTATTTTCTAATAAAACTCTTGGCTTCACTGGTTTAATTTTTTAAAAGTAGCAATTTTATTAATACAAAAGAGCAGACTACATAAAAATAGTTTGAGTTCTATCTGGTCCGATAGAAACAATACTAATTGGCACTTCTACTAATTTCTCAATATATTTTACGTAATCAATTAATGTTTGTGGTAAAGTATCTTTAGAAGTCATTTTAGTTAAATCTTCCGCCCAACCTTTTACTGTTTCATAAACTGGCGTTACATCAGCTGGTTCAATACTAAATGGTAAATAATCAATTTTTTCACCTTTGTGCATATAATGTGTACAAACCTCTAACGTATCAAAGTCAGATAATACATCTGCTTTCATCATCATTAGTTCAGTTACACCATTAATCGCAATAGCATATTTTAAAGCTGGAATATCTAACCAACCACAACGACGAGCACGTCCAGTTGTAGCTCCAAACTCACGTCCAATTTGGCGTATCTTCTCTCCTACTTCATTATCTAATTCAGTTGGAAAAGGACCGCTACCAACACGAGTACAGTATGCTTTAAAAATACCAATTACGTTTCCAATTCGATTTGGTGCAATACCTAATCCGTTACAAGCACCAGCAGCAAATAGTATTTGATGAAGTTACAAATGGATAAGAACCAAAATCAATATCTAATAAAGAACCTTGAGCACCTTCGGCTAATATTTTTTGACCTTTTTTAATTGCGTCATTAATGAAATGTTCAGCTATCAATAAATTTTAATTTTTTTAATTCTTCAATAGCTTCAAACCAAGCTGGCTTCTAATTCAGCCAAATTATATTCATAACTTATGAAAATGCTAACAATTGCTTATGTTTTTCAACCAAAGCATCGTATTTAGCTTTAAAATTAGGGCTTTCGATATCACCAACACGTAAACCATTACGTCCGGTTTTATCCATATACGTTGGTCCGATACCTTTTAAAGTAGAACCAATTTTATCTTTTCCTTTTGCTGCTTCACTAGCAGCATCTAATAAACGATGAGTTGGCAAAATTAAATGCGCTCGTTTGCTGAAATTACTAATTTTGAGCTAAAATCAACTCCTAAAGTTGTTAAGAGCATCAATTTCTTTTTTGAAAATAACAGGATCAATTACAACACCATTACCAATAACATTTAATAGCAGTTGGGTGAAAAATACCACGATGGAATGGTATGTAAAACGTGTTTTATGCCGTTAAACTCTAAGTGTATGACCTGCATTTGGGCCACCTTGAAAACGAGCAATAATGTCGTATTTAGGAGTTAAAACATCTACAATTTTTCCTTTTCCTTCATCGCCCCATTGTAGGCCTAAGTAATACATCTGCTTTGATCATAAATAAATTGTTACGGGTTGTTTTTATTAAGCCTCCAAATTTACTATTAAACATGTAAAGTTGAGCCAATAACAAATTAACAATTCATGGATTTTTGAACAAAATGGGGAGAAAAATTACCTGACAATGAATTTGTCCTTTAATAATTTTTGAGAAACAAGTTGGCTATTTACAAATCTTTCTTTCTTCAAAAAACCAAAAGTCGTATTCATATATAGTATTGTATTATCTCCTGTTCTGGTATTGTTATTTGTGACAACCGATTTATAATACCTGTCGTAGATAAATAATGAATCAATTTTAGGAGTTGAAGAATAGTAAATCCCGACTGCACCTTCGGTTTTTGGATTAATCTTCATCGCTGTTTCATCCAACAAATAATAATCATAATCAGATGATCCAGGAATAAGTTTTTCAGTTAATTGATATGAATAATATTCATGATAATTATTGGGACAATATTGATAAGGAAAAAGTCCATTCGATAAAACCGTATCTACCCTTACTGTATCTATAGCTAAAGAGATAGAATCAATGTAAACCCAATACGTTCCTTTTTTGAATTTAAAATTAGCTATTTCAGGAGAAATATATTTTGTTTGAGTATCACTACAATTTGGGCCTTTTGATGGAGTTTCTTCGGGCTTACTACAGGAATAAGCAATAATTAATATTAATGCAAAATATATAACCCTAACTTTCATAGATTTTAATCTTTATAAATATATAAATTTAAATCTCAATCTGCAAACCATCATAAGCCAATTCAATAAAAGAAGGTAACTCTTTAGAGACCTCTTCGTGCAAACCTAATTGATGCGAAATATGAGTGAAATAAGCCTTTTCTGGTTTTAACTCATTCATTAAATCAATGGCTTGCTGAAAGGTATAATGAGAAACGTGTTCCTCTCTACGAAGAGCATTAATAACAATAATTTTTGAGCCTTTTATTTTTTGTTTTTCCTCTTCCGAAATATAATTAGCATCGGTGATGTAGGTAAAATCTTTTATTCTGTATGCTTTTACTGGCAAACGATAATGAATCACATCAATAGGTAATAATTCAATATCATTAATTTTGAGAGGTTTATCATTTACTGTAAATACATCTATCTCGGGAATACCTGGATATTTATCTTCTGCAAAAATGTATGCAAATTCTCTTTTCAACGCTTCCTGAACACGTTCAGTAGCATACACAGGCATTCGCATTTTATTGAAATAATTAAAAGCTTTTACTTCATCTAAGCCTGCAATATGATCTTTATGTTCATGAGTAAAAACAACAGCGTCTAAGCTTTTTATTTTTTGGCGAAGCATTTGTTGTCTAAAATCAGGTCCAGAATCAATTACTACTTTTGTTGTATCACTTTCAATTAAAATGGAAGTTCTAAGTCGGTTATCTTTAGGGTTTTGAGAACGACAAACCTCACATTCGCAACAAATAATAGGAACGCCTTGTGATGTGCCAGTGCCTAAAAACGTAACCTTCATTTTAATTGATTTCTTAAAATTTCAAAATAAACATCTTTATTTAGTAATCCAATAACTAAGGTAAACAGTACTCCAAAAATAGCACCCCAAAAATGTGCTTCATGTCCAATTTTATCAACCGATTCATAACCCGTATTTCTTCTACTTAAGTAATAACTAATAGCTAAGTACAATACACCAAAAATCCAAGCTGGCATAGGAATAAAAAAGAATCCTAACTCCGTCATAGGCAAACAAGTGATATAACTAAATATCAGAGCATTTACTGCACCACTGGCTCCTAATGAAGAGTAATATTTATTGTCTTTATTTTTAAAGTATTCAGAAATAGAAGATGCATAAATAGCTCCTGTATACATTACAATATATAAAGCCATTCCCATTTTCTTGTCTGGTTCTCCGTCATGAGATAACAATGCAGGAAAAACTTGCTCTTCCACAACACGCCCAAACATCCATAAAGCATACATATTAAATGCTAGGTGCAGATAATCACCATGCAAAAAGGCATGTGATAAAAATCGATAATGTTGGTTGCCTTGATGAATTGAAAAAGGATGAAAAATATATTTATACTTTATCTCAGGCTTATCCATAGCATATAAAGAGAAAGCAACTGTCAAAAAAATTATAGCGTATGTGATCATTTTTAGTAGCTAGTAAAAAGTGGTTAGTGTCAAGTAATTAATTTTATAGTTGTTTTACGCTCCATGCTTCAGGCTTAGCATCAAATAATATTTTTGTTTTTGCCCAAACTCCTTCAAATAATTCTGATTGACGATAGGCTTCTAAATACTTTGATTCTTCCCAAATACTGAAGGTAAAGAAAATAGTTGGGTTATTAATATCCTGCAATAATTCAACGTGTTTACAACCTTCCATGGCAGCAATTAAATCTTTACTTGCATTAAAAATATCTTTAAAACGTTCAATACAATCCGATTTAAACGTCATTTTTACAAATCTCTTAATCATAAATTTCAACTATAATTCTATCAATTTTATACTTACTTAATACCGATTTTTTAATGGCTAATTTATTGGCCGCTTGCCCTAATAAAGCTATTTCTAATAAATCCATCGAATTAAAAAAACACACTACATCTCCAATTTTTACATCGTCGTAAGTATTGTAAATTTTAGTTACATCACCCGATGGTAAAGCTATTGAGAAACGTTTATTACCTACATTTTTCTCAAATTCTTGTCTTGTAATAGTTGTAATTAAGTTCCCAAAACTATCTTCGTACAAGACAGAACCTTGTAAATTACTTGGTGTTGAAAAACTCTCAAAAGCGTATAATTTACAATAGTCTTGTGTTTCTGAACTAAATTCTTCTATTGGAACATTATTAATTAGCTTATTAGCAATTTCCGTAAACACATCTCTTAAAAAAAAAGAATGTTGTTTTTCACTATCAAAATATAATTGGTAAACAGGCTCATTAAACGTTTTATCAATTAAGGTTAAAACGCCATTATCAGGGCAAATGATATATTGACCTTTATATTTAGTGAGCAAATAACGCGTGTTATCAATATTTAAGTTCTTAATTGTATCGGTTGAGTTTAAAAACTTGATGGCAAATAAATGAATGGTGTTTTCAGGAAAATAAGGCAAAGCGCTTTTCAAAGCAAAAGCGCCTTCGTTATGTGCATGTGAATTAACATCGCAAGCTAAATCAACAATATGAGCATTAGGTTGTTTAGAATATAATACGCCTTTAACCATTGCCAAGTATGGGTCGCGGTAACCCAAATCGGTAGTAATGGTAATTATTGACATATTGAAAACTTTTAATAGTATTCTCAAAAGTAAATAATATTTTAGGCTTACTTTTAGGTTATAAACTATTTGATTAACACGATTATTAACATAAATTTATTGGAACTTGATAGAAAAAGTAATTACCCTAGATAGCGTTGAACCGGTTGAAATATATGGCGTAAACGACGTTAAACTCAACGTTATAAAAAAATACTTCCCAAAACTTAAACTTGTCGCCAGAGGCTATTCCATCAAAGCATTAGGAGACGAAGCTGAAATTGCCCATCTTTGAGAAGAAGCTTAACGATGATGGTAGATTACTACCACAAAAATGGTTTGCTAACAGATACTGTTATTGAGCGATTATTGGGGCAAACAGGAGATAATTTATTACACGCCAAAGAAGAGGCTACTGGCTCTGATATTATTGTATTTGGCAATAGCGGATTAGTTATTAAAGCTCGTACCGACAATCAACGTAAAATGATGCAATCGGTAAATACCAACGATATGATTTTTGCTGTTGGTCCTGCAGGAACTGGAAAAACCTATACAGCTGTAGCACTTGCGGTAAGAGCACTTAAAAAACAAAGAAGTAAAAAGAATCATTCTTACTCGCCCTGCTGTTGAAGCCGGAGAAAATTTAGGTTTTTTACCTGGAGATTTAAAAGAAAAATTAGATCCATACATGCAACCATTGTATGATGCATTGTATGATATGATTCCCATCAGATAAACTCAATCAATATATTAGAAGCGAAGATTATTCAAATTGCCCCTTTAGCATTTATGCGCGGACGAACTTTAGATAATGCTTTTGTAATATTAGATGAAGCACAAAATACAACCGAAAGTCAAATGAAAATGTTTTTGACGCGTATGGGAGCAAACGCCAAATTCATTATTACATGGTGATATGATCTCAAATAGATTTACCTCGTCATCAAACCTCTGGTTTGGCTCAAGCAGTGAGGTTATTAAAGAATACAAATGGCATTGATATTATAGAACTCACCACTGTTGATGTGATTAGACATCGCTTAGTGAAAGCTATAATTGAAAAATACGAAGGAGACGCGATAAAGAAATAGGATTATGAAAGTAAGTGAAGCACAAAAAACAGTAGACGACTGGATTAAACAATACGGCGTTAAATACTTTAGCGAATTAACCAATATGGCTATGCTTACTGAAGAAGTTGGTGAGGTAGCTCGTATTATTGCTCGCCGATATGGAGAACAAAGCGAGAAAGAATCGGACAAAAATAAAGACTTAGGAGATGAATTAGCGGATGTGCTATTTGTATTAATATGTTTGGCAAACCAAACTGGCATAGATTTGGAAGAGGCTTTAAAGAAAAATCTTGATAAAAAAACAAATCGAGATTCGGAACGACATATTAATAATGATAAACTAAAATCCTAGCCTTGTATAAACTGCTCTTCATATTATTTCTTTCTATTTTTTTCAATCCTTTATTCTCTCAAAATACTTTGATTGGCATTGATGAGCAGAATCAAGATATTGGTTCGCAAGAAAATATTTACAAAGTTAAAGCAGATTATATTATTCAAAATAATCAAGCAAAAAACTTGTATTTATTGAGAGCTGATTCAAAAAAAGGAATTACCATTCGTGCAGCTAAAAAAACTTTAAAGCCAGGCGATACAACAATTATTGTGGTGGAATTTATTCCTCAACAAGTTGGTAAATTCTCAGAAAATATTGATTTGGTAACCAGCGCAGATGGCATTCCATTTAAAATGTCGCTTTCAGGAAATATTAAGTCTATAAAAACAGATGACAAAACGGCTAGCAATACGTAACTGAACGAAGTGCCGCAGGAAAACGTATCGCTCCCCGGCCTGTTCGGGCCAGGTGTGCACGCACAGGTGGGATTCGGCCAGCAGCACCGTGGCGGTCACGCCGCCTGGCCCTTGGGCGCTGGCCGGGAAGGCGTGTGCCAGTTGGTTCACAGGCTGCAGGCCCGCTCCAATCACGTGTTGCACACATTGATCAAGCAGGCGAGGCGCGTCCGTCAGCCACGCATTGTCGCAGCGGCAGTCGGTCAAGTCAGCGGTCAGGTGCAAACCTTGCATGGACACGACTGTAGATGATTTTGAGTTGGCGCAAAACGCTTCCCCTTGGGCGGCAGGGAGCCGCAGAAAGTGGGCGAGCGTGTGGGCGAGCTGTGGGTTGTCATGTTCCCCGGTAAAATACCGGGTTTTCCCCAGTCCTCACCTTACCCGGAGTCGCCCCGTCCATGGCCACCAGCCCCAACACCCAACAAATGGCCAGTGCCATCCGAGCCCTTGCAATGGACGCCGTTCAGGCCGCCGATTCCGGCCACCCCGGAGCGCCCATGGGCATGGCCGACATGGCGGTTGCCCTGTGGGGCGCAGCCACCTGCAGCCACAACCCGGCCAACCCGCACTGGCTCAACCGCGACCGCTTTGTGCTGTCCAACGGCCACGGCTCCATGCTGATTTATGCGCTGCTTGCACCTCACAGGCTACAAGCTGCCCATGCAGCGAGCTGAAGAACTTCCGCAAGCTGCACAGCAAGACCGCCGGCCACCCTGAAGTCGGCGTGACCCCCGGTGTCGAAACCACCACCGGCCCGTTGGGCCAGGGTCATTACCAACGCCGTTGGCATGGCGCTTGGCTGAAAAGCTGCTGGCCAGCGAGTTCAACCGCGACGGACCACGCCGTTGTGGACCACCACACCTACGTGTTTCATGGGCGACGGTTGCCTGATGGAAGGCATCAGCCACGAAGCCGCAGCCCTGGCGGGCGCCTGGAAGCTGGACAAGCTGATTGCGCTTGTATGACGACAACGGCATCTCCATCGACGGCCAGGTGGCGCCCTGGTTCGCCGACAACACCGCCTTAGCGTTTTGTGGCCTATGGCTGGAACGTGATTGGGCCCGATCGACGGCCATGACGCGGCGGCTGGTTGCCAAGCGCCATTGCCGACGCCAAAGCCCAAACCGAGCGCCCCACGCTGATCATCTGCAAGACCCATATCGGCAAAGGCAGCCCCAACCGCGCCAACACCGCCAAGGCCCATGGCGAACCCTTGGGCGCCGCAG
The DNA here is from genome assembly GCA_037045685.1 of Candidatus Competibacter sp. Taxonomy (GTDB): domain Bacteria; phylum Pseudomonadota; class Gammaproteobacteria; order Competibacterales; family Competibacteraceae; genus Competibacter_A. The sequence continues at coordinate 9,808 of JBAOII010000036.1, forward strand.
AAATCGCGCTGACCCGCGAGTCGATTGGGCTGGACCGCATGCGCCCGTTTGTGATTCCCGAGGAGGTGCTATGCCGACTGGGACGCCAAAGCCGCAGGCGCGGCGGCCGAAGCAAGCCTGGAACGACGCAGTTTGCGGCCTACCAGGCCGCTTACCCCGACGCTGGCCAAAGAGCTGATGCGCCGCATGAAGGGCGAACTGCCCAAGAACTTTGTGCAAACGGCGGTGGACACGGTGCTGTCACGGCCGCACACGCAAGGCGGAGACGGTGGCCTCGCGCAAGGCCTCGCAACTGGCGCTGGAATCCTTTACCGCCGCATTGCCCGAAATGCTGGGCGGCTCGTGCCGACCTGACCGGCTCCAACCTCACCAACACGCCAGTCACCCCCAACCTGCGCTTTGACATGCACGGCACGGTGGTGATGAACGAAGCAGGCCATGGGCGGGCGCCACATCAACTACGGCGTGCGCGAATTCGGCATGGCCGCCATCATGAACGGCGTGGCGCTGCATGGCGGCTTCATCCCCTACGGCGGCACCTTCCTCACCTTCAGCGACTACAGCCGCAACGCCATTCGCATGGCCGCGCTGATGAAGCATGCGCGTGATGCATGTGTTCACCCACGACTCCATCGGTCTGGGCGAAGACGGCCCCACGCACCAGTCGATCGAGCACGCCGCCTCGCCTGCGCCTGATTCCGAACCTGGATGTGTGGCGCCCGGGCTGATACCGCTGAAACCGCCGTGGCCTGGACGGTGGCCTTGCAGCAACAAGACCAAGCCCACCGCGCTGCTGCTTGAGCCGCCAAAACATCAGCCTATGCGCCCAAGGCCGAGTCCGATGGCGCCTGATGCCTGCGGGCTGGATGCCATCAGCAAGGGCGCCTATGTGCTGTCCGAGCCGTTCAGATGTGGGCTTGAAGAAGAAGGCCCAGGCCGTGATCATTGCCACCGGCTCCGAAGTGCAACTGGCGCTGAAGGCGCAAGCGGTTCTGGCTGACCAGAAAGATAGCCGTGCGCGTGGTCTCCATGCCCAGCACCACCACCTTTGACCACACAGTCGACGGCGCTACAAAGCTGCAGGTGCTGCCCAGCCGGCCTGCCCCGCGTGGCGGTTGAAATGGGTGTCGACCGACGGCTGGTGGAAATACGGCTGTCGCAGCCGTGGTGGGCATCGACACGCTATGGCGAATCGGCGCCCGCACCCGTGCTGTTCGAGCACTTTGGCTTCACGCCCGAAAACGTGGCGCGACACGGTGCAGAAGGTTTTGCAGAGCAAGTAAGCAGGCCCATCTTTGCACGCGTTTTGTTTTTCTAGACCGATTTGCCGCAGATTTTTAACTTAGGAGCGACTCAAATGACAATCAAAATTGGCATCAACGGCTTTGGCCGCATCGGACGCAATGGTGTTGCGCGCTGCCGTGCAGAACTTCTCGGACATCGAAGTCGTGGGCATCAACGACTTGCTGGAGCCCGATTACCTGGCCTACATGCTGCAATACGACTCGCGTGCATGGCCGCTTCAAGGGCGACATCGTCCGTCGAAGGCAACACCCTGATCGTCAACGGCAAGAAGATTCGCCTGACCGCAAGAGCGCGACCCCGCCGCTCTGAAGTGGAACGAAGTCGGCGCCGACATCGTGATCGAGTCGACCGGTATCTTCCTGGACAAAGCGGCGCGGCGAAAAGCACATCGCCGCTGGTGCCAAAAAAGTCATCTTCTCGGCTCCCAGCAAAGACGACACCCCCATGTTTGTGTTCGGCGTGAACTACGACACCTACGCGGGCCAAGCCATCATCTCCAACGCATCGTGCACCACCAACTGCCTGGCACCCGTGGCCAAGGTCTTGAACGACAAGTGGGGCATCAAGCGCGGCCTGATGACCACCGTGCACGCCGCCACCGCCACACAGAAAACGGTGGACGGCCCTTCCAACAAAGACTGGCGCGGTGGCCGTGGCATTCTGGAAAACATCATCCCCTCCAGCACCGGCGCTGCCAAGGCCGTGGGCGTGGTGATTCCTGCACTGAACAAGAAGCTCACCGGCATGTCTTTCCGCGTGCCCACCAGCGACGTGTCGGTGGTGGACCTGACCGTGCGAATTGAACACGGAAGCCACCCTGACAAGAAATCTGCGCTGAGATGAAAGCGCAAAGCGCAAGGCGCCACTGAAGGGCGTGCTGGGTTACACCGAAGACAAGGTGGTGGCCACCGACTTCCGTGGCGAAACCTGCACCAGCGTGTTTGACGCCGACGCCGGCATCGCGCTGGACGGCACCTTCGTCAAGGTCGTGGCCTGGTACGACAACGAGTGGGGTTACTCCAACAAGTGCCTGGAAATGGTGCGCGTGGTCGCCAAGTAAGTTCTGCCCCTCGCACCGCCGCCCCGGTACCAGAGCCAACGGTGGCGGCCCGTGTGTAGCCATTACCAGGGTATCAAGGGTCGCGAGCGCTACCTGCGCCACTTCGGGGTGGAACCTCCGGCGCAGCCGGGAGTGGTCGATTTGTGGCCGGGCTACCAGGGCAGTTTCATCCGGCGGCGCGCGAGCGCCGAGCCGGGTGAACAAGCCCTGGGGCCGCCAGAAGCCGTGGCAGGCTTGTTTGGTCTGATTCCGCATTGGGCCACCGACACCAAGATCACCCGGCGCACCTACAACGCCCGAAGCGAAACAGTGGCCACCAAGCCCAGCTTCAAGTTGGCGTGGCTGCGTGCGCAGCACTGCATCATTCCTGCCGACGCCATTTATGAGCCCGATTGGCGCAGTGGAAAAGCGCTGGCTACGCGCATTGAACGTGCCGACGGCGAGCCCCTGGGCATTGCGGGGCTGTGGTCGCAGTGGACTTCACCCCAGGGCCAGACCATTCACAGCTACACGATGTTGACCATCAATGCCGATGACCACCCCTTCATGCGGCTGTTTCACAAGCCGGGTGATGAAAAGCGCATGCTGGTGATCCTGCCGCCCGAGTGCTACCAGGGTTGGCTCCATGCCACGCCGGCGCACAGCATGGCGTTCCTGCAGCCCGTGCCCGCCGAAGCGTTGCGGGCGCACGCTGGCGGGTCGGAGCCCGCCAGCGAACAAGGGACGCTCAGATTTTGAAGATGCGTTCCAACTGCGAGCGACCCTGCGGGCTACCCATGAACACCAGAGCCGCGCCCGCGTGGATGGGGTGATCGTCGGGTGGATTGAAAACCCATTTGCCGTGCGCATGGGTTGCCATCAGCAGATAGTCTTTTGATCTGGGAATGGTCGCCGCCAGGTCGGCACTCACAAACCCGGCGGGTACTGTGATCTCTTCCACGCGCAGGCCGTCGTCGCTGTGGAGCATCTGGTCCATGAAGTTGACCACATGCGGGCGCACCATGGCCGAGGCGATGCGCATGCCGCCGGTGAAGTCGGGCGAGACAATCTCATCGGCGCCGGCACGGCGGGCCTTGTCTGGGTGTTGCGGATGTCGTGCAGCCGCACGACCACGCGTGCCTTGGGATTGAGCAGCTTGACCGACAGCGCAATCATCAGGTTGTGGCTGTCGTCTGCCGGTCACGGCGAACACGCCCGCCGCCGTGCGCACAGCCCGGCCCGGCGCAGCGCATCGTCGTCGGCCGCGTCCTCGTGCAGGTACAAGCGTGTCGGGGTGGTGCTCCAGCCAGCTGTCCAGCGCCGCACGGTCGTTTTCGATGACGACGAACTGGCGGCGGGTCTTCGACCATTTCGCTGGGCCACGTTGGAGCCCACGCGCCCGATGCCGCAGACGATGTAGTGGCCAGTGAGTTCGGAGATTTTCTTGTCCATGCGTTCTTTTCCTCAGTTCGACGTTGAGATCGGAGTCGATCAACAGGGCCACCAAGGTGGAGAACAGGTAACTCAGGGTGCCAATGCCAACGATGGCGATGAACACGGTGAACAGGCGGCCCATGGGGTGGTTGCTCAGGTCCACCGTCTCGCCATAGCCAATGGTGGCAATGGTGATGAAGGTCATGTAGAAGCTGTCGATCCAGGTGGCCTGTGGGGCTGGCCGATGTGAGTGGTAGCCCAGCGTGCCACTGGCGGTGACCAAGAGCAGCAGCAGCGCCTACCGTACAGCAGCCCCTGAAAGTGCCGGTTTCGAAAGACAGCAATACGTAATCTGTCAGGCGTTAACATAATCACTTGCCAAGGGATATCGCCGGAGACAATTCGATCCCGTCCAGCCGGGTCGCCGACGCCAAGATCACTTACGCCGGCAACGGCGCGCTGGCGGACGCCAACACCATCGGCTGGTTCGGCCGGTTTTTCCTGAGCCCGCTGTGGCCGTTCTGAGCGCCGCAATCGAGGTATCCGCCATGTTCCGCCGTTTTCCGTTGCTCCTGCTGCTCCTGCTGGCGGCGCCCGGCGCCTGGGCCGAGCGCATCAAGGATCTGGCGACCATCGCCGGGGTGCGCAACAATCAGTTGGTCGGCTACGGTCTGGTGGTCGGGCTGACCGGCACCGGCGATCAGACCACGCAAACGCCGTTCACCGTCAAGAGCCTGAAAAGCATGTTGTCCAATCTGGGCGTGACGGTGCCGCCGGAAGTCAACCTGCAATTGAAAAACGTCGCGGCCGTTTCGGTGCAAGCCGATCTGCCGCCGTTCGCCAAGCCGGGCCAGACCATCGACGTGACGGTCTCCTCGATCGGCAACGCCAAGAGCCTGCGCGGCGGCAGCCTGCTGATGGTGCCTTTGAAGGGCGCCGACGGCGCGGTCTATGCGATAGCGCAAGGCAACGTGGTGGTCGGCGGACTCGGGGCCGAGGCGGGTGGGTCGAAAATCATCGTCAACGTCCCCAGCGCCGGCCGGGTTCCCAACGGCGCCACCGTGGAGCGTCAGGTTTCCGACAGCTTCGGCAAGGAAGGCCCCATCGTGCTGAACTTGCGCCAAGCCGACTTCACCACCGCCGAGCGTATCGTCGAGGCGGTCAACAAGGCGTTTGGCGGCCAGGTCGCGCAGGCGGTGGACGCGACCTCCATCCAGGTGCGCGGCCCGGCCGACCGCAACCAGCGGGTCAGCCTGATCGCGGTGCTGGAAAATATCGAGGTGGTCCCGGCCCAGACGGCCGCCAAGGTGATCGTCAATTCCCGCACCGGCACGGTGGTGATCGGCCAGAACGTGAAAGTCGGTCCAGCCGCCGTGTCGCACGGTAATATGACCGTGACCATCACCTCGGATCCCATCGTCAGCCAGCCGGCGCCGATGTCCGGCGGGCAAACTGTGGTGGTTCCGAACTCGAATATTTCGGTCAATCAGGAAAAGAAGCCGATGTTTCTGTTCAATCCGGGGATAGCATTGGACGATATCGTCCGGGCGGTCAACCAGGTGGGCGCCTCGCCCAGCGATCTGGTCGCCATCCTGGAAGCGCTGAAAGCGGCTGGCGCTCTCAAAGCCGAACTCATCGTCATCTGAACATGGACAATGTCAACTGGAAAGTGCTGTCGCTGTTGACGGTCACCTTGCTGGTCGCGCTCGGCTTTGCAGGCGGGCGCCATCAAGATCATGATCAACTTGGCTCGCCAGTCCGACGCGCCGGCGGCGGTCGCGGCCAGCGCTGGAGCCGTTCCCGGCAAGCCGGCGGTCGCCGGCGCCCCGCCGCATCAGCCGGCCGTCGCCCGAGGGACGCACCGTCAGCGAACCGGCCCCGCCCGCGCGGGAACCGAAACCCGCCGCGCTGGTGGCCGATCCGCCGCATCTGGCCGGGTTGGCCCCGAAACCCGAGCCGTCGCGGGGCGAGCCCAGTCCCGAGGCCCATCAAGCGCCGCTCGCGGCGCCTGCGGCTTCGGCTCAGCCATCGGCCGAGGCCGCCCTGGCCGCGGCCGAAGCCAAACCGCAACCGGCCGTTGCCGATTCGCCCGCCCGCCCGCCGGCGCCATCCGCGCCATCCGCGCCATCCGCCGAGGTCGCTGCCGCGCCCACCGCGCCGTCAGCCGGGAGCGAGCTTCAGGAACCGGATTGGCTGAAAGCCCGCAATCCGAAGCATTACACCGTGCAGCTCTACAGCGGCAAGGATATCGACACCCTGAAAGAGATCGCGGCGGCAGCGGCATCGACCGAGCCGCAAGCCTATTACTCGACCGGCAGCCGCTCCGGCCCCTGGTATTCGCTGGTGACGGGGGACTACCCGGATGCGGCCTCGGCGCAGGCCGCAGCGGCCAAATTGAGCGTCCGGTCGCCCGCGCTCAAGCCCTGGGTTCGTCGCTTCGACGAAATTCAGGCGAAGATACGCTAGGAAATCCCGCCATGGTCACTGCGGCAGACTCGGCGTTCGTCTACACGGACCCGCACGGATTGGCCGGCCTGCGCCGCGAGGCCCGGCAGAATTCGCCCGGCGCGATCCGGGAGGCCGCCAAGCAGTTCGAGGCGGTGTTCGTGCAGATGATGCTGAAAAGCATGCGCGCCGCCAGCCCGAGCGACGAGCGGCGGGATCATGGACAGCGACCAGAGCCGGCTTTATCGGGATATGTACGACCAGCAGATCGCCTTGAGCATGGCCCAGCAGGGCAAGCTGGGACTGGCCGACACCATCGCCCGGCAACTCGGCGGCGAGGGCGCTGGCACGCCGTCCCGTCCGGTATCGCCCGAAATGGTCGGCGATCCGCTCGCCACCCTGCGGCAGGTGCAAAGAATCCGGTCGAGCGTGGCGATGCCCGCCGACGACGGCGACCGTCAAGACCGGCGCCATCCCCGAGAGCGAGCGCAATCCGTTATCCGGTCAGCGACGCGCCGTTCGAGCCGTCCTCGCCGGCGGCGTTCGTGCGGCGGATGTGGCCGCACGCCCAGGAGGCCGCCCGCCGGCTGGGCGTCGCGCCCGAGGTGCTGATCGGTCAGGCCGCCCACGAAACCGCTTGGGGCAAGTCGGTGCCGCGCTTCTCCGATGGCCGCAGCAGCCACAATCTGTTCGGCATCAAGGCCAGCCGGGGTTGGGAAGGCGAACGGGTCGTCAACTCCACTCTGGAGTTCGTGGACGGCGTGCCGATCCGGCAGCCGCGACGGTTTCCGGGCTTACCCTTCCTACGCCGACAGTTTCAACGATTACGTGCGGTTTTTACAGGTCAATCCGCGTTACTCGGAGGCGCTTGGGCCTCGGTCAAGGACGGCCCCGCCTATCTGCGCGCCTTGCAGCGAGCCGGTTATGCCACCGATCCGAGCTACGCCAGAAAAATCCAGGGTTTGATCGATGGCCCGGCGTTCGATGAGCGCGCTGGGGACGCTAAAGTCGGCCCAATCCCAGCCGATATCCAATTTGAGGGGGTAGCCGTGCCACGCGCGGTCGCGCCCACGATACCAGCGGCCTTGGCGGCCGGAGGAACTGATCCATGGTAGACATTCTGCGCACGGGCCTGTCGGCGCTTGTCTCTTCCCAGCGTGCCTTGGCCACCACCAGCCACAACATCGCCAACGTCAACAAGCCCGGCTATTCCCGGCAGCGCGCCGAGCTGGGCAGCAATATCCCCTACTTCGCCGGCAGCGCGGGGCGGCCGATGTATATCGGTACCGGCGTTCACGTTCAATCCATCGCGCGGGTCTACGACGATTTCGCGACCCAGCAGGTGCGCGGCCACACCTCGAACGTCGGCCAGTCGGAAACCCTGGACGCCTGGATCAGCCAACTCGACGGCGTTCTCGGCGACGGCAAGACCGGCTTGGCGCCGGCGCTCGACCAGTTTTTCGCCGCCGCGCAGGATGTCGCCGACAGCCCGGCCTCGCTGCCGGCGCGGCAAGCCCTGCTCGGTCGGTCGGAAACGCTGACCGCCCGCTTTCAAGAGTTGGACAACCAGATCAACGCCTTGCGTGAAGGGGTCAATCAAACCCTCGGCAACGCCGTCGGTGCCATCAACACGCTCGCGGAAGGGATCGCCAAGATCAACGAATCCATCGTGTTGTCCCAGGGCGGCAACGGCGGGACTTCTCCCGATTTGCTGGACCAGCGGGACCAGATGGTCGCCGATCTGGCCCGAAAAGTGCCGGTGAGCACGCTGGAACAATCGGATGGCACCTTGACCGTGTTCGTCGGCAACGGCCAGACCCTGGTGCAGGGTTACAAGACCTACGCGCTGGAAACGACCCGCTCGGCGTCCGATTCGCGCAAGCTGGATATCCGGTTCGCCCAGAACGATTCCGTCGTCACCGACTATCTGAGCGGGGGCGAAGTGGGCGGCCTGATCGCCTTCCAGAACCAAGTGCTCGATCCGGCCCAGAACAAGCTAGGGCTGATGGCGGTCGGCCTGGCGAAGACTTTCAACGACCAGCATCGACTGGGCATGGATTTCGACGGCCAGTTGGGCGGCGATTTTTTCGAGATCGGCGCCCCGTTCCCCGGCAATCCGCCCCCGAGCGACGTGGCTCAAGCCGCGCCGAACACCAACAACAGCGGCAACGCGACCGTGACCTTCCAGATCGCCGATATCGGCGCTGTCCAGCCCAGCGATTACGAAGTGTTTCGCGGTAGCTCGGGTTACAGCGTGCGGCGACTGTCGGACGACAGCATTGTCTACAGCGGTGCGTCGATGCCCGGCACGCCGGTGGACGGGTTGACGATCGGCATCGGTAGCGGCGCGATGAGCGTGGGCGACCGCTTTCTGGTCCAGCCGACCCAGCAGATGGCGAGAACTTTTCAGCTCGCCATCCAAGATCCTCGGGATATCGCCGCCGCCGCGCCGATCAAGACCTTGGCCGGATCGAGCAATACCGGGACCGCCAAAATTTCGGCGGGCGAGGTGCCGAGCAATCAGAGTCCACCCCCCACGAATCCGCCCTTGCTCGATACGGTCAACATTCAATTTCCCAGCGCCAACCAATACACCATCAACGGTGGCGCACCCATCGCCTACACCAGCGGCGACAATATCGATTTCAACGGCTGGCGAGTCCAGATCACCGGCACGCCGGCGGCGGGCGACACCTTCCAGGTCGCTTCCAACGCGGGCGGCGTCGGCGACAACCGCAACGCGCTCAAACTGGTCGATTTGCAGAGCAAGCAAACCTTGGTGAACGGCGCCAGCAGCGTCCAGGAGATGCACGGCGAAATGGTCGCCGAGGTCGGCACGCGGGGCAGCAACGCCCGTGCTACCCTGCAAGCGCAAACGGCTTTGCTGGAGCACGCCACCCAGGCGCGCGATGGGGTGTCCGGGGTCAACCTGGATGAGGAAGCGGCCAATCTGATGAAGTATCAGCAATCTTACGAGGCCGCCGCGAAAGTGATCCAGATCGGCGATTCGATCATTCAAACCTTGCTGGACGCGATCAGGAGATAAACCATGCTGCGCATCGCCACTTCCCAGATTTACCAGCAAGGCGCCAAGGCCATCGGCGAGCGGCAGGTGGCGCTGGCCAAGGTGCAGCAGCAGATGGCGACCGGCCAGCGCCTGTTGGCCAACGCCGACGATCCGGTCGGCAGCGCGCGCCTGCTGAGCCTGAGCGAAGAACTCGGCCGGTACGACCAGTACCAGCGGAATATCGATCTGGCGAACGGCCGGCTGAATCTGGAGGACAGCACGCTGGGAGACGCCAGCGAATTGCTGCAACGGGCGCGGGAGCTGACCGTTCAAGCCAACAACGCGCCGCTGAACGGCAGCGACCGGCGCGATATCGCCAAGGAAATCCGTCAGATCCACGATCAGATGTTCAGCGTGGCCAACACCCGCGACGGCAACGGCGAATATCTGTTTTCCGGCTTCCAGAGCCGAACCCAGCCGTTCGTGCTGGACGCGAACAATCAGGCCGTTTACCAGGGCGACCAAGGCCAACGGCTGGTCAAAGCCGGCCCCGCCCTGGATATTCCGGTCGGCGATTCGGGCGACGAAGTGTTCCGGGGCGCGCTGAACGGCAACGGCAGTTTCCGGGTGGCGGCGTCTGCGGCCAATACCGGCAACGGGACCATCGCGGTCGGCAGCGTCACCGATCCGGCCGCGTTCCAGAACCATTCCTACACGATCGCTTTCACGTCGGCGACGACCTTCACCGTCAACGATGATACGGCGGGCGCGGCGGTGCCTCCGGCGACTTGGAACTACAGCGACGGAGGGATCATCCAGTTCGCCGGCTTGCAGACCGCCATCGACGGCAGCCCGACCACCGGCGACACCTTCACGATTCAGCCCGCGACCCGGCAGGATTTGTTTGCGACGCTGGATGCGCTGGCGACCGCGCTGGAAACCGGCGGCGGCACGCCGGCGAAAGGGGCGCAACTCAATCAATCGCTCGCCAACGCCTTGGCCGATCTGGACCAGGGTCTCGATCATCTGACCGGGATGCGCGCCAAGCCCGGTTCGCGGCTGAACGCCCTGCAAGAGCAGGAGTACACCAACGGCGATTTCACGACGCACCTCCAGCAGACCATCAACGATGTGGGCGGCCTGGACTACGCCGAGGCGGCCACCCGGCTGAGCCAGGAAACCTTTGTCCTGCAAGTGGCCCAACAATCGTTTATCCGCATCCAGAGTCTTTCGCTGTTCAATTACATGGGATGAGCGACTGTTCCGTTCGCCGCACCCGACCATCGCCGGGCGCGGCGCGGCCACAGTTTTTTCCCGAACAGAGCTTCACTGCGTTGCTTTCCTCGCTATTCTCGCTTTAGCTGTTCGCTCTTTATCTCCCGCTCGCCAAAGACCTCTCGCCTCAAATCGGATCATCGCTCCAGTGTTCCATTTCGGTTGAAGCGTCGGAATTCTGGCAGAATTCCCCGTGAAACAATCGGAGAAATAGAGCTTGGTAGACTAATAATTTGCTTATTTATTAATATTATATATATATTGGCCTGCAATGTGCTTTTCCGATTGTAGAACGGGCTTGGTTCGATTCGGCCAACCGTGCCGGAAACCGTATCATCATACCCAACCATCGAAGAGCGACGCGCATGAAAGCCGTTATCCTGGCCGGCGGCCTCGGTACCCGTCTCAGCGAAGAAACCGTGCTCAAGCCCAAGCCGATGGTAGAAATCGGTGGTCGGCCGATCCTGTGGCACATCATGAAAATTTACTCGGCCCACGGGATCAACGAGTTCGTAGTTTGTTGCGGATACAAGGGCTATTTGATCAAAGAGTATTTCGCCAATTACTTCCTGTACATGTCCGATGTGACCTTCGACATGGCGAACAACCGGATGGAAGTGCATGTGAAGCACGCCGAGCCTTGGCGAGTCACGCTGGTCGATACTGGCCAAGAGACGATGACCGGTGGTCGCGTGCGCAGGATCAGGGACTATCTGGACAATCAAACTTTTTGCCTGACTTACGGCGATGGCGTATCCGATGTCGATATCGGAGCGCTGCTCGCTTTTCATCGGCGGCAGGAAACTCTGGTCACCGTGAGCGGCGTGCAGCCGAGCGGGCGTTACGGTGTGCTGGAAGTCGAGCAAGAGAGGGTCATGGCGTTCCAGGAAAAACCCACGGGCAACGGCATTTGGGTGAGCGGGGGATTTTTCGTCGTCGAACCTCGCGCGCTCGATTACATCGAGAGCGACGCCTCGATTTGGGAGCGCGAGCCGCTCGATCGCATCGCGGCGGAAGGTCAATTGGCCATTTTCAAGCACGGCGGATTTTGGGCCGCGATGGATACTTTGCGCGACAAATATCACCTCGAACAGCTTTGGGCGAACGGGCGGGCACCATGGAAAGTTTGGGATTGACGCCGGCGTTTTGGGCGGGGCGGCGAGTCCTGGTCACTGGGCATACCGGCTTCAAGGGCGGCTGGCTGTGCTTGTGGTTACAACACTTGGGCGCGGAGGTCACCGGCTACGCCCTGGAGCCACCGACTCAACCGAATCTGTTCGAAGCGGCGCGGGTCGGCGAGGGCATGCGCTCTGTCTTGGGTGATATCCGTGACTTCGATGCGTTTTGGTCGGCGGTGCGGGAGTATCAGCCCGAGATTATTTTCCACTTGGCCGCACAACCGCTGGTGTTGCCCGCTTACCGGCAACCGCTCGAGACCTACGCGATCAACGTGCTGGGCACGGTTCATCTGCTGGAGGCGGTGCGACGGACCGCTGGCGTTCGCGCTGTGGTGAACGTCACCAGCGATAAATGCTACGAAAATCGGGAATGGGTGGCCGGCTATCGAGAAGACGAGCCGATGGGTGGTTACGACCCCTACAGCAGCAGCAAGGGTTGCGCGGAACTGGTGACAGCCGCCTATCGCCGCTCCTTTTTCAATCGGGCATCGGATCGGGCTGGCGTAGCCTTGGCCTCGGCGCGGGCCGGCAATGTGATTGGTGGGGGGGATTGGGCGGAAGACCGTTTGATACCCGATGCGATTCGTTCTTTTCGCGCCGGTCGGCCGGTCACGCTCCGCCGCCCGGACGCCGTTCGACCCTGGCAGCATGTGCTGGAGCCGTTGAGCGGCTATCTGAGGTTGGCGGAACGGCTCTGGCGGGATGGAGCCGCTTATGCCGAAGGCTGGAACTTCGGGCCGCTAGATGAAGATGCCCACCCGGTCGATTGGCTGGTCGAGAGATTGACGGTGCTGTGGGGCGAAGGGGCGTCTTGGATTCGGGATGAAACCCCCCATCCGCACGAGGCGCGCTATTTGAAGCTGAATTGCGCCAAAGCGGCGGCCAAGCTGGATTGGCGGCCGCGCTGGTCGCTCGACCGCGCGCTGGCTGAAACCGTGGCCTGGTATCGCGCCGCTTACGCTAAAGCGGACATGCGAGCGTTTACTCTGGCGCAAATCGCCCGATACCGAGGCGGGGAAGTGCGTGAAGCCATGCTGGACGCATGCGCCCTCTCTCTCGCCGAGACTCTCTAGCTTTGGAATGCGGCCCCATGACCGATCACTGCCCGAGCGAAACGGATTTGCGCCGCCGGATTTTGGCTTTGGTTGCCGAGTACGCCGAGCGCTTCATGCGACCCGCGCCGTTCGAGAGCGGCGTCACTCCCATTCCGCCATCCGGCAAGGTGATCGGTGCGCGAGAACTGGAGTGCATGGTCGAGGCATCGCTGGATGGTTGGCTGACCACCGGTCGTTTCAACGCCGCGTTCGAGCAAAAGCTAGGCGAGTTTCTCGGGTTGCCCCACGTTCTGACGGTCAACTCTGGCTCGTCCGCGAATTTGGTGGCGGTGTCGGCCCTGTGCTCACCGTTACTCGGCGAACGAGCGTTGCGGCCGGGCGACGAGGTCATCACGGTCGCGGCGGGTTTTCCGACCACCGTCAATCCTCTGCTGGTCAATCGGTTGACGCCAGTGTTCGCGGATATCGAGATCGGTACTTACAACGTCGATGTCGCCCGCCTCGAAGCCGCCATCGGGCCGCGCACCCGCGCGATCGTGCTGGCGCACACGCTGGGCAATCCGTTCGATCTCGACACCGTGACGCGGCTGGCGCGCGAGCGCGGATTGTGGTTGGTGGAGGATTGTTGCGATGCGCTCGGCTCGACTTGGCGGGGCCAGCGGGTCGGCACTTTCGGCGATATCGGCACGCTCAGCTTCTATCCGGCCCATCATATCACCATGGGCGAGGGCGGCGCCGTTTTTACCCGCAATCCGCTTTTGGCGCGGGTCATGGCTTCTATCCGTGACTGGGGGCGCGATTGCTGGTGCGAGCCTGGCCGCGACAACACCTGCGGTCGTCGCTTCGATTGGCGGCTGGGGGATTTGCCGGCAGGTTACGATCACAAGTACGTTTACTCGCACTTGGGCTACAACCTGAAAATCACCGATATGCAGGCCGCTTGCGGGTTGGCGCAACTGGAGCGTCTGCCGGAATTCATCGCGGCGCGCCGGCGCAATTTTCGGTTTTTGCGAGAGCGATTGGCCGAGTTGGGCGAGTTTCTGATCTTGCCCGAGGCCACGTCGGGCAGCGATCCTTGCTGGTTTGGGTTCCCCTTGACGCTGCGGGAGGGCGCTGGAGTAGAGCGAGTCGAGCTGCTGCGCTATCTGGAGCAGTGTCGGATCGGTACGCGATTGCTGTTCGCCGGCAATCTGTTGCGGCAGCCGTATTTTCGAGACCGGGATTATCGGGTTCAAGACGATCTCGGCAATACCGATCAGGTTATGCGCAACACGTTCTGGATCGGTTTGTATCCTGGCTTGGGTGAGAACGCACTGGGTTATGCGGCGGAAAAAATGGGGCAATTTTTTGGAGTCGGATTTTAGTGGTCGCTTCTTCGCGGTATACCGAGACCGGAGCCGATCAAGCGCTATTCGAATCGCGGGCTACCTCGATTCCGGGTTGCTTCGAGATTCTGCCGAGAATCCGGCACGATGCGCGTGGCCGATTCGTCAAAGTGTTTCATGTCGATTTTTTTGGGGCCAATCGGCTACAGACACGCTATGCGGAGGAGTATTACTCCAAATCGGTGCGCGGCGTCATTCGCGGCCTACACTTTCAAGCGCCTCCCATGGGCCACGCCAAGCTCGTGTATTGCGTCGAAGGCCGGGTGCAGGATGTCGCGCTCGATTTGCGAAGAGGCTCCCCGAGCTATGGGAACTACGAGCTGTTTGAATTGAGCGCCGAGGGAGCGAACATGGCATACCTGCCCGAAGGGGTCGCCCACGGTTTTTGCGTGCTGAGCGATACCGCCACGCTCGTTTACAAGGTTTCGACCGTCTATTCGGCCGAGCACGATGCCGGTCTACTGTGGAGTTCCGCCAATATCCCTTGGCTGGTGGATGATCCGATCGTGTCGGCGCGGGATCGCGCGCATCCGCCGTTCATCGATTTTGTCAGCCCTTTCGTTTACCGGGACGAGCGATGAAGGTTTTGGTCACAGGCGCTTCGGGCTTTCTCGGCTCGCGCTTGGTTCGCCGATTGTTGGAGGAAAGACATGAGGTTGCTTGCCTGTCGCGGGCGAGTTCGGCCCATAAAAGCGAGTGCTTCGCGCTGCCACGGTGGACGGCGGGAGAGGATGGTTCCGGTTTCCGGGAGGCGCTAGAGGGTTTCCGGCCGGAAGTCGTCGCGCATCTGGCGGCGCATTATGTGGCCGAACACGGCTACAAGGATGTCGGCTCTTTGGTGCGCTCAAACGTTTTGTTTGGCGCCTACCTGCTGGATGCCATGCGGGAGGTCGGCTGCGATGCCTTGGTTTATGCCGGAACTTCGTGGCAACACTATCGGGATCGGGAATACTGTCCGGTCAATCTGTATGCCGCGACCAAGCAAGCGTTCTCGACTTTGGCCGACTATTATCGCGACGCGGCTGGATTGCGGTTGCTGGAGCTGCATCTCTACGACAGCTACGGCGCGGATGACCCGCGAAAAAAATTGATCAATCTGCTCAAGTTTTCCGCCGGGTCCGCCGATAAATTAGCGATGTCGGCGGGCGATCAGCGGCTTCATTTAGTGCATGTCGACGACGTGTCGCGGGGGGTCGCGCTGGCGTGCCAGCGAGTCCTGGAGTGGGCACCGGGCGAAAGGAATATTTATCGGTTGCCTTCGCAAAAAGCGGTCAGCTTGAGAGAGCTTATCGCGGCATTTAATGCGGTTAACCCTAAATGTCCGGTAAAGGTCATTTGGGGTAAGCGGGATTATCGGGAGCGAGAAGTTTTTCAACCATGGGAAAAAGCGAACATTTTACCTGGGTGGCAGCCGGCGATACCCCTTTTAGAAGGCCTGAAGATGGTTTGCCGAGATTCGGTAGAATTTGAGGTGGGTATAAAGTAAGTATTATGGATAAGAAATATATAAATAATAATAACCTCGTGTATGACCTTGGCATGCATAATGGCGATGATACCGATTATTATTTACACAAAGGATATCGGGTAATCGCAGTAGATCCAAATCCTGATTTTATAAAAAAAGCGTTGATTAGATTTCATGAATTTATTGAAAAAGGGCAACTTGTATTAATAGAAAGCGCAATTTGGGAGTCAGAGAGTACACGAGTATTTTATATAAGTCCAAATTTTCCACATCTGGCGAGTCTCCATAAAAATTGGGCAGCACGTGAAGATGTTAATTTAACTGAAATCGAAGTATGCTGTTTGCCAATAGAGCATTTATTTGCACTTTATGGGGTGCCGATGTATTTAAAAATAGATATAGAAGGGTCTGATGAATTAGTTCTCGATCAATTGGCAATGCTCCGCTATCTGCCGTGTTATTTGAGTGTAGAAGACTGCCGTTTTGGGTTCCGTTACCTGGAAAAATTGATGGCCTTAGGCTATAGCAGCTTTAAGCTCGTAAACCAAAAACATATCGCTGATTCGATCGATACGACCATCGGTTATCGGTTTTCGGCGCATGCTTCTGGGCCGATGAGCGAAGATGCTCCCGGGTCGTGGATTCCGGCCTGCGACATTGTCCAACACTATTCGGAGACCGTGCGCACGGTCGGCGGGCAGCGCCTGTCTCCGTTCGATACATGGTGGGATATCCATTGCCGGGGTCCGGCGGAGTTCCGTATCTGAAAGGGGTCTGCGGTTATGAAAGCAAAAGTCAAACCACGTATCAATTTGGATAATCGGGTACCGCTCCAAACAGTGATTCCGCTGTCCACGCCCTTCGTGCTGTTTGTAGACCCAGTCAATACTTGTAATTTTCAATGCAAATTTTGCCCTACCGGCGACCGTGATTTAATTAAAAAAACTGGCCGCTGGCAAGGAAGAATAAATTTTGATTTATATAGAACAATCATTGATGGTTTAGAAGAGTTCGAGCAACCACTTAAAGTGCTTCGTCTTTATAAAGAAGGTGAGCCTTTGTTGCATACTCGATTTGCTGACATGGTCAGTTACGCTAAAAAAAGCGGTTATGTCGAATATGTTGATACGACCACAAATGGGTATTTGCTCACTCCTGAAAAAGTTGGGCCTCTCCTCGATGCAGGTATTGATCGAATCAATATTTCCGTCGATGGAATGTCCGATGAACAATATTGGGATTTTGCTCATGTCCGAGTTGACTTTGATCGCTTTGTGAATAATATCCGCTATCTTTACCAACATAAAGGCGATTGTGAAATTTGCGTCAAAATACCAGGCGATATTCTTTCATCTGAAGACAAAGCGCGTTTTTTTGAAACCTTTGGTGAAATTTCGGATCGGGTGTTCATCGAAAATATAGCTCCCTGCTGGCCAGCGTTTAACGTAGAGGAGTATATGGATATCCAAATTAGCGAAGGTATCTACGGTCAGCCTATTGGCGAGGTCCAGTCCTGTCCTTATATCTTTTATTCTATTGCCGTGAACACTGATGGTACGGTCAGTCTCTGTTTTTTGGATTGGGAGCGCACGTTAATTATCGGAGATACCAAAACGCAAACTATCAAGGAAATCTGGGAAAGCCAAACGTTGCGCGAACATCAAGTGGCCCATCTGCAAGGTCGGCGTAAACATAACGCAACGTGTGCGGAATGCGGGCAACTATCCCATTGTTTGCCGGATAATATCGATGCGTACACCGGGCAGATAATGGAGCGTATGGCCGGGCGGCCAGGAAGCCATGAGCGGCGGGTTGCCCGATTGGAGCGCGTATGAAAAATGAAAGAATTTTGTTTGTGATTCCTCCCTACTTTAGCGCTGACGACTATATAACCAGCGACCGGTCCAGGGTATTGCCGCCGTTTACTGTTCCTTATGGGGTTCTTTCGCTCGATGCCTATTTGAAGCGGCAGTGCGGGGATCAGGTTAGTTGTTATATTGTTGATTTAAATATTACGCTAAAAAATATTGTTGACTCCGTTGAGAAACAGGATTGCTTTACCGCGTTTAGCGCTTCGTTAACCGCAGCGATCCATGATTTCGAGCCATCCATGATTGGGATATCAGCGCTATTTAATATCTCGTTCCAATATATTGAAGAGATCGCCAAAACTGCAAAACAAGCGGATGACCGGCTTTTAATCCTGACGGGCGGTGGTTTGCCTTCGGCCGCCTACCAGCAAGTCCTGCGTCTTTGCCCGTCGGTAGATGCGGTGTGCAAGGGTGAGGGCGAGCTGCCGCTGGCCGATCTGGTGATGGCCGACGATAGGGCGGCCCTGCTCGAATCGCATCCCTCGTGGATTACCCGTATCGGGCTATCCTCCAACAAAAAACCCGAACCCCGGTTTATAAAAAATCTCGATGAGATTCCGATGTTGAACTATGAAATGATCGATCTCGACAATTATAATTCAAGATCGCTCGATAAAAGGTATTCGGGAATCAAAAAAAGAGAGATGGCGATTCACACCTCGCGCGGCTGTCCATTTTCATGTGTGTTTTGCTCGAACCCATTCTTGCATGGAAAAAAAATGCGCGCCATGAGCGTGGAGCGCGTCATCGATGAAGTGAGGGTTATGAAGGAGCAGCATGGGCTAACGGTTTTACTGATCGAGGATGATCATTTTTTGTTCGATACCCAGCGTGCGAAGAAAATCCTGCACGGATTATCTGAACTGAACATTCGAATCGAATTTCCCAATGGGATCGCAGTTTACGCGATCGATGAAGAGCTGGCGGCTTTGCTCTACCAAGCTGGCGTGTCCACGGTCGCGCTCGCCATCGAGTCCGGCTCGGATTATGTTTTGAATAAAATTATCAAAAAGCCGCTGAAAACAAATATCGTCAAAAGCAAAGTTGAAATGCTCAGAAAGCAGGGCGTTTTGAGCCACGCTTTCATCGTGGTTGGCCTGCCGGGAGAACAGGCGTCCCATCGGCGGCAGACCCTTGAGCTATTGCTCGATATCGGTGTTGATTGGGCGCACGTTTTTTGTGCCGTGCCGATATTCGGCAGCAGACTTCACGAGATTTGCGTCGAAAACGGTTATATTGAGAACAGCAATTTTCTGGATCACATCAATACCAAATCGGTGATCAAGGCGCCTGGCGTCGATCCGCAGGAGATCGAGAAAACTGCCTATCAGATCAATTTGCTAGTCAATTTTGTGCATAATTTCAACTTGAAAACGGGCAATTACCAAACGGCGATCCAATATTTTTCCAACGTGGCCGAAAAATATCCGCAACACGCTTTCGCCCATCATGCTCTGGCGCGAGCGTACGCCGGCGCGGGAAGGTCGCACGATGCCGATGCGTCCCGAGACCGATTTGAGCGCATCCTCCTCCACGACCCGTGGTGGCGGGCTCAAGCGGAGGCGTTCGGGTTGATCGGGGACGCTACGCGCATTGGCCGCGAGAGCCCGATCGTCGCGTGAGCGTCGACACCTCTCGGGCGCTGGCGTTGGCGCGAGGGCGATGCCCGTGATCGGGTTGCTGCACGTCACGGCGCATCTGGGCGGCGGCGTCGGTAAGGTGCTTTCGCGCCTGGTGGAGGAATCCGGCCGCCGGAACGATGGCTTGCGACACGCGATCATTTGTCTGGAGCGGCCGGAAAAAGACCAGTTCGCCGAGCGCGTTCGGGCTTGTGGCGCCGAGCTGCTGATCGGCCCGTCTCGGGAGGAGTTAAACCGGCGGATCGCCGAAGCCGACATCGTGCAGCTGGAATGGTGGCACCATCCGCGCGTGGCCGAATGGCTTTGCTCCGGCGTTTTGCCGCCCATGCGCCTGATCGTGTGGAGCCACGTATCGGGCTTGCATCCGCCCGAAATCCCCGCCGGGTTTTTGACCCTTCCCCACCGCTTCCTGTTCAGCTCTCCCTGCTCTTGGGAGCATCGGTCGGTGATCGGCTTGAGCCCGAGCCAGCGCTCGAAAGTGGATTCGGTCTTCAGCTCGGGCGGCTTCGAGGATTTGCCGGAGCCGCCACCGCGCTCGGCGCGCGGCCCTTTGCGGGTCGGCTATGTGGGCACGCTCAATTTCGCCAAATTGCATCCGCGGCTGCTCGACTTTCTCGGCGCCGTTTCGCTGCCGGGGTTTCGGTTGACGCTGGTCGGCGACCCCACCACCGGCGCCGAGCTGCGCGCTCGGGTTGCCGGCCAAAGCCTCGCGGTCCAACTGGAGTTTCGCGGCTACCGGACCGATGTGGCCGCCGAGCTAGCCCGGCTCGATGTCTTGGCGTATCTGCTCAACCCCCTGCACTATGGGACGACCGAGAACGCGCTGCTGGAGGCCATGGCGATGGGGGTGGTGCCGGTCGTGCTGGACAACCCTGCGGAGAGATGTTTGGTCCGGCACGGCGAAACCGGCCTGGTGGTCGGCGATCCCGCCGCGTTTGCGGAGGCTTTGGCGTACTTGGCCGATCACCCGGCCGAGCGCCGCAGACTGTCCGCTCGCGCCAGCCGAGAAACGCGTTTCCGCTTCTCGATCGAGCGCACGGCGGATGGCCTCGAAGCGCATTACCGCGCCGTGCTGGCGGAAGACAAGCGCGCTTTCGATTTGCGGCCGGTATTCGGGCCGACGCCGGCCGACTGGTTCCGAGCCTGCCAGGGAGACCAAGCGTGGCGCTTTGCCGATGGCGGGAGCGCGACGCGGGGGCCGGCGGTCGAAAAAGCCGGGCGTGGACCGCATTATTTGTACGAAAAAACCAAAAGCTCGGCGTTCCACTATCGCGATACGTTTCCGGACGATCCGAGATTGCGGCGTTGGGCCGAGCGGCTGGAGGCGGGCCGGTGAAACGCTTTGCTCTGCCTGACAGGCGGGTTGCGCGCCGGTTGTTCCAGCGGCTGGCGGAGCGCCCCCCGGCGGTCGAGCCATGCCGGACCGATAAGCCCTTGGTTCTTTATGGCGCCGGCAATCTCGGCGCTCTGGCGGCGGATATGCTGGGGCGGCTGGCGTTGCCGGTGGCCTACGCGATGGATCGGGCGCCATCGGGCGACCGGCTGTTGGCGGGGCGTATCCCGGTGCTGGAGCCAAGACAGCCCTCTCCGGAAGAGCGGGGCGGTCACACGGTCGCCGTCTGCGTGGTCAACGCGCCCTACCGGCCGATCCGCGACGCGCTCGCCGAAATGGGCTGGGGGCATATTTGCCCGGTTTACGACCTCTTGGAAGCCTATGCCGACCGGATGCCCATCAAGAATGGCTGGTTTGCGGGCCCCTTGAGCGAGCGAGATGTGGCGGGCATCGAAGCGGTGCTTGCCCGCTGGGAAGATGACCGTTCCCGCGCCGCTCACTTGCAGTTCCTGGCTTGGCGGCTCCACCGCCGAGAGTGGTGTTTCGCCGATGCGCCGGTGCGCATCGACGATCGGTATTTCATCGGGCCGATCCGCGAGGCCTTGCGGCCCGACGAGTGTTTCTTGGACGGCGGGGCCCATCGCGGAGCGGTGATCGAGCGATGGCTCGAAACGGCCGGAGGCGCGTTTCGGGCGGTCTTGGCCGTGGAGCCGGACCGAGAAAACGCGCGATGCCTGCGCGAGCGCATCGCCAGGTTGCCGGCCGGCGTGGCCCGACGCATCCGGGTGATGGAGTGCGCCCTGGCCGCGCGCGGCGGGAGCCAACCGTTTCGCCACGGTTTTGACTTGGCCTCGCGCCTGGAGCCGGGGGCTGCCGATAGCGTCGCGGCCCATCGGTTGGACGATCTGGATTTCCCGGTTTCGTTCGGCAAAATCCATCTGGAAGGGGGTGAGCGGGCGGCGCTCGAAGGGGGGATGGAAACCTTGCGGCGTTTTCGCCCCCTGCTGGCGGTCACGCTTTATCACGACCGGGACGGCCTGTGGCGAACCGCCGCGCTGTTGATGGAGCTGTTGCCGGACTACCGGTTTTTGTTGCGCCTGCACGCATGGTGTGGGACCGGGGTGGTCTTGTACGCGATCCCCGCTGAAAGATGGGTGGGTTCTTCCGCCGCCGGAAATCGCTGAGCTGGCGAGTGGCGGAAAATGTAGAGCGCGACCTCTGAAAACCGAGAAAGAAGGAATGATCAGGAAATGAGCGAACCGTATGGATCGAATGATCAATGCGAGGTTGATGTCATCATTCCCGCATACAATTATGGTCGCTATTTAGATGGCTGCCTGACTTCCGTTTTAGAGCAAACCTTCGGTGGCTACTCTGTTCTCGTTATCGATAACGCTTCGGAAGACGATACCGAGGAGGTCGCGAGGCGGTGGGTCCGTTCGGATTCCCGTTTTAGCTATATCAGGAATGAAACCAATATCGGTTTGCGGGATAGCTCCCTGAAGGCTTACGCGCATACCCGGGCCAAATGGGTTTTGTTTCTCTCGGCGGACGATCTGTTAAAGCCCCGCTTTCTGGAAATGGCGGTGAGCGCTCTCCGGCGTCACCCGGAATGCACGTTCGCGTATAGCGCTTGGCGCATGCTCGTCGATAATCCGGGTGGCTTGCGCCACGGGGAAGAAATAGACGTGCAGATCCCCCATGATCGGAGCGGTTGCTACGATGAGTCCGGGCTTTTGCTGTCTCATAACTGGATCACCAACTCGTTTACCCTGTTCCGTCGCGAAGCTTGCGAGTCGGCAGGCGGTTTCATGCCGGCCGGTTTCAGCCATTTCGGCGATTGGTATTTATGGATGCGCCTTTCCGCGAAAGGGCCGGCATTTTACATTAACGAGCATTTGGGGCTATACCGGAGCCACGGCCGGTCCGAGTCGGATCGCTTGATCGCCAACCACCAATCCGGCTTCGACCATATCTACTTTCACGACAAAATTTTTGAGTCCGATCTCTGGCCTTGGCCGGTGAGGCTGTTGGCTAAGGCCAACCAAATTCGTTGGCTGACGGGAGAACCGCTCACCCAAATCGCCCGTAAAATGGGTGGAGCAGCGGCGGAGCCCAGGGTGCGCGGCTTCGTGGATCGGCATCGAAGCAGGTTTTGGACCGAGGTGGCGCGGTCCGTTCTCCATTACAAGAATTCGATAATCCCAAATTTTCTGGACACGCCGGAGAATGGGCTCGCCTTGCTGCGAGAAGCTTTGCAGCATGATCCCCATAATGCGGAAGCCGCCGCTTTGCTCGAGCATCACCGAGAAGGCCGTGGCGACTATCGGGAGTGGTCGCTGGGCCATCGCTGGGATGCCGAGCGGTGCCGCCGGTTATTGGCCGGCACCGATGCGCCCGAAACCATTGTCGATATCCATGTCTTGGTGGTGGATCGCGGGGATCGGAACCTGCTCGCCGATACGATCGACGATCTCGCCGCTCAGGCGTTAGCGAATTGGCGACTCACGGTGGTTTCCGAAACGGCCCGTCCCGAGTCGGCCGAGCCCATCGAGATGATCGAGTGGGCGCAGGTGTCGGGCCAATCGGCCGCCGAGGCGATAGCCGCTTCGGTCGTCGCGAGTGCCGCGCGCTGGTTTGTTTGCTTTCCGGCCGGCGTGCGCTTGTCGCCAGCATTTACTCTGCTCGCGGGGTTGCGGTTGCGCGAGCGCCCCGATTCCTTGCTGTTGTATCTGGACGAAGATGCTGTAGACGCTGATGGAGAACACGCGTTCCCGAGATTCAAGCCCGACGTTAACGTCGATTTTCTTCGTTCGTATCCCTATGTCGGCGCCGCGACCCTGATCTCTAGGTCCGTGATGCTCGATCCGAGAATCGCGATTTTGCCGGTCGGGTTACCGCGCAATTACGGAGCGGCGCTGCTGGCTATCGAGCGAACTCCGAGCGCG
Organism: Candidatus Competibacter sp.; assembly: GCA_037045685.1. Lineage (GTDB taxonomy): Bacteria > Pseudomonadota > Gammaproteobacteria > Competibacterales > Competibacteraceae > Competibacter_A. The sequence continues at coordinate 33,191 of JBAOII010000036.1, forward strand.
GTGGAACATCTGGATGAGGTTTTGGTGCATGTCCCGGAGCCGCTGGCCGCCGAGTTCCAAAGTACCGAGCTCGCGAGATTGCTGGTCGAGCAGCACTTGGCGAGGTGCGGAATTGCCGCCGAGGTTTCCGATGGATCGCTGGCCGGTTCTTTGGTCGTCGAATATCTGCTGCCGGCGCAACCGCCGATGGTCAGCGTTCTGATATTGGTTCGAGACAATATCGAGCATGTCCAGCTTTGCCTGGAAGCTTTGCTGGAGAAAACCCGTTATCCGAGTTTCGAGGTGTTGGCCGTTGTCGGCCCGGATACGCCACAGCCGGTGCTCGCTTATTTGGCCGAGCTGGCCGGCGGCGATGCCCGCGTGCGACCGTTGCGCCACGAGGAAACGCGCGATGGCGCCGCGATTCGCCACCTTCAGGCTGATCGAGCGGTTGGCGAATACTTGGTGCTGCTGGATGACGATGTCGCCGCGTTGCAGGATAACTGGCTTGCCCGTTTGGTGGCCATGGGGTTGCGTCCGGAGGTCGGAGCCGTTGGCTGCCGGTTGCTGGCCCTCGATCGACGGGTGCGCCATGCTGGGATGATTCTCGGCATTGGCGGTGCGATTGATCGCATAGGGGCTGGGTTGACGCTGACCGAGAGCGGGTATATGGGCCGCGTTCAATTGGCCCAAAATTTTTCGGCCGTGAGCGCCGCTTGCATGCTGGTGCGAAAAAGCCTGTTTCTTGAGGTGGGGGGCTTTGCTGAAGCGGGTGTCAGCGCCTTTTCCCGCGATGGCGATTTGTGCCTCAAAATCGGAGACCGGGGTTTTCTGATCGTTTGGACTCCGCACGTTACGATGGTTTGCCACGGAAGCCGAGATGAATGGGGCGAATCCGATCCCGATCCCGATAAACGCCATCAATCCGCTCGGCGGGCGTTTGTCAAAAAATGGCTTCACCGCTTGGGCAACGATCCCGCCTATAATCGCCACTTAAGCCTGCGACAACGAGAATGGATGATCGACGGTGATTTTGACGTGCCTTGGCATCCCGGCTTGGAGCCCTTGCCGCGAATTGTCGCTCAACCACCCGATGAAATGGGCGTCGGACAATACCGGATGATCGGTCCGCTCAAGGAACTGACCGACAGCGGTCGGATTTGCAGCTTTCTCTTGCCGGCGTTGACCAGCGACAAACGCTTCCTGCCGTATGTATCCGAATTGATCAGGGCAAAACCCACGGTCTTCTTCCTGCAAAATGCTTTTTCGGACTTCCATCTGGACGACTTGCAACAATATGCGGATTTGCTTCCTGATCTCTTCCGGGTCTTCGGCCAGGACGACATCGTGTTTTCCGTTCCGCAGAAAAGCGCGGCGCGCAAACACTTCGGCAAGGACACCAAGGCCCGGGTGCGCAAAGCCGTTTCGCTCTGCCATCGGGCCATCGTGACCACCGAACCCATCGCCGAAGCGATGCGCGGCATGCTGGACGACATCCGGGTGATGCCGAATTACTTGGAGCGCTTCCGCTGGGGCGACCTGCAAGCGCCAAGGAACGAACGACGCAAGCCACGAGTCGGTTGGGCCGGCGCACAACAGCATCAGGGCGATCTGGAATTCATCCTGCCGGTGGTCGAGGCGACCGCCAACGAGGTGGACTGGATTTTCATGGGGATGTATCCGCCCAAACTCCGATATCACGTTGCCGAAACGCATCCGGCGGTCGCGTTCGACCAATACCCGGCCGCGCTGGCAAAGCTCGATCTCGACCTCGCGATCGCGCCGCTCGAACTCAACCGTTTCAATGCCGCCAAAAGCAACCTGCGCCTGCTGGAATACGGCGCGGTCGGTTACCCGGTCATCGCCACCGACATTTTGCCGTACCGGAACGCCCCGGTGACCCGCGTTCCCAACAACCCGCAAGCGTGGGTCAAGGCGATTCGCGAGCACATCTACGAATTGGAGGCCACTCGGGCGGCGGGCGAACGATTGCGTCAGTGGGTGTTATCCGACTGGATGCTGGATCAGCATCTCGATGAATGGCTGCGGGTGTTGCTGCCGGATTGAGTCGAGCATATCGGCCGGTTTATCAATACAATACGATTTATCAAGGATAATACAGTGCCATCGAAAACGACGCGCAAGCGCGGTGGTCCCGGCCACCGATCCACGTCTTCGCCCGCGCCGCGCAACGCGGCCGTGGCGTTGCTGCAAAGCCTGATGCGTGGCGACCAGCGCCTCACGGTGCGGATCGACGGGCAGCCACTCGCGCTGGCGCAAGCGATCGCCTTGGCCGAACAGCGCGGGAAAGCGGGTCAGGCGCGCGAAGCCGGGCGCGTTTTCGATCAGCTTTTGGCCCAGGCGGCCGAGTGGCACCGGGAGAGGCGTTTGGACGATGCCGAAGCGGTTTACCGTCAGGTCTTCGAGGCGCGGCCCGAATATATCGATGCCTTGCATCTGCTGGGCGTGATTTACTCGCAGCGCGGCGATCACCAAACCGCCGAGCGCCTGATTCGGCAGGCGTTGGCGGAGAGTCCCTCGGCCGATACCTATCACAACAATCTGGGCAAGGCGCTGCAAGGCCAGGGGCAGTTGGAAGAAGCCGCCGCCAGTTACGGGCGCGCTTTGGAATTGAATCCCGGCCACGCCATGGCCTGTAACAATCTGGGGAAGGTGTTTCTGGAGCTGGGGCGTCGGCCGGAGGCCATCGCCAGCTTCCAACGGGCGGTGGAGCTGCGACCGGATTACGCCGAGGCGCGGGCCAACCTGGAACGAGCGTCGCGGTAGCGAGATTTTTTCGACCGACCCCTAAAGCCCGCGCGGTCGCTGCCGATACCTGAGATCAAGCGAGGAGTTCAAGCCTGATACAAAAAGCTTGGATTTCCAACCAAAACTTAGTCTTCGATCTCATTCTGCGGAGAAGCAACCATGGCACTCGGAATCAATACCAACGCCTCTGCCCTGAACGCCCAGCGCGGTCTGGTTAGCAGCCAGGATAACCTCAACACGGCGATGCAGCGCCTGACCACCGGCCTGCGCATCAATTCCGCCAAGGACGACTCCGCTGGCCTGGCGATTGCCGATCGCATGACCGCGCAGGTTCGCGGTCTCAATCAGGGCGTCCGCAATGCCAACGACGGTATCTCCTTGGCGCAGACGGCGGAAGGCGCTTTGCAGGAGTCCACCAATATTCTGCAACGGATGCGCGAGCTGTCCGTGCAGTCGGCCAACGACACCAACACGGGCACCGACCGTACTTCGTTGCAGAAGGAAGTCGGCCAGTTGCAACAGGAACTCAACCGCATCGCCAACACCACCGCGTTCAACGGCAAGACGCTGCTGGACGGCACCTTCAGTGCCCAGAAGTTCCAAGTCGGCGCCAATTCGAGCCAAACCATCCAGGTCAGCATGGGTAGCGCGCAAGCCTCATCTATCGGTGCCCAGCGGGTAACCACGTCTAGCGCGAGCTATGCCGTCGCCACCACTTCGGGTAATGCGATTACTGGTGGTACGTTGACGATCAATGGCTCGGTAGGATCGGCAACCGGCACTGTTGCGGCAGGTGATAGCGCGAAGACCATCGCGGCGACGGTGAACGGTTTGACCGCGAAAACCGGGGTGACAGCGCGGGCGATCACTCAGGCCGAGTTTAAAATCGCCTCATCCGGTGCGATCAACTTTGAACTGAGAGGCCAGAATACGACGGCTGCTTCGGGAGTAGCCATTTCCTACAGCGCCAGCACCACGGCTGGCGCCACGGATTTGGCGGGCTTGGCAGCGGCGATCAACGATAAGGCCGGCACGACGGGCATTACGGCCAAGGTCAACGACGCCAAGACCGGCCTGACCCTCGAAAATGCCGACGGCTACGACATTCAGGTGAGGGCTACGGCGACTTCGGTCGCGACCATGTCACTGAATAATGTTAACGAGAACGGCGGTACCGGAACCGCTTCCACCAGCACCACGTTAACAGCCGGTTATCTGACGGTCGGTGGCCGAGTCACCCTCGAATCCGGCAAGAGTTTCTCGGAGTCGGTTAGCGCTGGCAACTTGGGTAACGGCACATCGACCTTAAAAGATGTGGGTACCGTCGATATCACCTCCCAGGCTGGCGCCAACGACGCCATCAGCGTGGTCGACAACGCCTTGGCTTTCATCGACGACTTGCGGGGCGATTTGGGCGCGGTCCAGAACCGCTTCGACTCGACCATCAGCAACCTGCAAAACGTGTCGGATAACATCACCAGCGCCCGCTCGCGGATTCAGGATGCCGACTTCGGCAAGGAAACGTCGAACCTGAGCAAGTCGCAAATCTTGCAGCAGGCCGGTATCGCGATGCTGTCGCAGGCGAATCAGGCGCAGCAAAACGTGCTCTCGCTGCTGCGGTAATCAAGTGGCATGGCGTGGAGTCCGAGATGAGTTCGCTCTCGGGCTCCACGCTTTAGCCTGGAGGGATCGCCATGGCTGACATCAGCACTATCGGCAACCTTTCTTCCGGCGGGACTACCGCGCCGGTCGCGCGCCCCGCGCCTCCCGAACCTGTCACGGTCCAGCAGGCGGTGGCGCAACCGCTCACTTCCCCCCAATCCGCGGTCACCCAATCGCCCAAGGCCGGCGGCACGGAGTGGCAGCGGAACGCCGATTCGGACGCCAGCAAGCCGCAGAGCCCGACATCGCAAACCGAAGCCGCTCGCAAGCAACTGACCGAAACCATCGACCATCTGAACCGGCGCCTGAGCGATTACAACACCAACCTGCAATTCGAGATAGACGACAAATACCAGCAAGTGGTGATCCGTATCGTGGACCGGGAAACCAAGGAGGTGGTGCGGCAGATTCCGTCGGAGAAAGCCTTGGCGTTCGCCAAGTTCTTCGAGGAGATGGAATCGGAGCAGAGCCAAGGGCCGCCAGGCGGTAGCTCGTCCGGTGGCAAGGAGAGCGGGCGGTTGAAAGCGGAGGGTTGGTTGCTCCGGGCCACGGCGTGATGGCCTAGAGCTTTTGTGTCTTTGTAGATAACGCTTCATTCCCCTGTCCCGTTTCTGGAGGACTGAGGGTGAGGAGGGTCCAAGCGCCCCGGCGCGAGGAGGACAACATGGCGAGCATCACATCATCGGGAATCGGTTCGGGCATCGATATCGACGGCTTGGTTTCGAAACTGGTGACCGCCGAGCGTCAGCCGATCGAAACCCGGTTCAACCAGCGTGAAGCTGCCCTGCAAACGCGAATTTCCGCGCTCGGCTCTTTCAAGGGCGCCCTGTCTCAGTTTCAGTCGGCGCTCGCCGGTTTGAAAAACGCGGATACCTTCAAGAGCGGCGCCAGCGCCACGGTGAGCAACGACAAGCTGCTCGCCGCCACCGCCACCGCCGGTGCGCCGGTCGGCTCCTACAGCGTGACGGTGGAGCAACTGGCCCAAGGTCAGAGATTGGCGACTTCCGCCGATCACCGCTTCGACAGCCTGACCGATGTGGTCGGCACCGGAACGCTCACCTTCCAGTTTGGAACTTATGGCGGAACCGCGGCCAATCCGACCTTCACGGCCAATCCCGACAAGGCGGTCAAGACCGTTACCATCGACGCTTCCAACAACACGCTGAGCGGTGTCGCCAAGGCGATCAACGAGGCCAAGATCGGCGTTCAGGCCAGCGTGATCAACGACGGCGGCGGTTATCGGCTGGTCCTGGGTTCGACGACCACCGGCGCCGCCAACAGCCTCAAGATCACCGCCGCCGACGGCGACAGCGACAACACCGACATGGCCGGCCTGTCGCTGCTGGCGCACGACCCGACCCTGGCCGATGGAACCGCCGGCAAAAACATGACGCAAACCGTGGCCGGCCAGGACGCCCGCGCCATCATCGACGGCCTGACCGTCACCGGTGCCAGCAACACGCTCACCGATGCGGTTCCAGGGGTCACGCTCACGCTCAAGTCCAAGGATACCGCTCCCGCCACCTTGACCGTCGCCGAAGACAACGGCGCGATCAGCGGCGGCATCAACGCTTTCGTCAAGGCGTATAACGAGCTGGCCGGCACGATCAAATCCCTGACCAGCTACGATGCCAAAACCAAGCAGGGCGGCGCCTTGCAAGGGGATTTCAGCGTCCGCGCCATCTTCGGCCAAATCCGCAGCGAGCTGAACAAGGTGGTGAAAGGCGCCTCGTCCCAGGTGGATTCGCTGGCCGATCTGGGCATCACCACCCAGCGCGACGGCACCATCGCACTGGATAGCGCCAAGCTGCAAAAGGCCATCCAGGCCGACGCGCAAGGGGTCGCCAACCTGTTCGCCCGCGCCGGCCGCGCCACCGATCCGCTGGTCAACTACGTCGGCGCCACCAGCGACAGCAAAGTTGGCGACTACGGGCTGACCGTCTCGCAACTGGCGACCCAGGGCAGCTATACCGGAGCCGCCGTGGCGGCCGGCTCGTTCGCCATCGACAGCAACAACAACACCTTTGCCCTCAAGGTCAACGGCACCCAATCCGGCACCATCACGCTGACGCAGGGCACCTTCACTTCGGCCCAAGTGGTCGCGGAGTTGCAAAGCCAGATCAACGGCGATTCGGCCTTGCAGGCGGCCAGCGCTTCGGTCAGCGTCAGCTTCAGCGCCACCACCCGCCAGTTCGCTTTCACCTCGGCCACTTACGGTGCGACCTCGAACGTCGAATTCACGGCGGTCGGCACCAGCACCCAGGCCACGTTCGGATTCAGCGTCGGCGCGGGAACCGCCGGTCAGGACGTGCAGGGCACCTTGGGGGACAATCCGGCCACTGGAACCGGACGGAAGCTCACCGGGTCCGAGGGGGGAGCGAAGGGCATTGCCGTCGAGATATTGGGCGGGGGCACCGGCGACCGCGGCAAGGTCTCGCTCTCGGACGGGCTCGCCCAACGGCTGGACAATCTGCTGAGCGACATTCTCGGCGGTGATGGCCCGCTGAGCGATCGCATCGATAGCCTCAACAAGCAAGTGAGCGGAATCGACGACCAGCGCAAGACCCTCGATGATCGAATGACGTCCTTGGAAAAGCGCTACCGCGCCCAGTTTATGGCGATGGACAAGCTGGTCGGTCAATTGACCGCCACCAGCAATTATTTGACGCAACAGTTCAACAGCTTATCCGGTTCCAAGTCGTAGCGCTCAGCCGGTCGCGCGGCTGAGCGATTTCGGTGCCGGCATTCAATTTGCAACCCTATCGCAGGTTATCCCCAATCGCCGAGAATCCGACATGGCCACACCGAACATCCCCAAAGCCTTGCAGCAGTACCAACAGGTGAACGCCCAGACCGGCGTCGCCTACGCCAGCCCGCACCGGCTGATCCAGATGCTCATGGAAGGCGCCCTGGAACGGATCGCCGTCGCCAAGGGCTGCATCCAGCGTCAGGATATCGCCGCCAAGGGCGAGCAGATCGGCAAGGCGATCGATATCGTCGGCGGTTTGCGCGACGGGTTGAATTTGGAAGCCGGCGGCGAACTCGCCGCCAATCTCGACGCGCTCTACGATTACATGCAGCGGCGGTTGCTCGAAGCCAACCTGCGCTCCGACATCGCCATTCTCGACGAAGTCGCCGAGCTGCTGCGTCCCGTCAAAGAAGCGTGGGATGCCATCGGCGGTTCGTCGAGCCCCGAGCAGCCGCCCGCCGTCGCGGACGCGCCCGCATGATGGTCACGGCCGAGGACTGGGAGCAGGGGATCAAGCTGCTGCGGCTGATGAGCGTCGAGATGCTCGAACTGGCCCAGGCTGGCGGCTGGGAGGAAGTGACCGAATGGGAGGAAAAGCGGCGTGCCCTGCTCGATGAATTGTTCCAGCAGGCGCCGCCGGCCGATCTGGCGCCCTCGCTCGAAAACGCCGCGCGCGCCGCGCTGGCCAGCGACGCCAAGCTGGTGGAGCTAGCGCGGGCCGAAATGGACAAGCTGGGCGAATATCTCAGATCGTTCGGTCAGGGTCGCCGTGCCCGCCACGCTTACCAGACCCTCTGAACGCCAACGCCATCCTTTCGCCGCGCTGCCATGACCGCCATCGCCCCCGACCCATCCATCTCCGGCTTGGTTTTTGCCGGTCGCCTGCCTCTGGCGTGGCGCGAGCTGCCGGAACTGCCCGACGAAATTGAAAGCCGCGAGCTGGAGCGGGCCAATCTGATCAACCTGCACACCCTGTTCGCGCTGGACATTCATGCCGGCGATTCCGGCGACGACCCCATCGCCCTCGCCAGCGCCACCGAACTCAAGCGCTTGGATTTCAAGGTCGGTTTGCTGCTCGAACTGGTCGGGCAACTGTATGCGCGCCAGCAGGCCATTCCCCCGGAGCACCACCTGATCCTGACGGTGGATGGCCTGCGCTGGCGGGCCGAGGCCGCCCCTCCAACCGGCGGCTTGCTGCGGCTGGAGCTGTATTGCAATCTCAGCTATCCCCGCCCGCTCATCCTCCATGCCCGAGTGGCCGACACGGTTCCCTATCCGGGCGGCTGGCAAATCCAAACCCGCTTCGAGGAACCCAGCGAAGCCCTCCAGGAAGCCCTGGAACGCTATATTTTCCTGCAACATCGCCGCTCCATCGCTCATAGCCGGCGCAGTGGCCTCCGCTAAGGCTTTGATCTGCGTTTGACTTTCATTACAATTGCCCCATCGACAACGGTCTGGCGAAAGAAACGCGGCCAGCGGCGTGGCCGCTAGCGTTAACGCTTTGATCCGCGTGCGGCCTTCATTACAATTGCCCGGATAACAACAGCAATTGCCTCGATAACAGCGCAGCGTATCGGAAGCCGGCGCGCGGCTCCGACAGCGGGCGAGAGCGTCGCGAGGCGGTCGATGGCGGGCATCGTGCCAGCTTTTCCCATCCACCGAGCGTCGCGTCGCATCCATTCCGAGACCATCAGACCGATGAAGACCGCTTTGCTCGTGATCGACGACGACCCGGTGCGGGCCGACGAGTTGTGTTTGGTGCTGGGGTTCTTGGAAGAAACCCATGTCGCGCGGGCGGAATCCGCCAACTGGCGAACCCATGTGGAAGGCAACGCCGATTTGCGTTGCGTGTTTCTGGGGAGTCAGAGCGCGGCCGACCAAGCGCCGCCCATCGACGCCATCCATGCCATTCGCGCCCTGGCTCCCCGCGCCACCCTCATTCTGGTCGAGGAAGCCGATCAGCCTCTGCGCCTGCCCGCCACCCTCGAAGCCAGTTGCGGCGGCCACTTGGCCCGCCCCTTCCGCTATTCGCAGTTGAGTCAAATTCTGTCCAGATTGCAGGCGGGGGGCGGTCGCGAAGCCCGCAGCGGCAGTCCCTTGGCCACTCGCCGCAACGCCGAGCTGTTTCGCAGCCTGATCGGACACAGCCCGGCCATCGTCCGGGTGCGGGAACTGATCCAGCGTGTCGCCCCGTCCGAATCCACGGTGATGATCTTGGGCGAGTCCGGCACCGGCAAGGAGGTCGTGGCACGCAATATTCACTATTTCTCCAGCCGCAGCCAGGGTCCTTTCGTCCCGGTCAACTGCGGCGCGATTCCCGACAATTTGCTGGAAAGCGAGCTGTTCGGTCACGAGAAAGGCTCGTTCACCGGCGCGATTTCCGCCCGGCGTGGCCGGTTCGAGCTGGCGCGGGGCGGTACCCTGTTTCTCGACGAAATCGGTGACATGCCGCTGAACATGCAGGTCAAGCTGCTGCGGGTGTTGCAGGAGCGCACTTTCGAGCGGGTCGGCAGCGACCGCAGCTTGGAGGCCAATGTCCGCGTCGTCGCGGCGACGCACCGCGACCTGGAGGATCTGATCCGATCCGGCGGTTTCCGCGAGGATCTGTATTACCGGCTGAACGTGTTTCCCATCGAAATGCCTTCCCTGCGCGAGCGCATCGAGGACTTGCCGCTGTTGGTGGACGAATTGACCGAGCGCATCACTCACGAACAGGGCGTTCGGGTCAGCCTGAACCCGGCCGCCTTGCGGAGTCTGAGCCACTATCCTTGGCCCGGCAACGTCCGCGAGCTGGCCAATCTGATGGAGCGGTTGACCATTCTCAAGCCGGGCGGCCAAGTGGAACCGAACGACCTTCCGGCCAAATTCCGCGCGTATGTTCCCACGGAGCCGGTCGCGGCGGCGGTCGCGGTCGCGGCGGCGGCCCCGCCTGTCCCGGTCGCGGTGGCGGCGGGTGTCGAGGAGACCAACCTCGACGGCCCGCGCGTCCAGGAAGCCGAAGCGGTCAGCTTGCCGCCCGAAGGGCTCGACTTGCGGCAGTACATCATGGGTCTCGAATCCTCGCTGATTCAAACGGCGCTGGAAGACGCCAACGGCGTGGTCGCCCATGCCGCTTCCCTGCTGAAGATGCGCCGCACCACCCTGGTCGAGAAAATGCGCAAGTACAATATCCGGCGCGGCGACGGCGACGGCGACGGCGACGGCGAGACCGACGAATGACGCCGGATCGTCGGCGGCCTGGACTCTCCCCGCCGCCGCCAATTTATTGGCGTCAACGTCGCTAATAAACTAACATTTTGATAAAAAATAAATTTTTTTGAGGCACGGTTTTTGCTGCCAATTGAGGGTCACCCGCCTTCAAGGCGATCCAACCCATCAGGGAGCAGGAACCGATGCACTCGATCAACACGACCAATCCACTGGCCAACGGTTTGCGTCAACTCGGCGAACCGGCGGTCGCGGCGCCTCCGCAGATCGGCGCCGAGGCCGGAACCCAGTCCTCGGACGATTTCGCCAGCGTGTTCAGAACCGTGCTGGCCGGCGTCAATCGCTCCCAACAGCACGCGACCCGCTTGGCCGAATCGTTCGACGTGGGCCAGGAGCAGGATCTGGCCGGCGTGATGATCGCTCAGCAAAAAGCCCGACTGTCGTTCCAAACCACCTTGCAGGTTCGCAACAAGGTGGTTTCCGCCTATCAAGACATCATGAACATGCCGATCTGAACGGCCCGAAGACCCGCGTGATCGCGTGAGGGGAACGCACCGTGGCCGAAGCGAACAACGCGCCGCCATCGGGTCCACCCGCCGGTATCGACTGGCGGGCCGAACTCGCGAAATTCCGCCGGCCGGGGCCGGCCCAGATCGGCATCCTGGCCGGCGTTGCCGCCCTGCTCGCGCTGCTGGTGGCCGGAACGCTGTGGGTCAACGCCCCGACCTACGACGTGCTGTATCGGGGTTTGGCCGAGGCGGACGCCGGCCAAATCATGGAGGCCCTGCAGAAATCCAACATTCCGTTCAAGGTCGATACCCGCAGCGGCGCGTTGCTGGTATCGGCCGATCAGGTCCACGAAGCCCGCCTCAAGCTCGCCAGCCAAGGCTTGCCGCGCGGCACCGTCAACGGCCTGGAGGCGCTGGAGCAAAAGAACAGCTTCGGGGTCAGCCAGTTCATGGAAACCGCCCGTTACCAGCACGCGCTGGAGGGCGAGCTGGCCCGCTCGATCATGACCATCGGCTCGGTGGAAGCCGCCCGGGTCCATCTGGCGTTCCCGAAGGAAACCGTGTTCGCCCGCCAGCAACAGCCGCCCACGGCCTCGGTTCTGGTGCGCTTGCATCCGGGCCGGACGCTGGACCCCGGCCAGGTCGCCGCCATCGTGCATCTGGTCGGGTCGAGCGTTCCCAAGCTCGCCCCGGAGAAGGTGTCGGTGATCGATCAGGCCGGCAATCTGCTGACCCGGCCGGAGCGGGAAGGCGACAGCGATCTGAACCTGGATCAACTGGAGTACGCGCGGCGCCTGGAAGAGCGCTACGCCCGCCGCATCGAGGATTTGCTGACGCCGGTGTGGGGCGCGGGCCGGGTTCGCGCCCAGGTCTCGCTGGATCTGGATTTCACCGCCAACGAGGAAACCGCCGAGCGCTACGAGCCCCGGCAGGAGCCGCGCCCGGTGCGCAGCGAGCAGTTGCTGGAGGAAACCAATCCCCGGCTGAATCCGGCCGGCATTCCCGGCGCCCTGTCCAACCAGCCGCCCGGCGTGGCGACCGCGCCGGAAACGACCGGCCAGACTCAGGCAAACCCCAACCAGAATCCCCAGAATCCGCAAAACCCGGCCGCGACGCCGGGCGCCGTCCCCGGGCAGACCGCGCAAAATACCGTGGTGACCCCCACCCGCAAGGAAGTGACCCGCAACTACGAACTGGACAAGCGAGTCACGCACAGTCGCGGCGTGCCGGGGCGGATCGCGCGGGTTTCGGCGGCGGTGGTGGTGGACGACCGCACCGCCCTCGAAGGCGGTCAGCCGGTGCGCAAGCCGCTCGGCCCGGAGGAAATCGAACGGATCACCGCCCTGGTCAAACAGGCGGTCGGTTTCAGCGCCGACCGGGGCGACAGCGTCAACGTGCTGAACGCCACCTTCGCGCCGGCGGCGCTGGAGGAACCGCCGCTGCCGATGTGGCAGCAGGCCTGGTTCCTGGAGCTGGTCAAGTGGGGCGTGGTGGCGGTGCTGTCCCTGGCGGTGCTGCTGCTGGTGGTGCGGCCGGTGCTGCGGCGCTTGCTGCCGGCGCCGGCGGTCCCCGCCGAGGGCGGCGCCAGGGAAACCGCCGGAGCGCTGCCGGCCCCCGAAGAGGGTGTCGAGGGGTTGCTGGAAGACCAGGTCGAGATCGGCGGCGCCCTGGAAAACGGACGGCCCAAGGGGCTGTTGGGCAACCCGGCCGAGCAACTGGAAAAACGCATGGATCTGGCCCGCTCCCTGGTGGCCGAGGACCCGAAGCGGGCGGTCCAAGTGATCCGCAACTGGCTGACCAGCGAGGGGTAGGCGATGCCGGAACTGACCGCGACATTCAAGGGCGTCGAGCGCGCGGCGGTGGTGCTGATGGCTCTCGGCGAAAGCCACGCCGCCGAAATCCTCCGCCACCTGGACCCGCGCGAGCTGCACAAGCTGGGTGTCGCCATGGCCAATCTGGCCAACGTCAACCGCGACCAGCTCAGCGAGATCGTCCACGCCTTCAACGAGGAAGTGCACCAGCAGAACTCCCTGATGCTGGACGGCGAAAACTATATTCGCGGCGTGCTGACCCGCGCTCTGGGGCGCGACAAAGCCCGGAATATTCTGGAACACATTTTCGATGGCGAGGGCCAGTCCGGCGTCGATTCGCTGAAATGGATGGATGCCGGTTCCATCGCCGGCGGCCTGCGCGAAGAGCACCCCCAGGTCGTCGCCCTGGTGCTGTCGTCGCTGCGGCCCGAGCAGGCCGCCGAGGTGGTCAACCTGCTGCCCTCGCCGCTGCGCGACGAGGCTCTGCTGCGGGTGGCGATCCTGGACGAGATCCCCTCGGGCGCCCTGGCCGAGTTGAACGAACTGATCGAGAAGCAAGTCATGCGCAACATCAGCGCCGCCGCCACCTCCAAGATCGGCGGACCCAAGCGGGCCGCCGAAATTCTCGGCCGGCTGGACGCCGCCGTCGAGGGCCAGATTCTCGACAAGATCAAGGAAACGGACGCCGAACTCGGCGACAAGATCGAAGAGTTGATGGTCGTGTTCGAGAATCTGCTCGGCCTCAGCGACCGCGATATCCAGACCCTGCTGCGCGAGGTTTCCTCCGAGATGCTGCTGGTGGCCTTGCGCGGCGCGGACGAGGCGGTCCGGCAGAAGATCATGGGCAACATGTCCCGGCGGGCCGCCGACCTGCTGCGCGACGATCTGGAAGCCATGCCGCCGGTCAAGCTCAGCGACGTGGAAGCCGCCCAGAAGGAGATCATGGCCGCCGCCAAGCGGTTGGCGGAGGCCGGCGAAATTACCCTGAGCAGCAAGGGAGACCAGCTTGTCTAAAATCATTCCAGGCGACAATTTGACGGCGTATCAGCGCTGGGAGATGCCCAGCGTGGAACGGCCGCCCGAACCGGAACCGCCGCCGGCCGCGCCCGCCGCCGCACCGGCCGAGGCCCGCGATGGCGCCCGCGCGCCGCGCCCGCCGAAAGCCGCCAAATCCGCGACGGCGTTGCCGACCCTGGAGGAAATCGAGGCGATCCAGCGCGAGGCCCACGAGGAGGGGTTCGCCGCCGGCTATCAGGAAGGCCGCCGGGAAGGCCGCGAACAGGGCTACAAGAAGGGCCAGCACGAGGGCCACGCGGAAGGCTATCAGCGCGGCTACGCCGAAGGGCTGGCCGGCGGTCGCGACGACGTGCTGTTGCGCGTCCAGAAACTCGATCAAATCCTGGGATTCATCGGCCGGCCGCTGGAACAGCTCGACGCGGCGGTCGAGGAGGAACTGACCTGGCTGGCCACCGAAATCGCCCGCCAGTTGGTGCGCCGGGAATTGCGCAACTCGCCCGGCGAGGTGGTGGCGGTGGTGCGCGAAGCGGTCGGCCTGTTGCCCGTGGCCAGCACCGACGTGCAGGTCCGCCTGCATCCCGAGGACGCGCAACTGATCCGCGAGGTGCTCTCGCTGGGCCGCGACGACCAGCCGGTCTGGCGGATCGTCGAGGATCAGACCTTGAGCCGGGGCGGTTGCGTGGTCAACACCGACCTGTCGCGGATCGACGCGACGCTGGAGAAACGGCTGGGCGCGGTGATCGCCACCGTGCTGGGGGACGAGCGTGAGCAAAATGGCAAGCGCGCCTGAAATGAATCGCGCCCGTCACTGGGGCGCGCGCTTGGCCCAGCGGCGGTCCCGGATCGTCGAAACGCCGGGCTTGGTGGTGGAAGGACAATTGACCCGCCTGGTCGGTTTGACGCTGGAGGCGGCCGGTTGCGTGGCGCCGGTCGGCGCCCGCTGCTTGGTGGTGAATCCCGACGGCGGCCGCTTCCAGGCGGAAGTGGTCGGATTTTCGGGCGGCAAGCTGTTCCTGATGCCCAGCAGCGACATTCACGGCTTGATGCCGAACGCGCGGGTGATTCCCACCAACGGCGTCAGCCAGGTGCCGGTGGGCGAGGGCTTGCTCGGCCGGGTGCTGGACGGCTCCGGCCGGTTCCTGGACGGGTTGCCGCCCCCGCCGCAAGTCGGCTGGGCCTCGCTGAGCGGCAAGACCATCAATCCGCTGTTGCGCAAGCCGATCCGCGAGCCGCTGGATGTCGGGGTGCGCGCCATCAACGCCCTGCTGTCGGTGGGGCGCGGCCAGCGCATGGGCCTGTTCGCCGGCTCCGGCGTCGGCAAGAGCGTGCTGCTCGGCATGATGACCCGGTTCACCAACGCCGAAGTGGTGGTGGTCGGGCTGATCGGCGAGCGCGGCCGAGAAGTGCAGGAGTTCATTCAGGAAATTCTCGGCCCGCAAGGCATGGCCCGGGCGGTGGTGGTGGCGGCTCCGGCCGACGACCCGCCGCTCAAGCGGCTGTACGGCGCCGCGCTGGCCACCCGCATCGCCGAATATTTCCGCGATTCCGGCCGGCAGGTGTTGCTGCTGATGGATTCGCTGACCCGTTACGCCCAAGCCCAGCGCGAGATCGCGCTGGCCATCGGCGAGCCACCGGCCACCAAGGGCTATCCGCCGTCGGTGTTCGCCAAGCTGCCGCAACTGGTGGAGCGGGCCGGCAACGACACGGTCGGCGGCTCGATCACCGCTTTTTACACCGTGCTGACCGAGGGCGACGACCAGCAGGACCCCATCGCCGACGCGGCCCGCGCCATTCTCGACGGTCATGTGGTGCTGTCGCGGCGGCTAGCCGAGGCCGGCCACTATCCGGCCATCGACATCGAAGCCTCGATCAGCCGGGTGATGCCGCAGATCAGCGGGCCCCGCCACCAGCAACTGGCGCGGCGGTTCAAGCACGTCTATTCGACTTACGAGCAGCACCGCGATCTGATCAACGTCGGGGCTTATGTCGCCGGCAGCGATCCGGCGGTGGACGAGGCGCGCGAATTCCATCCCCGACTCCGACAGTTTTTGATGCAGGGCATCGACGAGCAGGTCACGCTGGCCGACAGCTTGCAGGCGCTGGAGGCGGTTCTGCAACCCAAGTCCAGGGAAGGGAAGGGGAAGTGAGGGGGGATTTAAAACGCCATGGCAAAAAAATCCCATCCGTTGCAGGCGGCGGTGCGGGTCGCGCAATCCCGGGAGGACGAGGCGGTCAAACTGCTGGCCGAATCCCAGCAGCGCGTGGTCGAGCAGCAGAATCGCTTGCGGCAGCTATTGCTGTTCCGGGGCGAGTACGCCACCCAGTTTCAGAGCGAAGGCAGCGGCGGCATTTCGGCCCGCCGGTTCCAGGATTACGCCACGTTTCTGAACAGCCTGGATCAAGGCATCACCCAATCGCGGCAACAACTGGAGCGGCTGCAACACGAACTGCAACGCAAGCGCCAGGATTGGGTGCAAATGCACGCCAAGACCAAGGCGCTCGAAGAGGTGATGGAGCGCGACCGAAAAGTTCAGTCGCGCCAAGAAGATCAACGCGAACAGCGGGATAGCGACGAACGCAACCTGCGCGGCTCGGGCGGACGGCAACGGTCGTCGGCCGGGGAAGGCCCGTGATCGACGGCCGGAATCATCGAAAATCTTGGAGAGAACGACATCATGGCTCAACTTGAACTCGCCAATTTAGCGCCGGCCACCGGCGCGGCCGCCAAGGTCATCGGGGTGGGAACCACGGTTGAAGCCGATGGGGGAGCGGCCATGGCAAAGTCGTTTTCCTTCAGTCTGCTGCAAGCGGACGCCTCGGGGAATCCCGTTGTGGCGGTTTTCTCTGGACTCGCGACCGGGGAGGCCGGGTTGTCGGCCATCAATCCGCCAGCGGCGCAACCCGGTCTGGAGCTGATCGATCCGACGGATCTCGGCAAGGCCGGGGAACAGCTTATGGTCGCGGCGTTGACGGCGGGATTGACCCAGGAAGCGGGCGAGGGCAAACCGGAAGAGTCGAAGGAATCGACGACCGAGGCCGTCGCCAACGATTCGGACACCGCGACCGGACAGATGGAAACCGAAGCTGTTTGGGTCGGCCTGCCGTTGTTCATGGATGCGCGGGCAGCGCTGCGGAATGCCGGTGCTTCGGAGGTTGCGACGTCGTCGTCCACCGTCTCGGTGGATGCGGCGCGATTGCGCTTGATACGGTGTTCGACGCCCGCTTCGGGTCGCTTGGTGGATGGCGGCCGTGGGCTGGCGCGGCCGACCGGCGAGCCGGTATCCGAAGCCTTGGCCGGTTTGGGTTTGGTATCGGCTGTCCCCCCATCGCTGGCGCCGGCACCGGTCGCCGGAGCGGCGTCCGGTGCCGCCATGACCAAACCGGAGACTGGTGCGGCGGCGAGTTTGGCGGAAGGCTTGGAAAACCTCGAGATCGCTCGGCCGGCCGATTCCCGATCCCCGTCCGATTTGGTTGTGGCGACTGGATTAGCGGTTGGGCCGACGGTTGGGCCGGCGGTTGGGCCGACGGCGGAGTCGGTGGCGGGCGAGGCGACGGCAGTCGCGGTTGAAGAAGCGGTCGCGGTCGGGCAGACGCATGGAATCGTGCCGCGCTCGGATGCGCCGAGCGCCGCCAGCGCGGCATCGACCCATGCCATCTCTGTTGGGGCAATCACCGCAGAGGAGGAGAGCGGTGCGGCTGGCCGGACCGGCGCCGTCAGCGACCCGCGTTCGGCGCAACCGGCAAGCGGCCATCCGTTGCAGTGGCATCCCCGGCTGGCCGAATCCCTAGCCCGGATCGGTTCCGAGCCGGCGGCGGCGGGGCAACTGGCGCCGGCAGGAAACGAGGGCACTATCGAGCAAGCATCGCAACCGACAGCGGCGGCGGACAAAAACAGGGCGGATGCCGCTCGGCCGCTGCCGCCGGCCGGTCAGGAGCTGGCTTCGCTGTTGGCATCCAATCAAGCGCCGGGCCGACCGGCCGACACGGTTGCCGCGCTCGCGGCCGGACGCCCCGAAGAGGCGGTGCGGGAAGTGGTTGCCATCCGCGCCGGAGAACCGGCCGGGCCGGCCAATGGCGGAACGCCGACCCAGGCCGGCGCATCGTCCTCCGCGCCGGCCCGCCCGGAAGCGGCGGCATCGCCTGGCTTCCCTGCCGACAACGCCGGATGTATTGAATCTCAATCAGAAAAATTGGGAGCGAACGCTGGGCCACCAACTGAATTGGATGGTGAACAACCGGCTTCAGGAAGCGGAAATCAAAGTCAATCCACCCGACTTGGGACCGCTCGAAGTCCGGGTGTCGCTGCATCACAACCAGACCAACGTGACGTTCTTCAGCCACGAGGCCGCCGTGCGGGAAGCGCTCGAAAGCGCGTTGCCCCGGCTGCGGGAGATGTTGGACGGCCAAGGGATCACGCTGAACCAGGCGCAGGTATCCGATCAGTCGCTGGCCCGCCAGCAGGCGGGCGCCGGCGAGCAGCCGTCTTACGGCCAGCGCGACGGTGGCCGGCCGGTGGCCACGCCGGGCGCGGAAGCGGCGATGGAGGCGGAAGAATCGTCCCGGCCACGCTCCCGCAGCCTGCTCGGGATGGTGGACGATTACGCCTGAAGCATGACTGCCATCAGGGATCGGGCCGCGTCCATGGCCCGGTCCGCAGAAAACCGGAGAAGAGCCGGCGCCGAGCCGGCTTGATCGGCAGGGCGATTGCCGTCCGGTTCAAGGTTTTTTCTTGATGCCGATCTGGGCCGCAGAGATCGACGGGGCAGTGAAAGCGGCGGACCCGAGCGCCGCGATCCGCCTGTTGTCGAGAGAGATCGAAGGCGCTTTCCGGATGGGATTGATCTGGCCCGACCGGGGATTCTAGCCGCCGCCAACCGGATCGCTCTCGCGCAACTCGGCGACGCGAGAGGTGAATTGCCGGATCGATTCGCCGGCGACGCTGCTGGGGCTGACCTGGTTGCTGGAGTGCAACATGCAAATCAAATCGGCTTCGCCCCGGCTGAGCCCGCAAAGCTCCATGATCTCGTCCACGCTGGCGCCTTGCAGGGCCAGTTTGGTGGCCACCTTGAAAAACTTCTGATCGGCGTCCCGGTTGAGCGGAAGCCCCGGCGGACCCCCCTGCTCCCGGAGCTGTCCGATTTGCACTTCCAGTTTCACCAGCCGCTCGCCCAGCGCCGCCAGCGAAAGGGTGACGCCTTTCAAGTCCTGATGCAGGTTGGGCGGCTCTTCCCGGCCGGCTTCGGTTTCGGGCGCCGGGGAGAACAGCCGGGCCGCCAGAAAACCCAGCGCGATCATCAGCGCGTTGCCGATCAGCAGGGCGGCAATCGCGATACCGTGAAACAAGACATCGTGCATGGGTTTGCCCCGGCGCGTGTGGAGGATGAGGTCGAGTCGTTATTTGGACGGTTTTCGGGTTGCGACCGCGTTCTCGGCGATGATGCCGGCGGGCGGCGCGGGCGGCGCGGGCGGCGCGGCGCTGGCCTGGTCGAAATCCGCCGGATAGCGGGTGTCGGTGTTGCCCATGATCACCAAGACCACCCGGCGATTCTGCAAGCGACCCTGCTCGGTGCGGTTGTCGGCGATGGGTTGGTGCTCGCCGTAGCCGATCGCCGCCATGCGCTCCGGCCGCACGCCGTCGTTCATCAGAACGTGGACCATGTTGGCGGCGCGGGCCGCCGACAGCTCCCAGTTCGACGGATAGATCGGCGTGTTGATCGGCCGGTTGTCGGTGAAACCCTCGACCTGAATGCGGTTGGGGATTTCCCGCAGGATTTCGGCGATCACGGCCATCGGCGGCAGCGCTTCCGGGTTGACGATGGCGCTGCCGCTGGCGAACAAGATGCTGTTTTTGATTTCCACTTCCACCCAAAAGTCGCTGCTGCGAACGTTGACCAGATCGGTGCGGATCAGCTTCGCCAAGTGCTCCCGCAGCTTGGCCGCGACCTTGGCCAGATTCGGATCGCCCGCAGCTTTGCCGTCGGCGAGCTCGGAGGCGAGCACCGGCGCGGAAGGTTTGCCGGTCGGGCCGTAGTCCTTCGCCACGGCGTGCAGCGTCCGCGGGGCGCGCTGGAAGATGGCGGTGGGCAGGGGCCGCAGATCGGGAGCCACGCCGGGATTCATGTTCGGTTGGCCGACCGCCTGCGGGGACGGCGTCCCGACCATCCCGCCCAATTGGATCGGCTTCATGCTGTTGGGGGTGGGGGAGCGAAAGGCCGTCATCATCGATTCGGACAGCACCCGGAATTTGCCTTCGTTGACCGAGGATACCGAATACATCACCACAAAGAAAGCGAACAGCAGGGTGATGAAGTCGGCGTAGGAAACCAGCCAGCGCTCGTGATTCTCGTGGGACTCGGCGTGCTTTTTCTTGCTCATCGCGGCAGTCTCAGCCCTGGGTGAAGCCCTGCAAGCGCGATTCGATGTTGCGCGGGTTCTCGCCGTGGGCGATGGCGATGATGCCTTCGATGAACAGCTCGCAAAGGCGGGTCTGTTTCTTGACGGCGCTCTTGATCTTGTTGCCCATCGGCAAGGCGAACACGTTGGCCAAGATCAGGCCGTAAATGGTGGCGACGAACGCGGCGGCGATACCGCCCCCCAGCTTGCTGGGGTCGGCCAGGTTGCCCATGACGTGGATCAGGCCCAGCACCGCGCCGATGATGCCGATGGTGGGCGCGTAACCGCCGAGCGCTTCGAAAAAGCTGATCGCCTGCAAGTCGTTTTCCTCGCGGATGGCCATATCCATTTCCAGAATGTGGCGGATTTCCTCCGGCTCCTTGCCGTCCACCAGCAGTTGCAGGGCCTTGGACGCGAAGGGGTCCGGTTCCTGCTGGATGTAATCCTCCAGCCGCAGCAGGCCTTCCTTGCGGGCGATGTTGCTCCATTCGACGATTTTTTCGATGGCGGGCTGCATCGCGACTGCGGGCGGCAGGAAGGCCCACTTGGCGCGGCCGAGCGCCCGCTTGAACACGTCCATCGGCATCTGCACCAGCACCGCGCCGAGGGTGCCGCCGACCACGATCAGGAACGCCGGGCCGTTGAGCAGCGAGCTGACGTGGCCGCCTTCGATCAGCATGCCGCCGATGATGCCGCCGAAGGCGACCACCAGGCCGGCGAGAGTGAGAATGTCCACGATTTCGCTCCGATGAGATCAGAGGTTCAGGCCGCGCCGGCCCCGACCCGCGCCCGCAGCCGGGCGAGCGCCTGGCCGTGCAACTGGCTGACCCGCGATTCGCTCACGCCCAGCACCGCGCCGATTTCCTTGAGGTGCAGCTCCTCGTCGTAATAGAGCGACAGCACCAGCTTTTCCCGCTCGGGCAGCAGATCGATCGCCGAAGCCAGCAGCTTGAGCAGGCTGTCCCGGCCGACGGCTTCGGACGGATCGCCGCCGGGCGCGGGCACGCGATGGATTTCGCTCTCGTCGTCCGGCCCGCCCTCGTCGAGCGACAGCAAGCGTTGGCCGCGCAGGTCGGTCAGCGCCTCGTGATACTCGGTCAGGCTCACGCCCATCTGCTCGGCGATGTCCCGGTCTTGGGCCTCGCGGCCGGTGGCGGTTTCCACGGCGTGGATCGCCGCCGTCACCTCGCGCGCCTTGCGGTGCACCGAGCGCGGCGTCCAGTCGCCCTTGCGGATCTCGTCGAGCATGGCGCCGCGAATGCGCGGTTCGGCGAAGGTGGCGAAGCTGGCGCCCTGAGCCGGATCGTAGCGCCGCGCCGCTTCCAGCAGACCCAACATGCCGGCCTGGATCAGATCGTCCACCTGCACCGATGCCGGCAACCGGGCCAGCAGGTGGTAGGCGATCCGCTTGACCTGCGGCGCGTGGCGGGCGATCAAGTCGTCCGCCGTCTCGCCGCCCAGGCTGGCGTACAGGGCCACGCCTTTCATTCACCGCGTTCCTTGAGCCGGTAGGCGGGGTCGATCAGGCGTTCGATGAAAAATTGCAGATAGCCGCTGGCGCTGCGGGGGATCGGCCAGCGCCCGATGATGTGGGCGGCCAGCCGGTGAAAGGCTTCGGCCGAGCGGCTGCTCGGGAAGGCTTCCACCACGGCGCGCTGGGCCTGGACCGCCTTGCGCAACTGCGGGTCTTCGGGGATGAACCCGCAAAAGCTCAGGCTCACGTCCAGAAACCGGTCGGAAACCCGGACCAGCTTGTTGAACAGCTCGCGGCCTTCCTGGGCGGTGGCGACCCGGTTGGCGAGGATCTGGAACCGGTCCATGTCGTAATCCTGGCTGAGCAGCTTGATCAGGGCGTAGGCGTCGGTGATCGAGGCCGGCTCGTCGCAGACCACCACGATGACGTCGTGGGAGGCCCGGCTGAAGGTGACCACGCTGTCGGAGATGCCGGCGGCGGAGTCGATCAGCATGATGTCCACCGAGTCGTTCAGCTCGCTGAAGGCGCCGACCAGACCGGCGTTTTCCTCCGGCGTCAGCTCCGCCATGCGCTTGACCCCGGAACTGGCCGGAATGATCCGGATGCCGTTCGGGCCGGTGACGATGATTTCCTCCAGGGTCCGTTCCTGGCTGATGACGTGGGACAGGTTGTAGAGCGGGTGCAGCCCCAGGATCACGTCCACGTTGGCCAGCCCGAGATCGGCGTCCAGCAGCATGACGCTCTGGTTCTGGAGGCTCAGGGCCAACGCCAGGTTGACCGAGATGTTGGTTTTGCCGACGCCGCCCTTGCCGCTGGTCACGCAGACCACGCGCACGGGCCGGTTATGGGTCGATTGTGACATGCCGAAAGCCTGAGCGCGGAGCGGTTCAACAGCAGACATGAGCGGTCAACCTCTTCCCGAAGGTCAGCGCGAGGGTATCGTTTTCGAGCGCCGCTGCGTACAGCCCCGCGAATTCCTCGCCCAGCCGGATCAGGGCATCGATTTGCGCCGCCTGGAGATCCTCGGGCACCCGCTGGCCGTTGCAGATGTACGCCAGCGGCAGGCCCTGTTCGTGCACCGCCGAGAGCGCCGCGCCCAGCCGGGTGGTTTCGTCCACCTTGGTGAGGATGGCGCCGCTCAGGGGCACGCGGGCGAACGCGGTCATCGATTCCTGGAGCACGGCGTGCTGGGCGTTGGCGGCCAGCACCAGATAGCTGCGGATGTGGGAGGGATCGTCGAGCAGGGCGAATTGCTGCGACAGGCGCAGGTCGCGCTGGCTCATGCCGGCGGTGTCGATCAGGATCAAAGACTTGTCGGAAAACGCCCGGATGGTCTCCTGCAACTCTTGCGCGCTGCGGACCAGGCGCACCGGCGCGTCCAGGATCATGCCGAAGGTGCAAAGCTGCTCGAAGGCGCCGATCCGGTAGCTGTCGGTGGTGATCAGCGCCACCCGGTTCGGGCCGTGACGCAAGTTGTAGCGCGCGGCCAGCTTGGCGGCGGTGGTGGTCTTGCCGACCCCGGTCGGACCGATCAGGGCCGCGACGCCGCCCCGGGTCAGGATATCGTCCTGGGTGACGGACAGGCCGCGCCCCAGGGTCGCGAGCGCCAGCCGCCACGCCCGCGCCGGGTCGGACTCGCCGGCGGCGGCGTCGGCCAAGTGCAGGCACAGGTTGGGGTTGCAACCGAAATCCAGCAACTGGCCCAGCAGATCGGCCCGGTGGGGTTGCCGGCGTCCCAGCTCGCCCCAGGCCAGCCCCGAGAGCTGCTGCTCCAGCAGGTTGTGCATGATTTGAAGCTCGTGGCGCATTTCCACCAGCAGCGGATCCTGCGACCAGACCACGCGCGGCTTGTCGGGTCGCGCCGGTCCCGCCGCCGGCTCGGCGCTCGCCGGCCGCGCCGCCGGGGCGGCGGGAATGGCCGACCGGATCGTCCGGATCGCCGCCGCCGGCTCGGCCGGCCGAGGTTCCTCCCCATCCGGGTTGGCGTCTGCGGACACGCCGGTTTCGGGGACCTCGGCGCGGGTCCGCGCGCCGGCGTCGGGCGCCGCCGGCAGTTGCATCCCTTGCAGCAGCCGTTCGTCGTAATCGACCGCCGCGATGATTTCGAAGCCGGCCTCGGAGCGCTGGTTGGACAGGATCACCGCGTCCGGACCCAGCTCCTCCCGGATTTTGCGCATCGCTTCACGGATATTGGCGGCATTCAATCGTTTGATTTTCATCGTGTTCGTTCCTGCGGTTGTCGCGACTTCCGCATCCGGGGCAGGCCGCGTTCGATTCGCTTACTTGCCCACTGTGGCGATGACCTTGAGCTTCTTGTCCTCGGGGATTTCGCTGAAGGCGAGGACGTGGAGGTTGGGTATCCCGTGCCGCGTGAACCGCGCCAGCATGACGCGGATCACATCCGGGACCAGCAGCACCGCCGGTTGACCCACCAACTCCTGCTTCTGGGCAGTTTCCAGCAGCGCCTTGTGCAAGCGCTCGGCCAGTCCCGGCTCCAGGGGCGCTTGCTCGTCCCTGCCCATCTGCAAGGTACGGAGCAATATCTGTTCCAATTCGGCGGCCAGGGTGATCACCGACAGCTCGTCTTCCAAGCTATTGATATTTTGGACGATCATCCGCCCCAAGGCGACCCGGACGGCGGCCGTCAGCACGTCGGGGTCCTGACTCCGGGAGCCGTGCTCCGCCAAAGTTTCGGCGATGGTCCGCATATCCCGGATCGGCACCTGTTCCAGCAGCAGATTTTGCAGCACGCGCACCACGACCCGCAGCGCCAGGGTCTTGGGCACCAGATCCTGCACCAGGCGCGGCATGGCCTGCGCCAGCCGGTCCAGCAGTTGCTGGGTTTCCTCGTGGCCCAGCAATTCGTGGGCGTGGCCGAGCAGGATCTGGTTCAGGTGGGTGGCGATGACGGTGCTGGCGTCCACCACGGTGTAGCCGAGGGTCTGGGCCTGCTCGCGCAGGTTGGGCTCGATCCACACCGCCGGCAGCTTGAAGGCCGGGTCCTGGGTGGGGATGCCGGGCAGGGGGCTGTGGACCTGGCCGGGATTGATGGCGAGCTGCCGGTCGGGAAACGCCTCGGATTCGGCGGCCGTCACCCCCAGCAAGGCGATCCGGTAGGCGGTCGGCGCCAGATCGAGATTGTCGCGGATGTGGACCGGCGGAATCAGGAAGCCCAGCTCCTGGGACAGCTTCTTGCGAACCCCCTTGATCCGGCCCAGCAACTGGCCGTTCTGGTTGCGATCCACCAGGGCGATCAGCCGGTAGCCCACTTCCATGCCGATGGTGTCCAGCGGCGGCACGTCGTCCCAGCCCACCTCGCGGGTTTCCTCGCCGGAGGGCGCTCCCGGCCCGGCGGTCCCGCCGCCCTCGTCCGTCGGGGCCGGGGCCGGGGGGCGGCGGGAGGTGCGCCAGGCCAGATAGCCGGCGCCGCCGGCCAGGCTCAGGAACACCAGGTTGGGCATGCCCGGAATCAGCCCCAACATGCCGATGATGCCGGCGGTGACGCCCAGGGTTTGCGGGCTGCCGAACAGCTGGCGGGTGATCTGTTGGCCGATGTCCTGGGAGCCCGAGGCGCGGGTGACCATGATGGCGGCGGCGGTGGACAGCAGCAGCGCCGGCAGTTGCGCCACCAAACCGTCGCCGATGGTCAGCAGCGTGTAGAACTGGGCCGCCTCGCCCAGCGGCAGGTCGTGTTGCAGGGTGCCGATGGCGATGCCGCCCAGCATGTTGATGAACAGGATCAGAATGCCGGCGATGGCGTCGCCGCGCACGAATTTGCTGGCGCCGTCCATGGAGCCGTAGAAGTCGGCTTCCTGGACCACCTCGGAGCGCCGGCGCTTGGCTTCGGACTGATCGATGATCCCGGCGTTGAGGTCGGCGTCGATGGCCATCTGCTTGCCCGGCATGGCGTCCAGGGTAAAGCGAGCGCTGACTTCGGAGACGCGACCGGCGCCCTTGGTGACCACCACGAAATTGATGATGGTGAGGATGGCGAACACCACCAGGCCGACGGCGTAGTTGCCGCCGACCACGAAATGGCCGAACGATTCGATCACTTTGCCGGCGGCGTCCGCCCCGGCGTGGCCGTGCAGCAGCACCACCCGGGTGGAGGCCACGTTGAGGGCCAGCCGCAACAGAGTGGTCACCAGCAGCACGGTGGGGAACACCGCGAAGTCCAGCGGCCGTTCGCTGTAGACGGTGGCCAGCAGCACGACCAGCGACAGGGCGATGTTGAAGGTGAAAAACACGTCCAGCGCGAACGGCGGCAGCGGCACGACCACCATCATCAGGATGACGATCAGCAGGGCCGGCGCGCCCAGGCCGGACCGAGCCATGCCGGTGAGCGAGGCGGCCAGATTCATCGGAGCGATTCCCCGGGTTGGCGCCGCCCGCCGGCGGGCGCGCGAGTCACGGCGAGAGCGGCCGAGCGGCCGATCCCGAGCGATGGGCGAGGCGGAATTTTTGGTGGAACCCGCATGCGGTCGGCCCTCATTCGGTGCGCAGCTCGGGCGGCACCGGCACGTCGTGCATGGCGATCGGATCGCCGGTCAGCTCGCCGTCCCGGCGCAGCCGGTACACGTAGGCGAGCACTTGGGCGACCGCCTGGTACAGGCCGACCGGAATGGGCTTATCGAGCGCGCCGTTGTGATACAGAGCGCGGGCCAGCAACCGCGATTCCACCCTCGGGATTTTGTGCTGGCCGGCCAGTTCGCGGATGCGCAGCGCCACCCGTTCGACGCCCATGGCCACGATCACCGGGGCCTTCATGGTGTCCGGCTGGTATTGCAAGGCCACGGCGTAATGGCTCGGGTTGGTCACGATCACGTCGGCGGCGGGCACTTTTTCCATCATCCGGCGCTGGGCGAACTCCTGTTGCAGGCGGCGGATGCGGCCCTTGACCTCCGGTTTGCCCTCGGTGTCCTTCATCTCGTCGCGCACTTCCTGCTTGGTCATGCGCAGGTTGCGGAAAAACGTGATGAGCTGAAACGGCACGTCCACCCCGGCGATCAGCAGCATCGGCAGGGTCAGGATCAGAAAGGTCCAGCCCAGGGTGTGGGCGGTGTGGGCCAGCGCCGGCAGCAGCGGTTCCCGACCCAAGTGCAGCAGTTCGGCTTGGCCCCGCCACAGCAGAACGACCGCCACGCCGCCCACCACCAGGAATTTGATCAGGGCCTTGATCAGCTCCATCAGCGACTGCCAGGAGAACAGGCGGGCGACACCCTTCATGACGTTGAGATGCTCCCACTTGAAACCCAGGCTGAAGGACCAGCCGCCGAGCGCCAGCGGACCCATGAGAGCGATGACCAGCATCAGCCCGAGGAACGGCCCCAGCAACAGCAGGAGATCGATGAAGGCTTGTCCCAGCGCGGCGGAAATTTGACCGGTGTCGGTTATTTTCTTCGGATCGAGGGCCAAGCCGGCGCGCATTTGCGCGGCCAGACCCTCGATCAGCGCCGGCCCCAGGATCAGCAGGGCGGTGGCGGCGACCAGCAGCATCGCCAGCGTGGTCAACTCGCGGGAACGGGCCACTTGGCCCTTTTCGGCGGCTTGTTCCAGGCGACGGGGCGTCGCCTGTTCCGTTCGTTCTTGGCCGTCTTCGTTTTCGGCCATCAGCCGTTTTCTCCCGCCAGTTGGCCGATGCCGCGAAACGCGTCCTCGAACAAGCCGTTCAACTGGTACAGCAGGGTGGGCAGATTGTAGAGCAGGATCAGCAGGCCGAGCACCAGGGTGATCGGAAAGCCGACCGCGAAAATGTTGAGCTGCGGCGCGGCGCGGGTCATGACGCCGAAGGCGAGATTGACCACCAGCAGCGAGGCGACCGCCGGCAGCGCGATCAGCACCGCCCCGGCGAAGGTCCGGCTGGCCCAGCCGACCAGCGTCCACAGCAGATCGCGATCGACGCCGGTCGCCGCCACCGGCAGGGTCGCGAAGCTGTCCACCAGCAGCCGGATCAGCAGCAGATGGCCGTTCAAGCTCAGAAAAACCAGGGTGCCGAGCAGGGTGTAAAACTGGCTCAGCAGCGGGCTCTGGGCACCGTTTTGCGGGTCCACCAGGCTGGCGAAGCCCAGCCCCATCTGGGTGGCGACCATCTGGCCGCCGAGTTCCAGCGCGCCGAACACCAGCCGCAGCACGAAGCCCATGCTCAGGCCGATCAACACTTGCTGAGCCACGATCAGCAGGCCGGTGGGACTGACGGGCTCGACGGCCGGCACCGGCGGCACGAACGGCACGATCGCCCAGGTCAGGGCCAGCGCCAGCATCAGCCGAACCCGGCGCGGCAGGGTCCGCGAGCCGAACACGGGCGCGACGCTGACCAGGGCGGCGACCCGGGTCAGCGGCCACAGGAAGGCGCCGACCCAGGCGGCGATTTCGGCGCTGCCCAATTGCATGGCGCTCAGCCGATCAGGTTGGGGATGTCCTGGAACAGCTTGCGGGTGAATTCGACCAGCAATTCCAGCATCCACGGCCCGGCCAGGAGCAGCACCAGCACCAGCACCAGCAACTTGGGGACGAAGCTCAGGGTCATCTCGTTGATCTGGGTCGCGGCCTGGAACAGGCTGATCAAGACGCCGATCACCAGGGCCGACAGCAGCAGCGGCGCCGACAGCAAGGTCGCCATCTCCAGCGCCCGCTGGCCGAGCGTCATGATCGTTTCCGGGGTCATGGCGGTCTCCGGGCATCAGGGCAGGTAGAAGCTGGAGGCCAGCGTGCTCATGAGCAGGCTCCATCCATCCACCAGCACGAACAGCATGAGCTTGAGAGGAAACGAAATCATCATCGGCGACAGCATCATCATGCCCATCGCCATCAGCACGCTGGCCACCACCAGATCGATGATCAGGAACGGGATGAACAGCATGAAGCCGATCTGGAAGGCGGTCTTCAGCTCGCTGGTGATGTAGGCCGGCACCAGCAGCCCGAACGGCACCTGGTCGGCGGATTCCAGCGATTTCCGGCCAGACAGTTGGGTGAACAGGGCCAGATCGCTTTCCCGGGTCTGGGCCAGCATGAACGCCTGCAAGGGTTGCTGGCCTTCCTGAAGCGCCTGCTGAAACGTGATGGTCTCGCTCAGATAGGGCGCCAGCGCCCGCTCGTTGATGCGCTCGAACACCGGCGCCATGATGAAAAAGGTCAGGAACAGCGCCAGGCCGATCAGGATCTGGTTGGACGGGGTCTGCATGGTGCCCAGCGCCTGCCGCAGCAGCGCCAGCACGATGATGACGCGGGTGAAGGCGGTCATCATCAACAGGGCCGACGGCAGCAGGGTCAGCGCCGTCATCAATGCCAGGATTTGCAGGCTCAGCGACCAGGTTTCGCCGCCGCCCGCCGCCGGGATCACGGTGACCGCCGGCAAGCCGCCCGGCGCGGCCAGCGCCGTCCCCGATCCGGCCAGCAGGACCAGCAGGACCAGCGGCGCCAGCGGACGGCCACCGGCGAACCGGGGACGGCAGCGCTCAGGGTGGAGGGGCGTCATGGGAGGATTCCGAGGGTGGCGGTGGGACGATCCGGAAAGAAGGAGCGGCCGGTCGAGAGGTCGCCGGGGCCAGGACGTGCAGGGTCTGGACCTGGTGGGCGGTCACCCCGATCAGCAGACGGGTCTGGTCCACTTCGACCAAGAGCAGGCGCTCCCGGCCGCCCAGAGGCAGACCGCCGACGACCCGGATGACGCCGTCGCGGGGCAGGGCATAGCGGCGCAGCAGCCAGCTCAGGCCGACCGCCAGAGCCAGAACCACGACCAGACCCAGGGTGAGTTGCATCAGCATCCCGCCGCCGGGCATCCCGGACACGGCGGGCTCGGCGCGCGCCGGCTCGCCGGCGGCGGCCAGCGCCCATCCCGGTAGCGCCAGCGGCGCCAGCCATCCCGCGTGCCGCGCGCTCATCGCAGCCGACGAATCCGCTCTTCCTGGCTGACGATATCGGTGATCCGCACGCCGAAGCGCTCGTTGACCACCACCACCTCGCCGCGCGCCACCAGGCAGCCGTTGACCAGAATGTCGAGCGGGTCGCCGCCGGGCCGATCCAGCTTGACCACCGAGCCTTGGGTCAATCGCAGCAGCTCGCGGATGCTCATCCGAGTGTGGCCCAATTCCAGGGAAAGGGTGATGGGGATGTCCATCACCATGTCCAGGTTTTGCCCGGTCTTGCCGCCGGACAGTTCCGGGTCGTCGCCGAGCGTGGCGTGCTCTGGGTCCAGGGTATCGGCTTGGGCGTTCATGGTGGGGCGTTCTCCTCAATGCGGTACGGCGTTTGGGCGGCGGCAGGCCGAGAAGGTCGAGGTCAGGGCTTGGCCGCGAACGGCGCAAAATCTTGCGTCGCCGCCGGATGTTCCGCCCACTCGCCGGGCGAGCCGAGCGATTGCTCGATCTTGAGCGCGCTCCAGCCCTGGGCGATCCCGTAGTGGCCGCTGTAGACCGGCACGTCTTCGACCCGGAGGACGGCGGTGGGGGGGATGTTGACCGGTATCACGTCGCCGATCCTCAGCGCCAGCAGCTCGCTCAGGCTGAGCTCGAAGCCGGCCAGCGAGCAGCGCACGTCCACCTGGCTGTCCCGGATGCCGTCGCGCAGGCGCTCGGCGAGCTGTTTGCTGGGATTGGGACGCTCCTTGCAGGCGCTGTTCAGCAGGGTTTCCCGAATCGGCTCCAGGATCGAGTACGGCAGCGCCAGATGCAGGGTGCCGGCGATGTTGTCGCGGCTGACGTGCACGCTGCTGACGGTCAGCGGTTCGTTGGGATTCAGCGAGGTGATGAACTGCGGCTTGTTCTCGGAATCGATGTGGCTGCATTTCAGCTTGGCGAACGGTTCCCAGGCTTCCTCCAGGCAAGCGAAAGACAGTTGCAGCAGGCGCTGGATAAAGCGGGTTTCAGTGGTGGTGAAATCCCGGACGCTGGGCGATTTGTACAGGCGTCCGGTCCCGCCGAAAAAGGTGTCCACGATCATGAAGATCAACTCCAGATCGAAGATCAGCAGGGCCGGGCCGCTCAAGGGGCTCATGCCGATGACGTTGACGCTGCACGGGACGCTGAGGGAAGTGGTCAGGTCGGTATAGCCGCGCTTTTCGATGGAGCCGACGGTGACGATCAATTCGCGCCGCACCAGCTCGAACAGGCCGATCCGCAGGCGATGGGCGAAGCGCTCGTGAATGGTGTCCAGCACCGGCAGCAGGCTGTTGATGGCGTAGTCCTGGCTGGCCAGATCGTAGGGGTGGGCCCCTTCCTTGAAGGCGCTCGCGCCCGCGCTGGAGCCGCGCGGCTTTTTGGACACCACTTCCATGAGCGCGGCGCGCTCGTCCCGGGTGAGGAATTCGTCGGTGGACATGGCTTATTGCATCACGAACGCGGTGTAGTAGATGGCTTCGACGCCCGGATCGCCGATTTCCTCGTTCAGCACGGCCTGAATCAGTTCCAGCGCCTGGGCGCGCAGCTTTTCCTTGCCTTCGTTGGAGTTCAGCGTCTCCATTTTCTGGTTGCCGAACAGCAGGATCAGGCTGTTGCGGATCCGGGGCATGTTGTTGGTGACGGCGTCGATCGCCGCCTTGTCTCTGGACATCACCGACAGGCCGATCTGCAAATAACGCAGCATGCCCTGGTCTTCGATGTTGATGATGAACGGTGGGTCGAGCGCCTGATAAACCGCGGTTTGTGCCGCCGCTTCCGAGCCGTGCCCTTTGGCGGGCGCTTTGGCGGGCGCTTTTTTGGGTCCGCCGTGCGCCGCCGCCGCTTTGGCCGCAGGCTTTTCTTCGCCGGCATCTTCGGCGACATCGGCGGTTGGGTGCAGCGCTCCGGTGAAGAACAGGGTGGCGCCCACGGCGCCGCCGATCAGCACGATGGCACCGATCACGATCAGCAGAACTTTCATGAGGCCGGCGCTTTTTTTCGCCGGCGCCTTGGCGTCGTCTTTCTGAGCCATGCGGGTTTCCGAAGCTTGAAGGGGAACTAGTGCGGGTTTAGCAAATAGCGCGCCATCGTATTTTCAGGATGTTTTTCAATTTATTTCAATTAATTAATTAGCTGGTGGGGCTCCCGTCGGGAAACTGGCGGGACCGGCGCCGACCAAGCCGCCAAAATCCTGTCGCTGAATGGGGTGTATTGCTGGGGTAGCGAAGCGGGCGCTCGCGCAACAAAGCCGCGCGGCGGCGGTCGTGGCGGTCGATGCCGATAACCGGTGTCGGGTCTCTGTGGACTTCGGGTCGCGGAGAGAGGCTCGTTTCGACGGCGGTGGCAAGCGGGGGTTTTCAGACCTCGCGCCGCAACGCCTCTTCGATGGGCGCGTAATCGAAGTCATCGGCGTGCCGGCGCAGGGTTTGACCCAGCGCCGCGTCCCGCTCGGCCACCCGCCCGATCAGCGCGTCGATGCGCTCGGTGTCCAGGATCGCCAAGGCGTCCGCCAGCTCCCGCCGCAGGTCTGCCGGCAAGGCGGCCAGCGCCGCCGGGTCCAGCGCCGCCCCCGATGGCGCCGGGGCGGCGGGCGTCGCGCGCTCCCGGTAGGCGTACCGCACCCCGAGCTGGCGCCCCAGGCACTCGAAAATCTCTGTCGGCCGAAACGGCTTGTGCAGGATGTCGTCCATCCCCGCCGCCAGCATCTCGCCGCGCTGCTCGGCGAACACCGAGGCGGTCAGGGCGACGATCTTGACCTCTTGGCCGCCCGGCAGCGCCCGGATGCGCCGGGTCGCCTCCAGCCCGTCCATCTCCGGCATCCGCCGGTCCATCCAGATGAAGTGGGGCCGCCACTCCCGGAACAACTCGACCCCTCGGACTCCATTCTCGGCCGCTCGCACCTGAAATCCGGCGTCTTCCAGCAACCGGCCCAGCAACAGCGAGTTTTCGGGCTGGTCCTCGACGATCAGAATCCGCCAGTCCGGCTGGCCCGGTTCCAGCCCGAGCACCTCGCCGCTTTCTTCCACCGCGCCGGCCACCTCGGAGGCGGACGCGGGCTCGACCGGCAGCTCGATCCAGAAGCGGCTGCCTCGCCCGAGCCGGCTGCTCACCCCGATCCGCCCGCCCATCAGCTCGACGAACTGGCGGGTGATCGCCAGCCCCAGCCCGGTGCCTTTCTGGGCCGAGGTCTGGCCCGCCTGCACGAACGGCTCGAACACCCGCGCCTGATCCTCCGGGGCGATGCCCGGTCCCGTGTCTTCCACCTCGATCCGCAGCCGGGGCTCGCTCGGGTCCGGCCCGGCGTCCAGCCGCAGGGTGACGGCGCCCTCGCGCGTGAACTTGATGGCGTTGCCCAGCAGGTTGACCAGCGTTTGCCGCAGCCGGATCTCGTCGCCCCGGAGGTAGCGCACCACCCGCGAGGATTGCTCCAGGCGCAGCTCCAGGCTCTTTTCCAGAGCGCGCTGCCCCATCATCCCCACGAGGTCGCGCACCAGGGCGTGCAGGTCGAGCGGCGCGATCTGCAACTCCACCCGCCCGGCCTCGATCTTGGCCATGTCGAGAATGTCGTTGATCAGCCCCAGCAGGTGCTCGCCGCTGCGGTTGATGATGTCCAGGTGCTCCCGGTCGCGGCCGACGATGCCGGCGTCCCGCCGCAGCAGCCCCGAAAAGCCCAGAATGGCGTTCAGCGGCGTGCGCAGCTCGTGGCTCATGTTGGCCAGAAACGCGCTCTTCGCCCGGTTCGCCGCCTCGGCGGCGTCTTTGGCCGCTTGCAGTTCGGTCGTCCGCTCGGACACCTTGGTTTCCAGCGTCAGGTTGAGTTCGGTCAAGCTCGACACGAACTGCTGGAGCCTTTCGGCCATGCCATTGAAGGTGAGCGCCAGTATCTGGAGATCGTCGATCATCTCCTCGGGATCGACCCGGGCAGACCAATCGCCGTTCGTCATCCGGGTGGCGGCCACCACCAGCTTGCGGCTGGGCAAGCCGATCACCAGCCAGATCGCGATGCCGCCTCCAACCGAAATCAGGGCCACGATCAGACCGATCTGGGAAGCGATTTTGACCAGGTACTCCTTGGCGATGCGCGCGATGTCGTCGCGCGGGGTGGCCACCACCACGATGGCCTCCGATCCGGCGACCGGGTGGTAGGAAAACAGCAGCGACGACCGGGAGAAGTCGTCGAAGGAACCTTCTTTTCCGGCGAGGATCGGTTCCGCGATCACCTTCGAATAATCGGCTTGCAGCGACGATCCGATTTTCGCGGCGTCGGGATGAGCCAGATAGCGCCCGGATTTGTCGGTCACGAAAATCAGCTTGCCCGGATCGTTGGCGCTTTCGATGAGTTTCGGCAGCGCATCCGCTCGGGGCGCGGTGTTGGCGATTTGGTTCGCCAGCAACCGGGCAAGCTTCAACTGGGCGGAACTCGACACGCCCGCGAGGGCCATTTCGAGATTGTTGTACGAAAAGATCACGATTCCCAGCAAGGGAAGGCTGAGCATCAGAATCAGCCAGAGCCCCAAGCGGATGGCGAGCACGCTGATCCGGCTTTTGACGGCGACCCACTGCAACTTCATGACAGGCCGATTTCCCCGAAGCCTACACGAAAAAATCCCTCGCCCCGGTCATCGTCCAAAGCGAGCGGGAATCGGGCGGGAATCGAGAGTGTTCTATTGGTCCTACCCATCTTCCCGGATACCGGATCGGGTGGAGCGGTTTCACCATAATGGCTTGCGCGACTTTTTCGGGATCAGCGTCAAGAACACCGCCGTGATGAGCGAGGTCAGAGTCACCTCGGGCCATAATGAAATATAAAGGTCCAGCAGCGCTTGGCCGGGCGTGCCATCGCGAAAAACGCGGGCGAACAGGTCGGGAGACAGGCCGGCCCCGAAAACTAAAACGGGAATGCAAACCCCGAAATAATAAACGGCGATCAGCCCGATCCACGCGGGAAAAAAGAGCCAGGAGGAAAACTTCTCGAAGACCAGCTTCTTGTAGGCGAAAGCCATCCAGAGCGCGCCGGCCACATGCATCGCGATCGTGACCGGATACAGACCGGGCGAGGGGTCGTAAATGCCCGCCAGAACGCCGATCAGGACGGCGCCCACCGGCCCGGTCAGCGCGGCGCCGAGAGTGACGAAAATCTCGCGCGGGTCCGTGATCGCCCCCGTTCCCGCAATGAAGGCCGTTAGGCCGCCATAGACGCAGATGAATGCCGCCAAACCGAACGGCAGGGCGATGGCCAAAGTTTTCAGCACAGCCCGGATATCGGTCATGGGGCGCATCCTGCAACGATGTGGAAAAGGCGTGAAGGTCGACCGGAAACAGGGTTCACCACAGCGGCTTGCGCAGCTTTTTCGGGAGCAGCGCCAAAATGGCTGCCGTGATGAGCGAGGTCAAGACAAGCTCTGGCCATATCACTGCGCGATAAAAAATTCCCAGCGCCTGGGCTGGTGTGCTATCGGGAAAAATCTGGGCCAACAGGTCGGGAAACAGGCTGATTCCGACCACGAACGCGGGGATGACGAAGATGAGGTAGTAGACGGCGACCAGCCCGATCCACGCGGGAAAGAACAGCCAGGAAGCAAACTTCTCGAAGACCAGCTTTTTGTAGGCGAAAGCCATCCAGAGCGCGCCGGCCACATGCATCGCGATCGTGGCCGGGTACAGGCCGGGCAAGGGGTCGTAAATGCCCGCCAAGACGCCGATCAGGACGGCGCCGATCGGCCCGGTCAAGGCGGCGCCGAGAGTGACGAAAATCTCGCGCGGGTCGGTCGTGGACTGCGTGCCCGGAACATAGATCGTGAGCCCGCCGTACACGCAAAGAAAGGCCGCCAGGCCGAAGGGCAGGGCGATGGCCAAGATTTTGAGCGAACTTCGCGTGTCGGTCATGAACCGATCCCCTCTGAATTCTGGCTGACAGGAACCAGACAACGCTTCTCCAGACGATTTGGGTCGTTCGATGAAGGATTGTTGGTATCAGTAATAATACTATTATACTGAAAGCTATAATAGTATTGAATATTGATGAACCTATGATTTTTAAAATATCACTCCAAAATCGAATCGCCCGCAAATCATGATCGACTCGCCGGCGCCCGATGGTTCGGGTCCGTCGCCCGACCAGGGTTCGGGCAAAAATGCGGAGAACGACGGGCGGCGAGATCGGGCGGCCGGGGAAACCCCGGCCGAAAATCGGTCAGGTCGTCAGCAGCGACAGGGCGCCGGGGCCGTATTTCGGCACGTTGACGCTGAAATCGGCCCGGCCTTTGACCGCGCCCAGCAGCGCCTTGGCGTCGGCCGGCAGCTTGCCGGGATCGGGATACAGGGTCGCCAGCTTGAGGTGCGGGGTGTGCTCGGTCATCAGCAGCGTCGAGAGGATGTTCATCACCTCGTACAGATTGTCGAGCATGGTCTGCTCCAGCTTCTTGGCCTTGATCGCGTCCTTGGCCACCGCCGCCGGCATCATCGACAGCGCGCAGCCGGCGTTGGCCGCGAACGGCAGGTCGCAAACGGCGACCGCGACCGGCTTTTCGTGGTCGTCGATGAAGGTCGCGATCAGGTTGCCGGTACCGGGTTTGGTGTCGAGCGGTTTGCCGGCCGCGACCGGCACGGTGCCGCCGAACAGCATTTCGAGCGTTTGCGTCATCGCCTTTGCGTTGGGTAGAGCGAACGTGGTGGTTGCCATGAGCGTGTGTCCGGGTTGTGGTTTTTGAGGGTTTTAGCGGGTGGCGGAAGCGGGCAGCCGGGGATCGCCGAGACAGCGGACGATCCTGCGGGTTGCCGGAGCGCGCCGAGGCGGATCATTTCTTGAGAAAGGCATCCAGAACCTTGGCGAAAATCTCGGCGGTGAACGGTTTGGTGATGAGGAACTTGGCGCCCGTCTGGGCCGCCCGGGACCGCATTTCGGCCGAGGATTCGGTGGTCACGAAACCGAAGGGGATTTTGTAGCCTTCTTCGTTGAGGGCTTGCAGCAGTTCGATCCCGGATTTGTTGGGCATGTTCCAGTCCGAGAAAATCAGATCGGGCGGATCCTTGTGAATGACGGCCAGAGCCTCGTTGCCGTCGCCGGCTTGCAGGACTTCCAGGTTGCCGTAACCCGCCTCGCGCAGGGTGCGCCGGACGATCATGCGCATGGCGCTGCTGTCGTCGACGATCAAAATTTTCATACCGCTTTACTCCTGTTCGAACAAGCTGATCTGTAGGATTTGGCCTTCGCAACGCAGCAAAACTCGCCCGGCCAGCCGGCCGGCCACCGCTATATTGTAATGCTCGGTCACGTCGGGTAGGGATACGAGAGAAGGCGAGGGCAACAAGCTTTTCAAATTGCTGCCCAGCATGTGGGTCAGCTCGCCGACGGTATCCCGCAGCTCGGTGTCGGTGATGGCCGACGGCGGGATCTCGAACATGGCCGCCGCCGCCTTGCGGGCGACGGCCTTCGGGCAAACCAGCAGCACGCAGCCTTGCCAGCTCCCGTCGATGGTCACTCGCCCGGCCAGCAGTCGCTCGCCATCCGGCGGGATGATCGGCAGCCCGTCGTCCCGCTCGATTTCCAGTTCGAGCATGGAGTTCCAGATATTTGCGGCGGCCTCGTGGAGCACATCCCCCGGCAGCCCTACGAAATTCTGTTCTGGCGCAACTGGTAGCATACGGTTTTTCCCATGGAAATCGGTTCGAAAGCGGCGTCCAGATTGAGCGTCGTTTCCGAGGACCCCAAAAACAGATAGCCATCCGGCTTGAGGATGCCGCGCACCCGGGCCAGGATCGCTTTCTTGGTTTCCGGGCCGAAATAAATCAGCACGTTGCGCATGAAGATCACGTCCAGCTCCGGGAATGGCGGCCAAGCCTCGACCAGGTTGCTCTGCCGGAAATCCACCATGCGCCGGATTTCGGATTTGAGCCGCCAGTGCAGGCCCTGCTTGTCGAAATAGCGGGTCAGCAGGGCCGCCGGCAGGCCGCGATTGATTTCGATCTGCGTGTACAAGCCGTCGCGGGCTCGGGCGAGGACGGCGCCGGACAGATCGGTGGCGAAAATTCGCAGCCGGCCCCTGACCAGATGGGGAAAATGTTCGTGCGCCAGCATCGCGACGCTGAAGGGTTCCTGCCCGCTGGAGCAGGCCGCACACCAGATCGCGAGGTGCTGGCCGGGCGTTCGCCTGGCGATCAGGGTGGGGAGAATCGCGGTTTTGAGGGTTTCGAACGGATGGCCGTCGCGAAAGAACGAAGTTTCGTGCGTGGTCATGGCTTCGACCACTTTGTTCTGGAGGCCGTCGCCCGCGCCGATCCGCAAGGAGGCGATCAGCTCCCGCAGCGAGGCGAATCCGGTCTGGCGGGCCAGCGGGGTCAGCCGGGTCTCGATCAGATAGGCTTTGTCCGGCTCCAGCACGATGGCGGAGTGGCGCCGCACCAAATCGCGGATGTAGTTGAAGTCTTGAGGGCTTAGCGTGCTCATCGGGGCGGGCAAGGGCAAGGGTGGGAGCGTCGGCTAGCGGCCCATCCGAACCCGGCTCATGATTTCGCCGGCCAGTTGGGAGAGCGGGATCTGTCCGTCGGCCAGACCGGCCTTCGCCACGAAACCGGGCATGCCCCACACCACCGAGCTGGCTTCGTCCTGGACCAGGATTTGTCCACCGGCCTTGCGAATCGCCTCGCAGCCCCGCAATCCGTCGTTGCCCATGCCGGTCAGAATCACCGCCAGGGTGTTGCCCCGATAAACGTCGGCCACCGACCGGAACAGCACGTCGACCGCCGGCCGGCAGGAATTCTCCGGCTCGCCCTGATGCAATTGCAGGCGAATCTGGTTGCCTTGCCGTTCCAGCGCCATGTGCGAGCCGCCCGGCGCCACCACGACCTGTCCCGGCCGCAGGATTTCGCCGGCCGCGCCCTCGGCGACGGCCAAGCTCGATTGGGTGGCGAGGCGCTCCGCCAGCAGCCGGGTAAAAATCGGCGGCATGTGCTGGACGATCAGGATCGGCACCGGGAACGAGGCCGGCAGCCTGGGCAGCAGCGCGGCCAGCGCGGGCGGGCCTCCGGTGGACACCCCGATCACCACCACGTCCACCCGCTGGCGAATGCGCGGCGGGGCCGGCAGCGGGCTCGGCCTGGCTTCGGGCTTGAAGGCCGTTGTCCGCTCGAACGGCGCCGGCCCGGCCGTCGGCCGCCCGAACGGCACGAATCCGCCCGGCGTCCGCCCGCCGGGGGCCGGCTCGGCGGCGGCCGGCGGCTGGACCGGCGGCGGCGCGATGAGGTGGCGGCAAAAGGTCTTGATCCGGGGGATCAGCTCGTCGCGAACCCGCTGCAAAGAGGCGGCCATGTTGCCGGTGTTGGAGGGCTTGGTCACGTAGTCGTTGGCGCCCCGCGCCAGCGCTTCGAGCGTGACGATCGCTCCCCGCTCGGTGATCGAGCTGAACATGATGACCGGCAGGCGCGGTTGCCGCTTGCGGATTTCGGTCAGCGTCTCCAGGCCGTCCATCTCGGGCATTTCCACATCCAGAATCACCATGTCCGGGTTGATCGCCGCCAGCCGTTCCAGCGCGACCCGGCCGTTGGGAGCTTGGCCGGCGACTTCCAGTTGGGGGTCGCCGGTCAGCACGTCGGTCAGCAGCCGGCGGATCAGCGCCGAGTCATCGACGAGCATCAAACGTATTTTGTTGGCCATGGCTAAGGGGGCGTGATTCCGAGTAAATTGAGCTTGTCCAACACCGCGTCGCGGGTGAACGGTTTCATGACGTATTCGTCGGCGCCGGCCGCCAGCGCCCTGGCGACTTGGTCGAGTTCCGATTCGGCGGTCACCATCATCATCGGCAGCGCGCGGTGGGCGTCGTCGGCGCGGACGGCGCGGACGAAATCGCAGCCGTCCATGCCCGGCATTTGCCAGTCGACCAGCACCGCCTGGATATCGTCCCGCCCTTGCAGGTGGGCCAGTCCCTCCTCGCCGCCGCCGGCCTCGATCACCTCGAAACCGGAACCGCTCAGGATGCGCCGGAGCAGCGAACGCATCGCCAGGGAATCGTCGATCACCAGTACGGCCATGGGACAATCTCCAGGATCGCGCGCCGCGCGCTTCAGGTCACCGCGCGGATGCCGCCGCGCCCCGGCCGGTGGCCGGCGTGAAAAGAGGCCGGCTCGTAGCGGAACCGATCGACCAGTTGCTGCAGCTCGACCGCCATGCGGGCCATTTCGCTGGAGGCGTTGTGAACGTCGTTGGCGCTGCCGAGCGTGCTCTGGGTGGCCTGCGCCACGTTGGTGATGTTCTGGGCGATCTCGGCGCTGCCCCGGGCGGCTTCCGACACGCTGCGGCCGATCTCGTTGGTGGTCGCGGTCTGCTGTTCGACCGCGCTGGCGATGGTGATCTGGATGTCGTTGATCTGGTTGATGATCGCGCTGATGCCGCCGATGGCGTCCACCGCGCTGCCGGTGTCCATTTGGATGGCCTCGATCTTGCGGCCGATTTCCTCGGTAGCTTTGGCGGTTTCCTTGGCCAGCTCCTTGACTTCGTTGGCGACCACCGCGAAGCCCTTGCCGGCCTCGCCGGCGCGGGCCGCCTCGATGGTGGCGTTCAAGGCCAGCAGGTGGGTCTGTTCGGCGATCGAGGTGATGACCTTGATGATGTTGCCGATGCCGGCGCTGCTCTCGCCCAGCTTGCGCACGGTCGTGTTGGCGCTTTGCGCCATGGTGACCGCCGAGGCGACCACCTTGGCGGCCTCGGCCGCGTTCAGGGCGATTTCGCGGATGCTGGCGCCCATTTCCTCGGTGGCCGCCGCGACCGCCTCGACGTTGGCGCTGACCTGATCGGCGGTCGAGGAAGCCATCGTCGCCTTGTGCGAGGCGGCCTCGGCGTTGCCGCCCATCTGGTGGCTGACCATGGTCAGCTCCTCGGCGGCGCCGGCCAGGGTCTGGGCGGTTTGGCCGATGCGCGCCATGCTGTCGCGCAGGGTGGCGAGCAGTTGGTCCAGCCCCTGGGCCATGCGGTCGATGGTCTCGTTGCCGGCGACGGCCAGCTCCTGGGTCAGATCGCCTCCGGCCGCCGCGCTGACCGCTTTGAGCATCCGGTCGACCTTGGCTTGCAGCGACTGGGCCTGCTCCTTTTCGCGCTCTCCCGCTTCCTTGACCATGCGCTCGTTTTTGATTTTATCGGTCGCCAGCTCCCAGGTGATCATCGGTCCCAGATAGGCGCCGTCGCGGTCGCGAACCGCGCTGAAGTGCAGCTCGCACATCTCGCCGCCCAGCGCGACGGTCGCCCGGTGCGGCAGTTGGGCCGGATCGGCGACCGTTCGCCGCAAGTCGGCCTGTTGCGGGTAGAGCGCTTCGATCGGCTGGCCGATCAGCCCGGAGACCGGAGCCGGCAACTGCGGCTCCAGCCGGCGCAGCAGCCGTTCCATCGCGGGATTCATGTAGCGCAGCCGGAGATCGCGATCCGCGGCCATGATGTTGGAGGGGGTGCTTTGCACCATGGACAGGACTCGGCTTGCTTGCTTGCGCTCTTCCGCCACCTCGGCCCAGTTGACCTGGTCGGCTTGCAGCACGGAGCGGATGTTTTTCACGGCTTGGTTGAGCGCCCGAGTCATGTTGCCCAACTCGTCGTTGGAGACTGATGGGCGCTTCGCGGGAAAGGTCGCCGCTGGCCAAGTTGCACGCCAGTTCCAGCACGCCGTTGCACGCTGGTCCGCAAGTTCCCGGCGCAGCCAGAGGAACAGCGCGAGCAGCGGCAGGGCGAGCGCGGCGACCAGCAGCGATTCGCGCAAGGTCGCGCCGAAGAAGCCGGCCTGCGCCTCGTCGATGTAAACGCCGGTGGCGAGCACCCATTCCCAGGGCGCGAACTCCCGGGCGTAGCCGATTTTGGAAACCGGTTTGTTGGTCCCCGGCCTCGGCCATTCGTAGGCGACAAAGCCGCTCCCGTCCCGCCGAGCGGTCTCGGCCAATTCCGCCAGGATAGCGGCCAAGCTGTTGCCGTCGCGGCCGGCGTGGGGCGGCTGGTTTTCCAGTTCCGGCCGGGCGGCGTGCAGCACCAGCCGCTGGTCCTTGTCCAGCGCCACGAAATACAGATCCTCGCGACGCATGTTGCGGAGGGTTTCGATGGCCAGCTTTTGGGCCTGTTCGCGGGTGAGGGCGCCGGCCTGTTCCTGCTTGTGGTAGCGATCCAGGATACCGGCGGCCATCTCGACCACGTTGAGGGCCAGGGCCTTGGGTTCCTCCCGCACGCTCTGCCAGCGCATCCACAGCGACAGGACCATCAGAAGGGCCATGCTGGCGATGGCCCAGCCCACGATCAGGGCCAGCTTGCCGCGCAGGCTCAAGTTTTTCAGCAGATTCATCGGTGTCGTTCTCCTCGTGGCAATCTGGTTGGGGGTATCTCCGCGGACGGGGACATCCCCCTTCCCTACGGTCGGACGCTCGCTGTACCTTGGTCGCGATTGAGTATGTCCGGGCTGAACAGCTTTTCGACGTTCAGCACCAGCAGCAGGCGACCCTGCAATTTGTAGGCGCCCCGGATCAGTTCCCGCGCGATGCCCTCCAGGGTGTCGGGCGGATGCTCGAAGCTGACTTCCTCCACTTCCAGCACGTCGCCGATGCGGTCCACCAGCAGGCTGAAAATGCTCTGCCGGGTCTGGATGACGATGTTGATCGGCAGGCGGTCGTCCGGGCGGTCTTCCACTTGCAGCAGGCGCCGCAAATCGACGGCGGTCACGATCTGGCCGCGCAGGTTGATCAGGCCGCGGACCACGCCGGGCGCCAGCGGCACGGGGGTGATCGTCTGGTAGCGGATGACCTCCTGGACTTTTTCGACTTCGATGCCGAAAAACCGCTCGTTCAGGAAGAAAGTGCAGAGCTGTCGCTGGTCGGCCACGGGCTCAAGCCTCCTCGGCCAGCGCCAGCAGCGGCGCCACCTGCTCCAGGAAGCTGCGCACGTCGAACAGCTCGGTCACCCGGCCCTGGATCACCAGGGTGCTGGAGACGCCGGGACGGGTCGAGCGTCCCTTGACTTCGAACACGCCCTGGATGATGTCGAGAATCTCGTCCACGATCAGGCCGATCCGGCGCGGGCCGTCGCCGAAGACGATGACTTGCAACAGGCCGGCGTTGGCGTTGCCGTCGGGTTCCGTGACCCGATCGAAGGATCGGCGCTCGCTGAGGATGTTGCGCAGGTGAATCAGCGGCAATATCTGCCCGCGATACTGGACCACGTCCACCTCGCCGGCCCCTTCCACTTGCTCCAGCTCGATTTCTTCCAACCGGGAGACGGGCGCGAGCGGGATGGCCAGCCGGCCGTTGCCGGGGGAGCGGACCACCAGCAGGGTCTGGCGGTCGCCTTCGCGGTCCCGGGACCGCAGTTGCGCCGAGACGTTGTGATCGTGGCTGTCGCTCAAGATCCGGGCCTGCTGGGCGATCCCCAGCACGTCCAGGATCAGCGCGACCCGGCCGTCGCCCATGATGGTGGCGCCGGCGAAGACCGGGATGTCCTGCAACACCTTGTCGAGCGGCTTGACCACGATTTCCTGGGTGTCGTTGATCTGGTCCACCACCAGGCCGAACTGGTGCTGGCCGGCTTGCAGCACCACGATGTTGATGACCCCGGAGGTGGAGGCGCTGGTCAGGGCCAGCTCCCGGTTGAGATGGACGATCGGCAACAGCTTGCCGCGCAGCCGGTAGACCGGGTTGCTGTGCACGTATTCGATGGCGGTGGCGCGCTGCTCTTCGTTGACCCGGATCAGCTCCAGCAGGTTGACCTGGGGGATGGCGAAGCGCTGCTTGCCGCTGGTGACGATCAGCGCCGGCACGATGGCCAGGGTCAGGGGAATGCGGATCTTGAAGGTGGTGCCCTGCCCGAGCTCGCTTTCCAGGTCGATGACGCCGCCGATTTTTTCGATGTTGGTCTTGACCACGTCCATGCCGACGCCGCGCCCGGAGATGTTGGTGATCTTTTCGGCGGTGGAAAAGCCCGGCAAGAAGATCAGCCGGCGGATGTCCTGGTCGCTCATGGCGGCGGCCCGCTCCGGGGTGATCAAGCCCTTTTCGAGCGCCTTGCCGCGCAGCTTGACCGGATTGATGCCGGCGCCGTCGTCGCCGATCTCGATGTGGACCTGCCCGCCCTCGTGGTAGGCGCGCATCGACAGCCGGCCTTCCTCGGGCTTGCCGGCGGCGCGGCGGGTGGCGGGCAGCTCGACGCCGTGATCGATGGCGTTGCGGATCAGATGGGTCAGCGGGTCCTTCATCGCTTCGATCAGGCTCTTGTCCAGCTCGGTTTCCTTGCCTTCCATTTCGACCCGGACCTGCTTGCCGCAACTGACCGACAGATCGCGCACCACCCGGGGGAACTTGGCCCAGATGTTGTGGATGGGCTGCATCCGGGTGCGCATGATCCCTTCCTGGAGTTCGCTGGTGATCAGGTTGAGGCGCTGCGAGGCGGCCAGCAGCGGCGAGTTTTCCTGGAGGACGCTGTATTCGAGAATCTGGTTGCGGGCCAGCACCAGTTCTCCCACCAGATTCATCAGCTTGTCCAGCAGCGGCACATCGACCCGAATCGAGCTTTCCGCGATGGTGGGCGGGCCGCCGCCGGACGCTGGAGGCGCGGCGACCCTTTCCGTCGGCGCGGCGGCGGGCGGTTCGGGCGCGGGCCGCGCCGGTGGGGCGCCGCTGGCCGGACTGGCCGGCGGCTCTGGCTCGGAGAAAAAAAACAGGTTGTCCGGCAGCGGGGCCGGCGCCGGGACGGGCTTGGGCTCGGCGCGAGCCGCGCTCGTCCCTTTCGGCGGG
The DNA here is from genome assembly GCA_037045685.1 of Candidatus Competibacter sp. Lineage (GTDB taxonomy): Bacteria > Pseudomonadota > Gammaproteobacteria > Competibacterales > Competibacteraceae > Competibacter_A. Next base: position 77,380 of record JBAOII010000036.1, read on the forward strand.
GCCGGCGGCAGGGGCGGGAGCAGGTCCAGCCCGTGGCGCGCGGCGTCCGGGCATGAGACGGTCGTCGCCGGGTTTCGGCCGCTATCGGGAGGGGGAGGCGCGGTGGCCGGAATTGGCGCCGGCGCCGGTGGCGCGGCTCCGCCTTCCTTGAGCCGGTTCAAGGTCTCGATCAAGCCGAGATAGCTTTCCTCGCCGTCGCCTCCCGTGCGCTCGACTTCCCCCAGCATGGTGCGCACCGCGTCCAGCATGTTCAGCAGGGCGCTGGCGATTTCCCGCGTGAATTGCAGTTTGCCGTCCCGCAGCAGGGATAGCAGGTTTTCGCCGGCGTGAGTCAGCTTTTCGAGATGGCCGAAGCCGAGGAAACCGCAGGTTCCCTTGATGGTGTGAATGGTGCGAAAGATGCTGGCGAGCGTATCCCGATCATCGGGATTCTGCTCGAGCATGACGAATTTGGTATCGAGCAGATCCAGACCTTCCAGGCTTTCGGTCAGAAATTCTCTAAGGATGTCATCCATCGCCGATGGGGTCGCTCAATTGTGACGTAGTGTCCAAAAAGTGAGTAATAACCGGCTAGCGAATCTATTGGCGCGAGCCGGCGATGGCAGTAAAGCAATAACCGAACCAATCGATCATCGAAATCGCCGAGGGATTGCTGAGGGGTGATTGGACTCCCGCTTTCGCTTCCCGAGGGCGAATTGGAAGAAGCGGGGATTGACGCGGCGACAAAGGATTGACTCGGCGGGGAGCTTGGCTCGCCAAAATATTGGCATCTCCGCCGATGAGCCGCGCCGTCGCCCGAGATCGTCGGATCCGGATGCTCGCTTCGGGCTACCTGTCTGGCCCGGAGCGGGTGAAAGGGTGCCGCCAAGCTGTGAGAGCAGTGGCGAGAGCGACTTGTTATCTCTGATTTTAAAAGTTATTTACCCGTTTCACTGCCACGGTGCCAGCCGCGCCGCGCCGGTGCCCGAAGAGTGAATGTGACAATTGCGCCCGAACAGCCCGGCCAGTTGGTATCAATGTTGCTTCTTTCACGCCGACGCCGATCCTGGTCGGTCGGGGCGGCACCATTCCCTAATCCGGAGCGAGCGAACATCCCATGAAAATCGGCAACTATATGAATTTTATTAAAGATAATAGGAGCGATCCGAGCGAGCGTCGCTTGGATCGGCTCGAAAAGCGGCGGGACCGCTGGGATCAAACTTTTGACAGGATGCAGCAGCAAGCGATCAAGGATGGCGATTCTGAAAAAGCCCAGCAAATCTTCGAGATGTCGGAAATGATGGAAGATAAGCTGGACACGAGGCTAGATAAGCTGGAAGAAAAAACCGGTTCGTTTAGCTGGGATCGCCATCTCGACAATGCTTTCGACGAGTTGCAAGCCAAGGCTTATGAAGGCGATGACCCCGAGATGGCGGAAAGCATTTTCGGCTTGTCCCAGGTGGTCAAGGGAGGCAAATTCGATTCCTCGAAGCAATTGCTGCTGCAAAAACTGCTGTCGGATTCCGATGCCAAACCCAGCATGATAGCGGCGCTCAGCAGCGGCTCGGACGAGACGGGTTGGGCTAGCTATTTGAAGGCGTCCACCCAAAAAACCGCCGCGACCGAAACCACGGCCTCAAACACCTCCACGACGGCTGGAACTACCGCCAATACCGCGACCGGCGGCGTGAAGACCAGTTAAAAGGCGCGAGGGCTTGACACGGGACCGCGCGATTGATTTTTCATCGGTCCGATGCGCGATAAAGCGATAGTTTATCAGGTGGCTGTTCTCTCGGTAAGTATAAGGGAACGTTAAAATATTATGGCATTTTATCGGGTTTTTTATCAGTCGATATTATTGTTTGCGACCGCTTACCGGTAATTTTTATGTACTGATCACCAGTGAGCGGTTTTTCACTTGATAGAAGGCTTCGAAATGCGTGCGTGCCTCGCTGGCACGCACGATTCTTCCTAAACGCATTGCGTGGAAAGCATATGGATTCCACCGCGATCAGGTTTTTCCGATTTTTTATTGCGGATTTTATTGGGAGCCTGCCCAGAAATTTCCCTCTCCATTGCATGAGAGAGGGGTCTGGGTGAGGTAGTCCCCTGGTTTTAATTCTTCTTTCTCCCGGAGGAGAGAGAATCGGGGGAGAAACTTTAACTTTTGAGATTTTTTCTATATTTTCATAATTTTATTTTTCTTAAATAGGCGCTTGAAATTCGGCATCGGGGGGGTTCGTCGATAGCTCGGTATCGTGATGCCAGCATAGGCGGATACCAAGTTATTAAAGGGTTTATGGATTTCGGTCTGAGCGGTAAGCGCGAAAAGCGAGAATCCAGAAGCCAGAATAATTATGCCAGAGGTGGAACATGGAGAATGGGTCTGTTTTAGCGCGTATCAGCACTGCCAAGCGACTGTGGTTGCTGTCGGGAATTTTTATTCTGGGGATCGTGGGCATGGCGAGCCGCGATCTGAGCGATTTCAGAACTCAATTGTTCCAGGATCGCGCCGTCGCCACGCAACAATTGGCCGAATCTGCGCACAGCATTTTGGTTCGCTATCACGCCTTGGCCGCCAGCGGCAAGCTGAGCGAGGATGCCGCCAAACAAGCGGCGCTGGAAACCATCAAGAACCTGCGCTACGGCGAAAAGGACTATTTCTGGGTCAACGACATGCATCCGAGAATGGTGATGCATCCGTTCAAGCCAGACCTGGACGGCAAGGATTTGCGGGATTTTAAAGACCCGGCCGGCAAGCATTTGTTCGTCGAGATGGTGGAAACCGTCAAAAAGGATGGCGCGGGATTGGTGCCGTATCTGTGGCCGAAACCGGGTGCAGAACAGCCCGTTTCTAAGGTTTCTTACGTCAAGGAATTCAAGCCTTGGGGCTGGATCGTCGGCACCGGCATCTACGTGGACGATGTCGATCGGTTGTTCAAGGAACAGCTTTTGAAAAACGGCGGCTTGAGCGTGGGGCTGATTCTCGTGTTGGCGATTATTGGCTATTGGATAACCCGCAGCATCGTTCGACCGATCAACGCGGCTGTCGCGGTGGCAGGTCGAATCGCCGAAGGGGATCTGAAAACCGATATCGTGGTGGCCGGCCGCGATGAACTCGCCCGCTTGCTGAGCGCCATGCGGGAAATGTCCGCGAAACTCGGCGAGATTGTGGCGAGCGCGATGAACTCGTCCCGGCAAATGACGGCGGCGGCGGGCGCGCTGGCCCAGGACAGCGTCGATCTTTCGCGGCGCACCGAGCAGCAAGCCACGGCGCTGGAAGAAACCGCTTCCGCGATGGAAGAGTTGACCGGGACGGTCAAGCAAAGCGCCGACAACGCCGAGCGCGCCAGCCGGTTGGCGATCACCACCCGCAGCCAGGCCGAACAGGGCGGGCAGGCGGTGGAACGGACGATGGCCGCGATGAGCGCGATCCACCAGAGCAGCAAGAAAATCGCCGACATCATCGGGGTGATCGACGAGATCGCCTTCCAGACCAACCTGCTGGCGCTGAACGCGGCGGTGGAAGCTGCGCGGGCGGGCGAGCAGGGGCGGGGTTTCGCCGTGGTCGCGGGCGAGGTGCGCAAGCTGGCCCAGCGCAGCGCGGATGCCGCCAAGGAGATCAAGGCGCTGATCGGCGACAGCGTGGCCAAGGTCGATGACGGCGGCAAGCTGGTCGAACAGTCCGGTCACACCCTCAAAGACATCGTGACCGCCATCAAGCAGGTCAGCGACATCGTCGCCGAGATGGCCGCTACCGCCCGCGAGCAGGCCGGCGGTATCGAGCAGACCAGCAAGGCGATTTCGCAGATGGATCAGGTCACCCAGCAAAACGTCGCCCTGGCCGAGCAGGCCGCCGCCGCCAGCGAAGCCATGAGCGAGCAGGCCGGCGAGCTTCAGCGGGTGATGGAGTTTTTCAAGACGTACGACACCGGGCGGGACTCGGCAACCGACGCGGCCGCTTGGTCCGGCCGAGAAAGCGCGGGCGACAAACCCGCTCTGGTCGTCTGGACCGATGCGCTGAGCGTGAACGACCCCGAAATCGACCAGCAGCACCGGCAGTTGATCGACATCATCAATTCGCTCCACGCAGCCATGGTCGCGGGTAAAGCCAAGCAGGTGATCGGCGATCTGACCGACCGCTGGATGGAATACACCGTTCGCCATTTTCAATATGAGGAAAAGCGCATGGCGGCGTGCGGCTATCCCGATCTTGAAAACCATCGACGGCAGCACGCCAAAATGGCGCAACGAGTGCGGGATATCAAAGAAAAAGCGAATAGCGGTCAAGGTTTGGTGGAGTTGGAAGCGAGAAAAATTCTCAAGGCATGGCTCACCGAGCATATTAAGGGTAGCGACAAACAATATGTGCCTTACCTGGAAAAAGGCCGCTCCGGGAATAAGCCGGCGTCTCGTTTGAGTCGCGGCGTGGATGAAGCCGCCATCGCGCCCGTTTAAATGGCGAATGTGTTGGGATGAAAGCGAACCGTTAATCTCTAAACCTCGCATTTGAAAAGGAAAAGTTATCAATGAGTGGCAATGAGAAAAGAAAAGCATTCCGGATGAACATTCGCCTGAAGATTTTGCTGGGCTTTTTTGCGGTGCTGCTGATCCTGCTGGCGCTGGGGGGCACGGCGGTGTTCAACCTCAGCAGCATCCGCGCCGAATTCGACGGGCTGGTGGAGGCGACCCAGGTCGAGCGCTTCGCCTACCGGACGATCGAGGAGGAAAAGAACTACCTGCTGGATGAAAAGGAGGAAAGCCGCGCCAGCGCCATGAAGAACATCGACACCATCGTGGCCGCGCTGGACGCCATCGACAAGACTTCGCACGACCCGGCGCTGCTGCAACGCTCGAAGGAGGCGCGGGCGGCGACGCTGGACTACCGCAAGGGCTACGAAAACGGGGTGGCGGCGCTGAAGGCCAACAAGGAAGCGGTCAAGACCATGAACGAGCAGGGATTGCGGGTCGTCAAGCTGGCCGACGACTACTACCAGGCCACCAAGAAGGAAGCCGCGCTGTGGGTGTACATCACCGCGCTGCGGATCATGAAGGCCGAGAAAGAGGAGCGCCTCAACAAGAATCGCCAATTCTACAAGGAAATGCTCGACCAGCGCGCCCACCTGACCCGCTACTACAACGAACTCGATTCCGCCGGAACGGACGACAAGGTCAACCAGGCCCGCAAGGCGACCGAGGACTATTTCAAGGCGGCGGCGGCCTGGATCGAAAACGACGACAAACTGAACAAGGAAATCCTGCCCAAGATGAGCCAGCAGGGCGCGGAGGTGATCCGGTTGGCCTACGATGCCGCCGGCGACGCCGCCAAGGGCATGATCGCCACCCAGAACCTGAGCAACACCATCATCGTGGCCGGCGTCGCCCTCGCCCTCGCGCTCGGCGTGATCATCGCCCTCGTGCTGGCCAACCTGATCGCCCGGCCGCTGGTGTACGGCGTCAATTTCGCCAAGACCATCGCCGACGGCAACCTGACCCGGCGCATCGAGCCGCAATACCTGCGGCGCGGCGACGAGATCGGCGATCTGGCGCAGGCGCTGGACGAGATGGCCGGGCAGCTCCAGAAGATGGTCGGCCAAGTCACCCGGTCCACCGGCCAAGTGAACTCCGCCGCCGCCGAGATCGCCCAGGGCAGCGCCGACCTGTCGCAGCGCACCGAAGAGCAGGCCAGCGCGCTTGGAGGAAACCGCCTCCTCGATGGAGGAACTCACCTCCACGGTCAAGCAGAGCGCCGAGCACGCCGGGCAGGCCAACCAGCTCGCCGGGGCCGCCCGCAACCAGGCCGAGCAGGGCGGGCAGGTGGTGGACCGGGCGATCGGCGCCATGAGCGCGATCAACCAGAGCAGCCGCAAGATCGCCGACATCATCGGGGTGATCGACGAGATCGCCTTCCAGACCAACCTGCTGGCGCTGAACGCCGCCGTCGAGGCCGCCCGCGCCGGCGAGCAGGGGCGGGGCTTCGCCGTGGTCGCCGGCGAAGTGCGGAAACTCGCCCAGCGCAGCGCCGACGCCGCCAAGGAGATCAAGGCGCTGATCACCGACAGCGTGGCCAAGGTCGAGGACGGCGGCAAGCTGGTGGACAACGCCGGGCAGACCCTCAAGGAGATCGTGACCTCGATCAAGAAGGTGAGCGACATCGTGGCCGAGATGGCCGCCGCCGCCCGCGAGCAGGCCACCGGCATCGAGCAGGTCAACAAAGCCATCCTGCAGATGGACCAGGTCACCCAGCAGAACGCCGCGCTGGTCGAGCAGACCGCCGCCGCCAGCCACTCGATGGGCGACCAGGCCCAGGAGCTGCAGCGGCTCATGAGCTTCTTCACGCTGGAGGCCGGCGCGCTCGCGGCCGGTCCGGCGGCGGTGCACGCCCCGAGGGCCGCCGCCAAGATGCCGGCCAAACCGAAAGCCGGCCCCGGTTGCCGCGTACGCCGCCCGGCCCTCGGTCAAACCGGACACGGCCCACGCCCGTCCCGCGCTGCAAACCGGTTCCGGTCGGGAAAAAAGCGCCCGCACCGCCTCGGCTTCCGAGGAGTGGGAAGAGTTTTAGCCTTCCACGAATTTCCCCTGCAATTTAAATTGTTGGGTTCGGTGAGCGCGTCCGGTCTCGCTCGCCAGCGAGAAAGAAGGAGAGCGAACACTTTGCGCGGCGCACAAATCGGCCAACGGTTTAGCAATCGGTTTTGAGGAAGCAACAATGCGAAAGAAGGCAATATTTGCCCGGATCGGGGCGTGGAACATCGGAACCAAGCTGGCCATGCTGGTTCCGCTCGTAATCGCTTTGGTCTTCGCTGGGCCTGCTTGGTTGATAACCCGTTCGACGGCTCGTTTTATAGAAGATCAATCTATATTGGAGACTTCCACCAAGATTCGAGGCATCCTGGACATGACCAAAACCGGCATCGAAGGCTTCAAAAAAGAAGCGGATTATTCGATGCAGATATTTCTCTACCATTTTCCGGACCGTTTTTCGTTGGACTCGACCCGTGCCGTCGAAATGGCGGGCCAGTTGGTGCCAGCGCTCGAAAACGGTGATCGCTCCCTCAATTTGGATTTCGCTATACCCGACGAATTCCAAAAGCGAACCGGTGCGGTCAGCACGATATTCGTCAAGAAAGACGACGATTTCTTGAGAATCTCGACTTCCCTGAAAAAAGAAAACGGCGAGCGCGCCATTGGTACCGTTCTCGATCACCAGCATCCCGCCTATGGCCGTTTGCTCGAAGGCGAATCTTATCACGGCATGGCAGACCTGTTCGGCAAAGAGTACATGACCAAATATCAACCCGTTCAGGATGAAGGCGGCAGGATTATTGGCGCCCTTTTCGTGGGTATCGACGTCAGTGCGGAAGTCAAAAAATCGATCAAAGATAAAATTAAGTCGACCAAAATCGGCGAAACGGGCTACTTTTTCGTGCTGAACGCCAAGCCGGGGCCATCGTATGGAAAATTCGTCGTGCATCCGGCCAAGGAAGGCGAAACCGCCCTGGAAACCAAGGATAGCGACGGGCGCGCTTTTTTGAAGGAGATGATCGAACTCAAGAGCGGCACCATGCGCTATCCCTGGTTAAACCGGGAGCTGGGCGAAACCGTTCCCCGGGAAAAAATGGTCGTTTTCGATCGCGCGGACGATTTGAACTGGATCGTCGCCGGCGGTACGTATCTCGACGAACTCAACCGCGAAGCCTCGGCGAAAGCGCGACAGCTCGCGCTATTGGGCCTTTTTACCGTCGTCGTGGCGTCGGCGTTTCTTTTCTTTGCCATCAGGCGACTGGTTGCCCGCCCGTTGCGCGTCGCGACCGAGGCGGCGATCCGCATGGCCAACGGCGACCTGACGGTGCAAGTTGACGTGCGCTCGAAGGACGAGATCGGCCAGTTGTTGCAGGCCATGCAAACCATGAACACCGAATTGCGACGGATCATGGGCCAAATCACGCAAACCACCGCGCAGGTCAATGCCGCCGCCGCCGAAATCGCCCAGGGCAGCGGCGACCTGGCGCAGCGCACCGAGGAGCAGGCATCGGCACTGGAAGAGACCGCCTCCAGCATGGAAGAGCTGACCGGCACGGTCGAGCAGAGCGCCGAGCACGCCGGGCAAGCCAACCAACTCGCCGTCGCCGCCCGGTCGCAGGCCGAGCAGGGCGGCCAAGTGGTCGATCAAGCGATCACCGCCATGTCGGCGATCAACCAGAGCAGCCGCAAGATCGCCGACATCATCGGGGTGATCGACGAGATCGCCTTCCAGACCAACCTGCTGGCCCTGAACGCGGCGGTGGAAGCGGCGCGGGCGGGCGAGCAGGGGCGGGGCTTCGCCGTGGTCGCCGGCGAGGTCCGCAAGCTGGCCCAGCGCAGCGCCGACGCCGCCAAGGAGATCAAGGCGCTGATCACCGACAGCGTGGCCAAGGTCGCCGACGGCGGCCGGCTGGTCGAGCAATCCGGCCACACGCTGAAAGAGATCGTCACCGCCATCAAGAAGGTGAGCGACATCGTGGCCGAGATGGCCGCCGCCGCCCGCGAGCAGGCCACCGGCATCGAGCAGGTCAACAAAGCCATCCTGCAGATGGACCAGGTCACCCAGCAGAACGCCGCGCTGGTCGAGCAGACCGCCGCCGCCAGCCACTCGATGGGCGACCAGGCATCGTCAACTGCAACGGCCTGATGGGCTTTTTCAAGCTGGATGAGCGCGATGCGCGGCGGCGAACGGTGGCGACCGCGCCGTGACGGCTGCGACCCAGCCGCCAAACCGCGTACCGAATTGCGGCCCGGTCCAGCCGTGGCGGGACAACGCACGTCCGTCACCGCCGACAAACCGGCTGCCGCCAAGGCGCAAACCTGTAGTCCAAGTCCGATTTCGGTCGCGATAAAAAACGCCCGCGACCGCCTCCTCGGCCGTCGGAGGAGTGGGAGGAGTTTTAGCCGCTGATCAATGAAGGACCGTGATAAGAGTAATATCGGCGCTAATGCGGTGAGCATTCTGGTAGGCAGGCCGAAATTCGAGATAACAATCTCGATATTCAAAAATTGCGAGCGCAGAGACAATATTCATCATGTTCAAGAATCTCAAGCATTCTGCACTCGCTATTCTTTATATGCTTTGGGAGTAATTCGAACGGCTCGTTAGGAATCAGTCCTGCTGGTGAGCGTCGCGGGAGAGCCGCTTATTACAGAGGGCTGGCTGAAATGGCGTCCGTAAATGCCGAAGGTTTGCGACCGAATATCGCCGAGGCCAAGCGCTTCAACGCAGGCGATTTCGGTGGTGACGATGCGACATTTCAGGAATTGTCAGATGCTGCAACCCGTGAACTGGTTGGCGGTCAGATTCGTTCCTCGCTCGACGGCAATGAGCGTTATCAAGGCCGTCCATGTGACGTATCGGACCCAACTTCGACGAGATGATGGCTCGCGCATCAAGGCGGTCGGCGGCACAAACATCACGAACTCCGGAACGCATAGAAGATCGATTCGCAGCCTTATCGGACTGATGATGATCCAATAACGATATTCAGATCGAGGCCATTGCAGATCAGGATTTTGCGTTCGATGGCAAACGCAAAGGAGATGACGTGCAAAAAAACGAAATGGTAGTTGAAATCCCGGCAGTCGGTATCGGGCAAAGACCCGTTCGGCATGGAGTTCTAATCGAAAACGTACCATACCAAAGAAGGTAACCATGAGGTTATCGGCGTTGGCGGAGTAATTTGCCAACACGCAAGTTATGGCAGCGCACGCTATCTCATGCTGAAATACGATGCATTTCATGCGCGCGAGGATTTCGATAAAGCCAAGGAGACGATGGTCGTCAAAGTGGGGGCAGCGGAAAAGGCGCTCGCCGAAGGCGTCAAGGGTTCGTATCAAGATTTCCTTAAGCAGTTTAGCCAGCAACATAAAGCCTATGTGGACTTGTTGCCCACTCAACAGTACGAAGAAATAGGCAATTTGATCAATAACACGTTAGAACGGATCGGGCCTGAGATCACCAAAGCCACGGAAGAGCTGAAAGCTTCTCGCAAGGCCGCCCAGGACGCTCTGGGACCGAAGGTGCAGCAAGCGAACGAGCTGGCCGTTTCGGTCGTGACCTGGCTGTCGGCGGGAGCGGTGCTGCTGGGCATCGCGCTGGCCTGGCTGCTGGTGCGGGTGATCCGCCGGCCCATCGGCGGGGAGCCGGTCGAGATGGCGGCGCTGACCCAACAGATCGCCCACGGCGATTTGACGGTGCGGTTCGAGAACACCGGGCAGGAGACCGGCATCTACGCCGCCATGCGCGACATGGCCGGGCAGTTGAAAGACATGGTGAGCAAGGTGACGCAAGCCACCGCGCAGGTGAATTCGGCCGCCGCCGAGATCGCCCAGGGCAGCGGCGACCTGGCGCAGCGCACCGAAGAGCAGGCCAGCGCGCTGGAAGAGACCGCCTCCAGCATGGAAGAGCTGACCTCCACGGTCAAGCAGAGCGCCGAGCACGCCGGGCAGGCCAACCAGCTCGCCGGCGCCGCCCGGCAACCAGGCCGAGCAGGGCGGGCAGGTGGTGGACCGGGCCGATCGGCGCCATGAGCGCGATCCACCAGAGCAGCACGCAAGATCGCCGACATCATCGGGGTGATCGACGAGATCGCCTTCCAGACCAACCTGCTGGCGCTTGAACGCCGCGGTGGAAGCCGCCCGCGCCGGCGAGCAGGGGCGGGGCTTCGCCGTGGTCGCGGGCGAGGTGCGCAAGCTGGCCCAGCGCAGCGCCGACGCCGCCAAGGAGATCAAGGCGCTGATCACCGACAGCGTGGCCAAGGTCGAGGACGGCGGCAAGCTGGTGGACAACGCCGGGCAGACCCTGAAAGAGATCGTGACCTCGATCAAGAAGGTGAGCGACATCGTGGCCGAGATGGCCGCCGCCAGCCCGCGAGCAGGCCACCGGCATCGAGCAGGTCAACAAAGCCATCCTGCAGATGGACCAGGTCACCCAGCAGAACGCCGCGCTGGTCGAGCAGACCGCCGCCGCCAGCCACTCGATGGGCGACCAGGCTCAGGAGCTGCAACGGCTGATGGGCTTTTTCAGGCTGGACGGGCAAGGATCGAGTGCGCCGGTACCTACCGCTGCGACCAGACCCAAGGCCGCGAGCAAAGCGCCAGCGGGATTGCGATCGGTACGGGGCGGCGATCAGAGGATGGCCGCCGCCGCCGTCAAGCTGGCCAGCGCCAAGGTCCGGCCGCTGGCCGAAAAGAAACTCGCGACCATGGCAGCGGGTGCTGCCGAGGAGTGGGAAGCGTTTTAACAGCGCAAAACCCCCCTATCTTTTTGAGAGCGAAAGATTAGGAGTAAAAAGGAATGAAAGTTAATTATTTTGGTGGTCGTAGAGAATAACGGGATGAAAAATCTAAAAATCGCTCATAAACTGGGCTTGCTTATCCTGTTTGCTTTAGCCGGCTTTATGGGAATTGGGTTGATTTATGTGTACGGCCTTAAAATCCAAGAAGAAGCCTTGATTCAACAACAGCGTATCGCGAAAATCACCGAATTGGTCAACAAGATTCACAACGACACTTTAAACGCGCGCCGCCGCGAAAAGGAATTTTTGCTCCACCGCAAGATGGTCGATGCCGATGAGCACGCCAATACGATGGCGGAACTGCTCCAGAAACTCGACGAGCTGCAAACCCTACTCCATGACCCCCAGCAACGCGCCGTGGTCGATGGCATGCGGCAATCGCTAAAAACCTATCAGGATGGATTTCAGCGGGTGGTCGCCCTGCAAACTCAAATCGGTTTGGATGAAGACAGCGGTTTGCAGGGAGATATCGCCAAAGCGGTCAGTACAGTGGAGGAAACCATCGAAATGGCCGACGATGTCAAGTTGAATAACGGTTTGTTGCTGTTACACCAGTACCAAACCGATTATTTGGCCAAACAAGATGAGCAGTACCTCGAAAAATTCAAGAAAACGCTGTCGCGTTTTTCCAATTTGCTGGCCGTGGCCGAGATTACCGATGGGACCAAAGCCGAAGTCGAGCGGGAATTGGCGATCTACCGTGATCGGTTCCTGGCTTGGGTGGATGCGATCAAAGCCAGCAACGCGCAGGTGGATATCCTGAGCCAAGCCGCCCACGAACTCGAACCGAATTTCGAGCGATTGCTTGAGGAAGGCCGCAAAATGGCGGCGGCCGATTTGGAATATCAGCAGCGACAACGCCGCTGGACGACCTGGCTGATGGCGACGACCATCGGCGTCATCGGCGCGGTTCTCGTCGCGTTCCTGATTTTGCTGACGCGGCGCATCGTCCGATCCTTGCGGCAAGGGGTCCAGCTCGCCGAGCGGCTGGCCAAGGGCGATTTGACGGCTCGGATGGACGTGGCCGCCACCGACGAAATCGGCCAATTGCTGCGGGCCATGCAAACCATGAACGCGGAATTGCGGCAGATCGTGGGAGACGTGAGCGGCGCGACCGCTCAGGTCAACACCGCCGCGTCCGAGATCGCCCAGGGCAGCGCCGACTTGGCGCAGCGCACCGAAGAGCAGGCCTCGGCCCTGGAGGAGACCTCCTCCTCGATGGAGGAACTCACCGCCGCCGTCAAGCAGAGCGCCGAGCACGCCGGACAAGCCAATCAACTGGCGAGCGCCGCCCGTTCGCAGGCCGGACAGGGCGGGCAGGTGGTCGAGCGAGCGGTGACGGCGATGGGCGCCATCCACCAGAGCAGCCGCAAGATCGCCGACATCATCGGCGTGATCGACGAGATCGCCTTCCAGACCAACCTGCTGGCCTTGAACGCGGCGGTGGAAGCGGCGCGGGCGGGCGAGCAGGGGCGGGGCTTCGCGGTGGTGGCCGGCGAGGTCCGAAAGCTGGCCCAGCGCAGCGCCGACGCCGCCAAGGAGATCAAGGCGCTGATCGGCGACAGCGTCAGCAAGGTCGCCGACGGGGAAAAACTGGTCGAGCAGTCCGGCCAGACGCTCAAAGAGATCGTCGCCGCGATCAAGAAGGTCACCGACATCGTCGCCGAGATGGCCGCCGCCGCCTGCGAAGAGGCCAGCGGCATCGAGCAGGTCAACCGGGCCATCCTGCAAATGGATCAGGTCACCCAGCAGAACGCCGCGCTGGTCGAGCAGACCGCCGCCGCCAGCCAGTCGATGGGCGAGCAGGCGCGCGAATTGCACAAGCTCATGGGCTTTTTCAAATTGGACCGAGGCGATTTGATCGCTCCGAGCGACCTGCCGGCACGCGAAGCCGAGACCGCGCGCCCATCGCGAGACGGCGGCCAATCGCGCGGGTTCGATCCCGCCAAAAAAGGGTCCGGAGGATCGATACTCGCGAGCGGCAACGCGCTCGATTTCGCGATGGCCAAGAACAAGCATCTGGCCTGGAAGGCGCGACTGCGCCGCTATTTGAACGGCCAGGAGACCTTGCCCGAAACGCAGTTGGCTTCGTCCCGGGAGTGCGATCTGGGTAAATGGCTTTATGCCAGTGGCATGAAACAGTACGGTCATCTCCACGAAATGGAGGATATGGAGAAAGAGCACGCCGAATTCCACGCCAGGATCAAGACCGTGGTTGCGTTGCAGAAAGGCGGCCGGCTGGAGCAGGCCGAAGCCGAACTGGCCGAGGTCGAGAGCCTGTCGGACAAAATCGTGTCCCTGCTCAATCGCCTGGAACACAAGCTGGCGGCGGCCGGCACGCCGCCGCGCCAATCGTGGCGGCCACCGCCACCGCTGAACCGTTAACAGAATTTAGGAGCCATCAATGACGCTTATCGAATGCCAACCCGAACTGGATATCGCATCCGTCGGAGCGCTGCACCGGCAAATTTGCGACGCTCTCCAGGCCGGCGAGCCGCTGGAAATCGACGGCTGTGCGGTGCGCAGGGTCCACGCCGCGACGCTACAGCTATTTTTGAGCGCGGTCGCGGAAGCCCGGCTGCTGGGCGTGGAATGGCGCTGGCGCGACCCCTCGCCGGCCCTGGTGGAAGGGGCGCGGCTTTTGGGGTTAGCGGACCACCTGAAGCTCGACGGGACCCGCGCCGATTGAGCGACCGATTATTTTTGATGCCGAACCGCGATGGTTGGCGCGATAATGTTTCAGAAAAATGGCATTGGAGAGGTAAAATGGCAAAAATACTGGTAGTGGACGATTCTGCGTCCATGCGGCAGATGGTCGAATTCACCCTCAAAGAGGCCGGCCACCAGGTGACGGTGGCGGAAGACGGTCAGGCGGCTTTGAATGTCGCCAAGGGCATGGCGTCCGATCTGGTGATCACCGACGTCAACATGCCCAACATGGACGGCATCACCCTGATTCGGGAACTGCGGGCGCTGCCCGCCTACAAGTTTACCCCCATCCTCACCCTGACCACCGAATCCGCGACCGAGAAGAAGATGGAGGGCAAGGACGCGGGCGCCACGGGTTGGATCGTCAAGCCGTTCAATCCCGAAAAACTGCTGGCGACGGTCAACAAAGTACTGGGATAACCGCACATGGCCATCGACATCGGTCAGTTTGTCCAGACCTTCTTCGAGGAAAGCTTCGAAGGGCTGGATATCATGGAGGCGGGCCTGTTGGCCTTGCAGCCAGGCGCGACGGTGGATCTGGAGCAGATCAACACCATTTTCCGGGCCGCCCATTCGATCAAGGGGGGGAGCGGCACCTTCGGGTTTCGCGAAGTCGCCGATTTCACCCATGTGATGGAAACCCTGTTGGACCGGATGCGCGAAGGCCGGATGACCATCACCCGCGACGCGGTGAACACCCTGCTCGAATCGGTGGACTGCTTGCGGGAAATGCTGAACGCGGCCCGCGAAAAAAGCCCGGTCGACGCCATCCGGGTCGAGGAGTTGCGGGAGCGGTTGTCGCAACTGCTGGAAGCGAGGGCGGCCGATGCCGCCGGAGACAAACCGGCCACGGTCGCCGAGCCGCCGCCGACCCCGGCGTCGGGGTGGCGCATCCGGTTCCAGCCCTATCCCCAGTTGATGCACAGCGGCAACGATCCGGTGCGGATGTTTCGCGAGCTGGCCGATCTGGGCGAGCTGTCGGTTCGAGCGGACACCGGCCGGCTGCCTCGGCTGGCGGAGTTGCGGCCCGAAGACTGTCACTTGGCCTGGGATCTGGAACTGCGGGGCGCCGTTCCGCGCGAAGCCGTGGCCGAAGTGTTCGCCTGGGTCGAGGGCGACTGCGATTTGCGCATCGAACCCTTGACGGAAGAGTCGGCCGCGCCGGAGGCGACCGCCGGGAAAGCGACCGATGTGGCGGTCGAACCGCCCCCCGCCGGCCCGAGGCCCGGTCCGGGCACCGGGGAAGGGCAACAGGGCGAACTGCTGCTCGAACGGCGCAAGAGCGAGGATCGCCGCAAGGGCGACCGGCGGGCGACCGTGGCGGTGGCCGACAGCGGCTCGATCCGGGTCGGCATCGACAAGGTGGACGCGGTCATCAATCTGGTCGGCGAACTGATCACCACCCAGTCCATGCTCAGCGCCTTGGGCGAGGACTTCGACATGAGCCGGCTGGACAAGCTGCACGAAGCGCTGGACCAGTTGGACCGCAACACCCGCGACCTGCAAGAGCACGTCATGCGGATTCGGATGTTGCCGGTCAGCTCGGTGTTCAGCCGTTTCCCGCGCCTGGTGCACGACATCGGCGGCAAGCTGGGCAAGCAGGTGGAGCTGCGCATCAACGGCGAGCAGACCGAACTGGACAAAACCGTCATCGAGAAAATCGGCGATCCGCTGGTGCACCTGATCCGCAACAGCCTGGATCACGGCCTCGAACCGCCCGACGAGCGGCGGCAAGCCGGCAAGCCGGAAACCGGCGCGATCACCCTCGACGCCTACCACAAGAGCGGCAGCATTTTCATCGAGGTCGGCGACGACGGGCGCGGCCTGAACCGCGACGCGCTGCTGCGCAAGGGCCTGGACTCCGGGCTGCTCAAGGCCGGCGAGGATTACAGCGACGAGCAGATTTACGACCTGATCTTCCATCCGGGGCTCTCGACCGCCAAGCAGATCAGCGACGTGTCCGGCCGGGGCGTGGGCATGGACGTGGTGCGCCGCAACATCCAGGACGTGGGCGGCAGCATCCAGATCGCCAGCCAGCCGGGGCGGGGCACCCGCATCACCATCTGCCTGCCGCTGACCCTGGCGATTCTGGACGGCCAGTTGGTCAGCATCGGCCAAGACTGCTACATCATCCCCCTGCTGTCGATCATCGAATCGGTGCAGATTCGGGCCGGCGAGGTCAACCGGGTCGCCGGCCGAGGCGAAATCTTGCGCTTCCGGGGCCAGCCCCTGCCGATCCTGCGCCTGTACGAACTGTTCGGCGCGGAAGGCGCCATGACCGATCTGGAAAAAGGCTTGCTGGTGGTGGTGGAAGCCGACGGCCGGCAGGTCGGACTGTTCGTGGACGATCTGCAAGGCCAGCAGCAGGTGTCCATCAAGTCCCTGGAAAAGAACTTCCGGCGGGTGTCCGGCGTGGCCGGAGCCACCATTCTCGGGGATGGCCGGGTGGGTTTGATTCTCGACATATCCGGCTTGATCCGGGTCAACAACGCGGCGTTTTGAGGTGAGCGATGGAAAAGAAAACGACTGATTTGGCGCCCTTGGGGCCTCGCGGCCTGCTGAAGCGCGACGCGGCGGCCGAGGGGCTGCAATACCTGACCTTCAGCCTGGCGGGCGAGGAGTACGGCATCGACATCCTCAAGGTGCAGGAGATTCGCGGCTGGGCACCGGTGACCAAGGTGCCCAACGCCCCGGCCTTCGTGCGCGGGGTGATGAACCTGCGCGGGGCCATCGTCCCGGTCATCGACCTGCGGCTGCGCTTCGGGCTGGAGGCCATCGAGTACACCAAGACCACGGTGGTGATCGTGGTGATGGTGCAGGGCGCGACCGGCAACCGGGTGATCGGGGCGGTGGTGGACGGGGTGTCGGACGTGCTCAACCTCCAGGCCGCCGACATCCAGCCGGCGCCGGACTTCGGGACGGCGGTCCACACCGAGTTCATCAGCGGGCTGGTCACGATCGAGGCCGGCATGGTGATGCTGCTGGACGTGGACCGGCTGTTGAGCGTGGAGGAAATGTTCGCGCTGGAGGTGGTGCGGCCGGCGGAACCGATGGCGGTTCAGGCATGAGGGCGCCCGCTATCGCCCCGCTCCCGGCCTGTCGTCCGCTCGCGGACGAGGAAAGCGAGCGGGTGGAGGTCCGGTCGGCCGGCCGCCGGGTCGCGGCGCGCGACGCCTGACGAAATCCATGTGAGAAAGCCGTGAACGGGTTTGCGATGAACACCGAATTTGAGTTTGCCGACCAGGATTTTCAGCGCATCCGGCGGATCATCAACGAGATCGCGGGGATTTCGCTGGCGGAGGGCAAACGCGAGCTGGTTTACAGCCGGCTGTCCAGGCGCCTGCGCCAGTTGGGGTTGCGGCGTTTCGACGAGTATTGCCGGCTGCTGGAGACCGGCGGCGAGGACAACCCCGAGCTGGGCGAGTTCGTCAACGCGCTCACCACCAACCTGACTTCGTTTTTTCGGGAGTCGC
The DNA here is from genome assembly GCA_037045685.1 of Candidatus Competibacter sp. GTDB lineage: Bacteria > Pseudomonadota > Gammaproteobacteria > Competibacterales > Competibacteraceae > Competibacter_A. The sequence continues at coordinate 94,868 of JBAOII010000036.1, forward strand.
ACCATTTCGACTTTCTGGGCAAAGAGCTGCTGCCGGCCCTGATCCGGGAGCGAAGCTTGAGCAACCGGCGCATCCGGATCTGGTCGGCCGGGTGCTCGACCGGGGAAGAGCCCTATTCCATCGCCATGGTGGTGCGGGAAACCCTGCCGGCGGTCGGCTGGGACGTGAAAATTCTGGCGACCGACCTGGATTCGAACGTCCTGGCGACGGCTGATCGGGGCGTGTACGACGCGAACCGCGTCAAGGACTTGTCCGAGGTCCGCCTGCGGCGCTGGTTTCAGAGAGGCCGGGACGCCCAGTCCGGCCAAGTCCGGGTGGCGCCGGAATTGCGCGACCTGATCGTGTTCCGGCGCCTGAACCTGATGCTCGATTGGCCGATGAGCGGCCCGTTCGATGTCGTGTTCTGTCGCAACGTGGTGATTTATTTCGACAAGCCGACCCAGCGGGTGCTGTTCGAACGCTTCGCCGATCTGCTCGCCGAGCGCGGCCATCTGTTCGTCGGCCACTCCGAATCCTTGTTCAAGGTCACCGACCGATTCGTGCCGCTGGGCAAGACCATCTACCGAAGATGCATTTAGGATGAGCGAACCATGACCAAGGTCCCGCGCCCCGCCAACCGGCTCAAGCATTTGCGCCTGCCGGAATTCGGCCACATGAGCAGTTACTGGGACCCGATCCAGAACGTCGAGGTGGTCCGAATCCTGGCCGGCGAATACTACGTCACCCATTGCCAGGAGATGATCACCACCGTGCTCGGCTCCTGCATTTCCGTCTGCATCCGCGACAAGGTGGCCAACATCGGCGGCATGAACCATTTCATGCTGCCGGAGGAAAGCCGGCCGAACGGCGACGGGAGTTCCGGGCATCGCGGGCTGCACGCCGACGCCGCCTACGGCAGCTACGCGATGGAGCGGCTGATCAACTGCATTCTCAAATACGGCGGCCGGCGCGAGAACCTGGAAATCAAGATCTTTGGCGGCGGCCGGATCATGGGCGGCATGACCGATATCGGCTTGCAGAACATCGCCTTCGTCCGCGCCTATTTGCGGACCGAGGGGCTGAGCGTGGCGGCCGAGGACGTGGGCGGCGACCTGCCGCGCCGCATGGCCTATTTGCCCGCCACCGGCAAGGTGCTGGTCAAGAAACTGCGCAACATCCGCAACGAAACCATCATCAAGCAGGAGACGAATTACCGCGAGGATCTGCGGCGGGAAGAGAGCAAGGGCGGCGAGGTCGAACTGTTCGGAGATTTCGGCTGATGGCGGACAAAATCAAGGTGTTGATCGTGGACGATTCCGCGCTGGTCCGCCAGATTCTCACCGAGATTCTCGGCCAGGACCCCGGCATCGAAGTGGTGGGTTCGGCGGCCGATCCCTACGCGGCGCGGGAAAAGATCAAAAAGCTCGATCCCGACGTGCTGACCCTGGACGTGGAAATGCCGCGCATGGACGGCTTGACCTTCCTCAGCAATCTGATGCGGTTGCGGCCGATGCCGGTGGTGATGGTGTCGTCGCTGACCGAATCGGGCGCGGCGGTCACCCTGCAAGCGCTGGAGCTGGGCGCGGTCGATTTCGTGACCAAGCCCAAGATCGATCTGGCCCACACCCTCGACAGCTACGCCCTGGAAATCCGGGAGAAGGTCCGGGTCGCGGCCCGCGCCCGGGTGCAGGAGCGGCGGACCCCGCCGGCGGCGGCGGTCAAGCCGGTCGCGGTGGGGGAAAAATACTCGGCCGACGTGATCCTGCAACGGCAAGGCCAGCCGCGACCGTTCAAGACCACCGAGGGCATCATCGCCATCGGCGCGTCCACCGGCGGCACCGAGGCGATCAAGGAGGTGCTGATCCGAATGCCCTTGAACTGTCCGGGCATCGTCATCACCCAGCACATTCCCGAAGCGTTCAGCGGCCCGTTCGCCCGGCGCATGGATTCGGTCGCGACCATTTCCGTCTGCGAGGCGCGCGACGGCCAACAGGTGCTGCCGGGCCACGCCTACATCGCGCCCGGCGACCGGCATCTCATGCTGGTGCGCGACGGCGCCCGCTACGTGTGTCGCCTGAACGACGGCCCGCCGGTCAACCGGCACCGGCCCAGCGTGGACGTGCTGTTCCGGTCGGTGGCGACGAACGCCGGCCAGAACGCCGTCGGCGTGATTCTGACCGGCATGGGCGACGACGGCGCGGCGGGGCTGAAGGAGATGCGCGACGCCGGGGCGCCCACCATCGCCCAGGACGAGCAGACCAGCGTGGTGTGGGGCATGCCCGGCCAGGCGGTGAAGCTGGGCGGGGTCGACAAGATTCTGCCCCTGGAGAACATACCCGCGCAGGTGCTGCGGTTTGCGGAGGAGCGTTCACGATGAAGGCGGATAGCGGCGTTCGGGCGGTGGAGCGGCTCGATTCGGGCTCGGACGAGGCGTTGCGGATCGCCGCCGAGGTGTTGAGGTCCCTCCAGGAGATCCTGGCCTTGAAGGACGCCAAGGTCCACGAGGACATCCGGCGGGGCAAGACCATCATCGGCGACGCGGTGGTCAAGCTGGGCAACAGCTTCAACGGCCTGAACGCCCAGACTCGCACCCAGCAGCAACTGGTCTCCTCGCTGATCGAGGAGGTCTCGCAGAAAAAGGCGGGCGGCGCCAACGCCGACCGCGCCAGCGTGCGGGAAATCGCCGACGGCATGTCGATCATCCTGCAAGGTTTCATGGACACGCTCGGCCAAGTCAGCGCCCAAAGCAGCGGGGTGATCGCCAAGATGGAAGCCATGACCGACGTGGTGAACCAGACGTTTTCGCTGCTGAGCAACGTCGAGATGATCACCAAGCAGACCAATTTGCTGTCCCTCAACGCCTTCATCGAGGCGGCGCGGTCGGGCGAAGCCGGTCGGGGGTTTCAGGTGGTGGCCACGGAAATGCGCAACCTGTCGCACAGCTCGGCGCGCTTGAACGAGCAGATCCGGGTGCAGGTCGAGCAATCCAAAAAGATCGTCCACGAGACTCGCGAGGTGGTCAACCAGATGGCGATGCGCGATATGACCTCGCTGATCGAAGCCAAGGACAACGCGGACATCCTGTTCGCCAAGCTGGGGGTGATGAACGAGTACATCTCCGAAAACCTCGGCCAGGTTTCCGAGATTTCCCAGGGCATCGACCGCAGCGTCGGCCTGGCGGTGCAGTCCCTGCAATTCGAGGACATCGTCGGCCAGTTGCTGGGCCACGCGGATCGGGAGCTGGGCGAGCAGGAGCAGGTGTTGGCGGACTTGCGCAATCGCTTGCGGGCCTTCGCCGAGACCACGCAAAGCGGCGGCGACATGCGCAAGGCGCTGCTCGAACTCCAGGTTGGCCTACAGGCCATCCAGCGGTCCGGGCTGTTCCAGAAAAGCAAGGCGGTCATGCAGCAATCCATGGACGAGGGCGATGTCGAGCTGTTTTGAGCGACCGCACCTTCGTTTGCCCGATCCCTCCAGAACAAGACAGAATCACGATGCGCACCAATCTGCCCGTTACCGAAACCGAATACCCGCTGGACGACGATACCGCCCTGGTGTCGATGACCGATCTCGACAGCCATATCACCTACGCCAATCCCGCTTTCATCGAAGTCAGCGGATTCGCCAAGGAAGAGCTGATCGGTCAACCGCACAATCTGGTGCGCCACCCGGACATGCCGCCCGAAGCTTACGCGGATCTGTGGCGCACGATCCAGGCCGGCCAGCAGTGGACCGCGCCGGTCAAGAACCGGCGCAAAAACGGCGATTTTTACTGGGTCAAGGCCAACGTCACCCCCATCGTCAAGGACGGCCAGCCGGTCGGTTACATGTCGGTGCGGGTCAAACCGAGCCGGGAGGAAGTCGCCCGGGCGACCGACTTGTATCGGGAGATGCGGGAGGGTCGGAGCCGCCATGCCGTTCGAGGGGGCGACGTGGTATCGACCGGCCCGCTCGGCGCGCTGGCGTCCTGGCTTCAGATCGGCGTCCGCGCTCGCATCTGGTTCGCCGTGCTGGCGATGGCTCTGGCCCCGATCGGGTTCGGGCTGGCGGAGTCGTGGTGGGGGGATGCGGGGACTGCCGTCGCCGGTTTCGGCTGGACGCGGCTGGTCGCGGCGGGCGTGCTGGGTCTGGGGATGGCGGGCATTTTGGGGCTGTGGCTGGATTTCTCGGTGGCGCGGCCCTTGGGCGATGTGGCGCGCATGGCCCAGCGGATCGCCGGCGCCGATTTGACCGACCGCCTCGCCACCTCGCGCCACGATGCCATCGGGCGAGCCATTCGCGGCCTCAACCAGACCAACGTCAATCTGTGGGGCATCGTGTCCGACGTGCGCGCCCAGGCTCACGCCATGCATGTGGCGACCGGAGAAATTTCCTCCGGCATCCTCGATTTGTCGGCGCGGACCGAGTCGCAGGCGTCCAGCCTGGAAGAGACCGCCGCCAGCATGGAGCAACTGCACGCGACGGTGCAGCAAACCGCCGATCTGGCCCGGCAGGCCAACCAACTGGCGGCGTCGGCCTCGACCATCGCGGGGCGGGGCGGCGAGGTGGTCGGCCAAGCGGTGGCGAACATGGCGGACATCAACCAGAGTTCGGCCAAGATTGCCGACATCATCGGCGTGATCGATGAGATCGCGTTTCAGACCAACATCCTCGCGCTCAACGCGGCGGTCGAAGCCGCCCGCGCCGGCGAGCAGGGCCGGGGCTTCGCCGTGGTGGCGAGCGAGGTTCGGAACCTGGCGCAAAAAACGGCGACGGCGGCCAAAGAGATCAAGAGCCTGATTTCCGACTCGTTGACCAAGGTGGAGTCGGGGGCGAAGCTGTCCGAGGAGACCGGCAAGGCCATGGCGGACATGGTGGCCTCGATCGACCGGGTGACCGCGATCATGGGCGACATCAGCCGCGCGACCACCGAGCAGGCGTCGGGCATCGGCCAGGTGAACGAAGCGGCGATGCAGCTCGACCGGGCGACCCAGGAGAACGCGGCCTTCGCCGAAAAGGTCACGGCCGCCTCCGTGCTGCTCACCCATCAGGCGGACACGCTGTTGGAAGCGGTCAGCATTTTCAATGTCAGCACCGAATAAGACCAGACGTTCCCGTTGACCACCGCTAGAGGAGCCGCGCCTTGCCAAACGGATCGCGGGTTTGGGCCGGCGCCCTGCTGGCGGGGATTCTGGCCTTGCCTTTCTCTCCGGCCCGAGCCGGCACGGCGGGCGAAGTGGCCGAGTTTGGCCCGAATCCGGGCGATCTGCGGATGTTCCAGTATCGGCCCGATTCCTTGCGCTCGCCCGCGCCGCTGGTGGTCGCGCTGCACGGCTGCCAGCAAACCGCGTCGGACTACGCCCGGCAGGCGGGCTGGATGCAGCAGGCCGACCGCTGGGGTTTCGCGCTGTTGTTGCCCGAGCAGCGGGCGGCCAACAACCGGCAGCGCTGCTTCAACTGGTTCCGTCCCGAGTCGACCGACCGGGACCGGGGCGAGGCCGGCTCGATCCGGCAAATGATCGCCCGAACGCAGGCCGATTACCCCATCGATCCCCGGCGCATCTACGTCGCCGGCCTGTCGGCGGGCGGCGCCATGGCCGCCGTCCTGCTGGCCGACTATCCCGAGCTGTTCGCGGGCGGAGCCATCGTCGCGGGGATTCCTTACGGTTGCGCCAGCGGCCTGCCCAGCGCCCTGCGCTGCCAACTGTGGGGGCGCGATCTGGAGCCGGCCGAGTGGGGCGATTTGGTCCGCCGAGCGACCGCCGGGATCGAACCCGAGCCGCGAGCGTGGCCGCCGGTGTCGATCTGGCAGGGTGACTCGGATTGGGCGGTCGATCCCGACAACGCCCGCGAACTGCTGGAACAGTGGACCGCGCTGCACGGCATCGATCCGAAAGCGGCCGTGGGGGATACCGGCAAAGAATATTCCCATCAAATCTATCGCGACGCCGCCGGCCGGCCGAAAGTCGAAATCTACCTGATCGCCGGCATGGGCCACGGTCAGCCCATCGATCCGGGGCCGGGCGAGACGCAGTGCGGCACTCCGGCCGACTTCATCCTGCCGGTCGGGATATGCGCGAGCGACCGCATCGCCCGGTTTTGGGGTTTGGCGCCTTGAAGTATCCGATTTTGCAAAACCGGTTATCTTTTGAGGAGTTGAGATCGAAATGAAAGCGCTCTCTTTAAAGGCCAAGATCATTTTGTTGGGCATCCTCCCCGCGACCGTGCTGGCGGTGGGCTTGACCGGCTTGGCGGTCTATCAGGCTTATCGGGCCGGACAGCAGGAAGTTGAATCCGTCCGAAAGAGCATGAGGGCGGCCAAAGAAGCCGAGCTCAAGAATTATGTGGACCTGGCGATTTCGGCCATCCGCCCGCTGTACGAGAACGCGGCGGCCGACGACAAAAACGCCCAGGAACAGGCGCGAACCATTTTGCGCCAATTGAGTTATGGTCAGGATGGCTACATTTTTGCCAACCACTACGATGGAACGACGTTGGCAAATCGTCCAAACCCAAAAAACGAAGGCAAAAACTTGGCGGATGCCAAAGACACGAACGGCTTTTTTTATCGTCGGGAAATGCTGAAGCGCGCCAAGGAAGGGGGCGGCTATGTCGAGTATTATTTCGATAAGCCCTCCAAAAAGAAACCCATGCCTAAGCTGAGTTATGTGGCCGGTTTGGACAAATGGCAGTGGATGGTCGGGACCGGCTTTTACATCGACGACATCGACGACGCCGTGCAGGTGATCGAACAGAAGACCGCTCGCGAGCTTCGCCAAACCATCTCGACCTCGGTGGTGATCGCGCTGCTGGTGCTGGCGGCCACCGTCCTGGTCGGTTGGCTGGCGGGGCGGACGCTCGGCCGGCGAGTCCAGCAGGCGGTGGACGTGTCCGAGCGGATCGCCTGCGGCGATTTGACGGTGAATGTGGAGACCCGATCCAGAGACGAGACCGGCCGGTTAATCACCGCGATGCAAGCGATGACGGTGGAGCTGCGGCGGATTGCCCGCGAGGTGCGGGACACCACCGACACGGTCAATTCCGCCGCCGCCGAGATCGCCCAGGGCAGCGCCGACCTGAGCCAGCGGACCGAAGAGCAGGCCAGCGCGCTGGAAGAGACCGCCTCCTCGATGGAAGAGCTAACCGGCACGGTCAAGCAGAGCGCCGAGCACGCCGGGCAGGCCAATCAACTGGCCGTCGCCGCGCGGAGTCAAGCCGAGCAGGGCGGGCAGGTGGTCGATCAGGCCATCGCCGCCATGAGCGCGATCAACCGGAGCAGCCGCAAGATCGCCGACATCATCGGGGTGATCGACGAGATCGCCTTCCAGACCAACCTGCTGGCGCTGAACGCCGCCGTCGAGGCCGCCCGAGCGGGCGAGCAGGGGCGGGGCTTCGCCGTGGTCGCGGGCGAGGTGCGCAAGCTGGCCCAGCGCAGCGCCGACGCCGCCAAGGAGATCAAGAGCCTGATCACCGACAGCGTGGCCAAAGTCGAGGACGGTGGCCGGCTGGTCGAGCAATCGGGACACACGCTGAAAGAGATCGTCACCGCCATCAAGAAGGTCAGCGACATCGTCGCCGAGATGACCGCCGCCTCGCGCGAGCAAGCCACCGGCATCGAGCAGGTGAACAAAGCCATCCTGCAGATGGACCAGATGACCCAGCAGAACGCCGCGCTGGTGGAGCAGACCGCCGCCGCCAGCCAGTCGATGGAGGATCAGGCCGACAAGCTCCAGCAGCTGCTGGCGTTTTTCCGGTTGGGCGAGCGGCGCGAGTCGCCCGCTTCGCCGGTAGGGGTTGGAGCTTGAGGGGCTGACCTCGCCCCTATTTTTTGTCCTTGAACTGGAAATGGGCGAGCGGCGACGCGCTTTTGTCGTCAAACGCCACGAACATCGCCCGACAGGTGCCCTCGTAGGCTTTCGGGGTTTTCCAGTTGAATTGCCAGTAGCCGTTCCCCTGGTATTGCAAGCCTGAAGCGCCGGGCGCCGGCTCGATGACGGCGGCGCCGGGATCGCCGGCCAGCGTGGCGCAGTCGACCGGATAGGAGGAGACGCTGACGAAGCTGGCCGGATTGTTGATCGGAACGCCCTGGGTGTCGGTCAACCGCCACTTCACCGGGATGGTTTGTCCGGCGTTAACCTCGTTGATAGCTGGGGGCATGGCGATGGGAGGGTAGAAACCGTCGAAGCGATAGGCGGCGGGGCCGGTGGTCGAACGCTCGTAGGCGCCGCTGTCGCAGTTGCCCCCGCGCGGCTGGGGGCGGGCGACGCCGCGCTGGTCGGCGGGCGGGCATCGATCCGCCGGGTTGGGCGGGATGAGATCGAGCGCCGGACTGCCGGCCAGGAGCGCGTGAGTCGGGGTCGGTCCGCCGTTGTCCGCCAAGCCTCCCAAGCGCGGATCGACCTTGGACAAACTCCCAAATCGGGAATCCAGCTTGCAACTGCCGTCGCTGTCCAGGTTGTGGCCGCCATCGAGAATCGGTCCGCCCGTCCCGCAATCCCCGCCGGAATTGTTGGCGACGATGCTGTGGACCAGCGTCGCCGCCCCGGAAAGGCCGCCGCCGGTTCCGGCCTTGTTATCGGCCACGGTGCTGTGGGTCAAGCCGAGTTGCCCCGTCTGGCCGTTGAAGGCGCCGCCGCTGTCAACGCCGGCGCTGTTGCCGGAAAGCGTGCTGTTGATGAACAGGGCCGTGCCGCTGGAGTTGAACAGGCCACCGCCCGAGCTGCCCCTGTTGCGCGCCAAGGTGCTGCTGGCGACGGTCAGCAGCCCTTCCTCGTTCCAGATGCCGCCGCCCGAAAACGAGCCAACGTTGTCCTGGAGGGTGCTGTTGGTGATGTTGGTTGTCCCGCCGCTATTGAAGATGCCGCCGCCGTAATTGGCGGCGGTATTGCCGGCCAGCGTGCTGTAGCGGATCTTCGCGATCCCGGCGTTATAAACGGCGCCGCCCGAGGTTCCTTCGTTGTTCTCCAAGGTGCAGCGCGAAAGCTGCAAGACCCCTTGGTTGTAGATGCCACCCCCGAAATTCGCGAATCCCCGGACGATCCCGAGGTTGAGCAGCTTCAATCGGGCGCCGCGATTGACGGCGAACACCCGATTGTTGCCGCCGCCGCTCAAGGCGACGGAGCGTCCCCGCGCATCGACGACCGTGTTGCGGTTGATGGCGATTTCCGGTACTTCGATGGTGCCGTCGCAGGCGAAAATAACCCTGCCGCCGCCGAGCAGCGCCCTTTCCAGAGTCGGCCAATCGCAGGTGGCGACGACTCCGGCGGCCCACGCGGCGGGTTGAGAGGCCAGCAGGAGCCCCAGCAGCGGGAGAGCGGCTTTCCCCCGAGAGATCAGCGATGAACGATTCACGATTTTCATGCGCGAGCCTCCATGAACGGATTTTGAGGCCTCGCCCGCATCCGCTCCGATCCGCCCGCCGCAGAATCTGGGCGGGTGGCGGCGGGTGGCGACATCGGCGATACCCTTTCTCGAAACTCGCCGATATCTGAGGGTGAGCCGGCAAACGGCGACTCCAATTGGGGAGAATCGCCGTGGCGGATATCGAAGATACCGGCTCGACCAGTTTACCGCCGAGAGGGGTGTCGTAGAAAAGATCTCGACGATTTCCGGTCACGACGACCGAGGAACGAAATAGCCGCCGGCCGATCGATGGCTGGGGCGGAGAGGATTTGCGAGCTTTTGCCCCCGCTCCGCGCGCGTTCGCGTGGGGATCGGGGGGATGCTGGTGCGGTGCTAAAACTCTTCCCAGTCACCGCTATCGTTGTTGGCCGCTTTTTTGGTCGGAGAGGAATACGCCAGCGTTGGCTTGGTCCCCGTGTTTGACCGTGAGGGCCGGGCCGGTACGCGCGGGTTGGCGGTTGCCGGTCGCGGTGCCGGCTTGCTCTTGGGGGCGGGTCGCGCGTTTGTCGCGCCGGCCGGCGTGGCTGCGGGCGCAGCGTGTCGATCCAGCTTGAAAAAGCCCATCAGCCGTTGCAGCTCCTGGGCCTGGTCGCCCATCGAGTGGCTGGCGGCGGCGGTCTGCTCGACCAGCGCGGCGTTCTGCTGGGTGACCTGGTCCATCTGCAGGATGGCTTTGTTGACCTGCTCGATGCCGGTGGCCTGCTCGCGGGCTGGCGGCGGCCATCTCGGCCACGATGTCGCTCACCTTCTTGATCGAGGTCACGATCTCCTTGAGGGTCTGCCCGGCGTTGTCCACCAGCTTGCCGCCGTCCTCGACCTTGGCCACGCTGTCGGTGATCAGCGCCTTGATCTCCTTGGCGGCGTCGGCGCTGCGCTGGGCGAGTTTCCGCACCTCGCCGGCGACCACGGCGAAGCCCCGCCCCTGCTCGCCGGCGCGGGCGGCCTCGACGGCGGCGTTCAGCGCCAGCAGGTTGGTCTGGAAGGCGATCTCGTCGATCACCCCGATGATGTCGGCGATCTTGCGGCTGCTCTGGTTGATCGCGCTCATGGCGCCGATCGCCCGGTCCACCACCTGCCCGCCCTGCTCGGCCTGGTTGCGGGCGGCCCCGGCGAGCTGGTTGGCCTGCCCGGCGTGCTCGGCGCTCTGCTTGACCGTGCCGGTCAGCTCTTCCATGCTGGAGGCGGTCTCCTCCAGCGCGCTGGCCTGCTCTTCGGTGCGCTGCGCCAGATCGGCGCTGCCTTGGGCAATTTCTCCGGCCGCCGAACTGACCGTGTTCGTCGCCGCGCCGATTTCCCCGACCACGGTTCTCAATTTGCGCTGAGTGGCTTCCATCGCTTCGAGCAACCGGCCGACCTCGTCGCGGCCGGTGATGATGATCGGGTGATCGAGTTCGCCGGCCGCGAGTTTCTGGGCGACTTGGCCGGCTTGCTGGAGCGACCGGACGATCACCCGGATGATGCCGTAGGCGAGCAGGAGCGCCAACGCCACGCACGCCAGCATGCCGCACAAAACGTTAAACCTTTCTTGACTGAAATTAGCGATGCGGTTTTGCAACAGCTCCACCAAGGCGGGCGACGTGGCATCGTAGAGACCGAATCCGGCTTCGATGGCTTTGGTGCCGGCCGCAAAAACTTGGCTCGGGGAGAGTGCAGTATCCACCTGCTGGCTGCGGGCGAGTTGTTCCACGATGGGCAGGAACGCACCCATCGGCGCCGCCAGAGCATTCCATCTGGCTTCTAAAACAGGTTTGAGCGATCCGTTGCTCTTGAACGCCAGTTCCAAACTGCTATGGATACCTGCTCGCATCATTTCGAGCTGGCCCAAGGATTTCGCAAGCCGAATGCGATCATCTTCCGAGATTTGGCGGCGCGCGACGATTCCCGCCGCCATGCCGCGAAGCCGGCCCAGGTGCTCGACCAGAAAGGGTAGCCGATTCACGACCACGTCCATCAGGTAGTAGCTGTCCGGATCGGGATCTAAAACTAGGTTGGATGCGATGCCGACATGGATAGTCAGGTCGAGCAGTTTTTCGATCAAAGCGGTATGCCGCGAAAAGCTGTCGGGGGCGGCCAAGCTGAAGACGTTGGCGCCAAGGCTTTGCCAGTCCGCCTCGATGGCTTTCCAGGAACTCGCGGTGTCCAGGGTGCCGCCGTGCTGGGCGTCAGCGGCGTCCACGGCCTTGATATCTTCGGCGATCTGGCTTTGCTTGGCCGCGATTTTTTCCTTGAAAGAGGCGTCGCCGTTCAGGTAAGCGTTGCTCATGCCGCGATGCTCGGCGAGATGTTGCAGCAGCGTGCGCACCGGTTGCAGGTATTGCGTTCCCACGATTTCCTTGCGGGCGAAGTCGATGGCGACGTTCTTCTCCGCCACCAGCAGATAAGCCAGCAAAGCGATAGGCGATGCCGAGCGCCGCCACCAGTAACGCGAGCTTTTGCCAAATATTCAGTCGATTCAATAGGTTCATTGTATTTTTTGTCCGTCTACAGGGGCCGATAAAAGATTGCTCAACACCAACAACGAATAACCTATATGTAATATTATTAAAACATTATAATTAATATAAGTCATTAAATAGGATGTTTCAAGTTACTATTGGATATTCAACTACTAGATAGTAGATTAATAATAACCAAAATGATCGATTAAGCAGACATTATCCGTTAGCGGGCCGCTACCCGTTCCCGCAAGCAATCCGCCAGCGCCCGCGTCGCCGGTCCCGCGCCGGTTTCGTCGGCGACGACCAGATACAGCGCGCCGCGATAGCGTGCCCCGCTCGCCAGCGGTAGCGGAACCAGCGTTCCCGCTTCCAGCCATTCCGCGATGCGGTGCCGGGGCAGCCACGCGAACGCCAGTCCGGCGCGGACCATCGAAAAGGCGGTTTCCGGGTTGCCGACCGTCCAGCGCCGACCAGCGCCCAGCCAGCCCTCGTCGCGCGGCTGCCGGGCGCCGGAATCGCGCACCACGACCTGAGTGAACGCGGCCAGATCGTCCGCGTGGAGCGGCGCGTCCCGCCGGTGCAGGGGATGGCCGGCCGCCGCCACCGCGACGAATTCGGCTTCGGTGATCGGATCGCCCAAGAATCCCGGCGGCACCCGATTCACCACCGCCAGATCGACCTCGCCGCGCAACAGCGCTTCCTCTGCGCCCGATAAGATTTCTTCGCGCAACTCCAGGCGAGTGGCCGGGCAGCGCGCCGCGAATTCGGCCAGCGCATCCAGCAGCGGCCCGGTCGGACACAGCCCGTCAACCGCCAGCCGCACTTCCGGCTCCCAGCCTTCCCGCAGCGACCGGGCGCGGCGTTCCAGCCCGAGCACGGCGTCGAGCAGGGGACGCGCGTCCCGCAGCAACGCCTCGCCGGCCGGCGTCAGCTTCATCCGGCGGCCCTCGGCCGCCAGCAGGGCGACGCCGAGCTGTTCCTGCAAGCGCGCCACGGTGTAGCTGATCGCCGACTGGCTTCGGTTCAAAGCAGTCGCGGCTTGGGCGAAGCCGCCGCACTCGACGATGGCTTGCAACACCCGCCACTGTTCCAACGAGGTTTTGGGAAACTGCATCTCAATAATCAAATTTTTCGATAAATATCCGCTAAATTTTGCGCTTTTTTATCCGATTATCAAGATCGATAATGCCGCCCATCGTCAAACTTGAGTGGAGAGTGATCGAATGAACGCGATGGTTGAAACCGAGGTTCGCAGCCGCGAAGTCGAGCGTTTGGTCAAAGGCGTCCCGGTGTCCGATGGCGCCGGGGTCAAGCTGCTCCGGGTCCTGACCGGCGACTTGCAGCGGCGGCTGGACCCTTTTTTGATGCTGGACGAGTTTCGTTCCGACAACCCGGAAGACTATTTGGCCGGCTTTCCGAACCACCCGCATCGGGGCTTCGAGACCGTGACCTACATGCTGGCGGGCCGGATGCGCCACCGCGACAACGCCGGTCACGAGGGCTTGCTGACCGCCGGCGCGGTGCAGTGGATGACCGCCGGGCGCGGCATCGTCCATTCCGAGTTGCCGGAGCAGGAGGACGGGCTGATGCACGGCTTTCAGCTTTGGGTGAACCTGCCGGCGCGGGACAAGCTGACGGCCCCGGACTACCGGGACATTCCGGCGGAGGCGATTCCGGGCTACACCGCCGCCGACGGGGTTGCGGTCAAGGTGATCGCGGGCGAGAGCGACGGCGTGGCGGGAGCGGTGCGGCGGGAAGCCACCGAACCGCTGTATCTGGACATCGAATTGCCGCCGGGCGCGGCGCACGCGGTCGCCATCCCGGCGGGACACAACGCCTTCCTCTATGTTTACCGGGGCCGGGTCGAAGTGGGCGAGCGCGGTCAGCGGGTCGAGGCCCGGCAACTGGCGGTGTTGTCCAATGCGCCGGACGCGGACAGCGTATTGCTGGGTAGCGCGGAAGGCGCGCGGCTGTTGCTGATCGCCGGGCGACCGCTACACGAGCCCATCGTCCAGTGGGGGCCGTTCGTGATGAACCGGCGGGAGGAAATCGAAGCCGCGCTGGCGGATTATCGCGACGGGCGGTTCTGAACGGCCGCACGAGAATTCCCCTCTCGCTTTTGTTCCCCTCTACCTTTGGGAGAGGGGACAGGGGTGAGGGCGGGGCCACGGTCCATACGGTTACGGTAAGAGGAACAAATAGATGAACGCCATCCAACACCTGATTTTGCCGAAAGCCAGCGATGTCGGTTTTCCGGTCCAACGGCTGTTGCCGGCGGCGGAGGCCCAGTCGGTCGGCCCCTTCGTGTTTTTCGATCACATGGGGCCGGCCCGATTCGAGCGCGAGGGCACGGCGGCCGATGTGCGCCCGCATCCGCACATCGGCCTCGCCACCGTGACCTTTCTTTATTCCGGCGCGATGATGCACCGCGACAGCCTGGGCCACGTCCAGCGCATCGAACCGGGCGCGATCAACCTGATGGTGGCCGGACGCGGCATCGTCCATTCGGAGCGGGTGCCGGCCGACGTTCGCGCCGATCAGATCCCGGTGCAGGGCATCCAAATCTGGCTGGCGTTGCCGGCTGAACGCGAGGAAATGGAACCGGCGTTTCACCACTACCCGGAGGAAGCGCTGCCCGCCTTCGCGGTCCGGGGGGTGTCGCTACAACTGCTGATCGGCTCGGCGTTCGGTCTCCGATCACCGGTCGTCACCTATTCGCCGACCTTCCAGGCCGACGTGAAGCTGGCCGAGGGCGGGACGCTGGCGCTGCCGCCGGATTATCCCGGAACGCGGGGTTTATCTGACCGAAGGGGAGCTGGCGGTGGAGGGCGAGCCGCTGGCGGCCGGCCAACTGGCGGTGCTGACGCCGGGCCAGACGGTGCGCCTGCAAGCGCGAACGCGAGCCCGCCTGATGCTGTTGGGCGGAGCGCCGCTGGACGGCAAGCGGTTCATTTATTGGAACTTCGTGGCGCGCACGCGGGAGCGCATCGAAGCGGCCAAGGCCGACTGGGCGGAAGGGCGGTTCGTGCCGGTTCCGGGCGAGACCGAGTTCATTCCCGCGCCGTGGCGTTGACCGGGGGCGGTAAAAATTCGTTCTGTCGCATCCAAAAACGCTTTGGGAGCGCATGGGGATAAAACCCTTTTCATCCAAAGCGAGAACGATCATGAATATCAACATTATTGTTGCCGGTTTGATCGGACTGTTGTTGCCGGCGCTGGCGCTGGCTCACGTCGGCCAAGGCGATATGTCCGGCGGTTTTGTCGCCGGCTTCACGCACCCGATTCTGGGGCTGGATCATGTGGTGGCGATGATCGCCGTCGGTCTGTGGGGCGCGCAGTTGGGAGCGCCGGCGATTTGGATTTTGCCGGTGACGTTTCCGCTGGTGATGGCGTTCGGCGGCCTGCTCGGCGGCTTGGGCGTGGATCTGCCGGGCGTGGAAATCGGCATCGCGGCGTCGGCGGTGGTGCTGGGCGTGATGGTGGCGCTGGCGCTGCGTCCGCCGCTGTGGGTGGCCGGCGCGCTGGTCGGGCTGTTCGCCGTGTTTCACGGCTACGCGCACGGAGCGGAGCTGCCCGAGTCGGCCGATCCGCTCGCCTACGCGCTTGGCTTCGTCATCGCCACCGGCGGCTTGCACCTGGTCGGCATCGCCATCGGCCTGATCCGGCGCTGGCCTTGGGGTATACCCTCGCTGCAAGCGGGCGGCGCGATCATCGCGGGTTGCGGGCTCTATTTTCTGCTGCCGCATCTCGCCGGAACCTGATGATCGTGGGCGCGGAGTCGCGGGCGCTCGCCGCCGGCGCGGTGCTGGGGTTGGCGTTCGGCGCCGACCCCGCTTGCGCCCATGTGGCCAGCGCCCAAGCCGGCGCGTTTTACGCCGGCTTGTTGCATCCGCTCACCGCTCCCGAGCATGTGTTGCCGATGCTGGCGCTGGGGTTGCTGGCCGGTCAACGGGGTTTGAACGAGAGTCAAGGCGTGCTGTTGGCTTTCGTCGTCGCGCTGGCGGCGGGCGCGGGTCTAGCGCCGAGCGGAACTGCGCCGGGCTGGATATCGCTCCTGAACGTCGGGTCGCTGGTGGTGATCGGCGGTTTGGTCGCGGCGGCTTGGCGATGGCCGGCCGCGCTGCTGTACGCGCTGGCGCTGGGGTTCGGCGCGACGCACGGCTACGCCAACGGCGCGGCGCTACCCCCCGGCTTGTCGCCGCCGATTTTTATGCTCGGGCTGAGCGCCGCCGCGCTGCTGGCGACGGGCTACGGCTTGGTGGTCAGTGACGCGCTGCTGCGCCTGAAACCGAACTGGCCGCGCGTCGCGGTGCGTGTGGCCGGCAGTTGGGTGGCCGCCGTCGGCATTTTAGTGTTGGGCATGGGCGGAAAGGCGCTGGGTGCACCGTAGTCGCCGCCAGACACTCAACCCAACATTTCCGGTCGCAACTGGCCGCGCAGGAACACCAAGCCGCCGTTGCGGGTCGAGATGGGCGCGTGCCGCGAGCCGGGCAGCGCCGCGTGATAGTCTCCGGCGGCGTAGGCGCGGTCGCCGATCAGCATGTCGCCTTCCAGCAACAGACACTCCTCCAGAGCGTGGTGATCGTGCGCCGGAAGCTGGCAGCCCGGCGCCAGCCGCAGCAAAAACGACTGGAAGCCAGCTTCCCGGTCCACCAGCAGCAGCTTGATTTCCAAACCTGGCGCCAGCATCCGCCATTCGCCTTCCCGCTCGCGCACGGTCACGGTCGCGGGCGGACCTGCCTCGTCCAGCGCCGCCTCGATGGCATCCCAGACCGATGAGGCGGGGTTCCACCTCCGGCAAGCTGGCCGCCAGCGGCGTCAACCGCCGCTCCCAGGCCGACCACCAGACGCTGCAACTCGAGGATCGCGCGCCAAGTTCGCCTCGAACTCGGCCAGCTCCGGTCCGCTCAGCGTGCCGAGCACGTATTCGCCGGCCAAGCTTTCGGCGTCGTTCCGGTTCATGATTCCAGGCACCCCTTCAGTTGCAGCAAACCCCGCCGTACCCAGCTTTTGACCGTGCCCAGCGGGGTTCGTAGCCGCGCCGCCAGCTCTTCGTGGCTGAGGCCGTGGAAAAAAGCCAGCGCGATTGCCTGGGCTTGATCGGCGGACAAGCGCCGCAAACACTCCTGAATGGCGTGAGCCAAGTGATCGACCGACTGCGAGGGTTGGGGATCGGGTATCTGCAAAGCTTCTTCGACCAGCGGTTCGGCGTGGATTTCCGCCGCGCGCCGGCGCCGTTGGCGCAGCAACTCGATGGCTCGGTGACGGGCGATGGCCATGAGCCAGACCAGAACCGGCGCCCGTCCGGGCTGGTACTGCCCGGCGGTGCGCCAAACGGCCAAGTAGGTTTCCTGCAACACGTCTTCCGCCGCGTCCTGCTGGCGCAGCAACGCCAGCGCGATCGCGTACAGGCGACTTCGGGTGAGCCGGTACAGCTCCGAAAAGGCTTGGCGGTCGCCGCGAGCGGTCGCCGCCAGCAAGTCAGTCAGCGGATCGGACTGAGGAGATAAGGATCGGCCGGCCGAGTCCACGATGTTTCGCTTGCTTCCGAAATTGAGTATTCGGGATTCTAGCGGGCGCCGCCACGCGCGGCAACGCTGCCCGACCAGCGGGAAGGGCAGGACGTTGCTCGCGCGCATGGCCCGGTCTCGGAACGCGATCAGCGAGTGACGATGTCTTTGCGCATCGGTCCCAGCAGCGCCAGCAATTCCTGTTGCTCCTTGGTCGGAACCTTGTACTTGTCCAGGCTCTTGACGAGATCCTCGACCAGGGCGTCAAAGTGCTGGTCGGTGACACTCATGCCGGCATGAGTCGTCTTCATGTCGCGTCCGGTGTAGGTGCAGGGTCCGCCGGCGCCGGCGCAAATCTGCTCGCCCAGCAGACGCTTGAGGCGCGGTACGTCGGTGTTGGCGAAGAAGCGGTTGATGCGTTTGTCGGCCGCGACATTGGCGACGAAATCGTCCACCACAGCGTTGATCGCGGGCTGTCCGCCAAGCCGCTCGTACAGCGTTGGTGCGGTGGTGTGGGTTGGCGGCGACTGGGTGAAGCAGGCGGTCAATGCCAGGACGCCCGCGACGGGCAACAGACGATGAAAGCGAACGGCAGCAAACATGACGATATCCTCCTCGGATTAGGTCGGGTTGGGTTGTGGTAAAGGTTGATGGGAGTCGGGAAGCGAGACGGGCGAAACCGGCATCGTTGTCGCCGCGCTTTGCGCTACCGGAGATAACAGAGCGATGTTCAGGCCGCGCTCCAGGCACCACACCAGGGCGAGCGAAGCGACGGCGGCCGAACCGACCGGCAGCGCCAGCCGCCGGTACAGCCAGGTCTGGCGCAGGGCGTAAGCGAGCGGCAGCACGAGGCGCGACGATGACCAGTTGCCCGGTTTCGACCCCCAGATTGAAGCCGGCCAGCGCCAAGGCCAGCGCGTCGCCGGGCAGACCCAGATCCCGCAGCGCGCCGGCGAAGCCGAAGCCGTGGATCAAGCCCAGCCCGAAGGCCAGCGACCAGCGCCGGGTCGTGACCAGCGGAAACAGGTTGTTGAGCGCCGCCAGCACGATGGTGAGCGCGACCACGGTTTCCACCAGCCGGCCGGGCAGATCGACCACGCCCAGCACCGCCAAGGTCAGCGTCAGCGAATGGGCCAGGGTGAAAGCGGTCACGATGGCGGCGGTTTCCAGCAGCACCGTCCGCAGCGCTGCCGCCGGCCGCCAGCGGCCGTTTTCCCGCCACAGCACGGCCGGCAGCAGCAGGGCCAGCAAAAACAGGATATGGTCGAAGCCGATCCAGATGTGCCGCACCCCTTCTTTCCAGTAGCTCGTGAACTGTTGCCAACCGCTGGCGGGCGCCGCGTTCAGCAAGTGTTGCGGCCGTTCCGGCGATAGCACGGCGGTTTCCGTTCCGGTCGGCGCGTCCACCCGCAGCAAACCTCGGTGCGAGGGATCGAGCGCGAAGAACAGCCGATAATCCAGCGCTTGCACGCCGGTCGCCGGACAGTCCAGAGCGAAATCGAGCGTCGCATAAACGCCGTCGCTGTGCTCGACGACCCGCAGCGCGCCGCGCCGCGCGGGACAGGGCGAATCTCCGGCGCGCAGCGTCAGATGGTCCAGGGCGTAATCGGTCACGGCGCTTTCCCGGGCGCGCAGTTCGCCCCAGGTGATCGCGCCGTCGCCGTTGCCGTCCAGGCCGATGGCGTATTCCAGATCGCGCAGCGCGATGTCCCAGCGGGCGTCCCAGCCGCCGTCGCGCGGCGTCAGGCTCAAGTAGCTGTCGCTGGGTTTGTGGGCGAATGCGTCGCGAATCGACCCAAACAACAGCACGCATAACGTGATGAGCAACGTCAGCGTAACGAACCACCCGCCGACCCGCACCGTGCCGGCGTCGCGCATTTCGGCCTCGCCATGGGCGTTCTTGTTTTCGGGAAGATGAGCGGTCATGACGAAGACTCCCGCAAGCGCTGGCTCAACTCGGCCAGACGACGGTCTTCCAGCTTGACGCGCGCCAGCCAGTCCAGCACCTCGCGCGCCGCATCCGGTCGGCCGGCGGCGAGCGCCGCTTCCAGCAGCAGACGGGCGTCCTGGGGTTCGCGCTGCCCTTGCGCCCAGTTGCGCCGCGCCAGATCCAGCGCTTCGGCGGATCGCTGGCGCAAGTCGAGCTTTAGCCGGGCTTCGGTGGCGTAGTGGGTGCCGTCGCCGCGCTGGCGAGCGGCGGCAAATCGCGCTTCCAACACCTCGGCGTGGCGCCGCCAAGCCGGATCGTCCAGCCGCCGTTCCGCCAGCGCCAGCCGCAACAGCAGGCTGTCGGCCCGCTGCTCGTCGCGCAGCAGTTCGCGGGTTTCCGACCGGGCGATTCTGGTCGAGCAGGAAATCGGCGTAGGCGCCGAGCAGGTAGATGTCGCGCCGGCCCAGGGCGAGCGCATCGCGGAAATGCGTCTCGGCGGCGGAGGCGTCGCCGCGCTGCTCGGCGGTTTCCGCCAGCACCGTCAGAGCCCACAGCCGATCCTCGACAGCGGCTTCGGGCGCGTTCTCCAGCGCGCGCCGCAGGCTGGCGTAGGCGAACTCGGCTTGACCGTTGCGGCCGAGCGCCCCGCTCAGGCAGGTGCTGAGCAGCAACGAGCTGGCGAGCCGCCGCAAGGCCAGACAACTGCGCAACGCCTCCGCCGGCTCGCCCTGGACTTGCCGGACCACCGCCTGGGTGAGCCAGGCTTGCGGCTTGGCGGGGATTCGCCGCCAGCACTTGCCGCAGGTCGGCCAGCGCACCGTCGAAGTCGTGCCGGTTCTGGCGCAGCACGGCGCGCAGCAGCAGCACCTCGGGCGGTGGCACGGCCTGATTCCACCAGGGGGCCAGCGCTGCCTGGACATAGCCGTAATAGCGCGGATCGGCTTCGGTCCGACCGATTTCGAGGTTGCGGCGGGCGACGCGGAGCGCCAGATCTAAATCGTCCGGCCGCTCGGCCAACTGGCGGCGCAAGCCTTGCAGTTCGCGAGTCTTGGAATCGGTCGCCGCCAGCGGCAGCCTCTCCAACACCTGATCGGGATCGGTGGGAACAAACGGCGCCGCCAGCGCCGGGCCGGCGACGCTCAACAGCACACCGAGCAGCGGGCGCCAGCGCCGCCGCCCGGTCGCGCCGCCGGCGCCCGCGCGAGTGGGATGAAAAGCGAGGAGCGGGTTCATGAGCGATCTCGCGCGAGGTGCCAACCGTCAATCCACCGGACATTTTTCCGTCGCGCAACCCGGCTCGCCCGGATCGACGTGGCGGCTGTCCCGGCCGGAATGCGCCAGCCCCAGATAGGGGAAGCTCTCCCGGTAGGGCATGTCGTTGGCGTTGACGCCGTCGCCGATGCTGTTGTGCGGGAACTTGGCGAAGTCGCCGCCGGCCAGCACGCCGACCACGGCGCGGGCCGCGATGTCGGTCACGTCGTCCGATACCCGCCGGCCGTTGGGAAAGCCCGCCGCGTCTCCGGCCAGCAAACCCAAACGGCTGCGTTTCTCGGCGAAGGTGGGCGCGATCCCGGTGTTCAGCCGCAGCAGGTCGGCGACCGGGCCGGCCGGGGTGCCGGGCGCGGCGATGGGGGCCATGTAGGTCACCAGCGGCAGCAGGTCGGTGCGCGGCGGGGCCGGGATCGGCAGCGCGTCTTTGTAAATCGCGTTCAGCACCCGGGCAAATAAAGGATCCAGGGCGTAGTTGGCGAACTGTTTGTCGTCCTTCGGCTGGACTCATGCTGAACTTGTCCTTGTCGCCGGTGCCGATCAGCAGCTCGTTGAACAGCGGGTTGCCCATGCGCTGGATTTGCGTCACCCGCTCGGACACGGCCGCCGGCTCGCCCGGCCGCCGGTACACCTTGGCTTGCGGCCGGGAGGTGGTGCCCCAGGTGCCGATGGTGGCCAGCGGGTCGTTGGCGGCGTGGGTCTTGCCGTCGTAGGTCAGCAGCGCGATGGGCACCTCGATGGCGATGGCGTTGACGTTGAAGCCGGCCACGTCGTCGGAGGCGAAATTGTGCTTGTCGTCGGCGTCCTGTTCTTTGGTCAACACGCCGGGAAAGCCGGTGCCTTTGGGCAAGCTGCGGAAATTCAGCGAATCGAAGGTCGCGCCCAGATCGATCCAGAACGGATCGTCCACCGTACCGGCGAACACGCGGATGTCCTTTCCCAGCTTGTAAACGCCTTGGTCGGCCAAGCCGGCGTAATCGGGCATGGTGCGCGGCCCGACGTTGGTGGGGACCGCGATCAAGTTGTTGGCCAGCTCGGCGCGCTCCTTGCCGCGCACCAGCGTCACCGAATAGCGCTGGCGCAGGTTGAAGCCTTCGGAGCCGGGACCGTCCAGCGCGGTGATGGCCGGCGGAATCAGCGGCGTGCCGGGCGATACCGGCGCGGGGGAATTGGCTGGCGCGGGGATGCCCTTGCCGGCGCCGACGAAGCCGGTGAACACGCCCGGCGCGCGGATTTCGGTGGTGAAGCGGAACTCGAAGCGCAAATCTTCCTTGGCGTCGTGGTTGTTATCCACCCGGATGGCGTACACGATCTCGGGATCGAAGGGGAAGTAGTTGGGGCCGTTGCTGGGTTCCAGCAGCGGATCGACATCGAGGATGAGCGTGACCTTGGCGGGATCGTCGTAGCTGACGAAAGCGAAGAAATCGGTGATGTCCGCCTTGTGGTCGAGCGCGGTGAGCGGCGCCTCGCGGTGGTTGGCGGCGTGAGCCTCCGGCGGCGACGGCCAGGGTCAGGGCCAGACTGAGACAAGTGCGGGTAAACGCGCGGGGCATAGCGATCCTCCTCGGCAAATGGTTCGGTGAGGCGACTTGTCGGAAGGTCGCCGGATGAAGCACCGATGGCTTCCTTGCCTGTTGCGCTAGAACGCGCCGTTTGGATGCGGGCCGCAAGAAAGAAATGTTGAGCAGTTCGGATTCTGCGTGGTATCGAAAAGGTGACGGGCGCGATCACCAGTCAGAATATCCGCTTGGCTGGCCCGCTGATCGCGCCGGCTTTTTGGGTCGCCCGGGGCCCGAGGGCGGAAACATCAATCGCTCAAGGTCGCCAAGTGCCGGTTTTGCGCATCCGCAACGGCTTCGACCGCGATGCGCCGGTCGAACGTCACCAGTCGCCCATCGTGGCGCACGGCCAGCGCCAACAGGTAGGCGTCGGTCACTTGCCGATGCCCCAGAACTCGTTGCCAGTTCACCGCGCCCGAGTCCAGCAGATTCACGTCGTCGGGCCAAAACTCGTGCCTTGGACCGCTGGCGGCCTCCGCCAGTCGTTGCGCCACCTCCGCGCTGCGCATCGCGCCGGGATAAGCCGGCTGCGACATGATGCGAATGCAGCCGTTCTGAGTGAGGGGGCACGAAGCCCAGCCGTGCGCCAACTCGCGCGCCAGCCATCGGTGCGCCAGCGCATGATGCACATGCGCGGCATCCAGCAGCGCGATCAGCACGTTCACGTCAAGAAGCGCCCGCATCACGCGCCCTCGACATCACGCAGTCGGTCGATATCGGCATTGGTGACCGGAATGCCGCGCGACGCGAAGGGTCGAAAGCCGCTTGTCACCGTCGCCCCCGGTTGCAAAGGGTGCGGTGGTGTCACCGTTCCGGCCAGCGCGGCGCGCAACAGGCGCGAAACCACTTGCCCGGCCGAAACGCGCTCGCGCTGGGCGATTTCTCGCGCGGCGGCGAGCAAATCATCGTCTATGTCTATTGTGGTGCGCATGGCAAACCCTCTTTCGGTAGAGATGACATGATGCTATCGCATCAATGCATCTGCGTCGAGGCAAGCCATTTTGTTGTTGGGAGGGTTGTTCTCGTCAGCTTTTGAATCTGCGCGATGCGCGATCTGAAGGAAACGCCGAAATTTTTCCGGCAACGCATCCAAAGCCCTCCGCCAGCACGCAATGATCGGTAGCTCCCGGCCCGCTCACTCGAAACTGACTGGAGGAGAAATCCATATGCGTAAAACACTCTGCTGCGCGGCGCTCGCCGCCGCTCTTTCCGCTGCGGCGTTGGCCGCTACCCCGGACGCGCCCGAAGCGGTGCGGCCTCCGGCCGGCCACAGGCTGACGCTGCACACCGTCGGCGCCGGCGAAATCACCTACGAATGCCGCCTGAAAGCGGGCACCGCCGACACCCACGAATGGGCGTTCGTCGCGCCGGTGGCGACGCTGACCGACAAAAGCAAGAAACCCGTCGGCAAATACTACGCCGGCCCGACTTGGGAGGCCGCCGACGGCAGCAAGGTGACCGGCAAGCAAGTCGCCACCGTGCCCGTCGCGCCCGGCAACATCCCGCTGCAACTGGTCAAGGCCGAGCCGGCCACCGGCGACGGCGCGATGAGCGGCGTCACCTACATCCAGCGCCTGAACACCAAGGGGGGTGTCGCGCCCGCCGATCCCTGCACCGCCGCCACCATCGGCGCCAAAAAACAGGTTTCGTATCGGGCCGATTACCTGTTTTACAAGATGTAACCAGCCGCACCGCTCCCGGCCGGGAGCGTTTTGGGTCCTGTAAATTTTCCCGTGATAGCGAGGGCTGGCGGCGCAGGGCCAAGTTGTTAAACTCATTTAACCAGTTGATCTTGCTAGGTTCTGTTGACGTTTTGATGTCTCTTATTGCACACACAAAGAGTCATTCATCAAAACGGTGCGTTAATCGTCATGTCGAACGCCAGGCTGTCCGACGAGCAGTGGGATAAGGTTTCAAATTTCCTTCGACAACAAGAGGGTATCTATATCGGCAACGAGCGAGATTGCCGCCGGTTCGTCGAGGCGGTGCTCTGGATGCTCCGCAGCGGCGGGCAATGGCGGTTGCTGCCGGCGGATCAGGGGCGGTGGAACTCCGTTTACCGCCGCTTTGCGGTTGGGGGCGAAACCGGGTGTGGGACAATATGCTGGCGTTTTTCGGCGCGGATGCCGACCTGGAAAGCATCGTGCTGGATAGCGCGGTGGTGCGCGCCCACGCGTGCGCGGCGGGCGCCCTCCCGCGTCCGGCCGACCCGCCGGATCAGGCCCTCGGCCGTTTCAGGGGCGGGTTCGGCAGCAAAATCCATGTCTTGGTCGACGCCTTGGGCGATCCCCTGCGGTTCGTCGCCACCGCCGGCCAAGTCGCGGATGCGACCCGAGCGCTGACGCTGTTGGTCGGCCAATCCGCCACCCGTGCCATCATGGACAAAGCCCATGACGCGGAGGCCGTGTTGGACTTGTTGATTCGGCACACCATCGTCCCGGTGATTCCACCGAAAGCGAATCGCAAAATCCAGCGGGCGCATGACCGCCATCTTTGCAAAGAACGTCACCTCGTCGAGTGTTGCATCGGCAAACTGAAGCAGTTTCGCCGGGTCTTTTCCCGATTCGATAAAACCGTTCGGCGCTTTTCGAATTTTATCCAATTCGCCGCCGTACTGATTTGGTTACGATGAAATGTCAACAGAACCTAGTGGCCTACATCTGGAAAGGCCGTATGCACGTACCACCCTTCGGGATCTTTTGCAGTGGGAACGTAGTTTTTCCGAGATCGAATGACAATCGTCATCCCTTGCAAGTTCTCGTTGTAGACGGCTGCTTGGGTGGCTTTTGGTCCACCGGTTGTCAACCAGCCCGATCCAGTCTTGTAGCCGACAACCTGCCTTTCCAAAATAACCTCGCCACCAGCACGCGTCGTGCGTCGGATGGTGTCCAAATTTTTATTGATGACGTCGCCGATCGCTTTGCGCATGATCTCGTCAGACTCCCATCTGGATGCGGCGGGCGTCTTTTGACCGCGCCAGACTCTTAGGTCCGCTGGTCTGACGCCGCCGGGCTGCATCTGGGGCGCCGGGATAGATTCCTTCCCCATGATACGCGCCTTGAGGTTCTCGCGGGTTAACTGTGGGCCATGATTTTGTAACACATGGCCGCCTTCCTTCTCCCACGCCAGCATGTCGGCTTGAGTGACTCGCTTCGCCTGGACTGGCACCGCCGTTGAGGCGGCCTTTTCCGCCGCTGCCTTGGTCGGCCCCATCGCCACCTGTCGCGCGGCACGGCGCCGTGCGACCATTTTAATACTTTGCTGAATACCGGTTCTTGCTAGCAGAACCACGGATTTGACGATTGAAAATATCTCCCACGGAGGCATCGTCGATACTGCGCCGACCCCGACATCATAACTTAAGACCTCTAGCACCGCGCCATCCGGAGCCGTGAACAGCAGGAACTTCCACTCGGGCTGTCCCACATAATTGGTCTTGTAATACGAAGGCATTTTCAGTGGGCCGGCAAAAATCGGATCACCGATAGCTATAAGGGACTGTACATCAAGGGTTTGATACCGCGCGGCGGGAATGAGAATTTCCGATGAGCTGAACCATCCAAGATGACCGACCACGGTCAATTTATTGTCGACGACTGGCTCGACACGTTGCGACCAAATGGCAGTTAGGACACTGTAATCGTCTTCCCATAAGGTGGCGTACTCGCTGAAATCCTGATCGGGTTTGGGCATGATCCGAATCTTCTGACTGATGCCCGTGTTGGTGAGCAAATGAGCGTAAAACGCGCCAACCCGTTTGGCATAGGCATCTTCCTGTTCTCTTCGGTGGTAATTTTGGCCCCTGTAATTGAAATTCATAGAGTTATGTTTCCAAATAGGCCACATGCCCATCGAGAATTTTTCAAAGGTACGGTGATAGTCAGCACCTTTACTGGCGTTTTCGCTCATTGGTGTCAGCTCCGGATGAGAGTTATTACCGAATCTGGTGTGCGGGCGGATTGCCGGATTTCCCGGATGTGCGCTCGGCCGTGAACCCTCGCCAAGTCCTCTTCGGTCGCGGGTTCGGGCGCGACGAAATCGTGCTTTTTCTCCAGGGTCTCGACCATCGACTCCATCCGGCCCCGCGCCGCCGCCGGATCGGCGGCGTATTCTTTGCGAAATCTGTCGTGGAAGACGACCTTCATGGGTTGCTCCTTCAGCGGTTCGACGGACGGGTGTTCGACCGTCGCGAGATGATCGCCGACGTTAAATTGTAGGCCACCGCGCATCGTGCCGGGACCGTCGGCCGCGCGTCGGGCACCGGGTTCGGCTATGCTCAAGTTTCGAGGCCCCGCCTGCGAAAGCGACGGGACCCTCTGGATCAGGCGACCGGCGAGCGTTTTCCCCGACGCCACCGAAGCGACTCGTCCGGCATCGGCGCCTTCCGCCCGGAGGAGCGCCGACCGCGAGGAGAGCGGAGCGCGAAGCGGCGGGCAGGGAGTTCGCGAGCTTTCCGTTCGCGAATCCCGCCGTCGCGGATTTGAAAGACGGATCGCGTTCGAGGCGGCCACTACCGAATCGCCGTTGTCCCACCGCTTCCCCGGATGCCGGAACCGACCGTTCCGGTCCCCTTCGAACCCGTTCCACCGATGGTCCCCGAGCCCACGGTCGTCCCGCCACTGGTGGGCAGCCGACTCGAATTCCGGGAAGAAGGCAACGCTGCCATCACCGTTCACCAGTATCGTGACGCACTTCACGGTCCGACCGTTGACCGGCTGGTCGAGGGCGATGGTCCGCGAAAAGTCCGGGAGCGAGCCCGCGATGGTATCGGCGATGCCGCCTTCCAGCAGGTTCGCCAGCCAAAGGGTGATGGCCTCGGTGGTCCAGTCGAAGTCTGCCGTCGCCTGCGCGTTCTCCAACTTCATCACGATTTTGGCGGGCTCGGTGGCGGTCCGACACACCCCGGTGAAGCGCAGATCGAAACTGAGGCTACCGGTCAAGCCGCCCGGACCGGGAGTATCTACGTCGAGCTCGAATTCGACGCGCACGGCGCTCGGAGTCTGGCTTTTGGATAGTTTGACGTGGCGCTCGCCGTCGAGCGCGGTGTCGGTCCAGGACACGTCGATATCTCCCTGGTACAAAGGGAATTTATCGACATAGACATCCTCGTGGATGGCGTCGCCTATTCCCGCTTCGATCCGGTCGGCGAGTTCGGCGGCCGACAGCAACGGTGTTGCGGCCGGTTTGGCGTAAGCCTGCCACGCGGGATGCGCGCGGAGCGTCGCTCGCCCAATGGTGAGATAATTCTGGTGGCCGCTCGCGTCGTCGAGCCAGCGGCAGGTGGTGGCGGTCTCGCCGAAGTGCTGCTCGTAGACCGTGACCCCATCGACCAGCAGCGCCAGATTCGCGATGCACCAGCCGTCGGTGCCGGGCTTGAGCAGGTGGATCTGGTGGATGTCGCTCAGGTCGGTCACGTCCGGGGAGAGCAGCTCGTAGCTGAACTCGTCGCCCCGCTCGAAGTCGTCGCGCCCGTAATCGAGCCAAGTGCCGTCGGGCTCGTAGTCTTTGACCGACACGTTGACGCCGTCGTCGGTGTCGGCGTCCGCGACGTTGGCCGTGCGCACGCGCAGTTGCAGGCGCGAGACACCCCGTCCATCGACGGTGGAAAACGCCTGAATGGCGGACGATTCGCCGTAGCGGTTGTAAACCCGCACCTTGTAGTAGTAAAGCGTGTCGCGACCGACGGACGAATCGGTGTACGACATCGGCACGGCCCCGCCGTTGTACGGACCCCAAGCCGCCAGCCGGGTCCACGGGCCGCCGTAAGCGGGTGCCCGGTAAAGCTCGTAGCCCGCCTCGTAGGACGACAAGTCCCACCAGTGAAAGCGGATCGAGGTGGCGGTTCTCTCGTCGAGAATCGGCCCATCCGGTCGAACCGGCTTGCCGAACGGATCGTCGGGTTCGGTTGACGACCCGCCGCCGCCGCCGCCGATAATAATAGCCCCCCCACCGGGCGGGATCGTGCCGGGCACCGTCATTCTCGCGACCGCCGCCGATGCGGAGGCCAGCCCGAGCGCCAGGGCGATCATCGCGCGGATCGCTCCAGCTTTGTTGAACCAGCGTCGTGGATTCATGCGCTTTCTCCTCTTGGCCGGCGGGTTTTACTGGCAGTCGAACAGCGACGAGTCGCAAAGGTTCGCGGGGCAAGTGGTCTGGACGGTCCCCACGTAGCAGGCGATCTCGTTCGACACGCCACCGTGGCAAGGCATGGACGAGCGGGCCTGATAGCGGCTGGTCTTGCCTTGGCGGATCACGTCTCCCTGGCAACCGCGAAAAACGCTGCCGACTTCGCGCGAGTAGGTGGCGTCCTTGAAGTAGACGACCTCGACCTCGCTGGTGGGTAGCGCGAACGAGGGGGTTGCGGCGAAGCCCGAGCAACCCCGCTAGCATTCCGGGGATACAGCGTGTCCTGTTCGATTTCATGATGACTTTCTCCTCTTGGGCAGCATCTGGCCCGACGGCGGAGCCATGGATCGGATGCGTCGCTTTGCAAAAAGGCGTCGATTCGCTGATCGCGACCGACCCCGTTCGGATGAGGGAGCAGTCCTCGCGGAACGCGCTCCCTCGCTCCGTCTTTCCCCGGATCGTGCAAAAAGGTTCAAGGCGAACGCGAGAGCCGCGAATCTCGCTTGCGGGGGACTGGAAATGGAGGAATGACGTGGAGCGGTTCGGGGTATGCGGCCGATCCCGCGCCGAACGCGGCGGGATGGGAAGCGTGGGCAGGAGCGCGACGACGCCGTGCTGCTCGTTCTCCCTATCTCCGGTACCGGCCCCAGTTGGTCAAAGCCAAGATCGTGGCCGGCGCCACCGATCCGATCAGCGGCGGCTACGACAAGGTGGGCTCGGGCGGCATCGACTGCGCCAGCGCCCAGTGGAACGGCCACTGGTTCTGGTGGTCGGGCGGCGCCTGCGCTTTCAGCGCCTTCGACGGGCAGGACGGCGCGGCCGACAACTACCCGGCCAAGACGGTCTACATCAGCAAATCCTGTGATCGGGTCCAGCGACACCCGACCGTGCGCTCGCCCGAGGTGGGCGACCTATCCGTGGTTACAAACGTATATAAAAGAGGATTAAAAGCCATATTAATCGATAAATTATGTATAATCTTGGCAGTCGATTTATATAAAGTTCCACGGCCAAATGCTTTTTTGGTCGGGCAATAAAGTCGCTGGCCCGTAGGCGGCCGATGAGGGTTCCAACCCGGCAAGGATTCGTTGAAGAGCGCACCGCCATCTACAACCGCCTGCGTGGCCTGATCTCCGAATTCGGCATCGTCCTGCCGCAGAAGGTGAGCTGTTTGCGTCGGGAGATTGGCGGCCACCTTGAAGACCTGCCGGGATACGCCAACCGATGCGTGGGAGATCTCCTGGCGCACGCCGACCGGCTCGATGTCCTTGTTGCGGAGTACGACCGTGCCATCGCCCGGGCCGCACGCGAAGACGCGCGCAGCAAACGCCTGATGCAACTGCCCGGCATTGGCCCGACCACCGCCAGCGCGCTACTCGCCAGCATTGGTGGCGGCCACGAATTCGACAACGGCCGACAGGTCGCGGCGTGGATCGGTCTGACGCCGGGTCAACACAGCAGCGGCGGCAAGGCGCGACTCGGGCGCATCACCAAGGCGGGTGATGCCTATCTGCGCAGTCTTCTCGTGATGGGCGCTC
This sequence comes from Candidatus Competibacter sp., assembly GCA_037045685.1. Lineage (GTDB taxonomy): Bacteria > Pseudomonadota > Gammaproteobacteria > Competibacterales > Competibacteraceae > Competibacter_A. Next base: position 124,598 of record JBAOII010000036.1, read on the forward strand.
GCGCCATTCTCAGCGGTCTGGGCGACAAGCAGGATCGCTTCAGTCGCTGGGCGCGCAGTCTGGTCGAGCGCCGCAGCTACTGGCGCGCGGTGGTGGCGATTGCCGCCAAGAACGCCAGGCTGGCGTGGGCGGTGTTGAAGTATGGCGAAGACTTCCGGCTCAATCCGGTCGTTGCCTGAACGGCTGACAAAAGCGTCGATAGGGAAAGAAACTGAAAGGGACACGCATGCCGCCGGACGGCGGCCAGGAATCACCGATGCACTGCATGCGTTGATGTGAAGCGGGTTGGACCCGCGCCAGGAGCGCCTGATTAGCTCAAGGGGAGACATCTTTCCCGACTAACGATTGAGGCCCCGGCGCGCGTCTTTCATCAGGGTCCCGGCATAGAGCCGAACATGACCGGTTGTAGTACCGCAGTCCTTCACCTTCTCGCTCGACGATGGCAGTGGATAACGAATCAGATCAGGAAAAATGATGAACTAAAAAACCATCGCGGCGCTTGATTTTTAGGGAAGCCCTTGTAGATGTGCTATCGGTTGATCCTCCTGCTGAGCGCGCTGGTGTGTTTGCTGGGAGCGGGCGGGGTAGCGACGGGCGTCGCATCCGGCGGGGTGGTTCAGGTGGCCGACGCCGAGCCGGTTTCACCGCTGGAGCTGACCCCGGAAGAGCGCGCTTGGATCGCGGCCCATCCCCGGATCGTCCTCGGCATCGATCAGGATTGGGCGCCGCTGATTCTCAAGAAACCCGACGGCGGCTTCGCGGGCATCGACGGTGACATGGTGGCGCGGCTCAACGCCATGCTGGGCACCCGGATCACCTTCGAGACCGGCCGGTGGGCCGACATGGTGGAAAAGCTGAAAACCCGGCAAATCGACGGGCTTTCCTCTGCGGTCGTGCGCGAGGAGCGCCGCGCGTTCGCCGATTTCACCCAGTCCTATCTGTCGCACGAGAAGTTCCTCTACGCCAGCAGCGAACGGGCCGCCACCATCCGCACGGTGGAGGACTTGGCCGGCAAGCGGATCGGCTACCAGAGCGGCAACCTGCTCGAGCAAAAAAACCTGGCGTCCGTTCCGAACGTGCGCGCCATCCCGATAGACAGCCCGCAAGCGGCGTTCGCCGCCGTTCTCGGCGGGGATCTGGACGGTTTTGTCGGCTCGATCATGACCGAGTATCAGCTCGGGAAAGACCAGGCCGCGCGCCTTCGACCGCTGTTCCGGATCGGACCGCCGCTCGATCTGGTCTTCGCGATCCGCAGGGACTGGCCGGAGCTGACGGCGCTGCTCGACAAGGGCATCGCCGCGATTTCGGCGGCGGAGCGGCTGCGGATCAAGGATCGCTACTACCGGGAGATGGAGTGGCGCTTGGTCCAGGTGACGGTCCCGCTCACCGACGCCGAGCGCGTCTGGATCGAGGCGCATCCGCGCATCGCGATGGGCATCGACGCGGGTTGGCAGCCCTTGATCATCAACAATTCCGACGGCCGCGTCACCGGTATCGAAGCCGATTTTCTGGCCCGTATCAACGCCCTCACCGGCCTGAACCTGCACATCGAGCAAGGCGTCTGGAAAGACATCGTGGAGCGGGCCAAGCGCAAGGAAATCGACGGTTTGCTGGCCTCGACCTACCAGAAGGAGCGGGAGCCGTACTTCCTGTTCAGCGACCCCAAGTTCCGCAGCTACAAGTACATTTTCGCGCGCAAGAGCGATCTGGCCGTCTACCGGAACATGGACTCCCTGGCCGGCAAGCGGGTCGGCTATCAGGCCGGCAACGCGGCCGAAGAAAAGCTGCTGAAAAGCTACCCGAACCTGGTTTTAGCGCCAAAAACCGACAACGCCGAACTGCTGGACGCCCTGCTGCAGGGCGAGCTCGACGCCGTGTTCAGCGGAGGCAATTTCAACTATCTGCTGCGCGAGCGGACCGTGACCGAAGTGGGGGTGGCGTTTTTTCCGCCGGACAGCGAGATAGTGTTGCGCTACGCCATCCGCAAGGATTGGCCGGAGCTGCAAGCGATCATCAACAAGGCGCTGGCGGCGATTCCCACCGAGGATCGCCTGGCGATCACCGAGCGCTATATCGGCAGCATTCGGGCGGAGAAACGCCCCGAGCCGGCGCTCGCGCTCACGGCGGCCGAGCGGCGCTGGCTGGACGCCAAGCACACGGTGCGGGTCCGGATCAGCGACTGGCCGCCCTACATGCTCACCAAACCGGTCCCGGCGGGCATGTCGGTCGATTACCTCGACGCCATCGCCAAGCGGTTTCGGCTTCGCGGTCGAATACGTGCCCGATCGCCCTCGGTTGGCCGGAATCGGTGCGAGATGTCAAGGAAGAGCGCCGCCATTTCGATCTGCTCCTGACCATGCACCGCTCGCCCGAGCGGGAAAAGGATTTCGCCCTGACCGAGAATTATCTGCGGATGCCCTGGGCGATCTACGCGCGCAAAGACAGCCCCTTCATCGGTGGGCTCGACAGCCTGAAGGGCAAGACCGTCGCCTCGGAAAAAGGCTATTTCATGACGGGCAAGCTCAAGGCGGACCACCCGGATATCAAGATCGCGGAAGTGGACCGGTCTCAAGACGCGCTGCGCGCCGTGTCCGCCGGACAGGCCGACGCCTACGTGGGCAATTTGGTCAACGCCAGTTTTCTGATCCGGGAACTGGGCCTGGCCAATCTGACGGTGGCGGCTCCCACGCCTTACGGCGACCACACCCAGGCGATGGCGATCCGCAAAGACTGGCCGGAGCTGGCCAGCTTGATCGACAAGGGCCTGGCCGCGATGACGCCCGACGAGCGCAACGCGATCAGCGCCAAGTGGGGCCTGCAGAAGATCCTGTCGCGCATCGACTACACCCTGGTGTGGCAGGTCGTGGCGGTGGCGGCGCTGATCCTGTTCGCGTTCCTCTACTGGAACCGCAAGCTGGCGCAGGAGATCGCCCGGCGCCAGCGCGTCGAAGTGGACCTGCGGTCGTCCGAAGCGGGGCTGAAGGCGTCCGAGGCCGAGCTGCGGCGCGCCAAGGACGCCGCCGAGACCGCCAACCGCGCCAAGAGCGCGTTTGTCGCCAACATGTCGCACGAGCTGCGCACGCCGCTCAACGCCGTGCTCGGCTTTTCCGAGATGCTGGCCCGCGACCGGAACGCGACCGAGGACCAAAAGCAAAAGCTCGGCATCATCAGCCGCAGCGGCGGGCATTTGCTGGCGATGATCAACGACATCCTCGATCTGTCCAAGATCGAGGCGGGCAAGAGCGAGCTGGCGAGCGAGCCGTTCGAGCTGCCGCGACTGCTGGAGGATATCGGGACCATGATCCGCGCCCGCGCCGATGGCCGGGGGCTCTCGCTCACGGTGGACATCGCGCCGGACACGGCCCGCTTCGTCGTGGCCGACGCGGGCAAATTGCGCCAGATTTTGATCAATCTGCTGGGGAACGCGGTGAAATTCACCCCGGAGGGCGGCGTGACCCTGCGCGCCCGGACCCGGGTGGAGGAGGGGCGAGCGTGGCTGGAGCTGGAGGTGGAAGACACCGGCTCCGGCATCCCGGCCGAATCGCTGGAGACCATCTTTCAGCCCTTCGTCCAGGCGCGCGCCGCCGGGGACAACCAGGGCACCGGCCTGGGCTTGACCATCACCCGATCTTACGTCCAGATGATGGGCGGCCGCATCGCGGCGGCGAGCGCGCCCGGCCGCGGCAGCGTGTTTCGGCTCGCGCTGCCGCTGGAGCTGGCGGCGGCGGAAGCGGTGGCGGCCCCCGAAGCGCCCGCCCTCGACGTGATCGGGCTGGCCGAGGGCCAGCCCGCGCCGCGAGTGCTGGTGGTGGAGGACGTGCCCGAAAACCGTTTGCTGGCGACCGGTCTGCTGGCGCAAGCCGGCTTCGCCGTGCGCGAGGCCGAGAACGGCGAGCGGGCCGTCGCCCTGTTCCAGCGCTGGCGCCCCGACCTCATCTTGATGGACATGCGCATGCCGGTGATGGACGGCTTCGAGGCGAGCCGACGGATACGGGCCTTGCCGGGCGGCGAGGCGGTGAAAATCGTGGCGCTGACCGCCAGCGCGTTCGTGGAGCAGCGCGCCGCCGTCCTGGCGTCCGGCTGCGACGATATCCTGTCCAAGCCGGTTCGCGCCAAGGAAGTTTACGCGACGCTGGCGCGACACCTGGGGGTGCGTTACCGCTATGCCGCCGCCGAGGACGCGGCCGCGCGATCCGCCGCGCCGCTCGGCGCCGAGAGGCTGGCGCCCCTGTCCGATACGTTGCGCCAAGCCCTCCGCGTGGCGGCGACCGAGCTCGACATCGAGGGCACCGGCGCGGTGATCGAGCGGATCCGCGAGGTCGATGCCCCGCTGGCCGCCGGCCTGCAAAAGCTGGTGGACGATTATCGCTTCACCGAGATTTTGGCGTTGCTGGACGCGGGCGAAGGGCGCGCACCGGCCGCGAGTCCGGCGAAGCGCGAGCTCTAGGCCGAGGTCGGCGGGCGATCGCCCGTCCGGGCCGATCCCGCGACGCCCGGAACAACGGACCGCGCGCCACTGTCTTCTGTTTGTTTGGCGCGAAGCGTCTCGCGCCGGCGGGTTGTCTCGACCGGCTTCTCCGGCAGCGCATTTGAGCGGGCCAGGGATGATCCGCCGCCCCCGAGGTCCAACGACGACACCACCCGAACCCACCGAACAGGACTCCCGCCATGATCCAGACCCACGGTTATGCCGCCCAGAATGCGGCCTCGGCCCTCGCGCCTTTCACTTTCGAGCGGCGCGAGCCCGGCCCGCACGACGTGCAGATCGAAATTCTGTATTGCGGCATCTGTCATTCCGACCTGCATCAAGCCCGCAACGATTGGAGCAATTCGCTGTACCCGATGGTGCCGGGCCACGAGATCGTGGGCCGGGTCGCCAAGGTCGGCCCGCAGGTGACCAAACTGAAAGTCGGCGATCACGCGGGGGTCGGCTGCATGGTGGATTCCTGCCGCCACTGTTCCGCCTGCGAGGACGGTCTGGAGCAATATTGCGAGGAAGGCGCCACCTGGACCTACAACGGCAAGGAGCGCACCGGCGACCGGCTGACGTTCGGCGGCTACTCGGAGCGGATCGTGGTCGATGAGCGCTTCGTGATCCGGGTTCCCGACGGCCTGGATTTGAAGGCGGTCGCCCCGCTGTTCTGCGCCGGCATCACCACCTATTCGCCGCTGCGGCACTGGGGAGTCGGCGAAGGCCAGAAGGTCGGGGTGATCGGCCTCGGCGGTCTCGGCCACATGGGCGTCAAATTCGCCAAGGCGTTCGGCGCCAAGGTGGTGATGATCACCACCTCGCCGGGCAAGGCCGCCGACGCGCTGCGCCTCGGCGCCGACGAGGTGCTGCTGTCCACGGATCGGGCGGCGATGGCCAAGCAGGCCGGCAGCTTTCACTTCCTGCTCGACACCGTCCCGAACGGGCACGATCTCAACCCTTACGCCGCGCTGCTCAAGCGCGATGGCACCCTGGTGCTGGTCGGGGTGCTGACCGCGCTCGAACCGGCGCTGCGCGGCATCAGCCTGATCGGCGGTCGTCGCCGCGTCGCCGGTTCCGCCATCGGCGGGATCGCGGAGACCCAGGAGATGATCGATTTCTGCGCCGTGCACGGCATCGTCAGCGATGTCGAGATGGTGCCGATTCAAGCCGTCAACGAAGCCTACGAGCGGATGCTGAAAAACGATGTGAAATACCGCTTCGTCATCGACATGGCTTCCCTGAAGCAAGCCGCTTGACCGCGCTGGCCCGCCATCGTCCCGCGCGCTGGGGAGGGCTCGCCGATGCGTTTTGAAGACTTGGCGCCAGAGGTTCGCCACCGGATCGAGCGGGCCGCGAGCCAGTATCTGGTCGCGAACCGCTATATCAGCCTGGACGATGCCTGCCAGACCTTGGACTTGACGCTGCCGGACTTGTGGAGCCGTATTCTGGAGGAGGCGGGCCTGCCGGAGAGCGATCCGCCCGCGTTCGCGCCGTTCGTCTGAGCGAGGAGGTTGCGCGCCGGCGGTTCCGGCGAAGCCACCGTCCACACCACCGTCCACACCACCGTGGAGATGCGATCATGAGCACCGCGCTTTGGGCCACCGGGTTGGCCAGCGCCGCTTTTCTCGCCAGCCATCTCGGCTTGTCCGGCGCCGCAGCGCGCGGCCGGCTGGTCGAGCGACTGGGGGAAAAGGGGTTTCAGGTTTTGTATTCTACGGTCGCGTTGCTGGCCTTGGGGGCGATGATCGCCGCTTACGCCCACGCCTCGACCCAAATCCATTTTCTGTGGGTGCCGGGCCATGGCCTGCGCCATCTGCCGCTGCTGGTCATGCCGGTGGCGCTGATCCTGATCGCGGGCGGAGTGCTCGCCCCCAATCCGTCGGCGGTGGGGGCGACCGGCGCGCTCGACCGGACCGAACCGGCGACCGGTGTGCTGCGCGTCACCCGTCATCCGGTGATGTGGGGAATCGCGCTGTGGGCGGCGGTTCATATTGTCGCCAACGGCGATCTGGCGTCGCTGCTGTTCTTCGGCGGATTCCTGCTGACGGCGATTCTGGGCTCGCTGCACCTCGACCGGCGGATGGCGGCCGAGCAGGGCGAGCGCTGGCGGCGCTTTGCCGCCGTCACTTCCTATGTGCCGTTCGCGGCGCTGCTGGGCGGTCGCCAGCGCGGGTCTTGGGGCGAGCTGCGCTGGCCGGCGGCGTGGGGATTGGGCGCGTTCGCGCTCCTGCTGTTGCTGCATCCCTATCTGTTCGGCGTGCGGCCGTACTGAGGGAGCCGGGATCGGCAGGTCCGGCGTCGATCTGCGGGAAAATCGCGGCGCCGAAAAAAAAGAGCCGCCGGTTGCCCGGCGGCGAAGCTCACTTAAGAGGATGTCAACCCAAACCACTAGAGGAGAGTGCGTCTGTCCTGACCGCCCGACGCGAGGCGTTGGCGGCGCGCGATGGCCGTACCGCGCGCTTACTCTCGTTAATCGGCCGCGACGGAAAAGACTTTAGGGGGCTGAATAAACTTTTTGCCTTCATCGGCCGATGCTCAATGACCGTGCCGATGATGCGAGTCCGGGAAGTGCGGATGGTCGTGCGTCAGCGGCTCGTGGCGGTGCCGGTGGCGATGCCGGTTGCCCGGCGGCGCCCGCTCGTCGTGCGGGTGCCGGTGGTGGGCATCGTGCTCGTGCTCGTGCTCGTGCTCGTGTTCCAGCGGTTCGTGGGTGTGGAGGTGGCTGTGCCGCTCGGTCAGGTGCAACCAAACGCCCAGTCCCATCAGGGCGGTGGCGGCGAGCAACCGTGCGGTGACGGGTTCGCCCAAAAAGGGAATCGCCAGAACGGCGCCGAAAAACGGCGCGACGGAGAAATAGGCCCCGGTTCGGGCAGTCCCGAGATGGCGCAGGCCGACCACGAACAGCGCGAGACTGGCGCCATAGGCGAGCGCGCCGACCAGCAGCGCCCCGCCGAGCGCGGGGAGAGGCGGCCAAGCCGCGCCCGACCCGAAAGCGAGCGCCAGATTCACGCTCCCCGCCGCCCAGCCCTTGAACGCGGCGATCCAGGTCGCGTCCGCCAGCGATACCCTGCGGGTGAGGTTGTTGTCGATTCCCCACGCCAAGCAAGCCCCCACCACGGCCAAGGCCGGCCAGAGGGTCGAGAAGCGGGCCTCGCCGGGCCACCCCAGCACGATTACCCCGGCCACGATGGCGACCATCCCCAGAGCGACGCGCCGGTCAAAATTCTCTCGGAAAACGAACCACGCCAGCAGGGCGGTCAACACCCCTTCCGCGTTGAGCAGGAGCGCCGCGCCCGACGCCGGCATCCCGGTCAGACCGAACATCAGCAGCACCGGTCCGACCACCCCGCCGGCGATGATCGCTCCCGCCAGCCAGCCCCATTCCGTCGGCGGCAGCTTCTGCGCCGGCGCACGGCGCGCGAGCCGGTACGCCGAAAGCCCCATCCCGGAACCGAGATAGAGCAGGCCAGCCAACAGCCAGGGATCGATATCCGACAGCAAGCCTTTGGCCAAGGGCGTGCCGCTCCCGAACAGCAGCGCCGCGCCCAAGGTGGCCATGACGCCAGGATGACGCAATCTATCTATGAAAGTCATGCGCTTGAGGGTTCGCAGTAGCTCGCCGCATTATCGCCGCTAAATCTTCCGCTCGAACGCCGTGAGCACCTTGCTGGATAGCCGGTAAAGCTGGGCGGGCCGGTGCGCGCCGGTGCGGAAGCGGTTCGGGATTTCTTCGATGATGTCCTGCTCCAGAATCTTGTGCCGGAAAGAGGCTTTGTCCAGACGGACGCCGATGGTCTGCTCGTAAATCCGGTGCAAGTCGTTCATGGTGAATTCCGCCGATAGCAGGAACGCCGGCAGCGACGAATAGGTCGCCTTGCCGCGCAGCCGCTCCACCGCCTTGTCCACGATCTTTTGATGATCGAAGGGCAGCGGCGGCAAGGCATCCACCGGGAACGCTTCGGCCGACGGGTTCCGCTCCAGCAACGACCAGGGGATCAGCGCGTAGTAGGCCACGCTGACCGACCAACCTCTCGGGTCGCGAGCCGCGCCGGAGAAGGTGAACAACTGCTCCAGATAAGGCGCGTCGAAGCCGATCTTGCCGCGAATCACCCGCCGGGCCGCCGCTTCGGTGTCGGCGTCTTCCTGGGCGTGGACGAAGCCGCCCGGCAGGGCGGGCAGACCCTCAAACGGCGGCTCTTTGCGCCGCGTCAGAACGAGGCACAGGCGCTCGTCGCGGATGGTGAACAGCGCCGTGTCCACCATCACCAGGGGTTGCGGATAGGTCGGTTCCACGCTCGCGTCTCCACTATTGTTTGATGTTATTAATAAATAACAAAAATCATTTTATGGACTTGAAATAGCTGATGTCCACTAAAAATATTTATAAATGTTATTTGCATTTAACAAATAAGTCTGTTAGTCTTCACGCCCATGGAGGTGACCATGAACGACGTGACCGCATTATCCGCCGAGGCGCTGCTCGCCATCCGGCCGTCCGAGCCGGAACGCCTGTTCACCGGCGACGAAGAAATCGCAAAGCAGGAATTCCGGGCGCTGGCCTCGCGCTGGCACCCGGACCGTTGCCCGGACGCCGGCACCACCGGGGCGTTCCAGCACGTCAACCGGCTGTACGACGCGGCGGTCAGGAAACTGCGGGGCGGCATCTGGCAAACGCCGGGCCTGCTGGTGCTGCGGGCGACGGACGGCGCGACCTACAAAATCCGCTACCGCAAGGAACGCGAATTCGAGCTGGGCCGGCTGTTCGTCGGCGGCGAGATCGCGGCCTATGTGGTCGCGAAAGAACATGCCGACCTGTTCGACAACGCACTCCAGGTCATCGACCGCTTGCCCTGCGCCGACCCGCGCATGGCGGCGGAAGTCGGGCGCTGCCTGCCGGAGATCGTCCGCCACTTCGACACCGAAGAGGGCCGGGTGCTGGTGCTGCGGAAAACGCCGGATCGGGTGTTGCTGCGCGACCTGCTCGACCACTGCGGCGGCCGGCTGGACGCTCGCCACGTCGCCTGGATCGTCAGTTCGCTGCTGAATCTGGCCTGCTACCTGGATTACGCCCGGCTGGCGCACAACGCCATCCTGGCCGACACCTGGTTCGTCTCCCCGCCGCAACACGCCGGCGCCCTGCTCGGGGGCTGGTGGTACGCGGTGCGGCAGGGCGAGCGGATGCGGGCCGCGCCGGTTGCCACCGTCCAGTATGCGCCGTTCGACGTGATGGACCGCCGCTGTGGCGATATCCGCACCGACCTGGAATTGATCCGGGCGCTGGGCCGGGAATTGCTGGGCGACCCGACCGGCTCGCGGCTGGAGCGCGAGAAAGCGGCGCCGCGACCGATGCTCGACTGGTTGCGGCTGCCGGCGGGCGATTCCGCCCTCCGCGATTATCGGATTTGGATGGGCCGGGTGCTGAAGGACAGCTTCGGCAAACGCCGGTTCGTGAAGCTCGACGTGTCGGTCGAGGACTTGTACTGACTCCCCTCGCCCTTCGGGAGAGGGGTCGGGGGTGAGGGTAATTTTTCACGCCAACCAAGAAGGAGAACGCCATGGGTACTGCTCGTTGGGACCCCACCGACTGGAGCGCTTACGCCGCTTCGACCGCCGGTAAAACCACGGACGCCGTGTTCGCGTCGCGCGGCATCGACAAAGACCTGAATCCGCTCGGGGTTGCCGTGCGGGAATCGCGGGATTCGGACCTCAACCCGGAATCGAACGCCATCATCGTCGGGCTGGACGTGACCGGTTCGATGGGCATGATCGCCGACGCGCTGGCGCGCAAGGGCCTCGGCACGATGGTCGAGGAAATTCTGGCTCGCAAGCCGGTCTCCGACCCGCACATTATGTGTATGGGCATCGGCGACGTGCTGTACGACCGGGCGCCGTTGCAGGTGACCCAGTTCGAGGCCGACATCCGCATCGCCGAGCAGCTCGAAAAGCTGTGGCTGGAAAAGGGCGGCGGCGGCAATTCGTGCGAGTCCTACAACCTGCCGTGGTACTTCGCGGCGATGCACACGGCCATCGACTGCTTCGAGAAGCGCGGCAAGAAAGGCTATCTGTTCACGGTCGGCGACGAGGAGCCACCGCCGGATTTGCCCGCCGCCGCCATCGCCCGCTTTCTCGGCGACCGGCCGCAACGCGACTTCGATTCTCGTGAACTGCTGACCCTGGTCGGCCGCATGTACCACGTCTTTCACGTCATCGTGGAGGAGGGCAACCACGCCCGCCACGATCCGCGCGGAGTGCGGAATCGCTGGACCGAGTTGCTCGGGCAGCGGGTGATCGGTTTGTCCGACCACACCAAATTGGCGGAGGTGATCGTCTCCGCCATCGAGGTCAACGAGGGCCGCGACCGGGATAAGGTCGTCAAAAGCTGGTCGAAGCAGACCGCGCTGGTGGTGCAGCGCGCCGTCGGCGGGCTAGGCGCCGGCCCGAACCGGCAGCGCCGGCGTGGTACGGTTTTGATGGATGACCCTCACCCCAACCCCTCTCCCAAAGGGCGAGGGGGACGGAGGAACTAACGATGCGTTGGCAAAAGACCGCCCGAGCCGTGATCGGCGCCCAGTTCGGCGACGAGGGCAAGGGCCGAGTGACCGATTATTACGCGGCCGAAGTCGGCGGTGATGGCATCGTCATCCGCTGCAACGGCGGGGCGCAGGCCGGCCACACGGTGGTGACGCCCGACGGTTTGCGCCATGTGTTCAGCCATGTCGGGAGCGGTGCGTTCGCCGGTGCGGCCACTTTTCTGTCGCGATTCTTCGTGTCCAACCCGATCCTGTTTTTCAAGGAAATCGAGAGCTTGGCGATCAAGGGCGTCAAGCCGACGATCTACGTCGATCCGCAAAGCCCCGTGACGACGCCTTACGACATGATGATCAATCAGATCGTCGAGCGGGAGCGGGGCGGGGATCGGCACGGCAGTTGCGGGGTCGGCTTCGGCGAGACCATCGAGCGCAATCTGACGCCGGCCTACGCCCTGACCGTCGCGGATTTGGCGGATCGGTCGGCGTTGGTGGGGAAGCTGGACGCCATTCGCCGGGATCACGCGCCGGTTCGGCTCGCCCGTTTGGGATTCGCCGACGCTTTCGCCCGGAACGCTGATCTGTTTCTGTCGGATGCCATTCTGGAGCGCTACGTCGAAGACGCCCGCCGCTTTGTCGAAGCGATCACCGTCGCCGACGCCCGGACCGCGACGTGCGGGCGGCATCTGCTGTTCGAGGGCGCTCAAGGTCTGTTGCTCGATCAGGATCGCGGTTTTTTCCCGCACGTCACCCGCTCGAATACCGGTCTGCATAACGTGCTGGAACTGGCGGAGGAATTGGATTTGACGGAGCTTGAAGTCACCTACGCGACGCGAGCCTATCTGACCCGGCACGGCGCGGGGCCATTGCCGCGCGAGTTGCCGGAGAAGCCCTATCCCGGCGTGGTCGATGCCACCAACGTTCCGAACGCCTATCAGGGGACGCTGCGGTTTGGCTGGCTCGATCTGGATGTGCTCCGCCGCGCCATCGCCGAGGATCTGGCCGATGCGGGTCGATTGCCGGGGCTGTCGATCAAAACCCGGCTCGCCATCACCTGTCTGGATCAGATCGGCGATGACAAGGTGAGGTACTACAGCGGGGGATTGCAGCGTCGGACCAGCATCGAATCGTTCGTTGCGGCGGTTTCGCGAGCCGTAGGCGCGAGCGATGTGCTGCTCGGTTTCGGCGCGGATCGGGATTCGGTCGAATCGTGGGCAAAGGCAATTCGCGCGGCTTCCAATTCGTGTCTTGCCACCGTTTGACGCTACAATCCTCGTCCCCGCTTGGTCGGGGATAAACGATTCAATTCCATCCAGGTGTCCCACGCGGGAAGAATCGGGAACGCGGTGCGAATCCGCGACGTGCCCAACGCTGTGAGGGGGACCGCCCTGGCAACACGCCACTGACTTCGGTCGGGAAGGCGCCACGGCGGGTCGAACCCGAGTCAGAAGACCGGCCTGGAAGGTCATCATTCGACGGCAAGGCCAGGCCGTCGGCGATCCTTCATCCAGGGGACACCATGAAGATCGAACTGCCCGGCTCGCCAGCCGACTCTGATCGCGCGACCACGATTCGCGCCGCCGTTTACCAAACCATCTTTTCCCGCCGCGACGTGCGCGGCCAGTTCGTGCCCGATCCGATCCCGGACGCCGTGCTGTCGCGCCTGCTCACCGCCGCCCATTTCGCGCCGTCGGTGGGGTTCATGCAGCCGTGGAGCTTTCTGCTGGTGCGCGATTCGGCGGTGAAGCGGCGGGTGTACGACGCTTTTCTGCGCGCCAACGCCGAGGCCGCCGCGCTGTTCGAGGACGAGCGGCGGGATCACTACCAGCGATTGAAGCTCGAAGGCATCCTCGACGCGCCCCTCAATCTCTGCGTGACCTGCGACCGGGATCGGGCCGGCCCGGTGGTGCTGGGCCGCACCCACAGCAAGGCGATGGATTTGTACAGCACGGTCTGTGCCGTGCAAAACCTGTGGCTGGCCGCCCGCGCCGAAGGGATCGGCGTCGGCTGGGTCAGCATCTTCCACAAGGCGGCGCTGCGGGACATTCTCGGGCTGCCGCTGCGGATCATCCCCGTCGCCTATCTCTGTCTGGGTTACGTCAGCCACTTCCGCGCCCGCCCGGATTTGGAAGCGGCTGGCTGGCGCGAGCGCCTGCCGCTGGAGCAGTTGGTGTTTCTTGATCGGTGGGGCGAGACCGGCGGCGAGGCCACCGCCGGATTGCGCGATCATTTGCGGCGAGATCAGGAGGATGCGGTAACAGCGCGAGGGTTCCCGACCATCGCCGGCTGACCGCTCGGGAGATGCGCGGGCGTCATGCGCCGCCGCGAAGGATGCTCCGATTTCCCCGCTTTCAGATTGAAGAGGCGTTCAAGGGCGCGCTTTTTTCTTGTGTTCGGCCAGCCACGGCGAGTCGAACTCGACCGTGCGGGCGGTGTGGTCATCGTACTTCCACGATGAGCCATCCTGTTGAATGATACCGAGAAAGCAAGTGTCCTTGCCGGCATACTTGATGGTCCTCTGGCCCGTGGCGCTACCGCCCGCCCAAGGCTCCAGACAGAGAAACTCGTTTTGAGGCGAGCATCCCGCGCCCGCTCCGCCCGGCGCGGGGCGGCAGCGATGCCCCACGACACCGACGTAATGGCCGCCCAGCGACACCCGCACGGGCTTCTTGTCGCGAAGGCTGTCGATGACCAAGCGGGCCGCGTCAAATCCGCGCTTGCCGATATCGAGCGATTTCGGTTGGGTGTTGCTCCAGCCCATGTATCGGGTGAAAACGATTTTGATCAGCGATCCACAATACAGCTTGCCATCCACCGTTTTCAGAAATCCGGCGTTGTTCTGGTTCCAGGGTATTTTGCTTTCATCCACGTCGGTATTGAGATCGCTTTCGTTGAGCAACATCTCATAAACCCGATGGCGGTCATTCAGCTCTCCCGATGGGTCCATCTGCTTGTACCAGTGCCCGACCGGTTTGGCTTCTGTCTTGACCTGATGGAGATAATGCCAGATCAAGTCGGTTTCCCAAGCGAGATCGGGGGCGTGTGTGCAGGCGGTGGTCATCGCGGTGGTCCTCGTTCGAGCAGGTCAAAAGGGGTCGATCATCTCGCTAGATATCTCCGACTGGCGGAACGGCGGATGTGCGAGAACGCAGGATCGGACCCATGTGCACCGGGCAATGATCCAATAGTTTCGCTTCGTCTTTGGTGCGATTGTAGAAGCTGATTTTGGTATCGACACCCGACTCCCCTCTGCCTACCATCACCGTGATGATCGGCCAGCCCCCTTTGGGCGCTTCATCGAAGTAATAATTGAGCAGATGGGTATTGGGGACGGGAGGCGCACCAAAGTAACCGTATTGATCGTTTAGTTTCGCCAAAAATTCCTTGAAACTGTCCAGTTCCTTTTTGCTCCATTTGGTGATTTGATCGCGAGTGGTGATCGCGTTGCCTTTCTTATCCGTGTATTGCATGATCCGCGTCAGGGGTCGGCAATTGTTGCCGAGACCCTGAGCGGACTGCGTGGCGCTGGGTTTGTTGAAAGCCGCGATGATCATGGCTTCAAATTTTTTGTGTACTTGGCAGGCGTTCAGGGTTGTCCAGGCCGGCCCATACGCCTCCCGCCATTTTTTGAACGCTTCATCATCGTTGAAAAGTTTGCGAATTTTGTCGGCATCGTAGACGCCTTCCACATCTCGCTTTTTGAGGTGGCCGCCTTTGGTAGCGATCACATCTTCGGCGCCATGGATGCTGATGACCAGCCGCCATGAAACATCTGGCTTTATTTGGATGAGCTTTTCTTTCATCGCTTCCAGACTATCGACATAAATGCCATTGCCCGAGTTGAGTTTCTTGTCGCCCACGACAAAATAAATCACGCGGGCTTCCGCTTGCTTTCTTGGCATGGCGTTCTCCTAGTCAATTTGCGGAACAATTGTCAAAATTTGATTTTGTCAGCGGCTCTGTGAAGACGATGGATAAAATCAACTTTCCGGCTTCGCTGCCTGATTTTGTTCTCCACCGTTGATAGAGGGATAAATGCCGGGATCGCCGATGCAGCCAGTCCGACCGCTTCTGATATTCAGCCAGCAGCCGCTGCGCGAATCGACCAGATAACGCCCCGGCGCGATGCGGGTATTGAGCCGGGTTTGAACGGAAATCCACTCGGCGGCACTCAACTTTATTCCGTTGATTTCAACAGTCGAATCACGAGGAGCGCCGACCACATCGAGGCTCGCCAATCCAATGCCGATCAAACCGATGATACGGGTAACTCGCTTGGTCATTTGCCATCTCCTCTATTGCTGAATCGGGTTTGGTTAAATTCACCTCAACCTAATTGCAATCGGGTTGCCAGGATTGTCGAAATGGCAATATATGATTGCAAGTAATTGTTTAAATTTATTTAATAATGAGATAGCTCATGCCGAGGACCGGTCTGGCATTATCGGCGGCAACAAAAAATCCCAAAATATTGGGAATTACCCCTTATTTTGGGATTCGCAAAAATGGACGGGCGGCAAGACCAATTTAAAATTGGCTTGCCGTGGATTGCGGTGATCGAAAAAAAAGCCGCTGACTGAGCAGCGGCAAATTTGCCAACCCACACCACAGAGAAGGAAAGTGTACCTATCCTGACGCCCGGTACGAGGCATTAACTGCGCGCGATCACCGAAGCCAATACCGGCCTTTCTTTAGAGAAACGTGCGCTACTGATCGCCCGCCAGACCCGCGATCGGGCCGGCGAACGCCTGACCGCCGGCTCAAAGCGCGGAAGATTGCTCGATGCGCGGGCAAACCACATCCCGGACCACCTCGAAGTGGCCTTTCAAGTAGGGAAACACTTTTTGCCAATAGATTTCGGTTCTCGGTTTGTCGAGCAGCGGATCGGTCTCTTTGCGCATCCATTCATAGGCATCGGTGATAAATTTGGTTTGAAAATCCTGGTAGGACTGAAACGCGATGCGGTCGATCAGCGTGCCGCGCGCTTTCAGCGCGGGGGCCAAAAAAATGTTCTTGCGGTTGGGGTCGAAGATGGGTTTGTTGATGGTGCCGTTCACCAGTTTCAGCAGCTCGACCGCCGAAACCTTGTTGCTGCCGTTCGCGACATACAAATACAGCTTGGCCTTGGCTTTGTTGGCGTGAATCCACGCGCTCCAGGTGCTGGCGGGGCCGTAGATGCAGTCGAAGCCCCAGCACTCTTTCAGGTTGGGCTGAAGGCCGCCGAGCGTTTTCACCGCGTCCCGC
The DNA here is from genome assembly GCA_037045685.1 of Candidatus Competibacter sp. Lineage (GTDB taxonomy): Bacteria > Pseudomonadota > Gammaproteobacteria > Competibacterales > Competibacteraceae > Competibacter_A. The sequence goes on from JBAOII010000036.1 coordinate 140,840, forward strand.
ATCATCAGCCCGCCCGCCGAATGGCCGGCGATGATGAGGGTGCCGATGCGAAGGTTTTTGATGCCCCAAAGATCGCCGAGCGCGGTCAGCACTTGTTCGAGATAGAGCTGGCAGCCCTTGCCTTCGCCCAGCGCGCCCAAGCCGATGCTGCCGCGTTTGAGGTCTCTGTAGCCGAGCCAGGGCGCGATCAGCGCCACGTCCTTTTTGGCGGCGAGCACGCTTTGCCGAAGGGTCGGTTCGTAGTCGGAACTGGGGCTGAAAATGTTTTTGACGCCGGTCACGTAATACCCGTGCAGCCACAGGATCACGTTCAGGGTGTCGGTTTTACCCTGGTGGACGGGCGGCAGATAGACGCCGGTTTCCTTGGTGCAGGCGTGCTTGCCCTCGGCGAAGAGGGTGGTCCCCTGAACCGTAGCTTTATCGTCCACCACGAACTTGCATTGGCTCATCGAGGCGCCCTCGGATTGATGGATCGGCGCGGCGCTCTACCGCTCGCCCCGAAATATCCGGCCGCCGCATCTTCCCGAGGCGACCGGGGCAAGATGCGGGGCGGGGCGATCATGGCCCGAACGCGCAGCCCTTCGGATAGGTGGTCGCGCCCAGCAGCGCGCAACCGTCGAGATAGCTGGTCGGATCGATCAAGTCCGAACGGCGCTGGTAGGGCGGATTGGAGCGGACCGTCAAGGGGCCGGAGCCGGTTCCGTCGTACAGCTCGAAGTGCAGCATGGAATCCACGTACATTTTGCCGACATAAGCGATCAAGCTCCCTTCGGTCACGGTAGAACCCACAGCGATGCCCGAAGCGACTTTTTCGATCTCGCAATAGCGCACCACTTTCCCCGAATCCAGCTTGAACTCGATGGCGTAGGTGCCGCGATAAAACAGATAGGGCCCGTAGGTGACCTTGCCGTTTTCCACGGCGTAGATTTCGGTTCCTTTCGGCGCGATGAGATCGCAGGCGGCATGTTTCCTTTTGCCGTCGTCGCGGTTGGCGCCGAAACGGCGACCGCCCGTTTTATAGCTCTGGGTGGGTACAAAAGGTAATGGAAAAGTAGCCATCGTATTCTCCTTCAATCGCCCAGTGGGACAGGTTTGCCTTGCAGGACCTTCTTCGCGATCTGGCGAAAAGACCGCGCGTCGAACGGTCCGCCATAAAATTCGACGATGAGTTGGCCGTCCTTGAGATAGGCCGTCGGCTCCGTGGCGCCGGCGCTCATCTCGAAGACGACTTTTTTCGCTTTGGACTGGAACAGCTTGAAAGCGGTTTTATCTCGCTTGCAGACCGTATCCAGTTCGGCTCGCAATGAGTTCACCGCTTTGCGAAACGCTTGCACGTCCTCGGCGGTCGCCACTTCTGGAGCCAGAACGCTGCCGATTTCGGCGGGCGCGCCAGAACAGACGGTCGGGTTTCCATCGGGAGGCGGTGGAATGGCGCCGGCCACCGGACCCGCCAAAAGCGCCAGTATCGTGATAAAGGCCAGCCACATCGGCCTCGCAAACAGTCGCATCGTCATCGGAACTCCTCGATCTTTAGAGAAAGGCTGGAATGAAAGTTCGGGGAAACGAGTCGTGGGCGAGATTTACCACTTCGACATCGGCGTTTTGCAATGGATGGGTGCGGTGGCGGGTCGCGGCGAGAATTTTCTCCGCTTCCGCTCTGGGCTTGCGCGACCACTGATGGGTGGACGCCCGCACCCGAAACCGTTTGGATGAATTCGCGCGACACCACCTGATCCACTCGTCTCCTTCGCCGGAGTACATGCAATCGAACGCCCAGACTTGCTCGACCAAGGGCAGATAAGTCGATGAAGATTTGGCCGCCGCCCGCAACGCTTCGCCGCCGCCCGAGTGCGCGGCGAGAATCACCGCCGGCGGATTGGGGACTTGAACCGGGCAAGGGCGCGACGGCGTGGCGTATTCGATCAGAACCCGCAAACCGCTCTCGATTAGCGCAGTCAAACCGGGGCCGGTCTGAAACCGCCCAAACGCCGAATGATGGCCGCCCCAAGGTTGAATCAAGGCCACCCGCTTGCCGCTCAACAAGGGTCGCAAATCGCGAGTGCTCGGATTCGACCGGAGGTAGGCTGGCAAGTTGGCCACGCTGTTATGGCCATGGAAATAAACCAGGGTCGGCACGCTTTCGGCGGCCGTTATTCCCGCCGGCAGAAAAGCCATCGCATCGCCGATCGAAGCGCCATTAAGATAGACGGGGAAAAAATGCGTGGTCCCGTTGGCGTCGGTCGTGGAGGTCACCATGTCGCAAAACTCCCGGTTACAAAACAACGAAAGCCCAAGCGTCGCCCACAGCGCCAAGACCAACTCTTTCGCCGCCTGCTTTCGCGCGGCTTCCGGCATAACCTCTCAAATTGCAGATTTCAGAGCGTTAATTGAGTCAGAGCACGATGTGTGCCAGCCTGGACGGATTGGCCGGTTCTGCGCGCATCGAGCGGGACAAAGGGCCGGTCGAGCGTGTCGTCTCTCGCCGAAGCATTTACCGGCAAGCGGCAGTACGGTTCAGATTGGCACGGTGCGAGCCGGGTTGATCGGCTCAAATTGGTTGGCGGTCTTGCTGGGCGAACCCGCCTTGGGCCGGCCGAATGCGGGCGGTCAGGGCGAATCGGGGGCGGTGGAAGCCGTCGAGCGCGGCGACGGCAGGCGGCGAACCCAGCCGGCCAGCGCGGCGATGTGGTCCGGCGTGGTGCGGCAGCAACCGCCGATCAAGCGGGCGCCGCCGGCGTACCAGCGCTCGGCCTCGGTCGCGAACTCGGCGCGAGTGGCGGTTCCTTCCCAGCGGCCAAGGTCGGCGCGGTAGGTTTCTCCCGAATTCGGATACACCACGATGGGCTTGCCGGTGGCGAAACGGATGGCGCGAACCAGCGCCGGGAGGTAGCGCGGGGCGGTGCAGTTGATGCCCACGGCGACGATTTGCGGTCGCCCGTCCAGCCACGCCGCGCAGTCGGCCAAGCGTTCGCCGTGGCAGGTGTGCGCCTCGTCGCGGGCGCTGAAGCTGATCCAGGCGCTCGCGCCGGGGAACTCGGTCAGCAGCCGCGCCAGCGCCCGCGCTTCGAGGAAGCAGGGCAGGGTCTCGCAGGCCAGCAAGTCGGGGCCGGCTTCCAGCAGGGTCGCCAGCCGCAAACGGTGAAAGTCCATCAGCTCGGTTTCGCTCAGGCCGTAGTCGCCCCGATATTCCGAGCCGTCGGCCAGAAACGCGCCGTAAGGCCCCACCGAAGCGGCCACCAGCGGCCGGGGCCGCCCGACCCGGTTCGCCGGCTCCCGCCAGAATTCATCGCGGGCCTCCAGCGCCAGCCGCACCGAGCGCCGTAACAGTTCAAGGCTTTCCCCGCGCCCCAGACCTCGCCGCACGAAACCTTCCACGGTGGCCTGATAGCTGGCGGTGATCGCGATGTCGGCGCCGGCGTGGAAGTAGTCCAGATGCACCTGCCGGATCAGTTCGGGCGCTTCGAGCAGCACTTTGGCCGACCACAGCGGGTCGCGCAGGTCGCGGCCCCGACGTTCCAGTTCGGTGGCCAGCGCGCCGTCCAGAACCAAGGCCGGGAACTGTTGCAGCAAGCCGGTGATCGGATTCACTGTTGCGGTTCCTGGCGAGCCCGTTGCGCGGCGGCATCTTGCATGAAGCGGTTGAGGTCCTGCCCGAAGGCTTTCACGTCCTGGGGACGGGTCGGTATCGCCGGAAGCTCGGGAGTGCTTTGCGCGATTGACGGGGTTGCCGGAACTATCGGTTTATCGCGTTTAAATTGGGACAAAGTAATCGTGATGACGGCTAATAACAATAGCAAATACAGTATACGCATATCCCGTCCTCATAGGACTAAATTATCGATTTAGATTACACATTTTATGAGCAGTTGTCACCGTTTTACGCTGATCGATAGCGGGCCGATTGAGCGGTCCCCGATACAGCGCGTCCCTGGCGCATATGGAGCATCCTCGTGAAAACCTCGATTCAGCTATACAGCATGGCGATTTGTCCCTTCGCGCAACGAACCCGGATTTTGTTGAAATTGAAGAATATTCCGTTCGATCTCACCGAAATGGAACCGACTCGAAAGATGCCGGACTGGTTTTTGCGACTCAATCCGCTGGGACAGGTTCCGGTGATCCAGCACGCCGGAATCGTCTTGAACGAGTCCAGCGTCATCAACGAATATTTGGAAGAGGTTTTTCCATCTCCCAGCATTTTTCCCGCCTCGCCGTACCGAAAGGCGATCTGCCGGATCGCGATCGATTACTGCAATCACGAGTTCGTCCCCCAAATGTATCGGCTACTGATGAATCAAGCGCGGGAACGGGATGGAGAACTCACCGAAAATGCCCTGAAAACTTGGCGCTGGATCGACGATTTTTTGCGGCGTCACAATCCGGACGGCACGTATCTGTTCGACGAAGAGGGATTCGGGATGGCCGAACTCAGCTACGGCCCGTTTTTCCAGCGCTATTGCCTGAACGAGTATTACCGGTATTTCGCGCTGCCGGAAGAGCCGGGCTATTTGCGGGCGATCAAATGGCGCGACGCGGTGCTGCGCCATCCGGCGGTGGTCGCAACCGGCCTGTCGGATGAGGCGTTCATCAAGTATTACCACGATTACTCGTTGGGATACGGCAATGGCGCCATTCCTGTCGGCCACGAGACGAGTTCCTTTGACCCGACAGTTCCCCTGGAAAGTCGACCCATGCCACCGAGGCCCGGGCGAGCGTCCGACCGGATGCCTTGAAGGCTGGCCGGGCTTGCCGTGCGGCTATTGGCTGAACCGCTTGTAGCAGCGGTCGAAACCGTGCGCGGCCAAGCAGCGCTCGAAAGCGTCGCAAAACTCATCGCCGTAGGCGGCGGCGCAGGTGTACGGATCGTAGCTGTCGTTGCCCGGTTCGAAAACGAAGACGACGTCCGGGCTATTTTCGGCGACGTGGGTTTCCAGCAGCGCGCCAGTCACCTCGGTGTAGGCCGCCGTCGAGGCCGATATCCGGCCGCCATTCGCCAGCGCGGCCGATCCCGCACCGCAGAGAGCCAAACCAATGGCCGCCGCCATCGACCACTTTGCCGTCAAGTTCACCGCCATCGCTTGATCTCCATCGCCAATCATATTGAGCCGAAATCGACCGTCCGGCGCCCACGAGGGCGGAACGATCGGGGTCTGATCGTGATGTGCATCCGATATGCCAAAGCCGTGAAGCGCGGGCCGGGCGGGCGGGGTCGTTGGGTTGCTCGAACTGGCGGTTAATAAAAACAATGGATTGTTCGAGTGATCGGGCAGATGATGACAAGCCTTCTGCCCCCGGCGACTCACCGCCGAATCGGGTTGAATCGCTCGACGGCTCGGCAATAATGAAGCGCTCGATCGTGGGCCGGTTCATTGTGAACCGAACGGGTCGATCCGAGTCCATGAGGGGTGACAGCGGCGAGAGTCCGCCGGTGGATGACTGGGCCGCCATGGCGTTCCAAAGCCGCGCCGGCCTCGGCCTGAATCAACTCAATCGACGACTGGAGAGGAGAGAGTTATGGGCAACACGTTTGTCGCGGTCGCCTACGACGATACCTACACGGCGCAAGAAGTGCGGTTGCGGCTGTTGCGGATGCAGAAGGAATACCTGATCGATCTGGAGGATGCGGTGGTCGCCGTGCGCGACGAGAAGGGCAAGGTCAAGCTGCACCAGATCAACGATTTGACCGCCGCCGGGGCGATTTCCGGCGGTTTCTGGGGATTGTTGATCGGGCTGATCTTCATGAATCCGCTGCTGGGACTGGCGGCGGGCGTGGCCGGCGGCGCGCTCAGCGGCGCGCTGACCGACCTCGGTATCAACGACGATTTCATGAAGAATCTCGCTTCGGAGCTGAAGCCCGGTTCCTCGGTGCTGTTCGTGCTGATCAAGCACTTCACGCCCGACAAGGTGCTGGCCGAGCTGGAAGGCACGGGCGGGCGGCTGCTGAAAACCTCGCTGTCGCACGAGGACGAGGCCAAGTTGCAGGCGGTGCTGAATGCGGTCAAGCCGACGGCGGAAACCGCCGCTCCCAATCTGGAAAAGCCCGGCTAGGCATCCGCTAACGGCGCCTCTCTCCCGGTCGGGAGCAGGGGTTGGGGCGCGCGAGCCTTGCAAGCGCTCCGTCCCTGCCGCCGGGAGGAGGGGTTGGGGGTGGGGTTTTTAAAACGCCTCTAGGAGCGCGGCGGCGCTGAGGTGGCCGGGTCCGCCGCCGCAGTGTACCGATCCTGCTCCGCCTCGTTCGATCCAGCCGCCGCCCAGCGCCTTGTACAAGCTGATCAGCGCCACCAGCACATCGCCCTGGTTTTGCGCGGTGGCCAGCTCGGCGTTGAACAGGTTGCGCTCGGCGTCCACCACTTCCAGATAGCTGGTGTAGCCGTTGTCGTAGCGCAGTTTCGCCAGCTTCAGATAGCGGCGATACGCCTCGGTCTGCGCCTGCTGCGCCTGCAAGCGTTCGCGGCCCTTGCGCAGCGCGATCAGGTTGTCCTCCACTTCGGCGAACGCGGTCTGGATCGACTTGTTCGTAATTCGGCCAACGCCTGTTGCTGAACCGCCTCCGCCGCCTGCGACTTGGCCGGCGATCTTGCCGGCGGTGAAGATCGGCACGGTCAACCCGCCGCCGAAGTTCCAGGTGCGCGACGGCCCTTCGAACAGATCCTCGAATTGGGGGCTGATGTAGCCGAGCAGGCCGGTCAGCGAGATCACCGGGAAATAGGCCGCCTTGGCGACGCCGATGTTGGCGTTGGCGGCGATCGAGTTGCTGTTCCGCCTGCCGGATATCGGGGCGCCGCGCCAGCAGTTCCGGAGGGCAGGCCGGCCGGGCACCGGCGGCTGGGCCAGCCGGTCGAGGGCGCGGCCGCGCGCGATGGCGCCGGGATTGCGCCCGAGCAGCAGACTGATGGCGTCCTCGCGCTGGGCGACGGCGGTTTCCAGTTGCGGGACTTGCACCGCCGCCGACTGGTATTCCGCCTCCGCCTGACGCACGTCCAGTTCCGAGGTCAAGCCGGCCTTGAACCGCAACCGGGCGATGCGCAGCGATTCGGCGCGGGTGTCTAGGGTGCGCCGACTGATGTCCAGTTGTCGATCCAGCGACCGCAGTTGCACGTAGTTGCTGGCCACCGCCGTTATCAAACTCAAAATCACCGTGCGCCAGCCTTCTTCGGTGGCCAGCAACTCGGCTCGGGCCGACTCGGTGGCGCGGCGCAAGCGGCCGAACAGATCGAGTTCGAACGATAGCAGGGCGGCGGCCTGGAAGCTGTTGCGGATGGTGCTGTCGCCCGACAGGCTGCTGGAGCCGGGCGTGCGGGTGCGGTCGCCGCTGGCGTCGGCGCCGAGTTGCGGGAACTGGTCGGCGCGGGTGAAGGCGTAGCGGCCCAGGTATTCCTCGATCCGGGCGCTGGCGATCTTCAGATCCTTGTTTTCCCGCAAGGCGATGTTGACCAGCTCATCCAGTACCGGGTCCTGGAACTGCCGCCACCAGCCGAGGCCGGCGACGGTTTGCATCTCCCCGTCCGCCAGCCGCCATTGGGTCGGGATGGGGACTTCGGGACGCTGGTAATCGGGACCGACGGCGCAGCCGGCGAGGGTCAGGGCGGCCAGCAGCGCGGTGGAGATGCTGGCGCGGCTAAATCCCCCCGCGCTTCGCGCTCCCCCCTTTTTCAAAGGGGGGTAGGGGAGATTTTTCGCGTTCGGTTGTTTACGCATGGCCGCCTTCCTCCTTGAGCGAAGCCGGTGGGGTCGGTTCGGCAGTAACGGTCGCGGTCTTGCCGCCCCCGCTGAACAGCCGGTAGAACAGCGGGACGAAGAAGATGGCGATGCAGGTCGCGCCCAACATGCCGCCGATCACCCCGGTGCCGATGGAGTGCCGGCTGAACGCGCCCGCGCCGGTGCTGATCGCTAGCGGCACGCAGCCGAGAATGAAGGCCAGCGAGGTCATCACGATGGGCCGGAAGCGCAGCCGGGCCGCTTCCAGCGCGGCGTCGATGGTAGACAGTCCCTCTTCGCGCTTCATCACCGCGAACTCGATGATCAGAATTGCGTTCTTGGCCGCCAAGGCGATCAGCGTCACCAGGCCGATCTGGAAATACACATCGTTGACCAGACCGCGCAGGAAGACCGCCAGCAAGGCGCCGGCCACGGCGAACGGCACAGCGGTGATCACCGCGATAGGCAGCGTCCATTTCTCGTACTGCGCCGCCAGAATCAGGAACACCATGATGATGCCGAACACGAAGGCCAACGCCGACGCCGCCCCGACCTGCTTCTCCTGAAAAGCTTGCCCGGCCCAAGCGTAGCTCATGCCTTCCGGGAGGGCTTCCTTGGCCAGCGCCTCCATCGCCGCCAGCGCCTGCCCAGAACTGTAGCCGGGCGCGGCGTTGCCGTTGACGCGAGCGGCGGGGAACACGTTGAAGCGGGGCACGTTGTCCGGGCCGGTGATGTATTGCACCCTGACCAGCGCGCTCAGCGGCACCATCTGGCCGGTGGTCGAGCGCACAAAGATCTGGCTGATGTCCTCGGGACGGGTGCGGTATTGCGTGTCCGCTTGCAGCATCACCCGGAAGGTTCGACCGAGCTTGTTGAAGTCGTTGACGTAAATCGACCCGAATATGCCCTGCATCAGGTCGAACACGGTGTTGATCGGCACGTTCAGCGCCCGCGCTTTTTCCCGGTCCAGATCGACGAACAACTGCTGGGAATTGGCCCGGAAGGTGCTGGCCAGCGGCGCCAGTTCTGGCTTTTCCTTGGCCTTGGCGATGAATTTCTGCACCGCTTCCTCCAGCGCCTTGGATCCCGCGCCGCCGCGATCCTGGATCCAGAACTCGAAGCCGCCGGTGCTGCTCATGCCCGGAATCGGCGGCGGGTTGAACAGCACCACCTGCGCTTCCTTGATCTGCTGGAACACCTCGCGCTGCAAGGTTTTTTGTACCTCGAAGGCATGGAGTTCCGGCGCGGTCCGTTCCTTCCAGTCCTTGAGCGGCAGAAAGAAGGTGGCGAAGTTGGGTTTGTTCTGGCTGTCCAGCAGGCTGAAGCCATTGAGACTGACCACGTTCTCCATGGCCGGGTGCTTGCCGAAAATCTGGTTGGCCTGATCGACCACCGCTCGCGTGCGCTCCATGCTGGCGCCGTCGGGCAGGATCGCGACCCCCAGCAGGTAGCCCTGATCCTCGTCCGGCACGAAACCGCCGGGCACGCTCTTGAACAGCCCGAAGGTGACGAACAGCAGGCCGCCGAACAGCACCAGCCCGATCAGGACGCGCCGGAGCAGGAAGGACGAACCGGCGACATAACCGCCGGTCATTTTGTCGAACGCTTTATCGAAGCCGCGAAAGAAAATGTTTTTCTGGCCGTGGGCCGGCTTGAGCAGGATCGCCGCCAGCGCCGGGCTGAGGGTCAGCGCCACCACGCCGGAGATGACCACCGAAATGGCGATGGTGATGGCGAACTGCTTGTACAACTGGCCGGTGATGCCGCTCAGGAAGGCGGTGGGGATGAACACCGCGCACAGCACCAGCACGATGGCGATCACCGGGCCGGTCACCTCGTCCATCGCGCGCCGCGCCGCTTCCTTGGGGTCGAGGCCGAACTCGTGCATGTTGCGCTCGACGTTTTCGATCACCACGATGGCGTCGTCCACCACGATGCCGATGGCCAGGATCATGCCGAACAGGGTCAGGGTATTGATCGAGAAGCCGAGCAGATACATGCCGGCAAAAGTGCCGACGATGGACACCGGCACCGCCAGCAGCGGAATCAGCGTCGCCCGCCAGTTTTGCAGGAACAGGTACACCACCAGAATGACCAACACCACCGCCTCGAAGAAGGTGTGCACCACCGCCTCGATGGAGACTTCGACGAACTTGGTGGTGTTGCAGAGCGAATGGAGTAGCTCGAGTGCCGGCCGGGAAGCTCTTCTTCAGTTCCTCCAGCGTTTGCCGACGACCTGCTTCGGCCACGGCCAGGGCGTTGGAGCCGGGCTGCTGATACACCATGATGAAATCGGTGCGCTTGCCGTTGAGCAGGCCTTCCGTGTCGTAGCTGCGAATGCCCAGCTCGACCCGCGCCACGTCGCGCAGCAGCACGGCCGAACCGTCGGAATTGGAGCGCAGGATGATCTGCTCGAATTCCTGCCGGGTTCGCTCAACCGGCCCTTGGCGGATACCGGCAGGGTGAGTTCCACCGGATAGCCGGTCGGCTGCTGGCCGACCTTGCCGACGGCGAATTGCGCGTTCTGTGTCCTGGATGGCGCTGACGGATGTCGCTGACGGTGAAGTTCAACTCGGCCATCCGATCCGGCTTGAGCCAGATGCGCATGGCGTAGTCGGACATGGTGAAAAGGGATACCTGGCTGGCGCCCGGAATGCGCTTGAGTTCGTCCACCACGTTGATGTTGGCGTAGTTGCTGACGAAATTGGGGTCCTGGGAGCCGTCGGAGCTGATCGCCACGATCATCAGGATGTTCGATGAAGCCTTCTTGATGGTCAGGCCGCTCTGGCGCACGTCCGCCGGCATCACCGGGTTCGCCAGATTGACCCGGTTGGTCAGATCGGGCAACACGGCGTCCACGTCGGTGCCGATGTTGAAGATAGATGTTCAGCGCCATGTCGCCGCTGGCCGAACTTGTTCGACTGCATGTAGATCATGCTCTCGACGCCGTTGACCTGCTGCTCGACCGGCGCGGCCACGGAATTGGAGGTGGTTTCGGCGTTGGCGCCGGGATAGCTGGTCACCACCTGCAACAGCGGCGGAGTGATTTCCGGGAACTGGGCGATGGGCAGGGCGCGCATGGCCACCAGGCCGGCGAGCATGATCACGATGGAGATGACCGCCGCGAAGATCGGCCGGTCGATGAAGAACCGCGAAATCATGGGCGTTTTCCTTTATTGGCCGGCCGGCTTGGGCGCGGCGGGCGCGACGACCTTGACCGGCGCCCCGGGCCGCACCTTGATGGCGCCGTCCACGATCACTTGCTCGCTGCCGCTTGCAGGCCGGAGTTGACGATCCATTGCTCGCCGTAGAAGTCGCCGACCTGGATCGGCTTGACCTGCGGCCTTGTTGTCCGGCGCCGACCACGTAGACGAACTTGCCCTGCGGCCCCTGCATGACCGCCACGTTGCGGCACGACGATCACGTTGGAGCCGTTCTACGCCCTTGAGATGCGTACCCGCACGAACTGGCCGGGGCTGAGCTGGTGTGATTCGGGTTGGGCACTTCGGCGCGGATCGTTGTAGGGTGCCGGTCTGGGCGGTTGACCATCGGGTCCACGATAGGTCGATCCGCCCCCTGCTGGGGATAGGTGGAGCCGTCGGCCAGAACCAGTTCGACTTCCAGGGTTTCGGCCGCTTTCAGCTGTCCGCTGGCCTTCTGCTGGCGGAACTTGAGCACATCGTTTTCTCCGGCACCGAAGCTGACCCAGATCGGATCGAGTTGCAGCACCGTGGTCAGCAGGCTGCTCGCTCCGGGGGTCACTAAGCTGCCTTGGCGGAACTCGGACTTGCTCGACAAGCCGTTCAGCGGCGATCTGATAGTGGTATAGCCCAGATTCAATTGCGGCGGTGCGTACGTTGGGCCTTGGCGGACTGCACCTGCGCCTGCGGACGCCGAAACGCTCGGCCGCCACCGCGTCGTCCAGATCCTTTTGGCTGACGGCGTTTTCCTTGGCCAGCGGTTTGACACGCGCCAGGGTGTGCGCGGGCGTTGGCCAGTTGCGCTTCGGCTGCTGGGCCAGGATCGCCCCTGGCATTGTCCAGCGCGGCCTGGAAACGGCTGGGGATCGAGCTGAAACAGCAATTGGCCGGTGCGGACGAAGTCGCCCTCGGTGTAGGCGATTTTGTCCAGATAGCCCTCCACCCGAGCGCGGATTTCCACCGAGCGGGAGCTTTCGGTCTTACCGGTAAATTCGAAGGTCGCCGGCGTGGTCTGCGGCGCGGCGGAAACCGTGGTGACTTCGACCGGTGGCGGCGCGGGTTGCTGGGCGAGCGCCAGCGTCGGGCCGACGCCGAGCAGGGCCACGAGCAATGCTCCGGCGCCTAGCCCGGACTGAAATCGAATGGCTTGATGAGCGGAACGCGAATCTTGCACGAGACGAGACTCCAAAAAATGTGAGGAAAGAGGGTGGCGAAAGAGGTTATATGGTCCTGAAGATTGTCCTTGAAAGCCCAGAGATTAAGCGGGATTATATGCCCAATGCGCGATGATCGTCCCGCCTGACGAACAGAAGGAACGGGTGGATTTCTTGCCAAGTATAGTCGGCTTTTCCCTGCCGAAACGGCAGCCTCAAGAGACAAATCTTATGATACGTATTTCGACCCCGTTGTCCCTGCTCCTGCTGTGCGCCGCGCTGAGCGCCGGTTGCGCCAGCACATCCCCCGGCGATGCCAAGCCGAAATACGCCGGCTTTCTCGGCGACTACTCCAAGCTGCAACCCGTGCCCGACGGCGCCGGCGCCGAGCGCTACCTCAAGCCCGATCAAAACTGGAAACAGTACAACAAGGTGATGCTGGACCGCATCCGGGTCTGGTACAAGGATGACGCCGACTACAAAGGCATCGACCCGACCGAATTGAAGGCGCTGACCGATTACTTCCAGAACGCCATCGTCAAGGCGCTGGCGCCGGCCTATCCGGTGGTGACCAAGCCGGGTCCCGACGTGTTGCGGGTGCGGGTGGCGATCACCGATCTGATCCCGACCAAACCCGAGATGAGCGTGGTCACTCTGGTGGTGCCCTACGCCACCGTGGCGGACGTCGCGGCCGGCGGCGGCACCGGCGGCACGCCCTACCTCGGTCAAACCGCCATCGAAGCCGAATTTCTCGACAGCCGGACCAACCGGGTGGTGGCCGCCTACGTGGATCGGCAGGTCGGCAAAAAGTACGACATCGACCTGAGCCAGGGCGTGGGCTACGGCGGTGGAGAAAGGTTTTTCGTCCTACACCAAAGCCTATAGCACTTGGGCCTATGCCGAAGCCGCTTTCGACCATTGGGCCGGTTTGCTGCGGAAGCGGTTGGATGAGGCGCACGGCCGCTGAAATCGTAACTCTCGCCCTCGATCCCTCGCCGGCTCGCGGGATAGAGACCCGAACGGTCGCGCCCGGAAAGAGCCTGCCGGAAAGCGCCGGTCTGAAAGGACCGGTCTCCGAGACCCCAGCAGAACAAAGCGATATTTCGACATCGTGGTTCACGAGCTGTTCAAGTTGTTTTTGCTAGCATATCGATTCCCGATCAACCCGTTACCAGGACATAAATTATGAAAAAGCAACATGCTCTAATAATCTCCATGCTGGGTTGCGCGCTGACGGTCCCGGCCTGGGCGGCGGAAGCGCCGAAACCGGCGGAAGCGCCGAAACCGGCGGTTGAAGCGCCGGCGGTCGCGAAGGCTGGCGAGGAACTCAAGGCGGTGCTGAAGCAGCACCATGACGCCATGAACAAGCAGGATCTCAAGGCGCTGCTGGCGCTGTACGCCGACGGCCCCAACGTGGCGTTGATGGGCACCGGCCCCGGCGAGTTCTGGAAGGGCAAGGCGGCGGTCGAAGACACCTACAAACATTACTTCGAGACCTTCAAGGCCGGCTCGCTGAGCCACCAGTGTCCGGAAGTCGCCGGGGCCGAGGAAGGAAACGGCGCTTGGCTGATGGCTTCCTGCGTCATGAAGGATACCGACCCGGCCGGCCAGCCGCGCGAGTTCGATCTGAACGTCTCGGCGGTGCTGAAGAAGGAAAAAGACGGTTGGCGGTTCCAGGCCCTGCACTTCTCCAACCTGGTCGAGGAAGAGGGTCCTCCGTCGGAGGAAGAAGCGGCGCCGGCGGGGGCTCCCGCTCCAAAACCCGAAACCGCGCCGAAGAAAGCGCAGTGAGCGGAGAACGGCCATGACCGATCAACACGAGATAGCAGATTCCGAACGGTCCGATCCACCGGTTGCCGACGAGTGCCGGCGGACGTTTCTACGCGGTCTGGGCAAGTGGTCGCAGGCGGTGATCGGCGGCGTGCTGCTGGGCGGCGCCTTGACCGAATCCAGTCCCGCCCATGCCTGGGCCGCCGCTCGCGGCTATCGCGGCTCCGCCGCCGTCGGTCCGCGCGGCGGTTGGGTCAATCGCTACGGCGGTGGCGGCGGCGGCTATTACCGGGGCGGCGGCGGCGCCTGGGTCAACGGCGGCGGCGGCTATTACCGGGGCGGCGGCTCTTGGATCAACGGCGGCGGCGGCGGTTGGATCAATCGCTACGGCGGCGGCTCTTGGATCAACCGCTAAGGTATCCGTATCGTTCCGCACCGGGCCACGCGGCCTTCCTTCTGATCGGCCGCGTGGCCCGAGCCGTTTGACGGCGATGATCGAGAACGAACCAAATGACGATAGCATTGCGGCAGATAGCGGACCGCGTGTATCTGGTTACCGTCAGCGGACTGCTGACTTGGGCCGAATTTCAGGCTTCTCAGGTTCGCTCCGAGACCGAGAATATCTTCGCGACCGGCAAACTGAAGGCGCTGGTCCAGTTGGACGATTTCGCCGGCTGGGAACCCGGCGAGCAGTGGGGCGACGTCGGTTTTTTCTTCAGGCATGATCGGGATGTCGAAAAAATCGCGGTCGTGGGCGACCCGCGCTGGCGGGACGAAGCACTCCTGTTCCTGTTCGCCGATTCCCGGCACGCCGAAGTCCGTTTCTTTCCCGAGGCCGACCTGGAGCTGGCGCGCGCCTGGTTGATGGGCTGAAAGCCGCGCGCCTCGCTCGATTCCAGATCCCGTCAGTCCCCGCGCCGGAGCGCGCTCCACAGCAGGCCCGGCAGCGCGATGCCAAAACTCAGAAACAAAACGGTCAACACGGCCTTGATGCCGTTGTCGAACGCCCCCAGCAACAGTTCGGCGCCGCGCTCCGGTTGGGACGATTCCGCCACCATCACGATGCCCATCACGGCCTTGTAGGCGTAGCTGCCCGGCACCAGCGGAATCGCCGGGCCGACGGCGAACAGCGTCCCGCTCACGCCGTAGCGCCGGGCCAGGATCGCGGCCAGCACGCCGATCAGCAGGGCCGCGCCCAAGGTAGCCGAGACCATCCCCATGCCGCCGCCGATCAGCGCGGTGCGCAGCGCGTAGCCGAACGCGCCGATCAGCGCGCAATAGGGCAGGGCGTACTTCGGCACGTTGAACAGCACGGAAAATCCCAAGGTCGCCACCGCCGCCCAGCAACCTTTTTGGACCAGCGAGACCGCCAGTTCGACGCCGCTCATAGCCGCACCTGGAGCAGCCGGAGCACCGAGCCCAGACCGAGCGCAATCCCGAGAAACACCACCAAACTGGTGGTGGCGCGGGCCAGACCGGCGGAAATGTGGCCGCGCAGGATATCGACGCTGGCGTTGATCAGCGGCACCCCCGGCACCAGCAGCAGGACCGCCGCCGTCAGCGCGCTTTGCGGGGTCTGGCTGAGCCAGAGCGCGTTGCCGGCCAGCAGGCTGGCCACCAGCGCGGTGATCAGGACCACCAGGAAGTAATTGACGTGCCGTCGATTCAGCCAAATCCGCACCCCGGCGGCGCTGGCGGCGGCCGCGCCGGTGACCGCCAGCGCCGCCCAGTCGCCGCCGAACAGCCGGCAAAACGCCGCGCAGGCCAAGCCGGTCGCCGCCACGATCACGCCGCGCGAGTAGTGGTGCGGCAGCGCCGCGATCCGATCCAGATCCAGCGCCAGTTGTGCGGGCGTCACCCGCCCCTGCTGGAACTGGCCCAGCAGTTGCTCCACCTCGCTGAGGATGTTCATGTTGACGCCCACGATGGGCACTCGGGCCACCCGAGTATGGTGGGCGTCCTGGCGGGTGGCGGTGAGCAGGATGGTTTTCGACATCACCACGGCATCGATCCGGTCGATGCCCAAGCCCGGTTCCATCTGTTCCAAGCTCGCCTCCACGCGGCCGGCGTCGGCGCCGTGCTGGAGCAACAGGCTGCCCGCTTGCACCAGCAGATCGACCATCCTGGAGAGCGATGCCGGTTCGGGGACGGCGACAATAGGGGTGTTAGGGTCGTGAAATGGCATGGATATCGGCGACGTCGGCTCGCGCTACGCTACCAGCGGAAAGTGGCGCCCAGCGCGGGACCGGCCATGCGCAAATCCTCGACGATTTCGTCGCCGTCCGTCGAGTAATAGAGGTTGCGGTACGCGAGCACGACGTCACCCCAGTCGAAGCGATAGCCGATCCCGGTCCAGCCCTGCCAGGTCCAGTTGGAGTAGTTGCCCGCGCCGATGTCGAGGTAGTACGGCAGAAACCAGTCACCGCTGTCGCCGAGCCGGACCTCGCCGCGCACGCCGACGATCCCGTCCCACACGTTGATCCGGTCGGAATTGTCGCCCGAGCGTCCGAGCGCGCCTTCCGGTCCAGAGAAGCTCAAATCGGTCGATGTCTCCAAACCCAGATAGCGCACGCCGCCGAACACGTCCAGCGTCCCGGTGGAACTCCGCGCCACGGTGTAACTACCGATCCCTTCCCAGATCAACGCCTGAAGATCCACGTTCAGATTGACGTCGATGGGCAGCGACAGGCTGCCTCTTGGCCCCCGCACGGTTTTGATCTTCCCTTGCTGGTCGCTAAAGTCGTTGTAGATCAGGTCCATCGCCAGCGCCCAGTCACCTTTACGCGCCTCGAAAGTGCCCATCAGAGCGAACTCCAAATCGCTGAGATAGCTGTCCGGCTTGACCTCGACATCCACGGTTTTGCCTCCCCCCAAGGAGGTCGAATACTGGAGCGTCTGGCGGATGTTCGGGAACCAGGCATACGGCGTGAGACTGTAATGCCATTGCCCGCCATACATGTTCACCCCGGCACCGGCGGCCGGGCCGCCCGAGGCCAAGAGGCCGGCACCGCCGATGGTCGCCCACAGTCCGGCCTGCAATAGTTTTTTTCGGATCATCGTATCCCTCTCGGGGTTTGGTCCAAGGGCTGACTCTCCAGCTAAAGCCTGCCCCAGACGGTGGTTTACGAGCTATTTCTTGAGCTTCTGCAAGGCTTGGGCGCGACCGACCGATCTCTGTTCCTTTTCCCGCTACGGATCAAAGCCATTTGCAGGGGCTGGAAATCGCGTGTTGACCGACGCGCCAGGCGCCTCAATCGCATGGGTATCGCGTTGATTTTCGTCGGCGATTTTCGGTCGGTTTCGCGGGCTGCTCTTGCGGGCAGCCCGCGCGGTTCACGATCGAAAGTTACTCCACGGCCTTGACTTGCGGAATCTTCCATGAGCCATCAAGGATTGAGGGATCTTTCTCCTTCGGCCAATAGAGCCGCATCATGAGGATGAACTTGTCCTTCGGGGCTGGGAGCCAGTTCGATTCCTTGTCGGGGCCAGGGGTTTCGTTCTGGATGTAGAGATCCACCGAACCATCGGCGTTGGTCTTGAGGTTTTGCCGGGCGCTGATACTGTAGCGGTTGAGGGGGTTGGAGACGAAGAAATAGTCCTTGTCGTACATCGTGAGCGACCAGAACCCGTTCGCCGGCGGCAGTTCGCCTTTGTTGAAGTGCATCACGTATTTCTTCTCACCGGTATAGGAGCCGATCACGGATGGCCCTTCCGATGTGGGATAGACGGCGTCATGCGGACGATTTGCTCCCAACCCGATAGCGGTGATCAGGGCGCGCTGAAGGTAGTTCACACCGTAGTTGCCGGTTTTGGTGGTGAACAGCCAGCCGTTCTCCAATCTCATGTCGCCCTCGATGATGCCTTCCTTCAGCCAAAGCATGATCTTGTCATTGGCCATCTTGGGCACGAGGGAGAACGCTTCGCGGGCCACCGGGGCGAGTTTGCTGCGGTCGAACGGCTGACCGGGCACGATCCCGATCTTGGCCATCTTTTCCAGGATGGGCTTGTCTGCGGCGGTGGGCGGATTGTTCGCCAGCAGTTTGGCCAGCAAATCGAAATATTCGTTGGCGTTGAGTGCGTTCACCTGATCCCGCACGGCGGTTTTCATGTCGATGGACCGATCGACCTTGCCGGGCGGCGGGGTGTAAGGTTTGCCGTAGGCGCTGAGCGGGACGAGCGAAATCTCATCCTGCAGCTTGTGGACGGCCGCGTAATCTTCCGGCGTGCCCGTGCAGTAGATGCGACCCAGTAGCCAGACCAGAGCGGTGGGCGATTTGTACTCCTTTACGCCCTCCGGTAACATCCCTTTCCAGCCGGGTCCAGTAATCGCGTAGGTCTGCGGGCCGGTGCCGGTCGTGCGTTTGCCCGGTACCTGGAACACTTCCGTCCAGCCGTCGAGCATGGGGAACAGATAATAACGGTCCTGGGCATCCGGCAGGCTTAACACCCACGGTTCCTGGCTCACGTCCAGCCAGGCGGTGGTGTAGAGCGTGTCGGCGTTCGGGGCGGTCACGTCGCGAAACGCGGCGCTCGGATACTCCCGCATCCGGACAAATTGCCCCATGGGGGCGCGCGTGCCTTCCGGCTTCTCGACATTGGTCATCACGCGCCGGGTCATTTCCATTGTGACCAGCGGATAACCATAAATGTAGGCTTCAACGCCCAATGGCACGGCTTCAAAGGCATTCTCTCTGGCTTGACCGCTGGAAACGAACAAGGTAGCCGCCATCAGGCCGACGGCCAATACCGAATTGAACAGGATTGGCTTCATCGTTTCTTTTCCTCTCATTTGCCTCGTAATGCTTGATTGATCGAGTCGCGGGCCGTTCCTTACCCGAGCGGCCCGCGCGGTTCACAAGGAAGAACTTACTTCCCGTCGGCGGCTTTCGCCATTTCTTCTTCGAGCTTCTTGATGTCCTCCTCTGTCAGTTTCGGACGGTCCACCTTGATCGTCAGCTTGTTCAGCTTGTTCAGCTTGGCGGTCAGGGGGAACGGTGGCTGGTAGTCGGCGTCGTTCGCGCCGGTCAGCGTATCGGAGCCGATATCGAAGGACTCGTCCCATTGCAGGATCATCGGCAGCGTGCGCTTCATCTCCTGGGTGGCGACGACCTTGCCGTCCACTTTCAGCGTACCCGTGCCGGGCCGACGCCGCTGAAGTTGTTAAAGGCCAGCGTGCCGGCGCCCAGGCCGTCGTACTTGAAGTCAAACTCAAGGGTATGCTTGCCGGGCGTGTGCCGGGGAACTCGGTATCACTAATTTGGTGCCTGGACAAAAACCCATTTTGTAGCGTAAGCGTTCAGACCCCCTCCCCCTAACCCCCTCCCGCAAGGGA
>JBAOII010000037.1:0-25889 GCA_037045685.1 Candidatus Competibacter sp.
GCCCCTCCCCTGCCCCTGGAGCGCCTGTGCCTGCCCGACGAGCTGGACGGTCGCGCCGGCCACAACCGCGCCGGCCCGGACGTGGTCTGCCAACTGGCCGCCAACAACGACCTCGAAGCCGTGCAAGCGTGGCTGGCCGAGTTCCGCGACTCCCCGCAAACCCTGCGCAACTACCGCAAGGAAGCCGAGCGCCTGTTGCTCTGGGCGCTGCTGGAGCGCGGCAAACCCCTGTCCGGCCTGACCCGCGAGGACTGCATTCTCTACGAAAATTTCCTGACCGATCCCGCGACCCCGCGACCGCTGGTGCGGGCAAAAAGCGCCTCGCTTCAGCCCGCGCTGGCGGCCGTTTCTCGGCCCGCTCAACCCCGCCAGCCGCAAGGTCGCCATGCTGATCGTCAACTCCCTGTTCAGCTATCTGGTCAAAGCCGGCTATCTCGCCGGCAACCCGCTAGCCTTGGCCCGCCGCCGGGGGCGCGGCCATCAACCCATGCGCCAGGTGGAGCGCTTTCTCGAACACGACCAATGGCAAGCTCTGCTGGCCGCAGTCGATGAATTGCCCCGCGAGAGCGAGCGCGACCGCCAGCACCACGCCCGCGCCAAGTATCTGACCGCCCTGCTCTACCTGCTCGGCCCACGGGTCAGCGAAGTCGCCGGCCACGCCATGAGCAGCTTCATCCAGGTTCGCGGGCGCTGGTGGTGGCGCGTGATCGGCAAAGGCCGCAAGGAAGCCCAAGTGCCCGTCAACCAGGACATGCTGCAAGCCCTGCGCGACTACCGGCGCTTCTACGGCTTGCCGCCCCTGCCCGCGCCGGACGAGACCAGCCCGCTGGTTTTCAACCTCAAGGGAACCGGCGGCATCGGCGACAATATGATCTACCGCGTTGTCAAAGACTTGGTGGCGAAAGCGGCCGCCCGGCTGGAAGCGGACGACCCCCATCAGGCCGACAAGCTGCGCCGCGCCTCCACCCACTGGTTCCGCCACACCAGCATCACCCATCAGGCCGACGCCGGCATCGACATCCAATTCCTCCAGCGCAACGCCCGCCACGCCCGCATCGACACCACCGGCCTGTACCTGCACGCCGAGGAAAAGGAATGGCACGAAACCATGGAACGCCATCGCCTCAAAGATTAAACTTCCGCCGCTTCGAGTCCGGCGGGCTTATCCGGCGGAGGGTTAGATCCGCAGCGAAAGTTTCGACCGAAAGCCGAAATTGTAGAGTCCGAGGCCGAGGCCGCTGCGTCGTGGCTGTTGCGCGAACGGTCATGGGGTCGGTAGTATGTATTTTTGCCATTTTTCGGGATTTTTTCGGTCTTCGGCCCAGCCAGTGGCCCGGAGAACCGGCCGGGCAAGGAGGCCATCAGCTTGCCGTTATTTGAGGAATGATCATGAGTGTGACCCGCCTGCCTGCCTCCGAAGGACTCTACGACCCGCGCAACGAGCACGATTCCTGCGGTATCGGATTTGTCGTCGATATCAAGAACCGCAAAAGTCACCAGCCCGTCCATCAAGGTCTGGAAATCCTGGCCAACCTCAGCCACCGTGGCGCGGTGGGCGCCGATCCGCTGGCCGGCGACGGCGCCGGCATCCTGGTGCAAATTCCCGACGGCTTCCTGCGCGCCGAATGCGCCGATCTGGGCGTCGAACTGCCCGCCCCCGGCGATTATGCGGTCGGCATGATTTTCCTGCCGCGCGATCCCGACGCCCGCGCCCAAAGCGAGGCCGCGCTGGAAGCGTGCATGGCCGCCGAAGGCCAAACGGTGCTGGGCTGGCGCGATGTCCCGACCGACAACGCCTGTCTGGGCTACAGCGTTCGTCCCACCGAGCCGGTGATCCGCCAGATTTTCATCCGGCGCGGCGCCAACTGCCTCGATGGTGACGCCTTCGAGCGCAAGCTGTTCGTCACCCGCAAGCAAACCCATCACACCATTTGGAACCGCGACCTGCCCGGACGCCAACAGTTCTACGTCGCGTCGCTGTCCTCGCGCACCCTGGTCTACAAGGGCATGATCCTGGCCCGCAACCTCGGCGTCTACTATCCCGATTTGCGCGACGCCCGCCTGGAATCGGCGCTGGCGCTGGTTCACCAGCGATTTTCCACCAACACCTTCCCGTCCTGGGCGCTGGCGCACCCGTTCCGCTATCTCTGCCACAACGGCGAAATCAACACCCTGCGCGGCAACATCAACTGGATGCTGGCCCGCCGCCACAACATGAAATCCGACCGGCTCGGCTCCGACCTGGACAAGCTCTGGCCGCTGATCGGCGATGGCGCTTCCGACTCCGCCACTTTCGACAACGCCCTCGAGCTGCTGGTCGCGGGCGGCTATTCGCTGCCCCACGCCATGATGCTGATGGTGCCGGAAGCGTGGGCCGACAACTCCTTGATGGACCCCAAGCGCCGCGCTTTTTACGAGTATCACGCGGCCCTGATGGAGCCGTGGGACGGGCCGGCCGCCATCGCCTTCACCGATGGCCGGCAGATCGGCGCCACCCTCGACCGGAACGGCCTGCGCCCCGCCCGCTATCTGGTCACCGACGACGATCTGGTGATCATGGCCTCGGAGATGGGCGTGCTGCCGGTACCGGAGGAAAAAATCGTCAAGAAGTGGCGGTTGCAGCCCGGCAAGATGTTGCTGATCGATCTGGAGCAAGGCCGCATCATCGACGACGACGAGATCAAGGACCAACTGGCTTCCGCCTACCCCTACCAAGCTTGGCTGGACGCCACCCAGATCCACCTTCAGGACCTGCCGGCCGAGGTCGGCCCGATGGCCCCCGATCCGCGCACCCTGTTGCGCCGCCAGCAGGCGTTCGGGTACAGCCAGGAAGATATCCGCGCCTTCCTGACCCCGATGGCCGTCAGCGGCGAGGACCCGATCGGTTCCATGGGCCGCGACATTCCGCCCGCCGTGCTGTCCGGCCGGCCCAAGCTGCTGTACGACTATTTCAAGCAAAAGTTCGCCCAGGTCACCAACCCGCCGATCGACCCGATCCGCGAGGAACTGGTGATGTCGCTGGTCTCGTTCGTCGGCCCCCGGCCCAATCTCCTGGATCTCGGTAGCGGCGGGTCTCACAAGCGGCTGGAAGTCAAGCGGCCGATCCTCGACAACGTGGATTTGGAGCGCATTCGCCGCATCGAATATCACGTCGATAAGGCGTTCCGCACCAAAACCCTCAGCATCTGCTACGCGATGGAGCGCGGCGCCGGCGGCATGGCCCGAGCTTTGGAGGACCTCTGCCGCGAGGCCGCCGATGTGGTGCGGCGGGGCAATAACATTATCATCCTCTCCGACCGTGGCATGGACGCCGACCATATCGCCATCCCCGCCCTGCTCGCCACCGCCGCCGTTCACCATCACCTGATTCGCGCCGGCTTGCGCACCGAAGTCGGGTTGGTGGTGGAAACCGGCGAGGCCAAGCGGGTCCACGACTTCTGCCTGTTGGCGGGCTACGGCGCCGAGGCCATCAATCCGTATTTGGCCTTCGATACCCTGTCCTCCATGCTCCCCAGCTTGCAGCAGAAGCTGTCCGAAACCGAAGCGCACGAGCATTACACCAAGGCCATCGCCAAGGGTATCCTGAAGGTCATGTCCAAAATGGGCATCTCCACCTATCAGTCCTACTGTGGCGCCCAGATTTTCGAGGCCGTGGGTCTGGCCAGCGAGTTTGTCGATCATTACTTCACCGGCACCCAGGGGGTGATCGAAGGCGTCGATTTGGCGGAAATCGCCCAAGAAACCGTTCGCCGCCATCATTTGGCTTTCGGCGACGCCCCGCTTTACCGCAACGCCTTGGACGTGGGCGGCGAACTGGCTTTCCGCATTCGCGGCGAGGAGCACGCCTGGACGCCGGAAACCGTTTCCTTGCTCCAACACGCGGTCCGCACCGGCGATTACCGGCAGTTCAAGCAATACAGCCAGACCATGAACGACCAGCGCGACCACTTGCGCAACTTGCGCGGCCTGTTCGAGTTCCGCTTCGCCAGTCAGCCCTTGCCCTTGGACGAGGTCGAGCCCGCCAGCGAAGTCGTCAAGCGATTGGCCACCGGCGCGATGTCGTTCGGCTCGATCTCTTGGGAGGCGCACACCACCTTGGCCATCGCCATGAACCGGCTCGGCGCGAAGTCCAACACCGGCGAGGGCGGCGAAGACCCGGCCCGCTACGCTCCGCTGGATAACGGCGATTCCATCCGCTCGGCGATCAAGCAGGTGGCTTCCGGCCGCTTCGGCGTCACCACCGAATACCTCGTCAACGCCGACGCGCTCCAAATCAAGATGGCGCAAGGGGCCAAACCCGGCGAAGGCGGGCAATTGCCGGGCCACAAGGTCAACGACTGGATCGCCAGGGTTCGCCATTCCACGCCCGGCGTCGGCCTGATCTCGCCCCCGCCGCACCACGACATCTACTCCATCGAGGATTTGGCCCAACTGATCTTCGACCTGAAAAACGCCAACCCCCGAGCGGATATCAGCGTCAAGCTGGTTTCCGAGATCGGCGTCGGCACGGTCGCGGCGGGCGTGGCCAAGGCGCACGCCGACCACGTCACCATTTCCGGGGAAGACGGCGGCACCGGCGCCAGCCCGCTGACCTCGATCCAGAACGCCGGCTCGCCTTGGGAAATCGGCCTCGCCGAAACCCATCAAACCCTCGTGCGCAACCATTTGCGCGGGCGCATCGCCGTACAGGTGGACGGCGGCCTGCGCACCGGTCGCGACGTGGTGATCGGCGCGCTGCTCGGCGCCGACGAGTTCGGCTTCGGCACCGGCGCCCTGATCGCCGCCGGCTGCGTGATGATGCGCAAATGCCACCTCAACACCTGCCCGGTCGGCGTCGCCACCCAGGACCCGGAACTGCGCAAGCGCTTCCCCGGTCAACCGGCCCATGTCATCAACTTCTTCACCTTCTTGGTCCAAGAGGTCCGGGAGCTGATGGCCCAGCTCGGTTTCCGCACCTTCGACGAGATGATCGGTCGCGCCGACCGGCTCGACATGCGGCGGGCCATCCACCACTGGAAAGCGCGCGGGCTGGACTTCACCCGCTTGCTGGCCGTCCCCCCGCCGCGCCCGGCGTCGCCACCCACCGCTGCGAGCGGCAGGATCATGGCCTCGGCAACGTGCTGGATCATCGGCTGATCGCCCAAGCCCAGCCCGCCTTGGAAACCCGCCAGCCGGTGCGCATCGAAACCCCGGTGCGCAACACCGATCGCACCGTCGGCGCTATGCTCTCCGGCCAAGTCGCGCTCCGCTACGGCCATGCCGGCTTGCCGAACGACACCATCCACGTTCGCCTGGCCGGTACCGCCGGCCAGAGCTTCGGCGCTTTCTTGGCCCACGGCGTGACCTTGGATCTCACCGGCGAAGCCAACGACTACGTCGGCAAGGGTCTCTCCGGCGGCCGGATCGTCGTCCGCCCCTCCCCGGCCAGCCGCCTGTGCGCCGAGGAAAACATCATCGTCGGCAACACCGTGCTGTATGGCGCCATCGCCGGCGAATGCTATTTCCGGGGCGTGGCCGGCGAGCGCTTCGCCGTGCGCAACTCCGGTGCCTTGGCCGTCGTGGAGGGCACCGGCGATCACGGCTGCGAGTACATGACCGGCGGCGTGGTGGTCGTGCTGGGTCGAACCGGCCGCAACTTCGCCGCCGGAATGAGCGGCGGCATCGCCTACGTGCTGGACGAAACCGGCGATTTCGCCCGCCGCGCCAACAAGGCCATGGTCGCGCTGGAACCGCTGAACGACACCGAGGAAACCCTCAACGTCCGCGTCCTGCGCGACGACTGGAGCGGGCTGGCCCAGGCCGAGTTGCCGGAAGACATGCTGCGCCACGACGCCCGCCGCTTGCAGATTCTGGTCGCCCGCCACTACTTGCACACCGGCAGCGAACCCGCCCACCGGGTGCTGGAGCACTGGCGGGAGTTTCTGCCGAAATTCGTGAAGATCATGCCGCTGGACTATCGGCGGGCGTTGCAGGACATGCAGGCCAAAGCCCGCGCCGCCCGTCACGACGAGAAGGCCGGCCTGGCCATGGGAGCTTGAGATATGGGTAAGCCGACCGGTTTTTTGGAAATCGCCCGCCACGAGCACGGCTACGCGCCGATCGCGGAGCGGATCACCCACTTTCGCGACTTCATCGCGGCCTTGCCGGAGCCCACCGTCCGCGAGCAGGCCGCCCGTTGCATGGACTGCGGGATACCGTACTGCCATCGCGGCTGCCCGGTTCACAACATCATTCCCGACTGGAACGATCTGGTGTATCGCGGCAACTGGCGCGAGGCGTTGGAGGTTCTCCACTCCACCAACAACTTCCCGGAGTTCACCGGGCGAATTTGCCCGGCGCCGTGCGAAGCCTCCTGCACCTTGAATTTCAACGATTCGCCCGTGACGATCAAGGACATCGAGTGCGCCATCATCGACAAAGGCTGGGCGGAAGGCTGGGTGGTGCCGCAAATCGCTGCCCACCGCACCGGCAAGCGGGTCGCCGTGATCGGCTCCGGTCCCGCCGGCTTGGCCTGCGCCCAGCAATTGGCCCGCGCCGGTCATGCCGTGGTGGTGTTCGAGAAAAATGATCGCATCGGCGGCCTGCTCCGCTACGGCATCCCCGACTTCAAGCTGGAAGCGTGGTTGATCGACCGTCGGTTGGCGCAACTGCGGGCCGAGGGCGTCGAGTTCCGGCCCAACAGCCATGTCGGCGCCGACATTCCGGCCCGCTCGCTGCTGGCCGAGTTCGACGCGGTGGTGCTGGCGGGCGGTTCCGAACAACCGCGCGACCTGAACGTGCCGGGCCGCGCATTGCGCGGCATCCATTTCGCCATGGATTTCCTGAGCCAGCAAAACCGCCGGGTGGCCGGACAGAAAATCGTCGCCGAGGAAATTCTCGCCACGGACAAAAATGTGGTCGTCATCGGCGGCGGCGATACCGGCTCCGACTGCGTCGGCACTTCCGTCCGCCACGGCGCGCGTTCGGTGACCCAGCTGGAAATCATGCCCAAACCGCCGTTGCGCGAGAACAAGCTGTTGACCTGGCCGAATTGGCCGCTGAAGCTGCGCACCTCTTCCTCTCACGAGGAAGGCTGCGAGCGCGATTGGGCGGTCGCCACCAAACAGTTCCTCGGCCAGGACAGCCAGGTGAAAGCGATTCAAATCGTGCGGCTGGAATGGCGCGAAAGCAACGGGCGGCAGATCATGGCCGAAGTGCCCGGCAGCGAGTTCGAGATCGAGGCCGATCTGGTGTTGCTGGCCATGGGTTTCGTTCATCCCGTGCATGAGGGGATGCTGAAGGACTTGGGTGTCGCCCTGGATGAAAGGGATAACATCCGCGCCAGCACCGACGACTACCAGACTTCGGTCAACAAAATCTTCGCGGCCGGCGACATGCGGCGCGGGCAGTCGCTGGTGGTCTGGGCGATCCGCGAAGGCCGGCAGTGCGCCCGTGCGGTGGATGAGTATCTGATGGGAAGCTCGGAATTGCCGGTCTGAAAACGCGATGGATGCGGGCTCAGCGGATCGTCGCCCGCAGTCTCGCCGCCAGCGTCGCTTCATCGAGCAAATACAAAGCATCCAGCAGCGCCACCTGCAAGCTGCCCGGTCCCGGTGATCGGGCAGCCGCGATCTCGCCGGCTACGCCGAACACCGCCAGCGCCGCCACCGTCGCCGCGAAAGCATCCCGTTCCACGGCCAGAAACGCCCCGATCACCGCCGTCGCCGAACAACCCAAGCCGGTGACGCGCGTCATCAAGGGATGGCCGTTCTCGATGGCGGCGACACGGCGCCCGTCGGTCACGTAGTCCACCGCCCCCGTTATCGCCACTGCGGCCTCGGTATCCGTCGCCAGTTGCCGCGCCGCATCCAGAGCTGTTTCCGAACCGTGCGAGCTATCCACTCCCTTGCCCTGTCCCGATTGCGTCTGTTCGGCCAGCGTCAGAATTTCCGAACCGTTGCCCCGGATGACGCTAGGCGCTAGACGCGCCAGCGCGCTCGCCGCCGCCCGCCGGTACGGCGTGGCGCCCGCGCCCACCGGATCGAGAATCCACGGTACTCCCACCGCCTTGGCTTTGATCGCCGCCAGCTTGCAGGCCGCGATCTGTTCCGAATACAGCGTACCGATATTGATCACCAGCGCTTGGCTGATGGCGACGAAATCCTCCACCTCATCGCTGGAGTGAACCATCGCCGGCGAGGCGCCCAGGGCCAATAGCGCGTTCGCGGTGTTGTTCATCACCACGAAATTGGTGATGTTGTGCACCAGCGGTTGCCGTTCGCGGACGACGGCCAAAAGTTTCCAGATCGTATCGGCCGACAAAATCATGGGTTCAACTTACGCTTCAAAAATCGGATTCTGTTGTTCCGCCACCCGCACGAAGGTGGTGCGCTTGGTCAATTCCTTCAACTGGCTCGCGCCGACGTAGGTGCAGGCCGACCGCAGTCCGCCCAAAATATCCCTGATCGTCTCCGCCACCGGCCCCCGATAGGGCACGGTGACGGTTTTGCCTTCGGAGGCGCGGTATTCGGCGACCCCGCCGCTGTATTTCTCCATGGCCGTTTTGGAGCTCATCCCGTAGAACCGCACGAAACGCTGGCCGTCCCGCTCCAGAATCTCGCCGCCGCCTTCGTCGTGCCCCGCCAGCATTCCGCCCAGCATCACGAAATCGGCGCCCGCCCCGAACGCCTTGGCGATGTCGCCGGCGCAGGTGCAACCGCCGTCCGAGATGATCTGGCCGGACAGGCCGTGGGCGGCGTCGGCGCATTCGATGATCGCCGACAACTGCGGATACCCCACGCCGGTCTTGACTCGCGTGGTGCAGACCGAACCGGGCCCGATGCCGACCTTCACGATATCGGCGCCCGACAACAGCAATTGCTCCACCATCTCTCCGGTGACCACGTTGCCGGCCATGATGATTTTGTCGGGATGCCGAGCCCGGACCTTGCCGATCTGCTCCACGAAATGCTCCGAATAGCCGTTCGCCACGTCCATGCAGACGAACGACAATTCGGGATGGCGTCCCAAGATTTGATCGAGCTTGGCGAGATCGCTATCGAGAATGCCGGTGCTGACCGCCACGTTCGCCAGCCGATGCTGGTTGCCGCCGGATGAGGTCGCCACGAACGCATCCCACGCTTCCACCGGATAATGCTTGTGCGCGGCCGTGAACAAACCCAGTTCGGACAGGGCCGCCGCCATCGCGAAGGTGCCGACGGTGTCCATGTTGGCCGCCATGATCGGGATGCCCGTCCACGTCCGGCCGGTGTGGCGAAACTTGAAGGTCCGCGCCAAACTCACTTGGGCGCGGCTGCCCAGGGTGGAGCGTTTGGGCCGGATGAGAACGTCCTTGAAGCCCAGTTTCAGATCGGCCTCGATGCGCATTCACACCCGCCCGTACAGTTCCAGCAAGTGCCGGTAATGCGCCGCCACCCCCGATCCGACTTGGTCCCAGCGGAATCGCCAGCGCCAGCAGCCATCCGCGACGCCCGGTCGGTTCATGCGATGCTCGCCGCCCAGCGCCAACACGTCCTGCATCGGCACCACCGCCAGTCGCGCCACCGAAGCGAAGGCGCACCGCGCCAGCAACGCCGGCATCAGTTTCGGATCGCCGCCGAGATAATCGAACAGGTGGGCGCGGGTTCGCTCGTCCAGCTCGTCGAACCAGCCCAGCGTCGTGTTGTTGTCGTGGGTGCCGGTGTAGACCACCGAATTGAGGACGTGATTGTGCGGCAGATAGGGGTTGTCGGCCCCGCCGCCGAAGGCGAAGTGCAGCACCTTCATTCCCGGCAGGCCGTGGGTGTCCCGCAGCGCCTCGACTTCCGGCGTGATGATGCCGAGATCCTCCGCCACCAGCGGCAACCGGCCAAACTCGGCCCGCAAGGCTCGGAACAGCTCGTCGCCCGGCGCCAGGCGCCAGCGTCCCGCCACGGCGGTCTCGGCGCTGGCCGGAATTTCCCAATACGCTTCCAATCCCCGGAAATGATCGATGCGCAACAGGTCGAATTGGGTCAGTTGGGTGCGGATGCGCTCCTTCCACCATTGGAACCCGTCGGCCCGCATCTTC
Source organism: Candidatus Competibacter sp. (assembly GCA_037045685.1). Classification (GTDB taxonomy): domain Bacteria; phylum Pseudomonadota; class Gammaproteobacteria; order Competibacterales; family Competibacteraceae; genus Competibacter_A. The sequence continues at coordinate 10,049 of JBAOII010000037.1, forward strand.
TCCCAAGCGTAGTGCGGATTGCCCCACAACTGACCGGTGGCCGAGAAATAGTCGGGCGGCACGCCGGCGACCACCTCCGGCCGTCCCTCGTCGTCCAGCAGGAAACAGTCGCGCCGCGCCCAGACGTCGGCGCTGTCGTAGCCGACGAAGAGCGGAATGTCGCCGAAAACCAGAATGCCCCGCTCGTTCGCGTACTGTTTTAGCGCCGCCCACTGCCGATAGAACAGGAATTGCTCGAACCGGCATTGGGCGATATTCTCGCCGTATTGCCGGCGGATGTCCGCCAGCGTTTCCGGATGCCGATCTCGAAGTTCGCGCGGCCAGTCGAACCAAGCCGATCGCTCTCGGCCCGCGCGGATGGCTTGGTACAGGGCGAAATCGTCCAGCCAGATCCGGTGCCGGTCCAGAAACGCCGCGTGTTCTCCCCGCCCCTGTCCCGCTTTTTCGAAGCCCTGTCGGGCCTCGATCAATCGTCGCTGCCGGTAGGTCCAGCCGTCCTCGTCCGTTCTCGGACCTCCATCCGGCTTCAGCCAACCCGCCTCGATCAGCGGTTCCAGCGCGATCAGGCGCGGGTTGCCGGCATGGGCCGACTGCGCCGAGTAGGGCGACAGATCGTCGTGCGGCGGTCCCAGCGGCAGCGTCTGCCAGACCGTGAAGCCACAGGCGGCCATGAAATCCACGAACCGATAAGCTTCGGGTCCCAGATCGCCGTTGTCGAAACCTCCGGGGAGCGAGGTCGGGTGCAACAGCAATCCCGCGCGCCGCCTGTCGAATGGCGAGCCTTGGCTCATGCGTGATAACTCCTGGTAAGGGTGGGTATTATCTTTGGGATTCCGCGCCAGCGCCGCTCGGAACTCCTTTAACGGACGCGCGGCGATTCCTGGCCCAGCATTTCGCGGGTGATCAGCACCACGCCCTTTTCGGTGCGGTAAAAGCGCCGCGCGTCCTCCTCGGGATTCTCGCCGACCACCGTGCCGGGCGGGATGATGCACGCCCGGTCGATGATCACTCGGTCGAGCTGGCAGTAGCGGCCGATATCGACGCCCGGCAGCACCACCGCGTCCCGCAACTTCACGTAGGAATGGACCTGCACTCCCGAGAAGAGCAGCGAGTGGTTCACGTAACCGCCGGAAATGATGCAACCTTCCGCCACCATCGAATCGACCGCCATCCCTCGGCGGCCTTCGTCGTCGAACACGAACTTGGCCGGCGGCGATTGATCCAGGTAAGTCCAGATCGGCCAGTGCTCGTCGTACAGGTTCAGCTCCGGGTCCACGCCGACCAGCTCCATGTTCGCCTCCCAGAACGCATCCACGGTTCCCACGTCGCGCCAGTAACTCTGCGCCTTGGTTTGAACGTCGCGGAACGGGTAACTCGTGACTCGGTGCTGCCCGATCAGTCGAGGCAGGACATCCTTGGCGAAATCGTGGCCGGAGGTCGGCGAGTCGGCATCCTCGATCAACCGCTCGAAAAGGAATTGAGTATTAAATACGTAAATCCCCATCGAAGCCAGCGCCACGTTTTCCCGTCCGGGCAGGGTTTCCGGTTCCTTGGGCTTTTCCGTGAACCGGATCACCTCGTGCTGTTCGTTCACCGTGAGCACGCCGAACTCGCAAGCTCGCTCTCGCGGCACCTCGACGCTGCCGACCGTGACATCCGCCTTGCTTTCGACGTGGTGGGCCAGCATCGGCCCGTAATCCATTTTGTAGATGTGATCCCCGGCCAGAATCAGCACGAAGTCGGGTTCGTGGGTGCGGATGATATCCAGATTTTGGTAGACGGCGTCGGCGGTCCCCCGATACCACGATGACTCGTCGATGCGCTGCTGGGCCGGCAGCAGCTCCACGAATTCCCCGAATTCGCCGCGCAGGAAACCCCAGCCGCGCTGGATGTGCTGGATCAGGGAATGCGCCTTGTACTGGGTCAGCACGCAAACCCGCCGGATTCCCGAATTGATGCAGTTGGACAGCGGAAAATCGATGATCCGATACTTTCCGCCGAAGGGGGTCGCCGGTTTGGCGCGCCACAAGGTGAGCTGTTTGAGCCGGCTGCCGCGGCCACCGGCGAGGACCAGCGCGAGGGTTTGCCGGGTCAGGCGACTGACAAAACGTGAGGTGATGGCGGCGCTCATGCGTTTAATATCCCTCTCTGCTATGATTCTCCGGTTATCGGGTTCGAGCGGCTCGGTTAGGGGCCGCTTCTCGATCGTGGCGCCAGCGAGCCGGCGCTGAATATTTTATAGTTTAATAGTAGGTTCCGAGCGCGGCTTATTGCCACTTACGGTGCCCTGGTCGGATCTGGGATTGGGCGTTCGGGGCAAAATCGGCTTTCCTGATGACGTACCCTGATAATAACGACGATACTCCAAACCAAGCTCCAGCCGGTGGCGGACTAATCCTCAAGGATGCCGAGTTGTTGCATGCGGGACGCCACCCGGATCCGTTTGCGGTGCTCGGCCGTCATGGCTGCGGCGACCAGACGACCATCCGCGCGTTTTGGCCCGGCGCTCGGGAGATCCGGCTGGTCGATATCGGCCAATCCCTGCGGCGCGTGGCGGAAACCGATCTTTTCGAGTGGCACGGCGCGGCGAACCTGCTGCCCCTCCATTATCGCCTGACTCTGGCCGACGCCGAGGGACGCGAGTTCACGGGTCACGATCCTTATAGCTTTCCGCCGCAGTTGAGCCTGTACGATTTGCACTTGTTCAACGAAGGCCGCCATCTGCACGCCTATCGGGTGCTGGGCGCGCATCCCCGCTGGGTGGATGGCATCGCCGGGGTCTTGTTCGCGGTTTGGGCGCCAAACGCCGAGCGCGTCAGCGTGGTGGGCGACTTCGACGCCTGGGACGGTCTGTGTCATCCCCTGCGCCGGCGCGGCCATGTGTGGGAGTTGTTCGTGCCCGGTGTCGCACCGGGAGCGCGCTACCAATTCGAGATCCGGGTCCGCGAAACCGGGGAATTGCTGCGCAAGAGCGATCCCTACGGTCGCGGCTTCGAGCGCCGGCCAGCGATCTGCTCAGTCGTGGCCGATAACGTCGCCCATTCCTGGCGGGACGACGCTTGGATGGCGCGCCGGCGTCGGCAAAACTGGTCCCAGACACCCTTGTCCGTGTACGAAGTGCATCTGGGATCCTGGCAGCGGGATGGTTCCGGCGATTACCTCTCCTATCGGGAGCTGGCGCCCCGGCTGGTGGCTTATGCGGGTTCGCTCGGTTTTACCCACATCGAGCTCATGCCGATCACCGAACACCCGCTGGATGGGTCCTGGGGCTACCAGACCACCGGTTATTTTGCGCCCACCAGCCGCCACGGCACGGTGAGCGATTTTCGCTGGTTTGTGGATTACTGCCACCAGGCGGGCATCGGCGTGATCCTGGATTGGGTGCCCGGCCATTTTCCCAAGGACGCCCATGGCTTGGCCTGCTTCGATGGCACGCATCTTTACGAGTACGAGGATCCGACCCGCCGCGAGCACCGCGGCTGGGGCACGCTGGTCTTCAATTATAGCCGCACTCAAGTGAAGAACTTCTTGCTGGCGAGCGCCTGTTTCTGGCTGGAAGAATGCCATCTGGACGGGTTGCGGGTGGATGCCGTCGCTTCCATGCTGTATCTCGATTATGCGCGCGAATCGGGCGAATGGGCGCCTAATCCTTTCGGCGGCAACGAGAATCTGGAAGCGATCACCTTCGTGCGCGAACTGAACGAGATCATCCACCGCCGTTACCCCGGCGTGTTGATGATCGCCGAGGAGTCCACCGCATGGCCGCTGGTGACTCGGCCCTCCTGGATGGGTGGGCTGGGGTTCGGGATGAAATGGAACATGGGCTGGATGCACGATATCCTGGAATACTTGGCGCTCGATCCGGCGCTGCGCCGCCATCACCAGGAGCTGCTGACCTTCGGCTTGCTTTACGCCTTCACCGAAAATTTCATGCTGCCTCTATCCCACGATGAGGTCGTCCACGGCAAGGGTTCCCTGCTGGCGAGGATGCCGGGAGATCGCCATCAGCATTTCGCCAATTTGCGCCTGCTCTATGTCTGCATGTGGACCTATCCGGGAAAAAAGCTCCTCTTTATGGGCAACGAATTCGCTCAGGAGCGGGAGTGGAATTTCGCGGGTTTGCTGGATTGGGAGTTGCTCGGTCAACTGGAGTATCGCGGCGTTCACGCCTTGATCGGCGACCTCAACGGCTTGTACCGCTCCTTGGCCTGTTTGCACGCCCACGAATTTTCCCAAGAGGGTTTTGAGTGGTTGGATTGTCACGATCCGGCTCAATCGGTGATCGTCTATCTGCGTCGCTGTAGTGACCGGCACCATGCCGTGGTGGTCTTCAATTTTGCCGCGACGGTTCGCGTCGGCTACCGCGTGGGGGTTCCGCAGTCTGGCGTCTACCGGGAAATCTTGAATTCTGACGCCACCCGGTACGGCGGCAATGGCGGGACAAATGGCGATCTTTGTGCTCTGCCAATATTTCATATGGGACAGCCGTATTCCTTGGTCTTGAATTTACCCCCCCTGACCGGCGTGGTGCTGGTGCCCGATCAGGTCGAGCTGGAGGAAGATATTAGCGGCTGAGGCGCTTTCATGAGATATGGTTGTAGCGTTTACTGTTAGCCGTCGGTCTTTTATGGTGGTCGGAGCCAATCGTGAAATTGCAGCAACTGCGTTATTTGACGGCGATTGTTCGTAATAACTTGAATATTTCTGCGGCGGCGGACAGTCTCTATACCTCTCAACCCGGCATCAGCAAGCAATTGCGCCTTCTGGAAGAGGAATTGGGCGTGGAGCTGTTCAGCCGCAACGGCAAACACCTGACCGAGATCACGCCTATCGGACAACAGATCATCTTGAAGGCCGAGAGTATCCTGCGCGAAGTGAACAACATTCAGATCTTGGCCGAGGAGTATCGCGATGACCGGCGAGGTCGCTTGTCCATCGCGACCACCCATACCCAGGCGCGTTACGCGCTGCCTCCCGTGATCAAGGTTTTCAGAGAACGCTATCCGGCGGTCAGCTTGCAGGTCCATCAGGGTTCGCCGGCCCAAATTGCCGAGTTGGTTCGGTCTGGAGAAGTCGATTTCGCAATTGCCACCGAGTCGTTGGAGCTGTTTGAGGATTTGGTGATGATGCCGTGTTATGTGTGGCACCGCTGCGTGCTGGTTCCCCACGGCCATCCTCTGGCCGGCTTGGATCACCTGACCTTGCACGATGTCGCCCAGTATCCGCTCGTGACTTACGTGTTTGGTTTTACCGGCCGGTCCCAGTTGGATGAAGCGTTTCGCGCCGCTCAGTTGAAGCCAACCGTGGCGTTTACCGCGACTGATGCCGACGTGATTAAAACGTATGTCCGGCTCGGTATGGGGGTCGGTATCGTCGCTCGTATGGCCTATGACCTGCAGCAAGATCAGGATTTGATCCGGTTGGATGCGAGTCATTTGTTCGCGCCGAACGTGACGAAGATCGGTTTTAGGCGGGGTATGTTTTTGCGTAGTTATATGTATGATTTTATAGAGTTGTTTTCGGATCATTTGCACCGTGATCGAGTGCGGTCGATCGAAAGGTTGCAATCCCCCGAGGAGGTGCTCGCCCTGTTTGAGGGAATGGAGTTGCCCGTCAGATGACTTGTTGTGTTTGGAGAAATAGATGATGATATAATAAGAAGCGAATGGATAAGGAGACACCCATGTCCGCGCCCGTCTCGTCGTCGGTCGCCTTGCGGACCGAACTGTTGGCGAACTTTGAAGCCTTGCTCGGCCATATCGATACCTGCTGCGCCAGCGTCCGGCGCGACGCGGCGCTGGCGGCCTGGGTATCGCGCACCGAAGCCGAGTTGGCCGAGGGGCTCGATATGCGATTCAAGGCCATTCAACTCTATCGCGCGCTTTGGTACGAAGAGGCTCAGGATGGTCGAGAAACCCTGACCTGCCCCGGCATCGTCGGCGCCAGCCAGGACACCTTGGTCGCGGCGCGCGCCTGCAACGCCGCCAAGGATCGGTTTAAAGCCGCCGTGCTGGCCCTGAAGGTTTTGGGCCGACTCGAAACCAATGCGGCCATGGCCGATCTGCACCGGCGGCAGGAAGCCTTGGCGGTGGCGATGCGGCGGATGGGCGCGGCCCGGTTGAACCTCAAGCAAGCCTATCGGCATATCCCCCTGCTCGATCGGCGGCCGCTCAAAATCGGCTTCACCTGGTCGAAACACGGACGGGTTATCCAGCGCACCAGTCTGGCGGTCGCCCGACGGCTGCTGGAGCAGCGCGCCGAATCTCCGCAAATTCTCCTGGAGCTGCAACGGCTGGCGGAGGTGCGCGATGACGAGACGCTGGCGCGGGTTCGGGGCGTCTGCCCTCATTTGCGCGCCAACATCGTCTTTGCCGCCAGCGCGGACCCGGAGCCGCAGCGCCGGCTGATGCAGGCTCCCCTGCCGATCCTGGTGCCGTTGCGGCCGGGCGAAAGCTTGCCCGAGTTCGTGCCGGTTGCCCCGGAACCGCCGGAGGCCCCCCGGCTGCGCCGGGCCGACGTCAAGATCGAGGACGAGCCTCTGTTGCCTTCGGTGCGCGTGCATCGCTATCGCATTCCCTATCGTTCGCTTTGATTCGACATCGAAGGTGATGATATAAGACGGCACTGGATCGCACTCCCCGCCTGCCGGGTCCGGTCAAATAGCCTAAAATCACCGGAAAGACCTGACCGAAGGTTTCGGGAGACGACGCTCCTGCCTTCCGGGCGCTTTACCCCGACAATCCCACCCAGCTCAATCAGGAGCCCAAACCATGTTATCACGCGCTCGTGTGTGGCCAGGCAAATCGTATCCCCTCGGTGCGACTTGGGACGGCAAAGGCGTCAACTTCGCGCTTTTTTCCGCCCATGCCGAGAAAGTCGAACTGTGCCTGTTCGACTCGTCGGGCCAACGCGAGATCGAGCGTTTGGTGCTGCCCGAAAACACCGACCAAATCTGGCACGGCTACGTGCCGGGCCTGTGGCCGGGCGCGCTTTACGGCTATCGGGTTTCCGGCCCTTACGAGCCGCAAATCGGCCATCGCTTCAACCACCACAAGCTGCTGCTCGACCCTTACGCCAAGCAATTTTATGGCGTGCTGCATCTGCGCGACGAGCACTGCGGCTACCAGGTCGGCCACGGCAGCGCCGACCTGTCTTTCGACAATCGCGATAACGCCCGCGAAATGCTCAAGTGCGTGGTCGTGGACACCAGCTTCAACTGGGAGGGCGACCATCCGCCCCAAATTCCCTGGTCGCGAACGCTGATCTACGAAACCCATGTCCGGGGTTACACCATCCGCCACGAGGGGATGCCCCATCACCTGCGCGGCACGTTCGCCGGCCTCTCCCACCCGGAAATCATCGGCTATCTGAAGTCGCTCGGCATCACGTCCGTGGAGCTGATGCCGGTCCACGCCTTCGTGGATGACCGGTTCCTCATCGACCGGAACCTGCGCAATTACTGGGGCTATAGCACCCTCTGTTTTTTCGCGCCCGAACCCCGTTACCTGAGCAGCGGGGAATTGGCCGAATTCAAGACCATGATCAAGCGCTTGCACGACGCCGGCATCGAGGTTCTGCTGGATGTGGTCTACAACCACACCGCCGAAGGCGACCAGATGGGGCCGACCCTGAGCTTCCGGGGCATCGACAACGCCTCCTACTATCGGCTCCAGCACGACAACCGCCGCTATTACATCAACGACACCGGCTGCGGCAACACCCTCAACCTGACCCATCCCCGGGTTTTGCAGATGGTGATGGACAGCCTGCGCTATTGGGTCAACGACATGCATGTGGACGGTTTCCGCTTCGATCTGGCGGTGACCCTGGGCCGCGAAGACTACGGATACGACCGCTGGGGCGGCTTCTTCGACGCCATTCGCCAGGATCCCGCCCTGTCGCGAGTCAAGGTGATCGCCGAACCTTGGGACATCGGGCCGGGCGGTTATCAGCTCGGTGGCTTTCCGGCCGGCACCGCCGAATGGAATGATCGGTTCCGCGATGTCGTCCGTCGATTCTGGCGCGGCGAGGATGGCATGTTGCCGAGATTGGCGCCCAATCTGCTGGCGTCCAGCGACCTGTTCGAGCACGACTTCCGCCGCCCGTGGGCCACGGTCAACTACGTCGCCAGCCACGACGGCTTCACCCTGGCCGATCTGGTCAGCTACAACGAGCGCCACAACGAGGCCAACGGCGAGAACAATCGGGACGGCCATCCCTCCAACTTCAGCAACAACCACGGGGTCGAGGGACCGACCACCGATCCGGCTATCCGGCAAATCCGGTTGCGCCAGCGCCGCAACATGCTCGCGACCCTGCTGCTCTCGCAAGGCACCCCCATGTTGCTGGCCGGCGATGAGCTCGGCCGCTCCCAGCGCGGCAACAACAACGCCTACTGTCAGGACAACGAGATCAACTGGTTGAACTGGCAGGACATCCCGCCCGAGGAGCAGGAGTTTCGCGATTTCGTCCGCCGCTTGATCAACTTGCGCCGCGAACATCCGGTGTTGCGCCGCTCGCTCTTCGTCCACGGCAATCAAATCTCGAAAACCACCGGCCTGCGCGACATCGACTGGATCAGTCCCGGCGGAGGCGCCTTGAGCGATTACCACTGGCAAGAGCCCAAGGCGCGCTGCTTCGGCATGTTGCTGGCGGGCGATGCCGGGGAATACTTCACTCCGGACGGCTACCCGGAAACCGACGACACCTTGCTCGTCATCTTCAATGCTAGCCCCACCTCGCTGCCGTTTCGCATGCCCGCGATTCGCGGCGCGAGCCGCTGGCGCTGTGTGCTCGACACTTCGCGGCCGCAGTTGGCGGCCGGCGAACTCATGGTCGATCCCGGCGACGATTTCCAGATGGAAGCCTGGGCGGTCACCGCCTTTGCCTTGGCGCTCGAAGAGCAAGGCTGAACCAGGCCGCACAACTCCCCCCTTTCCGTTGGAGAGGGATCGGGGGAGAGGATTTTTTAATCGGTTAGCCAGATGGAGACCGCGCAAAATCCCCTCTCGGTCGCGTCAATTTCAATTTATTATATAAATATCATTAAATATTCTTTTTTCTTATTTAGTCTTGCGCTTATAGTCGCGGCTTTTCGATCCTGGCGGGTCGCGACCGAATCGCCCGTTCCTCCTGCCTGCGGAGTTTCCATCGTGCGTGTGATCCGACCTCATCCGGTGCCCGTGTCGCCGGCATCGCCATCCGTTCCCGCAACCGGGTCGGAGCGCCGCGCATGACGCCCTGGTTCCGACCATCCAGCGTTCTGCCGGGCTTCGGCCTGACGCTCGGCTTCGCGCTCGGGTATCTGGGCTTGATCGTGCTCATCCCGCTGGCGATGGCGTTCCTCAAGGCGTTCCAGTTGAGCGCGGAGGAGTTTTGGGGAATCGTGCTGGCCCCCCGGGTGCTGGCCTCGTATCGGCTGACCTTCGGCGCCTCTTTCCTGGCCGCCGCCATCAACACCGGCTTCGGCCTCATCGTCGCCTGGGTGCTGGTCCGCTACCGTTTTCCCGGCAAACGGCTGGTGGATGCCCTGGTCGATCTGCCGTTTGCCCTGCCCACCGCCGTGGCCGGCATCACCCTGACCACGCTCTACTCCGGCAATGGCTGGCTCGGTCAATACCTGAAGCCGCTCGGTTTCAAGGTCGCCTTTACCCCGCTGGGCATCGTCGTCGCCCTGATTTTCATCAGCCTGCCGTTCGTGGTGCGCACCGTGCAGCCCGTGCTGGAAGATCTGGAGGCGGAGGTGGAGGAAGCGGCCGCCAGCTTGGGTGCGGATCGCTGGCAAATTTTCCGGCGCGTCATTTTTCCGGCGATCCGGCCGGCGCTGCTGACCGGCTTCACTCTGGCCTTCGCCCGCGCCATCGGCGAGTACGGCTCGGTCATCTTCATCGCCGGCAACCTGCCGATGGTTTCGGAAATCACTCCCTTGCTGATCGTCGGCAAGCTGGAGCAGTACGACTACCGAGGGGCGGCGGCGGTTTCGGTGGTCATGCTGGTCATCTCCTTCGTCCTGCTGCTGCTGATCAACCTGCTCCAACGCTGGAGCCGCTTGCGGCACGCCTGAGAGACGCCATGACCGGCCCTTCGCGCCCGCTGCCCTCCCCGACCGTCGCCGAGCCGCCGCTGGTTCGCGGCCTGTTGCTCGGAGTGGCGCTCGCTTTCCTGTTCTTGTTTCTGTTCGTGCCGCTGGCGGCGGTGTTTTACGAGGCGCTCCGCAAGGGCGTCGGCGTTTACCTGGCCGCCGTCAGCGATCCCTACGCGCTGTCCGCGATTCGGCTCACCCTGGCGAGCGTGGCGTTGGCCGTGCCCCTGAACATGCTGTTCGGCGTGGCGGCGGCCTGGGCCATCGCCAAGTTCGAGTTTCGCGGCAAAAGCGTGCTGATCACCCTGATCGACCTGCCCTTCGCGGTCTCCCCGATCATCGCGGGACTGATTTACGTGCTGCTGTTCGGCGCGCAGGGCTGGCTGGGACCGTGGCTGGCGGAGCGCGACATCAAAGTCATCTTCGCCACGCCCGGCATCGTTCTCGCCACCATCTTCGTCACCGTGCCGTTCGTCGCCCGCGAGCTGATTCCCTTGATGCAAGCGCAGGGCAGCGAGGAGGAGGAAGCGGCGCTGGTGCTCGGCGCCAGCGGCTGGGTGACGTTCTGGCGCATCACCTTGCCCAACATCAAATGGGGCTTGCTCTACGGCGTGGTGCTCTGCTCGGCCCGCGCGCTGGGCGAATTCGGCGCCGTCTCGGTCGTGTCCGGCCATGTTCGCGGTCTGACCAACACCTTGCCGCTACACGTGGAAATCCTCTACAACGAATACCAGTTCGCCGCCGCGTTCGCCTGCGCTTCGCTGTTGACGCTGTTCGCGTTGGTCATACTGGCAGTCAAAGCCTTGATCGAGCGCCACACTTTTGGAAAACGGCGGACTTCGGCGTCCGGAGAGAACGCATGAGCATCGAGATTCGAGGGGTGCACAAACGCTTCGGCAACTTCGTCGCGCTCGCCGACATCAACCTGACCATCCCGCCGGGCCAATTGGTGGCGCTGCTCGGCCCGTCGGGTTGCGGCAAAACCACGCTGCTGCGGATCATCGCCGGCCTGGAACGCGCCGATCAAGGCAACATCCTGTTCGACGGCGAGGAAACCGGCGGCCGGAACGTGCGCGACCGGCAAGTCGGTTTCGTATTCCAGCATTACGCCCTGTTCCAGCACATGACGGTGTTCGAGAACATCGCGTTCGGGCTGCGGGTGCGGCCCCGCGCCAGCCGGCCGACCGAAGCCCAAATCCGCGCGAAAGTGAGCGAGTTGCTCGGCCTGGTGCAACTGGAATGGCTGGCGGGGCGCTATCCCTCGCAACTGTCCGGCGGCCAGCGCCAGCGCATCGCCCTGGCTCGCGCCCTGGCGGTGGAACCGCGGGTGTTGCTGCTCGACGAACCGTTCGGCGCGCTGGACACCAAAGTCCGCAAAGAATTGCGCCGCTGGTTGCGCCGCCTGCACGACGAGCTGCACATCACCAGCGTGTTCGTCACCCACGATCAGGAGGAAGCCCTGGAAGTCTCCGACCAGATCGTGGTGATGAACCGGGGGTGCATCGAGCAGATCGGCACGCCGGAAGCGGTCTACGACGCGCCCGCCAGCCCCTTTGTTTACCAGTTCCTCGGCAACATCAATCTGTTTCATGGCCGGGCGCATTCCGGTTGGGTCCGGTTGGGCGGGCTGCGCCTGCAAGCGCCCGAATACCGGGACGCCGAGCACGCGCCCGCCATGGCCTATGTCCGGCCGCACGACATCGATCTGCTGCGCGAGCCGGAGGATGGCGACACCACCATAGCGGCCACGATCAGCCGGATCACCGTTCTGGGCTCGCTGGTCCGGCTGGAGTTGCTCCAGGAGCCGAGCGGCGAAATCGCCGAGGTGGAAATGACCCGCGAGCGCTACGCCGCCGATCCCCTGCAAACCGGCGAACTGGTGTTCGTCAAACCCCGCCAACTGCGAGTCTTCCTGCAAGACGACCCGAAGACCGCACCGCCGATGCACTGGCACGGCGACGGCGATGGCATCTGATCTTCTCTCGCCACCGCCGCAAGCGCCGAAGCCCGGCCATGAACCCGCTCGACCGGATCGCCGAAGCCCGGATTCGGGAAGCCATCGACCGAGGGGAATTGCGCGGTCTGCCCGGCGAGGGCAAACCGCTCCAGTTGGACGACGACTCCGCTATCCCCGAGGAATTGCGCGCCGCGTACCGGATTCTGAAGAACGCCGGCTTTCTGCCACCGGAATTGCAGTTGCGCAAGGATATACGGGATGCCGAACAACTGTTGCACCAGTTGCCGGCGAGCGAGCGCAGCCGCGCCCGCGCCCGGCTGGAGCTGCTGCAACTGCGGCTGGCCGCCAGTCGCCGCGAGCCGATCAATCTGTTGCTCGAAGACCATTACCGGCAACGCCTGCTGGAGCGGTTGGACCCTGCCCAGCCCAGCAGTGCCCCCTCTCAAGGTTATGGTAGTTGATGAGATGATGGTATAAAAAACGGCGATCTATTCATCAGAACTCTCATCATCGCGACCGGATCGCCCCTCACCAATCACCCCACTCGTCCTCGGCTTCGTCGCCGCTGCTCTCGGGATAGAGCAGCAACACTCTCTCCGGGGCGAACTCGGCCAGCTTTTGCGCGATCTCGCGCGGGACCAGCGGAAAATCGAACTCGCCGCGATACCCGCGCAGGATGGCCAAGCGGCCCATCGCCAGCGCCTTGCGCTGGGCGGGCGTGACCCGGATGGAGCGGACGAAGCGGCCCTCTTGAAAGTTGTAGCGCTGCTCGGCGTCCGGCTCGTTCAGCCGGTGGCCGTCGATCAACTGACGGGCGCGGGCGGCCTGTTCTCGGCGTTGCTTTTCCGCCTCGCGCTTCTGGTTCAACTGCCGGTCCTGCTCGCGCTTGCGGGCGGCCTCTGCTTCCGCTCGCCGCCGCGCTTCCGCCTGTCGCGCCGCTTCCTCCGCCGCCAATGTCTTGTTTTTCTTGCTCTGGTGCTGCTGGTTGCGCGTGTCGGATTCCAGCTTCTTGGCCCTGTCGGCAGACACCAGCCCCGCTTTCAGCAATTCATCCCGCAACGACATGGTTCGTCACCTCGCGATCTGGCGTCTTCAATACAAAATCCGGGTCCGAATCGTGCCGGCCACCGCTTTCAACCGCTTTTTGAGTTCGAGCGTTTCGGCGCTCTCGCCGCCGTCCACGTCGATCACCACGTAGCCGATCCGAGGATTAGTCTGCAAATATTGGCCGGCGATGTTGATGTGCAGTTCGGAGAAGATCGCGTTGATCTGGGACAGCACGCCGGGCTGGTTGCGGTGGATGTGCAGCAGGCGATGCTTGCCGGGATGTTCGGGCAGGGTCACTTCCGGGAAGTTGACCGAGCTGATGGTCGAGCCGTTGTTGCTGTATTTCAGCAGCTTGCCGGCGACTTCGAGGCCGATGTTCTGCTGGGCTTCCTCGGTGCTGCCGCCGACATGGGGCGTGAGCAGCACGTTGTCGAAGCGCCGCAGCGGGGACACGAACTCGTCGTCGTTGCCTTTCGGCTCGGCGGGGAACACGTCGATGGCCGCCCCCGCCAGATGCTTCGACTCCAAGGCCGCCACCAAGGCGTCGATGTCCACCACCGTGCCGCGAGCGGCGTTGATCAGCCGGGTGCCCGGCTTCATCCGCGCCAGTTGCTCGGCCCCGATCATGCGGTGGGTCTGCGGGGTTTCCGGGACGTGCAGCGTCACCACATCGGCGACTTCCAGCAGCGAATCGAGCGACGGCAGCGGCTGGGCGTTGCCCAGCGTCAGCTTGGTTTCGATGTCGTAGTACACCACCCGCATCCCCAGCGCCTCGGCCAGCAGCCCGACCTGGGTGCCGATGTGGCCGTAGCCGACGATGCCCAGACACTTGCCCCGCGCCTCGTGGGAGCCGGTGGCGGTCTTCACCCAGCCGCCGCGATGGGCCAAGGCGTTGCGCTGGGGGATGCCGCGCATCAGCAGCACGACTTCCGCCAGCACCAGCTCGGCCACGCTGCGGGTGTTGGAGAACGGCGCGTTGAACACCGGCACGCCCCGATCCTGAGCGGCGCCGAGATCGACCTGGTTGGTGCCGATGCAGAAACAGCCGACCCCGATCAGGCGGGGCGCGTTCTCGAAAATCCGAGCGGTCAACTGGGTGGCGGAGCGGATGCCGACGAAATAGCTGTCGGCGATGGCCTCCAGCAGCTTCGGCTCGGACAGTGCTTTGGCGTGGGATTCGATGTTGGTGTAGCCGTCCGCCCGGAAAGCATCCACGGCGCTGGCGTGAATGCCTTCCAACAGCAGGATCTTGATCTTGCTCTTGTCGAGTGATGTCTTGCTCATGGGTGCGCCCGCTTCGCCGGTGATAGAATGAGGTCGGACATTATCTCTCCGGCCGGGGCTGGCAACCATCCCCTTTTCTCTCCGAGCGACCATTGCCGATGACCACGCACACCGCAAGCGAAACCGCCGCCCTGCTCGACGCCATCCGCGCCTTCATCGAGCCGGCCCACGTTCGCGCCGACCCGGACAGTTGCCTGAATTACGGCCGCGACTGGACTCGGCTCTACGCGCCCAATCCGCTGGCGGTGGTGCTGCCGGGCAGCGTCGAGCAGGCGCAACGACTGGTCCGTTTCGCCAACGAGCATCGCTTGGCGCTGGTGCCTTCGGGCGGACGCACCGGCCTCAGCGGCGCGGCGGTGGCCTGCCGCGGCGAGCTGGTCGTCTCGCTGGAGCGGATGAACCGGATTCTGGAGTTCGACCCCGTGGACCGCAGCGTCACTTGCCAAGCCGGGGTCATCACGGAAGTTTTGCAGAACTTCGCCCGCGAGCGAGGCTTGTACTACCCGGTCGATTTCGCCTCGCGCGGCTCCAGCCAGATCGGCGGCAACATCGCCACCAACGCCGGCGGGATCAAAGTCGTGCGCTACGGCCTGACCCGCGACTGGGTGACCGGGTTGAAAGTGGTGACCGGGCGCGGCGATCTGCTCGATCTCAACCGGGGGCTGATCAAAAACGCCAGCGGCTACGACCTGCGGCATCTGTTCGTCGGCAGCGAGGGCACGCTGGGCCTCATCGTGGAAGCGACCTTGAAGCTGACTCGGCCGTTGCGCGAGCCGAGCGTGATGGTGCTGGGCGTGCCGGACCTGAACGGGATCATGGCGATTTACCAGTTGCTTCGCGGCAAGCTGGAATTGAGCGCCTTCGAGTTTTTCTCGGAGCTGGCGCTGCGCCACGTTCTGACAAAAGGGCTTGCACCGTCCGTTCGATACCGAGACGCCTTACTACGTGCTGACCGAATTCGAGAACCCGGAGGGCTCGCACACCGACGCAGCCTTGGCGCTGTTCGAGCATTGCGCCGAGCAGGGCTGGCTGGTGGATGGCGTCATCAGCCAGAGCGAAACCCAGGCCAAGGAGTTGTGGCGGCTGCGCGAGGACATCAGCGAATCGATTGCCGAGCACCAGCCCTACAAGAACGATATCGCGGTGCGGATTTCGCGGGTGCCGGCGCTGCTGGCGGAAATCGACGACTTGCTGGCGCGGGAGTATCCCGATTTCGAGGTGCTGTGGTATGGCCACATCGGCGACGGCAACCTGCACATCAACATCCTCAAACCGGCGGGCATGGAATCGGCGGCGTTCGCGACACAGTGCGGCGCGGTGAGCGAGCATCTGTTCGCGGTGCTGCAACGCCACGGCGGCAGCATCTCCGCCGAACACGGCGTCGGCCTGACCAAGAAGCCGTATCTGCACTACACCCGCGACGAGACCGAAATCGGCTATCTGCGCGCCATCAAGCAGGTGTTCGACCCGAA
>JBAOII010000038.1:0-124091 GCA_037045685.1 Candidatus Competibacter sp.
GAGAATGGGCGTAAAGTCGTTGCTGGTGGGCATGACGAACCGGCAGTGCCCGCCACTCCGCGATTCCCACACCGCGCCGACCGCCCGTTTTTCCTCGGCGTCGGCGGTGTCGTACCGATCCTTGCCCTTGTACTCCACCACGACCGCACGCCCGTCGTTCAGTTGGCAGATAAAATCCGGGTAGAACCAATCCGACGAGGTTTGCAGCCGGAACGAGGTGGTCTTGCGCGCCAGATTGCGAATCCAGAATTGCACTTCCGGCAGGCGGTCGAGGAATTGAGCGCATTTGAACTCTTCGGTGAGGGCGCCGCCGGGCGTGATCTCGCGCAACTCGCCGGGTGGCCCGAAATAGTGTTTCTGGAATTGAAACCCGCCTTCGTAAAGCCAACTGGGTTCGTAGCGCAGCATCTTGAAGTTGATCGCCTGTTCCTCGCTGACCACCAGCGGACCATCCGGCAACAGGAACATTTGAAACGCGGCTTTCCGTTCGCTGTCCCGGTGTTGCTGGATGCGGGCTTCAATTTCGTCGCGCAGCCGATACCGATCCAAGGCCAGCACGCTTACATCGATGATGGCGTACTTGGCCATCAGGCCGCGAATGACTTTGCGCAGAAATTCCGCCGATTCGCCGGCGGTGATGTCCTGGTGCCGGATTTTCCGGTCTAGCCACGCTATCAGCATTTCCGGCGTCCAGTCGTCGGCTATCCCCAGCGCGAGGGTATGCTGGTGCAGGGTGGCGATGAAATCAGCGACCGCCGGTTCGGGCAGGGCGCGGGTTTGGACTTTGCCGGCGGCGTCGATGTCCACCACGCCGACTTGGCCGGTAGGACGTTCCAGCGGGTTGTAGCTGTCGGAAAGCGAGGCGTCCTTGTCGCTCAGTTTCCAGCGGTGTTCGATCAGGAAAGTGCTCTCGAACTCAAACAGCCGGCCGCTTTCCCGCACGCAAAGCCGGGGCACGATGAAATCGAGCCCCCGTTCGTAGGGCGATGGCTTGCGGGGCTGGCCAGTGCCGCCAAAGGCTTGTTC
This sequence comes from Candidatus Competibacter sp., assembly GCA_037045685.1. Lineage (GTDB taxonomy): Bacteria > Pseudomonadota > Gammaproteobacteria > Competibacterales > Competibacteraceae > Competibacter_A. The sequence goes on from JBAOII010000038.1 coordinate 1,027, forward strand.
GGCTTCGCGAACCTGATTGACCAGTTCCATGACTTGGGCTTTCGCCTCGGGCGAATACACGCAATTGGTCAGGCGCTCAGTTTCGTCCGGGTCGAGGGGCACATAGACGGTGATTTCGCCCTTGGCCGGGTCGATCCTGGCCTTGCCGAGCAGCGCCGCCGCCTGAATTCGCGCCACGTCGGGGTCAATTTCTGGACCCGCAAACCGGATCGTTTGCGGTTGCGCGCCCAGCGGGAGCACGCCGGGGACGGGAATGAGGATGCGTTCGGCTTCGGTTTTGGTGAAGCCGTTGCCTTCCAGTGCTTCGCGGAGTTCCTTCAGCACCTCCGGCAGGGATTCGGACACCGAGAAGACATAGGCGGCATTGAGGTCGGGATGGTGTTTCTCCTGGGCGCGCGGCAGGCGGAGGATGCGCCCGACGATCTGTTCGATGGCTGTGGCGGAACGGGTCGGCCTTGAGATTGCACAGCACATAGGCGAACGGGCAATCCCAGCCTTCGCGCAATTTTTCGACGGTGAGGATGACCCGCACCGAACACTTGCGGCGAGGCGATGTCGGGCACGTCCTTCAATTCGTCGTGTTTGCCTGTGGCAATTTTCACGGTCTCCCTGGCGATGTTGAACTCGCTCGCCAGCCGCTCGCGCAACGGCTCGCAGGCATCGACCCGCTCGGCCTGGATCAGCAGGATGGGCCGCAGATATTCGCCGGTTTGCTGGGCTTCCGCCGCCGCCAGTTTTTCCAGGTCGTTGCGCAAGGTGAGAGCGTCGGCCAACAGTTGATCGCGCTGGCCGGGGGGGCGAGTGACGACCCACAGCGGCAGCTTGATCATCTGCGCCTGCGGCGTTCGTAGTTCGGCCGCCGAAACGTGTTGCAGCACGTTCGAGGGGTTCTTGGCGCGCGCCGGGGTGGCGGTGAATTCGACGATGCAGGACGGCAGCACGTCGCCGAGGGCGGAAAAAGACAAGTCGGTGCGGGCGTTGTGGGCTTCGTCCACGATGACGATGGGCCGGCGCAGCCGCAGCACGTTGACCAGCGAGGGTTTTGGTTTGCCGTCCGCGCCTTCCTTCAAATCAGCAAGCCGGTCGGCGGGGACATGCGTCAAGTGTTCGAGAAAAACGCCGTTCTGATCGTAGACCTTGCGCCCGGTCGGGTCTTCCACCCGAAACGCCTGGAGGGTCGAAACGATGACCACGGTCTGCCCGTCCACCGTGGCGCGCGACAACCGCAAGGCTTCCTCGATGGTAACCACTTCCACCGTGCCGCAGGCCGATTCCAGCGCCCAGCGGTAGGGGTGGCGCGGATCGCGCAGCGCGGCGGCGGTCTGGTCGAGGATGGCGGTGCTGGGCACCAGCCACAGCACCACCGCCCGTTCGGCGTGCAGGAGTTCGTCCATCGCCAGCCCGGCGGCGTGACAGGCCAGCAGGGTTTTCCCGCCGCCCGTGGGCACGCGCAGACAGACATACGGCATTCCGGGCGACAGGCCGGCGACCGCCACGGGGAGGTAAGGTACGGGTTGCCGCACATTGTTGCGTAGTTGCACCGCTTGAAAGGCCGCTTCGGGGCGTCCGTCTTTGGAGCACTGGCGGAAGAACTCGCGCAGCGAGCCGAGCACTCGCTCCTGATAGTCCTTGAGGGCGATCATGACACCTTGATCTCGTAGGGCGTTTGCCGAACATGGAGGATGCGTTCCGCCTGCAATCGGTCTTGTCCCAGCAGGCAGCCGGCGCAGTAGATGATTTTCGGCCCGTCGAAGGGCGGCAGTTGCGCCAGCGTCGCCCGCGTCAGCACGTTGCCGCCGTCCTCGCTCGCGTCGCCCAGGATGCCGTTGTAGAGGAGATAGATACCGTCACCACGGTGGACGCCGATCAGCGGCGTGTCGGGCATGGAATCGCTCGGTAGGGGTTCGCCGGTTTCGGTGAAATAGACGTGCCGCGCCAAGTCGGCGAAGCGTACCGTGTCGCGAATCTTGCCGTGTTCGTCGAACAGCGGTTCACCCAGTTCGCAGTAGCGGAAACCGCCGCCGAGTCCGTCCACCCGTTTGCCCTTGGCGTTGGTGTAGCCTTGGGCCACGCGGCGTACTCGTTCGGCGGTCACGTCGCGGGCGATGTGCGGTTCCATTTCCACGAGGATGAAATGACGGTTGCCGCCGTCTTCGGCGTTTTGCTTCAGCACGGCATGGCCGGTTGTACCAGAACCGGCGAAGCTGTCCAAAATCAACGAATCCCTGTCAGTGGCGATTTGCAGGATGCGCTGAATTAAACGGGTGGGTTTAGGAGTGATGAAGACATCGTCTGATGCGCTGAACTCGATCAGTTCAAGCAGTTCTTTCTTGGCTTCCTGCGTGTGGCCAACGTCTTTGTAAAACCACATTGTTTGCGGAACGACGCCCTCCTTTACATCGGAAAGATAGCGTTTCAGACGAGGCATGTTGTTGCCAGACTCTCCCCACCAAATGCGTCCTTCCCTATCCAATTCATCAAACTTCGTCTTTGAAACTCTCCAGTACATACCTTTACCTGGGCCTGAGATAATCCGGCCCGCCGGGCAAGTGATGGGATAGGTTCCTTCAGAGTAATAGTTACGCGCTTGAAGATCACCAGAAGTCCAAAGTCCTCGCAGGTCGTTATCTGGGTTCTTGTATCGTCCTGTAGCTTCATCGCTGCGTGGGAGTAAGTTCGGTTTCCAAGCATCAGCATTCCGTGCGTACACGATAATGTAGTCATGATCTTCAGACAGGTGACGAGCGGAGTTTTTTGGGGAAAATATTTTTTGCCAGATTACCGTAGTGATGAACTCGAATTGCAATGCCTCCATTGCATATCGAAGCGCCTGCACCTCGTTATCATCAATGCTGATAAATATTGCCCCATCTTCCCGTAAAAACTGCTTCAACAGCGCCAATCGCGGATACATCATGCACAACCAGCGGTCATGCCGGTCAAGCGTTTCGCCTCTCTTTGCCGACCATCTTCCCCAGCCATTCCCGGATCACCGGGCTGTTCACGTTGTCGTTGTAAGCCCAGCCCTCGTTACCGGTGTTGTACGGCGGATCGATGTAGATGCACTTCACCTGCCCGGCGTAGTAGGGCAGCAACGCCTTGAGCGCAATCAAGTTGTCGCCCTGAACGATCAGGTTGCCGTCGCCCGGTTGGCCGCACGCCAGCTCGGGTACGTCCTTGAGCAGGTGAAACGGAACCTGCTGGTGGTGGTTCACCACCGCCTCTTTACCTATCCAAGTCAGCGTCGGCATGGTTTGAAATTATGGTTGAAGGGCCGATTGGCGGGGAAAGTATAGGGCATCCCCTCGGGGCACCGGGCCTGCCCTCCGCCAGAGGCGCTATACTGAGTTTAGAAGATCGAACAGCCGTCCGAATCCACGATGAAGAATCCTATCGGTTGTGCTGGGTCTATAACACACAAGCAATCATCACCACGACGGAAACGATGCATGATCGGCACGGGACTTTACACCATCGGTGAGGTCGCCACCTTCGCCCGAATCCCGGCGCGGCAGGTTCGCCGCTGGTTGCGCGGGTATCGGTCTGGCAACCAGACCTACCCCCCGCTGTGGTCATCCGAATTGAGCGAGAGCCCCTTGCCGCAGGCGTTCGGGTTCCACGATCTGCTGGAAGTGCGCGTCGTTTACGCTTTTCGCCAATACGGCGTCAGCCTACCCACGATCCGTAAGGCCTGCCAGCACGCCCGCGAGTATTTCGAACGGCCCTATCCGTTTACTTGCCGGCGGTTTTTGACCGATGGCCGCACCGTGTTCGCGGAAATCCTGGAGCAAGCCGGCGAAGCCGAAGATGCCAAGTTGTTGGATATGGCGCGGAAGCAGTACGTCTTTGAAAGAGTGGTGCGGCCCTCGCTGTACGCCGGTATCGAGTACGACGAAAGCGGTAACGCTCAACGCTGGTTTCTCGCGGATCGAAAGCGGCGCATCGTGCTGGACCCCGCGCGCAACTTCGGCAAGCCGATTCTGGCCGAATCCGGCGTACCCACAGAAGCGCTGTTCGCGGCCTACCGGCAGGAACAGGATAGCCGGCGGGTGGCGGCGATCTATGAGGTGCCGGTCGCCGATGTCGAGACAGCGATCCGTTACCAACAGCAATTGAGCGAACAGCGGTTAGCTGCTTGAAGTGCTTGGTGGATAACAATCTGCCGCCCGCGCTGGCCAGGGCGCTGAACGCGCTCTCGGCCAACAAGTTCTCCGATCTGGAACAGGTCATCGCCTTGCGAGAGAAGCTTCCACCGGACACTTCGGACGTGACCTGGATTCAGATGCTCGGTCAGGAAGGCGGCTGGTTCATTCTGTCCGCCGATCAATTCCGCAAGCATGGTGATCTGGAGCGCAAGGCATTGCGCCAAAGCGGGCTGATTGTGTTCTGCCTCAGCAAGCAATGGTCTTCCCACCATTATTGGGAACACAGCGCGAACTTGCTCCGCTGGTGGCCGCACATCGTGGAACAGGCCGAACGCTTGCAAGGTGGCGCGGCGTTCCGAGTCCCTTGGAAGCTGAGCGGTGGCAAACCGAAGTTCGAGCAAATTCCGTTCTAGCCTTCGGGCGGGTGGCCGCTTGGCCGCATACATTCGCTCTAGCCCAGTAAAAGCTCCCATTTCTGCCATACACCCGAAGGGCGGATAGCGAGCGCGGCTTGTGATAATCTGCGCCAAACCGCCGCCCAACCGCCGCCGATGCCGAAAATCGCCACCTGGAACGTCAACTCCCTCAACGTGCGCCTGCCCCAAGTGCTGGACTGGCTGCGCGACCAGCAGCCCGATATCTTGGCCTTGCAAGAAACCAAGCTGACCGATCCCGACTTCCCGACGCTGGACATCGCCGAGGCGGGCTATCAAGCGGTTTTCGCCGGACAGAAGACCTACAACGGCGTGGCGATTCTCAGCCGGCTGCCCGCCAGCGAGATCGTGACCGACCTGCCGGGGCTGGATGATCCCCAGCGGCGGGTGCTGGGCGCGACCATTGGCAAGGTGCGGGTGCTGAATCTCTACATCCCCAACGGCCAAGCGGTCGGCTCGGACAAGTACGCCTACAAGCTCGCTTGGCTGGACCGGCTCGCCGCCTTCGCGGAAGCCGAACTGGCCCGACATCCCCGCTTGGTGATGCTGGGCGATTTCAACATCGCGCCGGACGACCGCGACGTGCACGATCCCGCCGCCTGGGCCGGCCAAGTGCTGTGCAGCGAACCGGAGCGGACCGCGTTCCGACACCTGCTCGCTTTGGGCCTGCAAGACACTTTTCGCCTGTTCCCACAAGAAGATCAATCGTTTAGCTGGTGGGACTACCGCGCCGCCGCCTTCCGCCGCAATCTCGGCCTGCGCATCGACCACATTCTCGCCAGCCCGGCATTGGCGGCGGCCTGCACCGCCTGCCGGGTGGACAAAGCGCCGCGCGGCTGGGAGCGCCCGTCCGATCACGCCCCGGTCATCGCCGAATTCGCCATCGACCTCAACTGAAGCGAGCCCTCATGGACCATCGACCCCGCAACGTGCTGGTGACCGGCGGCGCCGGCTTCATCGGCTGCAACTTCGTCCGCCACCTGCTGGCGACCGACCCCGACCTCCGCGTCGTCACCCTCGACTCGCTGACTTACGCCGGCTCGCTCGACAACCTGCGCGAGCTGCCCGATCCGGCCCGGCATCGCTTCGTGCAGGGCGACATCTGCGACCGGCCGCTGGTGGATCGGCTGCTGCGCGAACACGCCATCGACACCGTCGCCCACTTCGCCGCCGAGAGCCATGTGGACCGCTCCATCACCGGGCCGGCGGCCTTCGTGCAAACCAATCTGGTCGGCACCTTCACCTTGCTGGAAGCCGCCCGCGCCGCTTGGCTGGACGGAAAAACGGCGGATCGCTGCCGCTTCCATCACATCTCGACCGACGAGGTGTACGGCACGCTCAAACGCGACGATCCGCCGTTCCGGGAAACCACGCCCTACGCCCCCAACTCGCCCTACTCCGCCTCCAAGGCCGGCTCCGATCATCTGGTGCGGGCTTATTTCCACACCTACGGTTTGCCGGTGGTCACCACCAACTGCTCCAACAACTACGGCCCGTTCCAGCACGGCGAGAAGTTCATCCCCACCGTGATCCGCTCCTGCCTGCTGCAAAAGCCGATCCCGGTCTACGGCGACGGCAGCAACATCCGCGACTGGCTCTATGTCGAGGACCACTGCCGGGGCATCGACGCGGTGATTCGCGGCGGCAAACCGGGCGAAACCTACAACATTGGCGGCTGCAACGAGTGGGCGAATATCGACATCGCCAAGCTGATTTGCGCCCTGCTGGACGAGCGCCGCCCGCAACGCGCCCCGCACGAACGACTCATCACCTTCGTCACCGACCGGCCCGGCCACGATTGGCGCTACGCCATCGACGCCGGCAAGATGGACGAGGAACTCGACTGGCAACCTCGGGAAACTTTCCAAAGCGGCATTGCCAAAACCGTGGACTGGTACTTGGAGCGCCACGCCGCTGATCTCAATCAACTCGAACCGAAACCATGACCCATCCCGCCTTCCAGCACTTGCGCAGCCATCCCATTCCCGCTTTGCGGCTGGAATTTCAGGAATACCGCCACCGCGCCACCGGCGCCCGGCATCTCCATCTGGCCGCCGACGATCCGCACAACGCTTTCATGGTGGCGTTCCTGACCGTGCCGCAAGACTCGACCGGCGTGGCGCACATCCTCGAACACACCGCGCTGTGCGGCAGCCGGCGCTATCCGGTGCGCGATCCGTTCTTCATGATGATCCGGCGCTCGCTCAACACCTTCATGAACGCCTTCACCAGCAGCGATTGGACCGCCTACCCGTTCGCCAGCCAGAACAAAAAAGATTTCAACAACCTGCTCGACGTGTATCTGGACGCGACCTTCTTCCCCTTGCTGGACGAGCGCGATTTCGCCCAAGAAGGCCACCGGCTCGAATTCGCCGCGCCCGACGACCCCGACTCGGAACTGACCTTCAAGGGCGTGGTGTTCAACGAAATGAAGGGCGCGCTCAGTTCGCCGGTGCAACGCTTGGGGCTGGCGCTGCAAAGCCGGCTGTTCCCGACCACCACCTATCACCACAACAGCGGCGGCGATCCCGAGGCGATTCCCGATCTGACCTACGAGCAACTCAAAGCCTTCCACGCCCGCCACTACCACCCCTCGAACGCCATCTTCCTGACCTACGGCGATATTCCCGCCGCCGAGCATCAGGAGCGTTTCGAGACCGGGGCGCTCGGCCAATTCCAGCAGCTTCAACTCGATCTCGCCATCCCGGACGAACGGCGCCACGCCGAACCGGTCGTCGATCTGATCCGCTACCCGCTGGACGGCGTGGAGGAGTTGGCCGACCAGACCCATATCGTGCTGGGCTGGCTGCTGGGGCCGATCACCGACCCGCTGGCGACGCTGCGGGCACGGCTGGTGAGCGATGTGCTGCTGGACAACAGCAGCTCGCCGCTGCGGCACGCGCTGGAAACCTCCGAGCTCGGCGCCGCGCCGTCGCCGCTGTGCGGCTTCGACACCTCGACCCGCGAGGCCACCTTCGTCTGCGGCCTGGAAGGCTCCAATCCCGAGCACGCCGAGGCGCTGGAGGCGCTGGTGTTCGAGGTGCTGCGCCAAGTCGCCGCCGACGGGGTGCCGCAAGCGGCGGTGGACGCCGCCCTGCACCAACTGGAACTGAGCGAGCGGGAAATCACCGGCGACGGCTTCCCCTACGGCCTGCGCCTGCTGATGGAAGCGCTGACCCCGGCGATTCACGGCGGCGATCCCGTCGCCGCGCTGGACAGCGATCCGCTGCTGGAGCAACTGCGGGCGGAAAGCCGGGCGGCGAATTTCATTCCGCGACTGACCCGAGAGCTGTTACTGGACAACCCGCACCGGGTGCGGCTGACCATGGCGCCCGACCCGGAATTGGGCGCAAAGCAGGCGGCGGCCGAGCGCGAGCGGCTGGCGGCCCTCCGCGCGGCGCTCGCCGAGGCCGACAAAACCCGTCTCGACGCGCAAGCCCAGGCGCTGGCCGAACGCCAGCAGCGGCAGGACGATCCCGAATTGCTGCCCCGGGTCGGGCTGGAAGACGTGCCGACGGATTTGAAAATCGCCGAGGGCGTCGCCCGCCCGGTCGGCGAACTGCCCGCCCACTGGTACGCCCAGGGCACCAACGGCATGGTCTACCTGCAAGCCGTGCTCGACCTGCCGGCGCTCGAACCCGATGAACTCGATTTGCTGCCGCTGTTCTGCGCCTGTCTGACCGAAGTCGGCAGCGCCGGCCGCGACTACCGGACCACGCAAGCCCGGCAGGCGGCGGTGACCGGCGGCATCAACGCCCGCGCCAACGTGCGCGGCGGCGTGGACGACATCACTCAGGTCAAGGGCGTGCTGGTCATCGCCGGCAAGGCGCTGGCCCGCAACCACGCCGAGCTATCCGATCTGCTGTGGGAAACCCTGACCGCCGCCCGCTTCGACGAACTGCCGCGCTTGCGGGAACTGGTCGCGCAGATGCGCGCCCAGCGCGAGGAAGCGATCACCGACCACGGCCATGCGCTGGCGCTCGCCGCCGCCAGCGCCGGGCTGAGCCCGGTGGCGGCGCTGAACCATCGCTGGGATGGCCTGCACGGCTTGCAAGCCCTCAAAGCGCTCGACGATACCTTGGACGAGGATGGCGTTCTACGAGTCTTCGCCGAGCGGTTGGAGCGGTTGCGGGATCGGTTGCGCGGCCTGCCGAGGCAATTGCTGGTGGTCAGCGAAGCCGAGCGGCAGGACGCCATCGCCGAGGCGCTGGCCGCCCGCTGGCGGGGCGGTTCGGGCTCGACGATCCGGCCGTTCGCGCTCGCGGCCCCGGACCCGCAGCCGCCGCGACAAGGCTTTCGGATCAACACCCAAGTCAATTTCTGCGCCAAGGCTTACCCGACGGTCGCGTCCAACCATCCCGACGCCGCAGCCTTGCAAGTCCTGGGCGATTTTCTCCGCAACGGCTATCTGCACCGGGCCATCCGCGAACAGGGCGGCGCCTACGGCGGCGGCGCGGGCTATCATCCCGACAGCGGCGCGTTCCGCTTCTATTCCTACCGCGATCCGCGATTGGCCGACACGCTGGCCGACTTCGACCGGGCATTGGACTGGCTGCAAACCCACGACCATCCGCCCCGGACTCTGGAAGAAGCGATTCTCGGCATCATCGCCGCCATCGATAAGCCCGGCTCGCCCGCCGGCGAGGCCGTCACCGCTTTCTTCGGCACCCTGTTCGGCCGCACGCCCGAACAGCGGCGCGCTTTCCGGCAGCGCGTGCTGGAGGTCACCTTGGACGATCTGAGGCGGGTCGCGACGACCTATCTCCACCCGGAGCAGGCCCGTTGCGCGGCGCTCGGCAACGCGCGGACCCTGTCGGAACTGGCGGATTGGACTATCGTTGCGGTTTGAGAGTCCATAAACCCTCACCACCAACCCCTCTCCCACATGGGGAGAGGGGGAGTTTCCGCACGGGCTCCGAGAAGCTTTTTAAACCCCTCTCCCCTCGTGCGACAATGTGCTTCAGACCGCTCTGAGTGCGTCTCCCGCAAGCGCGCATCGAGCGTGCGGAGCCTCCGCACCGCCTTGAATTGACGTGTGAAATAGGGAGGAATAGCCTTGTAACCCTCCATCGCTCGAGCCGGAACCAACCGGCAGGAACGCCCCCGTCGCCAGGACAACCACCATGGAAATCTTCGTTTATCACACGCCCGATCTCGTCCCCGACCTGAGCAGGAATGCCCGCAAGGGCGGGCTCAATCTCGACATGCCCGCTTGCGCCATCGTCATCGACGTGTTGCGCGCCACCACCACCATGGCGACGGCGTTGCAGTCCGGCGCCGAAGCCATTCAGGTGTTCGACGACCTCGACGAGCTGTTCCGTCTGAGCAAGAAATGGCCGGCCGACCAACGGTTGCTGGCCGGCGAGCGCAGCGGCGAAAAGCTGGACGGATTCGATTTGGGCAACTCGCCGTCGGAATGCACGCCCGCCCAAGTCGGCGGCAAACGGATCTTCATGAGCACCACCAACGGCACGCGCGCCCTGGAGCGGGTGCAGCAGGTGCCGATTTTATTGACGGCTTCGCTGACCAACCGCGCGGCGGTGGTGCGCTATCTGTTGCAGGAGCAGCCGCACACCGTCTGGATCGTGGCGGCCGGCTGGCGCGGCAGCTTTTCGCTGGAGGACACCATCTGCGCCGGGGCCATCGCCTGCGGGCTCAGCGTGGAACGCAACAGCGACTGCGCGGGGGACGACGAGTCCATCGCCGCCATGGCCTTGTTCGAGCGCTGGGAGAATCGGCTGCCGCAACTGCTGCGCTACGCCCATCACGGGCGCGGCTTGGCGGCGTTGGGCTGCGAGGAAGATCTGGACTACTGCGCCCGGCTGGACAGCGTGGGGGTCGTCCCGCTGCAAGTCGAACCGGGCGTGCTGAAACCGGCGCGGCTGTATTGAACGATACCGTTCCGGGCCGATCTGTCCGGCGCGGCCGCAGGATCGCGCCGCCTCGCGCGGTGGCCGACCGTCGCGCCTTTCGCCTTTTCATCGGTTCCGGCGCGATGGCGGATCAGCGACCGATCAGCCGTCGCGAGCGTTAGCGGGCGATGTGCTTCTGCCCTTCGCCGGCGATGAAATCGAAAAGCTTCTGCACGTTGGCCGACGGCGCACTCTTGGTCAAAGCGGTCACGGGACGGCCGACTTCCGGAGTTTCCGGCGAATGGAGGCTGCTCTGATCCTGGGACGCGAGCGGACCCGCGCCGACCGCGCCGGGAGTTCCGGCGATCATCTTCTTCAAATCGCTGGCTTCGGCCACCTCTTTGAGATTGGCCTTGGCCCACTCGGCATCGCCCATGATCTTTTCCTGCCAGAGCTTGTTGGTGCCCGTCATCTTGGTGGGAAACACCACCACGATCGGCAGGTCGGGGCCGCCGACTTCTTTCCAGTTGGCGATCTTGCCGGTGAAGATTCCCTTGAGCTGCTCCTTGGACAGGCTCTTGACCGCCGCCACGTCCTTGTTGGCCAACACCTTGATCCGGTCGCGACCGATCACTTGGGCTTTGTAATCCTTCGGGTTGGCGATGGGGTGGCCTTTTTGCTGCATCAGCTCCAGCCACGCCTCGAAACTCAATCCCCCCGCCGCCACGTCGATAGCGCCTTTCTCGACGTTGATAAAGGCCTGATCCGGCCCTTCCGAGGTCAATGTCAGTTGAAGGCCGGTCGCTTTCTCGAACGGTTCTTCAACTTTCTTGAAAATGTTTTCTATCGGCGCCGCGCCGCCGCCGACCTTGATTTCCTCGGCGGCAACGCTCGCCACGCCAAAACTCAACCCCAATCCCGCGATCAGACCGCTCATTCCAAACGCGCGCATCATCTTTTCCATTCTGTTCACCCTCATGTCATCGGTTTATTAATCGATTGATTTATAAGTCGCGCAATCGGTCGGGGCGCACTGCGGCGCGGCTCCTGCCCAGCGCGCCCCGCCGCCGTTCAGCCACGGGCTGGAGGCGGCGATACCGCTCGACGCGGAACAACGAGGTTCCCGGAAAGATAGAACCGCCCGACCATTTGCGCTGCGGCATAAAATGAGGCAAAAGCCCGATTTTTATTCCGCGACCTTCGCCCCTACTTAGTATACACAATCAGGCGATAATAAGAAAAATACGTAAATAATATACACGGAAGCGCCCCGACCCGGTTGCCGGATCGGGGGCGAGAGGCGGGATTTCAGTCCAAGGATTTAGGCCACCTTGGCGAACGCCTCGATCACTTCCGGCGGCGCCTGGATCAGCTCGATCAGCACGCCCTCGCCGGACAGCGGGGCAGCGTCGTTGCCCTTGGGATGGAGGAAGCAAACATCGTAACCGGCCGCACCCTTGCGGATACCGCCCGGCGTGAAGCGCATCCCCTTAGCGGTTAACCACTCCACCGCCGCCGCCAGATTGTCGATCCACAGCCCGATGTGATTGAGCTGCGGCTCGTGCACCTTGGGCGCCTTGCCGGGATCGATCGGCTGCATCAGGTCCACTTCCACCTTGAACGGGCCGGAGCCGATGGCGGCGATGTCCTCGTCCACATTCTCCCGCTCGCTGCGGAAATTGCCGGTCAGGGTCAGGCCCAGCGTATCGATCCACAGCCGGCTCAGCTTGGACTTGTCCAGGCCGCCGATGGCGATTTGTTGAATGCCAAGCACTTTAAAAGGTCTATCGGACACGAAAACCTCCTGCTGGTTGCTCCCCTCTCCCATGGCGAGAGGGGTTGGGGGTGGGAGATAAGGTAACAGACCTTTTCAGTATGTCATTCCACTTCGCGATTGCAACCGTACCCTAGCCGTTCGCGACGATTCCCTACCGGGAATCGGGCGAATCTTCGGTTATACTTTCGCGGTACTGTCAACCCCATCGCGTTTCGATCCCCTGGAGGATGCGCATGTCGAATCAACAACAAACGGACGCGGCGACCCCGACGTTCAACGAATTTCCCCCAACCCCTTACGAGGAATGGCGCAAAGTCGTCGATAAGTTCCTCAAGGGCGCACCGTTCGAGAAGCGGCTGGTCACCAAGACCTACGAAAACATCGATCTCCAGCCGATGTACCGGCAGGAAGACATCGAAGGCTTGCCGCATCTGGACAGCCTGCCCGGCTTCGCGCCCTACCTGCGCGGCACCAGCCCGCTCGGTTACGTCGCCAGCAGTTGGGATGTGGCCCAGGAACTGCCCTACCCCACGCCGGCGGCGTTCAACGAAGCCCTGCGGGCCGATCTGGCGCGCGGCCAGAACGCCGTCAATCTGGTGCTCGACCGCCCGACCCTGGCCGGCGTCGATGCCGATCAGGCCGAAGCCGACGATGTCGGCAAGGGCGGCTTGTCCGTCTCCAGCGTCGCCGATCTCGCCCAAGCGCTGGACGGCGTCGATCTCGAAAGCACCCCGATCTACATCCAGGCCAGCACCAGCGCCCTGACCTTCACCGCCCTGCTGGCGGCGCTGGCGAAACAGCAGGGCAAGTCGCTGGCCAAGGCGCGCGGCGCCATCGGCATGGACCCGCTGGGCCAACTGGCCCGCGACGGCCGGCTGCCCCGCGATCTGGACGGCATTTACGCCGTGATGGCGCAACTCGCCGCTTGGGCCAAGGCCAACGCCCCGCAATTGCAGACCATCACCGTGCAGGGCGGCCCCTACCACAACGGCGGCGCCAGCACCACGCAGGAACTCGCTTTCGCGTTGGCCACGGCGGTCGATTACGTCCGCGCCATGCAGGCGCACGGCTTGGGCATCGACGACATCGCCCCGCGCATCCGCTTCTCCCTTTCGATCGGCTCCAATTTCTTCATGGAAATCGCCCGGCTGCGCGCGGCGCGGCTGCTGTGGGCCAAAATCGTCCAAGCGTTTGGCGGTAACGAACAAGCTCAGAAGATGAGCCTGCACGCCCGCACCTCGGCCTGGAACCAGACGGTTTACGACCCGCACGTCAACCTGCTGCGCGCCACCACCGAGGCGTTTTCCAGCGCGGTCGGCGGCTGCGACAGCCTGCACATTTCGCCGTTCGACGAGTTGCTGCGCGTGCCGGACGAGTTCTCCCGCCGCGTCGCCCGCAACACCCACACCGTGCTGCGCGAGGAAAGCCACGTCACCCGCACCGTGGACCCGGCCGGCGGTTCCTGGTACGTCGAAAATCTGACCGATGCGGTCGGCCGCAAGACCTGGGCGATCTTCCAGGAGGTCGAGAAACAGGGCGGCATGGCCAAGGCGCTGGAAGCCGGCTGGCCGCAGGCCCAAATCGCCGACACCGCCGCCAAGCGCGCCGCCAACCTCGCCAAGCGCAAGGACATCTTCGTCGGCACCAACATGTATCCGAACTTGAAGGAAACCCGGATCGAGCCGGCGCCGGTGGACGCTTGGGCGGTTCAGACCGAGCGCACCGAAGCGCTGAAAGGCTTCCGGGCCACGGCGAACGCGGCCGGCAAACCGGCGGCGCTGGACGCGCTGGCTCAAATCTGGCGGCATCGAGGCGGCGATTCAGGCCGCGCTCGCCGGCGCGACTTTGGGCGAAATCGCCCAAGCCGCCCGCGCCAACGCCAAGGCCGGCCCCAGCCATCAATCCCGTCCACGCCCATCGCGGCGCGCAAGCGTTCGAGGCGTTGCGGCAAGCGGCCGAAAGCTATGTCGCCCGCACCGGCCAGCGGCCGGAAGTGTTCCTCGCCACCATGGGGCCGCTGACCCAGCACAAGGGCCGCGCCGATTTCGCCACCGCTTTCCTGGGCGTGGGCGGTTTCGAGACGATCTATCCGTCCGGCTTCAGCACCCCGGACGAAGCGGCGGACGCGGCGCTGGCCTCCGGCGCCAAGGCGGTGGTCATCTGCTCGACCGACGCGACCTATCCCGACATCGTTCCGCCGCTGGTCCAGAAACTGAAAAAGGCCGCGCCCGATCTGATCGTGCTGTTGGCCGGCTATCCGGCCGATCACGTCGAAGCCTTCAAGGCCGCCGGCGTCGATGACTTCATTCATCTCGCCGCCAATTGCCAAGCCCTGTTATCCACCTTGCAGAAGAAGATGGGGGTCGCCCAATGAGCAAGTCACCCGATTTCACCACGATGGCCTACGGCGCCGACTTCCCCAAGCCCAGCTTCGCGGAATGGCGGGCGCAGGTCGAGAAAGCGACCGGCAAGACCTTGGAGCAACTGGTCTCGGCGACCATGGAGCACATCGACGTCAAGCCGCTGTACACGCGGGACGACATCAAGGACTTGCAGCATCTGGGCTATGTCGCCGGGGTGCCGCCGTTCCTGCGCGGTCCCTACCCGGCGATGTACGTGACCCAGCCGTGGACGGTGCGCCAGTACGCCGGCTTTTCCACCGCCGAAGAAAGCAACGCCTTCTACCGTCGCAATCTGGCGGCCGGGCAGAAGGGCCTGTCCATCGCCTTCGATTTGGCGACCCATCGCGGCTACGATTCTGACCATGGCCGCGTGGTCGGCGATGTCGGCAAGGCCGGCGTGGCGATCGATTCGCTGCTCGACATGAACATCCTGTTCGACGGCATCCCGCTCGATCAGATGTCGGTGTCGATGACCATGAACGGCGCGGTGTTGCCGGTGCTGGCGTTCTACATCGTCGCCGCCGAGGAACAGGGCGTTTCGCACCAGCAACTCACCGGCACCATTCAGAACGACATTCTGAAAGAGTACATGGTGCGCAACACCTACATTTATCCGCCCGATCCATCGATTCGGATCATCGGCGACATCTTCTCCTACACCTCCAAGGAGATGCCGAAGTTCAACAGCATCTCGATCTCCGGCTATCACATGCAGGAAGCCGGCGCGACCGCCGATCTGGAACTCGGTTACACCCTGGCCGACGGGCTGGAGTACGTCCGCACCGGCATCAAGGCGGGGATGGACATCGACACCTTCGCCCCCCGGCTGTCGTTCTTCTGGGCCATCGGCATGAACTACTTCATGGAAGTGGCCAAGATGCGCGCCGGGCGGCTGCTGTGGGCCAAGATCATCAAGCAGTTCAACCCCAAGAGCGACAAGTCCATGGCGCTGCGCACGCACAGCCAGACCTCGGGCTGGAGCTTGACCGAGCAAGACCCGTTTAACAACGTCGCCCGCACCTGCATCGAAGCGTTGGCGGCGGCGCTGGGCCACACCCAGTCGCTGCACACCAACGCCCTGGATGAGGCCATCGCCCTGCCGACCGACTTCTCGGCGCGCATCGCCCGCAACACCCAGCTTTATCTGCAAGACGAAACCGCCATCTGCAAGGTGCTGGACCCGTGGGGTGGCTCGTATTACGTCGAGGCGCTGACCAACGAACTGGTCAAGCGGGCTTGGGGTCACATTCAGGAAGTAGAGAGCCTGGGCGGCATGGCCAAGGCTATCGAAACCGGATTGCCCAAGATGCGGATCGAGGAAGCGTCGGCTCGCCGGCAGGCGCAGATCGACTCCGGCAAGGAAACCATCGTCGGCGTCAACAAGTACCGGATGGCCAAGGAAGACAAGCTGGACATCCTCAGCATCGACAACACCGCCGTGCGCGAGGCGCAGGTGCAGCGCTTGCAGAAGCTGCGGTCCATGCGCGACGAGGCCAAGGTGAAAGCCTGCCTGAACGCGATCACCGAAGCCGCCAGCGCCGGTTCCGGCAATTTGCTGGAGAAAGCGGTCGAAGCGGCCCGCGCCCGCGCTTCAGTCTGGGCGAAATCTCCGACGCGATGGAGAAGGTGTTCGGCCGGCACAAGGCGGTCATCCGCGCCATTTCCGGCGTGTACAGCAGCGAGTTCGGCGAGGCCGAGGAAATCGCCAAGGTCCGGCAGATGGCCGACGAGTTCGAGAAGAACGAAGGCCGCCGGCCGCGCATCCTGGTCGCCAAGCTCGGCCAAGACGGCCACGACCGGGGCGCGAAGGTCATCGCGACCGCGTTCGCCGATCTCGGCTTCGACGTGGACATCGGCGCGCTGTTCCAGACCCCGGAAGAGGTCGCCCGGCAGGCGGTGGAGAACGACGTGCATGTGGTCGGCATGAGTTCGCTGGCCGCCGGCCACAAGACCCTGCTGCCGCAACTGATCGCGGAACTGAAGAAGCTGGGTCGCGAGGACATCATGGTGGTCATCGGCGGCGTCATTCCCGCCCAGGACTACGAGTACCTCAAGGCCAACGGCGCCGCCGCCATCTTCGGCCCCGGCACGGTGATTCCCGTCGCCGCGCAGAAGGTGCTGGTGGAGTTGAACGAGCGCTTGGCGGCGTGAGGGTGAGGTGAGGGGTGGCCCTCTCCCTGTATTTTGGAGAGGGCCATATATCGGATAAATCAGTTTATGAATCGGCCGGAGTTTCTCGATGTTGATCCCAGCTTATTGCATCTACCAGTAACCCGGCCAAATGGCGCCGATCCGGTTAAGCTACAACGGCTGATTGCTCAATATGGCTCTTCAACCCGAGGGATTCCACCCATTCTGGTTTATCGTGGCTCTGATGAGGCATTGATCATCTTCGATGGGGTTACACGGGCCAGTCGCATGGCAAAACTAAAACCGGGAATTCTGGTTTCAGTTGAAGTAATTGGGAATTTACCTTTCCCTTGCGGACATCTACCAACGGTAGAGGAGCGATTGCCATGATGAGTAATACCCGCTTGGAATTGCTTGAGGCGTTGAGTGAGCTGAGCGAACAGTTTCCTGAAGTTCGTTTAGGTCAACTGGTCAGCAATCTTGCCACTTTTGCCAAAGGGCCACAGGTAGAAGCTATTTGGGATGCCGAAGACAAGGAGTTACTGGAAGCGGCCAAACAGCAACTAGCGGTTTTTCGATCCCGTGATTCGGCAATAGTCTAGCCGTTTTTTCGGCTCCAGCACGGTGGTGCCGGTCGCCGCGCAGAAGGTGCTGGTGGAGTTGAACGAACGCCTCGCGGTAAGAGTACTGTGAAGAACAGCAGGGTGGGAATTGCCCACCCTGTCTAACTGCTTAAGAAGGGCTTATAACGTGCATCTCGCAACCTTAAAAACCATTTCGGTAATACAAATTATCGGTGCAGCTTTCCTTATCCTTGGTTGTATTATGGAGGTGTACAATATCCCAGAAACACGAAATACAATAAGTTTAATTCTCTATGCGTTATTCATCATGTATGCAGGTATTTCAATTTACTATGGTACTGCACTATGGAGCAGAAAGCCATCGGCTAAAATGCCTTGTATAGTGATTTGGGCACTCCAGATACCGTTTCTCATTAGTAACCCGTTGTCCTACTACGTGGTCTTAGGTGTCGGTTTCGTCATTCATGCTAATGTTACCTCTACTTTTACGGGGATCGCATTCGATTTTTCAATCCCGGAAAAGCACATATTCTATGTTTCAGGAAGACCAGAGATATTGAGCTTTGGAATTAATTTTTTTGCTGCTCTAGTGACTCATCATCTCTTATTATATAAATCGACGGTAATAGAAACCCCGACCGAAGGGGTTAACTCTTGAAATTTACGGATAGTCGCCATTGGGGAGCCAGCCAAAGCGTTGGTACTTTCCCTTCAGATTCTGAGGCCCACTGAACTCAAGCATTATCTGGATTATATTAATGAACCTATCTATTCTATTGAAATACTTCTGGTTGATTCCCATCATAGTAACAGGTATTAATGGGATCATATCTTGGAAAAAAGCACAAAGGCATATTAATGAAAACCCAGAGCTTAAAGAGGGGTATGAAAAACTCTTTCACGGTTACTTGGTTTGGATAAATATTCCCTGGGTTGTCATGGGCATTGGTTGTACCATTGGTGGAATTCCCTCCATTGAGCACTATTTAAGGCCACAAGATGGGAATCCTTATGTGCTCGTATGGTTTGTCACGTTATTTCTTCTTATTGTATTCGCTTCGTTTTGGTTGTTTTTCCGAGATGGCGCAGAGAAGTTAGTTCGGTATCCAGTTTTCATAGCGTTCGCGGGTGGGAGCAAAAAAATAACGAATCCAGCACTAATTAAAATCCTTTGGCTGTTGGGCTTAGCTGGCACAGTAATCGCCATCATAATAGTTATTATATATTTCACTAGTGTGTAGCACGTAGGGCGGGTTAGCGCAGCGTAACGCGCCGGAATTGAGCGGCTCCACAATCGGCGGGTTACGGACTTGTGTCCTGGCCCGCCCTATTGGACTATCGATAAATAGCCAACCTAGTCAAGCAGCATGGTATGGATTTGCTAGTTGAATTAGCTAACATAATCAAAGCATTTAACGAAAATGAGATAGATTATGCGCTATGCGGTGGCTTAGCGCTAGCTGTATACGCGAAACCAAGGGCTACGCTTAATATTGATATTATGGCGCATCCTGACTTTCTTGACGAAATCAAGAAAATCGCGGAAGCACTTGGATTTACTGTTCATGCTATGCCGATGAAATTCAAAGGAGGCGCTATTCAGATTCATCGAATGACAAAATTTGATGATGAACTCGGAGAACATCTATCGCTGGATTTATTGATTGTCACTCCCGAAACCAGACTATCATGGGACAGCCGAATAACTGTTGAATGGGAAGGAGGAGCATTAAAAGTTGTATCTCCGAAAGGCTTGATTGAACTGAAATTATTGAGAAAAAGCGGTCAGGATGAAGATGATATTAAGTATTTAACAGGATTAATCGATGAAGATTGATATGAGTAAAAAAGCGATTACCAGTCGCTTAAAAACAGTCAACCAGTTAAGGAAAGTTTGTCTTTCACTCGCCAACTCGAGTGCGGGAGCAAAAATCAGAAAACAAACCGCCGACAAGCAACGTGTAAAGCAAGTAGCACCTAGACCGGGTTAGCACAGCGTAACCCGCCATAATTGAATGACTCCACAATCGGCGGGTTACGGACTCGCATCATAATCTGTCTACTGCCAATAAGTGACTGATCAACCTTCAAATGCAGGGTGGTTAAAATGTCATCCGAAGCTATCGCAACAGTCGTGAAAATGATGGAATCGCTCCCTGAACCAACGCAAAATCAAATAGTGGAACACCTTCAGAATTATCTAATGGAAATACAGGATGAACTCCGCTGGGATGAGCTTCTTAATAAAACTAAACCCAAGCTTGCTGCAATGGCTCAGCTGGCAAAAAAGCAGGTTGCTGAAGGTAAAGCTCGCCCTATGGATTACAGCGAGCTATGAAATCCCAGAGCCTTCCATCCTTTTGGGACGCATACAAAAATTTGGAACCAGACATCAAGAGTAGCGCACGTAAAGCTTACCGGCTATGGTCAGAAAATCCTTTCCATCCTTCTTTGCATTTCAAGTGTATCAATCGGGAGGAAAACATCTGGTCAGTAAGAATCACGTCGGCTTATCGCGCTCTTGGTATATTTGAGGGCGATACCGTTACATGGTTCTGGATTGGCGGCCACGATGATTATGAGCGATTCTTTTCTTGAAACTTGTCTGATAGCACGTAGGGCAGGTTAGCGCAGCGTAACCCGCCAAAATTGAACCACTCAACCCCAAAGTCCCATCGCCAACAAAAACAGTAAAACAAGCTACCGAAAATGAAGCAAAGCAAGTTTCCTCCTGGCTGGGACGAAAAGCGGCGTCAAAAGGTCATTGCGCACTATGAGGCACAGAGCGGGGGAAGCGATTGCAGAGGATACCAAATTACCTATGAAAGATACCGCCATCAATTATGAAACGGATTTTCACGCTTGGGCGCTGGAAACAGCGGCGCTGCTACGACAAAGACGATTCGCGGAGGTAGACGTGGACAATATCGCGGAGGAACTGGAAAGCATGGGCCGAAGCGAACGGCATCAACTGGTCAATCGATTAGCCGTATTGCTCGCTCATCTGCTCAAGTGGCAATTTCAACCGGAGCGGCGCAGTAATAGTTGGCGATACACCATCGAAGAGCAACGGCGCCGCATACAACGCTTGTTGGACGAAAATCCCAGCCTAAACGCCAATCTCGAAAATGCTTTCGAAAATGCCTACGGCGATGCGGTCTTGATCGCGGCCGGCGAACTGGATCGCGACAAAAATATCTTTCCGTCCGCCTGTTTGCTCAGACCGGAACAGGTGTTGAATAGCGATTATTGGCCTGATTAGCCACTCGCGCGGTCACAGTGATCGATGCCGTCAGATCAACTCAAACCCTTAGCATTAAAAAAACCATGAGCCGAAAACACCACAAACCCGACTGGGTTCCCGAAAACGCCGGCAAGGAATTCACCACGTCGGTCATGTCCGGCGTCGAAGGCGGCCATGACGGCATTCCCGGTCAAGCCAGCGTGGCGGTGCCGCGCAAGCACACCCCGCGCCGCCGCCGGCTGACGGTAGACGAATACGTGGCCGGCGTGCTGGCCGGCGACCGCAACGCCTTGGGACAGGCCATCACCCTGGTGGAAAGCAACTCCCAAGCCCACTTCGACATGGGCCAGGAAGTGCTGCGGCAACTGATTCCCCACACCGGCAACTCGATCCGAATCGGTATCACCGGCGTACCCGGTGCCGGAAAAAGCACCTTTATCGAAGCGCTCGGCCTACACCTGTGCGAGCAGGGCCACAAGGTCGCGGTGCTGGCGGTGGACCCCAGCAGCACCGTCACCCGCGGCAGCATCCTCGGCGACAAAACCCGCATGGAGCTGCTGTCGCGCGACCTGCGCGCCTTCATCCGCCCTTCCCCGTCCAGCGGCACTCTGGGCGGCGTGACCCGCAAGAGCCGCGAAACCATCCTGGTCTGCGAGGCCGCCGGCTTCGACGTGATCCTGGTGGAAACCGTCGGCGTGGGCCAGAGCGAAACCACGGTGCGCTCCATGGTCGATTTCTTCCTGCTGCTGATGATCGCCGGGGCCGGCGACGAGTTGCAGGGCATCAAGAAGGGCATCATGGAGCTGGCCGACGCCCTGCTGGTCAACAAGGCCGACGGCGACAACAAGATCCGCGCCAACTCCGCCCGCGCCGACTACAACCGGGCGCTGCACTACCTCGCCCCGGCCACCGAGGGCTGGCGCACCAAGGCCTACACCTGTTCATCCCTCAACGGCGAGGGCATCGACGCCATCTGGAAAGTGATCAGCGATTTTCGCCAGCAGATCACCGCCAGCGGCGCGTTCGAGAAGCGGCGGCAACGCCAAACCCTGGATTGGGTATACTCGATGGTCGAGGAGCACTTGCGCGCCAGTTTCTTCAATCATGCCGGCGTCGGCAGCATCCGCGCCGACATCGAAGAGGCGGTGGTGAATGGGCGCATCCCGCCCACCGTCGCGGTGCAAATGCTGATCAAAAAATACGAAGGCTGAAGGGACCGAGCCGAAACCCGAACAACGCCACAGGGGAAAACCGATGGACTGGGCTGAAATCTGCGTGAATCCGGTTCTCAGAGAGCTTCCCTTCAAGATACAAACCGACAAGTGGGGCCATATCGTCATGAGTCCGGCGACCAACGAACGCGGGATGTATCAGGCCAAAATTGTGGCTTTGCTGAGCCGGCTGCTGGATGCGGGCGCGATCATCACCGAATGCTCGATACAAACCCGGGAAGGCATCAAGGTGGCCGATGTCGCTTGGGCCTCGGACGACTTCATCGGTAGAAATCGCGGCGACAACCCATTTCGGGAAGCGCCGGAACTTTGCGTCGAAATCCTGCCGCCTTCGAAAACGGTCATGGAAATGGACGAAAAAATGGAACTGTATTTCGCCAGGGGGGCCAAGGAATTCTGGATTTGCGATAAAAACGGGAACATCACGTTCCACAAAAACACCGGCGAGATCAGCCGCAGCGAGCTTGCCGGCAACCTCCCCAATCCGGTTCTAATTTAAGGAGAAAAACCATGTTGCGCAGTCCCCGCGATTTCTTCAAACCCAAGGTCGTCGGCGCCCCCGAACCGCTCCGCGAGATTCCGGTATTGCCCTCGCGGATGATCCATTTTTTCGATCCCAGCAACCCCAAGATGGCGGTCAAGGTGCCGGACATCGCCAAGACCGTGGACATCATGTTGGGCAATCTGGAAGACGCCGTGCCCATCGACCGCAAGGAAGCCGCCCGCGAAGGGCTGGTGCAGATCGGCAAGGCCGTGGATTTCGGCGACACTCAGTTCTGGACGCGGGTCAACAGCCTCGACAGCCCTTGGTTCCTGGACGATTTGATCCGGCTGGTCGGCGAGATCGGCGACAAGCTGGACGTGATCATGCTACCCAAGGTGCAGGGGCCGTGGGACATTTACTTCGCCGATCAACTGCTGGCGCAACTGGAAGCCAAGTATGGCGTGAAAAAGCCGCTGATGCTCCACGCCATCCTGGAAACCGCGCTCGGCGTGGCCAACGTCGATGACATCGCCAACGCCAGTCCCCGGATGCAGGGCATGAGCCTCGGTCCCGCCGACTTGGCGGCTTCCCGGCGGATGAAGACCACCCGGGTCGGCGGCGGCCATCCCGATTACGTGGTGCGCACCGATCCCGATCCCAAGAATCCCGACGCACCGCGCCCCACCGCCCAACAGGATCTGTGGCACTACACCATCGGCAAGATGGTGGACGCTTGCACCAGCGTCGGCGCGCTGGCGTTCTACGGGCCGTTCGGCGACATCGCCGACCTGGTGGCCTGCGAGGATCAGTTCCGCAACGCCTACCTGATGGGCTGCGTCGGCACCTGGACCCTGCACCCCAACCAGATCGCCATCGCCAAGCGCGTGTTCAGCCCGAAACCGGAGGAAGTGGCCTGGGCCAAGCGCGTGGTCGAAGCCATGCCCGACGGCAGCGGCGCGGTGATGATCGACGGCAAGATGCAGGACGACGCCACCTGGAAACAGTGCAAGGTGGTGCTGAATCTCGCCCAGCTCATCGCCGGCCGCGATGCGGAATACAAGACGCTGTACGGGTTCTAAACTCCCTCTCCCGCCGGGAGAGGGTCGGGGTGAGGGCGAAACCGTCCGCGAGCTACCCTCACCCTCGACCCCTCTCCCAGGGGGCGAGGGCAGCATCACATCCACCGCCAGCGGAACGTCGTCATGATTCCAGCCTTTTCCATCGCCCGCCTGCCGCGCATCGAATTTGGCGCTGGCTTCATCGGCAAGCTGCCGAGCTTGATCGCCCAATACGGCAACCGCGCATTGCTCGTCACCGGCCAACGCTCATTCGTGGATTCATCCCGCTGGCCGGCATTGCTCGCCGCGCTGGAGAAAGCCGGCATCGGTTGGGAACAAACGCGGGTCGAGGATGAACCCTCGCCGCAATTGGTGGATGAAGCGGTCCGGCGATTTCGCGGAGCGGGAATCAAGGTCGTCGCCGGCATCGGCGGCGGCAGCGTGCTGGACGCCGCCAAGGCGATTGCCGGTCTGCTGCCCGGCGGCGATTCGGTCATGGATTACCTGGAAGGTGTCGGGCCGGAAAAACCCTATCACGGCCCGGCCACGCCGTTCATCGCCGTGCCCACCACCGCCGGCACCGGCAGCGAAGCCACCAAGAACGCCGTGCTGAGTTCGCGCGGCCACCAAGGCTTCAAAAAATCTTTCCGGCACGATTTGCTGGTGCCGGAATACGCCCTGCTCGACCCCGATCTGCTGGCGACCTGTCCCCAACCGCAAATCGCCGCCAACGCGATGGACGCCTTGACGCAGCTATTGGAGTCTTACGTCTCCATCAAAGCCAACCCCTTCACCGACGCGCTGGCGGAAAGCGGCTTGAAAGCGGTGCGGGACGGGTTGTTCGCCTGGTACGAGGGTGGCGATCACGCCGCCGCCGGTCGCTCGCGCTTGGCCTACGCCGCGTTGCTGTCGGGGGTCTGTCTGGCGCAGACCGGTCTAGGGTCGGTGCATGGCCTCGCCTCGCCGCTGGGCGCATTCTTCCCGATCCCGCACGGCGTGGTCTGCGGCACGCTGGTCGGCGCCGCCACCCGCGCCAACTTGGCGGCATTGACCGAGCGGGAGCCCGATCACCCCTCGTGTCACAAGTACGCCCGGGCCGGCGACATCCTGCACGGGCGCCATTTTCCCGCTCCCGAGGAATCGCACGCCGCCCTGCTGGCGCTGCTGGACGAATGGACCGAGCGGCTGACCCTGCCCCGGCTCCGCGCTTACGGGATTCGGGAAAGCGATTTCGCCCATGTGGTCGCCCACTCGCGCGGCGGCAGCATGAAAACCAACCCTCTGGTGTTGAGCGATACGGAAATCACAGAGATTTTACGGCAACGCCTCTAACCCCGAGGCCCCACACCCGCCGGTCGCGAAATCGCTTTCGGCGATGGCCGCCGGAGCAACTCTCACAACCGAAGCAACTCTCACAACACGCAAGCCGGCCTGGATGGCAAGAATTTTGAATCGAAGTCCGGTGCATGGCTGTCATCGATTCATCGAATCGTGACAAGTGGACCGTTCCAGACCCATTAGGGCTGTCAGGAGAACCGGCTTGAACAATTCTTCGATCCAAAATGACCCTGCCGGGTCCAAACCGACCGGCTTGCGTCCACCCATCGGAGTCGTCGTGGACCGGGAAACCGTGGAACTCAAGCGGCTGGAAAAACGGATCGGGCGAGTCCACTTGCGGCAACGGCTCGGCATCGAAGCCGACCACGCCACCCAAATCTTCGGGCGGGGCCGGACCGTTTTCCACATCGAGAACTGGTATTCGATCCACGCGCTCATCCGGCTGACGTTGCGCGGTTTGGGCCTTTATGGCCGGGGTTTGCGCAACGCCGCCGCCATCGAGATTCGCCACAACGAAGTGATCATCCCGAAGCTGCCCGACACGTTCGACGGCTTTACCCTGCTGCATCTCAGCGACCTGCACCTGGACATGGATCCCGCCTATCCGGCGGCGCTGATCGAGCGGTTGCAGCAGGTGGATTACGATGTCTGCGTGCTGACCGGCGACTTTCGGGCCAAGACTTACGGCGACTGCGACGCCGCCATCGCGGCCTTGGCCGAAGTGCGGCCCCATCTGCGCGGTCCGGTTTACGCCATCCTGGGCAACCACGACTCGATTCGCATGGTGCCGGGAATCGAAGCGCTCGGGATCACCTTGCTGCTCAACGAGGCGGTCGCCCTGGAGCGCGAGGGCGCGCGCATCCACTTGGCCGGCATCGATGACCCGCACTACTATCAGGTGGACAACTTCGACAAAGCCACCGCCACGATTTCGCCCGAGGAGGTTTCCATCCTGCTGTCGCACTCGCCGGAAACCTACCGGCACGCGGCCCACGCCGATTTCGATCTGATGTTGAGCGGCCACACTCACGGCGGGCAAATTTGCTTGCCGGGCGGCATTCCGCTGATGACCAACGCCGACTGCCCGAGGCGTTTCTGTCGGGGCGCCTGGCGCCACCATGCCATGCAAGGCTACACCTCGGCCGGGTCCGGGGCCTCGGTGGTCGGAGTGCGCTATAACTGCCCGCCGGAAATCGCCCTGCACCATCTGCGGATGCGGCCCGCTCAGTAGGGCTGCTTGCGGATGCCGAGCCAAAAGAATACCGGCGACAGCGCGAGTTCCGCCACGACGAAGCCCGCCACCGTCAACCCGATGGCGGTCCAACTCAATTCCAGGCTGGCCGCCACCAGCAGCAACGGCAGCAGCGCCTCGGGGATTTGATCCAAGCCCAGGGATCTGCTGCTGGAGGCCATCCCGAACCGCCTCTTGAGGAAGCTCGACAGCAGATCGCCGAGCATGGCGCCGACGCCCACCAGGATGCCGACGCCCATCGGCAACAGCAGCGGCGGGGCGGCCAAGCCGGTCGCCAGCGGCGCCAGCACCGCCCCCCGCCAAGTTTTCGAGTTTCCCAGCAAGCGATAACCGTCGGCCAGCGTCCGGCCGCCGTCCAGCGGGCGGGCGCCCCAATCGCCGCAGAGCGACGCGGCCACCAGCGGAACGCCGTTGGCGATCAGGATCAGCAGCAGCAACTTCAATTCGATGGGCATGGCGCATTCCGGTGGCGGACACGGACAAGCATAGCCCGGCCACAGATAAAACGTTAGACAACCCAACGCCTTATCTGTCCATACCCGCACCGTTGAAAGAGGAAAAACGCCTTCGGCTCGAAGGCGCGGCCACGGCCGATACGTTCCAGCAAGCGCATCGACTTGGTCCTACACTTACCCGATCACTCTTCGACCGCAACGAACACCAAGGCTAAGGAGAACTCCAATGAAATCGCTCCACTTCGGCGCCGGCCTCGGCAGCCTGTGCGGCTTGCTGTTGCTGGCCACGGCGCAGGGCGCCGACCCCAATTCGCCGGTCGGGAAATGGAAAACCATCGACGACAAAACCGGCAAACCCAAGAGCGTCGTCCAGATCACCGAAAGCGGCGGCGTGCTGACCGGCAAGATCGTGGAACTGCTGGAAGGCGCCTCGGAAAAAACCTGTAGCAAATGCGAGGGTGACTTGAAGGACAAACCCTTGGTCGGCATGAAAATTCTATGGGATTTGAAGAAAGAGGGCCGCGAGTGGACGGACGGCAAGATTTTCAATCCGGCCGACGGCGGCACTTACACCGGCAAAGCCACGTTGAACGATGGCGGCAAAATCCTGGAAGTGACCGGCTCGTGGCTGTTCGTCAAGCGCGCCCAGAAATGGCAGCGGGTCGATTGAGGGGTTGATTCCCCTCTCCTCCAGGCGGGGAGAGGGATCGCGGGCGAGCTTTATTCCGCCACCGGCCGCACCTCGGGCACCGCAAGACCGCGCTGCCGACAGGCGGCGGTCAAGGTGTTCAGCAGCAAACAGGCTATCGTCATCGGCCCCACCCCGCCCGGCACCGGGGTGATGGCGCCCGCCACCTCGATCGCCGAGTCGAAATCCACATCGCCCACCAGCCGGCCCTTGCCGTCCGGCGTGGGGACGCGGTTGATGCCGACATCGATCACCGTCGCGCCCGGCTTGAGCCAGTCGCCCTCGACCATTCGCGGCTTGCCCACCGCCGCGATCAAAACGTCCGCCCGCCGGCATTCCTCGGCCAAATCGCGGGTGCGGGAATGGGCGACGGTCACGGTGCAATGCTCGCGCAGCAACAGCGCCGCCATCGGCTTGCCGACGATGTTGGAGCGCCCCAGCACCACCGCCCGTTTGCCGGCCAACTCCCCCGCGTGATCCTTGAGCAGCATCAGACAGCCCAACGGCGTACAGGGCACCATGCCCGCCCCGCCCACCGCCAGCAAGCCGGCGTTAAAGGGGTGAAAGCCGTCCACGTCCTTCGCGACCGCGATCGCCTCGATCACCGCTTCCGGGTCGATCTGCTTCGGCAAGGGCAGTTGCACCAGAATGCCGTTGACCGCCGGGCTCTGATTCAACTCGGCGATACGGGCCAACAGCTCGGCTTGAGTCGCCGTCGCCGGCAACCGATATTCGAACGAGTTCATGCCGGCCTCGCGCGCCTGGAGACCCTTGTTGCGGACATAAATCTGACTGGCCGGGTCCTCGCCCACCAGCACCACCGCCAAGCCGGGGATCAGATCGTGGTCGGCCCGGAGTCGGGCGACATGCGCGGCGATACCGGCGCGCAAGCGGGCGGCGTAACGTTTGCCGTCGATGATGGTGGCCGTGGCCATGGAATCCTCGCGATGACTGAAATTCGCCGCCAATTTTATCTTAAATTCTGCGGGGAATTCGGCCGGCGAAGCCTGCCGATGCCATCCGGCCAACAAAACACGACATCTCGCCGACAGCTATGGAACTTGTCTTCGGTTGTAATAACTAAAGTTATTATTTGTTAGGTTATCAATTATGGCTCTGACATTTTCCCATTACGAGCGTTGCATCGACACCGTTCGAGCCCAACATCCCGATATGCCCCGCCAGTCGGTGGTGCTCGTGCGGCTCGCCCACCATGCATTCCGCGCCCTGAACGAACGGCTCGACCGCTTTTTCGCCGCGCACGACCTGTCCACCTCCGCGTGGGCCGTGCTGATGATGATCTACAGCACGCCGGAACGCGCCATCACGCCGTCCGAGGCCAGCGCGGCGGTGGTGCAATCGCGAACGCACATGACCCGAGTCGCCGATGATCTGGTCGCGGCGGGATTGATCGAGCGCGCGCACGACGAGATCGACCGCCGCCGCGTCGCGCTGCGATTGACGGCCAGCGGGGTGAAGATCATCGAGCGGTTGCTCCCAGAGGCTTGGACCGAATATCAGGCGGCGCTCGCCATCTTCTCGGCGGACGACGCCGCCGCGCTGGAAACCTTGCTGCGCCGTTGGCTCGGGCACTTGGAGGGCGAGGAGCGCCCGGAATGCGGATCGGCAGCACCCGACCCGGAACGAACCCAGCGGCGGGCCGGTTCCCGCTCCCGGAGAAAAAACAAATGAGCGCACCCGCCCCAAGCCCCATCGAATCGCCGGCGGCGGCGCCGAACGGCAAACGCGGCCGCGCGCTGCTCCTGCTCTCCCTGTTGTTCTCGGCGGTCGCCGCCGGAGCGGGCGGCTATTGGTTCGTTCACGGGCGCTGGTACGTGACCACCGATAACGCCTATGTCGGGGGCAACGTGGTCCAGATCACCCCGCAGGTTTCCGGGACGGTCGTGAGCGTCTCGGCCGACGACACCGACCTGGTCGAGCAGGGGCAACCGCTGGCGCGGCTCGACCCCGCCGATGCCGAGGTGCAACTGCAACTGGCCCAGGCCAATCTGGCCGACGCGGTGCGCTCGGTGCGCGGCCTCTACGCGAACGACAGCCAATCGCGAGCCCTGATCGCGCAGCGCGCGGCCGATCATGGATCGCGCCCGCACCGAGGTCGAACGCATGGAGGCCGAGGTGCGCCGCGCCCAGGAGGAATACGCCCGGCGCGAAGCCCTGTTCCGCCAGAAATACATTTCCGACGAAATCTTGCAGGCGGCGCGAACCGCCCTGGACGCCGCCATCGCGCAACGCGACGGCACTCGCGCGGCCGTCGAGCAGGCGCGCGCCGCGATCCGCCAAGCCCGCGAACAGCGCACCGGCACCGAGGTACTGGTGGACAACACTTCGGTCGAAACCCACCCTCGGGTGGCCGCCGCCGCCGCGAAAGTCAAGGAAGCCTATCTGGCGCTCGCCCGCGCCACCATCGTCGCGCCGGTGCGCGGTTACGTGGCCAAGCGGAGCGTTCAGATCGGCGCTCGCGTCGCGCCGGGCAGCGCGCTGATGGCGGTCATCCCGCTCGGCCAACTGTGGGTGGACGCCAACTTCAAGGAAAGCGAACTCGAAAACGTGCGGATCGGCCAGCCGGTCGAACTCACCGCCGATCTGTACGGAAACGACGTGAAATACGCCGGCCGGGTGATCGGACTCGCGCCGGGCACCGGCGGCGCTTTCGCCCTGCTGCCCGCGCAGAACGCGACCGGCAATTGGATCAAGATCGTGCAGCGGGTGCCGGTGCGGATCGCGCTCGATCCCGGCGCCTTGGCGCAGCACCCGTTGCGGGTCGGCCTGTCGATGCGGGTGACGGTGGACACCCACCAGCGCGACGGCGCCGTGCTGGCGACCGAACCGGATGGCCGGGAACGGTACGCGACCCCGGTGTTCGACGCGCAAGCCGGCGAGGCCGATGCCTTGATCGCGCGGATCATCGAGGCGAACCGGCGCGGCGGCGCCAAGTCGTGAAACCGGCCGCCACATCGGCCCCCCCGCCATCGCCCACCATGCGGGGCGGGATGTTGGCGCTGGCGACCTTCGCGCTGGGCTTGGGCTCGTTCATGAACATCCTCGATCTGACCATCACCAACGTGTCGGTGCCGAGCATCGCCGGCGACTTGGGCGTGAGCTTCACCCAGGGAACCTGGGCGATCACCTCCTACGCGGTGGCCGAAGCCATCATGCTGCCCTTGACCGGCTGGCTGGCGCAGCGGTTCGGGGCGGTGCGGATGTTCTTGAGCTCGACGCTGCTGTTCACGCTGGCCTCGGCGCTGTGCGGACTCGCCTTCACCTTTCCGATGCTGCTCGCCTCCCGGGTGCTGCAAGGCGTGGTGGGCGCTTCGATGATTCCGCTGTCGCAAACCCTGTTGACCAGCGTTTATCCGCCGCAGCGGCGCGGCCTCGCGCTCGGGCTGTGGTCGATGACGACCATTCTCGGCCCCATCGCCGGACCGCTGGCCGGCGGCTGGTTGACCGAGAATCTCTCTTGGCACTGGATTTTCCTGATCAACCTGCCGGTGGGCGCGATCGTGGCCGTTCTGGTCGCCGCGCTGTTTCGCGGCCGCGAAACGCCGCGCCGCCGCCTGCCGGTCGATTTCGTCGGCCTCGGCCTGCTGGTGCTCGGGATCGGCGCGCTGCAAATCCTGCTCGACAAGGGCAACGAGCTCGACTGGTTCGGCTCGCCGTTCATCGTCGGCCTCGCCTGCTTCTCGGGGGTCGCGCTGGCTTTCTTCGTCGCCTGGGAGCTGACCGACGCCCATCCGGTGGTCGATCTGCGCCTGTTCGGGCGACGCAATTTCGCGATCGGGGTGACCTGCCTGATGCTGGGCGCGGTCGCTTTCTTCGGCACGGTGGTGGTGTTGCCGCTCTGGCTGCAAAGCTACCAGGGCTACACCCCGCTCTGGGCCGGCAAGGTGGTCGCGTTTGGCGGCGTGCTGGCGCTCCTGCTCGGTCCCGTGGTCGGCGCCAACATCCATCGCATCGACGCCCGCGCGGTCGCCACCTTCGGCTTCAGCGTGTTCGCCCTGGTGGCGTTCTGGAGCGCGCGCTTCACGCCGGATGTCGATTTCTGGACGCTGGCGCTGACCCGGCTGGCCATGGGCGTGGGCATCAGTTGTTTTTTCTTGCCCCTGATCACGATCAACCTGTCGGGGCTCGCGCCCAACCAGATCGCCGCCGCCAGCGGCTTGCAGAACTTCATGCGCAATCTCGGCTCCAGCTTCGGCACGGCGATCATGACCTCGCTGTGGGATCACAAGGGCATCGAGCACCACGCCCGGCTGGTGGAGCACGTCACCGCCTACAATCCGCTGGCGACGCGCTATATCGACCAACTGCAAGCGGCCGGTCTGACCCCCGATCAAGCCCTGGCGCAACTGGACCGCACCCTCACCACCCAAGCGTATCTGCTCTCCACCGACGCCGTGCTCTGCATCAGCGGGATGCTGATGATCAGCTTGATCGCCCTGATCTGGTGGGCGAAACCGCCGTTCACCGTGCGCGCCGTGGCGGATTGACGCGCGGCGAGGGATCGAACCGCTCCGCCGCCGATTCGCGTACCCTTGCCTTGCCGGTCACTTCCCCGTATCTTTGCGCGCTTGTTTCACCACTCTCCCAAGAGGGCGCAGGCCGTGTCGAGTCAGGACCAGCAGATCATGTTCGTTTTCCCCGGGCAAGGTTCCCAATACGTCGGGATGGGCAGCGATCTCATCCGGGATTTTCCGGCCGCGAAGCGGCTTTACGAGCAAGCTAACGACATCGTCGGCTACGACCTTCTCAAGCTCTGCCTGGAAGGGCCGGAAGAAGACCTGAAACTCACCCGCCACACCCAGCCCGCCCTGCTCGCCCATTCCCTGGCCTGCCTGGAAATCTTCCGCGACCTGTCGGACAACCGGGTGCGACCGGTCCTGACCGGCGGCCACAGCCTCGGCGAGTACTGCGCCTTGGTCGCCGCCGGCGCGCTCGACTTCGAAACCGCCCTGCGCCTGGTGCAAAAGCGCGGCGAGTGCATGGGCGATTACGGCGCCGGCGAAATGCTGGCGTTCCCGCTGCATCTCGACAATATTCAGCCGCTGGCGGAAAAGCACTACTGCGTTGTCGCCGCCCGCAACCTGCCCGATCAGACCGTGATCGGCGGCTTGGGCGAGGACCTCGATCGGCTGACCGAGGAAGCCCACACGCACTTCCCGCGCAAGCGGCCCACCCGGCTCAAGACCGAGGGCGCGTTCCACACCTTTTATATGATCACGGCCGCCCTGCATTTCCGCCCGGTGCTGGACGCCGCCACGATGCGCGCCCCGGACATCCGCGTCTTGTCCAACTGCACCGGCGCGTATCACGATCCCGATCCCGCCGCGATCAAGACCCGGTTGTTCTTCCAACTGTTCCATCCGGTCAACTGGATCGACAACCTGGAAAAAGCGTTCCACGACGGCATCACCACCATCGTCGAGTTCGGCGGCGGATTGGGCGGCGGGACGGCCCCGGAGGACAAGCGCCCCAACCTGGAGAGCATGATCAAGAAGGCGCTGCGCGGCTCGGACTTCAGCGCCCACTACCATGCCGCGATCAACAGCCAAACCCTGCGGGAAGCGGCGGAGGCGCTGCGATCATGAGACCCCGCGCCACTTCGCAAAGCCAGCGCGCCCGGCGCACGCTCAGCCAGGAAGCCATGAAGCGCTCCCACCGCCGCTGCGATCTGATCCGGCTCGCTCCCGAAGACGAGCCCGCCGCACCCCCGCCGCAATCGGCCGGCGCGGCGGAGCAACCGGACCAATCGGCGGTTACTCCGCCCCATTCCTGATTCAGGACCGCGAGCGGGCGTCCCGATTTCGGTGGAAAATGCTCGCGGTTTGTCTTTGTAATTCGCCGATAAAAATTGTCGGCTATCGCGTTTGGTCGGATTTCGGCTACCCTTATGCGAAAGCGACCAGCAAGAAGTGGATAAGCGCGGGATGGACCGATGCGGATTCCGTCATCGGTCCACCGCGAATCTAGGCCATTCCTTCCCGAACACAACCAAAAAATGATCATTCTCGCGTTTCCCGAACGCGGGCGGGCGGGGTGCGCTTGATCTTCAATTTGCCAACCGATACCACCATCACGAGGTGTAAATCATGCTCTCCGAGAAACAACTTGAGATCCTGCGGGAACGCCGCGCCAAGGTACTGGCGGGCGGCGGCGAGGACAAGCTTCAGGAACGGCACGCCAAGGGTCTGCTGGGCGCCCGCGAGCGGTTGCTGGCGCTGTTCCAGCCGGACACCTTTCAGGAAATCGCCACCCACGCCAAGCACGCCGGCAAGCATTTCGGATTGGCCGACAAGGAGTTGCCGTCGGACGGCGTGATCGTCGGCACCGGCTTCGTGGACGGCCGGCCGGTGGCTGCGTTCAGCCAGGATTTCACCGTGATGGGCGGCACGCTCGGCAAGATGCACGCGAAGAAGATCGTGCAGTCGATGCAGTTGGCCCTGAAGACCGGGATGCCGGTGGTGGCGTTCAAGGATTCCGCCGGCGCCCGCATCCAGGAAGCCGTGGACGCGCTGTCCGGCTACGGCGAGGTGTTCTACCAAAACGTGCTGCTGTCGGGCGTGGTGCCGCAGATCGCCATCATCGCCGGCCCCTGCGCCGGCGGCGCATCCTACTCGCCGGCCTTGATGGATTACATCATCATGACCCGGCAGAACGCCTACATGTTCATCACCGGCCCGGAGGTGATCAAGGCCGTGACCGGCCGCACCACCAGCCTGGACGATGTCGGCAGCGCCGAGATGCATGCCACCGTCAGCGGCAACGTCCATTTTGTCGCCGATGACGACCGCCACGCGATCCAGATCGCCAAGGCGCTGTTGAGCTATCTGCCGTCCAACAACACCGAGGACCCGCCGCACCGGCCCTACCCCGATCTCGACCTGTCGCCGGACGAAGGGATCAACGCCCTGATTCCCGATACCTCCTCGGAACCGATGGACGTGAAGCTCGTCATCCAGCGGCTGGTGGACAACGGCCAGTTCCTGGAAATCCACGCCGGTTGGGCCGGTAACATCGTGGTCTGTTTCGCCCGCATTCAGGGCATCGTGGTCGGCATCCTCGCCAACCAATCGCTGGTCCGGGCCGGCGCGATGGACATCGACGCCTCCGACAAGGGCGCGCGCTTCATCCGCTTCTGCAACGCCTTCAACATCCCGCTGGTGACCTTGGTGGACGTGCCCGGCTTCCTGCCCGGCATCGAGCAGGAGCGCGGCGGCATCATCCGCCACGGCGCCAAGATGCTCTACACCTACGCATCCGCCACGGTGCCGAAGATCACCATCATCCTGCGCAAGGCTTACGGCGGTTCCTATCTGGCGATGTGCGCGCAGGAAATGGGCGCCGACGCGGTCTATGCCTGGCCGACCGCCGAAATCGCGGTGATGGGCGCCGAGGGCGCGGTCAACATCCTGTATCGCAGCGAACTGAAGGCCGCCGAGGACCGCAAGGCCAAGGCCAAGGAACTGGCGGAGGAATACCGGACCAAGTTCGCCTCGCCGTACATGTCGGCCTCGCGTGGCTACATCACCGACGTGATCGAGCCGGCCGACACCCGCGCCACCATCGCTTTGTCGTTGCGCAAGCTGCTGACCAAGCGCGAATTGCGGCCGGCCAAGAAGCACGGCGATATCCCCCTCTGACCCGTCCGCCGCATCCAACCCAACGGAAAGCTCACCGATGAAGACTTACACCACTTGGGACGCCATCGGCGATATGTTCATCATCTACGGCATCGTGATCGTG
The DNA here is from genome assembly GCA_037045685.1 of Candidatus Competibacter sp. Classification (GTDB taxonomy): domain Bacteria; phylum Pseudomonadota; class Gammaproteobacteria; order Competibacterales; family Competibacteraceae; genus Competibacter_A. The sequence goes on from JBAOII010000038.1 coordinate 35,863, forward strand.
ATCTCGATGCTGGTCGCGGTGGTCATTCGCGGCATCGTCTGGGCGTTGTCGCGGCAGGCGAAACAAGAGGCGACCAAGGCGCTCGCCAAGCCGGCGCCAGCGCTCGCCGCCGCGCAACCGGTCATCGCCGGCATCCCCCAGGAGCATCTGGCGGTCATCACCGCAGCCGTGGCCGCGATGATGGGCGCGCACCGGATCGTCCACATCGAAATGGCCGGCCGCAGCTTCGGCTGGACCGCCGAGGCCCGCACGGTCCATCACACCTCGCACGCGCCGCGCGCATCGCATTGAACTTGTAATTGCAAAGCCCTTTTTCTTCCAACTTTCGCGAGAGAACAACCCCATGGAGAAGAAATTCCGCATCACCGTCGAAGGCAAGCAATACGTTGTCGCGGTCGAGGACATCACGACCGATGCCCAGAACATCTATCAGGATACGGCGGTAGCGAGTTTGACCGCCTCGCCGCCGGTCGCGGCGGCTCCAGTTGCCGCCGCGACCGCCCCCGCAGCTCCGGCCGCAGCTCCGGCCGCAGCCGGCGCGGGCGACGAAGTCGCGCCGCTGGGCGGCGTGGTGCAGTCGATCCACGTCAACGTCGGCCAGGTGGTCAACGAGGGTGAAAAGCTGTTGTCTTTGGAAGCCATGAAAATGGTCACCCACGTCATCGCCCGCCGTGGCGGCAAGATCACCAACATCGCGGTCAAACCGGGCGACCCGGTGGATGCCGGACAGGTGTTGCTGACCATCGGCTGAGCGCCGGGAGCAATCCACCATGGAATCCCTAAACTTTCTCGACCTGTTCCAGGGGATCAACACGCTTGGTGCAGGGGTTCTCCACCGATCCCAAGATCGCTTTCGGCCGCGTGTTCCTGATCGTGCTGGGCATTTTGCTGTTCTATCTGGGGCGCAAGGGCGTGCTGGAAGCCCTGCTGATGATCCCGATGGGCCTGGGCATGGCCACCGTCAACGCCGGCGTGATGTTCTTCTCCAACTACGATCCGGCGAGCGGCGTGACGTTCGAAGTATCGCCGCCGGCCAGGCAGTGCCAGCCAACTACCCGGCACCCTATTTGTCGCGCCGTTGGCGCTCTGATACCGACGCGCTGGTGAACATCCTGCAAATCGACTGGTTGCAGCCGATCTACACCTTCATGTTCAGCAACGGCTTGATCGCCTGCTTCGTGTTCATGGGCATCGGTACCCTGCTGGACGTGGGCTTCGTGATGGCGCGACCGTTTCAAAGCATGATCATCGCCCTGTTCGCGGAGTTGGGCACGGCCCTGGTGTTTCCACTCGCGGTGGCGATGGGGCTGACGCCGGGCCAGGCGGCTTCAGTGGCGATCATCGGCGGCGCGGATGGCCCGATGGTACTGTTCACCTCGCTGCATGCTGGCGCGGAAGCTGTTCGTGCCGATCACGGTGGTCGCCTACCTGTATCTCGGACTGACCTACGGCGGGTATCCGTATCTGATCAAGCTGATGATCCCCGAACGGCTGCGCGCCCTGCCGATGCCGATGGAGAAAACCCGGACGATCACGTCCAACGAGAAGCTGGTGTTCGCCGTGATCGCCTGCGTGCTGCTCAGCCTGCTGTTCCCGGTGGCCTCGCCGCTGCTGCTGTCGCTGTTCTTGGGCGTGGTCATCCGCGAAAGCGATTTGCCCAACTTCTACGAACTGTTCTCCAACACAGTGCTGTACGGCGCGACCTTCTTCCTGGGCTTGTTGCTGGGCGTGCTGTGCGAGGCCGGCACCATCTTGAATCCGGTGGTGCTCAAACTGCTGGTGTTGGGCATTCTGGCGCTGCTGATTTCCGGTATCGGCGGCATTCTCGGCGGTTATGTGCTGTATTACTGGTCGGGCAAGAAGTACAACCCGGTGATCGGCATTGCCGGCGTCAGCTGCGTGCCGACGACGGCTAAAGTGGCGCAGAAATCGGTGGGGCCGGGCGTCATCATCCTGCCGCACGCGCTGGGCGCCAATATCAGCGGCGTCATCACCAGCGCCATCTTCGCGGCGGTCCTACGTCGCGCTGCTGCTGCCGAAAGGCTGATATCAACCCGGCGGGTTGCGTCCGGACGCGGCCCGCCGGTTTCTTCCGGGGCGAAAAGTCTTTCGCCCCTACCTCTCTCTCGCACTATCCGGCGCTGAAATCCTCCCTGCCCGAGCGGCACATCAAAGAGCGGCGCCCGCTCGAACAACATCCGGCTGAGTTCGCTGATCTCATAGATACCGCCAGTACAAATACACCGTGCAGATCGCGACCGACATTAGCATCAGCGGGAACGCGGTCAGCAGGAAGGGCACGAAGCGGATCGGCTGGTTGGCGCGTTCGGCGAAACCGGCCACTACCAGATTGGCGCTGGCGCCGATCAGGGTGCCGTTGCCGCCCAGGCACGCGCCCAGCGACAGCGCCCACCACAAGCGGCATCAAGCCTTCCGGGCCGCCGAAGGTCGGGGCCATGGCCTTGATCAGCGGGATCATGGTGGCGACGAAGGGGATGTTATCTACGAAGGCTGACAGCACCGCCGAGGACCACAGGATGGTCATGGTCGTAGTTTTCAGCTCGCCGCCGGTCAGCGCCAGCAAATGGTCGGCCAGCAGTTTGAGCAAGCCGGTGCTGTCCAGGCCATGCACCACGATAAAAAGCCCGACGAAGAAAAAGATGGTGATCCACTCGGTTTCGGTGAAAGCGTTCGTCACTAGCTTGGCCTGATCATCGGCACCGTGCGGCCAGCATTGCAGCAGCAGCAACGCGGCGGCACCGAACAGGGCGATCGTGGCGGCTTCCAGCCCCAGCGAGTGGGCGAAGACAAATCCTATAATCACAGCGGCGATGACCGCCAGACACTTTTTTAGCAATGACGAGTCCGTGATGGCCTCGCGCTCGTTGAAGTCCATCACCCGCTTGCGATCTTCCGCCGTCGCTTTCAGCTTTCGGCCCCAGATCAAATAAATGGGAACCAGCGTGGCGACCATGACCACCACGACCACTGGAGCCAGGTTCACCACGAAATCATTGAAGGTCAATCCGACCGCCGAACCGATCATGATGTTGGGCGGATCGCCGATCAGGGTGGCGGTACCGCCGATGTTGGAGAACACAATCATCGAGAACAGATAGGGATAAGCTTTGACCTTGAGTTCTTCGGTGATCAGCAGCGCGACCGGCACGATCAGCAGCACCGTGGTGACGTTATCCAGGAGCGCCGAGACCACGGCGGTGACCACCGACAGCATCGCCAGGATACCCCAAGGGCTGGCATTCACCTTCTTGGCCGACCAGATCGCCAGATATTGGAATACCCCGGACTGGCGGGTGATGGCGACGATCACCATCATCCCGATCAACAGGCCGATGGTGTTGAAGTCCACGCCGCGAATCGCGGCTTCCTGATTCAGCACTCCGCCGAAGATCATTAAACCGGCGGCCAGCAGGGCGACGATGGCGCGGTTGATCCGTTCGGTCATGATCACCACGTAGGTGAGCAGGAACAGAATCGCGGCGTACCACATCGGATTCAGGCCAAAAATAGCGGCAGGTGCAGCGATAGAATCATGCATAGATATTTTTATCCTTTATTTTCATGGCGTTATATCCAAGCACGATGATTGTGCCCATCCGCCGCATTAGTGAGTTAGAGATACCGCCAGTACAGATAAATCATGCAGATCGCGACCGACATCAGCATCAGCGGGAACGCGGTCAGCAGGAAGGGCACGAAGCGGATCGGCTGATTGGCGCGCTCGGCGAAGCCGGCCACCACCAGGTTGGCGCTCGCGCCGATCAGAGTGCCATTACCGCCCAGGCAAGCACCCAGCGACAGCGCCCACCACAACGGCATCAAGCCTTCCGGGCCGCCAAAGCTTGGGGCCATCGCCTTGATCAGCGGGATCATGGTGGCGACGAACGGAATGTTGTCGATGAACGCCGACAGAATGGCCGAGGACCAGAGCACGACCATCGCGGTGGCGTTCAGCTCGCCGCCGGTCAACGCCAGCACTTTATCCGCCAGCAGTTTGAGCAGGCCGGTGCTGTCCAGGCCATGCACCACGATGAACAGCCCGACGAAGAAGAAAATGGTGATCCATTCGCACTCGGTGAAGGCGTGCGTCACCAGTTTGGACTGTTCGTCGGCGTCGTGCGGCCAGCATTGCAGCAGCAGCAGCGCGGCGGCGCCGAACAGGCCGATGGTGGCGGCTTCCAGCCCCAGGAAGCGGGCGAAGATGAACGACAGCACCACCACGCCGATCACCGCCAGACACTTTTTCAGCAATATCGGATCGGTGATGGCCTCGCGCTCGTTGAAATCCATCACCCGCTTGCGATCCTCGGGCGCGGCCTTGAGATGCCGGCCCCAGATGAAATAGATCGGGATCAGATTGGCGATCAAGACCACGACGATCACCGGCGCCAGATTCACCACGAAATCGTTGAAAGTCAGATTCACCGCCGAGCCGATCATGATGTTGGGCGGATCGCCGATCAGCGTCGCGGTGCCACCGATGTTGGAGGCCAGAATCATCGAGAACAGGAAGGGATAGGCTTTGACCTTGAGTTCCTCGGTGATCAGCAGCGCGACCGGCACGATCAGCAGCACGGTGGTCACGTTGTCCAGGAACGCCGAGACCACGGCGGTGACCACCGACAGCATCGCCAGAATCCCCCACGGACTGGCGTCGACCTTCTTGGCCGACCAGATCGCCAGGTATTGGAATACCCCGGACTGACGGGTGATGGCGACGATCACCATCATCCCGATCAGCAGGCCGATGGTGTTGAAGTCCACGCCGCGAATCGCGGCTTCCTGGTTGAGTACGCCGAACAAAATCATCACGCCGGCGGCGAGCAGGGCGACGATGGCGCGGTTGACCCGCTCGGTCATGATCACCACGTAGGTGATCACGAAGATCAGGGCCGCCAGCACCATGTGAAAGGTCGAAGCGGCTGCGCTCGTTTCGTGCATGTCAGCGGTTCTCCCCCGTCAGTTTTTCCAGCACGTCCCAGAACGACACGATGCCCTCCAGCTTGCCGCTCTCTTTGTTCACCACCGGCACGCTGGTGGTGCGCCCGTGCAGCATCAGCAGCATCACTTCCATCGCGGGCGTGTGGGGATGGGCGATTTCGTGCTGGTCCAGCCAGTTCTTGACCGGCTCGTCGCGGCGTCCGCCCAGACGGCGGGCCAGATCGCTGACGTGTTCGGTGACGAAAGACACGTTGTCGAGCCCGTGTTTGTCCAGCACCGCTTGGGGCAGGGTCAATTTCAGCAGCGAATAGACGCTGAAGGTGCCGAGGTAGCGGCCCTGCTCGTCCACCACCGGCAAATGGCGCAGGTGATGCTCGAGAATGCGGTCGGCGGCGGCGGCCACCGTATCCGACGGGCCGAGCGTCATCGGATCGGGGTTCATGAGAGTTTTTGCGGTCATGAAAAGTCCTTGGAACTGGAAAGGAAGGTTGCGTTGTTACTGACGGTCAGCGATCTGGTAGTCCAGTAACCCGTGATGTTCTTCTCAAACTTCGGCGTTGCGCTGACGAAATCCGAGTAACTGACTAAGTAGTCTAGCTGGCAAACGCGAACCTACAGCGCTCCGGCAATCGTTTTTTTCCTCATGATTGGCTCGGATGAACGGGCGAATTCACGAGGAAGCCGGCGAGAGTCGGGGCTTCGGTTCACAGGGGATGGGTTGGCGGCTGCCGAGAGGCGTTGTCATAAAGCCTCTGGCCAAGCATCGGGCTATGGCGGATTTACCGCAATCCCCGGTTTACCCGCGGCCGGGGTGGCGAGGACTGGCTTCAGGAGCGGCACGCCAAGGGGGGTCTGTCGGGCGCCCGCGAACGGCTGATGATGCCGTCCCAAGCCGGCAGGTTCGCCTGGATGCGGCCCGCCGGGTTCCGATTTCCTCTTCTAAGGATTCGCTTCGCGAATCAAGCTCCGTTCCCGCAGTTCCGCCCACATCGCACTGTAGCGCGCCCGTTCGTTCGGCTCCAGCAGGATGGTACCGGTCAAAAACCACGTTCCCGGCGTCTTGCCGGGATCTTGTCCCGACCATCGCCCGAGCGACTTGAGGGTGATCGCGCCGTCCGCCGCCCGCACCACGCTCCAGTCGCCGCCGATGTAATCGTCCGCCGTCGCGCACACGATCAGCACCCGTTCGTTGAGCTTGTGGGTTTCCTCGTCCATGACCCGGATGTTGGTGGCGTAGGCATAACATTCTGCGCCTTCGGTTTCCAGCGCGCACTTGATCAGTTTGTCTTTCTCGAACGGTCCCAGCGCCAGCGAATCCAGATTGATCTCGATATGCCGGCCGGCGGCCGTCACGCCGACCATCCACTTCGACAAGCGCCCCTCGGCCACCTGCGCCTGGTATCGATCCACGGCCTGTTTGAAGAGCGTTTCGCACGCTATTGTCGTCATCGCCATCCCTCCTTAGTCGTAACCGGGAAGTAGACCGACTTGAAGTCAACCGATTGAGAAACTGAAATTATAATGATTCAAGCGTCATATTTTATCAACTAGAATCGGAAATAATTTAGTTATTAAAAGGCCAATAATAGAGCAACAAAAAATTATAAATAAACCAAAAATGTCTTTATTTTGTTAAAATCAATAACTCCGCTCGAAGGGTTCGGCGATACATCCGCCAAACCGCCAACAGATTGACGCCCAGCCAAGCGCCGGCCACGCCCAGAACGAGCGCGGCGGGATAGGTGAAGACGGCGGGAGAAACGGCGGCGGCCAGCGATAGCAGCAGCGCCGCCAGATAGGCCCACCACTGCCGCCGGACGGCGGCATCGGGCAACAGTTGCTTCATGTTGGGGACTTTCGCCCGCTGGAACAGTTGCGCCTGCAAATGGAACCAGGCCAGAAACGGCACGATCTTGTACAGCATGCCGTTGATCACCGCGACCGCGAACCCCAGGATCGGCAAGATACCCAACAGCAGCTCGAACTGCGGCATTCGCCCCAGAGCCGGAGCCCACAGCCCCAGCAGCCAGAGCGCCGCACCGGCCAGCAGGCCGGCCATGCCGGTTCGCCAATAAATCAAGGTGGGATCACCGATCTTGCGGCGCCGTCGCGTCAGCAGATGGAGCGTCGTCAGGGCGAACAGCGCGACGCCACCGGCCAGCGCCGCGCTCGCCAGCGTCGCCGCCGCTTCCAGACCGCCGAAAGCCAACGCCGACCAGACGACCAGCAGCGCCGCCATCAGCGGCGCGAAGCCGCGAACGAACCACGCCGGATAGGGCGGCGTGATCTGGAACATCGGCACCACCTGATACGCCACCCCCGCCACCAGCAGCGCCGTCCACCCGATCAGCCCCCAGGCGACGTGCAGGTGGGTCGCAGCCACCACCGGCAACCGCCAGCCCCAGCCGAAGAAACCGCCCAACAGCAATCCCAGCCCGACCGCGACCAGCAACGCCGCCAACGCGCAGCGCAGGGCGATCACCGTACCGCCGGCGACCGGCGCCCGCCACAAGGCGAGATGCATAGCGATCAGGGCCACGCCGAAACCGAGGCCGAGCAACCACCACGCGGCCTGAAACCAAGCGGGGTCACCGATCAAAAAAGCGGCGGCCAAAGCCAGCGCGCCCAGCGTCAGCGGGACATGAATCAACGTCGCCGTCAGTCGCGGACGGGGCACGACCACCCCCACCACCACCGGCAACAATTGCAGCAAGGCCCCCAGCATGACTTGCGCCATGAATCCCAGGACGAGCAGATGGGTCAGCGCCAGCGTGGCCGGCAGCCAGCGGCTGGCGAAAATCGCCGGCCCTTGCCACAGCGACAGCGCCGCCGCCAAGACCAGAAACCAGGGCGCGGTCAGGAAGAACCGCAGCGGAACATCGAGCGGCGGCGCCTGCTCCAGCGAAAGGCCGGCCGGAATCATGGCCCCGAAATCAGTATTTCATAGCCGCCATCCGCGACCGCCGCAGTTTCGTAGCGGTAGCCGTAGCGGCGCAAGATGTCGTAGAGCGGATAGGGCTGGCGGTGGATCAGAAACCGCACGCGCTGTCCCGGCTCCAGTTCGTCCAGCGCCGCCAGCACTTTTTCCATGGGTTCCGGCGGCTCCAGGCCCCGCCCGTCCACCACGATCTCGGCCTCGCTCATGACGGCCCGCCCGCCGGGCGATATTGCATGGCCTCGATCACCGACCCGGCGGCGGCGCCGAGAAACCGGTCGCACATCGGGTACAGCATCTGTTCCTCTTTGATGTTGTGCTGCTGGAGCAGGATCAGCAACCCGTCCGCCTGCCCCAGAAAATTCTCCAAATCGCCGTCGGCCAGAGCGCTTGCCATGTCGGTCAGGGTTTCCCGCATTTGCCGGTGCTCCAGCGCCATCACCCGCGTCGGCCCCATGGCGTTGCCGCTGGCTTGCTCGAAGGCGGGGAACAGCACCTCTTCCTCCCGCCGAAAATGCTGCTCCATCACCTTGCAAAACTCCTGAAAATCGGCGCGGCAACGGCTCAGATCACCCTCGTTGGCCGCATCTTCGGCGGCGGCGAAAACCTCATCGCAACCGCGATGCTCGGCGGCGAGGAATTCGGCGATGGTGGTCATGATGTCTCTCCTTCAGATTCAAACAATTAGGGGCGATTGTGCCGAGCGCGAGGCCGGCATTCCTTGACCTTCATCAAGGAATAAAAATCGAGATTTTAGGAACATGACGGTCGTTATCGGCCGAGACGAACCCGGCCAAGGCGACACACATTATCCCCGAAAAGAGGTGCTCATGAGCGCATTCCTCACCAAGTCCATGGCGCGAAACATTTTTTATGGCGGCACGCTGTTTTCGGTGCTGCTGTTTCTCGCCCTCACTTTCCACACCACCTGGAAGCTGCCGCAGCGCGATCACCGCGAGAATCTGACCCCGGAAGTGGTGCGTGGCAAGCATCTGTGGGAGACCCGCAATTGCATCGGTTGCCACACCATCCTGGGCGAAGGCGCCTACTTCGCGCCGGAACTGGGCAACGTCTACCAGCGGCGCGGCCCGGATTTCATCAAGATTTGGATCAAGGCGCAACCGACCAAGGTGCCGGGGCGCCGGCAGATGCCGCAGTTCCATTTCAGCGACCAGCAATTGGACGATATCGTGGCCTTCCTGAAATGGACCTCGGAAGTCAACACCGAAAAATGGCCGCCGAACATCGAAGGCTAAACCGAAGCTCACCACAGAGGACGAGGCAATCATGCAATTGTTGCAATATAAATCCCAGGCGGTGGCCAAACCTTATTTCATCGCGGCCATCGCGCTGTTCGTCGGACAAATCCTGTTCGGCCTGATCATGGGCCTGCAATACGTGGTCGGCGACTTCCTGTTTCCGGCGATTCCCTTCAACGTCGCCCGCATGGTCCACACCAACCTGCTGATCGTCTGGCTGCTGTTCGGCTTCATGGGCGCGGCCTATTATCTGGTGCCGGAAGAATCCGAAACCGAGCTGCACAGCCCGCTGTTGGCGCACCTGCTGTTCTGGGTTTTCCTGGTGGCCGGCGCGCTGACCGTGGTCGGCTATCTGGCCGTACCCTACGCCACCCTGGCGCAAATGACCGGCAACGGCATCCTGGAAACCATGGGCCGCGAGTTCCTGGAACAGCCGCTGCCGACCAAGCTCGGCATCGTGGTGGTGGCGCTGGCCTTTCTGTACAACATCGGCATGACCATCCTCAAGGGCCGCAAAACCGCGATCAGCACCATTCTCTTGGCGGGTCTGGTCGGCCTGGCGGTGCTGTTCCTGTTCGCTTTCTACAACCCGTCCAATCTGGTCAAGGACAAATATTTCTGGTGGTGGGTGGTGCATCTGTGGGTGGAGGGCGTGTGGGAGCTGATCCTGGGCGCCATCCTCGGCTTCGTGCTGCTCAAGATCACCGGCGTGGACCGCGAGGTGATCGAGAAATGGCTGTACGTGATCATCACTCTGACCCTGGTGTCCGGCATCATCGGCACCGGCCACCACTACTACTGGATCGGCGCCCCCGGCTACTGGCAGTGGTGGGGCAGCATTTTCTCCGCGCTGGAGCCGATTCCGTTCTTCGCCCTGACCGTGTTCTGCTTCAACATGGTCAACCGCCGCCGCCGCCAGCATCCCAACAAAGCCGCGACTTTGTGGGCGCTCGGCACCGGTGTCATGGCCTTCCTCGGCGCCGGGGTGTGGGGTTTCCTGCACACCTTGGCCCCGGTCAACTACTACACCCACGGCACCCAGATCACCGCCGCCCACGGTCACATGGCGTTTTATGGCGCCTACGTGATGGTGGTGCTCACCATCATTTCCTACGCCATGCCGATCCTGCGCGGGCGCGAGGTCAACCCGGAGCGGGCGCAGGTGCTGGAGATGTGGGCCTTCTGGCTGATGACGGTCTCCATGGTGTTCATCACCCTGTTCCTGACCGCCGCCGGCATCCTGCAAGCGTGGTTGCAGCGCATTATCCCCAACCCGCAATCCTTCATGGCGGTGCAGGATCAGTTGCACATCTTCTACTGGCTGCGGGAGTTGGCCGGGCTGGTGTTCCTCGCCGGGCTGGTGGTCTATCTCTACAGCTTCTTCGCCAAGGATAAACCGCGCACCGTCGAGGTGGGCGAGATCCAGCCGGCGGCGACTTGAGCGATGTTCCCTCTTCCGCCGGGAGCGGGTCAGGCGAGGGTCTAACCTCTTGGAAATAGACCCTCACCCCCAACCCCTCTCCCGCCGGGAGAGGGGAGTCGAATTTCCTGATCGCCCGTTCATCCCCATGAAAACCCGATGAAAGCGTGCCTCAAGCCAAAGTCGTTGGAAACGCCCTATTACGAACCGTCCGGCGATGAGTGCGCCATCTTCGAGTCGGCCTGGAGCAACCGCTTGCCGCTGTTGATCAAGGGTCCCACCGGCTGCGGCAAGACGCGCTTCGTCGCTCACATGGCGGCGCGGCTGGGCTTACCGCTGCACACGGTCGCCTGTCACGACGATCTGTCCGCCGCCGATCTGGTCGGGCGGCATCTGCTGCACGGCGGCGCGACGGTCTGGTGCGACGGGCCGCTGACCCGAGCGGTGCGCGAGGGCGGCATCTGCTATCTCGACGAGGTGGTGGAGGCGCGCAAAGATACCACCGTGGTGCTGCATCCGCTGGCCGACGACCGGCGGGCGCTGCCCATCGAGCGCACCGGGGAAGTGTTGCAAGCCCCGCCGAGCTTCATGCTGGTGGTCTCCTACAATCCCGGTTACCAAAACCTGCTGAAGAGTTTGAAACCCTCCACCCGTCAACGCTTCCTCGCGCTGCGCTTCGATTTTCCAAATCCCGAGCGGGAACGGGCCATCGTGATGGGCGAAACCGGCTGCGACGCCGCCACCGCCGGTCAACTGGTCAAGCTCGCCGGCGCGTTCCGCGCCCTCAAGGAGCACGATTTGGACGAGGTCCCGAGCACCCGGCTGCTGGTTTACGCCGCGCAACTGATCCGCGGCGGCATGGATCGCGTCACCGCCTGCCGGGTGGCGCTGGTGGAGGCGCTGACCGACGACGAGCCGACCGCCGCCGCGCTGCTGGAGGTGGTGAATGCCAGCTTCGCCTGAACCGCCGGCGTCCGACGCCGAAGCGCCGCCCGGTCAGGGGCTCGCCGTCGCGGCGGAATCGCTGTACCTGTGCAACCTGTTGCTGCTGCCCGGCCTGGCGTTTCTGGCGCTGCTCTGGCTGCATTTTCGCCACCGCGACAACGCGCCGCCGCTGGCGCGCGGCCATTTGCGACAAACGCTGTCCGCCAGCCTGTGGGCGGGCATCCTGCTCGTGATCGCCAATCTGACGATCATCGCCTTGGGCGGCTACGATGCGCCTTGGACTTGGGTGGTGGTGATCCTCTACTTCACCACCGCTCACACCACGCTGATCGTCCTCGGCATCGTCGGATTGGCGCGGGCGCTGGCCGGACAAGCGTTTCGTTATCCTCTGGTCGGAAATCTGCTGCCATGACCCCGTTTCAGCGCAAGCGCGTCCTGTATCAGGGCGGTTTTTTTATCCTGTTCCTGTTCGCCCCGATTTTCGATTTGCTGCGCTTCGATCTGACCCAGGGCCATCTGATCGTGTTCGGCCAACCGTGGACGCTGGGCCTGGACGACTATTTGGCCGGCCGGATCGACAACACCCAGATGGCGCTCAACATCCTGCTGCGGGTGATCGCCCCGATTCTGCTGCTGGCGGTGGCGTTTCTCGGCATCGCCTGGCGCTGGGGCCGGCTGTACTGCGGCTGGCTGTGCCCGCATTTCTCGGTGGTGGAAACCATCAACCAACTGGTGCGCAAGGCCAGCGGCAAACAGAGCGTCTGGGACAAGCAGCCGGGACCGCCCTGGCATCCCGACGGCACCCCGGCGCCCAGCGACGCCCGCTACTGGCTGCTGGCGATTCCCTTCGCGCTGGCCTTCGCCTTCCTGTGGGCGGTGGCGCTGTTGACCTACCTGTTGCCGCCGGCGGAGGTCTACTCCAACCTGTTTCACCTGACCCCGACCCGCAATCAGGCGCTGTTCGTCGGCGCCGCCACGGTCGCGCTGTTCGTCGAGTTCACCTTGGCCCGGCACCTGTTCTGCCGCTATGGCTGCGCGGTCGGCATGTTTCAAAGTCTGGCCTGGATGGCGAACCGCAAGGCGATGGTGGTCGGCTACCAGCGGGAGCGCGCCCGCGATTGCGCCGGTTGCCGGTCGTTTTGCGACCACGTTTGCCCGATGCGGCTCAAGCCGCGCAACATCAAGCGGCTGATGTTCGCCTGCACCCAGTGCGGGCAATGCATCGACGCCTGCCAAACCGTGCAACGGAATAACCCCGACGGCGGTTTGCTGAACTGGATCGCCGACCAGGAGGCATCGCAAGCGGACGGCTCGCAGGGCTTGCTCCCTAGTGAACCCACGGTTCCACCCAAACCGCTCAAGCTGAGCGTGATCGCCCCCGCTCCCTCCGGGAGAGGGTTGGGGTGAGGGAAAGTCACCGACCATGGAAGAGCACGTCGGCGCGCTCTGGCATCGGCTGATCACCCGTGCGGCGCAACGTCACTACCCGGATGCGGCGGTCACCCTCGCCGAGATCGAGAAAACCGCCGGGCTGCTGTTTCGCGCTTTCGGCGGCGATCCCGGCTTGCGGGTCGCTTCGGCGGCGGCCACCCGGCACGGCGCACGGCGGCCCTGGCTGGCCCGGATCGCCGGTCTGGGCGAGAAAACCGAGCCGGCTTGCCGGGACGCGGAAACCCTGCAATTGCCGGCGAAACTGGCTCTGTTGCCACGGCGGGAGCTGAACCGCGATCTCTATCTTTGGCTGATCGCCTTGGCCGCCGCTCACGATGAAGTCGCCCCGGATGCGCCCTGGTGGCGGAGCAATCAGCGGGGAACGGTGATCGTCCTGCACCGTTACCCCGGCCTGCGGCTCCGCTACCATCGCCTGGTCGATGCCGTGCTGCCTTTGCGGATTCCGCCGGAACGGCTGCCGCCGGATGAAGCGGCGCAGGAAATGGCGTTGCGGCAAGCGTTGCGCGAGCCCGGCGGCAGCGCGGACTTGCCCGCCGCCCGCCGCCCGCCGCAGCCGGTCCCGCTCTGGCTCTATCCTCCCCCGGCCCAAGCCTCCGTCAAACCATCCCGACGGAACGAGGCACGCTCGGCGGCCGGCGGTAGCGGGAAGCCGGTGGAGCGCGACCGCCAGCGCCGCCGCGCCGAGCTTGTAGACCTGCCGGAACGCCAGAGCGGCTTTTTGCTGCCGTTTCGCGCCGAGAGCCTGCTGTCTTGGGCCGAATTCGTGCGGGTCGACCGGCCCGCCGACGACGACCCCGATGCGGACCCGGCGCGCAAGGCGGACGGCATGGACGTGCTGAGCGTCGCGAGCGATGGCGCCAGCACGGCGTCGCGAGTCCGCTTCGATCTCGATCTGCCTTCGGCCAGCGAGGACGACTTGCCGCTGGGACCGGGGATCAAGCTGCCGGAGTGGGACTACCGCAAGGGTGCGCTGTTGCCGGATCGCTGTTGCGTGCAAGAGATGTTGGCCCGCCGGGCCGGGCCGTGCGAGCTGCCGTCCGCCTTGCGCCGCGACGCGCGACACTTGCGGCGGCAGTTTGAAATCCTGCGCCCCGGTCGCGGCTGGCGGCGCGCTCAGCCCGAAGGCGAGGAACTGGACCTGGATGCTTGCGTGCGCCACGCCACCGATTGCGCCGGATCGGGAAATGGCCACGAGCGCGGCCTGTACCGGCAACTGGCGCGACAGGAACGCGATCTGGCCTGCCTGTTGCTGGCCGATCTGTCGCTTTCCACCGACGCCTGGGTCAACAACCAGGGCCGGGTGATCGAGGTGATCCGCGATAGCTTGTTCCTGTTCTCCGAGGCGCTGGCGGTCACGGGCGACCGCTTCGCGCTGTATGGCTTCTCCTCGCGCAAGCGCCAGCACGTCCGCGTGCATCGGATCAAAGCGTTCGCCGAGCGCTACACCCCGGCGATACGGGGCCGGATCAACGCCGTCAAACCCGGCTATTACACCCGCATGGGCGCCGCCGTGCGCCACGCCACCGGCCTTCTGGGATCGCAGGTCGCCGCCCGCCGCCTGCTGCTGTTGCTGACCGACGGCAAACCGAACGATCTCGATCAGTACGAAGGGCGCTATGGCATCGAGGATACGCGGATGGCGTTGCTGGAAGCCCGCCGCGCGGGACTGCATCCGTTCTGCGTGACCATCGATCAAGAAGCGGACGACTATTTGCCTTATCTGTTCGGCAAGGGCGGCTTCGTGCTGATCCGCCATCCCGAGGATCTGCCGCGCCAGTTGCTGCGGCTGTATTCCCGGTTGACGGGATAACGGCAATTTAGAGGCGTTCCCGTCCGACTTCTCGGCAGCGAGGCCGTCGAAAAGAAACCCTCAACCCCAGAGACTGTCCCGCTGGAGGGGGAGGTTTTGCCGGCAAAAAAGCCCGCTGGATCGGCCGTGATCCAGCGGGCTTTTCGCGTTCCGCCATCAAGAAGTCTTTGGGGGGACGATTGCGCCATCGGTTATTTTATAACTCCTCTGGCGCAACCGAAAAAACCGATAATGTGCCACTGGCTCCCTGCCAAGCCAACGCGCCTCATAAGGCGGCGCGTCGCTCGAAGCGCCGCGATAGGATTCTGGAGGGATAACGCTTTCCTTTCGTACTCCATGGAGCGCGGCGCTCGCTACGGCAAACAACCGCGTGTTTATCCCTGTTATCCCTCCCCCTATCCTACCGTCCATGCCTAATCACGGCATGAGTTATACTGCCAATACCGTACCAGAAGCTTTCACCGGCAAAATCCTCATTAAAAATATTTGATTTTTCATATCGTGGAATACATTGGGCGACTTATTTCTGCACCTATCGCTAAGACCATAATTTTTATCGATATTATTTTTTTAATGGATCGTTTAAAAATTGCTGCCGAGCATCTCAAAGACCGATCGAGAGGATCTGGCGTTTCAAAATGAAACCATCGCTTTTCAAGCTTGTTCAAATTGAAACGGCATGATGCTGGCGCATCGATAGCGCGGGCGATTTTTCCGACCCTACATCCGCTCGTCATGCAACACGCCGCCATCGAGCACCACCGTCTCGGGGGTCGCCTGTTCCAAGCTGAAACGCTTTTCGCTCAGCACCAGAATCCCCAGCATCAGCAGGTCGTACACCGCCAGCACGTAGAAAAACCACAGGGCGATGGCCAGCCCGCTGGCGCGCACAAGGCGATCAGCGGCACCAGATATTCGGATTCTGCGATTGGTTCTCGATATCGCTCATGATTTTGCCTCCGCGATTAAAATTTGCCACCACCTCAACTGCCAACCACTTTACCCACAGGGCGGGCAATTCAACCAAACTGACCATCAGTTCTCGGCTTGACCAGCATGGGGAAGCAAGTGGCGATAAAGATCGAAAACGCCGCGATCCATAAAACTTGGGAAGCGGCTACCCAAACGACATAATGGCTTTCGGCAACCAACGGGGCTATCACTCTGACGACAGCTCCGGCAACGAGTACCATCAGCGCGATGGCAACCGCTTTCGGAGGGTTTTGCACGTTTCTTCCCGTGTGGCCGAGCGTGACCCGCGCCATCATGCTCAGGATGACCACGCCGATACCGCCAACACTGAAAGCGTGAATCACCACGATATTGGGCAGATTCAGGAAAACATTGACCGCCAGCAGCAAAAAGCCCAGATTGATCCAGATGAAAGCGATGAACAGACTCCACAACAGCGGCTTTTTCCAAATCCCCTTCGTGTGCCAACCTGCCAATCGGACGGAATTAGCAACGAACAGACCCATCGAAGTCAGCGCGACCATCCATGGATTGCGTACCAGGACTTCCGCGATAAAAAAAGCGATATAAAACAAAATAATGGCTACATCCAGCCAGTTTGAATTGAAAAGCTTTACCGGATAACCGACGCCGACTTCGATGAAAAACGGAATAACTCGCCTACCCATAAAAAGGATTAGGCCGACGATCAGGAACAGCCCCCCTTGTATGCCAATAAAAGCACCCTGATCAATAAGGCCAGTCGCTCCCAAATAGAAACAGCCATTGGCGGCGGCCAATAAAGCGAGATTGACGATGATACCAAGCTGTTTCCATTGCTTAACCTTCGTATTATCGGATAAAGAATCGAACCGATCAGGCACAGCACGAACAGCATATCGAACCATCCAGCGACAAAAATCCATGGCGTCCCGAACAAAAATAAGATTCTCGGCAACACCCATAATGCGAACAAACCCAATAAACCATATCCGTGAAGCGTTTGCACTCCGGTCCAATTTTTGACGGCAGTCAACAGAAATCCGGCGATCACCGCCATCGCAAACCCGTAAATCATTTCGTGGGCGTGCCACTGAAATGCGGAAATACCCGTTAGCGGCACGGGCAGATGGAAAACGTAAACACTCATCCAAAGCGCCATCGAAACGACGGCGAAAATGGCCGCGCCCAGGAAAAATGGCCGGAATCCGAGATTCAGCACGGCGAGTTTTGGCGCTGGCTTAACCATTAGTGACTGGTCCCCTCGGAACGGGTAATTTTGTTGTAAACGTTGTACTTGCCGACCGGTTTGCGCATGGGCAGCCGCTTGACTTCCTTCAAGGTTTCCGCGTCGTAAACCACCAGCGCGCCGTCGCCCTCCCAAATCGAGACCAGCGCGTATTTGCCGTCGCGGGTGAATTCGGTGTGAGCGGCAGTTTTGCCCGGTTCCGGGCGCAGCGTGTTGGCGATTTCGAGGGTGCGCTTGTCGAGCAACTGCATGGTGTCCTTGTCCTTGCTCATCATGGCGTCCACCCAGGCGTAGGGGGTGTTTTCGTGGCTGCGCATGAAAAAGGCTGGGCCGGCGGTCTTGATTTCCTTGATCACTTTCCAGTCCTTCATGTCGATGACACTGACCACGCCTTCCTTGAGGTTGGGCGTCG
Source organism: Candidatus Competibacter sp. (assembly GCA_037045685.1). Lineage (GTDB taxonomy): Bacteria > Pseudomonadota > Gammaproteobacteria > Competibacterales > Competibacteraceae > Competibacter_A. The sequence goes on from JBAOII010000038.1 coordinate 53,258, forward strand.
CCATGACCGGACGATCCTGATACGACCAGGAAATGCCGGAGCCGAGATGGGGCAGGCCGGGCAGCGGCAGGTCGGCGATCTTGCGCCGAACGTCCAGATTGACCACCTGCCCGCCAGGCAGGGATTGATCGCTACCGTCGGCGGGCCGGGCCGCGCCCAGGACGTAGGCGTAATCCTGGCTAAAAAAGAAATCGTCGAGAATGGCGTCGAGCCGGGTCACTCGCGGCGTCCACATTCCCGGCAAGGCGATGGCTTCGCCCATCTTGTAGTCGTGGACATAGCCCTTGAAGACCGGTTCGGCCTTGGGGTCGTAGCTCAGTTCCCAGACCTCGGGGATGTCCTTGAGCGCGGCCACGAAGCTCTTGCGCGGCGCGGCGTCGTACACCGCCGACACCCGCGAACTCTTGCCGGCCTCGTTCACCACCGGAATAACACGTTCCAGGCTCAAATCCGCCGCCTTCAACAGTACCAGGGTATGCGGCAGATAGTTGGCCGCCATCACCCACCGCCCGTCGCCCGACACCGCGATATTGCGGGTGTTGATGCCGGCGCGGATTTCCGCCACCGTTTTCAGGTTGTAAATATCGAATTTGCTGATCCAGCCGTCGCGGGAGGCAAAAAACACGTAACGCCCGTCGGGCGTGAATTTCGGCCCGCCGTGCAGGGCAAAGCGGCTGGGGAAGCGGTGAATCGGCTCGAACTTGTCACCGTCGAGAATCGTGACGTGGTGGTCGCCCGCCTCCACCACCACGAACAGATTGAGCGGGTCGGCGCTAAAAACCGGCTTGTCCGGCAGGCTGCCGGGTTTGACCGGCTCGACCCGCGAGGCGCGAATCTCCGCCTCGCCCCATTGCGGCATGACCGCTGGCGGGGTGTAGATGAAATCGGCCAGCGCCTCGATTTCCTCCGGCTTGAGCCGGTCCTTGAAACCGAGCATTTGCGTGGCCGGTCGCCCGGACGCGATGACGCTCAAGGCTTCGGGCTTTTTCAGCCGCTCCAGATTTTGCGGCAGCAGCGCCGGCCCCATCCCGCCCAGACGGTCGGCACCGTGGCAGGCAACACAATGTTGCTGATACAACGGGGTGGGGTCGGGCGCGGCGCCAGCCGAAACGCCAAGTCCCATCAGGGCGGCAAACAGCAGGCTATTCCTCATGATGCGACCCTCCGGCGAGCGCTTTGATACGGGGTTATGGTCAGCCGCTCCCCGCCCGCCGCGACACCGATTTCCCGGTCGTCCAGATAGCAGGCGGGGTCTTCGGCCCACGGGTCGCCGGTGAGTTGCTGGGCGCGCACCCGGGTATTGCCACCGCAAATATCGAAGTATTGGCACTGGCCGCAACGTCCCTTGACCGAACGCGGCTCGGACTTCAAACCGGCCATCAGCGGATCGGACGTATCCGGCCAAATCGCGGAAAACGGCCGCTCGCGGACGTTGCCCAGCGTGTGATGCCACCACATGGTGTCGGGATGGACGTTGCCCAGGTTGTCGATGTTGGCGACGTTCACCCCGGACGCATTGCCGCCCCATCGCGCCAGCTTGGCGCGGATGTGTCCCTCCAGTTCCGGGAACTGTTGGCGGACCCAGAACAGCAGATACACCCCGTCGGCGTCGTTGTTGCCGGTCACGAATTCCTTGGGTCGGCCCTCTTGCACCAGCCGCCAGCAGGTGTCGAACAGCGAATCCATGGCTTGGCGGGTGGTTCGATGGTGGGCGTCGTCCTCGCGATTGCGGTTGCCGCGCCCGGCGTAATTCAGATGGGAAAAATAGAACTTGTCGATTTGCTCGGTTTCCAGCAGGTTCAGCAAACGCGGCAGATCGTGGGCGTTGTCCTCGGTCATGGTGTAGCGAACGCCCACCTTGATGCCGTGTTCCCGGCACAGGCGGATACCGTTCAGCGCTGCGGCGAACGCGCCCGATTGACGGCGAAAGCGGTCGTGGGTTTCGGCGATACCGTCCAGGCTGACGCCGACGTAATCGAAACCGACCTCGGCGATGCGGCCGATGTTAGCCGAGTCGATCAGCGTGCCGTTGCTGGAGAGCGCGACATAAAACCCCATCGCCTTGGCGCGGCGGGCGACGGTGAAAATATCGGCGACGCAGCAGCGGCTCGCCGCCGGACAGAATCAGCACCGGCACCCGGAAACCCTTGAGATCGTCCATGACCGTGAACACCTCATTCGTCGTCAGTTCGCCGGGAAAATCGGTATCGGCGGAAATCGAATAGCAGTGCTTGCAGGCCAGATTGCAGCGCCGCACCAGATTCCAGATCACCACCGGACCGGGCGGATTGCGCTTGGGCGTCAGCGGCGTGGGCCGGGCGATTTCCTGTATGAACTGGGTGATGCGGAACATCAGCAACCTCCTTCAGCCACTGAGACGCAAGCCGGTCTTCTTGAGAATCCGGGTGCTGTACAGGATGTCGCGAGCGCGGCAGGCGTCGCCCAAGATTTCGCCGATGCGGCCGGCCTTGGCGACCACTTGGTCGCGGCTCCCGCCGTGCGCCATGGCGAACAGGTTGTAGGGCCAGTCCGGCAAATGGCGTGGACGGCGATAGCAATGGGTCACGAACGCCAGCGCCCCGACCCGTTCGCCCAACTGGTCCACCGCCTCGTCCGCCACATCCCACACCGTCATGCCGTTGGCGGCATAGCCGATGCGGTAATGGTTCGGGACCACCCCGATGCGGCGGATCGCGCCGACATCCAGCAAGATTTGGAGGCCGGCGATGACCGTCGCCGCGTCGGTATCCAGTTGCGCGGCGATAGCGTGATAAGGTCGCGGGGTCAGCGGCAAACCGGCCTGGGTGGCGAGAACGAGCGGCTTCAATGCCCGCATGGCAACTCCCCGCTCCCGCAGCGAGAGAGGGGCTGGCGGCGAGAACGCACAGCTCCCCTCGCCTTCCGGGAGAGGGGCTGGGGGTGAGGGCGCTTGGGCTGGCGACACGCCGCTTTCAATCTGCCGCGCCCCCACCGCGAACCGCGCTTCGATGAAATACTCCCGTTCCTTGGGAAAATTGAACACCGGCAAGCCGGTTGCCGCCGCAATGCGTTCGATGGTTTCGCCCATGCCGGCGGGCGTCTCGGTCGCCAGCACGAACCACATGTTGAAAGCATGTTCGCGTCGATAGTTGTGGGCCACTTCCGGGAAAGCGTTAACAATGGCGGCAATCCGCTCGAACTCCGCTTCCGGCGCTCGCAAGGCTGCCAGGGAAAACGCGCCCCCCAGCCGTTCGATCTGGTACAGCGGCCCGAAGCGGGTCAGCGTGCCATCGGCCAATAATTCCCGCAGAGCTTGCAGCGCGGCGTCCTCGCTGGACTCCAGCCGTTCGGCCACCACCGCGAACGGACGCTCGCACAAGGGAAAACCGCCCTGCCACTCGTCGATCAGGCGGCGTTTCAACTCGTTCACGCCGCCACCTCCAAACTGCTCGCGGACCCGATATCTTCCGGTAAAGGCGCCGGTGGCGAAGGCATCGCCAAAGGCAGGTAGTACGCGCCCCGCTGCCTGAAACAGCGGGTGCTGAACAGCGCGGCGTGGGGATAAGTCGCCAAGTTCCGCTCGACGCGCAACCGCTCGATCCGCTCCAACACTTCTTCGCGCTGGCGACCGTGCATCATGCAGAACAGGTTGTAAGGCCAAAACGGCAAGCGGCGCGGTCGGCGGTAGCAGAGATTGATGCCGGATTCCGCCGCCAGCGCCCGCCCGACCGCGCCGACCTCGGCATCGGGAACGTCCAAAACCACCATCGCGTTGGCGCGGTAGCCCAGCGCGCGATGCCGGACGATGACGCCGAGACGCTTGATGACGCCCCGTTCGAGCCAATGCCGCAGCCGCTCCAGCACCTCTTGCTCGGACCAGCCCAGCGCTTGAGCCAGAGCGCGATAAGGCCGGCCGACCAGCGGCAAGCCAAGTTGCAAGGCCGCGAGCAACGCCCGGTCGGATTCGCCCAGTTCGACGGTTGCCGAACCGTCAGCCGCCGTCCGGGCTGTCGCTGCGGGACTTTGGCGTCCGCCACTCCGCAAGTCGAAGCCGAGGTCGATATGGAATTCCTCCAGCAGCGGCAAATCCAGCACCGGCAAGCCGGCTTCGCTCCCGATTTCCGCTAGCACCGCTTGCAGGCGCGTGGCGGTGGCGGCGGTCAGCACGAACCAGAGATTGAAGTCGTGTTCGCGCTGGTAATTGTGATTGACTTCGGGATAGTCGTTGACCAACTGGGCCACGGCGTCCAGTCGCGCCGGTGGAACCGCCAATGCCGCCAGCATGCTGACGCCCAGGCGACGAGTGGCGAACACCGCGCCGACCCGGCTGACCTTGCCCTCTTCCTTCAGCCGGCGCAGCGCCGCCAGTACCTCGTTTTCACTCCAGCCCAGGCGTTCGGCGATGACCCGAAAGGGATAACTTGTCAGGGGGAAATCGCGCTGAAAGCGGTTGAGCAGATCAAGGTCGGTGTCGCTCATCTCAGAATCCGATGCGATGGGCGCGCGAGGTGAAGAAAATGCCGCTCGGGCTTTCCGCCGGCAGTTCGGCCCGCTTGGCGAAACTGGCGGTGTCGTAAATCACCACCTTGTTGTCGTCGCGCGCCGAAATCCAGACCGCCTCGCCGCGCGGAGTGAATTCCAGATGCAACACCGCCTTGCCGGGTTCCAGGGTCTGGACGATCTGCCCCGTCAGCGTGTCGATGACTTGGATGAAGCCGTTGTCCGGGAAGGCGAAATTGACCCAGACTTGCCGGCCGTCGGGCCGGGCGACCACGAACACCGGCTGGCCGCGCACCGGGATGCGGGCGGTTTCCTTCCAACTCGCCATATCCGCCACCAGCACTTCGTGGCGACCGATGGCCGGCAGATAGACGCGATGGCCGGCGACGGCCCAGCCGCGCAAATGGGGCATTTTGTAGACGGGGAGCTTCTGCTCGCCTTGGCCGTAGTTGGCCAGAATGCGTTGCGCGCCCTGCTGCGTCTGCCACGTATCGAGCAGCGCGATACCGTCCTCGCCGAACAAACCGGCCAAGTAATAGCGGCCGTCCGGCGTCACCAAGCCATCATAGGGCGCTTTGCCGATGTTGCCGAATTTCTCGACCTTGGGCGATTTGGGATCGTGCAAATCGGCGATCCAGATTTGGTTGGCATCGAACAGGGAATAAATGAAGCGGTCGCCCGGCAGATCGGCGATGCCGACCACCTTCGACAGCTTGCCGTCGCCATACGCGGCGGGAATGTCGGCCACCGGCTCCAGCGTGTCGGCGGCGAACACTTTGAGGCCGCCCGGCTCGTAGTTAGCGACCGCGACCAAGCGCCCGTCCTGGGAAATCGCCCCGCCGATGCTGTTGCCACCCTGGACGATGCGCTTCTCCAGCGTCCCTCGCAGAATATCCACCTTGCTCAAGCTGCCATCGCGCCCGAACACGTAGGCGTAACGCTGGTCGCGCGAGAACACTACCGAGGCGTGCGACAGATCGCCCAGCCCTTCTACTCGGTTGACGATGGTGTTGCTGCTGGTGTTGATGACGAGGACACGCCCGGCGCCGCGCTCGATGATGACGCCCAAATCGCCCGTGCCGCGCAACGGCGCTTCCCCGCTCCACGCCGGCGGCGACAACAGGGCGAGCAACACCCACCAGCCGAACAGCACTATTCTCGGCGTCATCATTTGGATTCCTCGGGAAAACCGCGCAGCAGTTGCGCCACGATCCAATCGGCCTCGGCTTCGGTCAGAAACGGTTGCCAGGGTGGCATCGCCGTACCGGGCCGGCCCAGCAGGATGGTGTATTTCAAGCCGGCGGGGGGCTTGTCGCGCAAGGCTTCCGGCAACAGCGCCGGCCCCAGACCACCGCGCAGGGTCAGGCCATGACAGGAGCCGCAGTCTTGGCGCACCATGCGGACGAGTTCCCGGCCGCGTTCCGGGGCTGGAGCGGGCGGTTCCCCGGCCGATACGGGGACACCGAGCCACAGGCCACCGAACAGGCCAAAAGCGAGCGTTCCGATCATGCCGACCCCGGCAAAGAAAATGCCCTCCCCGGTCGATCGCGCGCCGAGGGGCGAACGCTCGATCAATCGTCGGCGAGGGCGCATGACAAATAGGCGCTGCATCGTTGTTGTCGTCGTGATACCAACCCGTCGCAGCAGACAGGAGTCTAAGGATCGGCCTTCGGCCGGCCGCCGCTCTAAAGGAAAGGAACTACCCTCACCCCGAACCCCTCTCCCAGCGGGAGAGGGGGAACTGGTACAGTCCCTTACTTGGCCATTCCCAGAATCCAGGCGACCAGCGCGTTGAGGTCGGCATCGGGAACGGTCGGATTGGGCGGCATCGGGATTTGGCCCCACACGCCCACGCCGCCGGCTTTTACCTTGGCGGCCAGCTTGGCCGGCGCGTCGGCTTGGCCCTTGTACTTGGCCGCCACCTCCTGATAGGACGGACCGACCAGCTTCTTATCCGACCTGGTGGCAGGCCAGAGCAGTTGTACTTCTTCGCCAATTCCTCGCTCGCCTGCGCCGCCGGCGCGATCAGTAGAGCCAAAGCCAGCGCGCTGAGATATTTGATACGCATTGCAGTTCCCCTTTCTGATCAGTAAATGTCGTGCTGGGTGTTGTAGACGTTGAAGTGGCCGGTCGGGGTGATGAGCTTGGGGTCTTTGATCACCGTCTTCAGCTTCAAAGTCTTGTCGTCCACCACCACCAGCGCCGATTGCTTGTCTTTGGCGCTCCACACCGAGAACCAGACCTCGTCGCCGGCCTTGTTGAACTCCGGCTGCACCACGCGCTTGGCGCCGTCGTCGCTCAAGCCGGCCCATTCCGCGATGGGCAACACCTGATAAGGCTTGTCCAGATTCTTCAGATCGAACACCGCCACCGACTGGCTGATCTTGGCGTCCGGGTTGAGCGGGGTATCGACGTACAGATTGGTGGATTTGGGATGGGTCTTGATGAACAGCGAACCGCCCCCCTGCCCTTTCAGGCTCTGCACCACCTTCCAGGCCCCATCCTTGTGCTTGTCGGGATCGGTGCCGATCAGCGCGATGCTTTCGTCGCCGAGATGGCCGGTCGCCCACACCGGACCGAACTTGAGATGGACGAAGTTGGCGCCGCGACCCGGATGCGGAATCTTGCCGACATCGACCAGCGCCTCCAGCTTGCCTTCCTTGGTGTCCACCACCGCGACCTTGTTGGACTGGTTGGCGGCCACCAGGAAGTACCGCTTGCTGGAATCCCAGCCGCCGTCATGCAGGAAACGGGCGGAGGGAATCTCGGTGATTTTCAGGTTGTCGATATCTTTGTAATCGACCAGCAAAATCTTGCCGGTTTCCTTGACGTTGACCACGAACTCCGGCTTGTCGTGGGTGGCGACGATGGACGCGACGCGCGGTTCGGGGTGATATTCCTGAGTGTCCACGGTCATGCCGCGGGTGGAAACGATCTTGCGCGGCTCCAGGGTATCGCCGTCCATCAGCACGAACTGCGGCGGCCAGTAGGAACCGGCGATGGCGTACTTGTCCTCGAAGCCCTTGGCCTTGGAGGTATCCACCGAGCGGGCTTCCAGACCGATCTTGATCTCGGCCACGTTGTCCGGCTTCTCCATCCACAGGTCGATCAGATTGATTCTGGCGTCGCGGCCGATCACGTACAGATAGCGCCCGGAGGCCGACAGCCGCGAGATGTGAACCGCGTAGCCGGTCTTGACGATGTTGATGATCTGTTTGGTGTCGCCGTCCACCAGCGCCACTTCGCCGCTGTCGCGCAGCGTGGTGGAGAAGATGTTTTCGATATTGTAACTGTTCATCTTTTTGGTGGGGCGCTTGTCCACCGGCACCAGCACCTTCCAGGTGGCCTTCATCTCCTTCATGCCGAATTCCGGCGGCGTGGGCGGCTCCTGCTGGACGTAGCGCGCCATCAGATCGACCTGCTCGGCGGTCATCTCCCCCGAGGTCTGCCAGTTCGGCATGCCCGCCGGAGAACCGTAGGCGATGAACACCTTGAGATATTCGGTGCCCTTGCCGAGCGTGATGTCGGGCGTCAACGGCTTGCCGGTGGCGCCCTTGCGCAGCACGCCGTGACAGCCGGCGCAGCGCTCGAAATAAATTTGGCGGGCCTTGACGAACTCGGCCTCGGTCATCGGCGGCGCCTTGGGATCGACGCTCTGGTGCATCTTTTCGCCGGCCAAGGGCGAACCGCCGGCCTGATATTTCACTTCGGCCGGGTTAACTTCTTTCTTGACAGGTTCGGCGGGCTTCTCTTGCGCCAGCGCCATGCTGACAGCCAGCGGTAGCGCGGCCAGGGCGACGGTGACTCGTTTTAGTTTTTGGCGTATCTGTGGCATGGTGCATTCCCCTGCGAGGCATCGGGTCGCGGCGCGGCCTCGGTTGTCGTTTGAACTGCTGATGAAATACGGTAAAACCTGGACAACGCGCCTTGATTTACATCAAATTCCCGAATAATTTGACCAATCAAAGTGTGGCAATACCGGATTGCTAACTGACGGGGGAATCGCAAAACAGGTGGGCAAGCAAATCGACATCGGCCGGGTACTCGCCGACCTGCCGCTATTTCAGCAGTTGCGCGAAAGCGAAATCGTCGGCCTGGCGGCGGGAACGCGCGAAATCGGACTGGACAAGGGGCGGGTTTTGTTCCAGAAGGGCAGCCTGCTGGACGGCTTCTATATCACCGTGTACGGCCTGATCAAGCTGGCGTTTTCCTCGCCGCAGGGCAACGAAAAGGTGGTGTCCATCGTCGGGCCGGGACAAAGCTTCGGCGAGGCGGTGATGTTCATGGAAAAACCCTGCCCGGTGTTCGCCCAGGCCCTGGAAGACTCCCGCCTGCTGTACATCGCCAAACAGGGCATCTTCGCGGCCATCGACCGCGACAGCGCCTTCGCCCGCCGCATGTTGGCGGGGCTGAGCATGCGCCTGCACGGCCTGATTCACGACGTGGAGGACTACTCCTTGCACTCCTCCACCCAGCGGGTGATCGGTTTTTTGCTGCAACTGGCGGATACGCCGGTCGGCGGCCCCGTCGAATTCGAGCTGCCGGCCAGCAAGCACGTCATCGCCTCGCGGTTGAATCTGACGCCGGAAACGCTGTCGCGGATCTTGCACGGTTTGAGCGAATCCGGGTTGATCGCGGTGAAAGGCAAACGCATCGCCGTGCTGGACATGGCGCGGCTGAGCCGGTTCGACGATCCTCTCTGCCCCCCGTGCGCCAAGAGCGGTTGAGCGATCCGGCTACGAGCGGGCGAACGCGTCCCGCACGATCCCCTCCAGGGTCTCCCCCCAGCGCTTGCGGGGCCGTTCTTGCCAGAAACGCGCATCCGGCCGGCAATCGAACTTTTGCTTGTAAATCGCCAGGACCGCCACCGCTGCGGCCAGCCCGAACGCCAGCGGCGCGTTCGGGATGCCGGCGAAGGGCAACACCACCAGCGCCAACAGCACCAAACCGACGATCCAGCCCCAGGGAATGTAAAGGCAATAGCGGATATCGAACTCGTTGCCGGCACGGCGCACCACGACCGCCATCGGCCAGTCATCCTGCGTCAAATAGGCCCGGCGGCGCAATTCCAGGCGGTTCTCCCGTTCGACGATGACGCGGAATTCCTTGAGCGATAACGCATTGCGCAATTTTTTGAGCTGCGCGTCGCCGCCGCGAACCGTGGCCCGCGTCATCCGCCCCAGATGGCGGATCGTCAATTCAAGCGCCATCTCTCACCCGCCCACCGCGATCACCACCTTGCCGCTGGACTTGCGCGCGACGACCTGATCCAGGGCATCCACCGCCCGTTCCAGCGGGTAAATCGCCGAAACGTAAGGCCGGATGGCCCCGGCCAGATACCAATCCATCAGCGTGCGGAAACTTTCGGTCATCACGGCCGGATGGCGCTCCGCGTAAGCCGGCCAGTTGAGGCCGATCACGTCCACGTTCTTGACCAGCAGATGGTTGGCGGGAATTTGCGGCACGGTGCCGCCGGCGAAACCGATCACCAGAATTCGCCCCTCGAAGGCGATGCTGCGCAAGGACGCGGCGAACAGCTCGCCGCCGACCGGATCGTAGACCACGTCCGCGCCGCGCCCGTCGGTCAGCTCCTTGATCCGCGAGCGGATGTCCTCGCGGCCGGTGTCGATCAGATGATCCGCGCCGTGCTCGCGAGCGACCGCCAATTTTTCCGGGCTGCTGGCGGTGGCGATCACCGTCGCGCCCAGTCGCTTGCCGATGGCCACCGCCGTCAGCCCGACCCCGCCGGACGCGCCGTGCACCACCAGCGTCTCGCCGGCTCGCAGCCGCGCCCGGTGCCACAAGGCGATATGCGAGGTGCCGAACACCACCGGAAACGCCGCGCCTTGCTCGAAGGGCATCGCCGCCGGCATCGCCACGCAGCGGTTGACGTTCGCCACCACCTGCTCGGCGTAGCCGCCATGCGGGGTGATCGCGATGACCCGATCACCGGCCCGAAAAGCGGTCACCCCTTCGCCCGCTTCCAGCACCTCGCCCGCCACCTCGAAACCCGGACTGAACGGCGGTTCCGGCTGCACTTGATACTGCCCGCGCGCGATCAGGCTATCGGCGAAATTGATCCCGCAGGCCCGCACCCGCACCCGCACCTGGCCCGGTCCGGGGCGCGGTTCCGGCACGTCCTCCAGCCGCAGCGCGGCGGGACCGCTCAACTCGTGGCAAACGATGGCTTTCATCGGCGAAGCTCCTCGGTTCCGTGGATCGATTGACGATACCCTACGTTCCTCGGGGTTCGCCTGTAAACCCCTCTACCGCGCGCGGGCCGGGCGCTCGGCGAAAGCGATTTTGCTGGCGCGGATGGCGGAAACCGAATACCCCTGACCGCGAACCCCTTTCCCGCAGAGCGAGGGGCGTTTTCGCGCAGACTCTAAATCCGCGCTTCCGGCGCCGAATCCGCCGCCGCTTCCTTATCGTGCTCGATCATCGCATAGGCGGAATGGTTGTGGATGGATTCGAAGTTCTCGGATTCGACCGAGTAAGCCGCCACCCGCTCGTCCCGGTTCAGCTTGGCGGCGATATCGCGCACCATGTCCTCGACGAACTTGGGATTCTCGTAGGCGCGCTCGGTGACATACTTTTCGTCGGGGCGCTTGAGCAGGCCGTAAAGCTCGCAGGAGGCCTCCTTCTCCACCAGATCGATGAGGTCCTCGATCCAGATGAAACCCCGCGTGCGGACGTTGACGGTGACGTGGGAGCGCTGGTTGTGGGCGCCGTATTTGGAAATCTTCTTCGAGCAGGGGCACAGGCTGGTGACCGGCACCACCACCTTGAGATCCATGGCCGGCCGGCCGGCGCGAATCTCGCCGACGAAGGTCACCTCATAATCCATCAGGCTCCGAACCCCGGAAATCGGCGCGGCCTTATCGACGAAGTAGGTGAAGGTCATCTCGATGTGGCCGGCCTCCGCCTCCAGCCGGCCGGTCATCTCCGTCAGCATGTCCTTGAAGGAATCGACCGAGATCTCGCGGCCGGGCACGTTCAGGATCTCCACGAAGCGCGACATGTGCGTGCCCTTGAAATTGTGGGGCAGGTTCACGTACATGTTGAACATGGCGATGGTGTGCTGTTCGCCGCCGCTGCGGTCGCGAACCTTGACCGGATGGCGAATGTCCTTGATCCCGACTTTGTTGATCGCCAGCCGGCGGGTGTCGGCGCTGTTCTGCACGTCGGGAATGTGGACCACCGTGGACATGGCCGCGGAACTCATCGTCGATGGCTTCATGCAATCCTCTCAGCGGCGCGCGGTCGCGCGCCTTCGTTCAAGATCAATACCTCATACCTCACACCGCTCCAACCGGATGTGGTGGCTGCAAGCGCCACTCTTTGGATGATCGATCCGGCCCTTAATTCCCGAGCATACCACTCAGGTATCGGCCGCAGATAGCGCCGGGATCGCCAAGCCCCAATCCGCCAGTTGCCGGAGCACGCCGGCGGCGTCCAGCCCGCATTCGGCCAGCAGTTCGCCGCGCTCGCCCTGATCCACGAAACGGTCCGGCAGGCCGATGTTGCGCACCGGAACCCGAATGCCCCGCGCCGCCAGGCACTCGTTCACCGCGCTGCCGGCGCCGCCGGCCACCGCGTTTTCTTCGAGCGTCACCAGCCAGCGGTGTTCGGCGGCCAACTGCACCACGGCGGCCTCGTCCAGCGGCTTGACGAAGCGCATGTTGACGACCGTGGCGCCCAGCCGTTCCGCCACCGCCTCGGCGACGCCGACCATGCTGCCGAACGCCAGCAGCGCCAGCTCCCGGCCCCGGCGGCGAATGTCCGCCTTGCCCACCGGCAAAGCCCGCATCTCCCGCTCCGGCGTTATCCCGGAACCCTTGCCGCGCGGATAGCGCACCGCCGCCGGCTGGCTCAACTGAAAGCCCGTGTACAGCATCTGCCGGCATTCGTTCTCGTCGGCCGGGGCCATCACCACCAGATTGGGAACGCAGCGCAGAAAACTGTAATCGAAATTGCCGGCGTGGGTCGGTCCGTCCGGCCCCACCAGTCCGGCGCGGTCGATGGCGAACAGCACCGGCAGGTTTTGCAGGGCGACATCGTGAATCAGTTGATCGTAGGCCCGTTGCAGGAAGGTGGAATAGATCGCCACCACCGGCTTGAGCCCGTCGCAGGCCAGCCCGGCGGCCAGCGTGACCGCGTGCTGCTCGGCGATGGCGACATCGAAATAGCGGTCCGGGAACCGCTCGGAGAACTCCACCAACCCGGAGCCTTCGCGCATCGCCGGGGTGATGCCGATCAGCCGTTCGTCCCGCTCGGCCATGTCGCACAGCCATTCGCCGAACACCTGGGTGTAGGTCGGTCCGCCGCCGGCCTTGGCCGGCTTGAGGCCGCAGGCGGGGTCGAACGCGCCGACGCCGTGATAGTCGACCGGCTCCTCCTCGGCCCGCAGGTAGCCCTTCCCCTTGCGGGTGACCACATGCAGCAGGCGCGGACCTTTCAGCGCCCGCAGGTTGCGCAGGGTCGGGACCAGGGTCGAGAGATCGTGGCCGTCCACCGGCCCGAAATAGGTGAAGCCCAGTTCCTCGAACAGCGTGCCGCCCGGCGCGAACATGCCCTTGACGTGCTCCTCGGCGCGACGGGCGACTTCCAGCATCGGCGGCACATGGCTCAACACGCGCTTGCCGCCTTCCCGCACGCTGGAAAAGAACCGCCCCGACAACAGCCGGGTCAAGTGCGCCGACAGGGCGCCCACGTTCGGGGAAATCGACATGTCGTTGTCGTTGAGCACCACCAGCAAGTCGCTTTTCAGGTGGCCGGCGTGGTTGAACGCCTCGAACGCCATGCCGGCGGTCATGGCGCCGTCGCCGATCACGACCGCGATCTTGCGATCCGCCCCGGTTCGCTCGGCGGCGATGGCCATGCCCAGCGCGGCGCTCAGCGAGGTGCTGGAATGGCCGACGCCGAAGGTGTCGTAAGCGCTCTCGCACCGCTTGGGGAAACCGGCGACGCCGCCCTTGCGGCGCAGGGTTTCCATGCGGGCGCGGCGCCCGGTCAGAATCTTGTGCGGGTAGGTTTGGTGGCCCACGTCCCAGACCAGCCGGTCCTCGGGCGTATTGAAGACGTAGTGCAGGGCGATGGTCAGCTCCACCGTACCGAGGTTGGCGGCGAAATGGCCGCCGGTTTTGGCCACCGTTTGGATCAGGAATTCGCGCAGCTCGTGAGCCAGGGCCGGCAAGCGCGCCTCCGGCAACTGGCGCAGGTCCAGGGGCGTGTCGATCTGTTCCAGCAGCGGAAAGGCGGTTCCGGTCGTCATCTCGGCAAGGTCCGTACCGGTTAGCGGTATCGTGAGGGAGTGGGTGATGGCTGCCATGGGGATTCCGGGCGACCGAGCGATTGCCGGCTTCAGTGGACCCGTTCGACGATGTAGTTGGCGATCCAGCGCAAGGGCTCGGCCTCGGCTCCGAGCGGCTCCAGGCTGGCCAACGCTTCCCGGTACAGCGCGCGCGCGTGCTCGCGGGCGCCGTCCAGCCCCAATACCTCGGGATAGGTCGGTTTGTTGAGCGCCCGGTCGGCGCCCTGGGTTTTGCCCAGCGTGGCGGTATCGCCGATCACGTCGAGGATGTCGTCGCGGATTTGAAAGGCCAAGCCGACGCACTTCGCGTAGCGATCCAGCCGCTCCAGGGCGGCGGGCTCCACCTCGGGGCGGCTGAGCGCTCCCAGCAGCACGCTGGCGCGGATCAGGGCGCCGGTCTTGTGGATGTGCATGTTTTCCAGTTCGGCCAAGGTCAGTTCCCGCCCGACCGCCGCCAGATCGATCGCCTGGCCGCCGACCATGCCGCGGGAACCGGCGGCCTGCCCCAGCAGGCCTAGCATCCGCAATCGGACGGCGGAATCCGCGATCATCGCCGAGTCTTGCCCGAGCACCTGAAACGCCAGGGCCTGCAAGGCATCGCCGGCCAGGATCGCCAGCGCCTCGCCGAACGCCTTGTGGCAGGTGGGCTGGCCGTGGCGCAGATCGTCGTTGTCCATCGCCGGCAAATCGTCGTGGATCAGGGAATAGGCGTGGATGAATTCCACCGCGCAGGCGGGACCGTCCAAGGATTCCAGCGCCGCGCCGACCGCCGTGCCGGCCGCGTAAACCAGCACCGGCCGGATGCGCTTGCCGCCGCCCAGCACCGCGTAGCGCATGGCCCGATGCAGATCGCCGGGATGGAGGTCGGCGGCCGGCAGCCGCTGGTCGAGCGCCCGCTCGACGCGCGCCCGATATCGGTGGATCGCTTCCTCGATCACGACCGTCAACCCGCCGGCTCGCCGAACGGCAGAATCGCCAGTTCGCCGTTGCGCTCGATCAGTTGGGCCACTTTTTGCTCGGCCGCTTGCAGGGCGTTCTGGCAGGTCCGCACCAGGCCGACACCGTGCTCGAACCGTTGCAGCGTTTCTTCCAGAGTCAGTTCGCCCTGTTCGAGTTGCCCGACCAGACCTTCCAATTCCGCCAAGGCGACTTCGAAGGGAATAGGGGGGGGATGCTTCTTGACCGTCATTCCTGTCCGTCCGATTGAGGTGAACGCTTACGTTACCTTGCGGCCGGCGAACGGTCAATTTTGTGGCGGCAACGAAAAGAGCGCGCGGCCCGCCTCGGCCGCTGCCCGGCTGTCGGCCGCAGACCGGCCGCCGCTGTCCGCCGGATCCTCCATGACCGGACTGGTCCCCGCGCGACAGCCGGATCGGGAAACTACGCGATGACGGCCGGTTCGGCGGATTTGACGGGGCGGGCTTTTTTGGGTTTGGCTTCCGTCTCCTCCGCCTGGGTCAACGCCTGGACGTTCCGACCGAGCAACTCCACCTGCTCGAACAGCTGCTGGATGTCGTCGCGGCCCGGAACGCCCAACCGGCGCAGCGCGCGCGCCACCCGCGTCTGGAAAACGTCTTCCAGCTTGTTCCAGGTGCCGGTCGCCTTCTCCCGGATTTCCTGGGCCTGGTCCTTCATGGCGTCGATCCCGCCCCTCGCTCGCTCGGCTTGGCCCTCGGTGACCTTTTTCATCCGCGCGTCCATCGCTTGACCCTCCTGCACCAGAACCTCAAAAAACTTGCCGCCTTCTTCCTGGGCCTTGGCGAAGGCGCCGAGTCCCGCCAGCCAGATCTGGCGCGCGAAGTCTTTGATGTTGTCGGTCGGTCGATTTTCTGACAAGTTGGCTTTCATGGTTGGAGCACCTCCGGGCAATCCGGCAAGATCGGTTCGCGGTTCCCGAATTTGAAATTTCCCCCGATCGAATCGGCCGAGGGCGTTTTCGATCCTCTTGTTTCGGAAAACTAGCAAAAAAAATTAGAGCCCGCATACTAACCCGCGATGCGGAGACACATGCGCGTCGCGCCGCGACCGTTCCCGAGCGGCCCGGCGTCACTCGCCGCCGTCGTTCGAGCGCGTGAAGCGGACGATGCGGCGACGATCCTGCTTGGTGGGACGAGCGGAAGATTGCGGGAAGGCGAGCTGCTGCGAGCGGCGCTGCTCGGCGAGCTGCTCGCGCCGCGACCGGCTTTCGGGGGTTTCCTCGTACAGCAGAACCGCCTCCTTGGCGGGACCGCGCCGGTCGCTCAGCGCCCTGACCGCGACGGTGTATTCGTCCGGACCGCGTTGAACGCGCAGGATCTGGCCGATCCGAACCGCGTGGGCCGGCTTGGCGCGCTGGCCGCCGACATGGACCTTGCCGCCGGTGACCGCTTCGGCCGCCGAGGTGCGCGTCTTGAAAAAGCGCGCGGCCCACAGCCACTTGTCGAGCCGGACTCGACTTTCGGCGTCCGGGGCGGCGGTTCGCCGCTCAGCGTCGCCCGGAGAGGCCATGGCGCTCGCGGCCGGCGCCGGCCGGCGGCGTTGGCGTTCCGCTAGCGCGGTTGGCCAAAACGCTGTTCCTCGTCGGGCAGCGTGATGTTCAGCTCCAAAATCTCGTAGCCGCCCTCGCGATCCAGATGGACCTTGACTTGGCTTTGATCGATCGGCACGTACTTGCGCACCACTTCCAGCAACTCCTTTTTGAGCGCCGGCAGATAGTCGGGACTGCTGCGCCGGCTGCCCCGCTCGTGGGCCACGATGATTTGCAGCCTTTCCTTGGCCAGCGCGGCCGACTTGCTCGGAGGCGAACGAAAATAATCGAACAGGCCCATGGCTCAGCTCCCGCCAAACAGGCGCTTCAAAAACCCCTTCTTCTGGCTTTCGATGAACCGATGGGGCAAATCCTTGCCGAGGAATCGGTCGACCAAATCGCCGTAGGCGGCGCCCGCATCGCTGCCCTCTTCCAAAATCACGGGAACGCCGGCATTGGAGGATTGCAAGACGGCCGGGGATTCCGGTATGACGCCCAGCAGGGGGATGCCCAGAATTTCCAGCACGTCCTGCATGGTGAGCATGTCGCCGCGATTGGCGCGCTCCGGCGCGTAGCGGGCCAGCACCAGATGCTCCTTGACCGGCGTGTCGCCCTGTTCGGCGCGGCGCGAGCGACTGGCGAGAATGCCCAGAATCCGGTCGGAATCGCGCACCGAGGAGACTTCCGGATTGGTCACCACCAGCGCTTCGTCGGCGTAATACAGCGCCATCAGGGCGCCTCGCTCGATGCCGGCCGGTGAATCGCAGACGACGTACTCGAAACTTTGCTTGAGTTCGTTCAGGATTTTTTCTACCCCTTCCTTGGTCAGCGCTTCCTTGTCCCGGGTTTGCGAGGCGGGCAGGATGTATAAATTCTCCACGCGCTTGTCTCGAATCAGCGCCTGGTTCAGGTTCGCCTCGCTGTTGATGACGTTGATGAAGTCGTACACGACCCGGCGCTCGCATCCCATGATCAGATCGAGGTTGCGCAAGCCAACATCGAA
The DNA here is from genome assembly GCA_037045685.1 of Candidatus Competibacter sp. Lineage (GTDB taxonomy): Bacteria > Pseudomonadota > Gammaproteobacteria > Competibacterales > Competibacteraceae > Competibacter_A. The sequence goes on from JBAOII010000038.1 coordinate 70,559, forward strand.
ATCGATCACCACGGTCCGATAGCCGCGCAGGGCTAGGCCGGTGGCAAAACTGGCGCTGGTCGTGGTCTTGCCCACGCCTCCCTTGCCGGAGGTCACGACGATGACGGTTGCCAAGCTGCTACCCCATCCGGTTAAGTTAACAATGATCGAACAGACTGCCCCGCTTCGCCGTATCCGGCGGATCAGCGGGTCAAATGTTCGATGATCAGCCGTTCTTCCTTCAAGTGAATTTGTGCCGCTTTATCGCGCTCGGACGAATCGAGCTGCTCGTAGACCCGATAGCGGCCCGCGATCGACACCAGTTGCGCTTCGAGGCTCTGGCAGAAAATCCAGGTTTCCACATCGCCCTTGACCCCGGCCAAGGCGCGACCGCGCAAGGCGCCATAAACGTGGATGTTGCCGTCGGCCACCACATCGGCGCCGGCGCTGACCGCTCCCAGCACCACCAGATCGCCTTCCGGGGCGTAGACTTCTTGGCCCGAGCGCACCGAATGATTGACGATGCGGGTGCGCGGCATTCCCGGTCCGGGCCGCTCGGGCTTCTTGGTGGCGCCGGTGGAGCGGCTTTCCGGTAACACCGGCAGTCCGGCCACGCGAGCGGCCGCCTGGTATTTCGGGCCGCCGTTGCGAATTCCCACCGGAATCATGCCATGCCCGCGCAACAGTTCGTACAGTCCCTTGAGATCCGCGCCCTCCTTGGGCTCCGCCATGCCTTCCAGATCGATCACCACCGGCGTGTTGTTGAAAAAGCTGGGGGCTTGCTTGATTTTTTCGGCCAGGTGTCGCTCGATGGCGGCTCGATCCAACTGGAAAAGGTGCAGGACGGTCAAGGTGAACAGGCTGCCCTTCAGCTCGAAGGGCAGGGCATCTCCATTTGCGACATGAGGGGCTCGCAACAGCATGACGGCGTGGAATACCTCGGACTGAACGCTTGATGGTCGGCGTTATTCTACACGGCAACCCTCACCGGGAAACCGGCGCGCGGCCCAGGGGGCGCGCGGGTTCCGTCAGTGGTCATGGCCGTGGGCGTGAACGTGGCCGTGGGAAAGCTCCTGTTCCGTCGCTTCCCGCACCCCCAGCACCTCGACATCGAAGTTCAGGTTCTTGCCCGCCATCGGATGGTTGGCGTCCAAAACCACGCCCTGGCCGTTCACTTCCACCACGGTAAAGCTCAGGACGCCGTGCTCGCCCTCGCCCTGAACCTGCATCCCGACCCGAATATCCTCGTCCGGCGGGAATTGGCCGCGCGGCACCTCGAACACCGCCTCGGGGTTGTAGTCGCCGTAGCCGTCGCCGGGCGGCACCTTGATATTCGAGAGAAACCCGGCTTCGCTCCCTTCCAGCGCGGTTTCCAGCCCTCGGATGATATTGCCGTAACCGTGCAGATAGGCGAACGGTTCGCGCCCGCGGCTGGAGTCCAGCGTCATGCCGTGGTCGTCGGTGAGGGTGTAGTGGAGGGACACGACCCTGCCGTGAGCTGCCTTCATGAGAGCACCTGTTCGCGGAAATTAGGGTTTTACTATAGACCATCCCGCGAGCGCCCGCCGCAAAAACCGCAGGGGCGCGGTCGCCCGCGACCGGTTTCGACCGCCTGTCTTTGCCTGAGCCATCCTCTATCCTTGAGGGTGAATCCCATCGATCGTCGAGACAAACCAGGGAGAATTTGTCGCCATGCACCTCTCATCCCGCATTCGCCGGGCACTTTGCCTGTTCCCGGTCCTGGCCGGGCTCTTCTGGCTGGGCGGTTGCGCCACGCCCCCGACCGGGACCGGCGACCAGGCCGCAGCCCGCCAGCGCATCCTCGACGCCGCCGAGCGCCTGATCGGGACGCCGTACTTGTTGGGCGGAGAATCGCCCGGCGGCATGGATTGCAGCGGCCTGGTGCAGTACGCCTACGGGCGGGCCGGCGTCCGGGTGCCGCGCACCACGGCCGCGCAACTTCGAGCCGGACGCCCCCAACGTCAGGTCTTGCCGGGCGATCTGCTGTTTTTCCACGCCGGCGACGGGTCGGTTTCTCACGTCGGCATTTACGCCGGCAAGGGCCGGATGATCCACGCCTCCTCCGGCACCGGCCGGGTGATCAGGACCGATCTGAACCAGCGCTACTGGCAACAGCATCTGATCGGCGGCGCGACTTTCCTGGGAGGGGCGAGCGCGCCGATGATCGGCCGCAGCTTTGAGAGCGGCGGCTTTTCCGGCTAGACGCCGAACTCCGCCACTCGCTCGCCGGCGCTGAAAATCGCCAAAGCGCCGGGACGCATCACCGCCCACGACTCGTTGTCGGTCAGCGGCCGGGTCGCGATCACGGTCACGATATCGTCGGGCGTGGTTTCGGCCTGAAAGTCCACCAGCATGTCGGCGTCCATCAACCGGGCTTGACCGAACGGCGCCCGGCGGGTCAGCCACGACAGTTGCGTGCCGCAATGGGCGTACAGGTAAGCGGAATCGCTCATCAAAAAATTGAAGACGCCGAGCCGGTTCAACTCCAGCGTCAGCTCGCGGATGCAACGCCACAGCCCGCTTGGCCGGCGCGGCGGGTCGGGAAGCCGCTCGCGGATGCGGCCCAGCAACCAGCAGAAAGCGTGCTCGCTGTCGGTGGTGCCGATCGGCCGGTAATGGCCGAGCGGCAAGCGCTTGACGCCGCGCAGTTGCCCGTTGTGGGCGAACACCCAGTTCCGCCCCCACAGTTCGCGGCTGAAGGGATGGGTGTTCTCCAGACAAATCCGGCCCCGGTTGGCGCGACGGATGTGGCTGACGACGATCGGGCTCTTGATGGCGTAGCGCTGCACCAGCCGGGCGATTTCCGATTCGGCGCTCGGGTTGGGATCGTGAAAGGTCCGGCAGCCGCGCCCCTCGTAGAAGGCGATGCCCCAGCCGTCCCGGTGGGGGCCGGTTTTGCCGCCGCGCTGCATCAGGCCGGTGAAGCTGAAGCAGATGTCGGTGGGAACGTTGGCGCTCATCCCGAGCAGCTCGCACATCGCGGTCGATCTCCGCCGGTTCAGCCCCAGCGCGGTCCGGGCGCCATGTCGAAGCCGAAGCCGGGCATCCCGCGCTCGCGGCGGAGGTAATCCAGGAACGGGTTGCCGCGCAGCTCCTCTTCCAGCGTGGTGGCGGGACCGTGGCCGCTGCACACGATCAGATGGCCGGGCAATGCCAGCAACCGCCGCAGGCTTTCGGACATCAGTTCGGGATCGCTGAGCGGAAAATCGGTGCGCCCGATGCTGCCGGCGAACAAGGTGTCGCCCGAGAACACGTATTTGTCGTCGTAATAGCAACCCTGGCCGGGCGTGTGGCCGGGGGTGGACAGGAAGCGAAACCGCCACTCGCCCACCTCGACGGTGTCGCCGTCCTGGATGTACCGGTCGATCCGCCCGCACGGCCGGTCGAACTCCGCCATGCCGAACAACAGCGAACCCTGCTGCGGCAACATTTCAAACAGTGGCCGCTCCAGCGTCGGCAGGTACGTGACGGCTTCGGGAAATTCCCGCTGCACGTCCGCCAGCCCGCCGGCGTGATCGAAATGGGCGTGAGTCAGCAAAATGGCCCGCACGTCCGGGCGGGGGTCCATCTTCGCCAACGCCTGCGCCAGATGCGGCCCCTCGCCGGTATCGACCACGGCGCAGGCGCCGGTGGCCGGATCTTCGAGCAGATAGGCGTTGACCTGGAACGCGCCCAGGGTGATGCAGCGGACTTTCATGATGGCCACTCGATGATGTGATGTTCCAGCCGCCGCCCCCGCCGTTCCGGCAAGGCCCAGCCGCGCACGCTCCTGCCCGCCCGCCCGGTGGAGTCGGGATCGCCGGTCCGCAGCGGATGCCAGTCCGGCAGCGGTCTGCCTTCCGCCCGCAACCGGTAGGCGCAGGTCGGCGGCAACCAGTTCACCCGGCGAACCAGGCTGGGCGTCAATTGCACGCAATCGGGCACCCAGCGGAAGCGCTCGGCGTAGCGGGTGCAACGGCCGGTGGTCAGATTCAGCAGCTTGCAGGCGACGTTGGTGTGGAACAGTTCGCCCGTGTCTTCGTCTTCCAGCTTGTGCAGGCAGCACTTGCCGCAACCGTCGCACAACGCTTCCCACTCGGCCGAGGTCAACTCGGCGAGCGCCTTGCTTTCCCAGAAGGGGGGAGCGATTTCCACGGCGAGCGGCGGTCGGGGTAGCGCAGAGATGCCGCGCGGCATCGCCGGCGGATCAGGTCGTGATGTATTCGCGCAGGACTTTGGCTTCCATGGCGGTTTCTTCCAGCTTGGCCTTCACGAGATCGCCGATGGACACCACGCCGACCATCTTGTTTTCCTCGATCACCGGCAGATGGCGGAACCGTTTGGCGGTCATGACGGACAGGGCTTCGCTGATGGTCTCGTCCAATTTGCCGGTGGTCATGTCGCAGGTCATGTAGGGCCGAATCGACATTCGGGCGAAATCGGTCAAGCCATCGGCGCACAGGTTCAGCACGTCGCGCTCGGTGAAGATGCCGGCCGGCGAACCGTCGGCGTTCGGCACGATCACCGAACCGACCCGAAACTCCTTCATCGCGCGGATCGCGTCGGCGACGGTGGCGGTCGATGGCACGGTGACCGGCTGGCCGCCTTTGGTCTTCAAGATTTCTTTTAATTGCATCATGGAGAGGTCTCCCGCTAGGTGGGTGGAAAGGAGTGGGCGGTAATTATTTATCAAACTGGTCGGTTTTAGCTACAGCGACGATGCGGTGGGATGGGGTAATTTTCCGCTCGCGCCGTCTCGGCGAACGCCATTCCCGCGCGGGGAACGCTCACAGTTCGCGGATCACCCGGCAGGGGTTGCCGACCGCCACCACCCGCGCCGGCAAACTCCGCGTCACCACGCTGCCCGCGCCGATGACGGTATCCGCGCCGATCTCGATGCCGGGACCGATGATGGCGCCGCCGCCGACCCAGACGTTTTCCCCGATGCGGATCGGGGCGGCCATCTCCAAACCGGTGCGCCGCCGCTCGGGATCGACGGGATGATAGGCGGTGTAGAGTTGCACGTTGGGGCCGAATTTACAGTGCGCGCCGATTTCGACCCGGTTGCAATCCAGGATCACGCCGCCGAAGTTGAAATACACCCCGGTTCCCAGTCGGATATGAGCGCCGTAGTCGCAATAGAACGGCGGTTCGATCCAGACCTCGGCGCTCAGATCGCCGATCAGTTCCTGGAGAATGGCGCGGCGTTCGTCGGGCGCGAGCGGGGAAGAGGCGTTGAAGCGCGCGAGCAGCAGCCGCGCCCGCGTTCGCGCCTGGACCAGCTCCGGGTCGGAGCCCCGATAGGGTTGGTCGGCCAGCATTTTTTCGCGCTCGGATAGAGCTATGGACATGATCGTTCACCGAAAGATGAGCCAGCTCAGATAGGCGAGCAGCACGGCGATAACCGGCAGGACGACCGCGATTCCCTTGCGTGCGCCAGAGACGAGTTGCGCGCTCTTGGCCTGAATGTCCTCCGCGCGATCCTGAAGGCGCTCGGCGCGTTCGGTTTGCTTCTGGACCAGCGCGAACTGCTCGCGTTGCAGCGCCAGCGCCTCGGCCTGGCGTTCCAGTTGCATTTTTTGGTTGTCGCGGATTTCTTCCAGAAGGCGGATCAGTTGCCTTACGTCGGGGTCGCTCGTGAGCATACCATCCCCACCAGTCAGTTCAGCGGAATCGTCGCATCCTTTCAAACCGGCAACACCCGCGCGACGATCATCTTGAGATAGTCCGTTTCGGGGATCGCAGGCGGAACCGGGTGATCTGGCCCCTGCCGGCCCTGTTCCAGAATCACCAGATTGCGGTCGAGATGCCGCGATCCCTGCAACAGCGTTTGCACCAGCAAATCGCGCGACAGCAGTTGCGAGCAGGAGCAGGACACCAGCAAGCCGTCGCGCTCCAGCACTTGCATCGCCATCTCGTTGAGCCGCCGGTAAGCCAGCGCGCCTTCCTTGAAATCCTTGCGGCGCTTGACGAAGGCGGGCGGGTCCACGATCACCACGTCGAAGCGCTCGCGGGCTTCGCGCAAGCTTTTGAGCGCCTCGAAGGCGTCGCCCTGACGGATTTGCACCCGCTCGCCCACCCCGTTCAGCGCCGCGTTGGCCGCCGCCTGCTCCAGCGCCGGGGCGGAGGAATCCACGCACAGCACCTCGCGCGCCCCGCGCGCCGCCGCCCGCACGCCCCAGGCGCCGACGTAGCTGAACACGTCCAGCACCCGCCGATCCCGAACGTAGCGATCCAGCCGGGCGCGGTTGTCGCGCTGGTCGTAGAACCAGCCGGTTTTCTGCCCGGCGCGCGGCGATATCTGGAAGCGCAGCCCGTCTTCCTCGACCGTCACGGTTTCCGGCACTTCGCCGGCGGCGTCGGCGACGGTGCGCTCCAGCCCTTCCAGCTCCCGCACCCGACTGTCGTTGCGCCACAGCACCGCCGCCGGTTTCAGCACTTTTTGCAGGGCGGCGAGGATGTCGTCCTTGATGCGGTCCATGCCGGCGGTGGCGAGTTGCGCCACGCACAAATCGCCGTAGCGGTCCACGACCAAGCCCGGCAGACCGTCGCCTTCGCCGTAGACCAGCCGGTAGAACGGCCGGTCGTACAGCCGCTCGCGCAGGCTCAGCGCCACGTTCAAACGATGCACCAGCAGCGAAGGGCTGAGCGGGTGCTCCAAATCGCGGCTGACCAGCCGGGCGCACAGCAGCGCGTGCGGATTGATGTAGCCGGTGCCGAGCGTCTTGCCGTTGCTGGCCTGAATCGCGACCGATTGGCCGGGCTGAAAATCGCGCAGCGGGGTGGCTTCGACATCGATTTCGTTGCTGTAGACCCAGAGATGACCGGCGCGCAGGCGGCGGTCTTCATCCTTGCGCAGGCGCAGCGGGGCGAAATCGGCGGGGGAAACGGGAGATGTGGGCATGAGAGGATGCATTCCGAAATGCGGATCTGAGGAATCAACGGACAGCGAACACGAGGTTTTCCCACCTCGCAAGCTGTCACAATAGGACCATAGCTTACTCCAAACCGCGAGCCTTCCGCCCCCATGCCCAAGATGCGCACCAGCTTTCAAGGTCTGGTCCGACTGCTGGCCAAGAGTTTGTACCCGGAACCGGACGTGTTCGTGCGCGAACTGTTGCAAAACGCCCACGACAGCATCCAGTTGCGCCGGGTCCACGCACCGGAACCGGCCGGCGAGATCCGCATCGACGCGGACGAATCCGGCCGCACGCTGAGTTTCAGCGACAACGGCACCGGCATGGACCGGCGCGACATCGAGGAATTTCTGAGCGTGATCGGCAGCACCGGCACCGGCAGCCGCGCCCGCGAACTGGCCGCCCGCGACGTGGCGGTCGCCACCATCGGCCAATTCGGCATCGGCCTGTTGTCGGCGTTCGTGGTCGCGGAACGGATCGAGGTCCACACCCGCAAACCGATGGCGCCGCACGCTTGGCGCTGGGTCAATCGCGGCGGCGAGGAGTACGAGCTGGACACCTTGCCGGCGAGCGCGCAATCGCCCGGCACGCGAGTGATCGTCACCCTGGCGGCGGACCGGACCGCCTTTCTCGACGGTCGCCTGATCCGGCAAACCGTGCGCCGCTACGCCGATTTCCTGCCGTTCCCGATCCTGCTCAACGGCTTCGGTCCGATCAACGCCGTCAACGCGCCCTGGCACGAGCCGGGTTGGCGTGATCCCATCGAGCGAGAGCGGTCGTTGAGCGCCTTCCTGAGCCAGCGTTACGCCGATCCGCCTCTGATGGTCATCCCGGTTGACTTTCCGAGCCCACGAGCATCGGGAGGGCTGTTCATCCCCGCCCGCTACACGCCCGGCGGTCAAACCGGCGGCACGGTAGATGTGTTTCAGGCGCGGATGTGCATCCGCCCGAACGATAGCGAACTACTGCCGGAATGGGCGCGCTTCGTGCGCGGGGTGGTGGATTGCCCTGAATTGCACCCGACCGCCGCCCGCGACAACGTGTTGCGGGACGAGGTGTATCACGCCTTGCGGGAAGCCTTGGGCGGGTTGATCGTCACCGCCCTGTTCGACCTCGCCGCCCGCGACCGTCCGCGTTTCCTGCAACTCTGCGACTGGCATCACGACGCCATCAAGGGCATGGCCGCGCGGCATCCCGAATTCGGCGCGGCGGTGCTGGACCATCTACCGTTCGAAACCAACCAGGGACAATTGACTTTACCGGATTATCTCGACCGCCAAGCGACCGACCGACGGCAAGCGGCCGCTCTATTTCTTTACCCACGAAGCCGACGCCAACCAGTTCTACGCGCTTTGTCGGGCGCGCGGTCTGCTGTCGATCAACGCCGGGCGGCCCTTCGACGAAACCCTGTTGCGCCGCTACGCCGGCCAGCATTCGGAGACGGTGGCGCTCAAACCGCTGGATCGGCTGGACGATCCGAGCTTGTACGAGCGGCTGGACGCGGCGGAACAGGCCGAATACGCCCGCCTGGAACGAGCGATGGACCGGGTGTTGGCGGAACGGGAGGTACAGGTAAAAACCCAGGTGCGCCGCTTTCAGCCGGCCAATCTGAGCGCGATAGTGCTGGCCGGCCGGCGCGTCTCCGCTTTCGATCAAATGGGAAAGGCGCTGGAAAAACCGTTTCTGTTGGAAGGGTTGGCCGAATTGGCCGGCGACGTGCGCGACCGGCTGCGCCAGCAGCCGTTGGATTTTTTTCTCAACGCCGAACATCCGCTGGTCCGACGCTTGCGCGATCTGGCCGAACCCGACGATCCCCGCTATCGCCCGCTCCTGGCCGGCCTCTACCACGGCGCGCTGCTCAACGCCCAGCACCGGCTGACCCCCGCCGCCGCCCGCCGCTTCCACGCCGATTTGCAGGCATTGCTGGGCGACTATCTGGAATTGCGGCTTCGGCGAGAACCCTGATGCGCCCACCGACCGCGCGCCCTCGCGTTCGCCGATAGGGCGTTCTTTTTTCTTGAATCCCAACCCCAAATTGGTTAGATTTATCGGTCTGAATTTTCGCCGGAATAGCTCAGTCGGTAGAGCAACTGATTCGTAATTAGTAGGTCGGAGGTTCGATTCCTCTTTCCGGCACCAAAAATCCAAGGGCTCGTCGGATCGCCTTCCATGAGCCCTTATTTATTTGTTTTTCATCCAAAATTAGCCGGACCCACATCCGTCCGTGGGCGATTCAAACGGTCTCCGCAGCTTTTACACCAACACCAGATTATCGCGATGGATCAATTCGGGATCGTCCACATGCCCCAGCAGCGCTTCGATCCGGCGGGTGGTTTTACCCATCAGCCTTAAAGCTTGTTCGGTATCGTAATTCACCAAGCCGCGCGCCACCTCGTCTCCGGTCGGGTTCAGGCACGCCACCAAGTCGCCGCGATCAAACCGGCCTTCCACCGCCGTCACTCCGACCGGCAGCAGGCTCTTGCCATCGGCGCGCAACGCCCGCACCGCTCCCGCGTCCAGGTGCAACCGGCCCTTGACCTGCAACTGCACCGCCAGCCATTGCTTGCGCGCCGCCAGCGGACTCTGGCTGGGTCGCAGCAAAGTCCCGAAGTTTTCGCCGGCCGAGACCCGCCGCAACACGTCCGGCTCGCGGCCCCAGGCCAGCAAGGTAAAAGCGCCCGAGCGCGCCGCTTTGGTCGCGGCGTGCAGTTTGGTCAGCATCCCGCCGCTGCCCAAGCTGCCGGCACCGCTCGCCATCGCTTCCAGCGTCGCATCGCCCGCCCTTCCTTCGCGGATCATGCGCGCGTCCGGAAACTGGCGCGGATTTTTGTCGTACAAGCCCTGCTGGTCGGTGAGGATAATGTACAGCTCCGCCTCGACCAGATTCGCCACCAAGGCGCCCAGCGTGTCGTTGTCGCCAAAGCGGATTTCCTCGAAGGCGACCGTGTCGTTTTCGTTGATGACCGGCACCACTCGCAGCCGGAGCAGGGTGCGCAAGGTGTTGCGGATGTTGAGGTAACGCTGGCGGTCGGCGGCATCTTCGTGAGTCAGCAGAATCTGCGCGGTCTGGATGCCGTGGTGTCCGAACGCCGACTCCCAGGCTTGCACCAGTCCCATCTGCCCCACCGCCGCCGCCGCTTGCAGATCGGCGAGCGCGGTCGGCCGCTGGGACCAGTTCAACCGCCGCATTCCTTCCGCCACCGCCCCGGAGGTCACCAACAGCAACTCGCGCCCGGCGCGATGCAGTTCCGCCATCTGCGCCACCCAGGCGTCGATGGAAAAACTGTCGAGCCCCTGCCCGTCGTTGGTGATCATCGCGCTGCCGATCTTGACCACCCAGCGCTGGGCCGCGCCCAACTGTTCACGCGTCTTGTTGAACATCGCCCGCCTCATCTTCCATGGCCGCCGCCGGCGCCTCCCGCTCCGCCGCGACCGCCTTCGCCCGCTGCAATTCCTCCAGCCGTTCCATCACCGCCCGCGTCAATGCATCCGCACCCTCGCCCGACAGCGCGGAAATGGCGAACCAGGGACCGCGCCAGCGCAAGGAGCGGCGGATTTTGGAAACCAGCGCCTTGCGTTCGTCTTCCGGCACCAGGTCCAGCTTGTTCAACACCAGCCAGCGCTCCCTGGCGGCCAGTTCCGGGCTGTAGCGCTTCAATTCCTTGAGGATGACCCGCGCGTCCCGCACCGGATCGCCGCTGTCGCTGTAGGGCGAGACATCCACCAGATGCAGCAACAGCCGGGTGCGGGAGAGATGGCGCAAAAACTGGATGCCCAGTCCCGCGCCTTCCGCCGCGCCTTCGATCAAGCCGGGAATATCGGCCATCACGAAACTTTTCAGCGGCCCGACCCGCACCACGCCGAGGTTGGGATGGAGGGTGGTGAAGGGATAGTCGGCCACCTTGGGCCGGGCGGCGGACACGGCGCGAATCAGGGTGGATTTGCCGGCGTTCGGCATCCCCAGCAAACCGACGTCGGCGATGACCTTCAACTCCAGCCGCAGGTCGCGGACCTCGCCCGGCGTGCCCGGTTTGGACTGGCGGGGGGCGCGGTTGATGCTGCTCTTGTAGCGGGTGTTGCCGAGACCGTGGAAGCCGCCGCGCGCCACCGGCAACCGCTGGCCCGGCTCGACCAGATCCCCGATCAACTCGCCGGTGGCGGCGTCGTGGGCCACGGTGCCCACCGGCACGATCACGGTCAAATCGGCGCCGCCGCGTCCGGTGCAATTGGCGCCCATCCCCTTCTGGCCGTGCTCGGCGCGGAACAGCCGGGTATAGCGGTAATCGGCCAGGGTGTTCAGCTCGGCGTCGGCTTGCAGGTAGATGCTGCCGCCATCGCCGCCATCGCCGCCGTCGGGGCCGCCGAGCGGGACGTATTTCTCCCGCCGGAAGCTGACGCAGCCGTCGCCGCCGTCGCCGGCCTCGACCCGGATGATGACTTCATCGACGAATTTCATGGCGCCCTCCCGGAACCGGAGACAAAAGAAAAGCCCCGAACGGGGCTTTCGCTGCGCCCGGCTTCCCGGCGGCTCATTGCGCCGGGTAGACGCTCACGTATTTGCGGTTGAACGGCCCCTTGACCTCGAAGGTCACATGGCCCTCGGCTTTGGCGAACAAAGTGTAGTCCTTGCCGCAACCCACGTTCGTGCCCGGATGGAATTTGGTGCCGCGCTGCCGGACGATGATGTTGCCGGGCAGCGCCAATTGGCCGCCGAACAGTTTGACGCCCAAGCGTTGGGCCTGAGAGTCGCGGCCGTTGCGGCTGCTGCCGCCCGCTTTTTTGTGTGCCATGTGTCAGCCCTCTTGAACCGGCGCGGCTTCCGCTTTCTGTAGCGTCGGCGCCACGGAAAGTCCGCTGATGCCGCTGATCCGCAACTCGGTATAGCTCTGCCGGTGACCCTGGGTCTTGCGGTAGTGCTTGCGGCGCCGGAACTTGACGATGCGGATCTTCGGTCCGCGACCCTGGGATTGGACGGTCGCGCTCACCCGCGCCCCTTCGACGTAGGGCGCGCCGATCTTGACTTGGTCGCCGTCGGCGATCATCAGCACCGCGTCGAACTCCACGGAGGCGCCTTCCTCGACTTCGAGCTTTTCGACCTTGAGGGTCTGGCCCTCGGCCACCCGGTATTGCTTGCCCCCGGTTTTGATGACAGCGTACATTTATCGATTCTCCAAAGCGACTCGACCGTCCCGACTAAAGGGATGCGATTCTAGCCGCGCGGCGGGCTGAGGTCAAACAAATTCCAGCCAATAACGGCGGTTAGGCGCTTGCCTTGACCCTGCCGCAACCAATCCGTAGCATGGCGGGCGTCTTCTTCCAAGCCACCGTTTCCCATGAACATCGAACAGATCCGCGATCCCATCGCGGACGACCTGCAAGCGGTCAACGCCCTGATCCGTCGCCAACTGCAATCGGATGTGGCGCTGATCAACCAATTGGCCGGCTATATCATCGACGGCGGCGGCAAGCGGCTGCGACCCGTTACCGTGCTGCTGGCGGCGCAGGCTTGCGGCTACACCGGCGTCCGACACATCGACGCCGCCGCCATCATCGAGTTCATCCACACCGCCACCCTGCTGCACGACGATGTGGTGGACGAATCCGACCTGCGGCGCGGCCGGGAAACCGCCAACGCCATCTGGGGCAATCAAGCCAGCGTGCTGGTGGGCGATTTTCTCTACTCCCGCTCGTTTCAGATGATGGTCGGCATCGGCAGCATGCGGGTCATGGAAATCATGGCCGACACCACCAACACCATCGCCGAGGGCGAGGTGATGCAGTTGCTCAACTGCAACGACCCCGACACGACCGAAGAGCGCTACATGGCGGTGATTTATCGCAAAACCGCCAAGCTGTTCGAGGCGGCGGCGCAACTGGGCGCGGTGTTGGCCGGCCGGCCGCGCGAAGAGGAGCTGGCGCTGGCCCGCTACGGGCTGCACTTGGGCACCGCGTTTCAGCTGATCGACGACGTGTTGGATTACAGCGCCTCCAGCGCGGAGCTGGGCAAGAACATCGGCGACGATCTGGCCGAGGGCAAGCCCACCCTGCCGCTGATCCACGCCATGCGCCGGGGCACGGCCGAGGAAGCGCGGATCATCCGCACGGCCATCGAGCAGGGCGGATTGGAGCACATCGACATCGTCACCCGGACTATTGAGTCGACCGGAGCGCTGGACTATACTGCCCGTCTTGCCGCAGAACAGTCCGAGCGGGCCATCGCCAGCTTGCCGATGCTTTCGGAATCGCCCTCCAAGGACGCGCTCCTCGGTTTGGCCCGGTTCGCGGTGAATCGCCGCTATTGATTCCTTCCCCTGTCGGGGTGTAGCTCAGCCTGGTAGAGCGCTGCCTTCGGGAGGCAGAAGTCGCAGGTTCAAATCCTGTCACCCCGACCAAATTTCCCCTCTGTCGAGCTTTTCAATGCCGCGTGGCGAGCGTGTCCGTTCGGCGCTTCGACCGTTTTGGTGGCGGAAGCCGCTTGAGATCGCCGGAGTTCTGAACTTGCGCCAGCGCGGCGCTCAAGCCATCGCGTCGAGCAGGCTGCCCAGCGCTTTGTCGCTGGTCTGAACGATCTTGGCTCCGGCTTGGACCTGGTACAAGGCCTGACGCTGCTCGATCAAGGCGCGAGTCACGTCGCCGGTCGCGGAAATCAGCGAAGACCCCTCCGGCGGCTGTCCGCCGCTCGCCCGATCACCCGAATCGGACGAGGCGACCGTTTGGCGGGCGATGGTTTGCGCGCTGCTATCCATCAGCTTCATGCCCGACTGAATGCTCGCGAAACCAGAATTTATCGCGCTACCGATCATCTTGCGCCCTCCGTAAATCGAGCGAAATCAGCCGACTTTAAAACGCCAACACAACTTGGAACCAAGAGATACACATTCATTATATTATAACCGATGAAATGTATCAATAAATGACTGTCGTAATTTAATAGTTCAGATCGTTTCTGGCTCGCCCGCTTGGATTTCCTGGAGCAATCGCTCGATCAACTCGATCATCTTTTCGATGGCGCTGGCGGGAGATTCGATCTCGACATCGGCAACCTCCCAATACCGGACGAGCGGCCGGTGAGCCGGAAAGAACGATTCCACCATGGGCTCATGCTCGCGTCGGCTCAGGGCGATGGCTCGATCCGCCCGAGCGAAATCCGAGGAACGCGCCGCCAGCGGATAGCGAGAACGGTCGCCGAGATCGACCCCCAGTTCTCGAAGCGCCTCCAGCGTTTTCGGCGATAGGGGTCCGGGATTGCGGAAAACGGTCACGTCGGGCGCCAGTCCCCGCGAATCTGCACGCCAAGATAGACCGCGACACTTCGCTCCATGGTTGAAATATTCCTCGCAAAACCGGCTCCGGTAGTAGTTGCCGGTACACAAAAAGAGAATTCGTTTCATCGGCTTGTCTCGCGTGGGCAAGGGTTATCTCGTTGCGGCTCCGTCATTCGCTCCGCGTTCGGCGGCGGCGCGGTTTTTCGGTCGGTTCGGGCAAATCCCGGATGCGCCGCACCCAGAGCGCGATGTCCGGGTCCATCCGCGCCAGCACCGCCTGCGGGTTCTTCGCTTCGTCCACCTGCGCGAGCGCTTCTAACAGGGATGCCTGCTTGGGTGCATTTGGGTCCAATTCCGGGGTCAACAATCCCGCCACATCGCGGATCAGGCCGGGGTCCCGGCAATCCCGCGCGAAGGCGGACACGATCTCGGAAAGCGCGGAATTCGGGGAAAGGTCCGGATTTTGGAGCAGGCCGCAGAGGCGCACCACGCGCGGCAATACGCCTCGGGCGGCCTCGAAGCCCGCCGCCCGGCCTTCCGCCGCCGCGACACGCGCGATGGCCGCCCCAACGTCAGGCCAGAAGAAGTATCCGCTGGGCAAGCGATCCGAATAAGTTTCGAGCAGCTTGTCCAAGCGTTTCCCAAGCACGCGCTCGGGTGGCGGCCGCAAAAAGTTCTTCAAGCCATCGTCTCCAATCGGGTTCCTTTTCGTCTTGCGGCGTTTTTTCATCCTCCGCCACCCAGATGGCAAAGGCGTCGATGGCCTCGGGCGAGGGTACATGCGCTGCCGCTGCGATGGCCTCGATGGCCGCCTACCTCATATTGAAGCGCTCCGATACGGATCGAGCGAGCGCGAAAGACTCTAGGGCGATGGCCAGGGCCTCCTCGTGCCGATCCCAACTGGCCGAGCGAAAAGGCGGCAAGTCGCAGGGCTACGGCCTGTTCGCGGACATCTCCCGACTTGGGCAGCCAGAGTCGGCGGCCTCGCGCGCCGTCCCGATGGCTTCCTCGTGCCGTCCCAACTGGCCGAGCGACCAAGGCGGCATATCGCAGGGCTACGGCCTGCTCGCCGGATATCCCCCGCCCGGGCGGCCGAGATCGGCGGCGTCCCGCGCCGTCCCGATGGCCTCCTCGTGCCGACCCGACTGGCCGAGCGACCAGGCGCGACAACGAAGCGCCAATGCTCCCAAGGATTCGGGCAGTTCGGTCGGGATGGCCTCGTCTACTTTAGCCAAAGACTGGATCACGAGCGGTTCTGTCGCCGCTTAGGTTGTCCAGCAAAATACCCCGCTCGTAGTGGAGCAGCACTTGCGCCGCCGAATCTGTGTTCGCCGCGATTTCTCCGGTCAGCCGCTCGTCGGACTGGTCCACCAACCCCATACGGGCAAGGGCCTGGGCCGCAATGATCGCGCCAGCGGCTTTGGCGATGGGCGTTGCTGGCTCCCACTGGCGAATTTGATCGGCGATGGTCTTCAGGATGGTCTTGTAGATCGCGCAAAATCTGATCGATGGGTATCGGGATCGCCTCGCCGCAGCAGTTTGCGACCCGTTTTAGCCGCTGGCCGAAATACCAAAAATACCCGTTGAATCTGTTGCTTGCTGGGACGCCTTCGCAGGCCAAGTCAGCGAAAATCCGGGCTTCGGCGGGCTGGCCCGCGTTCAGGTGCCGCATCGCCTGCGCCCGTTGTTCCTCCCGCGAGTAGAAGGCCCGCAGGAAATCGAGAATGGTGGCGAGCGGCGTTTGCAGCGCGAGCTGCTGGCCCTGGCGCAAGCGGTAGAAGTGCGCGAACACCCGGTCGGTGACGCGGTAGAGCGTCTCGCGGCCGTCCAGCGCGGGCAATCCCCGGATGATGTCGGCGCGCTGCAAATCCTGCATCACTCGGGCGATGGTGCTTTGCCCCACCGCGCCGACGCGCTGGGCCAGCTCGGTCTGCGACGCCGGTTCGCCGCCCCGGATCAGCGCATCGAACAAGCCCTGGGCCAGGGCGGGCAGATCGTCGATGCGGCGCCGGTAATAGTCCGCGAGCTTGTCGGCCAGCGCGTCCATGGTGGCGGCGACCGACAGTGCATCCTGCGTCTCCAGCACATCGGCCAGCAGTTGCGCCAAGCGCGGGTTGCCGCCGATGAAATCGGCCACGGCCCGCGCCTTGGCCTCCGCTGCCGGGTCGAGCGGTGCCAGCGCCTCCGCCTCGCGACGACGGTTGAAATAGAGGATGCAGGTATCCTGCGACCAGGGTTCCAGGCGGATCGACTGAAAGGCTTGGAACAAGGGACGGTCGTAATCCATATCCACCGAGCCGGTCGCCGTGGCGATCAGCATGACGCGGTTGCGCGGACGATCCAGCCACTTGCGCAGGCGCTGTTCGGCGGCATCCTCCTTGAAGACGCTGGCGAGGAGAACATCGAAATTCTCGATCACCACCACGACCATGCCCCGGCCCTCTGGCAAAGACCGATCCAGTTCGCGTTCGAGCCGATCAACCGCCTCGCCCCACTGGTGGGCCTCTTTCTCGGGATCGGGCCACTGGAACATCGCCCCCGCCCAGCTTCGATCCTCGCCGGTGCGCAAGTCGGCGACCTTGTGGGCGATGTAGGCCGGAAGCGCGTGGGGATTGCGCGTCAGGTTGTGCTGCTCTTCCGGCAGCAGCACGAAGGGGATGGGCACATCCCGCGCGGCGGCGAGGTCCGCAGTCTCGATCTGCACCAGACGGGCCACGAAGGATTTACCGAACCCGCGTGGGCCGTAGATCGCGACGTGCTGCAACGCGCCCGGCGCGGCCCCGAAGCTGCGCCGAACGGCGTCCATGATTCGCCCGGTTTCCTTCTCGCGGCCGGTGGCGAGCGTGCGGATGGCCTCGTCGGTCATCCGATGGGTCATGAAGGTCTGGACGAGCGGAGCGGCGGGCGCGTTCATCAGGCCAGCCGCGACCGCTTCCACCACAATCGAGCCAGCCGCGACGCCGGCACCCAAGTCCGATTCGCGTCGGCGTCTTCGGTGAAATGGATGAAGCCATCCTCGACCAACATATCCAGGAACTCCGCCAGATCGATGCGGGAGTAGCCTTCGGCCAGTTCGAGGTCGTCCAGCCGGATTCCGTCCGCCGCGTCCATGATCCGTTTCAGGACCGGAACCACCAGCTTTCTTTGACCGTCCTTGTCGATCTCGCCATAGATTTTGAAGCGCTTGTTGAACTGGTTGTAGAAATCGTCGTGCAGGACCGGGCGCACGTTTTTGGCGAAGACCTCGGCGAAATAGTCGGGTGGCGAGGGCGATTCGACACCGATCTCCAGCAGGCCCTTGACCAGAAAACTCGGATACAGCACGCCGGACTGCTTGAGAAATTCGCGCGTGTGCTCGTCGGTCCAGCGACCTTGCGAGGGTTCCGCCGTCGCTTGGCGGATGAACTCCCGCGCTTCGTCCTCGGTGAGTTCGGGTACGTCGAACGGCAACAGGTCGTTGAGATGCTCGCGGCTCAGCCCGTATTTTCGCGACAAGGCGGTGACGCCGATGGAGCCGGTCAGCAGCATCTTCATACCCGCATCGCGCCATTCGCGCATCGCGGCCAGCAGTTGATCGGCTTCGTCCCGCCCTTCCTTCGGGTTTCGCTCCAGAATGTTCTTCAACAAAAACGAAAATTCGTCGATCACCAGCAGCGGCGGCGCCGAGGTTGCGCGCAAGGCGTCGCGGATACCGTTGTACGCCTCCCGCCAATACGCCGATACGAGAGCCTCGCCGGTCTTGGTGCCGCTCGCCAGCGCCTCCAGAACTTTTCTGATCGGGCTGTCCTTGGCGATGAAACCGAGCACGCGGCCTTTCAGGTCCGACTCCTTGGGCAGCGCACCGAGCAGTTCGCCAAGCAAATCCTGAATCGATTTCAGGCCTTGGGCATCGACAAACGCCACAGGTTTGCTGGCCGCCTTCATCTGCTCGATGACGTAGAGACGCAGAGTCGATTTGCCGATGCGGCGCAGGCCGAACATCTTGACGCCGCCGCTGCTCGCCAACGTGCGCAGGAGCTTGTTCTGTAGTGCGGGCCGGTCGAAGCGTTGGTTACCAGACACGGCATTGCCGTAGAAGGGGACGAGCACCATGGCTTCACTCCTATACGCAAAAAGAGATATCTGTTTTATAGCATATCAAAATCCCGGCCGCAACTTTACTATACGATAAAAGAGATATCTGAAAAAACAGATAAAAAAGTTGGACTGGATAAAATCGATTTCAAGAATCTTCGAAGGATCGCTCTAAACCGGCGCCATCAGCTCAGGCCCTCCGTTGCCGGGCCGATTGACCGCTAGCCCCACCGGCCAGAGCGTCGTGCGTTCGGCCGGATACGGCCGCAAAAGCGGCAACAGCCGGGCCGAGTCCCGCAAGGCCGGGTCCAGCCAAGCGTCGTAATCCGCCGGGTCCAGAATCACCGGCATCCGGTCGTGAATTTCAGCGATGCGCGCGTTGGCCTGAGTCACCACAAGCGTGCAGGATTCGACAACCTGCCCTTCCCGCTCCCAGCGCTCCCACAAGCCGGCAAACGCAAACGGCTCGCTCTCGACCAAGCCGATGCAGTAGGGCTGCTTGCGGCTGTCGATCTTTCGCCATTCGTAAAACCCGTCGGCGGGAATCAGGCAGCGCCGTTGGCGGAAGGCTTGGCGGTAGGCGGGCTTGTCGGCCACCGTCTCGGCGCGGGCGTTGATGGTGCTGTACTTCGAGCGGGGCTCCGGCGACCAGCTCGGAACCAAACCCCAGCGCAACCACGCCAGCTCCCTACCGCCATCGACAGCGCGAATCGCCAGCACCGCCTGATTTGGCGCCACGTTGTAGCGCGGCGAATAATCGGCCGGCAGCGACAACCTGAAACGCTCGGCCAAGACCTCGGCCCGAGCTCTGCCTGAATGAAACGACCGCACATGCTAAAGCCTCCTCCGCGATGATCCGTTGACACCTGCCCGCAGGCTGACGTAGCGTGTGGTTGTCGCTACTTTCTTCAAACCGCCGCTTCGGACACCGCTCGAATGAACCTGGAACGCTGCGCTTGGTGCGGTGCCGATCCCCTCTATGTCCGTTACCACGACGAAGAGTGGGGCGTTCCGGTCCACGACGACCACCGGTTGTTCGAGATGTTGGTCCTGGACGGCGCGCAAGCCGGCCTCAGTTGGCTGACCATCCTGCGCAAGCGGGAAAACTATCGCCAAGCGTTCGACCGTTTCGACCCGGAATTGATCGCCCGCTACGACGAGCGGCGCATCGCAGAATTGCTCGCCGATCCCGGCATCGTGCGCAACCGCCTGAAGATCGAAGCGGCGGTCAAGAACGCCAGAGCCTATCTGGCGCTGCGGGAACGGCACGGCGCCCTCGACACGTTTCTCTGGCGTTACGTCGATGGCGAGCCCAGGCAAAACGCTTGGCGCTCGCCGGCGGAAGTCCCCGCGCGCACGGCGGAAGCAGAGGCGATGAGCCGCGATCTGAAACGGCTCGGTTTTTCGTTCGTCGGTCCCACGATTTGCTACGCCTTCATGCAAGCGGCCGGCATGGTCAACGATCACACCATCGACTGCTTTCGTCATCGGGAACTGGGGAAACGGGATTCGCCGGCCACGACCGCTTGAGCGGACGGCCAAATTCATCCCGGCGTCCCCATCCCGCAACGGCTAACGGCGGAGAAAGTCCCGGATCGCCCGCCAGTATTCGCGGTGCTGCTGGAGATCGTTGTGGCCGGCGTTCGCGATGGTCACCACGTCTTTGGGGCCGCCCCAAAGGTCGAACAGGCGCCGCGAGTGCCGGGCGGGAATGATTTCGTCGTGGGAGGCGACGATCATCCGTAACGGCGCGGTGATCGACGGCGCGAGCGCGGCCGAATCGTACAGGTCGCCCAGCGCCAAGCGAACTGGCAGGAACGGGTAAAGATGGCGCGCGACTTCGGTGATGCTGTCGAACGGCGCGATCAGCAGCGCACCGCGCACCGGCCGCCGGCTGGTCAGATAGGTGGCGACGCCGCTGCCCAAACTGCGTCCGATGACGACCACGCGGGCGGAATCGATGTCGGGCTGACCGATAAAATGGTCGTAAACCGTCAGCGCATCCCCCAGCAACGCCCGCTGGCTCGGCTTGCCGGCGCTCAGCCCGTAACCCCGATAGTTGACCAGGGCCAAATCCCACCCGGCGAAGACATCGGCGAATTCGAGCATCCAGGAGATTTCTTCGGCGTTACCGCCGAAATAGATCGCCAGCGGTCGCGCCGGACCCGTCCCGCCGGGGACGCGCCAGCCGTGCAACCGCACGCCGTCGGCCGCCGCGATCGATACTTCGGCCGCCCGAGGATAACGGGCCAAAATTTTCTGCCGGTCGGTCGGATCGAGCGGTTGGGGGAAGTAAATCAAATTCTCGCCAGCCGCCATCAGCGCCATCAGAACGCCCCCGACGATCAGCGCGACCGTCGCCGATACCGCGAGCGGGCGACGCATGAGGGCGACGGCGTCCGGGAACCGACCATCGCGGCGGTCTAACCGCGCCCGGCGGCTTTCTCCGCCACCTTGGCGTTGAACTTGCCGGCGTCGATCACGAACCGCTGGTGCGTGCCCCGACAGATCGGCTCGACGCCATCGTGCGCTTCCACCGAGAAGGTGAGCTTCTTGCCTTCCACCCGCTCCAGGCGAACTCGCACCTTCACCGTGAAACCCGGTGGCGTCGCCGCCGTGTGGCTCAGATCGACATGCGTCCCGACCGACTGCTCGCGCGGCCAATCCAGATGTGGCATCAGCGCCCGAATGCAGGTCCATTCGATCAGCCCCACCATGAAGCCGGTCGCGAACACGTCCGGCATCGCCTGAAACTCCGGCGCTTCCGGGTACAGATGGGGAACGGTCTTGGTGATCGGCACCACGAATTCGAACTCGCCGGTCAAGCCGGGCTGTAAGGTCTCTCGCATGGGTCAACATCCTCAAACGGCTCTATGAAACCCGGCGCGATCCCGGCATTCGCCGGCAGATCGAACCGCTCGGGATAACGCACCGCCAGCAGGTACAAACCGTCGGCCGGCGCCGTCACTCCGCCCTGGGTCCGGTCGCGCCGCTCCAGCACGTCCCGCGCCCACTCGATTGGCCGGTCGCCGGCGCCGATAGCCAGCAGCACGCCGGCGATATTGCGGACCATGTGATGCAGAAAGGCGTTGGCTTCCACCTCCAGCACCACGCCGGCGCCCCGTCGGCGCACGGTCAGCTCGCGGATTTCCCGAACCGGATGCCGCGCTTGACACTCGGCGGCGCGAAAGGAGCTGAAATCGTGTTCGCCGACCAAGGCTTGGCCGGCGGCGTGCATCCGCTCGGCATCGAGCGGGCGATAGCACCAGGTCGCTCGCTGTCGCCACAACGCCGAGCGGTGCGGCCGGTCGTAAATCAGGTAGCGGTAGCGGCGGGCCAGCGCCGAGAACCGGGCATGGAAATCCTCGGGCACCTCGCGCGCCCAACTCAGGCTGAGATCCGGCGGGAGATGGGCGTTGCCGCCCAAGATCCAGGACCGGGCCGAGCGCGCCGCCGCAGTGTCGAAATGCACCACCTGGCCGATGCCGTGCACCCCGGCGTCGGTCCGGCCGGCGCAAATCGAGCTGACCGGGTGATTCGCGACCCGGCTCAGCGCCCGCTCCAGACAGGTTTGCACCGTCCGCACGCCGGGCCGCTGGGCCTGCCAGCCCCGGAACCCGGCACCATCGTATTGAACGCCCAACGCCACGCGCATCCGCCGCCGCTCCGCCAAAACAAAATCCCCCGACCGCGAGGATCGGGGGATCACGGGCACTCCGTGGGCCGAACTAGGCGCCTTTGCTGCTGGGACCGCCGGCTTCCTGATACAAGGCCCGAACCAGCGGCTTGTCGCGGCTGTAGATGTCGTCCCGGAAATGCGCCAGACCGTCTTCGTCCACCCAAGCCGTCCAGTACAGCAGAAAAACGGGAACCTGTTGCGGCAGGTTGACCACCCGCTGCTTGCCGCTGGCGGCGGCGGCTTGGATCGCTTGCCGGCTCCACTTCGGGTCGTGCTTGAGCAGGTACTCGGCCAGTTCGACCGGATTGGAAATGCGGATGCACCCGGAACTGAAGGTGCGCTGGTTTTGGGCGAACAGGCCGCGGGTGGGCGTGTCGTGCAGGTAGACGTTGTACGGGTTCGGGAACATGAACTTGATCCCGCCCAGCGCGTTGCGGGGACCGGCATCCTGGCGCAACTGGTAGTTGAAATTGCCTTCGCCGACCGCCTTCCAATTGATCGCGCCCGGATTGATCTGCTGGCCGGAGCTGTTGTAGATGCGGATATTCTGCCGGGCCAAGGCGTAGGGATTGCGCTTGAGCTGCGGCAGCTTGTCTTTCACGGCGATGGAGCGCGGCACGTACCATTTCGGGCTCATCACCAGATACGCCATCTTGGCGGTGAAGGTCGGGGTCTGTCGCTCCTGCCGGCCCACCACGACCTTGGCCTCCATCACCCGCTTGCCGTTTTCGATCACGTTCATCTTGAAGCTGGGGATGTTGACCAGAATGTAGCGCGCACCGAACTCGTCCGGCAGCCAGCGCCAGCGTTCCAGATTCAGCTCGACCTGCCGGATACGCTTGGACACGGGCACGTTCAAGGCCGTCAGGGTGGAACCGTTGACGGTTCCGGTTTCCGCCAAGCCGTGCCGCTTCTGAAAGCGGCGCACCGCATCGGCGACCGCCTTGTCGTACACCGGATTCTTGCCGGCGTCACCCTCGGTCAAGTCGCCGCTGGCTTGCAGCCGCGCCCGCAAGTTTCGCACCTGGACGCCCTGCGCGCCGGGTCCCAGCGCGCCGCTCACCATCGGCCAGCCGCCGTCCTGCTCGACCTTGCGATAGCGCTGCAACACCTCGCGCAATTGGGTGTAGCCCTTGCCCTTCGGGGTCAGCGCGCGGAGCGACTCGGCGACCTTGCCGTCGGCAAGCGCCTCGCGCAGCACCTCGGCGAGATCGCGGGAACGGGGCTTGATGGCCCACTCGGGATCGACTTTCCGGGGCGGCAGCCGACCCGCCAACAGATGGTTGGCGTACGTCAGGAAGGTGTCGGTGAGCAGCAAATCGAAATCGGCCAAGCGCTCGGGGTCGGCCGCACCGCCACCCTGCTGGAGCGCCGCGAGCAGCTTTTGCAGATGGCCGCGGTCGTAGTCGGCGGCGCGCAATCCCTCGCGGTCGGCCTCCCCCACCGCCTTGAGCAGCTCGTCGGCCGCCGGCGAGGGGCTGCCGGCGGCGCTCAGCCAAGCCGGCCGATAATCGCGTTGCGCGTAGAAGGAGACCAAGTACTCCAACTGGCGCACGGCATGATTCTGGACCGATATTTGGGTGGGCCGGGGCTCGATCCGAATCCGCTGACAAATCTGGCCGGCGACGCGATTTTCGAGTCCGCCGGCACTGGCCGGACAGGGGGGCAGCGGCGGCGGCGCGGCGGGGACGGCAGCGGCCGGCGACTCCTCCTGGGAGCTGGCGGGGAGATCCGGCTCAACGTCGTCTTCCCGCGCGTCCTGGTCTTGGGCTGGATCGGCTCGGAGGCTGGCCAGAACCGGCGCGGGGGCCGGGCCGGCCGAATCGGCGGCGCGCCCCGCCGTTTCCGGCGACTGACCGGCGGCGGCTTGCGCCGACACCAGTGGGGCATCGAGCGCGCAGGCGCCCGACAACAGGCAAACCAACAGAGGAAAAAAAATCCGCTTTGACATGGAAAGGTACAACCTGAGGCTCTGGGATGGCGTATAGAATCGTATCAGCATACCAACAAAGTATCAAAATAGCCACTGATTTTGCCGTGATAAAACAACAACCATCGAACGCATCTACCGATTAGAGCGGTTGGCCGGCCGATGATTCCAGACCTACCAGTGAGAAACCTCCCGCAATTCCATCAGAATTTCGTTCAGCGGCGCGCCGACGCTATCCACCACGCAGACCAGATTGGCGACGCCGCACATCGACTGGGTGGCGCCGCGAATGATCCAGCCGTGCGGCGGGGTCCACCCCCGCATGCCGGTGAACATCGCCAGCTGGTCGGCGTTGCCCTGGGCGATGCGCCGGTAATCGTGGGCGAATTGCGCCAACCGGCCCATGTCGTTGTGGCTCATCAGCCCGTAGCCTTCGATCAAATAGCCGTCGTCGCGAAAATGGCAGACGACGTTCACGCCGTCCAACGCCAGCAGCCGTCGAATCATGCTCATCGCGGCGTCCCCTACCGTTCCAAAGCCGCGTAGGCGGCCTCGTAGTCGGCCTTCTCGTTGGCCATGACCACCCCCATGAACGGCGGCAGGCTAAACTTGCCGGCCTGCTTGTACTGCTCGCGTTGCAGGCCGCTCACCACCACCGACCAATCGAACCCGATCAGGGTAAACTCCTGAATGGGATAGAAGCCCTTCATGCCGGTGACCTTCTCCCAGCCGCGCGCCTGCATGGTGGCGATGCTGGTGTTGGCCGCGCACATGTGCGCCAGCAGATCGAGGATCGATTCGTTGATCCGGTCGGGAAAGGCGATGCGGTGGTCCAGCAGTTCGCCGCTGCCCCGGAACTCGAAGGCGGCCATCGCGCCCGGCAAGCGCATCAAATCGTCGAGTGTGGTCATGGGTTCTTCTCCTCGCCCCTTCATCGGCAATGAAATCAAGTTTAAACAAGGTCGGTTGGCACATCGGCCAGCGCCCGGCCCATGGAGCCGATCAGATCGTTGATCGAACCCTTGCTGTTATCGAGCAGGCAAAAGACGTTGGCGATCACGCAAACGGTATAATCGGGACCGTGCACCACCCAACCGCGCGGCGGCAGAAGCCCGCTGTTGGGCTCCAGGTTTTCGAGCATGCTGCCCTCCATGTTGACGCTCATGGTGGTGGCGCGGCACATGATGGACGCCATGCGGGCGTGCTCCTCGCTCAAGGCGCCCCGATAGGAAAACCGGTCGCCCCGGTAAGCGTATTCGCCGGCGGCGATGACGCCAGGCTTGGCCAGCAAATCGGTCACAATGCTCATCCGGTGATATCCTCGGGTGGTGGCTGGCAGTGATGGATCGGCGCGCGGCCGAACGGTGAGCCGGCCAAATCCGAACGCTTTGTTTTTTAACCATAGTCAAACCGCTCCCGAAATGCACGCCGCATTGCAACGAAGCGACCGGGCAGCCGCTCGGCGCCCCGCCGTCTTGCTGGAATCGTGACCGCGTCCCCTCGTTCGGCCGCGGTCGGCGCGACGGCCGTCTTGCCCATCGAGCCGTCGCTGCCGGCGATTTGCGGCGCGTTGCGCGCTTCCCCCGCCCTGGTGTTGCAGGCCCCGCCCGGCGCCGGGAAGACCACCCGCGTACCGCTGGCGCTGCTGGAGGAACCCTGGCTGGCCGGCCAAACCATCCTGTTGCTGGAACCGCGCCGGCTGGCGGCGCGGGCGGCGGCGGCGCGGATGGCCGACCTGCTGGGGGAATCCATCGGTCAAACCGTGGGCTATCGGATTCGCTTCGACAGCCGGGTTTCGCGCCAGACCCGCATCGAGGTGCTGACCGAAGGCATCCTGACCCGCCGGCTGCAACGGGACCCGGCGCTGGAGGGGGTGGGGCTGGTGATTTTCGACGAGTTCCACGAGCGCGGCCTGCACGCCGATCTGGCGCTCGCCCTCTGCCTGGACAGCCAGCGCGGTTTGCGCGAGGACCTGCGGGTGCTGGTGATGTCGGCCACCCTGGACGGCGCGGCGGTCTCCCGGCTGCTCGGCGACGCTCCGATCATCACCAGCGCGGGCCAAGTTTATCCGGTCGCGCGGCATTACTTGCCGCGCGACCCCGACGGCCTCGATCTCGCCATCGTGGTCCGCGCCGTTCGGGACGCGCTGGATCGAGATTCCGGCGACCTTCTGGTCTTCCTGCCGGGGAGCGGCGAAATCCGCCAAGTCCTGCGCCGGCTGGAAGCGGAATCGGCCCGCGCCGACCTGCTGGTAGTGCCGCTGTACGGCGATCTGCCCGACGCCGACCAGCGGCGGGCCATCCAGCCCGATCCCGACGGCCGGCGCAAGATCGTGCTCGCCACGCCCATCGCCGAGACCAGCCTGACCATCGAAGGGGTCTGCATCGTGATCGATTCCGGCTGGACCCGCGTCCCGCGCTTCGATCCGCGCAGCGGCCTGACCCGACTGGAAACCGTCCGGGTATCCGCCGACGCCGCCGAGCAGCGGGCCGGCCGGGCCGGGCGGCTGGGACCGGGCGTCTGCTACCGGCTGTGGAACGAAGCCACCCAACAGCGATTTCGGCCGCATCGGAACCCGGAAATGCTCGACGCCGACTTGGCGCCGCTGGCGCTGGAACTGGCGCAATGGGGCGTGGCCGACGCCGCGTCGCTGGCTTGGCTCGACCCGCCGCCGCCCGGTGCGCTGGCTCAGGCGTGCGACCTGCTGACCGACCTGGAGGCGTTGGACGAACAGGGCCGCATCACCCCGACCGGGCACGAGCTGGCGGAGCTGCCGGCCCACCCGCGACTGGCGCACCTGCTGCGGCGCGGCGCGGCGCTCGGCCTGGGCGATTTGGCCGCCGATCTGGCCGCTTTGCTGGAGGAGCGCGATCTGCTGCGCGGCGAGCACGCTTTCGGCGGCGATGTCACGGCTCGCCTGGACGCCTTGCAGGCGTTCCGCCGCGACGGGCGCGAGGGCGCGCGGAGCCGGGGAGCCGATCCGACGGCCTGCGCCCGCGCCGATCGAGCGGCGCGCCGCTGGCGGCAACTGTTGCAGCTCGCGGGCGACCGCGAAGCGCCGCCGGAATCGACGGCGGTCGGGCTGCTGCTGGCGCTGGCTTATCCCGACCGGGTGGCGCGACGGCGCGACGGCGGCGGCGAGCGCTATCTGCTCGCCAACGGGCGCGGCGCGCGGCTGGCGACCGGCGACCCGCTGCTGAACCGCGACTGGCTGGTGGCGGCGCAACTGGACGCGGGCGCCAGCGAAGGCCGGATCTGGCTGGCAGCGCCGGTCGACCCGGCCGATCTGACGCGGCATCTCGCCGCCCGCATCCGAACCGTTCGGGAGGTCGGCTGGGACGAGCGGCAGGCGGCGGTGGTCGCCCGCCGGGAACGGCGGTTGGGCGCGCTGGTGATCGACGGCGGACCGCTGACCGACGCCGACCCGGAAGCGCTGCGCCGGGCGATGCTGGCGGGCGTGCGCCAACTGGGTCTCGACAGCCTGCCGTGGACCGCCGAGTTGCAGGATTGGCGGGCGCGAATAGCCTCGCTGCGCCACTGGTTCCCCGAAGAGGACTGGCCGGACCTGTCCGACGCCGGGCTCGCCGCGCATCTGGACGGCTGGCTGGGACCGTGGCTGGACGGCGTCACCCGGCGCGAGCATCTGCAGCGGCTGGATTTGGCGGCGGCCTTGCACGGTTTGGTCGATGGCCGCTGGGCGAGCGCGACTGAACGAGTTGGCGCCGACTCATCTACTCGTGCCCAGCGGTTCCCGAATCCGGTTGCAATATCGGCCGGGCGAACCGCCGGTGCTGGCGGTGAAGTTGCAGGAGCTGTTCGGGCTGGCGGATACGCCACGCATCGCCGATGGCCGAATCCCGGTCACTCTGCACCTGCTGTCGCCGGCCCAGCGCCCGATTCAGGTCACCCAAGACTTGCGCGGCTTCTGGGAGCGGACTTACGCGGAGGTCAAAAAGGAACTCAAGGGTCGTTACCCCAAACACCCCTGGCCGGACGATCCGTGGACCGCGATGCCGACCCGACGCACCCGAACGGCTCGATGATCCGCCGCCAACTGAGTTTTTTCTTCAGGGAATCATCTCGGTAAACTGGCCTGGCATCAGGATGGTAATACACCCTGGAGGAGGGCCAAGAGCACATGCCAGTATGGAGGTGTTGTTCAGCGCGGGCATGTTGCCCAGCATAACCGTAGGCGCTCCCGTTATCCAAGGCGCAGGCGTCAGCGGTGTGCATGGGACCGGTGTCGGCACTCCAAATGCCGCCGCAGTCGCCGACACGAAGGCCGGATTAGTCGGCGATATGCACATACCAAACGGCAGGATGTTGACCATGGGCTTGTTGTCCATGATATTTGCCGCCGGCTGGCTGCTGGTCATCATCCGGTTTTGCGGCAATACGACCAGCGTACTTATCCCCGGCGGCACGGCGCACGCGCATTTCAACATGGCACCGTTACAGACATGCATTGGCATAATGAGGACCTCCACAAAAACCGACCGTCGCGGTTAACTATAGCGCAATCCAACGCAGCCGAAGCGGAGAAAGCGAACCGTGTACAGCGCCCTCAGACACCTCCATCATCACCACCGTCGCCCTGAGTTTATGCCTGTTCGTGCTGCGCGGGATCTGGATGCTGGCGG
This sequence comes from Candidatus Competibacter sp., assembly GCA_037045685.1. Classification (GTDB taxonomy): domain Bacteria; phylum Pseudomonadota; class Gammaproteobacteria; order Competibacterales; family Competibacteraceae; genus Competibacter_A. The sequence goes on from JBAOII010000038.1 coordinate 99,043, forward strand.
AATCGCCGCAACTGCGGCGGCGCTGGGTCCGAATCGTGCCGCACGTCATCGATGCGGTATTGCTGGCCAGCGCCATCGGCCTGGCGGTGATCCTGCGCCAATATCCGTTCGCGCAGGGCTGGCTGACCGCCAAGGTCCTGGGCCTGATCGTTTACATCGCCCTCGGCAGCATCGCCCTCAAGCGCGGATCGACCAAGCCGGTTCGCGGCGCGGCTTTCATCGGCTCCTTGGTCGTCTTCGGCTATATCGTCAGCGTCGCCGTGACCCGTTCACCGCTGGGTTTTCTGGCGTGGTGGTAGCCGCTTTCAGCCCTTGGGCCAACTCCGGTAGCGCTTGGCGAATTCGGCGGCCAGTTGCCGGGCTTCCAGCACCTGTTCCGGCGTCAGGCTTTCGGCGAGCCGCTCGCGATTGAAGCGCGCCTTGGCGTTGCCGCTTCCGGCCGCCACGTCGTACCAGGCGTAGGCGGTCACGCCATCTTGGGGCACGCCCCGTCCGTTCGCGTATAAGATCCCAAGGTTGTTCTGAGCCACGACGTGGCCCTGATAGGCGGCCAATCGATACCAGTACGCGGCGCGAACGTGGCTCGGAGCCACGCCCGAGCCATCCTCGTAAAGCACGCCCAAGTTGAACTGGGCTTCGACCTGCCCCTGGACCGCCGCCCGCTCATACCACCGGGCGGCTTCCGCCATATCCCGCACCACCCCCAAACCGTTGGCGTACAGCACCGCCAAGTTGAACTGGGCCTCGGCATGCCCCTGTTCGGCGGCTCGCCGATACCAATGCGCGGCGAGGGCGGGACTCTGTTCGATCCCCAAACCGCCGTCGCACAACACGCCCAGATTGAACTGCGCCTCGGCCTGACCCTGCTCGGCCAGCGGTCGCCATTCGGCCAGCGCGGTCTGATAGTCGCCCCGGGCGAACGCCACCATCCCCGCCAAATACTCCGCCTGGGCCACCGCCAGCAACCCGGAAAATATCAAACCGACAAGCGCTTCGCGCCAAACCACCACAGGTCTCCGATCAGGTCAAACCGAACCTGTCCGATAGAGACCCGCTCGGGACGAAAGTTCTCCACAACAAGACGCCGCCCCGAAGGCGGCGCGCTTTCCGGGCCGAGCCGGTCAATATTTGAACAGAAAACTCAGGGCGTTTTGCCGCGCCAAGCGGTTGGCTTGGGTGAAGCAATCGGCGCCCCACTCGGCCGCCGCCCGGCCATCGTCCAGTATCCGATGGCCCACGAAGCTGAACACGGCGAACTGGCTGTCCGAAAATTCGTGCAAGCTGTGCGGGTCGGTCACCTTGAGCGCGACCTTGAGCTGCGACAGGCCCAAGTCCACATAGGCCCTCAGGCTGTCCACGCGCAGCGCGACCCACTTCTCAAGCTGTCCGACCATGACCTGATTGGTCCTCGCCAGCGAGGTGAATACAGGCTTGATCGGCTCGAAAACCGTGGCGGGCATCTCGTTCATGACATCACTCCGAAGTCCAGTATTGCGAACGATTTTCAGTATACCAAAAAATGCTGCGTCGCGACATGGACCCGCCAATAACCATGAATTGCTTGTGCCAAATCGTTATAATGGGCGTCGGTTCGACCGGCGCGACTCGCCGCCGCCGCACCGCATCGGCTCGTACAACCCAGGGATAACCACAATGCCTATCGGTACCACCATCACTGAATTCATCATCGAAGAACAACGGCAAATGAAGGGCGTTTCGGGCGATTTCACCGCGCTGATCAACGACGTGGTGATCGCCTGCAAGGCCATCTCCAGCGCCGTGCGCTACGGTAGCCTGGTGGGCGTGCTCGGCACCGCCGACACCGACAACATCCAGGGCGAAACCCAGAAAAAGCTGGATGTCATTTCCAACAACCTGTTCATCAAGCGCAACGAGTGGGCCGGCCATGTCGCCGCCATGGCTTCCGAGGAGATGAGCGACGTCTATCACCTGCCGACCCAGTATCCGCGCGGCAAATACCTGCTGGTCTTCGACCCCCTGGACGGATCCTCCAACACCGATGTCAACGGCGCGGTCGGCACCATTTTTTCCATCCTGCGCCGCCCCAAGGACGCCCAGGGCGAACCCACCGAGGACGATTTCCTGCAACCCGGCGACCGGCAGGTCTGCGCCGGCTACGCGCTGTACGGCCCGTCCTCGATGATGGTGTTGACCACCGGCCACGGCGTCAACGGCTTCACCCTGGACCAGCGCATCGGCGAGTACATCCTGACTAACCCCAACATGAAAATACCCGAGGAAACCCAGGATTTCTCGATCAACGCCGCTTACACGCGCTTTTGGGATCCCCCGGTGCGGCGCTACATCGACGAATGCTGGGCCGGCAAGGAAGGCCCGCGGCGCAAGGACTTCAACATGCGCTGGGCCGGCGCCATGATCGCCGACGTGCACCGGGTGTTGTGCCAGGGCGGCGTGTTCCTGTATCCGGTCGACCGCAAGCTCCGCGCCAAAAATCAGGAGGGCAAGCTGCGCCTGATGTACGAGGCCAATCCGATGAGCTTCATCGTCGAGCAAGCCGGCGGCCTGGCCACCACCGGAACCCAGCGGATCATGGAGTTGCAGCCCACCAACCTGCACCAGCGCTGCCCGGTGATCCTGGGCTCCAAGAGCGAAGTGGAGCGCATCATTTCCTATCATCTCGAAGCCCAGTAAGCCCGCGACGGGCTCCCCGTCGCCGCCGGCCGGCTTTCTCGGGCCGCCCGGCGCATCCAATACCCGCCATCATTAACCTTGGGGACAGGGCGCGAGGGGTGTATTCTCGCGTTGCCGTCCCCTTGCGGCATCATCCGTACTATTATTGGCTTGAAGGACCACGCCGCTTTATGGCCGGTCACCGTTAGGCATTCGCAACGCGAGAGCACGTTCACCATGGAACCGAAACCCGCCCGCTCGGAACCCCTCGTCGGAAAACTCCAGCGCATCGAAGACTTGGCCGAAAAACTGGTTTACATCAAATGGAGCCGGGAATTCTTCGTGCTGTTGCAGCGGGCGACGCAAGACATCCTGAATTTGGCCCGCCCGCGGCCCGAGTTTCAAAAGATCGTGGCGCTGGCCGAGCGGCTCGACCAACAGGTCACCGAGTGTCTGGACAAAGGCGAGCTGCCCAAGGGCGCGCAGCGGGAAAAGCTGATCGCCGTGATAGACGCGCTGTGCCGGTCAATGCCCCCGCTCGACGGAAGCGCCGCGCCAACTGCTGGAGGGGGCCAGCAACGATCAGCCGAGGCGCTGACCACGCCGCTCTTTTCCAAATGGGACAAAGGAGAATGGTCGCCGACGGCAACCCCCCAGCCGCCGGCAGCTACAGAAGCGACGGTTTGGCTGGTGGCGCCGGAATCGCTGCGCGAACTCGCCAAAAAACTGGAGCAGCGCGGCAGTTTCAAGGTTCGGCTTTGCGCCGGTTTGTCCGAGATTCGCAAGCTGCTGTCCGAATCCCAGCAACCGGTTGCCTTGATCATCGACTTGGATCATTCCACCGACAATCAGGCGATCATGCAACAGATCGCCACCTTGCGGCAGATGCTGGCGCCGGACGTTCCGCTGCTGTTTCTGGCCGATCGCGGCGATATTTCGGCCCGGCTGGACGCGGTGGAAGCCGGCGGAGCCGGCTACTTCATCAAGCCGGTGGACATTCCGCTGCTGCTGGAAACGCTGGACGAGCGCGTTCTGAGTACGCGGGATCAGTGCATTCTGATCGTCGATGACACCCTGCCGTCCGCCCGCGAGATCGCCCGCTGGCTGGACAGCCGGGGACTGGTGACGCAAGTCCTCGCCCAACCGCTCCAGATCTTGCAGGCGCTCCGCAACTTCCAGCCCAGCCTGCTGATCATGAGCCTGGACCTGAAAGAAACCGACGGCCCGATGCTGGCGCGAGCCATCCAGCAGCACGAGCTGTTTCGGGAGCTGCCCCTGATCCTGCTGTCGGCGCAAACCGACATCGGCCAGCGTTTGTCGGCCACCGGCTTGAGCGGCGAGGCGCTGCTGGGCAAACCCCTGAACCCGGAACCGCTGTTCGCCGCCATCGCCAAGCGGTTGCGCCAGAGCCACGGCTTGTATCGCAAGCTCAGCCAACTGAGCAACCGGGATACCGTGAGCGGCCTGTACAACCGGCCGTATTTTCTCGCCTACCTGGAACGGGCGCTGGTCGCCACCGAGGCCAACGCCCAAGCCGTGGCGGTCATGCTGATCACCCTGGACAACCTGCGCGTCGTCGAAAGCCTGGATGCGGCGGCGGCCGACGACATCGTCGAACACGCCGCCAAGCGCTTGCAGGCCACGCTGGGGCCGGTTCCGATCGCCGCCCGGTTCGGCGACGCCATTTTCACCGTGCTGCTCGGATTCACCAGCCAGGAGGCGCTGCTCGCCACGGCGCACGCCGTGCAAGCCGCCCTGGAAACCGACCCCTATCGGCTCCACAGCGGCGACATCCACCTGCGCGCCAGCATCGGCATCAGCATCGCCAATCCCGCCAAGCAGGAAGCCGCCCTGCTGATCCAGCAAGCCGACTTGGCCTGCGGCTTGGCGCGGGACAGCAAGGATACCCGGATTCACGTCCAGCACGGCCAGAGTCCCGAGCAGGACGCCGATAATCCGCAGCAGCGCAAGCTGCTGGAGGAAGTGCGCGAGGCCGTGCAACAGCAGCGGATGAGCCTGCTGTTCCAGCCGATCGTCAGCCTGCGCGGCGACACCACCGAGCGCTACGAAGTCCTGTTGCGGATGCGCAATCGCGAGGGCTGGGAGCTGCTGCCGGAAACCGTGTTCGGCCTGGTCAAGCGCCACCGGATCGGCATGGTGCTCGACCGCTGGGTCATCGCCCATTCGATTCGGCTGCTGCGCGAGCGCCGGGCGCGCGGCCGTTCGGCGATCCTGTTCATCAACATCTCCCCGACCATTCTGCGCGACGAGGAGCTGTTCAACTGGTTGCAGAGCGGACTGCACAAAACCGAGGTTCCCGCTTCCAGCTTGGTGTTCGAGATCGCGGAAACCACCGCCGAGGTGAACAAGCAAACTCTTCTGCCGTTTTTGAAGCGGATCAAGGAACTGGGATGCGGGATCTCCCTGGACCACTTCAGCGGCCACGAACGGTCGCAGTCGCTGGTCCAGCTTCTGCAAGTCGATTACGTCAAGCTGGACGGGCGACACTCCCAGGACTTGCTCAACGACAAACTCCGCCAGCAGGAACTCGGCCGCTTGGCTCGCGAGCTGGCCACCCAAGGCGTGACCACCATCCTCACCGGCATCGAGGACAGCGCCACCCTGCCCGTCCTGTGGTCTTGCGGCATCGACTACGTGCAGGGCTTTCTGCTGCAACGACCGCACACCGACATGAGCTTCGACTTCGAGCACGTCGTGCTGTGACCGGCGATGCGGGTCGAACCGGCGACCGGGTTGTTGGACGCAGCCGAGTACCGGCCCTCGCCGAATTGCGATGACCGGCCCGCCGGCGTGGCGGCGGATTTGATCGTGGTCCACGGCATCAGCCTGCCGCCCGGCGATTTTGGCGGACCCTGGATCGACGCCTTGTTCGCCAATACCCTGGACCCGGCGGCCCACCCGTACTTTCGGAGCATCGCGGGGTTGCGGGTATCGGCGCACTTGCTGATCCGCCGGGATGGCGAAACGGTGCAGTACGTGCCGTTCCATCGCCGGGCTTGGCACGCCGGCGCGTCGATTTACGCCGGTCGCCCGCGCTGCAACGACTTCAGCATCGGCATCGAGCTGGAAGGGACCGACCATCGGCCCTACGACGACCGCCAGTATTCGCGGCTGGCGGCGGCGGTCGCCGCGCTGCGCATCGCTTATCCCGCGATCCCGCCCGACCGGCTGGCCGGCCATTCCGATATCGCGCCGGGCCGCAAAACCGATCCGGGTCCCGCGTTCGACTGGGCGCGGCTGCGCCGGATGTTGAGGGACGACGCCGCTAGATGACGTAGGCGGGATCGGCACCTTGTCCCGCTGGCGACTCCCACCGGGCCGGTTCGCGCGAAACGGGTTCCGGCCGCCTCGCCCCGTCCCCCAGCAGGGCCGCTGCCTGTTCGGCCCAAGCCGCCACCAGTTCGGCTGCCGGACGGGATTCGCACAGGTGGCAACCCTGGCCGGCCCACAAGGCCATGAAATCGGTCATGCCCCGTTCGGCCGCAATCTGCCCCAGCTCCTGGGTAAGGAACAGTTGCAGCGGGAAACCGGGCAATTCGGCTTCGTGCGCGTGCAATTCGTCCACCAGCCGATTGCGCAGAACCCGGCCGCAACGCCCGGTGAAAACCCGGCTCAGGGTCGTGGCGATTTCGCTGCCCTGGCTCAACAGCGCCTTGTAGGCGGGATGGGCGCCGCTCTCGGGACAAGCCAGAAACGCGGTGCCCATTTGCACGCCGGCCGCGCCCAACACCCGCGCGGCGGCGATACCGCGCCCGTCCATGATGCCGCCGGCGGCGATGATCGGCAGCCGGACATGCTTGGCCAGCAGCGGCACCAGGGTCAGGATACCGACCAAACCCTGTTCGGGATGGCCGATGAAGGTTCCCCGGTGCCCGCCCGCTTCGGCGCCTTGGGCGACGATGAAATCCACCCCGCTCTCTTCCAGCACGATCGCTTCCAGCAGATGGGTGGCGGTGCCGAGAATCGCCACCCCGGCGTCCCGCAGCAACTCCAGGCAAACGGCGTCCGGCACGCCGAAGATGAAGCTCAGCGCCGACACTTTTTCGTCCAGCACCACGTCCAGTTGCTCGACGAAATCCGGCGGCTCGGGCGGTTCGGCGGTTTCCGGCGACAGCCCCAGTTCGGCGCGGTACGGCGCCAGCAGCTCGCGAGCGCGGGCGATTCGGGCGGCATCGACCTTGGCGGGCGCGTTGGCCGCCAAGCTGACGGCGAACGGCCGGTCGGTGAGCGCGCGCACTTCGGCGATGGCTTCCCGCAATTGTTCGGGTCGCAGATAGCCGCCCGCCAGCGACCCGAGACCGCCGGCCTCGGCGACCGCCGCCACCAGTTGCGGGGTGCCGGGGCCGCCGGTCATGGGCGCTTGGATGATCGGATAGCGGATGCCGAGTCGCTCGGTCAGTGCGGTGTTGGACCAGTTCATGTCGGTTTGGAACCCGTGGCTGAGGCATTGAAGAAAAGGTCGTTCGGGCGCTTGCGAATGGCGCCCGCCGACGATGGGTCGGTCGCCATGGCTCATCCCTCGTCCAATAGCCGCCGGACGATATACCCGGCCAGTAGAATACCGAACAGCGCCGGCATATAGGAAATCGTGCCGTTCACCGCGCGGGGCCGGCCGGGCGCGTCGCCGCCGACCGGCTGATGGGGCAGCGGTTGACGGCGCGGCTCGTCGCTGTAGATCACCGGATAATTCGAGCGGCGCATCCAGCTCCCGCAGCTTACGGCGCAACTCCCGCGCCAATGGGCACACCTGGGTCTGGTTCAACCGAGCCACCCGCACCCGGCTCACGTCCAGACAGTTGCCCGCGCCCAGCGCCGAAATCACCTGCACGCCGTGGCGATGGCAGGCCGCGACCAGCGCCGCCTTGCAGGCGATGCTGTCGATGCAGTCGGCGACGTGATCGTAGCGAACGGCGGCGACCAATGCTTCCGCCGCGTCCGGCCGGAGAAATTCGCCGACCAAGGTCAGCTCCAGGCCGGGATCGATGTCGCGCAGCCGCTCGGCCATCACCTCCACTTTGGGTCGGCCCAGCGTCGAATGCAGCGCCAGCAATTGCCGGTTGAGGTTGGAGGGAGAGACGACATCGTGATCCAGCAGGGTCAAGCGGCCGATGCCGGCGCGGCCCAAGGCTTCGGCGGCGTAACCGCCGACCCCGCCCAGCCCGGCGACCAGCACGTTCGCGGCCCGCAGCCGGTCCAACCCCTCGACGCCGATCAGGATTTCAGTGCGCGCCCGCGGATGCGTCATCGGGAATTCCGAACAGCCGGCGGGCGTTGGCGGTGGTGGCGGCGGCGATTTCGGCCGGGTCGGCGCCGCGCAGCTCGGCCACGCAAGCCAGCACCTCCGTCAGATACGCCGGCTCGTTGCGCGCGCCGCGATGGTTGCTCGGCGGCTGGTCGGGCGCATCGGTCTCCAGCATGAAGCCGTCCAGCGGCAAATAGCGGATCAGGCCACGCAGCCGGGTGGCGCGCGGATAGGTCAGCGGTCCGCCGAAGCTGAGCAGGATGCCCAAATCCAGCAAGCGCCGGGCCTGATCCTCGCTGCCGGAGAAGCTGTGCACCACGCCGCGCACGCCGGAAAAGCGCCGGACCCGCTTGATGACGTGATCGACCGCGTGGCGGGCGTGCACGATGACCGGCAAGTCGTGGCGGCGGGCCAGGCGCAATTGCCCGACGAAGTATTCGGCCTGAAGATCGGGATCGAGGTCGGGGAGGTAATAGTCCAGGCCGCATTCGCCGACCGCCACCGGCCGTTCCCGGACCAGCCAGTCGGCCAGCGCGCCGAGATGCTCGGGACGATGTTCCGCCAGATAGGCCGGGTGCAGCCCGTAGCTCGGATACAATCCCGGATAGCGCACTGGCGACGGCCTTGAGCTTCGGCCACAAGCGGGCGCTGACCGCCGCCAGCACCTGCGCCGCCACGCCGCCCGCCCGCGCCCGCCGGAAGGCGTCGTCGCGGTCGGGATCGAAGCTGGGGTCGTCGAAATGGTTGTGGCTGTCGATCAGCGCGAGCATCGACCCGCGCGCCTCAGGCGATCACGATCCGCACGTTGGCGGCGCGACCGAACACCGAGGACGGGGTGATCCCGAACATGTTGCGGAAGGCCCGGCTGAAATGCGAGGAGTCGGCGAAGCCCGCGCCCAGCGCCGCGTCGGTCAGGGTATCGCCCTTGGCGATCAGGGCCGCCACCACCCGCATCCGGTGCCACTGGCGGAAGCGCCGGATCGGCACGCCGACTTCCTCTTTGAACAGATGGACCAAGCGGGTCGGCGACAGGTTGACGTGCTCGGCCAGCTCGTTCATCGAATAGCTGTGGCTCAAATCTTCCTTCATCAAGCGGATCACCCGCTGGATCCGGCCGTCCAGCGGCTGTTGCCGCGCTTCCGGGTTCGGCGGGGGAATCAGGCGATCCAGCAGGCCGTGAATCGCCGCCGCGTCCGGCTCGCGCTCCCACGCCTCGCGCAGCGCGGCCAGGACCGCTTCCTCGCCGCTCAGCCCGTAGAGACACTGCCATTCGCCGTCGAGCATGGCGTCCTGAATCGCCTTGTAATCCTCGCTTTCCGGCTCGACGAACAGGATCGCCATGAGGGCGCCGCCGACCTGGATCTCGTGCAGGCAGCCGGGCGGCACCAGCACGCTCCGGCTTTCCCGCCAAACGCTGCTCTCGCTTTCCAGAACCCGGAACGGTTTGTCGATGCCCACGCACAGCGCGGCGGAACCGAGCCGGTGCTCGGAGATATCCGGCAGGTGGCCCATGAAAAATCCGCGATTTTGCCAAATATACAGCTTGCTCAAGGTGTTCCTTCCCCATGTGGTTTTCGGGAGCGCGGACCGCGCCCGGGCTCCCCGACGTGGCGGCATGGCGCCGCGCCGCAGTTCGATGGCGCCATGCCCGACAGCGATGAAAGTGTAGTGTTCCGGCGCGCCGCTAGCCAGTTTCGACAAAACCCCACCACTTTCGACAAGCCCCGCTCCCCATAAAGCCATTAGGCTTCCGGAATCCGCGACGTTCACCCACCGTCTCGCGCACGACCGTCCGGCCAAGCGCGGCAGAGAGGATTTGGAGCCATGTACGATTACATCATCGTGGGCGCGGGTTCGGCCGGCTGCGTGCTGGCCAACCGCCTGTCCGCCGACCCGAGCCAACGGGTCTGCCTGCTGGAAGCCGGTCCCGAGGATACCAGCCCGTGGATCCACATTCCGGTGGGCATTTTCTTCCTGATGCGCAGCAAGACCTTGAACTGGCGCTATAGCACCGAGCCGCAAGCGCAGCTTTACCGGCGCCGGCTGTTCTGGCCGCGCGGCAAAACCTTGGGCGGCAGCAGCTCCAGCAACGCCATGGTCTACACGCGCGGCCATCGCTGGGACTACGACCACTGGGCCGAGCTGGGCAACTCGGGTTGGAGCTACGCCGACCTGCTGCCCCTGTTCAAGCGCAACCAGAACCAGGAACGCGGCCCGTCGGCCTATCACGGCACGGGAGGGCCGCTCAACGTCGCCGACCTGCGCCAGCGCAGCGAAATCAGCGCCGTCTTCGTTCGCGCTGCCGAGGAAGCCGGCTACCCGATCAGCGACGACTTCAACGGCGCCGAGCAGGAAGGCGTCGGATTCTACCAGGTCACCCAGAAGGATGGCCGCCGTTGCAGCAGCGCCCGCGCCTATCTGCGACCGGCCCGCCAGCGGCCGAATCTGACGGTCGTGACCGACGCCTTGGCCAGCCGAATCCTGTTCGATGGCCAGCGGGCGGTCGGCGTGGCCTATCTCGCCCGCGACGGGCAGACGGTCGAATTGACCGCTCGGCGCGAGGTGCTGCTGTCCGGCGGCGCGATCAACTCGCCGCAGTTGCTCTTGCTCTCCGGGGTCGGCCCGCGCGCCGAACTGGAGCGGCACGGCATCCCGCTCGTCCACGAATTGCCCGGCGTCGGCCAAAACTTGCAAGATCACCTGGACATCATCGTCGCCCATCGCGACCGCCGGCGGGCGTCCTACGGCTTCGCGCTGTCGTTTCTGCCGCGCCTGCTCGCGGGGATCGTCGAATATCTTCGCCACGGGCGCGGCTTTCTCACCAGCAACTTGGCGGAAGCCGGCGGCTTCGTCAAATCCGACCCCGCGCTGCCGTTGCCCAACCTGCAATATCATCTGACCTCGACCCTGCTCGACGACCACGGTCGCCGCATCTGGCACGGCTACGGCTATTCCCTGCACGTCTGCGACCTGCGGCCCAAGAGCCGGGGCCATCTCGCCCTGAACAGCGCCGATCCGCGCGATCCGCCGCTGATCCAGCCCAACTATCTGAGCCACCCCGACGATCTGGAAACCCTGCTGGCCGGGGTGAAAACCTGCCGCGACATTCTGGCGGCGCACGCTTTCGACGGCTATCGTGGCGAGGAACTGTTCCCCGGCGAGTCGGTGCGCGGCGACGACGAATTGAGGGAATTTATCCGTCGCCGGGCCGAAACCATCTACCACCCGGTCGGCACCTGCAAGATGGGCCGCGATCCGCTGGCGGTGGTCGATGACCGGCTGCGGGTGCGCGGGCTGAGCGGGCTGCGGGTGGTGGACGCCTCGATCATGCCGACCCTGATCGGCGGCAACACCAACGCCCCGACCATGGTCATCGGGGAGAAGGCGGCGGACCTGATTCTGGCCGAACGGAGCGGATCGGTCGCCAGGGCAGCCTAGCGGCCAAATACTCGCCCATGGCCTCTTCGGGCAACGGCGGACTGACCCAATCGCCCTGGATGCCGTCGCAACCGTAGTCGCGCAGCATCTCGCGCTGCTCGGCGGTTTCCACTCCCTCGGCGACGGTCGCCAGCCGCAGGCTCTTGGCCAGCGCGATGATGGTCTGGACGATGGCGTTCGCATCGCCGTTGTCATCCCGCCCCAGCTCGCGCACGAACGAGCGGTCGATCTTGAGCTTGTCCAGAGCGAAGCGCCGCAAATAACTCAGGCTCGAATAGCCGGTGCCGAAATCGTCCATCGTCAACCGGACCCCGAGTCGCTTGAGCGCGCGCAAGGTTTCCAGCACCGGTTCGGCTTCGGCCATCAGGATGGATTCGGTCAATTCCAGTTCCAGCCACTGCGGTTCCAGCCCCGACTCGGCCAGCGCGGCGGCCACCACGCTCGGAAAATCCGAGCGCGCGAACTGCAAGGCCGAAATATTGACCGCCACCGGCGTCGCCGGCAAACCCCGCGCCTGCCAGTCGCGGATCGCGCGGCAGGCGGCGCGCAACACCCACTGGCCCAGCGGCACGATCAGCCCGGATTCTTCGGCCACCCCGATAAACCGAATCGGCGAAAGCATTCCCAAAGCGGGATCGGTCCAGCGCACCAGCGCCTCCATGCCGACCAGATCGCCGGTCGCCAGCGCGATTTGCGGCTGGTAATGCAGCGTCAACCCTCCCTGCTCGATCACTTGCCGCAACCGGTGTTCGATGTGCAACCGTTCCAGCGTTCCGGCGGTGAGGTCGGCGGTGAAGAACTGAAAATTGTTGCGACCGTGATCCTTGGCCCGATACATGGCGAGATCGGCATTGCGGAGCAGCGTTTCGGCATCCTGGCCATCGGCGGGGAACAGGCTGATACCGATGCTGGCGCTGCTGGCGAGCATGTAACCTTCGATCTCGAAGGGCTGGGACAGCGTGGATAAAATCTGGCCCGCGAACTGGCCCGCGTCCTCGGCGCGGCGCGGATCGCTCAGCACGATCACGAACTCGTCGCCGCCGCGCCGGCAAACCGTGTCGCCCTCGCTGATCAGAGCGTTCAGCCGCTGGCCGAATCCCTGGAGCAGCCGATCCCCGATCGCGTGCCCGAGAGAATCGTTGACGGTTTTGAAGCGATCCAAGTCCAGCAGCAACACCGCGACCAAGCGGTGGTGCCGGCTCGCCTGGGCCAGGGCTTGCTGGAGCCGATCCTCCAACAAGATGCGGTTGGGCAGGCCGGTCAGAGGATCGTGATGGGCGAGATATTGAATTCTTGCTTCGGCCGCCTTGCGAACCGATATGTCGTTGAAAATAGCGATGTAATGGCCGATCCGATCTTCGGCGTCGCGCAGCGCCGTGATGCCCAGCCATTCGGGGTAAACCTCGCCGTTTTTGCGGCGATTCCAGATTTCGCCTTGCCAGTGCCCCAGCTCCTGCAAAGAGGCCCACATCTCCCGATAAAAATCCCGGTCGTGGCGGCCGGACGACAGCAGTCGCGGATTTCGTCCGCAGACTTCCTCCAGCGAATAACCGGTCACCTCGGTAAAGGCGCGGTTGACCATCAGGATGCGGTTGTCGCGGTCGCTGATCAGAATACCCTCGGCGCTCTGCTCGTAAACGGCGGCGGCCAACCGGAGTTCCTGTTCGGCGCGCAGCCGCTGATCCTCGCGCTCGAAATTATCGAGGGCGAACGAAACATCGGCCGCCATCTCGTCGAGCAGATCGACCAGTTCGGGATCGAAGAACTCCGGTTCGGAAGCGTACAGGCTGAACGCGCCGATCACCTCGCCGCCGCGCTTCAGCGGAAACGCGGCGCACGAGCGCACGCCGGCGGTCGCCACCAGCGTTTGCCAGTCGGTTTGATCGTCCTGGCCGTGCAGCAAATCGTTGCCTATCCAATGCGAGCTGCTGGCCAGCACCCGGCTCGCCGGTTGGTACGGCAGCGCCGAGCCCTCTCCGATCGGTTCCCCCAGCGAAACCAGCCGGCCGCGCAGATCGCCGAAGGCCGCCACCACTTGCGGCTGCTTGGCGTTCGGCTCCGAAAGGCCGATCCAGGCCCCTTCGAGTTCACCGCACTTCACCGCGATCCGACAGATTTCCTCGAACAGCCGGTCGTGGCTGTCGTCGTTGCGCAGAATGGCTTGATTGGTCAGGCCCAACGCCGCGTAGAACCGGGTGATTCGAGCCAAGCGCTGCTCGATGCGTTTGCGGGCCGTGATGTCGTCGATCACCACGATGAAGTATTCGGGCTGCCCGTCGGCGTTGCGCAGCAGCGAAACCGTGAGACTGGCCCAGACGATGCCGCCATCCCGGTGGACGTAACGTTTTTCCATCGAGTAGGTCTGGATTTGATCCGCCAGCATCTGCCCCACCAGCCAGACATCCTTTTCCAGATCCTCGGGATGGGTGATGTCATGAAAGGTCTTTTGCAGCAGCTCTTGGCGCGAGTAGCCGACCATGGCGCACAAGCGGTCGTTGACCAGCAACCAGCGGCCGTCGGGCGCGACATGCGCCATCCCGACCGCCGCTTGCTCGAAGGTGGCGCGAAAGCGGCGCTCCTGGGCGACCAAGGCCATTTCCGTGCGCTTGCGCTCGGAAATATCGCGGACCACCGATTGGAAATAGCGCTGCCCCTGGTGGCTGATGGCCCGAGCGCTGATCTCGACGGGGAACGGGCTGCCGTCAAGCCGCCGGTGCGTGCGCTCGAACACGGCGCCGCCGGTTTCGGCCACCCGGCGGTAGTCGTCCGCCAAGGCATCCCGCGAGTCGGGAAAACGCAACTCCCGCACATGGCGGCCCCGCAGCGCCTCGGGGGCGCAGCCGTAGTATTCTCGAACGCGGTCGTTCACCTCGATGATCGTGCCATCCTCGGCCAGCAGCACCACCACATCCAGGGACTGCCGGAGCAAGGCTTCGTAACGCTGGCGCAGGTTGGCCCGTTCCAGGTCGATGTGGAGGCGCTCCAGCATGAAGCGGGCTCTGGTGTTCCGCCACCAAAACAGAATGCAGGTCGCGCCGGTCACCAAAGCGAACAGCGACACGAACCCCATCCAGGCCAACAAGCGGGCGCTGACCGCCGCCTCGCCAAAGTGCCTGAGCACTTCCCGGTAGGCGAGCATTCCCGGAATCACGGTCAACAGCACCAGCAGTAGCAGTAGCGTGACCGGCATCCAAGCCGTGCGCGGAGGCGTCCGCGACAGCGCTTCCAGTTGCCTTTCGGCTTCGAGCCGCCGGAGCAAAAAAAACAGCAGCAAGGTGGTCGCGACGACGAACGCCCAACCCTTGGTGGTTTGCAGGCGCGTGCTTGCTTCGGGGTCCAGATTCAACCACAGTACCAGCTGATCGGACCCGAAGATCCAGAACGCCGCCGCCAGCGCGTAGAGAAGGGCGAGAGAGAACGAATGTCTCATAGCGGACTCAATGACCTTGAATCACAATTCCATCCGGCCATATCGCGGAGGAAGGGTAAGGGTATTGCTCTTTACATGTTAAGTATAGGCGGTGAATGCGGTGACCAATAATGTCTTTTCAAGACTCTTTTCTATTCCATTAAAGGTCTGATGAGTTAACAATGGCGGGCCGCCCCGCCCCGCCCCGCCCCGCCCCGCCCCGCCCGGCATCGGCGCCGGTCCGGCGGATGTCCGAGCAGCGATCCCGGCGTTGTGGCGGATCGGGCCCGATCAGCCCATTTCCCGATTCCAAAGGAGGGTCTCATGCAGCGCGGCGACATCCCGCCCTTTCTGGTTTCTCTGGGCATTACCGGCCTGCTGATCTGGGGGCTGGTGTATTTCATCGACGAATGGTGGGGGCGCTTGCCCAAGGCTGTCGCCCTGACCGTTTGCATCTTGCTGGCGGTGCTGGTGATCGGCTATCCCATCTATGCCCTGGCGCGCTGGTCGGATCGCTATCTGGCCCGGGTGCGGGAAGCCAAAGCGCGCGGGGAACGGGCCGAATAGGCGAAAAACCACCACCCGCCCGTCGCGCCGATCCTCATGTTCGGACGCATCCAGAACTGGCTCCGGCGCCGACGGCTCGAACGCGCCCGCATCCCCGACGCGGAATGGGCGGCGACGATCGCCAACTTGCCGTTGCTGGCCGGCCTGAAGCCGGTGGAGCTGGCGCGATTGCGCGATCTGGCGAGCCTGTTTCTGCGAGAGAAGGCGCTGGAACCGGCCGGCGGACTGGAACTCGCGCCGGAAATGGGGCCGCTCATCGCCGCGCAAGCCTGCTTGCCGATCCTCAATCTGGGGCTGGATTATTACCGGGGCTGGAGTTCGGTGATCCTGTATCCCGAAGGTTTCCTCGCCCACCACGAATACACCGACCCGATCGGCCTGGTCCACAGCGTCCACCGCCCGCTGATCGGCGAAGCCTGGGAGCGCGGGCCGGTGATCCTGTCCTGGGCCGACATCGTGGACGCTCTGGCCGAGCCGGGCTTGAACGTGGTGATTCACGAAATGGCCCACAAGCTGGACATGCTGACCGGCGAGGTCAACGGTCTACCGCCGCTGCATCGCGGCATGTCGGTGCGCGATTGGAGCCGGGTCTTCAACGCGGCTTACCGGCAGCTGTGCCGGGAGGTGGATCGCGGCCTGCCGACGGCGCTGGACCCTTACGCCGCCGACAGTCCCGGCGAATTTTTCGCCCTGATCAGCGAGGCGTTTTTCGAGACGCCGGAGACGGTCAACGAAGCCTACCCCGACGTTTACCCGCAACTCCAGGCGTTTTACCGGCAAGACCCGCTCGCGCGCCGGACGGATGGCGAACCTCCGCCGGCCGCGCCCGATCCGCCGGACTCCGCGACGGCAGATGATCGTTGCTCCAGCGGGCCATTTGCATGAGCTACCAGAAATCGTCCAGGCGGGCCGGTTCCCAAACGGCTCGCCGCACTCTCCAATCGCCGCGGCCATAGCGCACCCATTCCAAGTCGAAGCGATACAGATCGGCGGTCAGCCCCGCCAGTTCATCGGCGCGGGCCACCGGCCGGCCGGCCATGGCCGCCGCCACGCTGACCAGCGCCCGCTCCGGTTCGGGAAACTCGATGCCGCGCACGCGGACGAACAGGTGGATCGACTGCTGGCGCAGGACATGGAGCCGGAGCAGATTTTCCACCGCCTTGCGGTCGAGTCCCCGCTCGTCGGCGTAATCGTCCGCGATCAGCGCGCGAAGATCGCGCACGTTGCGTTCCTCGGCGGCGGTCGCGGCACGTTCGATCAGTTCCCGGATTTCGGCTTCGGGCGAAGAGTGGCGCGAACAGGCGGCCAGCGCCAGCCCGATGGCGACCCAGAACCCGAAACCGGCCGCAGCCAGGTTCGACCGCCACAAGTTCATGCGTCCTCCCTCCAAGCCGGATTACAATCGACGCTCATTCGCTCATCGCCTCAAAGCCACGCGGGACATGCCATGAATCATCGGTTTGAAGTCTTGGACAAGTCGATTTGCTACAGCGGTTTTTTTCGCATGGAAAAATATCGGCTGCGCCACGAGCTGTTCGCCGGCGGCTGGAGTTCGGAAATGACCCGCGAATGCCTGGAGCGCGGTCACGCGGTCGCGGTCTTGCTGTACGACCCCGGCTCCGATCGGGTGGTTTTACTCGAACAATTTCGAGTCGGCGCGCTGGAATTTCCGGGTGGACCCTGGTTGCTGGAAATCGTCGCCGGCATCATGGACGATCCCGACGAAACGACCGAGGAGGTGGCCCGGCGTGAAACGGTCGAGGAAGCGGGCTGCGAAATCCTCGACCTGATCCCGATCTGCCACTATCTGGTCAGTCCGGGCGGCACGTCCGAGACCATCACCCTGTTCTGCGGGCGAGTGGATGCGTCCACCGTCGCCGGCGGGGTGCGCGGCGTCGCCGCCGAACACGAGGACATCCGAGTATCGGTCGTCTCCCGCGCGGAGGCGCTGGACTTGTTGCACGCCGGCCGCATCAATTCCGCCGCGCCGATCATCGCCCTGCAATGGCTGGAATTGAACTGGCCGAAGCTGCTGGCGCGCTGGGGCGTTCCCTCGGCTTAAACGCCCAGCCAGCGCAGGTCGGGATCGGCTTGCGACCGACTCCAGATCTCGCGAAAAAGCTCCAGCAACTCCCTCATCCGCTGGGTGGAGTTTGGCTCGTAAATTCCGAGCAGGCGGCGCGGATCGCCGAAATGCAGCAGCGCGCGCTCGTCGGCGATGGCGAACCCCTGCCCCAGTTCCGGTCGATCCGGGAGCTGTTCGTGCCGGTTCGGGGTGCGGAGAATCAAAGCGGTGGTCAGGCGTTCGCCCAGCCGCACCAGTCCCGGACAAGCGTTGCGCCAGTCTCGCGCCGGCGGCAACAGCAGGTGCAGGCGCAGCTTGGGCTGGCTCACCACCCGGTTGCGGATGGCGGCGAGCACGTCGGCATCGTTGTACAGTTCCGGCCGCACCAGCGGCGCGTACAGATACAAGGTGCGCCGCAAGCCGTCCAGCAGGTCCAGCAGGGCACGCCGGCTGTCGTCCAGCCCGTCGAGCGTCATCGTGGATTTCCGGTCGTCGTCCGCCATGGCGGCCTCCTCGCTTCGCCAGCCCGTCAACCCTTCGGCCGTCAACCGTTGCGGTAGGCCGGGCTCCACGGAGCCGGGGTCACCCGATCCTTATCGGTCATGGACGAACACTTCCGGCCTTCGTAAAACTCGTATTTCCGATTATTGAACAGCGGGAATGGCTCGCCGAGCAGTTGCGCCCACTTGTAGCAGGTCATAAACGTAATATCGTCTTCGTACTCCCACACATCTTCCGAGCGGTTATTGGTTTTAACCAGACAGCACCCGTACCGCTCGTCGTTGGCCGCGAGCTGCACGTCCGTTCGGAAATCCGTCGCCGCCGCGATGGAAGCGCTTTGCGCCAAAAACAGACCGAGCGCCGCCCCGAAAAAGCTGGATCGTTTCATAACGCCTTGCCCCCTCAATGGTTCCCAGATTCGATTTGATGACGCCACAGTATAGCAAACCCCGACAAAACCCCGACAAAACCCCGCCTCATCCCACCGCCCCGCCCCGCAGGGCGGAGACTGCCGCAACTATCGCACCCCGCGCGCCTGCGCGGCGGCGCTGCCGGTGTAGCCGGCGGGCGTCAGGGCCAACAGCCGCCGCTTGGCCTCGTCGGGAATCGCCAGATCGGCGACGAACGCCCGCAGCGTTTCGCGATCCACCCGCTGGCCGCGCGTCAGCGCCTTGAGCTGCTCGTAAGGCCGCTCGATGCCGTAACGGCGCATCACGGTCTGGATCGGCTCGGCCAACACTTCCCAGTTGGCGTCCAGGTCGGCGTCCAAAGCCGCCGCGTTCACCTCCAGCTTGCCGATGCCTTTCAGGCAGGACTGATAGGCCACCAGCGAATGGGCCAAGCCGACCCCCAAGGTGCGCAACACGGTCGAGTCGGTCAAATCGCGCTGCCAGCGCGACACCGGCAGCTTGCCGGCCAAGTGATCGAGCAGGGCGTTGGCGACCCCCAGATTGCCCTCGGCGTTCTCGAAATCGATCGGGTTGACCTTGTGCGGCATGGTCGAGGAGCCGACTTCGCCGGCCACGGTTTTTTGCTGGAAATAGCCGATGGCGACATAGCTCCACACGTCGCGGCAGAAATCCAGCAGCACGGTGTTGGCGCGCATCACGGCGTGGAAGAATTCCGCCATGTAGTCGTGCGGTTCGATCTGGATGGTGTAGGGGTTCCAGTCCAGCCCCAAATTTTCGGTGACGAAGCGGCGGGCGAAATCCTCCCAATCCACTTCGGGATAAGCGGCCAGATGGGCGTTGTAGTTGCCGACCGCGCCGTTGATTTTGCCCAGCAGCGGCACGGTCGCCAGTTGCGCCCGCTGCCGTTTCAGCCGATACGCGACGTTGGCCATCTCCTTGCCCAGCGTGGTCGGCGAGGCCGGCTGGCCGTGGGTGCGGGCCAGCATCGGTTGGTCCGCGTGCTGCTGGGCCAAGCGGGCGATGGCGTCGATCAGCCCATCCAGTTGCGGCAACAAGGTTTGAGTGCGCGCCTCGCGCAGCATCAGCGCGTAGGCCAAATTGTTGATGTCCTCGGAGGTGCAGGCGAAATGGATGAACTCGCCGACCGCTTCCAACTCCTTATTGCCGGCGATTTTTTCCTTGAGCAGATATTCCACCGCTTTCACGTCATGATTGGTGGTGCGCTCGATGTTCTTGACCCGCTGGGCGTCGGCCAGACCGAAGGTCTCGGCCAGCCCATCGAGAAGATGGGCGGCGCGCTCGCTCAAGGGCGGCACTTCCGGGATGCCGGGATGGCGGGCCAGCGCTTGCAGCCAGCGCACTTCCACCAGCACCCGGTGGCGGATCAGGCCGTACTCGCTGAAGATCGGCCGCAGCTCGGCGGTCTTGTCGGCGTAGCGGCCGTCGATGGGAGAAATCGCGGTCAGGGCGGAGAGTTCCATGGGATGGCGTCCAGCGGATGAAATCGGCCTATTTTAATCCGGCCCTCCCCACCTCGCCCGGAAAATTACCGCGCCGAGAATGATCGCCCCGCCGAGCAGCGCCAGCGGTCCCGGCGCTTCGCCCAGCAGCAGAAACACCCAAACCGGATTGAGCACCGGCTCGATCATCGGCAGCAAAATGCCCTCGATTGCCCGGACGTGGCGCAACGCCAGCGCGTACATGACGTAGGGCAGGCCCAGTTGCACCACGCCGAGCAACAGCAGCCCGACCCAGCCCATGGCGTCCGGCATCGACTGAAACATGAACGGCAAGCCGATGAGACCCGCCAACAGATTGCCCAACACCAGGGCCGAAATCGCCGATTCCTCGCGGTGGCGGCGCAGGAAAAGAGTCAGCCACGCGAAGCAGAACCCGCTGACCAGCGCCACGCCGTTGCCGAGATAACCGTCCAGGCTGAGTTCGTCGCCGAAGAACAGCAGCATCCCGAACAGGATCACCGCCAAGCTCAGCCAGTCGTTGCCCCGCGCCCGCTCGCCGAGAAACCACGGGCTGAACAGGGCGACGTAAACCGGCGCGGTGTATTGCAGCAGAATGGCGTTGGCGGCGGTGGTCAGCTTGTTGGCGACGACGAACAGCACCACCGTTCCGGCGTAAGCGACCGCCGCGCCGATCTGCTCGAACGAGCCGGTAAACCGCAGTTCCTCGCGGAAGATCAGCGCGATGACCGCCGCGCCGATCAGGCTGCGCATCCCGGCGATGGCCACCGGATTCCAATCGACCCATTTGATCAGCAGGCCGCCCAAGCTCCACAGGATCGCCGTCGCCAGCAGCATCAGCACGGCGCGGCGGTGGGCGGAATCGATAGCGGTTTTCGCCGACTGCACCCCGGTGCCCGAGGATTCGCTCATTCGCCGCCGCCCAGATAGGCGTTGCGGACCTCCGGGTTCGCCAGCAGCGCGTCGGCGCGATCTTCCAACACGATTCGGCCGACTTCCATCACGTAGCCCCGGTGCGCCAGTTTCAGCGCGGCGCGGGCGTTCTGCTCGACCAAAACGATAGTCACGCCGGCCTCGTTGATCTCCCAGAGCGTCTGGAAAATCGCCTTGACCAGCAGCGGCGCCAATCCGAGGCTGGGCTCGTCCAACAGCAGAATGCGCGGATCGGCCATCAGCGCCCGGCCGATGGCCAGCATTTGCTGCTCGCCGCCGCTCAGGGTGCCGGCCAGTTGGCCGCCGCGTTGCCCCAGCACCGGAAACAGCTCGTGAATCCACCGCAGGGTCTTGGCGACTCGCGGCCGGTCGATGCGGCTGAAAGCGCCCAGATCGAGGTTTTCCCGCACGGTGAGCGTGCCGAAGATGCGGCGGCCTTCCGGCGCTTGGGCGATGCCCATCGCCACCAGGCGATGGGCGGGCAGTTTGTGGATCGGCTGGGACTCGAAACGGATTTCACCTTGCGCGGGCCTCAGCAAGCCGCTGATGGCGCGCAGGGTGGTGGTTTTGCCGGCGCCGTTCGCCCCGAGAATGGCGACGATTTCGCCCTGTCGGACGCGCAGGCTGACGCCGTGCAGCGCCTCGACGTTGCCGTAGCGGACGTGAAGTTTTTCGGCTTCCAGCAGCATTATCGTGGTTCGGGGTGAACGCTTCGCCGCTCTATTTTTCGAGTTTGGAAATGTCGGCTAGCGGTAGCTTGGTAACGGCTGCGACTTGTTCCGGCGAAAAATTCAGCGCCAGCAGCTCGCGGGCGACTTCCAGCGCCTTGCGATGCTCGCCTTTTTCCATGCCTTTTTCCATGCCTTTTTCCATGCCTTTCCGGTAGCTCGGCAAGCGTTCGATGTCGATTTGCAACATGTCGTAGGCCTCCTGAATGTTGACGCCGAGATGGCGATTGTCCGCCAAAACCTCCAGCATTTGCAGGTATTCGCGCAGACGCCCTTCATCCTGCCCCGCGAGCGACCGCAGCTTCACCAGCAACCGCGTCACCACCTCTTGGGGGTCATCGCCGCCAAAATCGCCGAGGATCGCCAACACCAGCGCGTCGGGACTCTGGCTATCGTATAGCGTGCGATAGTCGATGTCTCGCATATCGACCGTCTCGTATCGATATTGCAATTGCGGGCTGTCCAGACCCGACGCCATAGCTCAGGCGCTCGGCGCCGATGTAGACCAGGCATTGATGGACCCGGTAGCCGGGATGCGCCAACCGGATATCGGCCAAGTAGCGGAGCATCCGTGCCGCCATTTGACTGTCGTTGGCGTTCTGGATTTCCAGATGCAGGATAAACGGCTCGCCCCGAGCCGGGGTCGCTTTCGCCACCAAATCGGAGCGGCGATCTTCGATCCGCTGCTCCTCGGTCGAGAGCAGTTCGGCATCGACCAGATCCAGCCGAAACAGGTAGACCGCCATGTCCAGCAGGATGCGCTTGAGAATGCTTTTGGAGATGATGTCTTTCTGGCCCATCGCGCGCATTGCCCCGCCGAACAGGTACGGTAAAGCGGTGTTGAACTCCTCTCCCCCGCCGACGAGGAGAGGAATCGATCACCTGCGGTTTTGGCTCCCGAGGGCCGTCATGCCAGCGCCAGCAACAACCCGTTCAGCCGCTTGACAAAGCTGGCCGGGTCTTCCAACTGCCCCCCTTCCGCGAGCACGGCCTGCTCGAACAGCAGGTGGGTCAGGTCGCCGAAGCGGCCGGCGTCGGCCTCGCCCTGCAAGCGCGTCACCAGGGGATGATGCGGGTTCAGTTCCAGATAGGGCTTGCTCATCGGCACGCTCTGGCCGGCATCGCGCAACAGCCGTTCCAGGTGGGCGCTGAGAGCGTGCTCGTCCACCACCAGACAGGCCGGCGAATCGGTCAACCGCGAGGAAATCCGCACCTCTTTGACCTGGTCGCCCAGCACCTCCTTGACCCGCGCCAGCAAGTCCTTGAGCTGATCCTCGGCCTGCTTTTGCTCCTGCTTTTCCTCTTCCGAGGCGATCTTGTCCAAGTCCAGCGCACCCTTGGCCACCGATTGCAGATGCTTGCCCTCGAACTCGGTCAGGTGCGACATCAGCCACTCGTCCACCCGGTCGGTCAGTAACAGCACTTCCAGTCCTTTCTTGCGGAAGATTTCCAGGTGGGGGCTGTTCTTGGCGGCGGCGAAGCTTTCACCCGCAATATAGTAGATTTTATCCTGTCCCTCTTTCATCCGGCCGATGTAATCGGTCAGAGACACGGTCTGCTCGGCGCTGTCGGTGTGGGTGGACGCGAAGCGCAACAGTTTGGCGATCTGCTCGCGGTTGCCGTAATCCTCCGCCGGCCCTTCTTTCAGCACCCGGCCGAACTCTTTCCAGAATTTGCCGTACTTCTCGGCGTCGTTCTGGGCCAAATCTTCCAGCAGGCCCAGCACTTTCTTGACCGAACCGGCGCGGATGCCGTCCACCACCTTGCTGCTTTGCAGGATTTCGCGGGAGATGTTCAGCGGCAGGTCGTTGGAGTCGATCACGCCGCGCACGAAGCGCAGATAGCGCGGCATCAGGTGTTCGGCGTCGTCCATGATGAAGACGCGCTGCACGTACAGCTTGACGCCGTGGCGCTGCTCGCGGTCCCACAGGTCGAACGGTGCGCGGGCGGGCAAGAACAGCAGCGAGGTGTATTCCAGCTTGCCCTCGACCCGGTTGTGAGTCCAGGCCAACGGGTCCTCGAAGTCGTGGCCGACATGCTTGTAGAACTCCTTGTACTCCTCTTCCTTGACCTCTTGCTTGGGTCGCGCCCACAGTGCCGCCGCCTGGTTGATCCGCTCTTCCACGACCGTCGGCGGGGCGTCCTTGTCTTCGCTCGGCTTTTGCACCGGCATGATCACCGGCAGGGTGATGTGATCGGAATACTTGGTGATGATCGAGCGCAATTGCCACTCGTTCAGCAATTCGGTCTCGTCCTCGCGCAGATGCAGGATCACCTCGGTGCCGCGCGTGGGTTTGTCGGTCGTTTCCAGCGTGTACTCGCCTTCGCCGTTGGACTCCCAGCGAACGCCGTGCTCCGGTCCCATGCCGGCGCGGCGCGTGAACAGGACCACCTTGTCGGCGACGATGAAGCTGGAATAGAAGCCGACGCCGAACTGGCCGATCAGGTTGGCGTCTTTGGCCTGATCGCCGGTCAGCTTTTGCATGAACTGGCGGGTGCCGGAGCGGGCGATGGTGCCGATGTTGTCGATGACTTCCTGCCGGTCCATGCCGATACCGTTGTCGGCGACGGTGATGGTGCGGGCGTCCTTGTCGAAGCTGACCCGGATTTTCAGGTCGGGGTCGCTCTCGTACAGGGCGCTGTCGGTCAGGGCCTCGAAGCGCAGCTTGTCGCAGGCGTCGGAGGCGTTGGAGATCAGCTCGCGGAGGAAGACTTCCTTGTGGGAGTACAGGGAATGCGCGACCAAGCGCAGCAACTGCTGCACTTCGGCCTGAAAACCAAGGGTTTCCTTGTGGGCTTCGACGGTCATGGGTGACGGGCTCCTGGATGGGGTTCACGGGTTGCAGCCCGATATGCGGGCAAACGGCGGGATTTCAAGGTGGTGCGCTTGCCAAGTTATCGGGCCTGCGGGGCGAGGCGCCCGTTCAAAGGCTGCTCGCCGCCGCGACCGGGCCGCCCCAGCTTCTGCTCTCTGGCAACGGCAAAAGGACCACCAAAAAAATCCTCTACCGCCCTAAAGTCTCGCCACTGGTTGCCGATGACCACAAATTAGTGGCTAAGAGAACGCTGGAAGTCTGTACACAGCGGGCAAACGGTAAGCTGCGAACCGTGCAAACCGAACTTGGAACGCGCCGGTGAACTGATTGCCTATCAATTTCCGCAAAAACATTTTGCTCTTGCTATCATTGATTAAGATGCTACACAGAAAGCGTGTTGGTAATAGACAGATTCTGTCTATTACCATATTAGCTCATTCTGTCTAATCAACTGTTAGGCGTCAAATTCAACACCAATGGACCTAAATCGCGCATTTGAAGAGTCCGAAGCACTCGCCGAGGAGCTGCTTTCCCTGATAGATGTGCCACTACTCAACGACTCGCAGCGAATCGATGTCGCAGACGTTGCTTGCTCCCTCGCACTGGAACATTGGCATTCCGTGAGGCTCCTGCTTCAGGCAGGCTTGCTTCCATCCGCTCTTGTAACGCATCGCGCGCAGTTCGAAGCAATAGTTCGGTCGATATGGCTAACCTACTGCGCGACAGACACAGACATCAGTAAGCTAGCGGCGCGGCTAGATCTGGAGTCAGAGCAAGCAGCAAAGAACA
>JBAOII010000039.1:0-155879 GCA_037045685.1 Candidatus Competibacter sp.
GCCCATCGAGCGTCGGGATTGGCCGCTTCCAGCAAGGCCAGCGCCAAGGTCGGCCAATAGGGCGAACCCAATCCCGCTCGCAGGTAAACGCTCCGCGCGATGCCGTCCGGGTCCAGCTCCACATCGACGTGCCCGATACCGGCCGCCGCCTTGGCCAAGGCGGGTATGGGCAAGGTTTCGATCAGTTGGCCGCCCACCCGATCCTGTTCGCCGAGCGCCGGCAACACGACGCGGCCGTTGTCCGCCAGCGCCGCCGCCAGTTCCTCGTCCGCCGCCGGATCCCCGGTATCCGGCTCGCCGAACACGATACTCAAGGCGATCCCCTTGGGACCGGCCGCGCCGAGCTTGCGGATCAGCCGGGCGTGGAGGCGGCGCGACCACGGCCAGCGCCCCAGCTCCCTCAGGCTTTGCTCGTCGATGGCGATGATCGCGATATTGTCGGGGGCCTCCCGCGACCACGCCGCCAAATTCCAATCGTAGACCAACAAATCCCAGCGATACAGGCCGTCGGTTTCGAGCAACAAAAAGGCGAGGACGGGCAAAAACAGAAATAGGCCGATTCTTCGCAACCCATTGGCGCGCAACCGGAATAGAAGAGTCATAGCGCCAGCACGAGCGTCAGCAAGACCACCGCGCCCACCGGCCAATAGCTGGCGGGCGGCACGTCGATCCGCTGCGTCGGGCCATACGGCCCCACGGTACCATCGGCCTCGACGGTCCGCATTCGCAGGTAATGAAAGCCGGACTCGGGGCGGGGCAGGCTCAGTTGCGGCTCGGCCACCCGGCGCGAAATGACGAGATCCTCGAAGCGGAGATCCCGGGCCAGTTGGAATTCGTACTGCTGGCCCGGCAGTCCCGCGTTCCAGCGCAACGTCATGGTGTCGGCGGTGACCTCGGGCGGCTGCAATTCGGGCGCCGGCTGCAACCGGAAGGACTGCGGATCGCCGAACGGCCCGGCTTTGCCGGCCGAGTCGCGGACGGCGACCCGCCAGTAATACAGCCGCGGCTCCAGCGGCCGATCCGGCGTCATGCGCGTTTTGCGGTAATCGACGACATCGAGCAGCGGCGTCGCGAAGCTCTCGTCCTCGGCCAGTTGGAAATGATAGGCCGCCGCGCGCTCCGGCTTCGACCACTCGAAGACCAGCGATTTTTCGAGCGTGGCGCCCTGGTGGGGCGGCCGGATCAGGAAGGGCGGCTCGGGGCGGGCGTGCAGCCGGAAGCGGTGAGTGGCATCGCGGCCTTCCAAGCTCCTGGCGTCGATGCCGCGCACCCGCAGCACGTAATCGCCGTCGGGCAAATCCGGTCCGCGGACGGCGGGCGATGGCGCGACGCCGTCGAACAGCAAAGTCTCGAAGCGGTCGTCGGGGGCGATTTGGGCGCGATAGGCGATCGCTCCCCTCACGGCGGGAAAACTCAACTGGATCGGCACGCGGGTGACCACCGGCGGCAGCTCGGCGACATCCGGTTGCGCCAGCAGGGGCATCGGCGGCGAGGGCGGCTTTCCGGCCTCGGCCAAGGCGCCGAAGCCTGTCGGGACGGTTCGCGCCGCATTCTGGCGCCCCCGAAAGGCGACGGCGCCTTCCAGCACCTCGGTTCGCGCCGTGGCGGCGCCGGCATCCATGGCGAGACGGTAGCGGGTGCCGCGCACCGCCGAGGTGGCGACGGGAGTCGAAATCTCGTAGCGCGGCCCGGACGCCGGCCGGGGCGTCACCTGGTTTTCCACGCGGCCTTGCAGCAAATTCAAGAGGGTGTCCACCACCCTGGTGTCGCCGTAAGCGTCCAAGCTTTTCAGGTTCAATTGGCTGTTGGCTTGCAGCAACGAGCGGGAACCGTCCCAGAACTCGAGGGTGACGTTGCCGTCCGGGCCGGTCAGGACGACATCCCCGCTTTCCAGGGACAGGCCGGGGCTGGCCGGAACGGTTCGGTTGGTGGCGGCGATCACGGCTTGCGCGTGGCCGTGCGCCTTCAAGACCTGGGCCGTCGCCGGCGAGCGCTTGAGCCAGGGGATCGGGATGCGCAGTTTCATTCCTGGCGGCAGGCGTTCCGGATCCGAAACCCGGTTTAGCGCCTGCAATTTCGGCCAATAATCCATCTTGGCCAGATGCTCGGCGGTCACGTTCCATATCGTGTCGCCGGGGCGCACGGTGTAATGCCATTCCTGGGAATCCGCGACACCCCCCAGAACCATCATGGCCGAGAACAGTAATCCGGGCCAACCCATGCGCCGGGCCACGAACAGGACGCTCACCAATTTGCCGTTCATTTTCACGCCATCCTCCCTCAATAATCGTAGCGCCAATCGAGCGGCCAGGCAGCAAAACCGTGTTTTAGGTCCTTCACACCTGCCATAGCAAAAAACAAGCCGAACACCCCCACCCGGCCCGCCGTTCAACGACGCTCGGAAACCGACGTGACGGACGCGACCGTTTCTTGGCCACGCCAGCCTCGGGCCGGGGCAACGAACCCAAATTCAATACTCCACCTTGGCGTACAGGGTTTTCTCGGTGGCTTCCCTGGCATCGCGCAAGGTGCGGATGCCGTGCGCCGCCAGCAAGGGGATCATGCGCAGGAAGACCTCGCCCGTCACCAGCGCATCGCCCAGGGCGGTGTGGCGGGCCACCACCGAAACGCCCAGCCGCTCCGCGATCGCTTCGAGCCCGTGCGATTCCTGGTTCGGGTTCAGCACTTCCGACAGCAACAGCGTGTCCAGCACGGGCTGGGTGAAGCGGATGCCGGTCCGGGCTTCCTTGATTTGCAGGAAGCGCATGTCGAAAGCGGCGTTGTGGCCCACCAAGACCGTATCCTCGCAATACTCGTGAAACTGGGGCAACACCGCATCGATGGCGGGCTGTCCGCGCAGCATCTCGTTCGAGAGACCGTGCACGGTCTGCGACAGCGCGGCGATCGGCCGTTTCGGATCGACGAGCTGCTCGTAGGTCTCGTGGCGGAGCAGCCGGTTGTTGACGATGCGCACCGCGCCGATGGAGATGATTTCGTCCCCGGCTGCGGGGTCGAGGCCGGTGGTTTCGGTATCGATGACCGTGTAGGCCAACTCCGCGAGCGGCAGCCGATCGATCTCGGGGGTTTGACCGGCCTGCCGGAACAAATCGAAGTCGTAGAACTCCGGGCGGCTCTCGTCCAGGCGAACCGGGGCGCCGAAACCGAGCCGGGTCGGCTTCGCCATCGGCAACAGAAAGCGGATGC
The DNA here is from genome assembly GCA_037045685.1 of Candidatus Competibacter sp. Lineage (GTDB taxonomy): Bacteria > Pseudomonadota > Gammaproteobacteria > Competibacterales > Competibacteraceae > Competibacter_A. The sequence goes on from JBAOII010000039.1 coordinate 3,205, forward strand.
AGGGCCGCTGTCGGGCTTTATCGACCATGTAGACGATCTCGGCCCCCAGCCGATCGGTCACATCGCGCAGCGTCAGCGGGCTGTCCTCGCCGCCGGCGCGCATGGTCTCCACCTCCCAGCGGTAAAGGGTCTCCTGGGGCAGGATCGGCCCGGACCAGACCAGATCGAGTTCCGCGATCCGCGCGTGCCGCAGGAGATTGAAGCACACTTCACGCACCTCGTACCCCTCCTTCAGCCGGCCGGCCAAGTACGTCAAGGCCTGCACCAGCGTGTAGCTGTCGGCCTTGATCCAGATGGAATCATCGAGCGCTTCCGATAGCGTGCGCAGCCCGAGCCGGCTTTCGATCCGGCGCCGGGCCGCCGCGATGGCATCGACGCCGAGCATTTCTTCGAGCGGCCAGCGCGTCTTGAGGGAATCGGCGTAATCGGCGGCGGTCTTGTCGAGCTTGCCGCTCAGGTTGCGGGCTTCCTCGCGGATGACCTGGATGAAACGGTCGCGATGGATTTGCTCGCAGTCCGGGTAATCGGTCAGGGTCTCCACCGCCGCGCGGATGTTCGCCAGCGCCGCCCGACTGCCTTCCGTGAGCGATTGCAGCAACATATCGCGCGTGCCATCCAGCTCGAAAGCCTGCGTGATGTTTTCCAGGGTCATGATGAATCCGGTGATGGCGGCGGGCGGGTTCGCCGCCGAATCCGCCCGCGTCGGACCCGCCCGCCCGCCCGCCTCGCCGACCTCGCTCGCGGGCGCTCCCGGCGCGGCCAGCACCGGCGCCATGCGCACCCGGATGAACTGCCCGGCCCGAGTGGTGAACACGAACTGCGCGTTCGGGTCGGTTTCGCTTTTCTCCAGCCGCGCCCGCACGCTCTCCAGGGCGTGCGCCAGCAGGTTGCGGTCGATGATGGCGAAAATGGATCGGCCGAGGCCGACCAAGGAAGGCGTCGCCCCGTCTCGCGCGTGGTCCGGGGGCGACAGCGATTGGCGGGCGCGCTCGTTGTAGAGCAGGATGCGGCCGTCGGCGTTGCAGACCAGCACGCCCTGGGACAGCTCGGACACGAGCGCCGCCAGCCGGTTCTTCTCCTCCTCCACCGAGGACTTGGCTTGGGCGACCTTGGCTTCGAGATCGCGCGCCAGCATTTCGCCGTGCTCGGCCAGATCGTTGATGGCCCGCGCCAGCAGCCTGATTTCCGGCGGACCGGCCGGCTCCAGGCGATGGCTGGAATTGGCGTTGAGAACGATGCGAATCCCCTCGACGATCCGCAGCGGACCCTTGACGTAGAACCGGTAGGCGGCGGCGAACGCGATGCCCAGAACCATGAGCAGCAGCAACCCCATCTCGGCGAGCAATTCCGCCTGCGGGGCCAAGATCCCGATCAAATCCCGTTGCCGGTCGGGCTCCAGGACGCTGTAAACCGCGTAGCCCGCCACGAGCACCAAACCGGCCACCAGCACCAAAAACGCGGCGAGCGCGAGAACGAAGCGAGCATTTTCGTTCATGGGGTGGACTTCACCATACGGGTGGTTGCGAGGATTTTTGTTGGGCTGGCCAGCCTGCGGCGAAACCGCGTCGCGGCCGGAAGCATTTTTACCACATCCGCCATCCTGTCATATATCGAACCCATGGCCCGCAACCCGGCCGGCGATAGCGTTCGGCGCCGCATAGACAACATGGCGAGCACCTTATACATTTCTTAGGACTTGGCCGCGTGCTTCCAACGCCGCCAATGTTACCCACCAACCGAAGGGGAAAAAACAAATGTCGTCCGAAGTGTACGAGCGGATTCGAAGCAATCCGAAATTCGATGAACTGGTGACCAAGCGCAGCCGCTTCGCGTGGCTGCTGACAGCCGTCGTTCTGGGCATCTACTTCATATTTATCATGGTCGTGGCGTTCAACCCGAAGTTGCTGGCCACGCCCATCTGGGAAGGCGGCAAAGCCTCCATCGCCTGGCCCATCGGCGCCGGGATGATCCTGCTGTTTTGGCTGATGACCGGCCTCTACGTGCGCCGCGCCAACAGCGAATTCGATGACATCAACGCGGAAATCGTCAAGGGAGCCATCGAATGAATCATCGAGTGCTGCAATTCGCCACCGCCGCGCTGGCGCTGGGCTGGGTGGGGCTGGCCGCGGCCGCCCCGGATGTCGGCCAAGCTCAGAAACAGGCGATCAACATCCATGCCATCGTGATGTTTTTCATCTTCGTGATGATGACCTTGGGCATCACCTACTGGGCGGCCCAGCGCACCAAGACGGCCAGCGATTATTACTCCGCCGGCGGCGGCATCACCGGCACCCAGAACGGCTTGGCCATCGCCGGCGACTACATGTCGGCGGCCACCCTGCTCGGTCTGACCAGCTTGACCTACTTTCAGGGTTTCGACGGCTATATCTACTGCATCTGCTTCTATGTCGGCTGGCCGTTCATCATGTTCATCATGGCCGAGCGGCTGCGCAACCTGGGCAAGTTCACCTTCGCCGACATCACCTCCTACCGGCTCGATCAGCGGCAAGTTCGCACCGTCGCCGCCATCGGCTCGCTGACCGTGGTGGTGTTCTATCTGATCGCGCAGATGGTCGGCGCGGGCCAGCTCATCAAGTTGCTGTTCGGCCTGGAGTACTGGATCGCGGTAGTCATCGTCGGCGTGCTGATGGTGGTCTACGTGACGTTCGGCGGCATGATCGCCACCACCTGGGTGCAGATCATCAAGGCCTGCCTGCTGCTCGGCGGCGGCACGCTGGTGATGCTGCTGGCGTTTTCCCAGTTCGGCTTCAACTTCGAGACGCTGGCGACCAAGGCGGTCGAGAATTCCAAGAAAGGCATCGCGCTGATGGGGCCGGGTTCCCTGCTCGCGGATCCCATAACGGCGGTTTCCCTGTCGCTCGGCCTGATGTTCGGCACCGCCGGTCTACCCCATATTCTGATGCGCTTCTTCACCGTGCCCAACGCCAAAGAAGCGCGCAAGAGCGTGTTCATCGCCACCCTCTGCGTCGGCTTCTTCTTCACCGTGGTGGCCATCATGGGCTTGGCGGCGATCACCATCGTCGGCACCAACCCGGAATACTTCGAGGGCGGCGACCTGGCCGGCAAACTGCGCGGCGGCGGCAACATGCCGGCCATGCATCTGGCGCACGCGGTCGGCGGCAACATGATGCTGGGCTTCCTGTCGGCGGTCGCCTTCGCCACGATTCTGGCCGTGGTGTCGGGTCTGGCGCTGGCCGGCGCGTCCGCGATCTCGCACGATATCTACGCCAACGTCATCCGCCGGGGGCAGGCGACCGAGGCCGAGGAAGTCCGCGTCTCGAAGCGTTCCTCGCTGTTTCTGGGTGTGTTGGCCGTGCTGCTCGGCATCGCGTTCGAGAAACAGAACGTGGCCTTCATGGTCGGTCTGGCCTTCGGCGTGGCCGCGTCGTGCAATTTCCCGGTGCTGATCCTGTCGATGTACTGGAAGGGGCTGACCACGCGGGGCGCGATCTGGGGCAGCATCGCCGGCCTGGTGTCGGCGGTGCTGATCGTCGTGCTGTCGAAAGCGGTCTGGGTGGTCGTGCTCGGCAACAAAGACCCGATCTTCCCCTACGAGCAACCGGCGATCTTCTCCATGCCGATCGCGTTTTTCTTCGCGTGGCTGGGCTCGGTGACGGATAGCAGCGTCCGGGCGGCGCGAGAGAAAGAGGCGTTCGAGGATCAGTACGTGCGTGCGCAAACCGGCTTCGGCGCGGCTGGCGCGGCGTCGCATTAACCCCTCACCCCCGACCCCTCTCCCGCCGGGAGAGGGGATTGCCGTTACGGTTCTCTCAGCGGAAAACGCAACTGTGTCGAACCCTCAAACCCACACTCTGTCGGGGACCGCCAAGGGGTCTCGGTCTTGAGCGTCGCTTTCAAGATGGCCGACAGCGCGGGTGTGCAGACGGGGCAATCAAGCAAATTGACGCCGTCGAAAGACGACTTCAGCCCGACAGCGCCCGCCGCAACCGCTCCACGCCCTCGGCCAGCACCGGGATGGCGTTGGTGTAGGCGAAGCGAAGGTGCCGCTGCGGCAGGTGGTGGCCGAAATCGATGCCCGGCGTGATCGCCACCCCGGTTTCCTCCAGCAGCCGCAAGGCAAAGTCGTGGCTGTCGTCGGTGAAGCGGCCGCAGTCGGCGTAGAGATAGAAGGCGCCGTCCGGGGCGACGGGGATGCCGAAACCCAGTTCCCGCAAGGCCGGCAGCAGAAAATCCCGCCGCGCCTGGAATTCCCGGCGCCGCGCCTCGAAGACCGCTTGCGACTCCGGGGCGAACGCCGCCAGCGCCGCGTATTGCGCCGGGGTGGAGGCCGCCAGAAACAGGTTTTGCGCCAGCTTCTCGGCGTCGGCCACGCAGTCGTCGGGCGCCACCAGCCAGCCCAACCGCCAGCCGGTCATCCCGTAATATTTGGAAAAGCTGTTGACGACCAACACCCGGTCGGAATACGCCAGCGCGGTCTGGATCGGGGCGTCGTCGTAGACCAGGCCGTGATAAATCTCGTCCGCGATCACCCGGCCGCCGCGCGCCTCGACCGCCGCGACGATCGCCGCCAGCTCGTCCGGCGCGACGACCGTGCCGGTGGGGTTGGCGGGCGAGGCCAGCAGCACCGCCGCCGTCTTTTCGTCCCAGTGGCGCTCGACCCGTTCGGCGGTCAGCTGATAACCCGTCTCTGGGCCGACCGGCACACCGACCGCCTCGCCCTCGACCAGCCGCACGAAATGCCGGTTGCACGGATAGCCGGGATCGGCCAGCAGCACCCGGTCGCCGGGGTTGACCAGAAGCGCCGTCGCCAGTTGCAGGGCGCCGGAGGCGCCGGGCGTGATCAGGATGCGCCGGGCCGGGATTTCGACGCCGTAGCGGTGCAGATAGTGCGCGCCGATGGCGCGGCGCAGCTCCGGCAGGCCGGCGGCGGCGGTGTAGCGGGTGCGGCCCTCCGCCAGCGCCCGCTGGCCGGCGGCCACGATCGGCGCGGCGGTCGGAAAGTCGGGCTCGCCGATTTCCATGTGGACGATGGAGCGGCCGGCCGCTTCCAGCGCCTTGGCGCGGGCCAGCAGCGCCATGACCTGAAACGGCGCGATGTCCGCCATGCGCCGGGCCGGCGCGCGGAAGCGGAGAGTCACAGCATCCGGCCCCGATTGGTGTCCTCGTCGCGGATGGTCAGGTCGATGGGGCTGCCGGACGACTTGCCGGCGCCGACTCCGGTGCCCTCGGACAGCCGGATCTGCAAGCCGACGTTGTTCTTGGAGTCGGCGTTCTTGATGGCTTCCTCGCGGGAAATCTTGCCTTCCTTGTACAGCTTGAACAGCGACTGATCGAAGGTCATCATCCCCGACTCGGTGGATTGCTCCATGGCGTCCTTGACGTAGTCGATCTTGCCCTTCTGGATCAGATCCGAGATGTAGGGGCTGTTGAGCAACACTTCCACCGCCGGCACCAGCCCGCCGTCCAGGGCGCGCACCAGCCGCTGCGAGACGACGGCGCGCAGGTTCAGCGACAGGTCCATCAGCAACTGGGGCCGGGCGTCTTCGGGGAAGAAGTTGACGATGCGCTCCAGCGCGCCGTTGGCGTTGTTGGCGTGCAGGGTGGACAGCACCAGATGGCCGGTTTCGGAGAAAGTCAGCACGTATTTCATCACGTCGCGCTCGCGGACCTCGCCCACCAGGATCACGTCGGGCGCCTCGCGCATGGCGCTGCGCAGGGCGTGCTCGTAACTGTGGGTGTCGATGCCGATCTCGCGCTGGGCGACCACCGACTTTTTGTGCTGGTGGGTGAATTCGATCGGATCTTCGACGGTGATGATGTGGCCCGGCGCGCTGGAGTTGCGATGGTCGATCATCGCCGCCAAGGTGGTGGATTTGCCGGAGCCGGTGGCGCCCACCAGCAGGATGAGGCCGCGCTTTTCCATCACCAACTGTCGCAGCAGCGGCGGCAGGCCCAGCTCCTCCACTTGCGGGATGTCGCCCTTGATGAAGCGGATCACCATCGACACTTCGCCGCGCTGCTTGAACACGTTGGCGCGGAACCGGCCGACGCCGTGCAGCGGGATGGCGAAGTTCAGCTCCCACTCGTGCTCGAACTCCTTGATCTGGTCGTCCTTCATGACCGAGTAGCCGATCTCGCGCACCTGGCCCGGCCCCAGCACCTTGTTGCCGATCGGGCGCACCACGCCGCCGATTTTGATGTTCACCGGCGCGCCGACGTGAAAGAACAGGTCGGAGGCGCTCTTGTCGACCATCAGTTTGAGATAAGGCGTAATGTCCATGAAAGTCTCCCTCAGGCCAGCCGATTCAGGCCGTTCAGGGCCGCGACCCGGTAAGCCTCGGCCATGGTCGGATAATTGAAGGTGGTGTTGACGAAATATTGGATGGTGTTGGCCGCGCCTTGCTGGGCCATGATCGCCTGCCCGATGTGGACGATCTCGGCCGCTTGGTCGCCGAAGCAGTGGATGCCGAGAATTTCCAGCGTGTCGCGGTGGAACAGCAATTTCAGCATGCCCACGGTGCGCCCGGTGATCTGGGCGCGCGCCAAGCTCTTGAAATAGGCGTGGCCGACCTCGTAGGGCACTCGGGCCTCGGTCAGCTCGCGTTCGGCCCGGCCGACCGAGCTGATCTCCGGGGAGGTGTAGATGCCGGTCGGGATGTAATCGACCAAGTGGTGGTCGCAGGCGCCGTGGACCAGGTGGGTGGCGGCGAACCGGCCCTGATCGTAGGCGGCGCTGGCCAGGCTGGGATAGCCGATCACGTCGCCCACCGCGTAGATGTGGGGCAGGGCGGTGCGGTAATTGTCGTCCACCGTGATCTGGCCGCGATTGTTGGGCTCGATGCCCAGCTCCTCCAGCCCCATGTTCCGGGTGTTGCCGGTGCGACCGTTGGCCCACAGCAGGGCGTCGGCCCTGATTTTCTTGCCGGATTTGAAATTCAGCAGCACCCCGTCCGGCAAGCCTTCCACCCGCTCGTACTCCTCGTTGTGGCGGATCATCACGCCCTGATCGCGCAGGTGGTAGCTCAGCGCGTGGGCGATCTCATCGTCGAGGAAGGACAGTAGCTGCGAGCGGGTATCGACCAGATCGACCTTGCAGCCCATGTTGCGGAAGATGCTGGCGTACTCGCAGCCGATCACGCCCGCGCCGTAGATCAGGATCGAGCGGGGCGTGGTGGTCATGCTGAGAATGGTGTCGCTGTCGAAGATGCGGGGGTGGTTGAAATCGATGTCGCGCGGCCGGAACGGGTGCGAGCCGGAAGCGATGATGAAGGCGTCGGCGGTCAGGCGCGTCGCTTCGGTGCTGGCGCGCACTTCGATGGCGTGGGCGTCGAGAAAGCGGGCGTGACCGTGCAGGAGGTCGATCCGGTTGCGCTCGTAGAAATCCCGGCGCATGGCGGTCTGGCGGGCGATCACCGATTCGGCGGAGCGCAGCAGTTCGGGATAGGACAGCCGCAGAGCCGAACCGAGCGCGTTGCGGAACGCCGGGCTGGTGTTGAACTCCAGCATCCGGTTGATGGCGTGGCGCAGCGCCTTGGACGGGATGGTGCCCCAATGGGTGCAGCCGCCGCCGACCAAGTGGTATTTCTCGATCACCGCCACCGATTTTCCTTCCTTGGCGGCTTTCATGGCGGCCCCTTCTCCTCCCGGGCCGGTGCCGATCACGATAACATCGTAGTTCTGATCGCTCATTCTTGTGCTCTTCGGGGTATTGGCGCGGGGAATAAGCGCGTTTCCGTCCGTCTTCCGTCTCGGGCGAAATAGTGTATTCCCTTTTCCAACATCAGCCAAAGTGGCTTGGCGGGCGGATGTCGGCGCGAGCATGACAATTTTTCGTCGGTTCGGCGCTTGATAGGCAGAATCCATGCCATGGTTCCGCTGTTGCCGGGATGGTGCCGATCTGCTAATACCTGTCTCCATCGCCGCCTTTTCGGAGATGCCCCGCGTGAACGTCGAACGCTCTCTTCCCACCGTTTCCGAGCCGGTGCGGACCGCCTTGCGGTTGCTGATCATCGGCGGGCTGTTGCTGGCCGTGCTCTACATTCTGCGGCCGTTTTTGCCGAGCATGTTGTGGAGCGCGTTCATCGTGATCGCGGTCTGGCCGGGGCTGGCTTGGTTGCAAAGCCGCTTCAACTGGAGCCGGGCGGCGTGCGCCCTGCTGTTGGCCGCCGCGTTGATCGGCTTCGTCATCGGCCCGCTGTTGGCGGGCATCTTCACGCTGGCCGAACACGGTGAAGGGCTGTTTATGGACACCAAGGCGGCGGTCGAGCGAATTCCCGACGATCCGCCCGCCTGGGTGGGGGAGTTGCCGTTGGCGGGGTCGTGGTTGGCGCAAGCTTGGCGGGATGTCGCCAGCGGGGATGCCGGCCTGCGGGCGCGGCTCGGTCCGGCGGTGCAGGCGAGCGGACGCTGGCTGTTCGGCCAGGTGGGGGCGGTCGGAGGATTGTTTCTCCAGTTCCTGCTGGTCGTGGTCTTTTCGCTGGTGTTTTACCTGAACGGCGAAACGCTGGATGCGCTGACCCGGCGTCTCGCCGAGTGCATCGGCGGGGATCGGGCGCTCCACGCCCGCGATCAGGCGCGGCAAGCCATCCGCGCCGTGGCGCTCGGCGTGGTGCTGACCGCCCTGCTCCAAGCCGGCTTGGCGCTGCTTGGCCTGCTGATTGCCGGAATACCGCTGGCGATTATGCTCGCCTTTGTCTGTTTCCTGCTGGCCATCGCCCAGTTCGGGGCCGCCTTGCCGTTGCTGGCCGTGGCGGGGTGGCTGTACTGGTGGCAGGGCGAGGCGGGCTGGGCGATTTTCATGGCGGTTTGGGGCCTGTTCGTGGTGGGGGGCGTGGACAATATCATTCGGCCGATGCTGATCACGCGCGGCATGAGCATGCCGCTGACGCTGGTGTTTCTCGGCGTGATCGGCGGCCTGCTCGCCTATGGCCTGATCGGCGTGTTTCTGGGGCCGACCCTGGTCGCCATCGCCTACACGCTGCTGCTGGCGTGGCTGGCGGAACCCGAGGCCGGTTGATTGCGAATCATCCCTCGTCCCCTGCCCCTCTCTCTCCGAGAAAGGGGCGGTTTCACAAAGCTTTTCGGGCGGCGTCCGCTTTTGCCCGCGCTTTCCCCGTTCGAGCGCGCATGATCGCTCGGTCCGGCATCGAACAGCGGTGGGGATTGCTGCGCTCGGTGCTGATGTATCACGGCATCCCGCTCCGCCGCCGGCGCCTGACGCGCTTCTACGCCCAATTCATCCGGCCCGGCGATCTGTGTTTCGACATCGGCGCGCACGTCGGCAGCCGGCTGCGGGCTTGGTTGCCGCTGGAGGCCCGGATCGTCGCCGTGGAACCGCAGCCCCATTGCATGGCCTTTCTGCGCCGCTGGTTCGGCGGCGATGCCCGCGTCGCCCTGATCGAGCGAGCGGTCGGCGCTCGTCCTGGCGCGGCGGAGCTGCTGATCAGCCCGCGCACGCCGACCGTCACCACGCTGTCGCGCGACTGGATCGCGGCGGTGGGCCGGGATCGCGCTTTTGCCGGCGTGCGCTGGGACGAGCATTTGCCGGTGCCGGTCACCACCCTGGACGAGTTGATCGCCCGCCACGGTTTGCCGGCGTTCTGCAAAATCGATGTGGAGGGCTACGAGCTGGAGGTGCTGTGCGGGCTGTCGCGGCCGATTCCGGCGCTGTCCTTCGAGTACCTTTCGGTCTGCCTGGACCGGGCGCGGGCTTGCGTGGCGCGTCTGGCGGAACTCGGACAGTACCAGTTCAACTGGTCGGTGGGGGAATCGCACCGCTTGCGGTCGGACGGCTGGCTCGACGCCGACCGGCTGCTTGCTCGGCTCGGAAACGCTGGGCGCGGCGGGCGGCTCCGGCGACATTTACGCGCGGCTGCGAGCGGGAGCGGCCGATGCGTGATCGGTCGCGGGCGCCGAGCGAAACCGCCATTGGCCCGGAACGGGCGTGGTCGTTCCTGTTGGAATTGCGCCGCCGCGCCAGGCTGCCGGAGCCGCTGCCCGACCGCCTCGGCCTGAGTCTCGATGCGCGAGGCCAGCCGAGCGTCGTTCCGGCCGACGGGCGATCCGCCTTGCTCGAAGTCGCCGCCGACGGTTCTTGGTCCGCCAGGGTTCCGGTCGCCGAATCGGTCGCCGAACTGTTCGATCTTTATCTGCCGATGGCGCTGGCCCGTGGCGCCCGGCCGCTGACGGTGGCGCATCTGGGACAAAGCCTGGACGGCCGCATCGCCACGCTGGAAGGGATGTCCTGCTACATCAACGGCCCGGAAAACCTGACCCACCTGCACCGGGTGCGCGCTTTGTGCGACGCCATCGTGGTCGGGGCCAGCACCGTGCAATGCGACGATCCGCGATTGACCACCCGACGAGTCCCCGGCCCCAACCCGGTGCGGGTGATTCTCGATCCGAGCCGCCGGCTCGCCGCCGGTCGCGGCGTGTTCCGGGACCGGGCGGCGCCGACCGCGCTGATCTGCGACGAGGCATTGGCGGCTCAGGCCGGGCCGGGCAGCGTCGAGATCATCGGCGTGCCGTGTCGCGGTCGGCGCCTGGACCTGCGCGTGGTAGTCGAGCGATTGCACTCGCGCGGTTGGTTCGGGATTTTCGTGGAAGGCGGCGGTTTGACCGTGTCGGCTTTTCTGGAGCAGGGCTTGCTGGATCGGCTGCAAATCGCGGTGGCGCCGCTGATCGTCGGCTCCGGCCGGCCCGGCATCACTCTGCCGCCGATTCGGGATTTGTCGCAGAGCTTGCGCCCCCGCCATCGCCGTTATGTGATGGGCGAGGACGTGCTGTTCGATTGCGAGCTGGGAGATTGAGGCCACTCCGTTGGCGCTACTACTCCTTCAACCAGGCCAACAAATCCCAATGTCCGACATGCAGCCGCGAATGGCCTCGCTCGATCAGGCGACGGCGCTCTGTGGCCCAGTCGTCCAGCCAGCCAGCCGGTTCCGGCGCGAGGGTCCGAGCGGTCTTGGCCCAACCCTCCCGCAGCACGGTTTGCAACGTCACGTGTTCCGACCCCAGCCGCCACGGGCTGGGCCGCAACATCACCCAATAACCGAGCTGTCGCAACAGGATGGCCAGCGTGGCGGGGGCGTCGGGGCCGAGCGCCGGACCGAAGCCCTTGTCGATTCGCTGGTGGCGGTTGATCCGTTCGCGCAGCGCTTCGTCGCCCTCCAACGCCGGTTCCCAGATAATGGCCCCGTCATAGCTGAGGGTGACGAACACCGCCGCCCGCCATTCCCGGCAGCGCCGGGCGAATCGCTCCAGCCAAGCCGCCGAGACCAGATCGAACAGGGCGGAGGCGGTGACCAGATGGACATCCGGCAGGTCCAGCCGCTCCCAGTCTCGGTTCAGGTCCAACAATCGCCATTCCAGACTCGGGTTCGATTCCCGCGTCGCCGCCCACTGTCGGAGCAGTTCATCGCCGCGCGCCAGCATGGTCGGGTCGTGATCGACCAGAAACCAGTGCTGCTCGCCGTCCAGCAGCGGGGCGAGATAGCGGAGGTTTGCGCCGGTTCCGCTGCCCAAATCCAGCACCGACAAACGGTCGTACCGTTGACGCCAAGCCCGCAATTCCCCGATCAGTTCCGGGTTGCGGGACACCGCGTCCACGGGTTCGCGCAGGGCGAGCCAGTCCACCGAAAAGCCGCTCATCGGGCCGATACCGTATCGAGCGTGGCGGCGAATCGGGCGCAAACGCTCGGCCAGTCGGGCAAGGTCTCCCGCGCTTTGCGTGCGCCGGCCGCGAGCCGCTGGCGCAGTTCGGGTTCGGTCAAGACTCGCGCCAAGGCGTCGGCCAACGCCGCTTCGTCGCCGGGCGGGACCAGCAGCCCCGCCTCCGCCGGCACCGTGTCGGGAATCGCGCCGGCGGTGGTGCTGATGATCGGCAAACCCCGAGCCAGCGCCTCGGCCAGCACCATACCGTAGCCCTCGTGGAAGGAGGGCAGGACGAAGGCATCCGCCTCCTGGTAGCGGGCTGCCAGTTGGTCCGCGTCCAATTCGCCCAGCATCGCCATCCGATCCCCCAGCCCCAACTCATCGATTAAAGCCCGCAACCGAGCGGTGGTCGCGGAATCGAGCGTTTCGCTACCGGCGCAGCGCAACCGCCAAGGCAGGTGTCGGAGCCGCGCCAGCGCCCGGAACAGGACCGCGTGACCCTTGCGCGGGGTCAGGCTGGCCGCGCAGAGCAGCGCCGGTTCGCCGCCGCTCGATCCGGTCGCCAGCGGAGCGGGATCGGTGCCGGGCGGGACCACGGCGCAGCGTTCCGGCGAAATGTCGTAATCCGCCAGCGCCCGCGCCGTGCTGGGGCTGGTGACGATGACCTGCCGGACATGGCGCAGCGCCTCGCGCTCGCTGGCGTGAAGCTGCCGTCGCCGCGCTTCGTCGAGGCCGGTTTCCAGCGCCAGCGGATGGTGGACCAGCCCGACCAGCCGCAGCCGTTCCCGATGGGGGGCGACGGCTTGGGGCATCGCACCCAGCGCCAGACCGTCCGCGACCACCAGCGATTGATCCGGCAGCGCGGCCAACACTTCGGCGGCTTGCTGCAGCGCCATCGGCGTCGGCGTCGGGAACGAGGCATCCAGACCACGCAATTCGACGTGCCAGCCCAGAGCCGTCAGTCCTGCCATGATACGACGGTCGTAGATGTAGCCGCCGGTGCGGCTATTCGGATCGCCCGGAATCAGAAAATGCGCCGACTTCAAGCGAGCGGACCCTCGTAGGCCGCCCAGGCGGTGTGCGATTCGTGCAGGGCGACACGCATGGAACTCAGTCCGGCGGTGTTCGGCCCCAATTGCCCGTCCTCGATGCGGGCCGCGACGCGGTCGAAAATCTCCCGCGCCAGAAATTCCGTGGTGGTGTTGCGGCCGGCGAATTGCGGCATCTCGTCGAGGTTGCGGTAGTTCAGTTCGCCCAGCACCGCTCGCAGGCAGTCGCCGAGCTTGCCGATATCGACCACCACGCCATCCGGGTCCAGGTCGGGCCGGCGCAATTCGAGATCGACCACGTAAGTCGCGCCGTGCAGGCGTTGGGCGGGGCCGAAGGTGTCTCCCCGGAAGCTGTGGGCGATCATGAAATGATCGCGGACGCAAACGGTGTACATCATGGCGGTTTCACCTGGGGTTGGGAACGTCGAGTGACGGGTTGTTGGAGCGCGAATCTAACGGGGTAAAAGCGGGAGCGCACCTACCCGGCATAGGCGATACGATGGCACAACGCGCCGCGCGGGTCACGGCATAGTTCGGCCATGACCCGCGGCAGCTCGGCAAACGGGCTTTCCCCGCTGATGAGGCTATCCAGGATCGGATCGTCCAGCAGGCCCATGACGGTCGCCATGCGCCGCCGATGATCCCAGCGGGCGCGCTGCGCGGTGGCGACGGCGCCGACCTGGGAACTGCGGAGAGTCAGCCGCTTGGCGTGAAAATCCTCGCCCAGCGGCAAGCCGACCGAGCGCGCCCCGAACCAGCTCGCTTCCACCACGACTGCCTCAAACCCGGCCAGCCCCAGCGCCGTCGTCAATCCGTCGGGCGATCCGCTGGCGTGGACCAACACATCCTGCTCTCCGGCCGCCTGCTCCGGCAAGGCAAACCGGACCCCCAGCCGTTCGGCCACCGCCGCCTTGCCTTCATCCACATCCACCAACTGGACTTGGCAACCCGGCAACCGGCCAGCCAAACGGGCGATCAGACAGCCGACCACGCCCGCGCCGATCACCGCGATTCGATCCCCCAACCGGGGCGCGGCATCCCAAATCACGTTGAGCGCGGTTTCCAGATTCGCCGCCAGCACCGCCCGGCCGGGCGGGATGTGGGCCGGTATCGGCGTCACCGCCGTCGCCGGCACCACGTAACGATCCTGGTGCGGGATAAAGGCAAAACACGGGCTGTCCGCGCAGATGATTCGGGGCCGGCCTCGACCGCGCCGACATTGCAGTAGCCGTACTTCACCGGCGCCGGGAAATCGCCCTGCTGGAACGGGGCGCGCATGGCCTGATATTGGCTGACGGGCACCTCGCCGCGAAACACCAGGCTTTCGGTGCCGCGACTGATGCCGGTGTAAAGCGTGCGCACGAGGATTTCGCCGGCGCCAGGAGGCGGGGAGGTATTCCGCCGCGAATTTCGCCGCGACCCGGCGCGGTCAGCCAGAACGCCCGCGCGGTCGCGCTAGCCTGGGCCATCGAAAACCGCCTTCAAGTCGGGCGACGTTCCGGTTCGGCCGAGCCGATGGCGGGCGGTTCGCTCAGGTCTTCGTAGACCCTCTCCACCGGGCATTCCAGATCGATGCTTTCCAGTCGCAGGCGTTCGCCGGGACCGGCGCTGTCCACCAGCCATCGGTCGCCCAGTCGTCGGTAAATCTGGACGCGGACTCGTTCCTGATCGACCAGCACGTATTCCCGCAGGCTGTCCAGTTGCCGGTAAGCGGCGAACTTGTCGCCGATATCGAAAGCGGCGGTGCTGGCCGACAGCACTTCGACCACCAGCACCGGAGCGCGTTTGACGTAGCGGTCGGCGCGGTCGCTTTCGGCGCAGGTCACCTGAATATCGGGGTAGAAGCCGCAGTCCGCCGCTTCCACTCGCACCTTGACATCGGCCATGAACACCCGGCAGGGCGTGCCGCGCAAGTGTTGGCGCAACAAAGTATACAGATTGCCGCTCACTTCATTATGCAGATCGGTGGCGCCGGTCATGGCGAAGACCTCGCCGCGAATGAATTCGTGGCGGGTCGGTTGCCGGTTTTCCCATTCGAGATAATCGTCGTAGGTGAAGGTCAGGCGGGATGCGGGCTGGGACATGGTTCGACTCCGGAATAGCCTGCCATGAAACAAGCTTAACATGGTGTGAGTTCAAGTTAATGATCTTTGCAAAGTCAACATGTTGATGTCGTTTTGGGCCAGATTGAGCGAGGGTTTGCGGCCGGTCCGCGCACGCCACCAACGCGGCCAGGACATTGGCCATGGCGTTGGCGGCGCTGCGGTGGCGGGTGTGCCCGACCTGCCGAAGGCAGTGATGCCAGGTCAGCAGGAGCGGTCGGCAGAAATCATCGACGCCGCAGCACAGGTCGTCTAAGTTCATGGGGGAAGTTCATGGAGCGGCAGGGCGTGACATTCTGGAACCTTAGCGGGTTCCGCTCCAGAGACCTCCCCGTCCTTATCTGGAACTCACGTTATTTGGCATCATGTCTGTCCACTCTACCAGCGCGACCACCAGCGCCGATCCGGGCGCTTATCTGCCGGGCGATCTGGTGACGTGGCGCTTGCCGATGGGGGTTCCCCACATCGGCATCGTTTCCGAGCGGCGTTCGGAGACGGGAACGCCGCTGGTCATCCACAACATCGGGGCCGGGACGGTCGAGGAAAATATCCTGTTTTCCTTCGCGATCACCGGACATTACCGCTATCTGCCGCAGCAGTTGGCCGATGCGTGCAATGGATTGAAGTGAGAGGGTTTAGCGCGACTTGCGAGCGCCCTTTTTGCGTTTGGGCGGAGGAGCTTTGTCGCTTTCCTCAGTTGTTGCCGTCTGGGTGCGGCGGGCACTGTCCAGCCAGTCGTAAATTCGTTTGGCCGCGCCGCGCACTTCTGGATTGACATCCATCAGCTTGGCCTCGCCGTGCAGATAGGCGTCGAAAGCCACGCGCAAAGGCCAGTAATGATCGGCATAACCCTGTTCATCCAACCAAGCGAGCAGCTTGTCGCCATAGCCGCGTGCGGCGGCTAGGCGCAGCACGCGCAATAAGATACGCGCTCGTGCGATTAAACAGTGCCGCCGAGTTCTCCTGACCAGCGCCACGGCCAAGGTTTGGGTGGCTTCACCGAAATTGTCCAGGGCCAAGGCTCTGAAAGCGCGCAGTAACCCTGACGCTGGATGAAGGCAGACGATCCACCAGCTGTCTCGAACAGCGACTCGGCTTCCCCGTACCGCTCGGGTTGCGCGTAGTACAGGAAGCACAAATTGGCTTTGGGGAATTTCTGGGGCTAATCCTAGGTTTCCAATGCGCGTAGATAAGCGGTCTCGGCTTCTTCGTGACGGGCGGAGCCGCCAGATGATCCCGTTATCCCAGCAGAGTTGGCCGCAACGGTTAGTTCCGAGAGCCAAGGCAGCGTCAATTGGAATCCAGCGCGATGGCTTGGCGGTAGGCGGCTTCGGCTTCGTCGTAGCGGGCGAGATGATGCTTTAGCAGGTTGCCCAAGTTGTTCCAGAGGCCAAGCGTACATTGGAATCCAGCGCAATCGCTTGGCGGTAGGCGGCCTCGGCTTCCTCGTAGCGGGCGAGATGGTCTTGCAGCAGAATACCCAAGTCGTTCCAAGGCAAGGCGAACTTGGGATCCAGCGCGATGGCTTGGCGGTAGGCGGCCTCGGCTTCGTCGTAGCGACCTAAACGTCCATGTAGCCACCATCCCATGCCGAACCATTCCCATGCAGTACTCGGTGTGGGCAAATCCTCCGGGTCAACAATCTCTTCCAGCCGTTTACCGTTGGCGGCAGCGAAACTGCTCGAACTCGGCGCGGGCTTCTTGCGCGAGTAGATGGCGCAAGCCCTTGTCATCGACAGTTTCACCCAAGGCCATCGCATAGTGGCCGCGCTCCAAACCTTGCCGGCTATTGCCTTTCAATAATTCGAGCGCCCGCTCGTTCAGTTGAGCGGGGGAATAGAAACCCCGCAGAAAGCTTGTTAGCCAGCGCAACCGGGTTTTCTGGCGGCGCGGGCCGTGGCGCATCAGATACCAGATGTTAAAAAAGCGCTCGCCCAGTTGGAAGCCGGCGCGGGCGGTCGAGGACAGGCCGACCTTTTCGACCACACCGTTTTTCTGCAAGCGATCCAGTTGAGTCGAGACGGCGGACGTGTCCAGCGCGGTGGCGGCGGCCACGTCGGCGGCGGTGATCGGATTCCAGGCCAGGGCCACAGCGTCGAGCACCACGCGGGCTTGCGGCGCGAGGTCTTCCACGCGGGCTTTGTACAGCACGGTCACTTGATCGAGCAGACGTTCGAGGTCGGAGAACACATCGCCCTCGGCGTCGAGTTCGAGCAGGAGATACAGCAATATCAAGGTGCGCGGATTGCCGCCGGTGAGATCGTGCAGAGCGCGGATGCGTCCCGGATCGCGGTTCAGGACGTTCAGCACCTTGCGCCCTTCCTCGCCGCGCGCTTGAGCGAGTCGCCGCAGGCAAGCGATGAGTTCGTCCTGACCGAGCTTTTCCAGCACAGTCACCTGAAAGAAGTCGTAAAAAGCGCCCTTGGGGTCAGCGGTCGCTTCGAGATAAGCGGCGGATGCCCCGACCACAATAATGCCGCCCGCCTCCTGCATCACCCGGCGCAGGCTCCAGTGCTGGGTTTCCAAGCCGTCGAGGATGAAATCGATATTGTCCAGCAGCAACAGAGGGCGCCGCCCCTCACGCTTGGCCCAACGCTTGAAGACATCGAGCGCGGCGCTGCCTTCAACGTCAATGTCGCCGCGCATCAGCGTCGCGGTGTCGCGGTCGATTTCGTCGGCCTTGTCGGCCTGGCCGGTTTTCTCGAAATAATCGCCCAGAGCATCCAGGCAGTTGAGCCAAAACGTGTGCAGGTTGTGGACGTTGTATTGCTCTTCCCGGAAGGTGAGCGGCAACAGCACGGCGGCCAGCGCGGCATCCTCGCGCACGCCGAGGGCCAGTCGGCGCAACAGGCTGGTCTTGCCCATGCCACGCTGACCGAGGATGAGATGGTGCTTGGCTTGGCCGCGCGGCGTGATTTCGCCCAGACGGGCGAGCAACGAGGCGGCCAAGTCTTGGCGGGCGACAAAACCGGCGAGAAAATCCGCGTCGTCGAGAATAGCCGGGTTATAAACGGCGAGATTGATGAGCTTGCCCATCGCGGCCTCTCACAACACCACGTAGCGCAGCCACCACTCGCGCAACAGGTTCATGCGGAAGCTGTAGCGGCGTTCGCTGTCCACGGCGAGATAGCCATCGGCCAGCAAGGTATCGAGCAAATGGCGCAAGGCCGCTTCGCCCACCGGCTCGCCACCCCGGTTGAGCGCTGGCAGCAGCGCGTCGGAACCCGTCCCCGCGTCGCTCTTGGCAACCGTTTCCAGCACGGTATAGAGGCGGCTGCGTTCGGGATCGATAAAGTTGCGGTCCAGATGTTCCCGCCACGTACTCCAGTAGGTGCGTTTCTCCAAGTCGAGCATCCGGTCCAGAGCGGCTTGGGCGCGCGACAGGTCCAGCACGCCGCCAGTCCCGGCCAAGGTACAGGCGTCCTCGGCGACTTTTTCCAGGTAGTAGGGGGAAAGCCAGCCCAAGCGGCGCAGGATGACCTCGGCGGCGTCTTCGTGCAGGGTACGGCCGCGCCGCCGGGCGATATCGGCCAGAAAGGCGCGAGCCGTATCGGGAGCGAAGGGAGCGAACGGGAACACGTCCAGATCGTTCAAGGCTCCCTCCACGCTATCGCGGCGCGCAACGCTGTCCAGACCGATGGAGCCGGTGTAAAGCCAGCGCACCCGGCGGTATTTCTGGCGCATGTTGCGCAGCCAGTAAAGAAAATCGCTGACCGCCTGAACCCCGCCGCGCTCGCGCAGAGCCAAAACGAAGATGGGCAATTCGTCTACCAGAATCAGCCAAGGCGGCTCGTTTTTATGCTCGTCCAGGTGGGCCAGCAGGTGGTTGGCGAACTCCCGCCAGTCGGTTTGCAGCAGGGCTTGCCGCCAATCGCCGCCGCCTTCGTGGCCGCGCCACACTCGCGAAAGTCGCTCGCCGAAGGCGGTCATGACTTTGGCGCCGGTCGAGAGTTCTTCCTGAATGGTCGCGCAACATTGGCGGAAGAAATCCTTTTCCTCCCGAAAGCCCGCCACTTCCAGCACGATGGCGCGAAATCCGTGTTCTGCCGCCGTATCGCGCAGATGGTTGATCTGAACTGTCTTGCCGATCCGGCGTGGCGCGAGCATCAGCAGATTGCGTCCCTCCTTGAACAGGCGCCAAAGCTCGACGGTTTCCGTGGTTCGGCCGAAACACGTCATGGGATTCTCCTCAAGCTGTTAAACTAAATATATCACAACAGAATTGTAGCAAAACAATATTGTTGTGATGCTGAAAAATATAATAGGGCTCTGCCGAGAACCTCACCGATTTCCGGGTCAAGTCGCGAGAGGGACTGGATAACCGCCTTTTGGTAAGCTATTGATAAATCCTGCTCCATCAAATCCGCACTCCATGGCCACCATCGACTTCGAGCACATCGACAAAATCTATCCGGGCGGATCCCAGGCCATTTTCGATTACAGCCTGACCGTCGCCGACGGCGAACTGGTGGCGTTCGTCGGGCCGTCCGGCTGCGGTAAGTCCACCCTGCTGCGGTTGCTGGCCGGGCTCGAAACGGCGACGCGCGGCACGCTGCGCATCGGCGGTCAACCGGTCAATGCCTTGCCGCCGCAACAGCGCAACGTGGCGATGGTGTTCCAGGACTACGCCCTCTATCCGCACATGACGGTGCGGCGCAATTTGGAATTTCCGCTGAAAATGCGCGATCTGCCCCGCGCCGACATCGACAAACAGGTGAACTGGGTGGCCGATTTGCTGAGTCTCGGCGGCTTGCTCGATCGCCTGCCCAAACAACTGTCCGGCGGCCAGCGCCAACGGGTGGCGATGGGCCGGGCGCTGGTGCGGCAACCCACCGTGTTCCTGATGGACGAGCCGCTGTCCAATCTCGACGCCCGGTTGCGGGTGCAAATCCGCGCCGAAATCGGCGAACTTGCTGGAGCGAACCGGCATCACCACCGTCTACGTGACCCACGACCAGGCCGAGGCGATGACGCTGGGCGACCGGGTGGCGGTGATGGATCGTGGTCGCTTGCAGCAGGTGGCGCCGCCACGGGAATTGTACGAGCGGCCGGCGAATGTCTTTGTGGCCGGCTTTATCGGTAACCCGCCGCTTGTTAGCCAGCGCAACCGGGTTTTCTGGCGGCGCGGGCCGTGGCGCATCAGATACCAGATGTTGAAAAAGCGCTCGCCCAGTTGGAAGCCGGCGCGGGCGGTCGAGGACAGGCCGACCTTTTCGACCACACCGTTTTTCTGCAAGCGATCCAGTTGAGTCGAGACGGCGGACGTGTCCAGCGCGGTGGCGGCGGCCACGTCGGCGGCGGTGATCGGATTCCAGGCCAGGGCCACAGCGTCGAGCACCACGCGGGCTTGCGGCGCGAGGTCTTCCACGCGGGCCTTGTACAGCACGGTCACTTGATCGAGCAGACGTTCGAGGTCGGAGAACACATCGCCCTCGGCGTCGAGTTCGAGCAGGAGATACAGCAATACCAAGGTGCGCGGGTTGCCGCCGGTGAGATCGTGCAGAGCGCGGATGCGTCCCGGATCGCGGTTCAGGACGTTCAGCACCTTGCGCCCTTCCTCGCCGCGCGCTTGAGCGAGTCGCCGCAGGCAGGCGATGAGTTCGTCCTGACCGAGCTTTTCCAGCACAGTCACCTGAAAGAAGTCGTAAAAAGCGCCCTTGGGGTCAGCGGTCGCTTCGAGATAAGCGGCGGATGCCCCGACCACAATAATGCCGCCCGCCTCCTGCATCACCCGGCGCAGGCTCCAGTGCTGGGTTTCCAAGCCGTCGAGGATGAAATCGATATTGTCCAGCAGCAACAGAGGGCGCCGCCCCTCACGCTTGGCCCAACGCTTGAAGACATCGAGCGCGGCGCTGCCTTCAACGTCAATGTCGCCGCGCATCAGCGTCGCGGTGTCGCGGTCGATTTCGTCGGCCTTGTCGGCCTGGCCGGTTTTCTCGAAATAATCGCCCAGAGCATCCAGGCAGTTGAGCCAAAACGTGTGCAGGTTGTGGACGTTGTATTGCTCTTCCCGGAAGGTGAGCGGCAACAGCACGGCGGCCAGCGCGGCATCCTCGCGCACGCCGAGGGCCAGTCGGCGCAACAGGCTGGTCTTGCCCATGCCACGCTGACCGAGGATGAGATGGTGCTTGGCTTGGCCGCGCGGCGTGATTTCGCCCAGAGCGGGCGAGCAACGAGGCGGCCAAGTCTTGGCGGGCGACAAAACCGGCGAGAAAATCCGCGTCGTCGAGAATAGCCGGGTTATAAACGGCGAGATTGATGAGCTTGCCCATCGCGGCCCCTCACAACACCACGTAGCGCAGCCACCACTCGCGCAACAGGTTCATGCGGAAGCTGTAGCGGCGTTCGCTGTCCACGGCGAGATAGCCATCGGCCAGCAAGGTATCGAGCAAATGGCGCAAGGCCGCTTCGCCCACCGGCTCGCCACCCCGGTTGAGCGCTGGCAGCAGCGCGTCGGAACCCGCCCCCGCGTCGCTCTTGGCAACCGTTTCCAGCACGGTATAGAGGCGGCTGCGTTCGGGATCGATAAAGTTGCGGTCCAGATGTTCCCGCCACGTACTCCAGTAGGTGCGTTTCTCCAAGTCGAGCATCCGGTCCAGCGCGGCTTGGGCGCGCGACAGGTCCAGCACGCCACCAGTCCCGGCCAAGGTACAGGCGTCCTCGGCGACTTTTTCCAGGTAGTAGGGGGAAAGCCAGCCCAAGCGGCGCAGGATGACCTCGGCGGCGTCTTCGTGCAGGGTACGACCGCGCCGCCGGGCGATATCGGCCAGAAAGGCGCGAGCCGTATCGGGAGCGAAGGGAGCGAACGGGAACACGTCCAGATCGTTCAAGGCTCCCTCCACGCTATCGCGGCGCGCAACGCTGTCCAGACCGATGGAGCCGGTGTAAAGCCAGCGCACCCGGCGGTATTTCTGGCGCATGTTGCGCAGCCAGTAAAGAAAATCGCTGACCGCCTGAACCCCGCCGCGCTCGCGCAGAGCCAAAACGAAGATGGGCAATTCGTCTACCAGAATCAGCCAAGGCGGCTCATTTTTGTGCTCGTCCAGGTGGGCCAGCAGGTGGTTGGCGAACTCCCGCCAGTCGGTTTGCAGCAGGGCTTGCCGCCAATCGCCGCCGCCTTCGTGGCCGCGCCACACTCGCGAAAGTCGCTCGCCGAAGGCGGTCATGACTTTGGCGCCGGTCGAGAGTTCTTCCTGAATGGTCGCGCAACATTGGCGGAAGAAATCCTTTTCCTCCCGAAAGCCCGCCACTTCCAGCACGATGGCGCGAAATCCGTGTTCTGCCGCCGTATCGCGCAGATGGTTGATCTGAACTGTCTTGCCGATCCGGCGTGGCGCGAGCATCAGCAGATTGCGTCCCTCCTTGAACAGGCGCCAAAGCTCGACGGTTTCCGTGGTTCGGCCGAAACACGTCATGGGATTCTCCTCAAGCTGTTAAACTAAATATATCACAACAGAATTGTAGCAAAACAATATTGTTGTGATGCTGAAAAATATAATAGGGCTCTGCCGAGAACCTCACCGATTTCCGGGTCAAGTCGCGAGAGGGACTGGATAACCGCCTTTTGGTAAGCTATTGATAAATCCTGCTCCATCAAATCCGCACTCCATGGCCACCATCGACTTCGAGCACATCGACAAAATCTATCCGGGCGGATCCCAGGCCATTTTCGATTACAGCCTGACCGTCGCCGACGGCGAACTGGTGGCGTTCGTCGGGCCGTCCGGCTGCGGCAAGTCCACCCTGCTGCGGTTGCTGGCCGGGCTCGAAACGGCGACGCGCGGCACGCTGCGCATCGGCGGTCAACCGGTCAATGCCTTGCCGCCGCAACAGCGCAACGTGGCGATGGTGTTCCAGGACTACGCCCTCTATCCGCACATGACGGTGCGGCGCAATTTGGAATTTCCGCTGAAAATGCGCGATCTGCCCCGCGCCGACATCGACAAACAGGTGAACTGGGTGGCCGATTTGCTGAGTCTCGGCGGCTTGCTCGATCGCCTGCCCAAGCAACTGTCCGGCGGCCAGCGCCAACGGGTGGCGATGGGCCGGGCGCTGGTGCGGCAACCCACCGTGTTCCTGATGGACGAGCCGCTGTCCAATCTCGACGCCCGGTTGCGGGTGCAAATCCGCGCCGAAATCGGCGAACTTGCTGGATCGAACCGGCATCACCACCGTCTACGTCACCCACGACCAGGCCGAGGCGATGACGCTGGGCGACCGGGTGGCGGTGATGGATCGTGGTCGCTTGCAGCAGGTGGCGCCGCCACGGGAATTGTACGAGCGGCCGGCGAATGTCTTTGTGGCCGGCTTTATCGGTAACCCGCCGATGAATCTGTTTTCCGCCCGCCTGACCGCCACCCATGGCGGGCTAAGCCTGCATCTCGGCGAACAGTCCTGGCCGCTGCTAGCCTTGCCCACGCCGACCGTCGAACGCTGGCGGGCTTGGCTGGACACGCCGTTGACCGCCGGCATTCGGCCCGAACACTTGTATCTGGTCGCCGCCGAGGCAAGCGGTTTGCGGGTGACGGTCGCCGATGCCGAATATCTGGGCCACGAGACGCTCTTGCACTTGCGCATCGACGGCATGGCGGCGCCCGCGCCGTTGCTGGTGGCGCGGCTGCCCGGCATCCAGCTCTTCGACAAGGGCGAGCCGGTTCGGCTGTCTCTGGACTCGACCCGGCTGCACCTGTTCGGCCCCGACGGCTTGGCGTTGACCGACGGAACCGCCGACGCCGATACCATCCCCTGACTCTCTGCACCCGAGTTTCCGCCGCATGATCGAACCCGCGCTGTTTCCAACCGATTTCCTGTGGGGCGCCGCCACCTCGGCCTATCAGATCGAAGGCTCGCCGCTGGCCGACGGTGCCGGCCCCAGCATCTGGCACGAGTTCGCCCACACGCCGGGCCGGACCCGCGACGGCGATACCGGCGACGTGGCTTGCGACCATTACCGGCGCTATCGGGAGGATGTGGCGCTGATGGGGGAGTTGGGCCTGAACGCCTACCGCTTCAGCGCGTCCTGGAGCCGGGTGCTGCCGGAGGGGCGCGGTCGGATTAATCCCCGAGGATTGGGCTTTTACGAGCGGCTGGTGGATGCCTTGCTGGAGCGGGGTATCCAGCCGATGCTGACGCTGTATCACTGGGATTTGCCGGCGGCGCTGGATCGCCTCGGCGGGTGGGTGAACCCGGATAGTGCCGACTGGTTCGCCGATTACGCGCGAGTGCTGTTCCGGGCGCTGGACGACCGGGTGAAACTTTGGGTCACGCTGAACGAGCCGTGGGTGGTGGTGGACGGCGGCTATCTGCACGGCGTGCTGGCGCCCGGCCAGCGCAACCCCTATGCCGCGCCGGTCGCCGCGCACAATCTATTGCGGGCGCACGCCAAAGCGGTTCAAGCCTATCGCGCCGAAGGCCGCCATCAAATCGGCTTGGTGGTCAACCTGGAGCCGAAATATCCGGCCACCGAAACGGTCGAGGATTTGAGCGCCACCATGCGGGCGGACGCCTACTGGAACCGCCACTATCTCGACCCGGTGTTTCTGGGCGGCTATCCGCCGGAACTGCCGGAAATTTTCGACGCGGCGTGGCCGAGTTTTCCCGCCGCCGATTTCGACCTGATCCGTCAACCGCCAGATTTTCTCGGCATCAACTACTACAGCCGGCAAGTGGTCCGCCACGATCCCGCCGACTGGCCGCTGAATGCCGCCCGGGTCCGCCAGACCGGCCAGACCCATACCGGCCTGGATTGGGAAGTCTACCCGCAGGGATTGACCGACATTCTGGAATGGGTCGCCGGCCGCTACGGGCCGTTGCCGCTATATGTCACCGAAAACGGCGCGGCGTTTTACGACCCGCCCCAGGCGGATGGCGGAATCGACGACCCCTTGCGCCGGAGCTATCTGCGCGACCATCTGCGCGCCGCTCTGAGCGCGATGCGGAACGGCGTGGATTTGCGCGGCTATTTCGCCTGGTCGCTGCTGGACAACTTCGAATGGGCCTACGGCTATTCCCAGCGCTTCGGGCTGATCCATGTGGACTACGCGACCCAGCGACGGACGCCCAAGGCCAGCGCCCGATTTTACGCGGAAGTCATTCGCGGCGGCGGCGCGCTGTTCGCGGAGGGCGCCGCCGGAGAGTGCGCGCCCGCTGGCCGGCCCCGATAGCGGACCCGGAAGCGCGCGGCAAAATGGCGAAAAGCGATCAATCATGAGGATCACTCATGGAGAATGCAACGGTCGCCGACCTCTATGCGCGGGCCTGCCAGCAATGGCGGGAAGCCGTCGAACTGGACCTGCACCGCTCGGAAGATATCGTGTACGGCCTCATGCCGCTGTTGGTTCAAGGGCTCGGTCACGACCCCGACCATCTGCCATCCTTGGATCTGCTGAGCGATATGCTGATGGAAGTCGGCGCCTATGACGAGGCGGTCGAGTTCGCGGAAAAAATGCTCGACTTGGCGCCAGACGACGCGGATTATAAGCAAAAAATGGCTGTGCTCGCCGACGAAGTTGACAATCGGCGGCGCGTCGTCCGGGTGTATCTGCACCAGAAGCGTTTGCGCTTGACCAAGGACGCCACCAGCCGCTGAATTTGCGCGGAGACATCACCATGGCCAAAGATATCAGCGAACTGTTCGGTCGCGCGGTCGCCAATTTCCGCGCCGAACAGATCCGGCAACAGCCGGTCAAGGAACAGGTATTGACCCGATTGGAGCGCGATTTCGAAACGGTGAAAGACGAGGTGCGGAAATTGAAGCCGCACATCGAGACGCACCCTACGGTCAACTATTTCTGGATTTTCACCGACCGCATCATCGTCGAGTTTCGCGCTGGCCCCAATCGATCCGCCGTCCAGTTGGTCGTGCGGCTCTACCATCCGGAGAACGACTTGGTCAAGCACGGCATGTATGGCTACCTGCCGTGCGGCTACGAGATGCCGCTGGCCGACGTGGACGAAGCGGTGGAATTTTTCGCCACCCAGTGCGGCAAGCTGCTGGCTTGAGCTTTCCGCCGCTGGCGACATCGCCGACGGCTAGCGGCCCGGCTGGTAAATCTGATCGAAGGTTCCGCCATCCTTGAAATGCGCGGCCTGCGCTTTGGCCCAACCGCCGAACGCCTCATCGACCGTGAACAGTTGCAATTGCGGAAATCGCTCCCGATGGCGTTCGGCCACCGCCGGATCCCGAGGGCGGTAATAGTGCTTGGCCGCCAATTCTTGGCCTTCCGGGCTATAGAGATAGTCGAGGTATGCCTGAGCCGCCGCACGGGTGCCGCGCTTGTCGGCGATCTTGTCCACCAGCGCCACCGGCGGCTCGGCCAGAACGCTGATCGAGGGCATCACGATCTCGAAATCGTCCTTGCCCATCTCCTTGACCGCCAGAAACGCTTCGTTTTCCCACGCCAGCAACACGTCGCCGATCTCGCGTTCCACGAAGGTGGTGGTGGAGCCGCGAGCGCCGGAATCCAGCACCGGGACGTTGCGGTACAAGCGGGAAACGAAGTCGCGCGCCTTGGCTTCGTCGCCGCCGGGCTGGCGCAGCGCGTAACCCCAGGCCGCCAGATAGTTCCAGCGCGCGCCGCCCGAGGTCTTGGGGTTGGGGGTGACCACGCTCACCCCCGGCTTCACCAAGTCGCCCCAGTCCTTGATGCCCTTGGGATTGCCCTTGCGCACCAGAAACACGATGGTCGAGGTATAGGGCGAGCTGTTGTGCGGCAGCCGTCGCTGCCAGTCGGCCGGCAACAGGCCGCCCTTGGCGCTGATCTCGTCGATGTCGTAGGCCAGCGCCAGCGTGACCATGTCCGCTTCGAGACCGTCGATCACCGAGCGGGCCTGCTTGCCGGAACCGCCGTGCGATTGCCGGACCGTCACCGCATCGCCGGTCTTGGCCTGCCAGAACTTGCCGAACGCCGCGTTGAAGTCGCTGTAAAACTCGCGGGTGGGATCGTAGGACACGTTCAGGAGGGTGATGGTGTTGCCCGCCGCGCGAGCGTCGGTCACGAAACCTGGACTCAATGCCAGCAACAGCGCGGCGATCCAGAAAAAACGTTGATGAGTCATGGAGATATTCCTTATTATGGATGGAACTGGCCGATCGGTTTCGGCACGCCGATCCAAGCATTGCCGGATCGGCTTTCGCGCGGATTTCAATATATACGAGCTCCTTTATATAAATAAAGGATAAATAATTTTATTATTATTCTATTTAGTCATATTAGCATGTCCAATTCCGCCACGCTCTGGAATCGGGTGACCACGAAGTAGCGCTCCATGTCCAGCGACAGCAGCGCGCAATCGGCGGCGGTGACGAAATCTCGCGCTGGCCAAACCCGGTGCCGACACAACCCAAGCGGCGGCAAACGGCCCAAGCGGCGACGGGGATCACCCTCTCAACGCTTCTTCTGCCGCCACGTTCGCCCGCAGGTGCGCCGGATCGAGCGTGCCGACCACCGCGCTGCTCGCGCCCGGCTCGGCGAAAATCAGGCGCAGCGCCGCCAACACCGGATCGGCTTCCGCCACCTGGTCGAGATGGCCGCCGAGCAAAGCCTTCTTGATCAGCACGCCCTTGTCGGCGGCGCCGGCGGCTCGAATCACCGGCAATTCCTCCCGCTGGCGCAGGTTGTAAGTCACCATCACCAGATCGCAGCATTCGACCGCGCGCAGCCCGCCGGCGACGGTCTTGGTGGACATTCCCACCGCCCGCACCCAACCCGCCCGCTTGAGGTCCAGCAAGGTCGGCAGCACCGCTTCCCGCTCCAGAATGCTCAAATCATCGCCATCGGAATGAATCAGCACCGCATCTAACGCCTCCACTCCCAGTCGCCGCAGGCTGCGCTCCACGCTGGCGCGAGTGGCGGCGGCGGAAAAATCGAAGCGGGAAACGCCGTCGTCAAATTCCTCGCCCACCTTGGTGACGACAACCCAATCCCGCCGGCATTGCCGCAACAGCCGGCCCAGCCGCTCCTCGCTCGCGCCGTAGGCCGGCGCGGTATCCAGCAGGTTGATCCCCAAGTCCCAAGCCGTCTCCAACAGCGCCAGAGCATCCCGATCCGACGGCAACTCGAACGCCCGAGGGTATTTGACCCCCTGGTTGCGGCCGAATTTGACCGTCCCCAAGCCCAGCGGGCTGACCCGCAGGCCGGTCGCCCCCAGCGGCCTTAGCTCCACTCCAAATCCTCTCGATCCCAGGGATACATCGCCACTTCCGGGCGCGGCCAGTCGGCCAAAATCCGCAAATCGGCCGGCTTGGGCCGCAAATCCAAGGTCCGCAACACCTGCTCCACTCGCTCCGCCAACAGCGGCGTCAGCGACAGCTTGGTCGGCCATACCGCCAGCGTTCTGCCGTCGCGAAACACGTTGGGGCCGGGCGGTCGCGCCCCGCTCGACTGCCAAGCCTCGGCCCGCTTCACGGTGAACGTGGCGAATTCCACCCGCGACCACTCCGCCCACGGCAACAGGGTGGCCAGCTCCCGCCGCGCCGCGCGAATCTGCTCCGCGCGGTCGCGCTTGATGCCCTCTTCGGCCAACCCGCCGCCGAGATACCAGACCATTCGGCCCGTGGCGTCGTAGTGGGTGGTGACGGTCAGGCGCGGCACCTCGCTGGCCCCGGCGCAGTGCGCGTACAGGTGTCCCGGCAAACCGGGGCCGCGCGCCAGCACCATGTGCAGGGGCCGCAGTTGCATCGCCGCCCACGGCAACGCCGAGTTGCCGGCTCCGGCGGCGAACACCGTGCAGGTCGGGCGAATCACCAGGGTCGGCCGTTGCGGGTGGCGCAGGGTGATCGCGCCATCGCCGGAGGGGACCGCCGGACCCTGGCAGAGCACGATGGCCTCCCGCTGTTGTTCGGCCAGCACCGACAGCACCGAAGCGATGTCGATGATCGGCTCGTCCAGCCGATACACCGTGCCCCGGAACGCCGGGTGCCGCAAGGCCGGCGGATAGTCGCCCGTCCCGACCCCCGCCGCCACTTTTTCCATGCGGCTGCGCAGCAACCGGCTGGCGAAGAACGCCACCAGCCGGGAGGTCGGCGAGCGCGTCGCCCACAGATATTGGTGCTCGGCCAGCAGCGCCGCGCCCTGCAAATCGACTTGGCCATGGCCGCTCAGGCTGCGCCGCCACAGCGCCGGCATCTCGGCGACCGCCTTCGCGGCCTCGCTCACCTGCCCGCGCAGCGAGTATTTGGCGCCGCCGTGAATGATGCCCTGGGAGCAAATGGTCTGGCCGGCGCCCAAGCGTTCGCTCTCGATCATCAGCGCCCCATAACCACGCTGGCGCAACCGGGCCAACAACCACAGGCCGGCGATACCGCCGCCGATGATGGCGACATCGACCGTAATGACGTTATTGGTGACTTTCATGGTCGGTTCAAAATCCGTGCGATGGTGCTGGTGGTCGAACAGCCTTCGATGTAATCCATGACCACGACTTGGCCGCCCGCCTCCCAGACGCAGCGGTTGCCGGGGATGTTAGCGGGATCGTTGTCGCCCCCCTTGACCAGATAATCGGGCTTGACCGCGCAAATCAGCCGTTCCGGGGTGTCCTCTTCAAACGGCACCACCCAATCCACGACCGACAGTCCGGCCAGCACCCGCATCCGCTGCCACATCGGGTTGACCGGTCGATCCGCGCCCTTGAGCCGGCGCACCGACGCATCGTCGTTCACCGCCACGATCAGCCGGCTCCCCAACCGCTTGGCCTGTTCGAGATAGGCGACGTGACCGGCGTGCAGGATATCGAAGCAGCCGTTGGTCATGACGATGGTCTCGCCGTGCGTCTTGGCGTCCGCCACCGCCTGCAGCAAGTGCGCTTCCTCCAATACTCCGCGCGGCGGTTCGTCGTGCGCGTACACGGCCCGGCGCAACTCGGACACGGTGACGCTGGCGGTGCCCAGCTTGCCGACCACGATGCCGGCGGCCAGATTGGCCAGCAGCGTCGCCTCCGGGAAGCCCAGCCCGGCGGCCAAGCCCGGCGGCCAAGGTGGCGATCACGGTATCGCCGGCTCCGGTCACGTCGTACACCTCGCGAGCGCGAGCGGCCAGATGCAGCGGTTCGGCGGTTTTTTGGATCAAGGTCATGCCTTGCTCACCACGGGTGATCAGCAAAGCGTCCAGCTCCAGATCCCGGCGCAGCGCCTCGCCCTTGCCCACCAGCTCCGCCTCGTCGCGGCACGGCCCGACGACGGCTTCGAGTTCCGCCAGATTGGGCGTCAGCAGGGTCGCGCCGCGATAGCGGCCGAAATCGCGGCCCTTGGGGTCGACCAAAACCGGCTTGCCGGCGATCCGGGCGGCCAGGATGTAGTGCTCGATCTCGCGCAGCGCGCCCTTGCCATAGTCGGACAGCACCACGACGGCGGTTTCCGGCAGGCGGGCGACGAACAGGTCTTGCAGGGCCGCCGGCTCCAATCCGGGAAAGCCGTCCTCGAAATCCAACCGCAGCAGTTGCTGGTTGCGGCTCAGCACCCGCAGCTTGGTGATGGTGGCTTGGCCGGGCAAGCGAACCAGCTCGCAACCCACCCCCAGCCGGCGCAATTTGGTTTCCAGCACGCCGGCGGCCTCGTCGGCGCCGGCGACGCCGAGCACCCGGACCTGGCCGCCCAGGGTGGCGACGTTGACCGCCACGTTGGCCGCGCCGCCGGGACGCTCCTCGACCTCCTCGACCTTGACCACCGGCACCGGCGCCTCCGGCGAAATGCGCGCGGCGGGACCGTGCCAGTAGCGGTCCAGCATCACGTCGCCGACGATCAAGACCCGCGCTCCTTCAAATCGGGGAATAAGGGGTTTCATCGACTCACGGGGAACTGTTTCAGAAGAGTCCCATGATAGCATGGCCGATCATGGGACTTTATCGCTAAGTCCGTCCCGGTTACCCCCATCGCGTTCGCCGCCATCTCGACATTCGACGCCATGAACAACAAGGACCTGTATTTGCGGCTGCTGGGCTACGTTCGCCCGTACACCCGGATTTTCGCGCTTTCGCTGGCCGGCACGACGGTGGTGGCCATCACCGAACCGCTGGTCGCGGCCCTGATCAAGCCGCTGCTGGACGGCAGTTTCGTCGAAAAAGACCCGTATTCGATCCGCGTGATGCCGCTGTTGCTGGTGACGGTCTTCATCGTCCGGGGCATCGCCGATTTCGTGGGTTCGGTGGCGATGAACTGGATCGCTCATCGGGTGGTGATGGACTTGCGCGACGGGCTGTTCGCGCGGCTGCTGACGCTGCCGACCCGCCACTTCGACGATCACTCCGCCGGCACCCTGCTGTCGCGGCTGACCTACGATGTCACCCAGGTGATGACCGCCTCCACGCAAGCGCTGGTGACGCTGGTCCGGGACGGGCTGGCGGTGGTCGGGCTGCTGGCCTGGATGCTGTACCTGAACTGGCAACTGTCGCTGCTGGCGTTCCTGATCGCCCCCGGCATCGGCCTGATCATGCGCGTCATCAGCCAGCGGTTGCGGCGCTTGAGCCGGGAGTTGCAGGAACTGATGGGCGAGATGACCCGCGTCATCGACGAGGTCCTGCAAGGCCACAAGGTGATCAAGATTTTCGGCGGGCAGGACTACGAGCGGAACCGCTTCAACCGGGTCAACAACCGGGTGCGCCAGTTCAACCTGAAGCTGGTCGCCGCCTCGGAAGGCAGCGGACCGCTGGTGCAACTGCTGGCGATCATCGCCCTGGGTTCGATGATCTATCTGGCCTCCCTGCAATCGGCCGCCGACCAGATCACGGTCGGCGGTTTCGTCTCCCTGTTCGGGGCGATGGCGATGCTGCTGGCGCCGATCAAGCGGCTGACCAAAGTCAACGAGCAGTTGCAGCGCGGGCTGGCGGCGGCGGAATCCATTTTCGCCCTGCTGGACGAGCCGCCGGAGCCGGATCGGGGCACCCGCGCCATCGGCCGCGCCGTCGGTCGCGTCAGCTTCCGCGCGGTCAGCCACCGCTACCGCGCCGAGGGCGCCGAGGTCGTTCGCCGGCTGAGCCTGGAGGTGCATCCCGGCGAGACCATCGCGCTGGTCGGTCCCTCCGGCAGCGGCAAGACCACTTTGATGAGCCTGCTGCCCCGGTTTTACGAGCCGGACAGCGGCGATATCCTGCTGGACGGCGCACCGATCCGCGAGTTGCGGCTGGCCGAGCTGCGGGCCAACATCGCCTACGTCAGCCAGGACATCGTGCTGTTCAACGACACCGTGGCCGCCAACATCGCCTACGGCGCCGGCTTCCGGGCCGATGAAGCCGATCTCGTCCGGGCGGCCGAACGGGCGCACGCCATGGAGTTCATCCGCGAGCTGCCCCAAGGTCTCCACACCTTGATCGGCGAAAACGGGGCGCGGCTATCGGGCGGCCAGCGCCAGCGTATCGCCATCGCCCGCGCGCTGCTCAAGAACGCGCCGATCCTGATCCTCGACGAGGCGACTTCCGCGCTGGACACCCAATCCGAGCGCAAGGTCCAACAGGCGCTCGACGCCTTGCGCGAAGGCCGCACCGCTTTTGTCATCGCTCACCGCCTGTCCACCATCGAAACCGCCGACCGCATCGTGGTGCTCGACAAAGGCAGCATCGCCGAGATCGGCACGCACGCCGAGCTGCTGGCCCGTGGAGGGCTGTATGCCAGCCTGTATCAAATGCAGGCGCATGGTGTGCGAGCAACAAAGTTGCATTCTCCATAAAATTATTTTCAAATACGCAACAAACCATAATGTAATCGGTCTAATTTTTTATTTCGCTTGTGGTATGGATGATGTGCGGCAACACCGATTTTTCCAAAAAGCTGGCCCCCCTTCTGCGCCAAGCCTTCCGGCAAGGTCTTGAGGCGGCCACCCGGAACGAGGACCGAAACCCCTACGTTCCCAACAGCCATCTCTACCACGCCTGGATCGCGGGGTGGGCGATGCTCGCCCGCGGCTGGTGCGACGAGTTTCGGCTGTCCCAATCCCCGCCCATCCACCTCAAGCCGGGCAGGCTCTGACGCGACCCGTCGATTCTGGCGCCAACCGGGGCCGCGCGCGTCCCGCCGTACCGCGCACAGCCCCCGAGCAGCAAAATGCTACACTTCGCGCATCCCCCCAACCCACACTAGAATCGAGTATGCCAACCATGAACAAGCCGCTATTTCTGCTGCTGGCGGGCAGCCTGTTGAGCGCCGCGCCGGCCTGGGCCGCCGACGGCGACTGGGATCGCGCCAAGTCCGCCCACGAGCGCGGCGACTACGCCGCCGAGCTTGCCATCATCCGGCCCCTGGCCGACAAAGGCTACCCGTTCGCCCAGTTCAACTTGGGCGTGTTATACGACGAAGGTAAGGGCATGCCGGAAGATAACGCCAAGGCGATGGAATGGTATCGAAAGGCGGCCGAACAGGGTTTCTCGCAAGCGCAGGTCAATCTGGGGATCATGTACGAGCAGGGCGAAGGCACGCCGGCGGACCCGGTGCGCGCTTATTTCTGGTATGCGCTGGCCGAATCTCAAGGCGACGGACTGGCGCCTCAAGGCAAGCAGGACATCGCCAAGAAAATGACCCCGGCTCAGATCGGGGAGGCGGAGCGGCAGGTCAAGGAATACCTGGCAACGCACAAGTTCGTCATTCCGCCGTTGCCGCCGGTGCCGAATTCCGGTGCCGGACACGGCAACGGCTGAGTCGGGCCGCTTCCGAAATCCGGCTTTCACGAGGCGGGATAAACGATCAATTTTTGGCCGGCCTTCAAGACGCTATCGACGCTCAGACTATTCCACTGCGCCAGCGCTTGCGAGGGAACCCCATGCCGTTTGGCGATGCTGGCCAGGGTTTCGCCTTTCCTGACCGTGTATCGGTTGGCGGCCACCACGCGGGCGCCCGGCGTGTTCGTGGCCAGACTCTGGGCCTGCTCCAAGGGCAACAGCAGGTTGTAAGCTCGGGGCGGCGGTTCGACGCCGGGCTTGAACCCCGGATTGAAGCGGAAAAATTCGTCGGCGGGCATGCCCGAGGCCGCGAGCAGATCGGGAATTTTATGTTCTGGCGTCACATCGACCCTGAACAGAACCGGCTGATTGCCGATGGGCGAGAGCTGCAGGCCATACGCTTTCGGGTCGGCCACGATGCGTGAAAGCGCCAGGATTCTGGGAACATAATCCTGGGTTTCCTTCGGCAGTTTCAGCCGCCAAAAAACGGATTCTGGCTCCGGCGGCAGCGGCTGGGGCGCCATCGCGCTCGAAAGCGCTGGCGATTCCGCCGCAGAGAGAGGCGCGGCAGCGTTCGCCGTCGCGCCAGCGGCTGGGGCGGCGAGCGGCCCGGAACCCAGGGGCGGCGGGGCGGCGGGCGACGCGCTCGCGGGCTGCCCGGCCAAAGGGAGCGCAGGTCGTGCCAGCGGTCGAGAAGCGGCCAGCTTTTTCGCGGCCGCCGCCGCTTGGGCCTCCTCCCGGGCATTCGCCTCGATGGCGTCTCGCACCGCGCCCGGCCCGGCGTTGTACGCGGCTAGCGCCAGCAGCCAGTCGCCCTTGAAGAGCTTGTGCAAATAGCGCAGATAGCCCAGGGCCACGCCGGTCGAGGCATGAATATCGAGCCGGCCGTCATAGCCCTCGGCGATGGCCAGCCCCCATTCCTGGCCGGTGGTCGGAATGATCTGCCACAGACCGGCGGCGTCCTTCGGGGAGACGGCGGTGGGTTCGAAGGCGCTTTCCACCATCGGGACCAGAGCCAGATCCATGGGCAGGCCGCGCCGGTCGATTTGCTCCACCAAGTAATGCAAGAAGGGCTTGGAGCGCTGCGCAAACAGACTCACATAGCCCGGATTGCGCTTCAGATACTCGATCTGCTCGTCGATCCGGGCGTGCGCCACTTCGGTCAACGCCAATCGTCCGCGCACCCGGCCCCAGAGATCCTTGCCGGCAACCGCGCTCGGCTTGCGTTTGCCCTTCTGGTTGGAGGCGGCCGGATTCCGCTGGACCTTGGGCGGCGCGGCGGGGTTCGGGTTGGCGGCAACCATCCCGGTCTTCCCCTGCCCTTGGCTCTGGCGCCGATCCGCGGCCGGAGCGGCGGCTCCCGGCTGTACGGGGATGATCAAGCTCACTCTGGCTCCGGTTTTCTTGTCGGCCTTGACCGGGGCTTCACCCTTCGAAATCACCACGTCCCGAGAGGGAGCGATCGGCTTGCGGTCGCCGGTCCCGGCAACGGGAGGGGAGCGGCGATATTCGGCGGGATCGCGAGTCTGCCAGTAATCGATGTACGGTGGCGCGCCGGCAGTAGTCGCCGCTTTCTCCGGCTCGGCGGCTTCCTCGGTGCCGATCAGGGGTAGCCCGGCGCAAGCGTTCAAGGTCGATACGATGAATAGCGCGGCGATGTTTTTGTGGATTTTCTTCGGCATCCATTATCTTCCGATCATAGGGGTGATTCTGGCCGATGCCGGCGGCGCAGCCGTCGTCGCTCTCGGCCGGTAGCGCTCACGGCTCGTCATTTCTTGGCGCGATGACCCTCCAGTTTCGGCGGTTGCCGCCGATATGGCTATCAGAAGCCCGGCAACAGACCCGGATCCGGCGATACGTTTTTCCAGGGGACAACCATGAACGGCGACAACATTCACTGTAAAGCGCTCGACAAGGCCAGCGTCAGCATGGCGATGGCCGAGCGGGTGGGACTGCGCGGTTACTCCATCTTATCCTATGCCATCTTCAGCCAAAAACGCGCTCACGGCTGGACCTTCACCCGTAAGGGTAGCATCGAGATCATCCGCGTCGAGGCGGAAACCCTCGAACAACTGTACCCGGCGGGGTTGGCCGAAAGCGACACCGCGCCGACCTGATCGGTTCCACCCCCCATGCGGCCATCCTCGCCTGACCCCGCCGATGCGGGCGATGCCGGCGAATCAAGCCGCGCCGGTGGCGACCGGCCGGCTCGGATCGCGAATCCACTCGCTCCACGAACCCGCGTACAGCCGCGAGCCGCTCAGGCCGGCGGCTTCCATCGCCAGCAGGTTGTGGCAAGCGGTCACTCCGGAACCACAGCTATGCACCACCGCCGTCGGCGCCCGCCCCTCCAGCACCGCCAGGAACCGCGCTCGCAACTCGGCGACCGGACGAAAATGGCCGTCGGCCGCAAGATTGTCCTCGGTCGGCAGGTTGACCGCGCCCGGAATATGGCCCGCGACCGGATCGATGGGTTCCATTTCGCCCCGATAGCGGGCCGCCGCCCGCGCGTCCACCAGCAGATCGTCTTTCGATAGCGCCTGTACCCGCGCGGTCGTCAGCCACAGCCGGTCGTCCGGCCGCGCCTCGAACGTGGCGGATCGCGCGACCGGCAATTCGGCGGTCAGCGGCAACCCGGCCTGTCGCCAAGCCGACAATCCGCCGTCCAGGACCGCCACCGCTTCGTGTCCCAGCCAGCGCGACAACCACCACAGCCGCGCGGCGGCCAGCATCCCGCCCATGTCGTCGTAGGCGACGATTTGCGTGCCGCCGCCGATGCCCCATTCGCCCAGCTTGCGCGCCAGCCGCGCCGGATCGGGCAACGGATGCCGGCCGGCGGTCGGGGTGATCGGACCGGACAGATCCTCATCCAAATGGGCGTAGCGAGCGCCGGGAAGATGGCTTTCCCGGTAAGCCCGGCGACCCGCTTCGGTATCCGTCAGGCTGAACCGGCAATCGACCACGACCCAAGCGGGATCGTCGAGATGGTCGCGCAGGGCGCCGGCGTCGATCAAATTAGCGTATGACATTGATTTTAATTAATTGTCGGTCAAAAGGTCGCCGGGACATGGTAAAATACCGCAGGTTCCTTGACAAACTCAAGGCGCCGGCGCCAGCCATTCGAGCCGCGTTTGCCCCTCATCCCCGACCCGCAACCAGCGCAGCAGTTCCGGCAGTAACCGATGCAGCGTTTCATCCAGTTTCCACGGCGGATTGACGATGATCATGCCGCAGCCGTGCAAGCCCGGTGGACCGTCGTAGGGATGCAGGCCCAGTTCGGCGCATAAAATGGCGGGAATGCCCGATTCTCGCAAGGTCCGCTGAAATCGCGCGCTGGGCGCGCGGTCGAGGATCGGATACCAGATGGCGATCATGCCGCTCGCCCAGCGGCGATGAATCCGTCGAATCGCGTCGGCCAGCCGGTCGAATTCGCCCTTGAATTCGTAGGCCGGGTCGATCAACACCAAGCCGCGCCGCTCGGGGGGCGGCAGGAACGCGTCGAGCGCGGCATAACCGTCGGCGTGATGGACCGCCACTCGGCGGTCGCCGCCGAATTCGGCCTTGAGCAGCGGATATTCGGCGGGATGAAGTTCGGTCAGAACCAGCCGGTCGTCCGGCCGTAACAGATCGCGGGCGATGCGGGGCGAGCCGGGATACCAGCGCAGATCACCGTCGGGGTTCAGCGCCCGGACCCGATCCAGGTAGTCGCCGAAGCTCGGGGCTCAATCCCGCTTGATCCCACAGCCGGCCGATGCCGTCGGCGAATTCGCGGTTTTTCCGGGCCGGCGCGGAATCCAGGTCGTAGCGGCCGGCCCCGGCGTGGGTATCGAGCACGCGGAACGGTTTGTCCTTGTTTTGCAAGGCCCGGATCAGCCGCACCAGCAAGGCGTGCTTGAACGCGTCGGCGAAGTTACCGGCGTGAAAACCGTGACGGTAGCCCAGCATCGGCGGCTAGCGCGGTCAGTTGGACGAAAATCCCTCAGGCGGCGTATTGCCGAAGGCGCACCGGGCGCCGCCGCGCCCCCCAGATCCCCGGCTTGGCCTCGAACACCCCGGCGCAGGACGCGCCACAGGATTTGCAGCGGCCGTCGGCGGTCAGGTTCCAGGCGCCGAGCGTGTACCAGTCGCGGCCGATCAGTTTTTGGCCGCATTGATGGCAATAGGTGCCGCCGCCCTTCTCGTCGTGCACGTTGCCGGTGTAGGCGTAACGGATGCCGTTTTTCATGGCGATGCGGCGGGCCCGGCTCAGGGTCGAGGGCGGGGTCGGCGAATGGTTCATCATCTTCCAATCCGGGTGGAAGGCGGTGAAGTGGATCGGCACGTCCGGCCCCAGATTCTCCACCACCCACTGCGTCAGCGCCTCCAGTTCCGCGTCGGAGTCGTTCTCGCCCGGAATCAGCAGGGTGGTGATCTCGAACCAGACGCGGGTTTCGCGCTTGAGGTACACCAGGGTATCCAGCACCGGTTGCAGGTGGCCGCCGCAAATCTTCCAGTAGAAAT
Organism: Candidatus Competibacter sp.; assembly: GCA_037045685.1. Classification (GTDB taxonomy): domain Bacteria; phylum Pseudomonadota; class Gammaproteobacteria; order Competibacterales; family Competibacteraceae; genus Competibacter_A. The sequence goes on from JBAOII010000039.1 coordinate 41,132, forward strand.
CCTCGGTGAACGCCTTGAGGTCCACGTTGGCGGCGTCCATGTGCCGGTAAAATTCCCGGCGCGGTTCGTCGCACATGTAACCGGCGGTGACCGCCACCGACTTGATGCCGTACTCCCGGCAAGCGGCGGCCACGTCGATGGCGTACTCCATGAAGATGACCGGGTCGTTGTAGGTGTAGGCCACGCTGCGGCAACCCAGTTCGTGGGCCACGCGCGCCAGCTTATCCGGCGAGGCGGCATCGGCCAGGGTATCCATCTCGCGGGATTTGCTCATGTCCCAGTTCTGGCAGAACTTGCAGGCCAGATTGCAGCCGGCGGTGCCGAACGACATCACCGAAGTGCCGGGCAGGAAATGGTTGAGCGGTTTTTTCTCGATGGGGTCGATACAGAAGCCGCTGGAGCGGCCGTAGCTGGTCAGCATGACCGCCCCGTCGTGGCAGCCGCGCACGAAGCACAGGCCCTGCTGGCCTTCGTGCAGCTTGCAATAGCGCGGGCAGACATCGCACTGGACGCGGCCATCATCGAGGGCGTGCCAGTATTTGGTCGGAAAAAACTCGGTGGTTATCGCGTTCATGACGGCCTCCTTCGCAAAGGCTCTCATCGTTATTCGACCAGCGCTGCCGCCGGTTGCCGGGAAACTTCTACACTCTTCGACCATCGCTGGATAAATTCTGCGCCCTATACTCTAATTCATCGGGATTGGCAAACTTATCGGGAGGACGCCATGCAAACCGTGCGCGCGCCCGCCGTCGCGGGACTGTTCTATCCGGCCGACACCGCCGAGCTGCACGCTCAGGTGCAACGGTTTCTCGATCAGATCGAGCCGCCGGCCGAAGCGCCGCCCAAAGCGATCATCGCTCCTCATGCCGGCTACGTTTATTCGGGTCCGGTCGCCGCTTCGGCCTACGCGCGGCTCAAGGCGGCGCGGGACATCATCGCCCGCGTCGTGCTGCTGGGACCCAGCCACCGGGTGGGCTTCCGGGGCATCGCGGCCAGCGGGATGATCGCTTTTGAAACCCCGCTGGGGCGGATTCCCGTGGACCGGGAAGCGGTGGAGCTGGCCCGGCAATTGCCCGATGTCGGGTTTCTGGAGCAGGCCCACGCCCAGGAACACAGCCTGGAGGTGCACCTGCCGTTTTTGCAGGAGGTGCTGGGCGAATTCAAGCTGGTGCCGCTGGTGGTGGGCGAAGCCCGTCCGCAGCAGGTCGGCATGGTCCTGGAAGCGCTGTGGGGGGGGCCGGAAACGCTGATCGTGATCAGCTCCGATCTCAGCCACTACCAGGATTACCAGACCGCTCAGCGGATGGATCGCGAAACCTCGCGGGCCATCGAGGCGTTACGGTTCGAGGACATCGGTTACGAGCAGGCTTGCGGGCGCAACCCGGTCAACGGCCTGCTGTGGGTGGCCCGCCGCAAGAACCTGCACGTGGAAACCATCGATCTGCGCAATTCCGGGGATACCGCCGGACCGCGCGACCAGGTGGTGGGATACGGTGCCTATGTCTGCCACTGAGCCGCTATCCCGCCAGGATCGCGCCACCCTGCTCGACGTCGCTCGGGCGTCGATCCGCCACGGTCTGCGGCACGGCCATGCCTTGGACGCGAAGCCGGAAGACTACCCGGAAACCCTGCGGTCGCCGCGAGCGACCTTCGTCACCCTGGAAATCGGCGGCCAACTGCGCGGCTGCATCGGAACGCTGCTGGCCCACCAGCCGCTGGTGGCCGATGTGGCCGCGCACGCTTATGCCGCCGCGTTCGAGGACCCCCGTTTTCCGGGCCTGTCCCCGGATGAATTTCCGCGTCTGGCGGTTTATATCTCGGTGCTGTCGCCGCCGGAACCGTTGCGGTTCGACGCCGAGGACGATCTGCTGGCGCGATTGCGGCCGGGCGTCGATGGCCTGATCCTGCAATACCGCAGCCATCGGGCCACTTTCCTGCCGGCCGTCTGGGAAAGCCTGCCCGATCCCTACGTGTTTCTGGCGCAACTCAAGCAGAAAGCCGGGCTGCCGCTGAATTTCTGGTCGCCGGAACTGCGGGCGGAGCGCTACACCACCGAGTATTTCGGCGACGCCGACGTGGCCGGCGCCTGAGCGAAAGCTCCTCTCGCTTTCCGGGAGACGGGGTCGGGGGCGAGGGTTTTCAATCGTTTGGCCTTCGAAAGTCCACGCCGTTCCCCTCCCTGTCCGGGAGAGGGGTTGAGCGTGAGGGCTTTTGCAACCGCCGCAGCCGCCGCAAGTCGGCCGGCGTGTCCACATCCCAGCCGACCGGCAATTCCGCCCAGTCCAGCCCGACCCGTTTCAGCCGGCGACGGGTCGTCTCCAACACCGTTGCCGTGCTCCAGGCGACCCCCCGAAACAGCGCCGGACAGGGCCGGCGCAAGCCGACCAGCACGTAGCCGCCATCCGCCGCCGGTCCCAGCACCGCAGCCCGCCCGGCCGCGAGATGGTCGAAGGCGGCGCGCAGTTCCGCCGCCCCCACCGATGCGCAATCGCCGCCGATCAGCACCGCCCGCCCGCTTTCGGCCAAGGCCCGGTCGAGAGCATGGCTCATCCGCTGCCCGAGATCGCCCGCGCCCTGACGGCGCAGCCGCACGCCATATTCTCGCCGGCAAGCGGCGAAAAAACCGTGCCGCGCGTCCGGCGCGCACCACAGTTCGACCGGACACAGCCGAGACGAGCACGCCATCGCCAGGGTTTGGCGCAACAGCCGCCGGTACAGCGCCGCCGCGCCGCCCGCTCCCAGCCGTCCGGCCAACCGGGTTTTGACCCGGCCGGGAACCGGCGCCTTGGCGAAGATCAGCAGTCGGGCATCGGGAAAAACGACATCGCCGTTCACGAGCGATAATAAATCCGGGCCAGTCGGTCGGGATCGGCGCCGAGGAAATAGGCCAGCCGCAACCGCCACATCAGCAGGACGGTGCGCGCGATGCCGTCCCGTTCCCAGCGCCGGCTGGAGGTCAGCACGCGCTGACGCAAGCAGACCGGCCGACCGTATCGTTTCAGGGTGCGACTGAGGGCGATGTCTTCCATCAGGGCGATGGGCGGATAACCGCCGATCCGCTCGAACAGGTCCCGGCGGACGAAAATACCTTGATCGCCGGTGGCGATGCCGGTCAGGCGGGACCGCAGATTCATCGAAAATTCGACCATCCGCAGCGAGGGCCGGCGCCCGGACAAGCGGACATCGAAGCGGCCCCAGCCGCGTTCCCGTCCCGCCAGCGCGGCGCGAATCAGGCTTAAGGCATCCGGCGGCGGCAGGCTGTCGGCGTGCAGGAACCAGAGGATATCGCCGTTGGCCTGTCGCGCCCCGGCGTTCATCTGCGCGGCGCGGCCCCTGGGACCGACCACGACCCGATCCGCCAGCGGCTGCGGCCAGGGCCACGCTCCGATCCCGGCTGCCGCCGTCCGCCACGATCAACTCGCAGTTTTGGCCGCGCAACGGCTGCAAGGCGCCCAGGCAGGCGGCAACGTGCGCTTCCTCGTTCAGGATCGGTAGCACGATCGAAATCCGGGACATGATTTTTCGGGCGCGAGGTCTAGCGTGCGGGACGTGAAGCTTGTATGATTTTCGCTCTTATCGATACGGGGCGGTAGCTCAGCTGGGAGAGCGTCGCGTTCGCAATGCGAAGGTCGAGGGTTCGATCCCCTTCCGCTCCACCAAATTCTAAGGCTCGGACTTATCTCCGGGCCTTTTTTCATGCGCGCGACAGCCATTTTTCGATCTCGACCGCCGAGCGATAACCGATGCCCGAACTCCCCGAAGTCGAAACCGTCCGGCGCGGCATCGCGCCGCACTTGACCGGTCAGCGGGTCGTTCAGGTGGTGGTACGGCAACCTCGGTTGCGCTGGCCGGTGCCGGACGAACTGGCAACCGAGATGTCGGGGCAGACGATTCAAAGGGTGGACCGCCGGGCCAAATACCTGTTGCTGCGCAGCGATGCCGGCACCGCGCTGCTCCATCTCGGGATGACGGGCCGGCTGCGCATTTTGCCCGCCGCCACACCGCCGTTGAAGCACGATCACTTGGACTTGGTGTTGGCCAGCGGGCAATGCCTGCGGTTCAACGACTCCCGCCGTTTCGGCGCCGTGCTGTGGACTCGGGAGCCGCCGGAAGGTCACGCGCTGCTGCAAGCGCTCGGCCCGGAGCCGTTCGCCGAGGCGTTCTCCGGCGCTTATCTGCACCGGCGGGCGCGGGGGCGCATTCCGGCCATCAAGACGTTCATCATGGACAACCACATCGTGGTCGGCGTCGGGAACATTTACGCCAACGAAGCCCTGTTCGCGGCCGGCATCCGGCCGCTGCGGCCGGCCGGCCAAGCGACGCTGACCGAATACGAGCGGCTGGCGACCGCGATCCGGGAAATTTTGAGCGAGGCCATCCGCCAGGGCGGCACGACCTTGCGGGATTTCGTCGGCGGCGAGGGCGAGCCGGGCTACTTCCAACAGTATCTGCGCGTCTACGACCGCAGCGCGCTACCTTGCACCGCCTGCGGCGAACCGATCCAGCGCTGCCGGATCGGTCAGCGGGCGACCTATTTCTGTCCGCGCTGCCAGCGCTAGCGGGCTTCCGCCGGTTTCGCGTCGCCGGCATTGGTGCCGGGCGGCTCGGCTGGAGATGCGGCTGGGGATGCGGCCGGGGTTGGGGCCGGCTCGGCCTTGGGCGGCGTCTCGCTGGCTGGCGGCGCGGCCGGCGGTGAAGGTGGGGCGGTCGCGCTGGTCGGCGGCGCGGCGGGCGCGGTCGGCGGCGCGTTAACGGGGCTGGCGGCGGGCTTGACCGTTCGGGCAGGCGCACCGGGCGTCGAATTGCTCGCCCGCTCCGGCGGTGGCGCGGGCTTCGGTTCCCGCTTCTTGATCAGCGGCGCGTAGGTGACCGCGACGGCGACTCTATCTTCGCCATCAAATCGCTTGGTCGCCGCCGCCGACGGCAGCCGACCCTCTCGCAACGCCTCCATGCCGGCATCATCCTTGACGCCAGTCATCGCCAAGTCGCGGATTTGCCCGAACCGCAGCACGCTGGGCTCGCCCTCCGCGTAGCCGCCGCCGAACGCCACGATATCGCTCCTGCTGGCCTCGTCCAGACCCGCTTGCCATGTGGCGTCGCCCGAAGCCAAGCCGAGGAGCGCGTCAGCGGCGCGGCGCGTGGCGATTTTTTCGGCGTCGACCCGCAGCTTGTCCTGCGCCGCCGGGTCCGGGTGCGCGCCGATCAGGTTGGCCGCGTAGCCGACCAGGGCCAGTTCACCGGTGGCGTTGACCTCGATCAGGCGGTTGCCGGCCGGCGGAATCAGCCCGGCGGCGATTTCGGCGTGCGCCTGGCGCAACCCCTCTTGCAGCGAAACGGCCTCGACGGCGTCGGGCGCGGGGCGGGTCAGCCGGGCGGCGGTCTTGGGGGTGGTCACCAGGTTGACGTAGATCGCGCGCTGGCCCGCATCGTGCTCGACCGAGTACGCCACGTAACCGCGCGCCAGAATTCTCAGCGCCTGCTCCTGTTTGTCCGCTTCGGTAAACGCCAAGTTGATCAGCGCCAACCGGATGGCGTCGCTCTGCTCCAGGCTTTCGGCGATGCGCCGCCGGGCTTCCGGGGCCAACCCCGACCAGCAGCCGGCCAGTCGCGCGCCCGCATCGGTGAACGCCTTGAAGCGCGCTTCTTGGCGGGATCGATTCAGGGCGACGGGATTGTCGGATGCCGGATAGGTGGCGACTCCGGTCGCCACCCAACCGAAGCTGGCCCCGAAGCGAATCATCCGACAGCCGGCCGCGCGCTGCCCGACCGCGGCGGCGATGGCGGCCTGGGCGGTCCCGGCGCGCAATGCCGGTTGCCCGGTCAACTCGTCCTTGACCGGACGGAGCCGGACGGAGCCGGGCGGGGTGGAGCGGAGCACCGTCGGAGCGGCCTGCAACGGCACGGCAAACTCCTCGGGGTTCGGCTTGGCCGCCGTCGCGTCGGCGACCCAAAGTAGCGCCATCAACACAATCCATGAACCGCTTCGATAACGCATGACATCTCCTCACGCAAATCCGATGCCGGGTCAGGCAGGCGGCAACTCCCCGGCCGCTCGCCCCAAACGCGACAGTTTCTCCTTGGTACGCCGCAACTGTTCGATGGCCAAAGCCAACTCGTCGCTCAAGGGCTCCTGGTTGGACTTTCGCCGCAATTCGGCCAGCTTGCGGCGGGTTATCTCCAGTTCGCCGGTGACCTGCACCAGCTCGTCGGTCGTCTTTTTCAGCCGCTCGGCGACGACCTGGGCGATGAATCGATAGAGCGACGCATAACAGGCATCCCGCTCCACCGCCGGCAGCCGTTGCAGGGAATCCGGGCTCAGTTCCAGACAGCGCGTGGCTTCCACGGCGATCACCGACGCGGTGCGAATCTCGTCGCCCAGCGCCGAAAGCTCGCCGAACACCTCGCCGAACTGATAGAGCACGGCAACCTGGCTACCGTTTTTGACCACGCGCACCTTGCCGCCGAGCAACACGTAGAGGCGATCCCCGAACGCGCCTTCTGGGAATGATGGTTTCGTCCGGGTCGTAAGCCAGGATGCGGCTGTTGCTCAGGATACTCTTGAGAGGCCGTTCCTCGAAAGCGCTGAGAAACGGGATTTGACGGAACCGGTCGGCCAAATCGCACAAGGCCGGACCGCTATGCTGGATTTGCATGGTGGTGAATCTCGGAGCGCTATCGATGATGTGAGGTTAGCGATTGGCGTTCAAGGGGTATAGCCCGGAATCCGGCCGACATCCACCGCGTCGATTTGCTCCGGTCGCAAATACTGCCGGGCGTATTCCATCCAGATCCCCTCGCGGACAAACACGTCGAACAAATCGGGGTCGATCTGCCCATCCTGCACCATGTGGCCGATGATGGCGAGCACCTCGCCGAGCGGCTTGTCCGATTTGTAGGGTCGGTCGCGGGCGGTCAGGGCTTCGAAGATGTCGGCCAAGCAGATGATCCGGGCCTGCACCGATAACTCCGATCCGCGCAAGTGGCGGTGATAGCCGCCGCCATCGAGCTTTTCGTGGTGGCTGCCGGCGTATTCGGGGGCGTTGCGCAGATAGTTCGGCCAGGGCAGGGCGTTCAGCATTTGCAGCGTCAGCGCGACGTGCTCTTCGACGACGGCGCGCTCCCTCGGGTTCAGGGTGCCCCTGGCAATGCACAGGTTGCGGACCTCATCCTCCGACAGCAGATCGCGTTCCCGGCCCTCCGGCCCGACCCAGCGCCGGGCGGCGATGCGCCGGATCCGTTCCTGCGCGGCCGAGTCCATGCTTTCCCCTCCTCTGTTGCAGCGGTGCACATGCTGGCGGTCGTCCTCCAGTTCGGCCAACCGTTCCCGGAAGCGTCGTTCCAAGGGCGGAACGGCCGCCGCATCGCCGCGTTCGAGCGCGGCGGATCGGCCTCTCAACCATTCGATCTCGGCATCGCGCTTGAGCACCTCGAAGCGGGTGTCCACCAGATCGATGCCATCCAGGATGGTCTCCAGCTTGGTCCGCTTGTCCACGACGTGAACCGGCGTGGCGATTTTACCGCAGTCGTGCAGCAAACCGGCGATTTTCAGCTCGTACATTTCCTCGGGAGTGGGACGAAAATCCTTCAGCCCGCCCCGCTCGGATCGGCGGGCCGCTTCGGCGATCATCATCGTCAGGATGGGAACCCGCTGGCAGTGGGCGCCGGTATAGGGCGACTTGTTGTCGATGGCGATGTTGATCAGCCGGATCAGGGCTTCGAACAGGGCTTGCAATTGCTCGATCAGTTGCTGGTTGGTCAGGGCGATGGCCGCCTGGGACGCCAGCGATTCCGCCAGTTGCCGGTCGGCCGGCGAAAAGGTTCTGACCTGCCCGGTTTCCGGGTCGAGGGCATTGATGAGCTGGAACGCGCCGATGATTCGGCCTTCGTGGTTCTTCATCGGCACGGTCAGAAAAGAGCGGGAACGGTAGCCGGTCCGCTGATCGAACTGGTGCGTCCCGGAAAAATCGAAGTTCCGGTCGGCGTAGGCGTCGTCGATCACCACCGTGGTATCGTTCAGCACCGCATAGGTGACCACCATGTCGGTGTTGGGCTTGCCCGCCGAGTCGTGCAGCGGAATCGGCGCGAACGGGACGGCCGCCCCGGTGGTCCCGCCCATGTAGAGTCGCAGCGAGTCGTTGCGCAGCACCTCGAAACGGAGCTGCCGGCGGTCTTCCTCCAGCCGGTACAGGGTGCCCGCATCGGTGTGCAGCAGATTTTTGGCCGCGATCAGAATCGTTTCCAGCAGCTTCTCGGTGTTGCGCTCTCTGGATAGCGCGATGCCGATCCGGTTGAGCTGTTCCAGACACGCAAACGGGTCCCGCGAGTGAGATGGATGCATGGACGCCCCTTTCTTCCCGAGCCGGGAAAGCATGAAACGAATATCGAAGCGTTTCGGTGCCGCCACTCGGATATCGAGCGATTGAAAAAGACCCCTCTCTCTTCGCCTCTCTTCCACCGGGCGAGAGGTATTTTATACAACTTGTTAATATTATACCCCCGCCTTGACCCGGACTGTTGGAATTCTAAAACCGATCTTCGACGGCTTATTCAAATTTTTGTAATTATTTAGAGGCAAAGTGCCAACCCGTCGAAGCGCGTCCTCTTCCGCCACAGGCAGGGTCACAAGGAGTGAGTTCGCCATCGAGCGACGGAATGTCGCCAAAGCGCATGACGCCAAACCGGCGCTTCGCAGCGTCAATCTGCGAGCCCGCCCAGGGGAGTTTTTGGCCCTGCCGGGACCGTCATGCTCGGAGTGGCGCCGAGCGCGATCCCGATCGCCCGACCGTTGCCGCGCGAGAAGACCGGATCGCCCGCCATGCGCGACGGTTGGGGTTGGGGTAAGATTGCTCCAGGCAATTTCGCCCTGGATTCGGCAATCCCAGGATCATGCACCAGTTTCTCCGCCGTTCATCGATCATCCTCGCCGTCGCTCTGCTCGCGGGTTGCGCGTCGAACAACGAACTCCTGCGCGACGATCCCGATCAGTTCGAGAGCTACAATCGCGCCATGTTCCAGTTCAATGACGCGGTGGACAAGGCGATCTTCAAGCCGGTCGCCAAGGTCTATCGGAGAGTCCTGCCCGAGCCGGTGACCGCCAGCGTCGGCAACTTTTTCAGCAACCTGAACGACGTGGTCGTGCTGGTAAACGATCTGCTGCAATTCAAGCTGCACGAAGCGGCCATGGACAGCAGCCGGATCGTGTTCAACACCACCTTCGGCCTGCTCGGCCTGTTCGATGTCGCCAGCGGCATGGAACTGCCCAAGCATCGCGAGGATTTCGGCCAGACGCTCGGCGTCTGGGGTTTCAGCGAGGGCTACTACCTCGTGCTGCCGCTCCTGGGGCCGAGCACGGTGCGCGACACCTTCGGGCTGGTCGGAGATTTCTACACCAATCCGACAACGTGGGCGACGGACTCGGCAACCGCCCAGTGGAGCCTGTGGGGTTTGGATCTGATCAACCGGCGGTCCAGGTTGTTGCGGATCGAGCGGGCTTTGGCCGAAGAGCAGATCGATCCCTACTCGTTCCAGCGCGGCGCCTATTTGCAGCAGCGGCGCAACCTCGTTTACGACGGCAATCCGCCCAAACCGGATTTCGATTTTGACGCCGACCCCGACAAGCCGCTGCCATGACCGCGTCGCGGGTCACGCTGACGGCGTTCGACACCCTGCCATCGGCGGAAATCGCGCGGGGCCGGTTGCTGGCGGAAGGGATATCCTGCCTGCTGGTGGACCGCTCGCTGTTGCAGCTCGGCATCGTCGCCGACGGCATCGAGCTTCAGGTGACAGAGGCCGATCTGGCGCGGGCGCGCGAGGTGCTGGCGTCCGATTATTCCGGGGAACTCGAATAAGGCCATGAACCGAGGGGCGTGGCTGGCCGGCCTGCTGCGGGTGGCCGCTCTGCTGCCGTTGCCGCTGGCGCACGCGATCGGGTCGGCTCTCGGCTGGCTGCTGTGGCGGATACCCGGCAACAGCCCTCGAACTATCGCCGAGCGCAACCTGTCGCTGTGTTTTCCCGAATGGCCGGCCGCCGAGCGCGATGCGCTGTTGCGGCAGAATTTGCGGGAAACCGGCAAATTGCTGCTGGAACTGGGGCCGCTCTGGTTCTGGACTGGCGAGCGGGTGTTGGCGCTGGTCGGGCGAGCGGTGCCCGGCGAGGAGGCATTGGCGACCGCCGTGCGGCAAAAACGGGGGGCGATTCTGCTCACACCCCACCTCGGGGCTTGGGAAATGGCCGGCTTGTACTATTCCAGCCGCCATCCGCTGACCATTCTCTACCGGCCCAGCCGGCTGGGGCTCGACGAACTCAGCCGCCAGGGGCGCGGCCGGCTCGGCGGCAAGGTGGTGGCGACCGACGCCAGCGGGGTGCGCGCCCTGCTGACCGCCCTGCGCGACGGCGAGGTGCTCGGCATTCTGCCCGATCAGGACCCCGGCCAAGAGGGCGGCATGTTCGCGCCGTTCTTCGGCATCGCCGCCAACACCATGACCCTGGTATCGCGGCTGGCGCTCAAAACCGGCGTCCCGGTGTTCCTGACCTGGGCCGAACGCCTGCCGCGCGGCCAGGGTTTCGTCCTGCATTTGCGGGCGCTGCCCGAGGTCACCGCCGCCGCGTCGCTGGAAAAATCGACGGCGGCCCTGAACCGGGGCGTGGAAGCGGCGATCCGCAGCTTGCCGGCGCAATACCTGTGGGCCTACAAACGCTTCAAGACGCGCCGGTCGGACGACGCTAAACTGTACTGAGCCACCGCAATCCAAAGGGGAATCGACGTGAATTTCAAAGCGACATGGCCTTGTGCGTTCCTGTTCGTCGCCGGCTTGGCGCAGGCCGCCGATCCGCCCATCGTCATCAGCACCGGCAAGAGCGGCGGCGGCTACAACACCGTCGGCGAACGCCTGAAGAGCGTGCTGGCCGAACAGGATCAGCCGGCCCAAGTGCAAACCAGCGCCGGCTCGCTGGAAAATCTCAACCGGCTGGACGATCCCCAAAGCCCGGTCAACGTCGGGCTGACCCAAGCCGACGCCTTGAAGTACTACCTCAAAGAGCATCCCGGCTTCGCCGATCAGTTCATCAGCTTGGGCGAGATCGGCAAGGAATGCGTCTTTATCGTCACCGGCAAGGACAGCGATATCCGCGACGACAGCGACTTGCAGCAAGCCAAGGGCCGGTTGATCGCGGTGCAATCGCCGAACAGCGGCGTGGCGGTGACCTGGGAATACATGACCGTGCTGGAGCCGGAATTCAAGAACACCGCGCCGGCTTTCGTGGATGGCGCCGAGGCGCTGTTGCAGATCAAGAGCGGCGGCAAGGCCAGCAAGATTCAAGCGGCGATGGTGGTGCAACGGCCGATGGCGAAATCCACCGAAATGCAGGTGGTGCTGGAGAACCCCAAAGATTTCCGGCTGATACCGGTCAAGGACTGGGATTTGAACGACAAGCTGCCGGACGGCAGCGCGGTGTACACCTTCGAGAACGTGACCGTGGCCGAGAAGAAATGGGGTTTCGACACCACGGTGGACACCATCTGCACCCGTGGATTGATGCTGGCCAACAAGAGCAAGCTCACCGCCGATCAGCGCACCCGGCTGTCCAAAGTCATGTTGCTGGCCGCCAGCCGAGTGGTGGGCGACACCGGCAAGTGAAAACCCCGGGATGCGCGGGCCGGCCCTCCGATGGCGGCAGGCCGTCGCCGGCCCGCCAATCGGGCGCATTCTCGACAACAGCGAGCGCGTCTACCGCGAGCTATTGATTTGATTGGCGCTCCCTAGGGGTTTCGAACCCCTGTTCCCGCCGTGAGAGGGCGGTGTCCTGGGCCACTAGACGAAGGGAGCGGGAAGGCGGTGGATGGTGTCTTGAAAGGAAAGTAGTATTATACGCACGCTCCCGCGTCACACAAGAGTTCGCAACGCTCCTTGGAAGCCACTCCGATTCCCCAACCCCTCGTCATCCCCCGTCCCGAGCACAATATCTCGCGGGCCAACATCAGCCCCAACGCCGTCAAGGTTCTCTACCGGCTTCGCGAGGCCGGCTTTCGGGCCTGCTTGGTCGGCGGCGGGGTGCGGGATCTGCTGCTCGGCCGCGAGCCCAAGGACTTCGACATCGCGACCGACGCCCGCCCCGAGCAGGTCTACAAGCTGTTCCGCAACTGTCGCTTGATCGGCCGCCGCTTTCGGCTGGCGCACGTCCAGTTCGGCCCGGAAATCATCGAGGTCGCCACCTTTCGGGCCCACGGCGACGACAGCGAGGACGGCGACGGCCCCAGCGTGGAACGGGCCGCCGATGGCCGCATCCTCAGCGACAACGTCTACGGCAGCATCGAGGAGGACGCCTGGCGCCGGGATTTCACGGTCAACGCGCTCTATTACGACATCGACAACTTCGCGGTGCTCGATTACACGGGCGGCATCGCGGACCTCGAGGCCGGCCTGATCCGGTTGATCGGCGACCCGGTCCAGCGCTACCAGGAAGATCCGGTGCGGATGCTGCGGGCGGTGCGGTTCGCCGCCAAGCTGGGGTTCCGGCTCGACCCCGCCGCCGAGGCGCCGCTGCACCGGCTGGGCCATCTGCTGGAAAAAATTCCCGCCGCTCGGCTGTTCGACGAAATTCTCAAGCTGTTCTTGGGCGGCAGCGCCATTCAAACCTTCGAGTTGCTGCGCCACTACCGGCTGTTCGGCCGGCTGTTTCCGGCGACCGAGCGGTGCCTGAACCACCAGCAGCGGCACTATCCGAAAATCTTGCTGGTCCGGGCGCTGGCCAACACCGACAGCCGCCTGGCCGAAGACAAGCCGGTCAATCCGGCGTTCCTGTTCGCCGCCCTGCTGTGGGAGCCGCTGCGAGAACAGACGCAACAGTTCCAGACCGAGGGCTTGGAAGAAACCGAAGCGCTGCAAGCCGCCGCCGACGCGGTGATTCAGGCGCAAGTCCGCCATACCGCCCTGCCCCGCCGCCACAGCCTGCCGATGCGGGAAATCTGGGAAATGCAGCAGCGACTGGCGGTCATCACCGGCAAAAAGCCGTTGCGGTTGCTGGCTCATCCCCGGTTCCGCGCCAGCTACGATTTCCTGCTGCTGCGCGCCGATTCCGACGAGCGGGCGGCGGAACTGGCGGACTGGTGGACCCGGTTTCTGGCGTTGGACGACGCCGGCCGCGCCCGCGCCGTCCAACCGGCAACCCCGGCCAAGAAAGGCAAATCCCGCCGCCGCCGCAAGCCGCGCTCCGGCCGCAAGGACGCCCCGGACGCCTCGCTCACCACCGAAACCTGAGTTTGGAAGCGGCCAGATGCAGCCAGCGCGGGCCTACATCGGTATCGGCAGCAATCTGGATGACCCGATCCGCCAAGTGCGGCGGGCCTTCCAAGCCCTGGAAAGCATCCTGGCCACCTGTTGCGTGGCGCGGTCGCCCCTGTACCGAGCGGCGCCTCTCGGCGGACCGGCCGATCAGCCGGATTACATCAACGCCGTCGTCGCCTTGGACACCGGCCTGACGCCCGGCCAACTGCTGACGGTATTGCAGGCGCTCGAACTGGCGCACGGCCGGACCCGAACCGTGCGCTGGGGACCGCGAACCCTGGATTTGGATTTGTTGCTGTACGACCAGCTCATCAGCGACGATCCCTGGCTGACCCTGCCGCACCCCCGCCTGCACGAACGGCCGTTCGTGATGCGACCGCTGCTTGACATCGCTCCGACCTTGATGATTCCGGGGCGAGGCCGGTTGCAAGAATTGATCGTAAAATGTCCGCCGCAGACCATCACCCGTCTGGACAGCGAAAATTAACTCGCTACGATAGCAGCGCCAATCCGCTCCCCTTCCCATTCCCTCGAACCCCTGCCGCCGCTCCGCCCGTCATCCCCGGCCCGCTGCGGCTCAAACCGAGCACGCCATGTACCAGGAACAGCCGACTCGAAAACCGATCACGATCACGACCCTGGCGAAGATGAAGCGCAACCGGGAAAAATTCGCGGTGCTGACCGCCTACGACGCCAGTTTCGCGGCGCTGCTGGAGGCGGCGGGCGTGGAGGTCGTTTTGGTCGGCGATTCGCTGGGCATGGTCGTCCAGGGCCAGCGCACCACCGTGCCGGTCACGATGGACGACATGGTATATCACACCCGAAACGTGGCGCGGGGCTGCGGCACGGCGCTGCTGATGGCCGACATGCCCTTCGCCAGCTACACCACGGTCGAACAAGGCGTGCGCAACGCCGCCCGGCTCATGGCGGAAGGCGGCGCCCACATGGTCAAGCTGGAAGGCGGCGCCGTTCTGGCCGATACGGTGCGCCAGCTCGGCCGCAACGGCATTCCGGTCTGCGCCCATCTCGGTTTGCTGCCGCAATCGGTCCACAAGCTGGGCGGCTACAAGGTGCAGGGTCGCGAGGAATTGGCCGCGCGCCAGATCATCGACGAGGCGCTGGCGTTGCAGGAAGCCGGCGCCGACATCGCCTTGGTGGAATGCATCCCGGCGGAACTGGCGATGCGGCTGACCGAGGCGCTGGACATCCCGCTGATCGGCATCGGTGCCGGACCCCACTGCGACGCCCAAGTGCTGGTCAGCTACGACATGCTCGGCATCACCCCCGGTCGCCGGCCGAAGTTCTCCAAAAACTTCCTGACCGGCCGCGACAGCCTGCAAGCGGCGGTGGAAGCGTATGTGCGGGCCGTCAAGAGCGGCGAGTTCCCCGGCCCCGAACACTGCATCGCCTGATCGTCGAGGAGCGCGCTTCATGCAAACCGTCCACACCGTCGCCGAATTGCGCGCCCGAGTCGCGGCCTGGAAGCGGGCCGGCGAGCGCGTCGCCCTTCGTCCCCACCATGGGCAACCTGCATCGCGGCCACCTCCATCTGGTCGAGCGGGCGCGGGAACTGGCGCCGCGCACCGTCGCCAGCATTTTCGTCAACCCCACTCAGTTCGGACCCAACGAAGACTTTGCCGGCTATCCGCGCACGCTGGACGACGACAGCCGCCAGTTGGCCGCCGTCGGGCTCGATCTGCTGTTCGCGCCCGGCGTCGCCGAAATGTATCCGCGCCCCTTGGACGAGATGACCCAAGTGACGGTGCCGGAACTGTCGGGGATTTTGTGCGGCGCCAGCCGGCCGATTCACTTCCGGGGCGTCGCCACGGTGGTCAGCAAGCTGTTCAACATGGCGCAGCCGGACGTGGCCTTGTTCGGCGAGAAGGACTGGCAGCAATTGATGGTCATTCGCCGGCTGGTGGCCGACCTCGACTTCCCCGTCGAGATCGTCGGCGTACCGACGGTGCGGGAAGCCGACGGGCTGGCGCTGAGTTCGCGCAACGGCTATTTGACCGCCGAGGAGCGGGCCATCGCCCCGGTTCTGTACGCCACGCTGACGGCGAGCGCGGAGCGGTTGCGCGCCGGCGAGCGGGATTGCGAGCGGCTGACGAGCGAGGCCAAGGCGCGGCTGGCGGCGGCCGGTTTCCGGCCCGACTATTTCGAGATCCGTCGCGCCCGCGATTTGCGGCCCCCCGCCGACGGGGACACGGATTTGCGGATTCTGGCGGCGGCGTGGCTGGGTCGGGCGCGGTTGATCGACAATCTGGCGGTTTGACGGCCGTTGCGCGAGCCGCTTCCCCGGCGGTTGCGGCGATGAGGGTCGAACGTCCCGATTCAGCCGCCCGCGAGCGGGGTCGGGTGCAAGCGCCTGTCGGGCATTGATGGATGAGAAAGCCGTTCGGCCTCACCGGACTTTCAGGGTGGCCGCTTTGAAAAGGGCGCTGATCGGCACTTGGCGCAAACCGGGCTTTAACTCAAACGTCTGCCCAGAGGCAATGCTGCCGGTCGATTCGACGGCCAAATAGAAACCGCAAAAGCCGGTTTGCACCATTTTCTTCGCCGCTTTCTTGTCATTCATGATGGCGTTGAATTTGTAACAGGGTTCGCGGGGCTGAGTGACTCGCAAAACACAATCTGAAAAGTGAAGCTCATCGCCCACGAACAAGACCTCTTCGAGCAAACCGGATAAGGTCAGGTTTTCACCCAAGCTGCCATAAGGCAAATCGGGCGAAAACCCGAGCGTTTTTCTCTGTTCTTGCCAGAACGGATAATGTTCCGATGGATAGGCGTAAACCGCTTTTGCAAGACCGCCGTGAACGGTCAAATCGGCCTGTTCATCGCCTTCGATTCCAAGCTTATTGACGCTGACTTTTCCTTCGACAGCATGTTTTCGAATACCGGACATCACCCGCCTGTCGCCGATTTGCAGCGGCTGAACAGCGCCAATTTGCACGCTCAGAACTCTATATTTTTGGCTCATGGAAATAAATGAGAGTGGACTGTCTAACTAACACTCAAAGTGAAAAGCCAGCCCGGTGGCAAAGCCAATGGGGAGCCTGCAAGCGCAGTACTCAGGCCGTCCCCTCAACTGATGGGATGGACTCCCCCTCTTTGTTGGCGCACTGTGTGCGCAGGTGAGACTCATTGGACGTGGGGATCAGCACCGCTCAACTCCGAAGGGGAATCCAAAATGAATGCTACTACCGTCGCTGTCGATCTTGCCAAGAACGTTTTCCAGCTGGCCGTGGCCGATGGCCAGTGGCATGTCGTCGAATCGCATCGCCTGACGCGCGCGCAGTTCGAGCGCTGGTTCCCGAACCGCGAAGTCTCGCTGGTCATCATGGAAGCCTGCGGCTCCGCCCACCACTGGGCGCGCTGGCTCAATGGCCTGGGCATCGAAGTCATGCTGTTGCCGGCGGCCTACGTGCGCGCCTATGTGAAGCGCAACAAGACCGATGCCGCCGATGCGCTGGCGCTGCTGGAAGCGGCCCGCTGCGCGGACATCGTTCCGGTGCGGGTGAAGTCGGTCGAACAGCAAGCCTTGCAGGCGCTGCACCGCACCCGCTCCCTCTGGATGGGCACGCGCACCTCGCGCATCAATGCCTTGCGCGGCTTCTGCCGCGAGTTCGGGCTGGCCGTGCCGCAAGGCGCGCGCACCGGCATCGAAGCGATCGCCCGCACGCTCGCCGATCCGCACACGCCGATTCCCGCCATGATCCATCGCGCCATGCGGTTTCTCGTCGAGGAAATCCGTCTGCTGGAATTGCGCATCGGCCAGATGGAGCGGGAGCTGTCCGAACTGGCGAAGCACAGTCCGGCCTGCACCACGCTGCTGTCGATTCCCGGCATCGGCCTGCTGACCGCCACGGCGATGGTGGCGGCCACGGGAGGGTCGGTCAGCCACTTCAAGGATGCCCGTCATTTCGCCAGCTGGTTCGGGCTGACGCCGCGCGAGTTCAGCTCCGGCAACAGTCGCGTGCTCGGCCGCATCTCGAAGAAGGGGGATCGCTACCTGCGCATGCTGCTCACCCATGGCGCCCGGGCCGTGCTGCGGGCGGCCAGCATGGCCCGACAGGCCGGCAAGACCCTTGATGGCCTGCGCGGTTGGGGGCTGGCGGTGCAGGAGCGCGCCAATCACAACAAGGCGGCCTGCGCGGTGGCGAACAAGCTGGCGCGCATCTGCTATGCCACGCTCCGGGATGGCGAGCCGTATGGCACGCCCAGCCGCCTGGCCCACAAGCTCAACCGTTCCGACTTCGCCATTGCCGTCTAGGTCTGCAAGGAGAAAATCTTTGATGTGTTCCACGTCCTCGCGCTTGCTTTGAGATTGATCGCCCATCATGGCTAAACGGGTCGCACCCTCACGTCACCAGGCCGATAACTCTGCCGGCAACTTCACGTCTGCCGCTTGTAACGATTGGCCCGACGTGCGCAGATTCCATGTCGGCACGGACCATTCAGAGTCCACTCCAGATGCCGGATATACGACTGCATGCGCTTCCTCAGCCATACTATCGATCAATTTCCTTGCTTTCCGGGGGAGTCCATATACGCAGGGGTTAGGTTGCAAACCGTGCACGCGCCGGCCTCAATAGATGGAAGCCAAGCAATGAACAGCCGATGGCGAGGACAAATATGCCAGCAACGGAAGCAAAAATGGATATGAATGGTCCAAATGCATAGGCGATAGCTCCAACGAAAATGAGAAAAGGAGCGGCCTTCGGATACTCGTTGGATCGATAGATCGCGAGGCAAAGTGACGCTACGCCGATAAAAATCGTAATTGCCGAAACTGTGCGAAAATTGGCTCTTCGAGGATTCATGTGGAGTCGAACGCGGAAGTGCATCATTTTAGGACGCATAGTTTTTTGACCGGTTATCAAGTTCAGGATACCGCACGATGGGAGAGTAAAATCCAATGACGGAAGCTGAATTGTTTGAGCAGATTTTAGGGATTAAAGAAATTCGAGTTGATCGAGTTGATTGGCAAGAACAAGCGCTCCATATTTATTGCAGTTCTATTTTTGAAGAAACGCTCTGTCCGCACTGTTTGAAGAAGAGACAGGTTGTGCATCAGACCTACGAGCGACAAATTCGCGATTTGCCGATCACCGGAAAAGAAGTATATTTGCATTTAAGTCAGCGGCAGTTTTATTGTCCGGACTGTGATCGTCGTTTCAATGAGCGTTTCAATTTTGTTGCGCCCCAGCGCGCGATGACTTGTCGTTACGAGCGCTACGTGTACGAATGCTGCAAAGCCAGCACGATCCAAAAGGTCAGCGCTCAAGAAAATTTGGTTTGGTCAACCGTTAACGATATTTGCCAACGGGGTGCGCGGCAAGAACTGCAAGAGCGCCCGCTTTCGAAAGTGAAAGCCGTGGGCATGGACGAGCTTGCGATCAAAAAAGGACATCGCGACTATGTCACGGTGATCGTCGATTTAGAACGTATTGAAATCGTTGATATTTTAGAATATCGCGAGCAAGCGAAATTGATTGGGTATTTCAAAAACAAGGGGACGGAGTGGTGCGAAGGGATCGACGTGTTCTGCTCGGACATGTGGCCGGGTTTTATCAATACCGCCCGGGCGGTATTTCCTCGTGCAACCGTGGTCGTTGATCGGTTTCATTTTTTTGGCTACCTCAACAAAGCGGTGGACGGTCAACGGAAAAGTTTGCGCCGCCAATTTAAAGACCGCGAAGAACTCAAGCGCCTCAAGTGGGCCTTGCTGAAGAATGCCGAAAACTTGACCCCCGATCAGACAACGAAACGCGACCGGGCCTTTCTACTGTTTCCAGAATTGAAGTTGATTTACGATCACAAGGAGATGTTTCGTGCGATTTTCAATCGGAATCTGACGCGAAAGCAAGGCGAAATCGAGTTAAAAAAATGGATGGAAGCGGCCAGAGAAATGAATAACAAATATCTGAATACCTTTTTATACATGCTGAATGATTGGAAAGAATACGTCTTAAACTACTTCGCGCATCGGGTGACCACGAGCGTCATTGAAGGTATTAACAATTCGATCAAGACAGTGAAACGCATGGGTTACGGATTTCGGAATTTTGTCAATTTTAAGCAACGGGTCCTGATCAGCTTCGCTTAACTCCACAACAATCCTCGAAGAACCCGAAAATTAACTATAGATGGATCATTTTTAATGATAGCTTCACGCAGCAAAAACGCTGATTCAGGGTGTGAAGCAATAATTGGATAAAGGAATAGCTCCCATGTAACTTTACATGCCTGTAGGAGATACGCAGTCTCAGTAAACAAGAAGCCTACCGCACCGACGATCCCAGCGTCATCTCGAATTCTGGAATAGACGGCATAGAAACCGGCAAGCATTAGCAAAATACCTGCGAAGGCAACAATAGCCAACCAAATCCAATTGGGGTTGAGTACCACCAGAACGAAATCGTAGATACCACTCCTGACTGGGAGAAGAACCGGAAACATCGACGAATAAACCGCAAACAGCACAGAGCCGATGATTAATGAAATACCACCAAATTTTTCAAAAGGAGCCAACTTCATTTAGTCAGTCTCCAGAGGGTATGAACCAGTTAACCGACCGCATCGAACGAATTTTGAATCTCGGCTATCTGCCCCGATAGCGCTCGGCGCTGTCGGAAGTGGCCGATATTTGATGCCCTTCTGTTTCGGGGTTGAATCGCATCTCGCGCTTACCTTTCGCTTATGGCGGGTCACATGGCAGGACTGTTGACTAAGTCATTGAAAACATGGTGCCCCGAACAGGAGTTGAACCTGTGACCTCACCCTTAGGAGGGGTGCGCTCTATCCGACTGAGCTACCGGGGCCAAACGAGGAGGGTGTCCAGAGAAAAACTGGCTACCCGTGACCGGGTTTATTGGTATGTGGTGGGGCTAGGATAGCCGATCAGGCTTTACCCGAACAAGAGGATAAAGGCTGAGGGGTCAGTATCCACCGGAAGGTCAGGTTGATCCGGGCGCCGACCGGCTGGCGCGTCTTGGGGACGTGGTGCCGCCAGCAATGCTGGGTCGCGCCGCCCAGCACCAGCACGTCACCGTCCTCCAGCCGCAACTCCGCCCGCAACCGCCGCTTTTTGTGCTGCATCAGAAAGCGGCGGGCGGCGCCGAAGCTGACCGAGGCGATCACCGGATCGCGGCCGAGTTCCGGCTCGTCGTCGCTGTGCCAGCCCATGCTGTCCTGGCCGTCGCGATACAGATTGAGCAGCACGCTGTTGAAGCGGGTCGCCGCCAGCGCTTCCACCCGCTCCCGCACGATCCGCAGCGTCGGCGTCCACGGCGCCGGCTCCAGCCGCAGCCCGGAGTAGCCGTATACGGCCTCGGGGTCGCCGTGCCAGGCGCTCAGCCGGGGCGAGGCGATGGCGCGACCGTATACCGTGATGACCTGTTGCCGCCACGCCGTTTCCTCGCGCAGCACCGCGAACAGATGAGCGCGTTCCGCCGGCGTGAACGCTCGCCGATAAAGCACCCCTTCGCCATCCGGCACCGCAAGCCGCTCGCTCGCTCGACCGATTGGGCGGTCGGGAGCGCCATCATCGCGAAGGTCAAAAAATCGCGCGCTCATCCATCGGTGGCTCGGCCGGCCCAAGTCGCCTTGCGAGGGGTTTCACCAATCGTCGGCCACAACAACCGATACTCGCTTTGGCTAAAATTGATCCAATTTTGCTCGGCAAAATACACGCGCCTGTGTTGGTCCACGACCATTACGGTGGACGAACGGGTACCGTACTCCGGCGTGGCGATGAAGATCGGCGACAAGCGGATTTCCCAGTCCAGCGTAAGCCCGGTACGGGGCACTTCCGATTCTGGCGCCGGGGCGCGATCGCAGAGAAGCCGCATCAAGTCGGTCGGAGTGAAACCGGATTCGGAGATCAGCAAATCGCGGAGGGCTTCCCGCCCGCGCGCCAGCTTGGGCCAAGGGGTATCGAGCAGGTGGTTGCTGAGGCCGTAAAGGCCGGGAGCCAAAGACTGGGGAGGACGGTTGGCGCGATTGGAAAAGTAGTGCAGTTCTCCGCCATCGCCGAGCAACAGATTGAAGCCGTTGTACGTGTTGGCGAGCGGCATCAAGCGGGCCAGATAATCGCTGGCCGACTCTCCGCTTCGCAGAAAATCGCTGACCAACTGGCCGCGGGAAGGAGCGGCGGGCATGAATTGGCCCGGATCCCGGTAATTGGTGATCGCGGCGAAGCGGCCCCCGCGCGTGATGCCGAGCCATGTCCCCCCCTCCTTGAGATCGCGGCCCGCCAAGATATTCGGGGCATCGTCCCAAAACGCCAGCGGAGCGGTGGCCCGGTCGTAGTATTCGTCACGATTGGCGGCCACCACCAGCTCGTAGCGCGGATGACAGCGATAGGCGAACAAAATGAGACACATGAGGTTTCAGCCGGGTACGTTTGAGGAAGTCCGAACGCCGCAGCAAAGATTCAAATTTGATCATAGACCTTGAGAATGTCGATTGCCATCGCCATGCGGATGAGTTGCGACAGGGTATCGGCCCCCATTTTCTGCATGACCTTGGCGCGATGCACTTCCACGGTTTTGCGGCTCAGGCTCAACGCCTCGGCGATTTCCCGGTTGGAGAGACCTTCCACGACCTGGCGCAACACATCCTGTTCGCGCGGGGTCAGCGTGTCGAACCGGCACAACAAATCCCGCCGCCGCGCGCGGGCGCACCGCCGCGCCCGATCCTCGGCCAAGGCATTGTGGACGCAATCGAGCAGCAGTTGATCGTTGAACGGTTTTTCGATGAAATCCAGCGCGCCCTGCTTCATGGCGGTCACCGCCATCGTCACGTCACCGTGGCCGGTGATGATGACGACGGGCACATCGATGCCACGGTCGCGCAAGAGCTGCTGGGAACTCAAATCGTTGCGGCCGGGAATGCGGATATCCAACAGCAAGCAGCCCGGATGGTCGGGCTGGTAAGCGGTCAAAAACCCTTCGGTGTCGGCGAAGGCCAGCGTCCGCAAACCCACCGATTCCAGGAGATACCGCAGCGAATCGCGCAGCGCCGGATCGTCGCCCACGACGTAAACCAGGGGAGCGTCCCGCCCGGTCACGGCATGTCGGCGCCGGTTTTGGCGATCGGCAGCGCCAGGTTGAAGGTGGCGCCACATCCCTTGTTGTTCTCGGCCCACAAGCGGCCATCCTGGCTTTCCACCAGCGACCGGCTGATCGCCAAGCCCAGGCCCAACCCATCGGGCTTGGTGGTGTGGAAACTCTGAAACAGCCGTTCGGTATCGCCATCCGGCAAACCCGGCCCCTGGTCGCGAATCCGGATCAGCACCCGATCGGGTCCGAGGCGTTCCGCTTCGACCGTGATGACCCCGTCGGCCAACTCGGGGTGCGGGCCGGCTTCGATGGCGTTGTACAGCAGATTGAGCAAAACCTGTTCGATCTGCATCGGGTCGCCGCTGGCTTCCGGTAGCGGGGTCGGGGAGAGCCGGAGTTCGAGCCGGAGCCGCTGCTTCCCGGCATCCGCCTCGCAGAGGCCAACCACGTCGGCCAACAACCGGTTCAGATTCACGGGGACGCAGCGGACCGGCTCCTTGCGGATCAGCCGGCGCAGACGCTTGACCAGTTCGCTCGCCCGACAGGCTTGCTTGGCGATCTTGTCCAGGCGCTCCCGCAACACCGCCGGCGGGGGCGCAGCGACTTCCAGTTGCCGCTGGCTGCCGTAGGCGTAATTGACGATGGCCGCCAGCGGTTGGTTGAGTTCGTGAATGAGGCTGGAGGTCATTTCGCCCAACAGCAGCAGCCGGCCGGCGTGGGCCAGCTCGGCGCGCCGGGCGATCTCCGCTTCCTGCCGCGACCACGCCGCCGCCAGCACCCGGCTCAGGGCGTACAGAAAACGATGATGGTCCTCGTCGGGAATTCGGGTGATGAACACGCCCAGAACCAGCAAGCGGGCCGGGTCCGCCAGCAACGGCAACAGCAACAGGCTGCTATCGTCCGGCATCGCGAGAATTACGACCGGCGCGGTTCCATTTTCTTCCAGCCCGCCGCCATTCAACCGAGCGGCCAGCCCGGAAAGCGCATCGTGAAGGCATTGGCCGCCGCCCGGACCGAGTTGCAACGCCTGCCAGCAACCGTGCGCGTACACCGTAGGCCATTCGTCTTTCCGCCGTCGCAAGAGCATGCTGCGCTGGCCCGCACAGGCATGCAGGCCGGCCGCCGCCTGTTCCAGCAGCGTTTCCAGCAAACTGTCGCGCAAGGCCAGCACGCTGATCTCGACCAGCAGCTCCTCCTGCCGTCGGCGCAGGAGAGAGCTGCGACGGCGGTCGACCAGGAACGGCGGCGTGTCGTTACAGAGTTCCCGAGAAAGGGCCATTGTTAGGTTGATAATTCAATCCCAAAAGGAACTGCTCCTTCGCGTGTAGCCCGAAGCATATATACCCGTTACGCTGGCGGATAGAATATACCCCGTCATGCGAAATTTCGAGCAACCCGCCATCGCCAGAGGAGAACCACGACATGACCGCCACCGTCCTTTCCCAAGACGCTCTCGTGCTACGCCAGACCGAAGCGGGCGTGGCCACGCTGACACTCAATCGTCCCAAACAATACAACGCCTTATCTCAAGCCATGCTGGCCGCGCTGCAAGCGGAACTGGACGGCGTCGCGGCCGACAAAACCGTGCGGGCGGTGGTGATCGCGGGCGGCGGCCCGGCGTTCTGCGCCGGCCACGACCTCAAGGAAATGCGCGCCCACACCGATCCCGCCTTCCACCGAGCCCTGTTCGCCCAGTGCGGACGGGTGATGCTGACCATCAATCGCTTGCCGCAACCGGTGATCGCCCGCGTGCACGGCATCGCCACCGCCGCCGGCTGTCAGCTGGTCGCGGCCTGCGATCTCGCCGTCGCTTCGGACAACGCGCGCTTCGCCACCTCCGGCATCAACGTCGGCCTGTTCTGTTCGACGCCCGCCGTGGCGCTGAGCCGCAATCTGGGCCGCAAGCAGGCGCTGGAACTCTTGTTGACGGGCGACTTCATCGACGCGCCGACCGCCCAGCGCCAGGGATTGGTCAACCGGGTGGCGCCATTGGACCGGTTGGATGCCGCCGTGGGGGAATTGACGGGCTCCATTTGCAACAAATCACCGTTCGCCATCGCCATGGGTAAGGAATTGTTCTACCGGCAATTGGAATTAGGTTTGGAAGCGGCCTACGCTTGTGCGAGCGAAGCCATGGCCTGCAACATGAACAGCGAGGACGCCCGCGAGGGCATCGACGCCTTCATCGCCAAGCGCAAGCCGGAGTGGAAAGGCCGTTGAACGGCCGCAACCCTCCGCACGGCCCGCGCGATCCCATCATAAATCGACCATAAAGCAACCCAACGGAGGACCGTCGTTCCCATGAGCACCAATCCGCATAATCCCTATGCCATGCATTTGGACCAGAACGCGGCCAATTTCGTACCGCTGACCCCGCTGACCTTCATCGAGCGGGCGGCCGCCGTTTACCCTCATAAAATCGCCTCGGTGCACGGTCCGGTTCGCCGCACTTGGGCCGAAACCTACACCCGCTGCCGGCGGCTGGCATCGGCGCTGCAACGGCGCGGCATCGGCGTGGGTCAAACGGTTGCCGCGATGCTGCCGAACATTCCGGAAATGTTCGAGCTGCACTTCGGCGTGCCGATGAACGGCGCGGTGCTCAACACGCTGAACATCCGGCTGGACGCCGAGGCCATCGCCTTCATGCTGGGCCACGGCGAGGCCAAGATCCTGTTCACCGACCGCGAGTTTTCCGACACCATCGGCAAGGCGCTGAACTTGATGGAAGCCGGCAAGCGCCCCCTGGTCATCGATATCGACGACCCGCAGTACAGCGGCGGCCAAAAGCTCGGCCAACTGGATTACGAGGCTCTGTTGGCCGAAGGCGATCCCGAGTTCGCCTGGCAGAATCCCGCCGACGAGTGGCAAGCCATTTCCCTCAACTACACCTCCGGCACCACCGGCAATCCCAAGGGCGTGGTGTACCACCATCGCGGGGCCTATCTGAACGCGGTTTGCAACGCGATGGTGTGGGACATGGGCCTGCACCCCGTCTATCTGTGGACTTTGCCGATGTTCCACTGCAACGGCTGGTGTTTCCCCTGGACCATCGCCGCCACGGTGGGCACCAACATCTGCCTGCGCCAAGTCCGCGCCGATCTGGTGTTCGATTTGATCAAAAAGGAGAAGGTCAACCACTTCTGTGGCGCGCCGATCGTGCTGAACACCCTGAAGAACGCCCCGGACGAGATGAAAGCCGGCATCGAGCACCGGGTCAAGGTGATGACCGCCGGCGCGGCCCCGCCCGCCGCCGTCATCGAAGGCATGGAGCGGATGAACTTCGAAGTCACCCACGTCTATGGCCTGACCGAAACCTACGGCCCGGCGGTGGTGTGCGCCTGGCACGACGAATGGAACGAGAAGCCTCTGGAAGAGCGAGCCGTGCTGAAATCGCGACAGGGCGTTCGCTATCCGATGCTGGAGGGGCTGATGGTGGCGCACCCGCAAACCCTGGAACCGATGCCGAAGGACGGCAAGAGCATCGGCGAAATCTTCATGCGCGGCAACAACGTGATGAAGGGCTATCTCAAGAATCCCAGCGCCAGCGAGGAAGCGTTCGAAGGCGGCTGGTTCCACAGCGGCGATCTGGCGGTCTGGCACGAGAACGGCTACATCGACATCAAGGACCGCTCCAAGGACATCATCATTTCCGGCGGCGAGAACATTTCCACCATCGAAGTCGAGGACGTGCTGTACCGGCATCCGGCGGTGCTGGAAGTCGCGGTGGTTGCCCGGCCCGACGAGAAGTGGGGTGAAACGCCGTGCGCCTTCGTCACGCTCCAGCCCGGCAAGGAACACACCACCGAAGAGGAAATCATCGAGTTCTGCCGCAACCAGCTGGCGCGGTTCAAGGTGCCGAAGACGGTGGTGTTCGGGCCGCTGCCCAAGACTTCGACCGGCAAGATGCAAAAATACATCCTGCGCGAGCGGGCCAAGGCGCTTTAACGGGCGTGGCGAACTTTCCCCCGGTCCGCCAAGGGCGCGGTGTCTGGGCTACGACCTCCTTCCCTCCGGGGAGGAGGTTTTTATTACCCTCTTTATTGCCCCCTTTTAGGGGAAATTACCCTTTTTCAGCGCCGAGCTTGATTCGCCTATAGGTGTAGACGCAAAAATCCCTTCCCCTGTCGGGAAAGGGATCGGTTTGAAACCGCTTATGTCCGCCACCCGCAGTGGCGTCTACGCTCCCGGCGGGTGGCGATAAACCGGTTTTAGTGCTGCCCGACCGCCCGCCGGACTTCTTCCAGCGAGTTCGGATCGTCCAGGGTGGACAGATCGCCCGGATCGCGGCCTTCGGCCAAGGCCTGGATCGAGCGCCGCAGCAGTTTGCCGGAGCGGGTCTTGGGCAGGGCGCTGACGAAGTGGACGTTGTGCGGCTTGGCGACCGCCCCCAGCAGTTCCTGCACCTTGTTGATGATTTCCTTCTCCAGCCGCTCGGTCGGCGCCCGGCGCGTCGAGCTGGGACGGGTCCTTCAGCCGGCAGAAGCCGACCGGCACCTGGCCCTTGACCTTGTCGGCCAAGCCCACCACCGCCACCTCGGCGACCGCCGAATGGGCCTGGATCGCCTCCTCGATCTCGCGGGTGCCCAGCCGGTGGCCGGCCACGTTGATCACGTCGTCGGTGCGGCCGAGGATAAAGAAATAGCCTTCCGGGTCGCGCACCGCCCAGTCGGACGAGGTGTACAGCATCTCCTTGAAACTGGAGAAATAGCTCTTGACGAAGCGCGAGTCGTCACCCCACACCGTGCTCAGGCAACCCGGCGGCAGCGGCGGCTCCACCACCAGCACGCCCTTTTCGCCGCGCGGCACTTCCTCGCCGGTGCCTTCGCTGATGACCCGGATGTTGTAGCCGTAGACCGGGAACCCCGGCGAGCCGAAGCGGTTGGGCTTGAGATCGACGCCCGGCAGATAGGACAGCATCGGCCAGCCGGTCTCGGTCTGCCAGTAGTGATCGATGACCGGGATCTTCAGCGCGTCGGTGATCCAGCGCGAGGTCGGCTCATCCAGCGGCTCGCCGGCCAGGAACAGGTAGCGCAGGCACGACACGTCGTGCATGGTCATGAACTTTTGGTCCTGCGACTTCAGCACCCGCACCGCCGTCGGCGAGGAGAACATCGACCGCACCTGGTATTCGTTCACGATCTTCCACCAGATGCCGGGGTCCGGGCGGATCGGCAAGCCCTCGTAGAAAATCGTGGGGCAGCCGTGGATCAGCGGGGCGTAGACGATGTAAGAGTGACCCACCACCCAGCCGATGTCGGAGGTGGCGAACATGGTCTCGCCGGGGTTGATGTGATAGAGATGTTTCATGGTCGAGGCCAGCGCCACCGCGTAGCCGCCCACGTCGCGCTGCACGCCCTTGGGGATACCGGTGGTGCCGGAGGTGTAGAGGATGTAGCTCGGCTCGTTGGATTCCAGCCAAGTGATCGGCACCTCGGCGTCCAGGTGCTGGTCGCGCAGGGTCGCGTAATCCACGTCGCGGCCCTCGACCCACGTCAGGCCCTTGTCCAAGCCCCGGTTGCAGATGACGACTTTTTCCGGCGGGAACTTGGCCAAGTTGCACGATTCATCCACCAGATGCTTGTAGGGCACCGCCTTGCCGCCACGCATTCCCGCGTCGGACGTGACCATGACCTTGGGCTTGGCGTCGTCGATGCGCACCGCCAGGTTGTAGGCCGCGAACCCGCCGAACACCACCGAGTGAATCGCGCCGATCCGGGCGCAGGCCAGCATGGCGAAGGCGGCTTCGGCGATCATCGGCATGTAAACGATGACCCGGTCGCCCTTGCCCACGCCCAGCGATTGCAGCACCGCCGCGAAGCGGTTCACTTCGCGATGCAGTTCGGCGTAAGTGTAAATCTTGGTCTCGTCGGTTTCCGTCGAGATGTAGATCACCGCCCGCTGGTCGGCCCGATCGGCCAGATGCCGGTCCACGGCGTTGTAGCAAAGATTGGTCTCGCCGCCGGCAAACCACTTGCAAAACGGCGGCTTGCTGTAGTCGCGCACCTTTTGCGGCGGCTTGTTCCAGTGGATCAGCTTGGCCTGTTCGCCCCAGAAACCCTCGGGATCGTCGATGGACCAGCGGTGGAATTCTTCGTAATTCATCGTGTGAACACCTTCCAGTTAGCGGTATGGAATCGCGACATTATGCTGTCGTCGAAGAAGTGTAGTCGCTCGGTGGGAAATTTCCTGCAAGCCGTCCCCGCGACCGCTCGGGGACGGCGCGAACGACCTTACTTGCCCTTGAGCAGGTCTTCGATGCTGGCGCGCTCCTCGCGCAGCTCCTGCTCGGTGGCCTTCATCTTCTCGCGGCTGAACTCATCGACCGGCAGACCCTGGACGATCTGGTAGTCGCCGTTCTTGCAGACGCAGGGATAAGAGTAGATCACGCCTTCGCCGACACCATAGGAACCGTCGGACGGCACCGACATGCTGACCCAGTCGCCATCCGGGGTGCCCAGCGCCCAGTCGCGCATGTGGTCGATGGCCGAGGAGGCGGCGGAAGCGGCGGAGGACGCGCCGCGGGCCTTGATGATGGCGGCGCCGCGCTGCTGCACGTCCGGGATGAAGGTGTTGCGATACCAGCTCTGATCGACCAGCGCGGTCGCCGCCTGGCCCTTGACCGTGCATTGACCGATGTCGGGATACTGGGTCGAGGAGTGGTTGCCCCAGATGGTCATTTTCTTGATGTCATTGACGTGCGAGCCGGTTTTCTCGGCCAACTGGCTCAGCGCCCGGTTGTGGTCCAGCCGGGTCATGGCGTGGAAGCGGCGGCGATCCCGGTCCGGGGCGTTGCTGGCGGCGATCAGGGAGTTGGTGTTGGCGGGGTTGCCGACCACCAGCACCCGGATGTCGGCGGCGGCGTAGTCGTTGATCGCTTTGCCCTGCGGCCCGAAGATGGCGCCGTTGGCGGTCAGCAGATCCTTGCGCTCCATGCCGGGGCCGCGCGGCCGGGCGCCGACCAGCATGGCGAAGTTGGCGTCGGTGAAAGCGGTTTTCAGATCGTCGGTCGGCACCGCGCCGGCCAGCAAGGGGAACGCGCAGTCGTTCAGTTCCATCACCACGCCTTGCAGGGCTTGCAGCGCCGGGGTGATTTCGAGCAGTTGCAGGATCACCGGCTGATCGGGACCCAACATGCTGCCCGAAGCGATCCGAAACGCCATGGCATAGCCGATATTGCCGGCGGCACCGGTAATGACGACGCGGACGGGTTGTTTCATGTTTGTGCTCCTCTGAGGTTAGCGATGACACGAGTGTGGGTGAAAAAAGTCCGACCGCTCGCTTGTGGCGCGCGGTCGGGGTGCGGGATAGCGGTAGCGGCCGGGCGGTGACCCGAACGGGTGGCCGGGCGCGAGTTCGATAGCCCGGCGAAGGGAATGCGCGGGGCGGGAAACGGGAAACTTGACCGTCGCCGGGGGCGATGCGGATCTGTGAAAGACAACGAACGGGCGTCGGTGGTCGGGCAAGCGTTATAAATCGCCATGTTCCGCGCTGGCGCGGCGACCGCGAGCAGGGCGAACGAAAATTCGGCTCCTGGATCGGCGGTCGGAACCGCAACGATATGATTATAATGCGCCGCCTAATTCGGCGGCGTCTTGATTTACCACCCAAATAGTACCGTAGATTGCCGCGATTTGAAACGAATGCCGGTTTGTCCCAAGAGGTTTCCACCATCATGAGCCATTCTTTCACCCGAGGCGCGGGTTATGCGCTGACCGGCCTGCGCTGGCTGCCCAAGGCCGGTCTGCGCGGTTTCGTGGCGATGCCGCTGCTGATCAACACCCTCTTGTTCGGCGGCGGCATCTGGTTGGGCGTCCAGCAGATGGCGCGGCTCGATCAAGCGTTGCAGCGCGGGTTGCCCAACTGGCTGAGCTGGCTGCACTGGCTGCTCTGGCCGCTGTTCGTCCTGACCGTGCTGGTGGTGTTTTTTTACGCTTTCTCCCTGGTCGCCAACCTGCTCTCCGCACCGTTCAACGGCCTGCTGGCCGAGCGGGTCGAAAAAATGATCGGGTCGGCCGGCTCCGCCCCGCCACCGTCGGCCGACCCCGGTTGGCGAGACCTGCTGCTTTCACCGTTCGCGGAGCTGCGCAAGCTGCTGTATTTCGTCGCTTGGGCGATTCCGCTGTTGGCGCTGTCGCTCGTGCCGGCGGTCAACGTCGTCGCGCCGGTGCTGTGGGCGGTTTCCACCGCCTGGATGCTGGCGCTGGAATACGCCGATTACCCGCTCGGCAATCGCGGCTTGACCCTCCGAGACCAGCGTCGGCTGCTGCGCCGCCATTGGCCGCTGGCCTTGGGTTTCGGCGGCATGACCCTGCTGCTCACCCTGGTGCCGGTGCTGAACTTTCTGGCGATGCCGGCGGCGGTGATCGGCGCCACCCTGATGTGGAACCGGGAATTGTCGGGCTCGCGATGAGCGGCGCCACCGATTGGCGGGCCCGAATTTTGCGGGGGGTGTATACCGGCCTGCTGTATTTGGCGCTGCCGCTGGCGTTGCTGCGTCTGTACTGGCGCGGTCGCCGCGACCCGGACCATCGCCGGCGCTGGGCCGAGCGGCTCGGTTTCGCGCCGCCCTTGCCGCGAGCCGGCTGTCTGTGGATTCACGCCGTGTCGGTCGGTGAAGCCCGCGCCGCCCTGCCCCTGATTCGCGCCCTGCGGACCCGCTATCCCG
The DNA here is from genome assembly GCA_037045685.1 of Candidatus Competibacter sp. GTDB lineage: Bacteria > Pseudomonadota > Gammaproteobacteria > Competibacterales > Competibacteraceae > Competibacter_A. Next base: position 72,146 of record JBAOII010000039.1, read on the forward strand.
AAATCCCGCTGCTGGTGACGACCACGACCCTGACCGGCTCCCGTCAAGTCCGGGAAGCGCTGGGCGACCAAGTCGAACACGTCTACGCGCCTTACGACCTGCCCGGCGCCGTGCGGCGCTTCCTGCGACGGACCCGGCCACGGTTGGCGGTGATCATGGAAACGGAGCTGTGGCCGAATCTGCTGCGCCGGTGCGCGGCCGCCGGCGTTCCGGTCCTGATCGCCAACGCCCGGCTGTCGGAGCGTTCGGCGCGCGGCTACGCCCGGATTCGCTCCCTGACCGCGGCGATGCTGCAGGATGTCGCCTCGATCGCGGCACAGGCCGACGCCGACGCCGCGCGTTTCCGCGACCTGGGAGCGCGGCGCGTGCAGGTGATCGGCAACCTCAAATACGATTTGGCGCTACCGGACGAATTGCCCGAACGAGGGCGACAACTGCGCCGGGAGTCGCTGGGCGAAAAGCGGCGGATCTGGATCGGCGCCAGCACCCACGCCGGGGAAGAAGAGCTGCTGCTGGACGCCTTCGCGCTGGTCCGTCCCCGCTGGCCCGAACTGCTGTTGCTGCTGGTGCCGCGCCACCCGGAACGGTTCGACGGCGTGGCGGCGCTGTGCCGGGAGCGCGGTTTCGAGCCGGTTCGCCGCAGCGAACGGCGATCCTGCGCCCCCGATACCGCCGTTTTCCTCGGCGACAGCATGGGCGAGCTGCTGCTGTTCTACGCCGCCGCCGATCTCGCTTTCGTCGGCGGCAGCCTGGTCCCCACCGGCGGCCATAACGTGCTGGAACCGGCTCTGCTCGGCCTGCCGGTGGCGTTTGGCCCGCACATGTTCAACTTTACCGAAGCCGGCCAACGCTTGCTGGACGCCGAAGCGGCTTGGCAAACCGCCGATGCGGCGGCCCTGGCGACCGTGGTGGATCGCTTGTTGGCCGATCCCCAACTGCGCCGGGCGGCCGGCCAGCGCGGGCGAGCGGTGGTGGAACGCCATCGCGGCGCGTTGCGAGCCTTGTTGGATCTCATCGAAACGCTGCTCGAACCGATACGCCAATCGAGCCGATAAGCCGGTCCGCCCCTCATTTCTGAACGTCCCCCAACGGCTTGGCCAGAAAACTCCCGGCCGCGCTCGTCAGCAACGGATACAGATCGTCGGGGCAAAGATACACGGTGGCGTCGATTCGCAGGTAACGCTGACCGTCGGTCGGCGCGGTGGCGCCGAAACCGATCTCGCGGCCATCGATCCGCAATCGCAGGCGGGGAGGATCGAGCCGCAGCCCTCGCAAATTCAGTTGCTCCACCGCGTACCGCAACGGGCAGCGCGCCTCGGCGAGCTTCAAAACGGGGTCGAGCAACACCGGATTGGCCAAGCCGGTCGTCGGCGCGGTCATCCACCAGCGGCCCGCGCGCCGCTCGAAGGCCAGCCGCTCCTGATCCGCGCGCTCGACCTCGATTCGCTCGATCCGCGCCGGAACCCAATCCAGCAAGGGCCCAATCGCCGCCGGCCGCTCCCGGCCCGGCTCGAGCAGCGCCAGCGCCGCCAGTCCGCCGGCCAACCCCAGCAGTCCGACGTTCAGCCAATGCCGCCGCGCGAGCGCGCTCACGCTCAACGCCGCCGCCGGCGCAACCAGATGAGCCAGCCGCTGGCCGACAACCCCACCGGGACGATGACCAGGAAGACGGCGGCGATCACCGCCAGCGCGCGGTCGGACAGATCGAGGTTCGGATCGGGGACGGCCTTGGGACCGAGGATGATCGGCGCATCGTCCAGCGTCAGCCAGTTCAGGAGATTGAGCCCGAGTTCCAGATTGGCGCCATTGCCCAGATAGGTGTTCGACAAAAAATCGCCGTCGCCGATGATCGCGAGTCTTTGCTGGGGCGCCACTCGCGAATCACCGGCAGCGTTCGCGCCGGGTCGGGGCCGGAACAGCGCCACGCCAACGGTCAACGGACCCGGCTGCTCGGCGGTGTCTGGGTCGAACCGGATGGGGCCATCCACAGGACCGGTTTCCGTCCAAGAGCCGGATTGGCTTTCCAGCAGCACGGCCGAACTCCAGCCGGCCGTCGGCCGAACATCCAGCGCGACCGCTTGCGGCAACAGAGTCGGGGCACGCAAGGATTCGGTGATGGGATGGGGGCCGTAATCGACGATGGGAACGAACGCGGGATTTTTGATGCCGAGCCGGGACGCATCCGGGTCCACCACCGCGCCGGGCAGCGGGGCGATCCCCAGCGTCGCCGCCAACGCTTGCAAGCCGGAGAGGTCGCCCGGTTCCAGCAGCCATAGCAGATTGCCGCCCCGCCCCACGTAATCCAGAATCAGTTGGACCTCGCCGGACGGGAATGGCCGTTGCGGCCCGGCGATCACCAAGACGGCGAGCGGGGAAGGAGCCTGCCGCTCCTTCGACAGCTCCACGGAGCCCACTCGAATCCCCGCTTTTTCCAGCTCCCGGCCGAACGTCCCCAGATCGTAATTGGCCGCCCCGAGCGGTTTGCGTTCGCCGTGCCCTTCGAGAAACAGCACCGCTCGATCCTGCTGGCGACTCAAGCGCTGCAAGGCCATGGTGAGCGCCTGCTCGCCGAGCCGCTGGACCTTTTCTCCCCGGCCACGATATTCGACGTACAGCTCGCCATCCAGGGTGACGCCGAGTTCGCGCACCCGGTCCGGCAACAGGTCGGGATTCACGAAAGTCAGCGTCAGATCCGGTTTCTCTCGTCGATAGCGCTCGACCAGCCGGCCGATGCCATCGCGAAGAGCGGGGTTGTCGCGGGCGTAGGCGGTGATGCGGATCGGCTCACGCAAACGGGCCAGCAGCGTCCGGCTGGGTTCGGACAGGGTGTTGCGCCCGCCGGCGGTCCAGTCGGCCCGGATCGCGTAGCGGGTGCTCAGCCAAGCCAGCAGGCCGATCACCGCGCCGAACAGCAACAGAAACAGCAAATTCTGGAGCCGCAACCGCCGGCGGGTGGAGGCGTCGAGCCGCATGGGTCAATCCCGCAGCCGGCCGTCGTCCAGCCGCCGGATCGCCAGGCCCAGGAAAGCCGCCACGAACAACAGGTAGTAGGCGACATCCGCGCTGTCGAACAGCCCCAGCAGCAAAGCATCGTAGTGGCGCAACAGCGACAGGTAGCCGAACAGGCTGCCGGCGGTTTCCCGGCCCAGGTTCGCGGCATCGACGATGCACAGGAACAGCAACAGCCCAAGGGTGGAAACCGCCGCCACCACGGGTTGCGCGGTCAGCGTGGACATATACAGGCCGGCGGCGGCAAAGCTGGCGACCAGCAGGCTCAGGCCCAGCAAACCGGCGAGCAGCTTGCCGAAATCGAGCGACGCGCCGAGCGCCAGCGACAGCGGCATCGCGGCGATCAACGCCGTCGTCCCCCACAGAAACGCCAGCACGCCCAGATACTTGCCCAATACGATAGCGGACGTTCCCACCGGAGCCGACAACAGCAGATCGAGCGTGCGGCTCCGCCGCTCCTCGCTGAACAGGCGCATGGTCAGCAACGGCGTCAACACCAGCAGACACCAGGCCGCGACCCGGAACAAAGGTGCGGTGACCAGATCGGTGACGCCGGGGGCATTTTCCAATCCGATCAACCGGCCTTGCACATTCCGAAAATCATCGACCAGCAGCAGGAAAATCCAGGCCAGCAAACCTTGCACCACCGCCAGCAGCGTCCAGGCCAAAGGAGACAGAAACAAGCCGCGCAGCTCGCGGGCCGCGATGGCGAACATCATTCGGACGCCTCCCGCCCCGAGGTCAGCTCGACGAAGACCTGCTCCAGCCCGGCGTGTTCGGGCGTCAATTCCCACAAATCCCAGCCTTGGGCACGGGACTGTTCGATCACCGCCCGATGCGGCGCCGCGCCGGATGCGTGGTGCAGCCGAAACCGGCCACCGCCCAATTCCTGAACCCGCTCGACTCCCGGCAGTTGGGCCAAGCTCGCTATCGAAGGCGGCGCGCTCAACCCGATCCGCAGGCGGGTGGACGACCCGAGCCGCTCCAGTTCGGCCAGTGGGCTGGCGTACACCAGCCGTCCGGCGTTCATGATTTGGACGTGGCTGCACGTTGCCTGCACTTCCGGCAGCAGGTGGGTGGACAAAATCACGCCGTGGCTTTCTCCCAGCTCGCCGATCAGTTGCCTTATTTCCCGAAGCTGGATGGGGTCCAGCCCGATGGTCGGCTCGTCCAGCACGATCACCGGCGGCTCGTGCAGGATGGCCTGCGCGATGCCGACCCGCTGTCGATAGCCCTTGGACAGATTGCCGATCAAGCGCCTGCCGACCTCCGCCAGCCCGCAACGCTCCTTGATCCGCGCCACCGCCGCGCGGCTCGCCGCACGATCAAGCCCGTGGAGGCGGGCGCTGTAGCGCAGCTGCTCGTCCACGGTCAGCTCGCGATAGAGGGGCGGCTGCTCGGGCAAATAACCGATGGCTCCCTTGGCTTGACGGGGCTGGTCCAGCAAGTCGCTGCCGTCGATAACGATCCGCCCCGCGTCCGGCGCGAGCACGCCCGCCAGCATCCGCATGGTGGTGGATTTGCCGGCGCCATTGGGGCCGAGAAACCCCAGGATCTGGTTTCTGGCGAGGGTGAAGCTGAGGTCGTCAACCGCCCGGATATCGCCGTAACGCCGGGTTAGCCCCTCGACTTGCACCAGCACTTCGCCCGTCATGACCTATTCGACAAGCGTCGCCCCCCGCCCGGGTGTATCATAGCCATCTCGTCACGCCAATCAGCCGATCCCAATTCTCGCGAAACGCATCATGGAAAAACAGCCCGATCCTTCTCCACCACCCGGTCACGACCCAGCAGAAGGATTGCATATCGACTCGACCGAAGAACCCCTGATTCACTGGCTGCACGTCGTCATCCGCTTCTGCGTGCGGATACTGGCCGTGCTGATGACGCTGGTGATCATGTGGAGCGTCGTCGATGTGGGCTGGGTCATTTACCAGCGCGCGGCGGCATCGCCGGTCGGCTTGCTCAACGTCAACGATATTCTGGTCTCGTTCGGGGCGTTCATGGCCACGCTGATCGCCATCGAAATTTTTTTGAACATTGTTCTCTACCTGCGCGAAGATGTGCTGCACGTCAAACTGGTGCTGGCCACGGCCTTGATGGCGATTGCCCGGAAGGTGATTGTGATGGATTATAAGACAATGGAGCCAGAGTATATTTGGGCGACAGCGGCGGTTATCCTGGCGCTGAGCGTCGGTTACTGGCTGGTGGCCAAGAAAATGCCGTAAATCCTAAAACCAATCCGCCGCAGCTCATCGGAGCGGTCATCTGAAAACAGTCGGCCGCATCGGTCAAACGATAGTCCTATCGGCTTCTTGCGAAGGGTACTGAGTTGAACTCGATTGCTCACGGCCTACTGGGCCTGTCCTTTTGGGAGCTGGTCCTGGTGACGCTGACATTAACGCACGTCACGATCGTTGCCGTCACGATTTTCCTGCATCGCGCCCAAGCCCACCGCGCGCTCGATCTCAGCCCGATCATCAGCCACTTCTTCCGGTTTTGGCTGTGGCTGACAACCGGCATGGTGACCAAGCAGTGGGTCGCGATTCATCGGAAACACCACGCCAAGTGCGAAACGCCCGACGACCCCCATAGCCCCCAGATACTCGGCATCCGCAAGGTGCTGTGGCAAGGGGTGGAATTGTACCGCCTCGAAGCGCGCAAGCCGGAGACGCTGGAACGCTATGGCCACGGCACGCCCGACGACTGGTTGGAACGCCATCTCTACGCCCGGTACGACCGGCTGGGCATCACGCTCTTGCTGTTCTTGGATCTGGCGCTGTTCGGCGTTCCGGGCCTCACCGTCTGGGCGGTGCAGCTCCTGTGGATTCCGTTTTGGGCCGCCGGCGTGATCAATGGCCTGGGCCATTACTGGGGTTATCGCAACTACGAACCCCGCGATGCCTCCACCAACCTATCGCCGTTGGGGTTGCTGATCGGGGGCGAGGAGCTGCACAACAACCACCATGCTTTCCCCAGTTCCGCCCGGTTATCCAACAAGTGGTGGGAATTCGATATCGGCTGGCTCTATATCCGGTCCCTGGCCGCTCTTCGGCTGGCGCGGGTCAAGAAAACCGCGCCGATACCCCGGCAATCGCCGGACAAGCAGATGATCGATCTGGACACCTTGCGGGCTATCGTGCTGAACCGGTTGTACGTGATGGCCGATTTCGGCCGCGAGGTGGTCGCGCCGGTACTGCGAGAAGAATTGCGAAAGGCCGACGATTCCCGGCGGCACCTGCTCAAGCGAGCGCGGGCGCTGCTGATTCGCGAGGAAACCCGGCTGGACGACCAAGACCGCGCCCGGTTGCATCATGCGCTCGATACCAGCCAAACTTTGCGAACCGTCTACGAATTTCGGCTGGCGCTGCAAAGCGTCTGGAGCCGCACGACCGCGAGCCATGAAAAGCTAGTGGCCTCCTTGCAGGAATGGTGCGCGAGCGCGGAAGCGAGCGGCATTCAGGCGCTGCAGGAGTTCGCGCGGGTGCTGCGCGGGTATTCGATGCGGCCAAGCTGACGGGGCGGTCGCACAAGCGAAAAACCCGCCACTGGGCGGGTTTTTTTATCGCTCGGCGAAGACCGATCTCCATCACTTGATTTTGGCTTCCTTGTATGGAACGTGCTTGCGGACCACCGGATCGAATTTCTTCATTTCCAGCTTTTCCGGGGTGGTGCGCTTGTTCTTGGTCGTCGTGTAAAAGTGCCCGGTTCCGGCGGTGGAAACCAGTTTGATCTTATCGCGCATGACAATACCCTCCTAAACCTTGGTGCCCTGGGCGCGCAGCTCGGCTAGAACGGCGTCGATGCCTCTCTTGTCGATGATGCGCATACCGTGCGCGGACACGCGCAGGCTGATGAAACGCCGCTCGCTTTCGACCCAGAATCGATGGACGTGCAGATTCGGCAAGAACCGACGGCGGGTCTTGTTATTGGCATGGGAAACGTTATTTCCAGTGATGGGACGCTTTCCCGTCACCTGACAGACTCTGGACATCGGACTATCTCCAACCGCTCGATCAAATTTCTGGATTCGGGTACGTGTAACCATTTTTCGATCATGGACAAGCAAATATCAGTCAAATCTCACCAACCGATGATATTCCGATCCACAAACGGCAACCCCCCTTGCGGGCAAGGGGGGTTCTGTATAAGAGCCTGGCGATGACCGACTTTAGCGCGAGTGGATCTCGCACGATCATAGGCGCGGCGCGGTTTCACGGTCGAGTTCGGGATGGGGTCGGGTGGTTCCCGCGCGCTGGGGTCGCCAGGCGGAAAGGGGGTGGTCGGCGCGATGCTCCGGAGCGAGGGCGGCGGGACGCGGGGTCCGCGCGCGCGCAGGGGTTGGGTGTTGGCGGGTCAAGCCGCACGGTCGATTAGTACGGGTCGGCTGCACGCGTTGCCGCGCGTCCACCGCCACGCCTATCCACGTGGTGGTCTTCCACGGACCTTGAGGAGTCTCGAGGACTCGGGAGCGCTCATCTTGGGGGGGGCTTCCCGCTTAGATGCTTTCAGCGGTTATCCCGTCCGGACGTGGCTACCCGGCCGTGCCACTGGCGTGACAACCGGTGCACCAGAGGTCCGTCCATTCCGGTCCTCTCGTACTGGGAACAGCTCCCCGCAACGCTCCAACGCCCACGGCAGATAGGGACCGAACTGTCTCACGACGTTCTAAACCCAGCTCGCGTACCACTTTAAATGGCGAACAGCCATACCCTTGGGACCGACTGCAGCCCCAGGATGTGATGAGCCGACATCGAGGTGCCAAACACCGCCGTCGATATGGACTCTTGGGCGGTATCAGCCTGTTATCCCCGGAGTACCTTTTATCCGTTGAGCGATGGCCCTTCCATTCGGAACCACCGGATCACTAAGACCTGCTTTCGCACCTGCTCGACCTGTCCGTCTCGCAGTCAAGCACCCTTTTGCCTTTGCGCTCGATGCGCGATTTCCGACCGCGCTGAGGGTACCTTCGCGCTCCTCCGTTACGCTTTGGGAGGAGACCGCCCCAGTCAAACTACCCACCATGCACGGTCCCTGAACCCGATAGAGGGTCCGAGGTTAGAACCTCGAGCGTTCCAGGGTGGTATTTCAAGGCCGGCTCCACCGGGACTGGCGTCCCGGCTTCGAAGCCTCCCACCTATCCTACACAAGAAAGCTCAAAGTCCAGTGCAAAGCTGTAGTAAAGGTTCACGGGGTCTTTCCGTCTTGCCGCGGGTACGCTGCATCTTCACAGCGAGTTCAATTTCACGGAGTCCCGGGTGGAGACAGTGTGGCTATCGTTACGCCATTCGTGCAGGTCGGAACTTACCCGACAAGGAATTTCGCTACCTTAGGACCGTTATAGTTACGGCCGCCGTTTACCGGGGCTTCGATCAAGAGCTTCGCTCGCGCTGACCCCATCAATTAACCTTCCGGCACCGGGCAGGCGTCACACCCTATACGTCCACTTTCGTGTTGGCAGAGTGCTGTGTTTTTAGTAAACAGTCGCAGCCACCTGGTCACTGCGGCCCGCTTCGGCTCCGGCCGCGAGGGCCTTCACCTACCGCGGGCGCACCTTCTCCCGAAGTTACGGTGCTAGTTTGCCGAGTTCCTTCACCCGAGTTCTCTCCAGCGCCTGAGGATGCTCTCCTCGCCCACCTGTGTCGGTTTCGGGTACGGGTGGCGCGAACCTGAAGCTTAGAGGCTTTTCTTGGAAGCCGGGCGTGGGCCGCTTCGCCCCGAGGGGCTCGTCGTCGCGTCTCGGCATTGACCGGCCGGATTTGCCTGGTCGGCCTGCCTACGCGCTTGAACCGGCACTGCCAATCGCCGGTCGGCTTAGCCTTCTCCGTCCCCCCATCGCAGTTCGCGCCAGTACCGGACTGTTGACCGGTTTCCCATCGACTACGCCTTTCGGCCTCGCCTTAGGGGCCGACTCACCCTGCGCCGATTGACGTTGCGCAGGAACCCTTGGGCATTCGGCGTGCGGGGTTTTCACCCGCATGATCGTTACTCATGTCAGCATTCGCGCTTCCGATGCCTCCAGCCGACCTCGCGGTCGACCTTCGACGGCCTACGGAACGCTCCCCTACCATGCCTTGCGGCATCCGCGGCTTCGGTATGCGGCTTGAGCCCCGGTGAATCTTCCGCGCGGGCCGACTCGACCAGTGAGCTATTACGCTTTCTTTAAAGGATGGCTGCTTCTAAGCCAACCTCCTGGCTGTCTGGGCCTTCCCACATCGTTTCCCACTGAGCCGCAATTTGGGGACCTTAGCCGGCGGTCTGGGTTGTTTCCCTCTTCACGACGGATGTTCGCACCCGCCGTGTGTCTCCCGCGATTGCACTTCCCGGTATTCGGAGTTTGCCTCGGGTTGGTAAGCCGGGATGGCCCCCTAGCCGAAACAGTGCTCTACCCCCGGGAGTGAGACGCGAGGCGCTACCTCAATAGCTTTCGGGGAGAACCAGCTATCTCCGAGCTTGATTAGCCTTTCACTCCGATCCACGGCTCATCCCCGTCTTTTTCAACAGACGTGGGTTCGGCCCTTCAGTGGGCGTTACCCCACCTGCAGCCTGGCCGTGGATAGATCGCTCGGTTTCGGGTCTGCTCCCAGCGACTGGTCGCCCTGTTCGGACTCGGTTTCCCTGCGCTTCCCCTAGACGGTTAAGCTCGCCACTGAAAGCAAGTCGCTGACCCATTATACAAAAGGTACGCCGTCACCCCACGAAGGGGCTCCGACTGCTTGTACGCATGCGGTTTCAGGTTCTGTTTCACTCCCCTCGCCGGGGTTCTTTTCGCCTTTCCCTCACGGTACTGGTTCGCTATCGGTCGACCACGAGTATTTAGCCTTGGAGGATGGTCCCCCCGTGTTCGGACAGGGTTTCACGTGCCCCGCCTTACTTGTCCCGGCCCTAGTCTCGCCGTCGGGTTTTCGGATACGGGGCTGTCACCCGCTGCGGCCGGCCGTTCCAGGCCGTTCTCCTAACCCGGCGGTTAGCTGCCGGTGGCTGTTCCGCGTTCGCTCGCCGCTACTGGCGGAATCTCGGTTGATTTCTGTTCCTCCGGGTACTGAGATGTTTCAGTTCCCCGGGTTCGCCTCCCGGACCTATGGATTCGGTCCGGGATACCCTCGCGGGTGGGTTGCCCCATTCAGAGATCTCCGGATCATCGCTCGTTTGCCAGCTCCCCGGAGCTTTTCGCAGGCTGCCACGTCTTTCGTCGCCTGTGGTCGCCAAGGCATCCACCGCATGCGCTTGGTCGCTTGACTCGCCAACCCCAACCCTTGCGGGGTCGCGCGTCGGCTTGCGCCGCGTCCGTGACGCGGCCCTCGCGCGCCCGATCTTCCGATCGCGCGCGTCTTCGTTGCATCGCACTTTCCACTTTGTTAAAGAACGGGACTGCGGGCGGCGCCGGTCCCGAGGACCGGCGCACCACCGGCGTCGAGCCGATACCGCAGCGCGCCAAACCCCGGACCATCGGTCGGGCGCGCTGCGGTATCGGGTCGAAGCGGGTCGGTTGGTGGAGCCAGGCGGGCTCGAACCGCCGACCCCCGGCTTGCAAAGCCGGCGCTCTCCCGGCTGAGCTATGGCCCCACGTCTGGTGGGTCTGGGTGGACTCGAACCACCGACCTCACCCTTATCAGGGGTGCGCTCTAACCGCCTGAGCTACAGACCCGCGCTCGGCTGCGGACGGGTCGTTGGGGGGGGGGCTCGCGCGCGGCGGGCGCTCGTTAAAGGAGGTGATCCAGCCGCAGGTTCCCCTACGGCTACCTTGTTACGACTTCACCCCAGTCATTGACCACACCGTGGTCAGCGCCCTCCCGAAGGTTAAGCCACCGACTTCTGGTGCCGCCAACTCCCATGGTGTGACGGGCGGTGTGTACAAGGCCCGGGAACGTATTCACCGCGGCAGTGCTGATCCGCGATTACTAGCGATTCCGACTTCACGGAGTCGGGTTGCAGACTCCGATCCGGACTACGAGCGGCTTTTTGGGATTGGCTCCCCCTCGCGGGTTCGCGACCCTTTGTACCGCCCATTGTAGCACGTGTGTGGCCCTGGCCGTAAGGGCCATGATGACTTGACGTCATCCCCACCTTCCTCCGGTTTATCACCGGCAGTCTCCCTAGAGTTCCCGGCCGAACCGCTGGCAACTAGGGACAAGGGTTGCGCTCGTTGCGGGACTTAACCCAACATCTCACGACACGAGCTGACGACAGCCATGCAGCACCTGTCTCGGGGCTCCTCGCGGCACCCCCCATCTCTGGGGGTCCCCCGGATGTCAAGGCCAGGTAAGGTTCTGCGCGTTGCATCGAATTAAACCACATGCTCCACCGCTTGTGCGGGCCCCCGTCAATTCCTTTGAGTTTCAACCTTGCGGCCGTACTCCCCAGGCGGAGCACTTAGCGCGTTAGCTGCGACACCGGGCGGTCACCCGCCCGACGTCTAGTGCTCATCGTTTACCGCGTGGACTACCAGGGTATCTAATCCTGTTTGCTCCCCACGCTTTCGTGCCTCAGCGTCAGTGTGGCCCCAGACCGCTGCCTTCGCCATCGGTGTTCCTCCGGATCTCTACGCATTTCACCGCTACACCCGGAATTCCACGATCCTCTAGCCCACTCCAGTCCGGCCGTCTCAACCGCCGTTCCCAGGTTGAGCCCGGGGCTTTCACGGCTGACTGACCGGACCGCCTACGCACGCTTTACGCCCAGTAATTCCGATTAACGCTCGCACCCTCCGTATTACCGCGGCTGCTGGCACGGAGTTAGCCGGTGCTTGTTTCGCGGGTAACGTCAGGGCGCCGCCCTGTTCGCGCGACGCCGTTCCTCCCCGCCCAAAGGGCTTTACAACCCGCAGGCCGTCTTCACCCACGCGGCATTGCTGGATCAGGCTTGCGCCCATTGTCCAATATTCCCCACTGCTGCCTCCCGTAGGAGTCTGGGCCGTGTCTCAGTCCCAGTGTGGCTGATCGTCCTCTCAGACCAGCTACCGATCGTCGCCTTGGTGGGCCGTTACCCCGCCAACCAGCTAATCGGACGTAGGCTCATCCGGTAGCGCGAGGCCCGAAGGTCCCCCGCTTTCCTCTCGCGAGCTCATGCGGTATTAGCCTGGGTTTCCCCAGGTTGTCCCCCTCTACCGGGCAGATTCCTACGCGTTACTCACCCGTCCGCCACTAGAGGCCCCAGCAAGCTGGAACCCCCCGTGCGACTTGCATGTGTTAGGCATGCCGCCAGCGTTCAATCTGAGCCAGGATCAAACTCTTCAGTTCAACTCCAAACTCTAACCAAAACAAAAACAAAAAAAACAAAGCTTCACGCCGCAAAGCGTCCCTCAAACCCGAGAACTCCCGCGTCTCCGCGAAAATCCTCCAACCAAGAGAAAGCTCGCGCGGCTCAAACCCACCACCCGCAAGCCCCCTCCCCAACTACCTGTCCGCACTGTGTAAAGACCTTTGGCCTTCCAAAGCCTGACCACTTAACTTCCTTATTATTTACCACCTCAATGGTGGCGAGACAGCTATTATAGCCTGATGATCATTCTTGGCAAGAGATCTTTCGGTTATTTTATCGCAGCCTCTTGCTGATCGCTCTTGTTCGGCGTCGTGAAGTCCACTTTTCGATTTAATTTCCAATATTTTTCAACGCAATAACTACAAAAATCCGTCATTGTCCCAAAGCCAACTCCCGCAAGCCCCGCGCGAAGGGTGTCAACGCCTCAAAGCCAAGCATGGCTCGCAGCAGACTTGGATCGCCCAACGAATGGCGGATATCGCCGATCCGAGCCTCAACATATTCGGCCGGCGGCACGTCTGGAAACAGATATTGGTAGATCGCCAGCACCTGGTTTAGGGAAACCGCGCGGCCGGTGCAAACGTTGTAGCGTCCGCCGCCGACGCCCGCGTCGAGCAGGGCTTCGCCATTGGCTCGCGCGACATCTCGCACCGAGATGAAATCTCGCGTTTGCTCGCCATCGCCGTAGACGGTCACCGGCAAACCCCGCCGGAACCGGTCGGTAAAGATGGACAGCACGCCCGAGTACGGCGAAGCGGGGTCTTGGCGCGGCCCGTAAACATTAAAATAGCGCAAGCAAACCGCTTCGAGCCCATAGCTGGCGGCGTAGCCCAACAGCATGACCTCGGCGGCCAATTTCGCGGCGGCATAGGGCGATTGCGGTTGCGGCGCCGCCGATTCCCGGTTGGGCAGCGCGGCGGCGGCGCCGTATACGGCGGCCGACGAGGCGAACACCAAGCGCTTGCAATCGAACTCGAGACACAGCCGGGCGATGCTGTCGGCGGTCGCCAAGTTGAGGCGATAGTTGAGCGCGGGATCGCGGAAGCTTTCCGGAACGCTGACCAGCGCCGCCAGATGCAGCGCCCCCGCGAACCGATGCCGCTCGAACAAAGCCCGCATCACCGCCTCATCACCGGCGTCGGCGAGCGCCCACTCGAAATTCGGCGACGAGCGCGCGCCGGCCAAATTTTCCAGGTGTCCGGTCCGCAGATTGTCAACCCCGACGACGCGCCGCCCTTGGCCGAGCAACCATTCGACGGAATGGCTGCCGATGAAACCGGCCGCGCCGGTCACCAAATACATTGGCGTCATGTGCTGCTCTCCAGGTCCACAATTGGAAACGGATGGGTGCCTGCCAAGCGAGAGCCGCTTACAATACTGGCTTTATGAATGATCGCACAACCGTGACCGCACCCGCCCGGCTGTTTGATTGGCGTTTTCTGGCGCCGCGCTATTGGCCGATCTGGCTGGGCCTGGGCCTGATGAAGCTCATGGTCGCGCTGCCGTTTCGCTGGCAATTGGTCATCGGCGGACAAACCGGCCGCTGGCTGGGCAAATTCGCCCGCCGCCGCCGCCGCATCGCCGCGATCAATCTGGAGTTGTGCTTTCCAGAATTGTCCCCGACGCAGCGGGCCACCCTGCTAGAGGCCCATTTCGCCGCGCTGGGCATGGGCTTGTTCGAAACGGCTCTGGCTTGGTGGGCGCCGGATGCAAGGCTAAAGGGGCTGGTTCGAGTCGAGGGAACGGAGCATCTCGAACAAGCGCTGGCTCGCGGCAAGGGCGTGATCCTGCTGACCGGGCATTTCACCACCCTGGAGTTGGGCGCCCGCTTCATGACTTTGCGGCAGCCGTTCCACGCGATGTACCGGCCCCACAAGAACCGATTTTACGAAATCGCCCAGCGCCACCAACGCGAATGGCGGTGCAAATTGCCGCCGCTGCCGCGCGACGACCTGCGCGGCCTGCTGCGCGCTTTCAAGCGGGGACGAGCGGTTTGGTATGCCCCCGATCAGAATCTCGGCGCCCGCAACAGCGTCTTCGTGCCCTTCTTCGGGGTAACGGCCTGCACGATCACCGCCACCTCGCGGCTGGCGGCGCTGAGCGGCGCGGCGGTGGTGCCGTATTTTCCCAAACGGCTGCCCGGCGCGGCCGGTTATGAGGTCGTCATTCTGCCCGCGCTGGCCGACTTTCCGAGCGCGGATGTCGAAGCCGATACCCGGCGCATCAACCAACTGCTGGAGCAGCACGTCCGCCAAGCGCCCGAACAGTATCTCTGGGTCCACCGCCGCTTCAAGACCCAACCGCCGGGCAAGTCCAGCCCGTACCAGCCGTAAGCCCGAATCGCGCCCATGCCCTATCGCGTCGATCTGCCGGCCGACCCGCACATCCGCCGGATCCTGGTCATCAAATGGAGCGCCATGGGCGACGTGATCATCGCCTCCGCCTTGTTCGAAGACATCGCCCGCGCTTTTCCGAATCGGGAAATCCATCTCAACACTCTCCCTGCCTGGAAAAGGCTGTTCGAGCGCGATGCTCGATTCGACCGGGTGTTCGCCGTGGAGCTGCGCGACCGCCGCCATCGAAGCCGCCAGATTCTGGAATGGCTGCGACAGGTGCGGGCGGAGCATTATGACCTGGTGATCGACTTGCAGTGCAACGACCGCTCCCGGCTGTTGCTCGGCCTGCTGTGGTTGACCGGGTGCCGGATTCCCTACCGGCTCGGCAACCGCCAACGGTTTCCTTACAACATCGCGCCCGCCGATCTGCCCAAACCGGTTCACACCATCACCCGTAGCCGAGCCGCCCTCCAGGCCGGCGGTATCCCGGCCACCACGCCCAGACCCGTCCTGCACATCCCCGATTCCAGCCGCGTCCGGGTCCGGGAACTCGTGAAACGCCACGGGCTGAGACCGGGCCATTACGCGGTTTTTCTGCCCGGCTGCAACGCCGACGGTCACCTGAAGCGTTGGGGAGCGGCTCGTTACGCCGCTCTCGCCAACCGGATTCACCGGGAAGGGCTGGAGCGAATCGCGCTGATCGGCGGACCGGACGAAGTGGAGGAATGCCGACGCATCGAATCGGCCTGCGGCGACTGGCTGGCGAACCTGTGCGGGCAGACCGCGATTCTCGATATTCCGCTCCTGTGCGAATCGGCGAGATTCATCGTGGCCAACGATACCGGCACCGCCCACTTGGCCGCCGTCTCGTCCACGCCGATGACCGTTCTTTGCGGCCCCACCGATCCGCGCCGGGTCAAGCCGTTGGGCGATAACGTGACCGCGCTGCAAGCCGATCTGCCTTGCGTCAACTGCTACCGCAAAACCTGCTCGCACCACAGCTGCATGGCCATGCTGACCCCGCCGCTGGTGTGGCGGCACCTGCGGGCGCCGGATCGCAAGCCGGGATAAGCCCCAAACCCTTCGCGGCGGGGATCAAACCGAATCGGTCGGAGGGGGCGGGGGTTGGCGCTGGAGCGGCGGCGGCGGCGCGCCATCCGGCAGCAACCGCGTACCGTATTTGACGAACTGGCCGTGCTCGTACAGCTTGGCGTACTTGAGAAAGACGTAGAACGCCGCGATCACCGCGTTGATGAATCCGGCCCAACCGTTCAGGATGTTGCGCTTGAACAGGTAGCTGCGCAGGAAGAACAGCGGCGGATAAAGCAGCATGATCAGGGCGATGCCCCAACGGCGCTTTTTGAGTTTGTCGGCCACCAGCCCGGTGGAGTAGGCGTTGATTTTCTCGACCTTGGCGTGAATGTCGGTTTCGCCGTAATGGTAGAGCGGCGCCTTGAGGCGAGCGACGCGACCGCGCACCTTGGGCGCGGCGTGGACCGGCATGTCGTCGATGTCGCCCTTGCGCTTGTCGAACAGGCGCAGGAAATGGTTCATGCGGGTGGCGGGGTGGTACATCCGCCAGAACAGTTGTTCCTGGCGCGGCATCTCATAGCCATCCGCGGCGGGGCCGCTCTCCAGCAGTTGGCGGATCTCGGCTTGCAGGGCCGGCGACAGGGCCTCGTCGGCGTCCAGCAGCAACACCCAGTCATGCGCGGTCGCCGCCAGCGCCAGCCGCTTTTGCGCGCCATAACCCAGGAACTCGTGCTGGCTGATCCGCGCCCCGTGGCGGCGTGCGATGGCCAGCGTGTCGTCGGCGCTGAAGGAATCCAGCACGACAATTTCATCCGCCCACCGCACGCTTTCCAGACAAGCCGCCAAGGTTCGGCCATTATTGAACGTCGTGACGAAGACGGAAAGCTGCGCTCGGTCGATCATGCGATCATCTGCCCTCAACGGAATTTTCATTTACAGTATGCACGATATCGTCCAGCACCCACCCGACGGAACTTCATGATCGCATCGGCCCACATTATCGGCGGCGAGGCGCTCGGCGGGGCCGAACTGTTTTATACCCGACTGGTCAACGCCTTGCGGGCTCGACAGCATTCCGCGCTGGCCATCACCGTGGCCGACAGCCGGATCTCGGCCCGCCTGGACGCGCAGATCCCGCAAATTCACGTTCCGATGTGGGGCGTCGCCGATTTGCCGTCGCGCTGGCGAATCGGGCGCGCGCTGCGGGAGCACCGGCCCGATATCGTGCAGACCTACATGGGCCGGGCCACGCGACTGACGCACGTCGCCCCCGGCCGGCGACCGATTCACGTCGCCCGGCTGGGCGGTTACTACACCCCGCACGGCTACCGGCACGCCCATGCCTGGGTGGCGGCCAGCCCCGGCATTCGCGACCATCTGCTCCAGCACGGCTTTCCGGCCGACCGGATTTTCCACATCGGCAATTTTGTCGCCCCCTACCATCCCAGCCCGGCGGCCACCTTGAGCGGATTGCGACGCGAATTCGACATTCCCGAGGAGGCGCTGATCGTGACCGCCGTGGGCCGCTTGCATCCGGTCAAAGGCTTCGACAACCTGCTCCGGGCGTTCGCGAAGGTCGCTCCCCGGATTCAAGATCGGCCGGTTTATCTGATCGTGGTGGGCGACGGTCCTATGGCGACAAAACTCTCCCGGCAAGCCGGGCAACTCGGCATCGGCCGGCGGGTCCGCTGGCCCGGCTGGCGGGATGATGCCGGCCGCTTTCAGGAACTGGCCGACCTCTGCGTCTGTTCCTCCAGCCAGGAAGGGCTGGGCAACGTCATACTGGAAGCGTGGGCGCGGGAGCGCGCCGTGTTATCCACCCGCGCCCAAGGACCGGCGAATATCATCACCGATCGCGAGAACGGCTGGCTGGCGCCGATCGGGGATGCGGCGGCCCTGGCCTCGGCGATGGAGCTGCTGCTGCGAGACGATTCGCTGCGCCGACAACTCGCCACCGATGGCAACCGGACATTGCTCGCCCAATACAGTGAGGACGCTATCGTCAATGCCTATCTGGACTGCTACTCCACGCTCCTGCGCAGCCGCTGACCAGCGCGCTTGCCACTCGGCGAGAACCGGAAGGTGGCCCACTTGAGGATGGAGCGTCGTGTCGCCCTCTACTTGGTCGCTTCCCCGCTGCAATACCTCGCGGCGCGGCGAATCGCCGAACGGTTCGAAGCCGGCGCCCGACAGGTGCTGGCGTGGTACAAGCGGGGCGTCGCGCCCATCGTCCGCGCCGAGCACTGGGACGCTTCCGCGTACTTGGCCTGGCCGCGCTTCGAACCGCTGCCCGGCCCTTTTGGCCGCCACCAGAGGTTGCGGGCGAACATCCGGGAAATCGCGGCGCTGGTCGGCCCTTGCGATACCTTGCACATTCACAGCGCGGTGTTCGACACCGAGGCGATCAACTACTTTCTGCGCGCCCTGCCGAAAATCTGCGGCGCCCGGAGGATGCGCGCCCGCATCCTGCCCGACGGCATCATCAGCGTCCGCCGCTACCCCCTGTCGCCGCTCAAGGCCGCCGCGCACTATGTTCGCAAGCTGCGCCGCCTCGTCGCGCCCGAACTCGACTACTGGCGGTTCGCCGGGGATCGCATCGGCTCGGACGCGCCCTTTTGCGACCGCATCTACGTGTTGCCCGGCCTGCCGCACGAATATCCCGCGCACAAGGTGGTCGTCCTGCCGCCTCTGGTCGATGCTTCCCCATCGAGCGACGACGCGATCCCGCGCCGGGCGCTGGTCATCGGGCAACCGCTGGTGGGAGCCGGCCTCATGAAAGCGGCGGATCGCGACGCGGTCAGCCAGGAAATCCATGAGTGGCTGCGCGCTCGGGGGTTTTCCGAGATCCACTACAAAACCCACCCGAAAGACCCCCACCGCGAGCTGTGCCAGCCGGACTACACCCTCATCGACCCGGACGAACCCCTGGAAGTCCACATGAGCCACGCGCGCTACTCGGCGGTGGCGGGCGTGCGCTCTTCGGCGCTGCTATTCGCCGCGCAGATCTACCCCGAAGCCGGCACCGTGCTCGCGTTCGGGCTGGACCGGGTTCTCTTCAAATCCGATGCCGAGCGCGAGAAAATGCGCGCTGCGCTGACGCTGAGCGGGGTTACGATCCTATGACCGCAGTCCCCCGGTCCGACCGCATTCCGCAAATCAATTCCTGGCTGCTGGCGGCCATTTTCTTCTCCATCCCGACCCATGTCGCGCCGGCCTATTCGCTTTCCCTGCTCTTGGCGGTTCTCTGGTTCGCCGAGGGAAACCGGCTCGACCGGCTCAAAGCGGTGCTCCGCAACCGGGCGCTCTGGACGCTCCTGGCCTACTACGCGCTCGTGGCCGCCTCGCTGCTGTGGACGGAAGATGCCGCCAACGGCCAGAAAGTCCTCGGAAAAACCACTTTCTTTCTGCTGGCGCCGCTCTATTTCAGCGTCGCCCGCAAGGAGCACTTCAACCGGTATCTCGGCGCCTTTCTTGCCGCCGTCGCGCTTTGCGAGCTGCTCGCCTTTTATAACTGGGCCGCACCTCCAGCTATTTTCCCGAATTCCCGACCGGAATTCGCGTCGACAAGGACCCGATGGATACGGCGCCTTTCGTCGACCGCATCATGTACGCGCCCATCCTGGCATGGGCGGGGTACGTGGCCGGCCAGCGCGCGCTGTTTCCGGGGCATCGCCACCGGGCGCTGTATTTCGCGCTGATGGCGACCACCACGGTCAACCTCGTGATCTCCGGCGGACGCGCCGGCATGGTCGCCTTTTTGGTGATGCTCGGATTGCTCGTCGTCCAACGCATCAAGGGGCGTTTGATCGTTGCCCTGCCCCTCGCTTTTCTGTGCGTCGCCCTTCTGGCCGGGGTCGCGTACCTCGGAAACACTTACTTTCAGGAGCGGGTGGACACCGCCATCGCCAACGTGTCTTCCCTTCGGGAAGACCCGAACACCCCGGTCGGGCTCCGCCTGTCGTGGGCTAGCACCACTTGGCGCATGTTTCTCGAAAACCCCCTGATCGGCGTTGGGGCAGGCGATTTTCCATCCCGTTTTCTCGCCATCAACGCGCAGTTTTCGCCGACGGTGATACCCACCTGGAATCCTCACAATCATTTTCTTTTCACGCTTTCCACCCTGGGTATCGCGGGTGGTGTCGCGCTCGTTGCCATGCTCGTTCCACCGCCGCTATGGCGTGCGCGCGGTCATGGGGAATGGCAGCGACTGCGGGATGGATTGCCGGTATTCTTCTCCGTCATCTGCCTGTCGGAGTCCTATCTGATGCGCTCGAACACCACGCTGCTGTTTGTCATGTGCATGACGCTGCTCTACGCCGCCGCGCCGCCCGCCGATCAAAGCAACGCCCGACCACGCCGGCATGGCGCGGCCAATTGAAGACGCGGGCGCTTCATCGCGAACGGACGGGGCGAGCAACCGGCGAAACCGGCGGAGGTCCCGGTAGCGCCGGGCATCGCCCGAAGCCGCTTGGCGCCGCAGTGCCGCGACGCCGGATCATTGCTCGCTTCATCGCCTGTCGCCTGCGTTACAATCCGGCATCGCGATGGCGGAACGATTCCCGTCAAACCCTTTCGGGCCAGCCGGCATCGCATTAAGCCCTAACGTGTTTTCGCGCATGACCGACACCGCTGCGAGTTCGTTTACCCTTATTTCCGACCCTGGGGCTACCGCGCCGCCAATGGCTTTCAACCGCCTCCTCATCGTTCGCACCTCCGCTATCGGCGATGTGGTCTTCGCCTCTCCCTTCGCGGCGGCGGTCAAGCGCACCTATCCTCGAGCCCATTTGGCTTGGCTGGTCGAGCCGGGCATCGATCAACTGCTGGCGGCCGACCCTTGCATCGACGAGCTGATTCTCTGGCCCAAGGCGGAATGGAAGCGGCTGTGGGCCGAAAAACGGCTGGTCGAACTGATGCGCCGCGTGGGCGAGTTCCGTCACCTGCTCCGAACCCAGCGTTTCGATGTCGCCATCGACATGCAAAGCCTGCTGAAAAGCGGGCTGCTCGTCTGGCTCTCGGGCGCGCCGCGCCGCATCGGGCTGGGCTCGCGGGAAGGCAGCCAGTGGCTGATGACCGAGGTCGTGCCGAAGGGCGGCATCTTGCCGCGCATCAGCTCGGAATACCTTTATCTGGCCGAGCGGCTCGGGCTGGATACCGGCGAATTCCTGCCCCGCCTGCACATCGCCGCCGCCGCCGAGGCGAACGCGCAAACCCTGATGGCCGAACACGGGCTCGCTCGCGGGCGCTTCGCGGCTTTCGCGCCCTTCACCACCCGCGCCCAGAAGCACTGGTTCGAGGACGCCTGGCGAATTCTGGCATCGCGAGTGCGGGACGAGCTGGGCCTCACGCCGGTTATTCTGGGTGGCCCGGCGGACCGGGCGGCGGCCGAGCGCATCGCGACCGCCACGCCCGGCGCCGTGCAACTGGCGGGGATCACGCGCTTGCCGGAAGCTGCGGCGCTGATCCGGCACGCGGGGCTGCTGGTGGGGGTAGACACCGGGCTGACCCACATGGGCGCCGCTTTCAACACGCCCATGGTGGCCCTGTTCGGCTCCACCCGCCCCTACCTCGACACCTGCCGCGCCAACGGCAAGGTGATCTGGCTCGGGCTGGAATGCTCGCCCTGCCGGCGCCGCCCCACCTGCAAAGGGGCTTACACCTGCCTGCGCGCCATCACCCCGGAGCGGGTCATGACCGAGATTCGCGGGGTGTTGGCCGTGGAACCGGCGGCATGAGGGTCCTGCACGTCGAGTCGGGCCGCCATTTTTACGGGGGCGCCTACCAAGTGCTCTACATCCTCGAAGGCTTGGCGCGGCGCGAGGTGGAGAACGTGCTCGCCTGCCGGCGCGGCGCGCCCATCGTCGAACCCGCCCGAGCCCACGCCCGGGTGTTCGAGATGCCGATGCGGGGCGATGCCGATTTCGGCTTGGTCTTCCGCCTCAAACGCCTGATCGCCGCGACGCGGCCCGACCTCGTGCATTTGCACAGCCGCCGAGGCGCGGACCTGTGGGGCGGCGTGGCGGCACGGCTGGCGGGGGTGCCCTGCGTCCTCTCGCGCCGGGTGGACAATCCCGAAGCCCCTTGGGTCGTGAGGATGAAATACCGGCTCTACGACCATGTCATCGCCATTTCCGAGGGGATTCGCCAAGTGTTGCTGGCGGAAGGTCTCGCCCCGGACCGAGTGACCTGCGTGCGCAGCGCGGTGGACGCCGCACCCTATCTCATCGACTACGACAAGGCCGGTTTCCGCGCCAGCCTCGGCCTCGCGCCCGATACCCCGGTGGCCGGCATGGTGGCGCAACTCATCCCCCGCAAAGGTCACCGCTACCTGCTCGCGGCCCTTCGGGACGTTCTGCCGCGCCACCCGACTTTGCGGGTTCTGATCTTCGGCCGGGGTTCCCTGGAACCGGAACTGAAGCAAATCATCGCCGAGCGCGGTTTGTCCGCTCATGTGTCGATGATGGGTTTCGTGGATAACCTGTCGGAGATTCTCGGCTGTCTGGATCTGCTGTTGCACCCCGCCGACATGGAAGGGCTCGGGGTGGCGCTATTGCAAGCGGCGGCGGCCCGGGTGCCGATCATCGCCAGCCGGGCCGGCGGAATGCCGGAAGTGGTGCGCGACGGCGAGAATGGTTTACTCATCGCCCCCGGCGACGTGCCGGGGCTGGCTGCCGCGATGAACCGCCTGCTCGATGACGCCGACCTCCGCCGCCGCGCGGGAGAAGCCGGCCGGGCGCTGATACTGCGAGAGTTTTCGACGGACGCGATGTGCGAGGGCAACCTGGCGGTTTACCGCAAGATGCTCAATCCCTGAAATCTCGTTCTGCAGCGTTGGCGGCGTGGCAATGGGCGGCGGCGAGCATCAGACCCACCTCTGCCGCAGCCGGGTTGCGGTTCCGTCCCCGGCTCGCGGCTAAGCGCGAATTCGCTCGATCAGGCCGGTGGTGGAAAAACCGTCGATGAAACCGAGCACGCGCACCTCGCCCCCGGCGCGACGCACGCAGTCGGCGCCGGCGATCTGATCGGGCCGGTAGTCGCCGCCCTTGACCAACACATCGGGCAGCAGCGCGCCAATCAGCCGTTCCGGCGTGTCCTCCGAGAACGGCACCACCCAGTCCACGCAGCCGAGCGCCGCCAGCATCCGCAGCCGATAGGGCAACGAGTTCACCGGACGGCCCGGCCCTTTCAGGCGGCACACCGAATCGTCGTCGTTGACCGCCACCAGCAGGCGGTCGCCCAGCCCCCGCGCTTGTTCGAGGTAAGCGATGTGGCCGGGGTGGAGAATGTCGAAGCAACCGTTGGTCATCACCACCCGCAGCCCGGCCGCGCGAGCGGCCCGCACCCGCGCCACCGCTTCGGCCTCGCCGCAGATGGCGGCGGTCGAGCCGGCGCCCGGAACGGCCGGTGCGGCCGCATCGGTCGCGAAGCTGGCGTCCACATGCGCGCACCACATGTGCCCGATCATGATGTGGCATTCCTGGATGTGGGCGGTTTGGTCCGCGCCGACCACGACCGCTCGCTCCACCAACGCGGCCAGCTTGCCGCCATCGCGACCGAGCAGGCCGACGGTGCGGCAACCTCGCCGGGCGGCAGCGCATACGGCCGCGATCACGTTCTCGCTATTCCCGCTGGTCGAAATGCCGACCAGCACGTCGCCGGGTCGCGCGAGCGCCTCGACCTGACGGGCGAAGACGTGATCGAAGCCGTAATCGTTGCCGACCGCGGTCAGAATCGAGGTATCGGTGCTCAGCGCGATGGCCGGCAACCCGATCCGCTCGGCCACGAAACGGCCCACCAGTTCGGCCGCGATGTGTTGCGCGTCCGCCGCGCTGCCGCCATTGCCGCAGAGCAAGATCCGATTGCCCCGGCGCAGCGCCGCGACGATCAGGTCGGCCGAGGCGATGACCGCTGGCAGCTCGCACCGCAAGCTCGCCACCGCGTTCAGGTGGCGTTCGAGGTGTTGAATGAAGCACTGCATCGGAGTTTGCATGGTACGGCTCCCGAAATCCGGTGGCGGTTCGATCTCAAAGAGCGATCGACGGGGCATCAGGCGAGCTTGCCGTTCGCATCGGCGACACCCCAGAGCGCGAGCGTTTCCAAGATCTGCGAAACCGTGATGGCCGCCATGCCGGATTTGCCGGCGGGCGGCAGCAGCGGATGGATGAACCGGGAATGCCAGAGCGGCGCCGAACCGCCGAACAGGCCGATCGACGGCACCTGCAAGGCGGCGGCCATGTTCAGCACGCCGGTATCGTTGCCGATATAACAGCGGCAACGGGCCAGCAGCGCGGCGACCTGATCCAGCGGCAGCGCCACCGCCTCTACCGCCACGCCGTCACCAGCGCGCACCCGCGCCATGATGTCTTCCGCCAGCGGCTGTTCCGCCGGTCCGCCGACGATGAAAACCGAGCCGAGCTGCCGGCGGTTCAGCGCCAGCGCCAATTCCGCGAAGCGGAGCGCGCCCCATTGCTTCCAGGGTTCGCTGCTCCCGACACCTAGCGCGATCCATGGCGCCGGACAGGCCGCGAATCGTGCGGCCACCGCCCGTTCGGCCTCGGCGGGAAACGCCAGCCGGGGCTCGGGTTCGTCGCGGGAAATGCCCAGTCCATCCAACAAGGCATCCGCCCGCAGGATCGGGTGAGCGTGGCGCCGCTCGGGAGGCAATCGCGCCGGCACGGTCAGCAGCGCCGACTGCAAGCCGACGCCGTACCCCAACCGCTCGGAAATGCCGGCCCACCACGCGGCCAGCGCGTAGCGGGCGCTGCCGTGCAGAATCCACGCTCGCTGGTAGCCGCCGCGCCGCAGTTCGGCCGCCAAGCGCAGCAACCCGCGCCAACCGGCATGAGAGCCGGATTCGCGCTCCAGCCACAGCACTTGGCCCACGCAGGGATCGGCGCCCAGCAAGCGGTCGGCTTGGGAGCGCGGCTTGGCCAGGATATCGACTTTGCCCGCAGTCGTGGTCGCGGCGATGGCGTGAATGTGCGGCAAATGCCAGATCATGTCGCCGATGCCGGGCAGCGGCTGCACGATCAGGGTCGGCCCGGACAGGGCGAGTTTCACGCGGGCGCTCTCGGAGCGTGACACAGCCCCTCGTATAGCGCCAGCGTCTCGTCCAACATCCGCTGCAAAGGAAATCCCGGATCGGGCGGCACGGGTGGGGCGGCGCCCAACCACTCGACCACCCGCGCGGTCAGCGTATCCAGATCGCCGGCCGGCACCGAGCCGGCCGGATAGATCCGACCGAGAATTTCGCCGACGCCACCACGATCGTAGCCAATCACCGGCACGCCGAGACTCAGCGCCTCCAGCACCGTGCGCCCGAAGGATTCCGGTTTGGCCGACAGCGACAGCACCACGGTGGACACCGCGTAGACCTCGCGCATATCGCCGCGATGGCCGGCGAACAGCACGACATCGCCCAAACCTCGCGACCGAACGATTTCTCGCAGCCCGTCGGCGTAACGCTGTCGGCGCGGTTCCGGGCCGCCGACGACCAATCCGCGCACCGACAGACCGCGCGCGCGCAACCGGGCGATCAGCTCGATGAAATCCTCGTGGCCCTTCAGCCGGCTCAAGCGGCCGGGCAACGTCAACACCGGCCCTTCTCGCAGTTGCGGAAATCGCCGATACCAGTCCGCCAGCCAGTCGGACGACGGGCGATAGCCGTAAGGAAAGGCTCGGGAGTCCACCCCGCGGTGAATCACCCGAACGCGCTCGGCCGGCAGTTGGGGATAATGGCGCTGCAAGTAGGCGCGCACGGTCTCGGACACGGCGATCACCCGCTCGCCTCGGGTCATGATGGCGCTGTAGCGGGAAACCGAATAGAGCCCGTGCACCGTGGTGACGAAGCGGGGCCGGGTCAGCGGGTCCATGCCTCGCCAAGCCAGCCAGCCGATCCAGGCCGGCAAGCGGGAACGGGCGTGCAGGATGTCGATGCGCTGTTCGGCCAGCCAGCGCCGCAGCGGCCAAATCCAGCGCAGGGTCCGCGGCGACTTGGCGCCGAGCGGCCACGTCAGATGCTCGCTGCCGTCGCGCAGCAGTTCCGGCACCAGCCGCCCGCCGGCGGAAATCACCGCCGAGCGATGGCCTTGCCGGACCAGCTCCCGCGCCACCTCCAGCGTGCCGCGCTCCACGCCGCCGCCGTCCAAGGCGGGCAATAGCTGGGCCACGCTCAGGCGAACCATCGCTCGACGATCCAGCGGGCGCAGCGGTCGGCCTCGTCGAGAACGCTCGGCGGACGCGATAAACGCGACGTCCGCCGCCAGATCTCAAAGGACGTGATCCACTCTTGAGCGGCCAATCGTTCGATCCCCCGGCTGACGCGGTTCGGTTGCTTGAGCGGCACGTCCAGCACGCCGACCGCCGCGCCGGCGGTCAGCGCTTCGTAAACCATCGACACGCTGTCGGCGGTCACCCACGCCTGACCCGCCCTCGCCAGTTGCGCCGGCAACCAATCCGGACCCGCTTCGGCCACCGGCACCACGTTCAGAATCCCATCCGATTCGGTCGCCAAGCCGAGCAGAGCCATCAGGCCGACCAAAAACGTGGCTGGCGTGCGGCGGGACGTGGTCAGCGTCCACCGCGTCTCCGGCGTGGCGGCGAGAACGGCGGCGATTTGGCGATGCAGGCCGGCGTCGTCCCAGCCGAAATGCGCCGACGGGCCACCGATCAGCAGCAAGCCCCGATCCGGTTCCAGGATCGAGGAAGGCTGGATGCGGTTCAGCGCGCCGCGCGTGACGAGGATGTTCGAGCGGGCCGGAGGCGAGTCGTGTTCGGGAATCACGCAGAGATCGAACAGGCTGAGCGGCAGACTGGGCCGCATCAGCACCACCGCCTTGCCTCCCCGGCTGCGGCGGGCGGCCAACAGCGAAACGTGGGTGCTGTGGCCGGCTCCCACCAACAGATCCGGCGCCGACAGCGATCGCCAGCCGACCGGCGGGAAACCGAGCGCCAAAACCACCAGCCCCCGAGAGGCGGGCAGCGGATTCAAGTGGATGGTTTCGACCGGGCACAACCGGTTCAGCGCCTCGACCAGTCCCCGGCTTTGGTTGTCGTGGCCGGTCTTGCCGTCGCTGAACCGCCAAATCACGAGCGGCGACACTGGCGCTTCCGCCCGCCTCCGAAGAGACAGATCAATTCACCAGCACGTATTCGGCTCCGCAGTACGGGCACTTGGCCTTGCCGGTCGCTTCGATGGGCAGGTAGACCTTCGGGTGCGAGCACCACACCTGCATGTCCGGCATCGGGCAGGACAAGGGCAAATCGGCGCGGCTGACTTCGTAGGATTTCTGGGTATTGGGGAGGGCCTTGCTGGAAGCGGCGGCGGCGACCATGACATCATTCTCCAGATAAATTATTTGGTTATCGACAGTGATCGGCGGCGCAAACCGGGATCGGCCCGGCGAGTCGGCCAGCCCGGGCGGCTCCCGCAATCAAACCGGGGTCAGCCATTCGGGATATTCGTCGCGGCGGCCCTGCACCTGATCGAAGTACAGCTCTTGCAGGCGCTGGGTGATCGGACCGCGCCGGCCGTTGCCGATCGTGCGGCCGTCCACCTCGCGGATCGGGGTCACTTCGGCGGCGGTGCCGGTGAAAAACGCTTCGTCGGCGATGTACACCTCGTCGCGGGTGATGCGTTTTTCCTTGACCGGAATCCCCAGATCGGCGGCGAAGCGGATGATGGTGTCGCGGGTGATGCCTTCCAGGGCCGAGGTCAGATCCGGGGTGTAAATCACGCCGTCGCGGACGATGAAAACGTTCTCGCCGCTGCCCTCGGCGACGTAGCCCTCGGTATCCAGCAGCAGCGCCTCGTCGTAGCCGTCGCGCAGGGCTTCGGACAAGCGCCAGCATGGAATTCATGTAGTTGCCGTTGGCCTTGGCCTTGCACATGGTGATGTTGACGTGGTGCCGGCTGAAGGAGGAGGTGCGGATGCGGATGCCGCGCTCCAGATTCTCCGCGCCCAGATACGCGCCCCACTCCCAGGCCGCGACGATGACGTGGGCCTTGAGGTTGTCGGCGCGCAGCCCCATGCCTTCGGAACCGTAGAAACACATCGGGCGGATGTAGGCGCTGGCCAGATGGTTGGCGCGCACCGCCCGCCGGCAGGCGTCGTTGATGTCGTCCTTGGAGTAGGGCAGCGGCATGCCGACGATGTGGGCCGAACGGAACAGACGGTCGGTGTGGGCGCGCAGCCGGAAAATCGCGGCGCCCCGGTCGGTCGCATAGGCGCGAACGCCCTCGAACACGCCCATGCCGTAGTGCAGGGTATGGGTCAGGACATGGGTGTTGGCCTCGCGCCAGGGCACCAGTTCGCCGTCGTACCAGATCAGACCATCACGGTCGGACATCGACATAATCCGGATCTCCTCCACAAAATTAAGACGCCGCGCCGGTCGCGGTTTCCTCCATGAGCCGCCGCCAGATGCGGATCACGCCCTCGCGGGCAGCGCTCGCCTCGGCCATCGGCACGCGGGCGGGCCGCTCTTGCAGCTTGAGCAGATGAATGCGCCGCCGCAAACCCCGGTAGGCGTTGCGCAACCGGGCGGCATCGGCGATGGACAGGATGCCGAACCGTTCCAGGCCGTCGAGCTGCCGAATATTGTCGGTGTAGATCAGCAGGTCCGGGTAACGGTTGGCGTTCGCCAAAACTTTATATTGCACCATAAATTCGATATCGGCGATACCACCCCGGCCCTGCTTGAGATCGAAGATCTCGGCGGTGCCGGCGTCCAGTTCGGCGCGCATCCGCTCGCGCATCTCGCGGACCTCCTGGCGCAGCGCGTCGGGATCGCGCTCGACGCTCAACACTTCCCGGCGCAGGCTGCGATAGCGTTCGGCCAGTTCGGGTGGCCCCGCCACGACCCGAGTTCGCGTCAGCGCCTGATGCTCCCAGGTCCACGCCTGATGGCGCTGGTATGCGGCGAACGCCTCGAACGAGCTGACCAGCAGGCCGGCGCGACCGCTGGGCCGCAGCCGGGTGTCCACCTCGTACAGATCGCCGGCCCCGGTGCGGGTGGTGAGCAGATAGATGATCCGTTGCACCAGCTTGGCGAAAAAGCTGGGGTTGTCGATCTGGCGCGGCCCGTCGGTGACCTGTCGGTCGCCGGCGCTGTCGTGCAGGAAGACCAGATCGAGATCGGAGCCGTAATTCAACTCGATGCCGCCCAGCTTGCCGTAGGCGACCACGGCGAAACCGGCCTCCCGCCGCGCGCCGTCCACCGCGCAATGGGGCCGGCCGAACTTCGGCACCAGATCCGCCCACGCCAGTTCCAGCACCTTGCGCAGCAGGGTTTCGGCGATTTCGGTCAAGTGATCGCTGACGATCATCAGGGGCATGGCGCCGCTGACATCGGCGGCGGCGACTCGCAACACCTGGGTCTGCTTGAAGTAGCGCAAGGCGTTCAGCGCTTCTTCGGAATCTTCCGCCGGAACGCGCGCCAGTTGCCGCTCCAGATCCAGGGCCAGTTGCCGGCGATCCAGCGGCGCGTACAGGATGGCCGGATTCAGCAAGTCGTCCAGCAGCAAAGGATAGCGGGCCAGATGCTTGCCGATCCAGCCGCTGGCGGCGCACAGCTTCACCAGTTGCGCCAAGGCTTGCGGGTGATCGGCCAGCAACGCCAGATACACCGAGCGGCGGGCGATGCTTTCCAGCAGATCGAGCACCCGCTCCAAGGTCGCCGTCGGTTGCGGCGCGGCGGCGACCGCCGCCAGCACGCACGGCATCAAGCCGTCCAGCCGCTCGCGCCCGCGCGGGCTCATGCTCCGATAGCTGAGGCCGTGCTTGAGCGCCTGAATCCGGTTCCAGGCCGGCGCCGGGTTCTCGAAACCCTGTTCGGCCAGCAGGTGCGCGGCCCCTTCCTCGCCGGGATCGCCCTGCCACAGCGCCGTCAGATCGACATTGGCCGCGCCCGGCTCCCGCGCCGCCGGGTCGCCGAACACCTGGGCGAACTGCTGGCTGACGGCCTCGACGTGTCGCGCCAGCTCCAGGGTGAAGGCGCCCCAATCGGAATAGCCCATGGCGAAGGCCAGCCGCAGCTTCGCCAGCTCGTCCTCGGGCAGGTTATGGGTCTGCTGGTCGGCCCACGCCTGCAAGCGGTTTTCCACCCGGCGCAGAAAATCGTAGGCGCGCTTGAGGCTATCGACCGCCTCCGCCGGCAGCCGGCCGCTGGCGCCGAGCGCGTCCAGCACCCGCAGGATGCCGCGCTCCCGCAGCGCCGGCTCGCGCCCGCCGTAGATCAGTTGGAATACCTGGCCGATGAACTCGATCTCGCGGATGCCGCCCGGACCCAGCTTGACGTTGCGGTGCAGGCCCTTGCGCTCCACCTCCCGGGCGATCAGCGCCTTCATGTCGCGCAGCGACTCGAACGCGCTGTAATCGAGATAGCGCCGGTAAACGAAGGGCCGCAGCTCGGCCAGCAACCGCGCGCCGGCTTCCCGGTCGCCGGCAACCACCCGGGCCTTGATCATCGCGTAGCGCTCCCAGTCCCGGCCGTGGTTCTGGTAGTAATCCTCGAACGCGGCGAACGACATCGCCAGCGGCCCCGAATCGCCGAACGGCCGCAAGCGCAGATCGACCCGGTAGACGAAGCCCTCGGCGGTCGGCTCGGCCAGAATTTTGCCCAAGCGTTGGCCGAGCCGGCGAAAAAACTCCTCGTTGCTGACGGCGCGCGCCCCGTCGGTTTGGCCCTGCCGGGGATAGGTGAAAATGAGGTCGATATCGGAAGAGAAGTTGAGTTCGCGCCCGCCGAGCTTGCCCATGCCCAGCACCACCAGCCGTTGCGGCTGGCCGTCGGGATCGCGCGGCTGGCCGTAGCGCTGGCACTGCCAAACGTGCAAGCGCTCCAGCGCCGCATCGACCAACCGCTCCGCCAAGTCGCTCAGATCGCCGAGCGTTTCCTCCAATCCGGCCAGCCCGGCCAGATCGCGCCAGGCGATGCGGACCATCTCCCAGCGCCGGAACCGGCGCAGCGCCACCCCGAGCCGGTTCTCGTCCGCCGCGTCCGCCAACAGCCGGTCCAGCCGCGCCGCGTGGTCGCCCGGCGCGCGGGTTGCCGCCAGATCGCCGCCCGCCAGCAATTCGGCCAATGCCGCCGGCTCGCGAATGCAGGCCCGAGCGACGAATTCGCTGCACGCCCAGACCCGGAGCATTTGCTCCAGCAACGCACCGGCCGGCGGTTCCACGCCCACCTCGCCGGCCGCGACGCCGAACGCCTCCCAGTAGCGGGCGACCTCGCCCCGCAAGGCTTGCGGCAATCCGGCTAGAGCCCGCTCGAATTCGGTCATGACCGTCGCGTCGCCGCCTTTCGCGCCGCGCTCACTTTTGCGGCGATTTCCCCTCCGCGCCCGCCATCGCCCCCAGCGGGATTTCCTTGTCGTTCACGAACAGCTTGCCGCCCTCGAAACGCGCCGTGGATTTGTATTTATCCCCTTCCAGCCGGATGAAGCCAGCGGCCGTCGCGCCTTGGAGTTGCTGGGCGACCTGCTGCGCCGCCGCGCTTTGCATGGCCTGCTCGCCAGCTTGCCCGCCTTGCCCTCCGGCCTGGGCCTGGAGTTGCTCCTTGGCGATGTTCGTGAGCACGATTTCGGCCAAGTTCTTGGAGGCCGCGACTTCGGCCAAACCCTTTTGCAGCGCGCCCAATAACGCGGCCGGGTTTTGCGCGGGGTCGATATCGCCGTAATCCTGGAAATTCAGCGTCAGCTTGCTCTGCCAATCGCCCTGAGCCAGCTTGGCTTGGGTGTCGAGCACGAATTCGGGCTTGCCGCGCAAAAGCGTTTTCACCAGTTTCAGCAACTCGTCCAACGCCTGCGGATCGTCGGGCTTGGTCGCCATCTTCTGCTGCCACTGCTGCAACTGCCCGACCGCCGCGCCATCCAGATTATGAAATGCCAGCCTCATGCTACCGGTGCCGCTCCAAGACTCCACCGTGAATTTCCCGGCCTTGAACAGGGCGTCCACATTGACCTGTTGCGGGTTCTGGGGGCTCAACCCGGCGGTCGCATCCATGCCCAGGTCGGCGAAAACCACCGGGGTGCCGGAGGCGGGGTCTTGGACGCGCAGCTCAGCGATCTTGAAATTGGAATCGCCGAACATCAGATCGAAGGCGCCCTTGCGCTGGTTCACCGTCGCGGCCAGATCGCGCAGATTGATCCGGGGGCCGGCGGCGGCGGACTGCCCTTCTCCGCCAGCGGCCGGCTTGCCCACTGCCTCCAGACTGGCGACCGTCATGTTGCCCTGGACGGCCGCGCCGTGGGGCGCGACCTGAAATTGGCCTTGCAGCCCGGAGAAATTGAAGTTTTGCAGATCCTGGACATTGTTCAGGGTCAGCGGGGGCATGGTGATTCGGGTGTTGCTGGCGCCGTCGAAGCCGACTTGCGCGATCGCCGTCAACGGTTCCTGGCCGCCGTACAGCTTCTTCAGCTCGCGGGTCCAATCGCTGCTTTCGGCGTCGAGAGTTTGCCGGACCACCCCGCCGGTCAAAGCCATCGGCACGCCCGGCACGCCCCATCCCGCCAAGGGCAGCGGACCGTGGTAGATCTCTTCTCGGGTCGAGAAGGACAAGTCCGGCAGGCTCGCGCCGCCACTGTCCCCCAATATCAGTTGGTAGTGAGTCGCGGCCTTGGAAGAAAACAATCCCCGTTCGTAGCGAATCGAACTCATCTTGACGTTGGGATGCTTCGAGGCTTCCGCCAAAGCGTCCCTGTACCACCGTTCCGCCTGCTGGCCGGACCAGTACGCCGCCCCGACGAAACCCGCCGCCAGCACCAGAACGACCACGATCACACCGATCAGTTTTTTCACGCGTTGTCCCCTGTTGATTTCCATGGGCGGCATTATTCCACAAACCGGCCACAAAAAAGCCCCGCCGGAGCGGGGCTGGTTCGGGAAGTCGCGGGTTGCCCGGTCAGTCGTCCCCGGCGAGCCGGTTCAATTGGCCGGGGATGTTCCGCCAAGTGCTTAGGTTGGTGCTGTAGAAGACTTGGCCGGCACCGGTCAGCCCGGCCAAATCGGCCTTGCCGTCGCCGTTGAAGTCGCCCGCCACCAGCTTGCTGAGCGCGCCGGGGATGTTGGTCCAGGTGGCGAGGTTGGTGGAGTAGAAGATCTGGCCGTTGCCGGCGAGGCCGGCCAAGTCCGCCTTGCCGTCGCCGTTGAAGTCGCCCGCCACCAGCTTGCTGAGCGCGCCGGGGATGTTGGTCCAAGTGCTCCGGTTGGTGGTGTAGTAGATTTGCCCGGCGCCGGTCAGCCCGGCCAAGTCCGCCTTGCCGTCGCCGTTGAAGTCGCCCGCCACCAGCTTGCTGAGCTGCGCCGGGGATGTTGGTCCAGGTGGCGAGGTTGGTGGAGTAGAAGATCTGGCCGTTGCCGGCGAGGCCGGCCAAGTCCGCCTTGCCGTCGCCGTTGAAGTCGCCCGCCACCAGCTTGCTGAGCGCGCCGGGGATATTGGTCCAAGTGCTCCGGTTGGTGGTGTAGTAGATGCTGCCGGCGGAGGTGAGGCCGGCGAGGTCGGCTTTGCCGTCGCCGTTGAAGTCGCCGGCGACCAGTTGGGCCAGCGTGCCGGGGATGTTGATCCAGCTCGCCCGGTTGGTGGTGTAGAAGATCTTGCCCGGCTGCTCGGTCAACCCGG
This sequence comes from Candidatus Competibacter sp., assembly GCA_037045685.1. GTDB lineage: Bacteria > Pseudomonadota > Gammaproteobacteria > Competibacterales > Competibacteraceae > Competibacter_A. Next base: position 105,400 of record JBAOII010000039.1, read on the forward strand.
CGAGAGTCGCGCCTTGCCCGTCGCCGTCGAAGTCGCCCACCACGAGTCTGGCTTAACTGGCCAGGGATGTTGGTCCAGGTGCCGAGGTTAGCAGGTGTAGTAGATCAGACCGCTGCCGGTCACACCCGCCAGCAGCGAGGCCGGCGAGCCGGCATTGAAATTGGCGGTCGCGCTCTTGGCGGCGTCCATCGTGACGGTGCAGGCGGCGCTCGTCCCGGAGCAGACCCCGCTCCAGCCGATGAAGGTGGAACCCGCCGCTGCCGTGGCGGTGAGCGTTACGGGGATGCCGGCGTTGTAGGTTTCTGAGCAATCGCCGCCACAGTTGATGCCGGCGGGATTGCTGGTCACCGTGCCGGAACCCGTGCCCGCTTTACTCACGGTCAGCGTGTATTGCTGTGGCAAGATCCCTTGCAGAGCCCGTTCCGCGTTGATTCTCCCGTATCCATATCGGTTGTTTCGTCCGTTCACATACGGTTCTGGCCCAATCTTGTCCGCCGTATTCTGCATCAGTTGTCGAACCTCGGCTTGAGTCATGTTGGGCGCACGGGACAAGATCAATCCCGCGAGGCCCGCAGCCAAGGGGGTCGCCGAGGAGGTGCCACCAAAGCCGGTCGGGCCGGAGTCAATATATTGGCCGGGTCCGTAACCAGGAGCGCCGGTCTGGTCGGTTGTGGCAATTCTCAAATTTAGCGATCCCCCGCTACTAGGCGCGACGAAGTCCAATTCCGCTCCGAATTCGCTGTAGCTCGAACGGCAATCGAGATTGGAGCTGGCGCCTACCGCAATGGCTTCAGGAAATGCAGCCGGATAAGCCACTTCCTGCACAACAGGCGGAACTCCCGAAAGGAGAGGACCAATCAAGTCAAGCGTTCCATCATTAAAATAATCAATCCCAAACACAAGGCCATCGAAGTTAGCTTCGCTGGAAACCCAAGCATAAAATAAGAGATTTCCCGCTGGCACTGCTTTCACGACACTTAGTTCGGAAATCTGGTTATTGGCGATAGGCCCCGCCTTGGTTGAATTGATAGAGCATAGACTTTCATCCGCATGCGTCGGATCATTGGACAGCGACCAAGGCAGGTTTCCACTCGACGTCCAGCCTGGCGGAATGGTATTAAAGCTCACCAGTTCTGCTCCAGGAAAGAGCACCCATGCCAGCCAAGCGGTATCGTTTCCAGCATTTCCACTACCATCTTTTCCATAATCCCATATAAACCGGTGGATGCCTGCAGGGATATTATAGATAGGAACAGGGGTAAATCCGGTCGCGTTATTGCCCGTCGCAAACAATACAACGGAGCCCTTTCCCCCGCGACCGGCGGTAGTCGCATATTGAATCGCTGATTGCACCACGCTGCTGGGAAGACCACCACCCCAACTATTACTCAGCACATCGGCCAATGAAGCGGCATAGCGAATCGCATTGGCGATCATGGCTTGGTTGATAAAGATGCCATTATTTGAAATCCTCACTGGCAAAATTTTGCAGTGCAGACACATTCCCGTTACGCCCTTGCCATTATTGCCTACGGCGGCCGCGACACCCGCTGCGGCAGTACCATGACCATTATCTGGACCAGTTGCTGGACTAGGGTTACTATCGTTTTCCACAAAATCCCAGCCGTGGATATCATCGATATAGCCATTGCCATCATCGTCGATGCCGTTGCCGGGAATTTCGCCAAGGTTGGTGAAAATATTGGCGCTAAGATCCTCATGGCCGATTTCGACGCCAGAATCGATCACTGCGATGGTGATATTCGGGCTTCCTTGCTCATAATCCCAAGCCGCCGGGGCATTAGCATCTATTCCTGGCGGCATTCCACCCTGCCCGGTATTCCACAAATGCCATTGGTTAGCGAACAACGGATCGTTAGGGGTAAAGAAAGACTTGTAATCCTGAACAAAATTCGGCTCCGCCCACTCTACCCACTTGCTTTCAAAGAGGGCGTTGGCGATCTCCAGCGGGTTCATCGCTTTTGGATCTTGAACCCGCAACAGATATTCATCCGTCGTCATCGGTAATTGACTAATCACTTCCAAATTTGAGGCTTCTTTAAGCTTTAGCACTTCCTCTATCGTTTGGTCGGGCTTCAGCTTGAGTACGATCTCATCGGTCAGGAACAATTTGGAATTGGTTTTTGGATCAACCAACACCGGAAAGGCAAACTCAACATCAGTCCTAACTCGCAGGATAGCTATAGCATTTTCGATGTCGGTTTCCGCCTTCGCATCTTTCAGTTTACTAATTAAAAATTCATGCCCCTGATACTGTTTTGCTCTCTTGATAACCTCTGCTGGCGCGGCTAGGGCTTGAAGTTGTATCTCCGCACCCTTGGTTGAATTTTCTTTGAACTTGACAACAAACTCTGACAATGAGCGGTGTAGCGGTATCTTTCTGTTTTGGTAGTAGTAAAAGTCGTTGGCCGAATAATGACTCTCCACAATTGACGATTTCTGCGGTGGTGGCTGATCGCTCTGTTGTATAGAAGAGGATAGTTCTTTTTCCCACAACGATGTGTCTATTTTTTCAATCCTCCCCAATCCAAGTTGGAAGTTTTGTTGGACAGATGGTGGTTGCTGTACTTCAGCCACCCCTACCACACTGATTACCAAAGCGCCTATCAAACCAATTATTGTAAAGGTTTTCATGGAATGACTCCTATTGTTAATCATTTATTATTTAAAAAACTCCATTAGGAGTTAAATGACCCCCGGCAAAGCCGGGGGCTTACCTCATTGAGTTAGTTATTGGTAATCGGGTGTCCTATAAACTGAAAAAAGCTGCACCACCTCACGCGACCTTGACGAAGATCGCCCTCGGCAGTCCGGCTGTCTTTGTTTAAGACCTGCGACTTTCCGTCCCTATCTCGCGGTAGGTATGGCTATTACGTTTCACATCTGTTATTTTTTATTTCTATATCAAAAATAGTGTCACATTTCAACCCAGTATTTTGGTTGGTAAATGTGAGGATTCGAGAGGCGCGAAATCTCGATGCTCATCCGGTCCGCGCCTTTAACCGCTCGTGTATCCATCTCTCGGCAGGTGGCCGCAAGGTACTCCTCTCCGCCCGCGCTGCCGCCGTGTCCCACTGTCTTTAATTAACAGCAATTGTTTTGCGCTTCAACTAGCTGTTACACTCGGAAATATACGAATCGTTACACTTTGTCGTTATGTAATAATATAGTGACGATCCGGTGAAGCCTGTTCTCGCTTTCTCCGGTCTTCCCGGCAACGGGCAGCAGACGGGACACTCGGTGTGCGTCGCCCACAAAAAAGCCCCGCCGGAACGGGGTTTTTCTTTCGGATCGCACGATCTGCGGGCGATGCTTACATCATGTCTCCCACGCCGCCGCCTCACCTACCGCGCAATCCTGCCGGGGATGGGTGCTCGGCTCCGGGACTGCCGGACGGGTGTCGTCGAGAAAGATGGTTTGGCCGGTGTCGTTCAATTCGCCCGCGACCGCCGCGCCGCTCCCGCCAGACCCAACCGCTTTGCGCCAGCTTTTAACCTTTTTTTTGCGCCAGCTTTTAACCTATTTCATGAGTCGCATCGACGACTCTCGTCACCCGTCAGGGGTTATTTCCACGCCGCCCATCCGGTCGCTCCGGCGGACTATAATGGGGTCGCTCATCCAAAACCCGCGCGGACCCGCCGATTCCCATGCTCAAGCTACCGATTGGCATCCAAACCTTCCAGGAAATCCGCGAGGGCGGCTATTGCTACGTCGATAAGACCCCGCTGGTTGCCCGGTTGGTCGAGGAAGGCAAGTACTACTTTCTCTCCCGCCCGCGCCGTTTCGGCAAAAGCCTGCTGGTCAGCACTCTGGCCGACGCTTTCGCCGGTCACCGGGCACTGTTCGCCGGGCTTCACTTGGAATCGCACTGGGATTGGGCGCGGCGCCATCCGGTCTTGCAACTCGACTTCGGCGAGGGCGTTCTCGGCACCACCGCCCTGCTCGACGCCAGCGTGGCCCTGCAACTGGCCGAATGCGCCCAAGCTTACGGTGTCACCCTGACCCAAGAACCGATCCACCTGCGCCTGCACGAACTGATCCGCGAATTGCACGTCCGCACCGGCGAGCGGGTGGCGGTGCTGGTGGACGAATACGACAAGCCGATTTTGGACCATCTGGACCAGCCCGCCGTGGCGCTGGAATTGCGCGAAGGCTTGAAGAATCTCTACTCCGTGTTCAAGAGCCAGGACGCCCATCTGCGCTTCGTGCTGCTGACCGGCGTCAGCAAATTTTCCAAGGTGTCGCTGTTCTCGGGGCTGAACAACCTCAAGGACATCACTCTGGATGAGCGATACGCCACCGTGTGCGGCTACACCCAAGACGAGCTGGAAGACACCTTCGCCGGCCGACTGGACGGCGTGGACTTGGCCGAGGTCAAAAACTGGTACAACGGCTACAACTTTCTCGGCGAGCCGGTCTACAACCCCTTCGACGTGCTGTTGTACTTGGACAACCGCGAATTCCGCAGTTACTGGTTCGAGACCGGCACCCCGACCTTTTTGATCAAGCTGCTGCAAGCCCGGCGCTACAGTATTCCCACCATCGAAAGCTTGGAGGCCGGCGAGGAACTGCTGGGCAGCTTCGACGTGGACGCCATTGAACCGGAGGCGCTGCTGTTCCAAACTGGCTACCTGACGATTCGGGAACGCTACCGGCGCGGCAACCTCTATCGCTATCGGCTGCGTTATCCCAATTTCGAGGTGCGCGCTAGCCTGCCAACCGCGATCCTGAACGCTTATGTCCCCAACATTCAGGACAGGTTGCGCACCGAGGATCGGATCTACGCCGCGCTGGATGCCGACGACCCGGACGGGCTGTATCGGGCCTTTCACGCCTTCTTCGCCTCCATCCCCCACGACTGGCACCGGCGCAACGCCATCGCCGACTACGAGGGTTACTGGGCCTCGGTGGTCTATTGCTACTTCGCGGCTCTGGGCCTGACTGTCACCCCCGAAGACGCGACCAACCACGGCCGCATCGATCTGTCTATCCTGTTCGCCGAACGGGCCTATCTGCTGGAGTTCAAGGTGGTCGAGGCGGACGAGCCGACCGGCCGCGCCTTGGCGCAACTGCGGGCGCGAGGCTACGCGCAAAAGTTCGCCGGAATGCCGACGACGCTGATCGGCATGGAATTCGGCCGCGAGCAGCGCAATCTGGTGGGTTTCGAATGGGCGCGCGACGGTTAAAGGCACTTTTCGCCAACAAAAAAAGCCCCGCCGGAGCGGGGCTTTTCTTTCGGATCGGACGATCTGCGGACGACGCTTACATCATGTCGCCCATGCCGCCCACTGCCCACGCCGCGGCATCGGCGGCTCCTTCTTCTTGGGCAGCTCGGCGACCATCGCCTCGGTGGTGATCAGCAGCGCGGCCACGGACGCGGCGTTTTGCAGCGCGTAACGGGTCACCTTGGTCGGGTCCAGGACGCCCATCGCGACCATGTCGCCGTACCGCCGGTGGCGGCGTTGTAGCCGCAGTTGCCGCTGTTCTCCAGCACCTTGTTCATGACCACCGACGGCTCCTCGCCGGCGTTGGCCACGATCAGCAGCGGCTTGCTGGCCTTGGCGACGCCGCCCCAGACGCCTTCGCGTCCGGGCAAATGCGGCTCCGGCAGCGACCGCGCTTCATCAGATCATGGGTGCCGTCCGTGCCATGCGACCATATCGAGCCCCCTTTCAGCTCGATACGATTCCATGCCACGCTTCAATCTCGTGACGACACTCTCTAGCGCGATCCGGGTCGGATGGACCGAGCGCCGCCTAACCCTCAAACCGCCGGAACACCAGCGTGGCGTTGGTGCCACCGAAGCCGAAGCTGTTGGACATCACCACTTTGAGATCGGCGTCATCGACCCGCTGCCGGACGATGGGGAAGCCTTCCGCCGCCGGATCGAGGGTTTCGATGTTGGCCGAGGCCGCGATGAAACGGTTGTCTATCATCAGCAGCGAGTAAATGGCCTCGTGCACGCCCGCCGCGCCCAGCGCGTGGCCGGTCAGCGGCTTGGTGGAGCTGATCGGCGGAATCCGCTCGCCGAACAGCTCGCGGATCGCCTCCAGCTCGCGGACATCGCCCACCGGCGTGCTGGTGCCGTGGGTGTTGATGTAATCCACCGGCTCGCTCACCCCTTCCAGCGCCAGCTTCATGCAGCGCAGCGCGCCTTCGCCGGAGGGCTGCACCATGTCGTAACCGTCCGAGGTCGCGCCGTATCCAACGAGTTCGCCGTAAATCCGCGCGCCGCGCCGGCGGGCGTGCTCCAGCTCCTCCAGCACCACCACGCCGCCGCCGCCGGAAATCACGAAACCGTCGCGGTTGGCGTCGTAAGTGCGGGAAGCGGTTTGCGGGGTGGCGTTGTACTTGGTGGACAGCGCGCCCATGGCGTCGAACAGATGGGTCAGGCTCCAGTGCACTTCCTCGCCGCCGCCGGCGAACACGATGTCCTGCTTGTTCCACTGGATCAGCTCGGCGCCGTGGCCGATGCAGTGGGCGCCGGTGGCGCAGGCGGAACCGATGCTGTAGTTGACGCCCTTGATCTTGAACGGCGTCGCCAGACAGGCCGTGGTGGTGCTGCTCATGGTGCGCGGCACCATGTACGGCCCGACCCGCTTCAAGCCCTTGTTGCGCAGCAGATCGGCGGCTTCGACCATATTTTGCGGGCTGCCGCCGCCGGTGCCGGTCACCAGTCCGGCGCGCGGGTTGGACACCAGGTCCTCCGGCAACTGGGCGTCGGCGATGGCCTCGCGCATGGCGATGTAGTTGAAGGCGGCGGCATCGCCCATGAACCGCAGGATCTTGCGGTCGATCTGCGCCGCCAGATCCACCCGCAGCGGGCCGCGCACATGAGAGCGCAGGCCCCTTTCCTTGTAATCTTCCGCGTACTCCAGACCGCTGCGACCCTGCCGCAGCGATTCCAGCACTTCCCAGCGGTCGTTGCCGATGCTGGATACGATACCGATACCGGTTACCACCACCCGTCTCATCGTCGCTATCCTCAAAAACCGTCGGTCGAGGTGAACAAACCGACCCGCAGGTCCTTGCCGGTATAAATGGTCCGGCCATCGACCTCCAGGTTCGCGTCGGCGATACCCATCACCAGTTTGCGCAAAATCACCCGTTTCATATGAATGTGATACGTCAGTTTTCTGGCTTCGGGGCGCACTTGGCCGGTGAACTTGACTTCACCGCAGCCGAGCGCCCGTCCCCGTCCCTGACCGCCCATCCAACCCAAAAAAAATCCGACCAGTTGCCACATCGCATCCAACCCCAAGCAACCGGGCATCACCGGATCACCGATAAAGTGGCAAGCAAAGAACCAAAGATCGGGATGAATGTCCAGTTCCGCGACGATCTCGCCCTTGCCGTATTGGCCGCCCTCGGCCCCGATGTGGACGATACGGTCCGCCATCAACATGTTCGGCAACGGTAATTGAGCGTTACCGGGACCGAACAATTCCCCGCGGGCGCAGGCGAGCAGTTCCTCGCGAGTATAGCTGGATTGTCTATTCACAACGGAGAATACCCTCTCTAATGATACGGTTTGGAAACCGGGATCGGACGAAAATTGAAATGGCATAAAAAGGAAATTATAAGGTTTTTTTACGGCCATTGGGCAATGAACGGCGGTTCTTTTCCGTTACAATACGGCTCATTTGTTCGCTTCCTGCGGGGAATATCTTGAATACACCCGACTTTCTCGTGCTGAACGCCATGCGGCTGGCGGAGCGCGCCCACCGCCAGCGCAACCACCGGCGCAAGGCCCCGCCCGGCGAGGATCGCCCCGCCTATTTCCTGCACTTGGCGGAGGTCGCTTGGCTGCTCGGCGACGCCGACGTTCGCGACGACGAGCTGATCGCCGCCGCTTTCCTGCACGACATCATCGAGGATTGCGACCACGACGAACACTCGTTGGCCGACGCCATCGGCAACGCCCGGGTCGCGGCGCTGGTGGCCGCCGTCTCGGAAATCGACAAAGGCCAAAGCTGGGAAACCCGCCAACAAACTTATCGCGAGCGTCTGGCGGCACTCAACGACCCGGCGACTCTGGCCTTGTCTTGCGCGGACAAGATCTCCAACCTGATGGACATGAATCGGCTGTTGGCCAAGGGCCACGCCGTGGACCGCTTCACCAAGCGCGGTTTCGAGCCGCAACAAGCCAAGTTCGAGGCGCTGGATCGACTGTTCCAAGGCCGGGTGCCGGAACGGCTGTATCGGAGATTCCAGCGAGCGCTGGCGGAATTCCGGGAGCGCGGTCGGGACTCGGCCTGAGAAGCGCCGTTATACGGCCTCCGGCGAGCCCTGCTATCGAAAGGCACCCTCACCTCCGACCCCTCTCCCGCAGGGAGAGAAGGAGTCGCTATGCGGCCTCTCACCCCTCCGGGCGGTCGGTGCCGATCTTGTCCTCGGTGCCGGCCAGCAGATGGCGAATGTTGGAGCGGTGCCGCCAAATCAGCAGCCCGACCATGAGCAGCACGGCGGCGAGATAGGCCCCCGGCAGGCCGAACCACCACGCGAACACCGGCGCCAGCGCCGCCGCAGTCAAGGCCGACAACGAGGAAATGCGCACGACGAACGCCATGAACAGCCAGGTGGCCAACGCCGCCAGCGCCACCGGGTACGACAAGCCGAGAATCGCCCCGAACGCGGTCGCCACGCCCTTGCCGCCCTCGAACCCGAAGAACACCGGATACAGATGCCCCAGGAACGCCGCCAGCGCGGTCAGAGCCAGCCCCGTTTCCTCCAAGCCCGCCAGCCGGGCCAACAGCACCGGCAACAGGCCCTTGAGAAAATCGCCGGCCAAAGTGATGGCGGCGGCTTTCTTGCCCCCAAAACGCAGCACGTTAGTGGCGCCGGGGTTGCGCGAGCCTTCGCTGCGGGGATCGGGCAGGCCCATCGCCCGACAGACGATGATCGCGGTGGAAACGGAACCGGCCAGGTAGCCGAGCACGACAAAGGTGAAGGTCGCAAACATTAAGGTTGTCGCCAAACAGGTTCGACACTACCGGCAAGCCGACCGACGCTGGATGCGTCGGGGCCGGAGTGATTGATTTACGTTAAGATAAGCCACCACCGCTCGGAACCCCGCATGGATATCATTTTCATTCGCGAACTGCGCGTCCAGACTCTCATCGGCGTTTATCCCCGGGAACGCCAGACCCGGCAAACCCTGGTTCTCGATTTGGAGCTGGGCGCCGACATCCGGCCGGCGGCCGCGACCGACCGACTCGATGATACGCTCGATTACCAGCTCGTGGCACAGCGGATCGCCGAATTCGCCGCCGCCAGCGCTTTCCATCTGGTGGAAACCCTGGGCGAGCGGATCGCCGAGCTGCTGCTGCGGGAATTCGGCGTAGCCTGGTTGCGGCTGACCCTGCGCAAACCCGGCGCGGTGCCCGACGCCAGAGAGGTCGGCATCGTCATCGAACGCGGCGACCGGAACTGAAGGGCATGGCTTGGGTCTGCGTCGGCATCGGCAGCAACATCGAACCGGAACGGAACATCCGAAACGGTTTGGCGGAACTGCGGCGGCGCTTCGGACCGCTGACCGTATCGACAGTCTACGCCAACGCGGCGGTCGGCTTCGCCGGCGATGATTTTCTGAATCTGGCGGTGCGATTCGACACCGGCCTGCCGGTTCTCGCCCTGGCCGCCGCGCTCTGGGAAATCGAAGCTCGCCACCAGCCTCGGGTCGGCGGCTCGAAATTCGCGCCGCGCGCCTTGGATTTGGACCTGTTGCTCTACGGGGATTTGGTGCTGCGCGAGAACGGCGTGCAGGTTCCCCGCGACGAAATCACCCGCTACGCTTTCGTGCTGCGACCGCTGGCCGAAATCGCCGGCAACCGTCGTCACCCGCTGCTGGGCGTCACCTTCGCCGAACTTTGGGCCGCGTTCGATCAATCGCGCGAGACGTTGAGGCCGGTGATTCTGGCGTCCTGATCCGGGGGTAGCGCCTTTTAGCTCGACCCTTATGCGCGGTTTACAGCCGGCTCCACTGCGCGCGTCGCTGCTCTCGGATTCGCGGCATCAGCACCGCCACCAGCAGACAGGCGCCCAACAAGACCGCGCCCATCAGGAAACGAATATTGTTGTTGTCGTCGCGCAACGCCCGGTTCTCTTGCTGGACGATTTGCAGTTCCCGCTCCAAGGTGACGGCCCGTTCCTGCAAGGCTTTGTTCCGCTCGTCGATCGCGACCGTATCGGCCGCCACCTTGCGATATTGCGCCAGTTGTTGGCGCAAGCGCAGAGCTTCCTCGTAAAGCTGCGGATAGCTGAATTCCTCGCCGCCCGGTTTGCCGACCACGTCATCCATGTGCTGTTTGAGATCGCCGTGCCGGGCCTGCAACTGCGCCAACTCCTCGCGGACGCCGGCCAACTGCTCCCGACTGCTTGGAGTATCGACAAGCTGATCGCTACGGATCCAGCCCTTCACGCCGGAGGGCACGCGAATTTGGCTGTAGCCCTTGGCGGAGTCCACTTTCAGCACTTCGATAGCGGAACCGCTCCGCACCGAGCCGATGACCTTGTAGCGCTCGGATGCTCCGGCCCGGAGGGGTATTTCCACCATGTCGCTCACGTAACCAGTGGTTCGGCTCTGAGTTTGAGGCAGAGGCTGAGGCTGATGCTGAGGCTGCGCCCGCACCGGAACGGTGGCGACCAGACACGCGGCCAACAGGAGCGGGACGAGCAAATTTTTCATCGGGAGCGGCGGCGGAACCGGAGAAGAGGGATGATCGATATCCATTTCGCATCATTTTACCCCCTTTTAGGGCCGGCTTATATCGATGAACACGCGATGGGCATAAGCGCCTGTCTTCGCGGATAGCGGTTTGCCCCGGCAACCCCACCCCGCCGCTTGTCAAGGAACCGGCGAATTCCGATACTATGATCATGACCGAATCCACCTATTTGACCGACCAGTTCCTGATCGCCATGCCGACGCTGGCCGATCCGAACTTTTTTCAAACGGTGACTTACATCAGCGAACACAACGCCAGCGGCGCCCTGGGGCTGGTCATCAACCGACCGTTGGGCCTGATGCTCGGCCAATTGCTGGAGCACCTGCAAATCGCCACCGACCGGCTCGATCTGGCTGCCCTGCCCGTCTACCAAGGCGGTCCGGTCCAGCCGGAGCAAGGCTTCGTCATCCACAGTCCTATCGGCCACTGGGGCGCGACCCTGCGCGTCACCGACCGGATCGGCATCACCACCTCCCGCGACATTTTACAGGCGGTGGCGCGCGGCGAAGGCCCCGATCATCTGCTGGTCACCCTCGGCTACGCCGGCTGGGGACCGGGCCAGTTGGAGCGGGAGATGGCCGACAACGCCTGGCTCTCCGCTGCAGCCGATCCCGACATTCTATTCCACAAGCCCAGCGATCAGCGCTGGTTCGCCGCCGCCGCCCTGCTGGGCATCGACCTGAACCTGCTGTCCGCCGATGCCGGCCACGCCTGATCGTGGCCCGGAGCCGGCGACCGCCCCTTTTGTCTGCCGGATCGCGCTCGGCTTCGATTTTGGCCGGTCCCGCATCGGCGTCGCCATCGGCGAGGCCGTCACCGGCTCCGCCCGCCCGCTGCGCGTTCTGCCGGCTCGGCGGCAACGGCCGGACTGGGACGCCATCGGCCACCTCATCGCCGAATGGCGCCCGGATTTGCTGGTGGTCGGCGTGCCGCGTCACGCCGACGACACCGCCAACGCCGTGACCGAAGCCGCGCTGCGCTTCGGCCGCCAGTTGCACGGACGCTTTCGTCTGCCGGTCGCCACCATCGACGAGCGCCTGACCTCCTGGGAAGCCGAACGGCGGCAATTCGAGGCCGCCGCGACCGCCGGCCGGCGCCGGAGCGGCGCTTCCGCGCTGGACGCCGAGGCGGCGGCGGTCATTCTGGAAAGCTGGTTCAATCACCGACGGAGCCTCGACTCATGCGCGACGCCGAATTCCTGATCGAAGCGATGGCCGTGCAACTCCGGGAATTGCTGGCCCGGCGCGGCATCGCCGAACCCGCGCTGGTCGGCATCCACACCGGCGGCGTTTGGGTCGCCGAACGGCTGCGGCAACGGCTCGGCGTCGTCGCGCCGCTCGGCCGGCTGGACATCTCCTTCTACCGCGACGATTTCAGCCGGATCGGCGTCAATCCCCAAGTGCGCCCCTCGGAACTGCCGTTCGACGTGGACGGCCGCCATCTGGTGTTGATCGACGACGTGCTGTACACCGGCCGCACCATCCGCGCCGCGCTGAACGAGCTGTTCGATTACGGCCGGCCGGCCTCGGTGCTGCTGGCGGTGCTGGTGGATCGCGGCGGCCGGGAATTGCCGATCGAAGCCCATGTGGCCGGGTCCCGGCTGGAACTGCCCGCCGACCACCACATCCAACTGACCGGCCCCGAACCCTTGCAACTGATCCTGCAAACCGCGCCATGAGCACCGCCGACATTCAACTCGACCGCCAGGGTCGCCTGCTGCACTTCCTGACCGTGGAAGGCTTGAGCCGCCGCCACCTGACCGAGATTCTCGACACCGCCGAATCCTTGCGCGGGGTGGCCGAACGCCGGGTCAAGAAGCTGCCGACCCTGCACGGCAAGACCGTGGTCAACCTGTTTTTCGAGGCCAGCACCCGCACCCGCACCACCTTCGAGCTGGCCGCCAAGCGGTTGTCGGCCGACGTGCTCACCCTCAACATCGCCCATTCGTCCACGACCAAGGGCGAAAGCCTGCTGGACACGCTGCAAAACATCGAGGCGATGCAGTGCGATATGTTCGTGGTGCGCCACCAGCAGAGCGGCGCGGCCGAATTCATCGCCCGCCACGTCAAACCGCATATCGCCGTGCTCAACGCCGGCGACGGCCGTCACGCGCATCCCACCCAAGCGATGCTGGACGTGTTCACCATCCGTCGCCACAAGCCGGATTTCCCCGACCGGCAAGTCGCCATCGTCGGCGACGTGCTGCACTCGCGGGTGGCCCGCTCGCTGATCCACGCCCTCAACATCCTCGGCGCCGGCCAAATTCGGGTGGTCGCTCCCCGCACCCTGCTGCCGGCCGACGTGGAAAAATTGGGCGTGCGGGTGTTCCACAATCCGCGCGAAGGTCTGCGCGACGTGGATGTGATCGTGATGCTGCGCTTGCAGAAGGAGCGGATGGAAGGCGCGCTGCTGCCCACCGAGCAGGAATTTTTCCAGCGCTACGGCCTGACCGAGGAACGGCTGGCGCTGGCCAAGCCGGACGCCATCGTCATGCACCCCGGCCCGATCAATCGCGGGGTGGAGATCGATTCCCGCGTGGCCGACGGGCCGCGCTCGGTGATTTTGGAGCAAGTCACCAACGGCATCGCCGCGCGGATGGCGATCATGTCCATCACCCTGGGCAACCACGCCCGCCCGGCCGGGGAGAACGCCTGATGCGCATCGCCATTCGCGGCGGCCGGCTGATCGATCCGGCCCATCGCATCGACACGCTCGCCGATGTCTTCATCGCCGGGGGGCGGATCGCCGGGATCGGCCGGGCGCCGGAGGGTTTCGCGGTCGAGCGGCTCATCGACGCCCGCGACCGCATCGTCTGTCCCGGCCTGATCGACCTGTGTGCCCGGCTGCGCGAGCCCGGCCAGGAACACAAGGCCAGCATCGCCAGCGAAACCCGGGCCGCCGCCGCCGCCGGCATCACCACGCTGGTCTGTCCGCCCGACACCGATCCGGCCATCGATGAACCGTCGGTGGTGGAATGGATCCGGCGCCGCGCCAAGGCCGCCGGACAAGCCCGGGTGTTGACGCTGGGCGCCTTGACGTACCGTTTGCGCGGCGAACGGCTGGCGGAAATGGCCGCGCTCAAGGACGCCGGCTGCGTCGGCGTGAGCGACGGGGGCCGGCCCATCGCCAATACCCTGGTGTTGCGGCGGGCGCTGGAATACGCCGCCACCTTCGATCTGACCGTGTTCCTCACCCCCCTCGATCCCTGGCTGGGGCATGGCGTCGCCCACGAGGGGCAGGTCGCGACCCGGATGGGCCTGCCCGGCATTCCGGCGGCGGCGGAAACCGGCGCTCTCGCCCGCGATCTCGAACTGGTCCGCGACATCGGCGCGCGCGTCCATTTCGGCCGCTTGTCCTGCGCCCGCTCGGCGGAACTGATCGCTCGCGCCCGCGCCGAAGGACTGCCGGTGACCGCCGATGTCGCCGCCCATCACCTGCATTTGACCGAGATCGATCTGGCCGGCTTCGACAGCCAATGCCACGTTCTTCCCCCCCTGCGCGGCTCGCGCGACCGGGACGCCTTGCGCGCCGGCTTGGCCGACGGCGCGCTGGGCGCGCTGTGCTCCGACCATCAGCCGCACGAACCCGACGCCAAGCGAGCTCCGTTCGGCGATACCGAGCCGGGGATCTCCGGCCTGGACACTTTGCTGGGATTGAGTCTGCGGCTGGTGCGGGATGGCGTTCTACCGCTAGCGGCGGCGCTGGAGCGCCTGACCTGCGGACCGGCGCGGATTCTCGGGCTGGACGGCGGCCATCTGGGGGTGGGCGCGCCGGCCGATATCTGCATCTTCGATCCCGAGGCCGCTTGGCGGGTGGCGGCCGATGCTCTGCGCAGTCGCGGTCAAAACAGTCCGTTCCTGGGCTGGGAGTTGCTGGGACAAGTCACCCACACCCTGCTGGAGGGACGGATCGTGTACGAACGGGAAGATATCGAGCCGTCCTAGGGCAGCAAGTCGGCCACGGCGATGGCATGATCGGGCCGAGCTTGAGGCCGCACGGTGTCGCCGTGCCGCAAGACGGCCTCGAAACGATACTGCCCCTCTCGAAGGTCCCGGTAGACTTCAAGGCAATTGTCCCTGAGGTTGACGAGCCAGTACTCGGGGATCCCGTTACGGGCGCACAACGCCCGCTTGGTGTTGCGATCCAGACCCAGCTTGGTATCGGCGACCTCGACGATCATTTCATCAATCAGCTCCACGCGTTCTCCGGGCTGAAAATATCCCGCAGCACCATGTCTTCATATTGTTGCCGGGTCCAGCGATGGACCGGCGTCATAATCGCTGCCATTACATCACCCCTAGCGCAAAAGTTCGCTCCGAAGTCGATACTTGGCGAACCGGCTGAAACAACGCGAGCAAATCATGAACGAAACGATTCCGGCAACCGGCCGCGTGCTGGCCCGTCAAGACCATCCGGGCGGTTACACCTTGCTGCGGGTAACGGCCAAGCTGGAGACCGATCCGCGACCCGGCCACGCGCTGCGGATCGACGGCCAGACATGGCCGGTGTTGCAGTCGGTGCCCGAACAAGGCTGGGTGGATTGCCTGCAGCGCGATGTCCCGCCGCCGGCGAGCGGCACCGAGGTGTCGGCGAGCGGCCCGCTCGGCGAACCGTTCGATCTGGACGCCGCCACGCCGCGCGCCCTGCTGCTGGCCGACAGAGACGGCATCGCCCCGATCGTGTTCCTGGCGCGAGTCCTGCGCGCCCGGCAACCCCGGGTCAAGCCCTTCGCGCTGTTCGACCTGACGCCGCCGCTGCCGTTTCGGCCGCTACCCTCCAGGATCATGATCCCCGGCCTGCCCGCCGGGGTGATCGCCGCGCTGCCGCTGCTGGAGGATTGGGGAATTCCCGGCCGGATCGCTTGCCCGACCGCCGACCAACCCGGCTGCTTTGAAGGGACGGCCGCGGAACTGGCGCGCGGGTGGCTGGAAATTTCGCGAGGCGTGGCGGATGTCACCGTATTTGCCTGCGGCAGCGCCGAGCTGCTGGACGCCGCCCGCGATCTTGGCGGACGGTTACAAGCTGGCTCGCCAGATGCGCGCCGCAGCGTCAAGAGCCGAGCGAACAGCGTGACGCGAAAAAATTTGCGATCCGGCGGCTACGCCGCGAAACGCTCACTGCTGCCGGAACGACGCCTTGTTTTGGGCGTAGGTGATGGCTTCGTCGCGGTTGACCAACCCCTTCTTGATCAGCTCCAGCAAGTGCTGGTCGAGCGTCTGCATCCCGTAAGCGGCGCCGGTCTGAATGGACGAATACATTTGCGCCACCTTGTCCTCGCGGATCAGATTGCGGATGGCGGGGACGCCGACCATGATCTCCCAGGCCGCGGTGCGGCCACCGCCCTTTTTCTTCAGCAGCGCCTGCGAAATCACCGCCCGCAGCGACTCGGACAACATCGAGCGCACCATCGGTTTCTCGCCGGCCGGAAACACGTCGATGATGCGGTCGATGGTTTTGGGGGCGGAGCTGGTGTGCAGGGTGCCGAACACCAGATGGCCGGTCTCGGAAGCGGTCAGCGCCAGCCGGATGGTCTCCTGATCGCGCATTTCGCCGACCAGGATGATGTCGGGGTCCTCGCGCAGCGCCGAGCGCAGCGCCTCGTTGAAACCGAGCGTGTCGCGATGCACCTCGCGCTGGTTGACCAGGCAGCGCTGGCTCTGGTGAACGAATTCGATCGGATCTTCGATGGTCAGAATGTGGCCGTATTCGTTTTTGTTGATGTGGTCGATCATCGCCGCCAGAGTGGTGGACTTGCCCGAGCCGGTCGGGCCGGTGACCAGGATCAAGCCGCGCGGGGCGTCGATCAGATCCCGGAACACCGGCGGGCAACCGAGATCCTCCAGGCTTTTGATCTGGGTGGGAATGGTGCGAAACACGCCCGCCGCGCCGCGATCCTGATTGAAGGCGTTGACACGGAACCGGGCCAATTTCGGAATTTCAAACGAAAAGTCGCATTCCATGAACTCGTCGTAGTCCTTGCGCTGCTTGTCGTTCATGATGTCGTAGATCAGGCCGTGCACCACTTTGTGTTCGAGCGGCGGGACGTTGATGCGGCGCACGTCGCCGTCCACCCGGATCATCGGCGGCAACCCGGCCGACAGATGCAGGTCCGAGGCGTTGTTGCTGACTGAGAACGTCAATAATTCGTCGAGGGTCATGGCGGTTGCTCCCGCGAAGGCGTTGCGAGGCGGCCCGATGGCGGGCGGTTCGGAAAAGCCAAATTTCAAATAGTATATATCGCAATACCGTTGTCACCGCCCCCATCCGACGAGGGAACTCAACCATGACCGCCGATGTTGCCGCCCGCTTTCACGCCGTGCTGGCCCGCATCCGCGCCGCCGAGCAGCGATTCGGGCGCGCGCCGGGATCGGTTCGGCTGCTGGCGGTCAGCAAAACCCAGCCGGCGGCCGCCATCGCCGCCGTGGCGGCCCTCGGACAGACCCGCTTCGGCGAAAACTATTTGCGAGAAGCGTCGGATAAAATGAGCGGGCTGGCGGCCCTCGATCTGGAATGGCACTTTATCGGCCCGGTTCAGGCCAACAAGACCCGGCCCATCGCCGAACGGTTCGCCTGGGTCCACAGCGTGGACCGGCTAAAAATCGCCGAGCGGCTGAGCGCGCAACGGCCCGATCTTCTGCCGCCGCTGAACGTTTGCCTGGAGGTCAACATCGACCGGCAAGCCAGCAAGCACGGTTTGGATGAATCGGAGGTGATGTCGGTCGCGCGCGCGGTGGCCGCTTTGCCGCGACTGCGGCTGCGCGGTCTCATGGCGATTCCGGCGCCCGCCGCGGAATTCACCGCCCAGCGCGAACCGCTCGCCCGGCTCCGGCGGCTCCAGGAACGGCTGATCGCCGATGGACTGATGCTGGACACCCTGTCCATGGGCATGTCCGACGACTTGGAAGCCGCCATCGCCGAGGGGAGCACCCTGGCGCGGATCGGCACCGCCATCTTCGGACCCCGCGCCTGAACGGCCGGTTTGCGGTATGCTTAAGGTGTCACAAGCCAAGGCCGGTTCGAACCGTTCGCCCGCAATTGTTTTGCCGCCCCGGGAAACCGCCGATGCCGTCACCCATCGCTAAATCCATCATCCTCGGCGCCGGCCGGCTGCTTGGCGCGGCGCTGTTGGCCGCGCCGCTCCCGGTGGCGGCGGACGATAACTACTTGCGCGAAATCGAAGAGGAAGCCAAGCGCCAGGCCGCCACCCTGACGACGGGCCAACCGCGCCCCCCCCCGACCCCGATCCTGCCCGGACCGAGCGCGGAACGGCTGACGACGGGGCTGGATCGGGCGGGATTCGAGCAAGCGCTGCGCGCGGGATTGCCGAAGGAAGCCTTCGCCTCTTACCAGCGGCTCGATCCCGCCAGCCAAACGCGGCTCTACGACAGTTACCGGAACGACAACCGCGTCGCCAGCATCGCCGAGCAAATCGCCCGACTGTCGGCGGGAAAACCCTGAGCGGACCCCGGACGAGCGCGGCGGGCGGCGGCTTTCCATTCGATGGAACCAAACACGAAAACCAACGCCACGAGGTGGTGATGAAAGATGTCCCGATAGCCTTCATCGGTGGCGGCAACATGGCCCGCAGCCTGATCGGTGGTCTGGTCGCTGGCGGCCACGAGCCGGACCGAATCTGGGTCGCCGAGCCCGACGCGGGCCAGCGCGATTTTCTGCACGGCCGTTTCGGCGTCCACACCGGGGCCGACAACCCGGCGATCGCCGCCAGGGCCGAAATCGTCGTGCTGGCGGTCAAGCCGCAGACGCTGCAAGGCGTCGCCCGACAGTTGGCGCCGGAGATTCAAACGCGGCAGCCGCTGGTGATTTCCGTCGCCGCCGGCGTGCGCGAACCGGACTTGCGGCGCTGGCTGGGCGGCGGATCGCTGGCCCTGGTGCGGACCATGCCCAACACCCCGGCCCTGGTCGGCAGCGCCGCCAGCGCGCTGTTCGCCAACGAGTTCGTCTCGGAGGAGCGCCGGCAACTGGCGGAGTCGCTGCTGCGGGCGGTCGGCGTGACGGTCTGGGTGGACGACGAAAGCCTGCTGGACGCGGTGACCGCCTTGTCCGGCAGCGGTCCGGCCTATTTCTTCCTGGTGATGGAAGCCCTGGAGCGCGCGGCGCTCGATCTTGGCCTGGACGCCGACAACGCTCGGCTGCTGACGCTGCAAACCGCCTTCGGCGCGGCCAAAATGGCGCTGGAAAGCGCGGAAAGCCCCGCCGGCCTGCGCGTCCGGGTCACCTCGCCGGGCGGCACCACCGAGCGCGCCCTGGCCGTCCTGCGCGAGGGGAGACTCGAAACGCTGCTGGCCCAGGCGCTGGAGGCCGCGCGCCAGCGCGCCCGCGAGCTGGGGGATCTGTTGGGGGAACAGCCGTGACCGCCGTCATCTTCCTGATTCAGACCCTGTTCGGCTTCTACATCCTGGCGGTGATGCTGCGCTTCCTGCTGCAATGCGTGCGGGCCGACTTCTACAATCCCCTGGTGCAGTTCCTGGTCCGCATCACCAACCCGCCCTTGCTGCCGCTGCGGCGGATCGTGCCGGGGTATCGGGGCCTGGATTTGGCGTCGGTGGTGCTGGCGTTCGCCCTGCAACTGGCCGAAGTGCTGCTGGTGACTTTGCTGCTCGACCGGAACGCCAGCGTCGGCGGCCTGCTGCTGCTGACCGTGGCGGAACTGCTCAAGCTGCTGATCAACATCTATCTGTGGAGCGTGGTGATCCAGGCGGTGTTGAGCTGGTTCAACCCCGACCCCTATCATCCGGCGGCGCGGGTGCTGGCCCAGTTGACCGCACCGCTGCTGCGGCCGGCCCGGCGGTTGTTGCCCCCGATTTCCGGCGTTGACCTGTCGCCGATGCTGGTGATCGTGGCGCTCATTTTCGTCAGCCTGCTGCTTCAGGATTTCTTGGGGTTTTGGACCGGAATCCGCTGAGGCGATGGCCGCGGGCTGGTATCGCTGGGACGGCGCCGATTTGATCCTGCACGTTCGAGTTCAGCCGCGCGCCGGCCGCGACGAATGGCTGGAACCGCGCGCCGACCGGATGCAGCTCCGCATCGCCGCGCCGCCGGTGGACGGCAAGGCCAACACCCATCTCAGGGAGTTTTTGGCGGCCCTGTTCGGCGTGGCGAAAAGCCAGATCATCCTGCTGGCCGGCGAGTCGGGGCGCGACAAGCGACTGCGCGTCGCCGCCCCGCGCCGCCTGCCGCCGGGGATCGAGCCAGCGCCCCGGCCGGAGCTTGCCCCGAAGGGTTCGGCCGGTTCAAGAAACTGAAAAATTTGTGGATTTGTCCTCGGCTATCCCCGGTTGCCGCCAAACCCGGCGCCGATTAGACTTGTCGCCCGCTTCCGACTTATCGCCCAAGGACACCACACCACGCTCAGGACAACCATGCCGCACACTTTTCCCCCCGATTCCGTCGGTCTGGTCGCGCCCCAAACCGCGCGTTTCGCGGAGCCGCTGGCCCTGGACTGCGGCCGGTCGCTGGCGGAATACGAAATGGTTTACGAAACCTACGGCACGCCGAACGCCGACGGCAGCAACGCCGTGCTGATCTGCCACGCGCTGTCGGGCGACCACCATGTCGCCGGCTATCACGAGGACGCCGATCCCGGCAAGCCCGGCTGGTGGGACAACTGCATCGGTCCCGGCAAGCCCATCGACACCCGCGAATTCTTCGTGGTCTGCTGCAACAACCTCGGCGGCTGCAAGGGTTCCACCGGCCCGACCGCCATCAACCCGGACACCCGCAAACCCTACGGGCCGGATTTTCCGATCGTCACCGTCAAGGACTGGGTGCGCAGCCAGGTCCGGCTGGCCGACCGGCTCGGCATCCAGCAATGGGCGGCGGTGATCGGCGGCAGCCTCGGCGGGATGCAAGCCATGCAATGGGCCATCTCTTTTCCCGAGCGCCTGCGCCACGCGCTGGCGATCGCTGCCGCGCCGAAACTGTCGGCCCAAAACATCGCCTTCAACGAGGTGGCCCGACAGGCGATCCTGTCCGACCCCGACTTCCATCACGGCCATTACTACGAGTTCGGCGTGATCCCCCGCCGCGGCCTGATGATCGCCCGGATGCTGGGCCACATCACCTACCTGTCGGAGGAGGGGATGCGGACCAAGTTCGGCCGCGAGCTGCGCGCGGGAGCGCCCAACTTCAACTTCAATTTCGACACCGAATTCCAGGTCGAGAGCTATCTGCGCCACCAGGGCCGCGCCTTCGTGGACCGCTTCGACGCCAACACCTATCTGCTGATCACCAAAACGCTCGATTATTTCGATCCGGCGGCGGATTTCGATCAGGATTTGTCCGCCGCGTTCCACCGGACGCTGGCCCGGTTTCTGGTGGTCTCCTTCACCAGCGACTGGCGGTTTGCCCCGGCCCGCTCGCGCGAGATCGTCCGGGCGCTGGTGCGCGCCGGGCGCGAGGTCAGTTACGCCGAAATCCCGTCGGAGTACGGCCACGACACGTTTCTGATGCCGATCCCGCTCTATCACGAAATCCTGCGCGGCTATCTGGCGCGGGTCGCCCGGGAGGTGAACGGTCATGCGGCCTGAACTGGAACTGATCAGCGACTGGATCCGCCCCGGCGCGCGGGTGCTGGATTTGGGCTGCGGCGACGGCGCGCTGCTGGCGTATCTGCGCGCGCACCGGCAAGTGGGCGGTTATGGCCTGGAAATCGATACCGCCAATATCCTCAAGTGTATCCAAACCGGGGTCAACGTCATTCACGCCGATCTGGAGGCGGGGCTGGCCGATTTCGGCGACGGCAGTTTCGATTACGTGATCATGACCCAGACCCTGCAAGCGGTGCGGCACACCGAACCGCTGCTGGACGAAATGCTGCGGGTGGGCCGGCAGGGCATCGTGACCTTCCCCAATTTCGGCTTCTGGCGCTGCCGGGTGCAAATCGCCTTGCAAGGCCTGATGCCGGTGGTCAAAACTCTGCCCTATCAGTGGTACGATACGCCCAACGTCCACTTGTTCACCCTCCGCGATTTCGAGGAACTGTGCCGGCGCAAACGGATCGACATCTTGCAGCGCACGGTGCTGGATCACGCCCACCGTCCCCGGCTCGGGCCGCGCCTGTGGCCGAACCTGCTGGGCGAAATCGCGCTGTACCGGCTGGGCCGCGCTTGAACGGGCCGCGCCGTCGCGACCCGGCTGCCCGATCCCTGGATTTTGGAGGTTCGCGATGCTGACAGCCCTTCTCGCCATCCGCCGGCCACGGCGGAACCGCCAACCGATCCGCCAGATCGGCTTCACCCTGATCGAAGTGATGGTCGTGGTCGTGATTCTCAGCATTCTGGCGGCTGTGGTGGTGCCGCGCATCATGGACAATCCGGACAAGGCCCGGGCGGTCAAGGCCAAGCAGGATATCCGGGTCATCAAGAATCAACTGGACCTCTATCGCCTGCACAACTTCCGCTACCCGACCACCGAACAGGGCCTGGAGGCGCTGGTGCAAAAGCCGGCGGGCGCGGCGCGCTGGCAGGAAGGCGGCTATCTGGACAAGCTGCCCAAGGACCCCTGGAGCAAGCCCTACCAATACCTCAGCCCCGGCCAGCACGGCGAGGTCGACATCTATTCGCTGGGCGCCGACGGCCAGCCGGGCGGCGAAGGCGTGGACGCCGACATCGGTAACTGGAACCTGGACGACTAGCCGCCCGCTACCGAAGCACCGAGATGACCGCTCCGGCGCGCGGCTTCACCCTGCTGGAAATCATGGTGGTGCTGGTGTTGATCGGCATCCTCTCCAGTTTTGCCCTGCTGTCGGTCGGTGGCGGCCCCAAGGAGCGGCTGGCGGAAGAAGCTCAGCGGCTGGCGGCGCTGGTGCAACTGCACCAGCAGGAAGCCATCCTGAGCGGTGAACCGCGCGGCATCCGCTTCAGCGGCGCCGGCTACGCCATATTGCGCCAGGACGAAAAGGGCGCGTGGCAGCCGCCCGCCGCCGCCGACACCCTGATCCAACACCAACTGCCCGACGAGATCGCGCTGGGCCTGTGGATCGAAGGCCGGCCGGCCCCTCTGAAAAACCCCGGAAAGCAGCCGCAGGTGGTGCTGCTGGCCAGCGGCGAGGCGACCGAATTCGTCGCCGTGTTCGGCCTCGCCGAGGAGCGGGGACCGGACTCCCCCCTCCACCGGGTGGCCGGTGACGCGCTGGGCCGGCTGACCGTGGGCGCGGTCGAGCGATGAAACGGCGCCCGGCGGGATTCACCCTGCTGGAGGTGCTGGTGGCTTTGGCGGTGCTGGCCATCGCCATGGGCGCGATCATCGGCGTCGCCACCCAGAGTATCAACAGCGTCGGTTATTTGCGCGACCAGACCTTCGCCGGGTGGGCCGCGCTCAACAAGGTCAACGAGCTGTTGCTGGACGCCAAACCCTGGCCCGCCGAAGGTTCGCGCAAGGGGAACACCGAAATGGCCAGCCGCAACTGGCGCTGGGAAGCGAGATTCCAAAAGACCGACGATCCCGATCTGTCGCGCCTGGACGTCACGGTGCGCGCTTACGAGGGTGGCCCGGCGCTGAGCGCCCTGGTGGCCTTCAAGGGTCGCCCGCCTCCCGACGAGCCCGCCGCCGACCCGTCCGCCCCGGGTTCCCCGTCGAAATCGCAGCCATCGCGGCCCCGAACGCCTGGAACCCCGACCCCCAAAACCCGGTCGCCTTCGCCATGAACGGCCGAGCGCGCGGCTTCACCTTGCTGGAACTGCTGGTCGCCCTGACCGTGTTCGCCATCATGTCGATCGCCGCCTACGGCGGCCTGCGCAACGTGCTGTTCACCCGCGCCGCCGTGGAGGAGCAAAACCGGCGGCTGGCGGCGGTGCAAATGGCGGTTTTCCGGTTGGAGCAGGATATCGGGCAGGCCGTCCCGCGCGGCGTCCGCGACGAGTACGGCGAGCCCCAGGCCGCCCTGCTCGGCGGCGAACTCGCCGGCGACCGGCTGACCCTGACTCGCGCCGGCTGGGACAACCCGCTCGGCCAACCCCGCGCCAACTTGCAGCGGGTCGCCTACCGGCTGCGGGACGGCCGCCTGTGGCGGCTGCACTGGGGCGTGCTCGACCGGGGCGGTTTGGTCGAACCGCGCGAAACGCTGCTGCTGGAGCGGGTGCGGGAATTCCGGGCGCGGTTCCTGGAAGGCGAGGAAAAGGGTTGGCGCACCGACTGGCCGCCGCCCGCCAGCGACGAGGCCGAGAAAAAGAAAGGCCTCGATGCCCTGCCCCGCGCGGTGGAGATCGTTTTGATCCTGGAGGATTGGGGTGAAATCACCCGTTTGTTGCCCCTGCCCGGCTGATGCCGCGCCGGGTTCGGCCGGGCCGAGGGCGAGTTTTGCGCCGGCCGGTCGCCGCCAAGCCGGCGTCGCCCTGATCACCGTGCTGCTGATCGTGTTTCTGGCCAGCGTCACCGCGACCAGTCTGGCGGCCTTGCAGCAAATCGCCACGCGCCGGAGCACCGTGCTCCAACACCAGCAGCAAGCCCGTTTGTACGCGCTCGGCGCCGAACAGCGGGCCACGCTGATTTTGGCGCGCGACCGCGAGCAAAACGAAACCGATCACCCCGGCGAGGAATGGGCCAGCCCGCTGCCGGCTTTTCCGATCGAGGGCGGCGCGATCAAAGGCAGCCTGCGCGACCTGCAAGGCCGCTTCAATCTCAACAACCTCTGGCAGCCAGCGGCAGCCTCGGCCACCGCGCCCGATGGCGGCGACGCCGACCCCAAAACCCCGTCCGAAGAAGGGGGGGAGCAAGCCGAGCAAGAGCGGGAAGCGGGGGAAGAGGAGATCGAAAAGCCGAACCGGCCCGCAGCCAAGCCGAAGCCGGCCGACTCCACGGGCGCCGGGGATTCGGCCGGGGCGCAATCCGGCAAAGCCCACCTGAACCAAGCGCAATTCCAGATCCTGCAACGCCTGCTGGCCAGCCTCGAACTGAAGCCGGAGCTGGCCCAAGCCATCGCCGATTGGATCGATCCCGATCAGGACCCGCTGTTCCCCGACGGCGCCGAGGACAGCGACTACAACGTCCAGAATCCGCCTTATCTGGCCGCCAACCGCCCCATGACCAGCGTGTCAGAACTGCGGCTGATCAAGGGCATGGAACCGGAGGCTTACGACAAGCTGGCGCCGCTGGTCTGCGCCCTGCCGCCCGACACCCCGCTGAACGTCAACACGGCCCCGGCGCGGGTGCTGGCGGCGCTGGTCGAAGGGAAAGACCCGAAGGAGCTGGAAGAGCTGCTGGAAAACGCGCCGGCCGACGGCTACGACAACGTGGACGACTTTCTGAACGCGGCGAAACTGACCGTGGACGCGCAACTGAAAGCTCAACTCAGCGTCGCCAGCCAGCATTTTTTGTTGCGGGTCGAAGCGAGGGTGGGCGACGGGCGCGCGATGTTATACAGTATTTTGTATCGTGACGAGAACGGCGTCCGCGTCCTGCGGCGCGGTTTTGGCAACCAGGAATAAGACGACCTTGCCGGCCCAACTGGTTTTTTTTCGATTGCTTTCCCTCGACGAGGCCGAATGGCGGCGCCCCGATGGCGGCGTCCGGCGCGGCCCCTTGCCCGAGTTGGCGGCGGACGCCGCCGGCGCGCGGCAAATCCTGGTCGCGCCGGGCGAAACGGTCCTTCTGCACCCGACCGTCGTGCCCAGCCGCAAGCGATCCACCTGGGCGCGAGCGGTCCCCTACGCCCTCGAAGACCAAGTGGTCGAGGACATCGAGGCCCTGCA
Source organism: Candidatus Competibacter sp. (assembly GCA_037045685.1). GTDB lineage: Bacteria > Pseudomonadota > Gammaproteobacteria > Competibacterales > Competibacteraceae > Competibacter_A. Next base: position 130,856 of record JBAOII010000039.1, read on the forward strand.
CTTCGTGTTGGGCAGCGTCCCGGATGGCGACCGGCTGCCGGTGGCGGTAGTCGGCCACGCCACCTTGCGCGCCTGGCTGGAAACCTGCGCCCAAAGCGGGTTGACCCCGGCCGTCGTCGTCCCGGAACCTTTGCTGTTGCCCTGGCAGGACGGCGACTGGAGCGTGCTGCTGGAAAATCGGCGGGCGGTGGTCCGCCTCGGCCGCTGGGACGGCTTCACCGCCGAACGGGAGACGCTGGGCTTGCTGCTGGCGCAAGCCTTGGCCGAGGCCGGCGACGATAAACCGCGCCGCCTGCGCCTTTGGGGAACCGCCGGCGATTTTTCCGAAGCCGCCGTCGCCGAACTGGATCGCGAGATCGAAACCGGCCCGGCCGAACCCCTCCAACTGTACGCGGCGACTTACCAGCCGGGCGCCACCCTCAACTTGCTGCAGGGACCCCACGGCCGGCAAACCCAGTGGGGGCGCTGGCTGCGGCCTTGGCGGGCGGCGGCGGCGCTGGCGGGACTGTGGGTGCTGGTACAGGGCGGCGCCTCCCTCTACGAGCGCTGGCGGTTGGAGCGGGAACTGGTGGCGCTGGGAGCCGAGATGGAGCGGGTTTACAAGGACGCCGTGCCCGGCTCGACCCGCATCGTGAACCCCAAGGTACAGTTGGAAGCCCGCCTGCGGGAGCTGCGCCCGAGCGGGACCGGCGGCGGCGCCCTGCTCGATCTGCTGAATCGGGGCGGACAACCGCTCGCCAATTTTCCGGATGTCGTCCTGCGCGGTTTCAGCTATCGCGACGGCCAACTGGATTTATCCCTGCAAGGCGGTAGCCCGGCGGTGCTGGACCAGCTCCGGCAACAGCTCAACCAGCAGACCGGCCTGCAAGCCGATATCCGCACCACCCAGCGGGAAGGGCAGGCGGAAAGCAAGGTCACTTTGAAGAGGGCGGCGTCGTGAAAGCTTGGTGGGAATCCCTCAGCACCCGCGAGCGCGCCCTGGTCGCGGGCGGAGCGGCGGCAACCTTGGCGCTGCTGCTCTACGCTCTGGTGTGGGAACCGTTCCAAGCCGGCGGTCGCCGGCTGCGGCAAAGCGTCGCGGAGCAACGCGCCAGCTTGGCCTGGATGCGGCAAGCGGCCCAGGAAGTCAAACGCTTGAACGGCGCCGGCGCCGCCCAAGCCGCCGGCGACGACCGCTCGCTGCTCACCCTGGTGGACCAAACCGCGCGGGCGGCGGGGCTGGGTCCCGCCCTGAAGCGGATCGCCCCGCAAGGGGACGACAAACTCAGCGCTCAACTGGACGCGGTCGAGTTCGACAAGCTCGTTCCCTGGCTGGGGGCGCTGGAGCACGAACACCGCATGACCATCGTCAGCTTGAGCGTGGATCGCACGGAGACCCCCGGACTGGTCAACACCCGCCTGGTCGTGGGCGGCCGCCCATGAAGCGCGGCTTGGGCTACGGGCTGTTGGGGCTAGCGGCATTCCTGCTGTTTTTGCTGCTGTCGGCGCCCGCCACCCTGCTGACCGATCAAATCGGTGCGCGGCTGGCCGGTTTCAGCGCGCAGGCGGCGGAAGGGACCGCGACCGATGGCGCGATGCTGGGCGCGAGCTGGCGCGGCGTCCGCGTCGAGCGGCTGACTTGGCGCTGGCGCCCGCTGGCCCTGTTCGCGGGACGGCTGGAGTTCGACCTGAAAACCGACGATCCCGAGATCAAGCTGACCGGAAACGCCGCGCTCGGCCTGAGCCGGCAAACCACCGTCCGGGATCTGGCCGGCCGCCTGCCGCTGGCCAAGCTCGGCAACTTGGCCGGGTCGGCGAAACCGCCGCTGGACGGGCTGGCGGAAATCGATCTGCGCGAGCTGGCGCTCAGTCCGGCCGGCCGGCCGCTGGCGGCGCGCGGCGCGATCCGCTTGCAAAATTTGCGCGCCACCTTCGGTCCGCCCCTGAACCTCGGCGATTACGTGGTCCAGCTCGACTCGGCGGGCGCGGAAGGGGTTCGAGGCCAAGTCAAAGACAATAATGGGCCCCTGGCGCTGGAAGGCGCGCTCAACGTGCTGCCCGACGGGCGCTATCGCTTCAACGGCCAAGCCGCGATCCGCGACGCCGGCAACCCGGCTTTGCGCCAGGCGATGAGCCTGTTGGGACCACCGGGCGGCGATGGCCGCTGGGCATTGAATTTTTCAGGCGTACTGGCCCCGTAAAGGCCCGATTTTCTCAACGTTTCATCCACCCTCCACGATTCCGACACGACACCACCCGGGAGTAACCGTCGATGCGACCCAGAACGCGCGGATTGCTGACACTTTTGACGACGCTGGTGCTGGCCGCCTGCGCCACCGAACCGGCGCCGCCGACCGTCAAACTTCCGCCCTATACCACATTCTCCGACGCCGCTTTTCCGGCGCCGCCGGAACTCCAGCCGCAGATCGCGTTCTGGCGCCAGGTTTACGCCACCTGGGGCCGCCATCAGGTGGCGCTGCACGACGACCGCCACCTCGACATCGTCTACGGGGTTCTCACCTTGCCCGGCCCGATCGGCGAAAGCCAGACCGCCGAGCAAAAGGATTTCGTCAAGGGCCACCTCGAAACCCTGCGCGATCTGCTGCGTCAGGTCGAGTACAAGACTGCGGCCAACGCCCCGCTGACGCCGGCCGAACAAGCCCTGGCCAACCGCATCAAGACCAGCGGCGGCGGCTCCGGCGCCCTGTTCGGCGCCAGCGACCGGCTGCGCAGCCAGCGCGGCATGCGCGAGCGCTTCAAGCGCGGTCTCGAAATCAGCGGTCGCTACGATGCGGCTTTCCGCAGCGTGTTCCGCGAGGCTGGCCTGCCCGAGGATCTCGCCTATTTGCCCCACGTCGAATCGTCGTTCCAGAACCACGCCGCCTCCTCGGCCGGCGCGGTGGGCATGTGGCAGTTCATGCCCGGCACCGCGCGGCACTTCGGGATGCTCAACGCGGCCGTGGACGAGCGGCGCGATCCCGTGGCCGCGGCGCAGGGCGCGGCCCGCTATCTGCGCAACGCCCACAGCAACCTGCAAAGCTGGCCGCTGGCGCTGACCTCCTACAATCACGGCGTCGGCGGCATGAAGCAGGCGCGCGATGCATACGGCACGGATTTCGTCGCCATCGTGCGCAACTATTCGGGACCCGGCTTCGGCTTCGCGTCGCGCAATTTCTACGCCGAATTTCTGGCGGCCCGCGATATCGCCCGCAACCCGCAGCGGTTCTTCCCGGAAGGGGTCAGCTTCGAGCAACCGCTCAACCTGGATCGGGTGCGGCTGCGGCAGACGGTGAACACCTCGACCCTGACCAGCTACTACGAAGTCAATGCGTGGGAGCTGAACAGCCTGAACAACGCCTGGAGCAACGCCGCCCAGCAAGGGCGGGTTCCGCTACCCGCCGGCACCATGGTGTGGCTGCCCGCCGGCACGATCGACCGCCTCGTGCAAAGAGGCGCCGCCGACCAAGCGCTCGCCTTGGCCGACACGGTCGCGACCGGCCGCTTGCGCTAACGATAAACCCCCCTCCCGATGCGCACCGGGAGGGGGGTTTTATTGCACTCGCGTCAGGTCGCCGACCAAGCGATCAACCGGCCACCTTCTTGAGCAACTCGGCGGCTCGCTGTTTTTGAGAGTCGTTACCCTCCGACAGCACCTCGTCCAACAGCCCGCGCGCACCGACCTGATCGCCCATGTCCAAGTAGGCCGTCGCCAGATCCAGCTTGGTTTCCACGTAATCGGCCGCCGCGTCGCCGCCCGCGTCCACGGACGCGGCCCTCATCTTGCCGAGATCGAGCGTTTGGTTGTTGAAATCGGGCAAATCGTCGATCAGCCGCAGCGACGTCTCGTCGCCATGCTTGGCCAGCTCTTGGGTGACATCCGAGAAATCGAACCGGTGATCGGCGGCCGAGGGCGGCGGTTGCGTCGGTGGCGCCGTCCGTTCCGCGTCCGCCAAGGACTGCGCGGACAAGATGGCCGAAATCGTCGAGATCGAGGCGGGTTCGGTCGCCGGCTCGGGCCTGTCGATCCCTGGCGGCAGACCACCGGCAAAGCGATTGCCGGACGCGGCCGGCTTCATTTCCAGGGGCGGCAGATCGACCGACTGCGAGCCGGTTTGTTGCAGGCCGAGATCGCCGAAATCGAAATCGAAGCCATCCAGGCGCAATTCGGACGGCAGTTCCGTTTGCGGGGGCGCTTTTTTCAGATCCGGTTCGGTGGGCGGCTCGGGAGCCAGGGGGCCGGTTGGCTTGCGGGTCGCCGACGCCGTGGCCGGCTCGGCGTCGGGCAGGCGTTCGAGGTTCAGCGCGGGCGGGGGAGCGCTTCTACCGCCGAACGCCGGTCGCTCGCCAACGCCAAAATCGATGTCTTTTAGCAGCTCGGTAACCGACTTGGGCTGCGGTGGAATCGCCGGTGCCGGAGCCGCCGCCATGGCGGCGACCGCAGCGGCGCCGGCCCTGGTCGCCTCGGCTGGCGAGGCCGGCGAACCGGCGGGGGACAGCAAGGGCCGGGTGAGGCTGGCCTCGCGCACTTGAACCTGGGTCGATGACGTGTCTTCCGGCTCGGCGGCGGCAGGTGCCCGCGACGGCTCCGCCGGTGCGCCAACCGGCTTCGCCACCGGCTTGGGACGGGCGGGCCTGCGCAGCAAGGGCAACAGGATAATCGAGGCGATTGCCAGCAAAATCAGAGCGACGGCGATCCACACCACCGGATTAGCCATCCAGCTCGACTCGGTTTCCACCACGGGTTGCGGGGCTGGCTTAGGAGGAGCAACCGGGCGGACCGGCTCCGGCTTCGGCTGAGCGGCGGCGGGCGGCGGGGCTTCCGCCGGCGGCGGAGTGGCGGCGGCGGGCGCGGGCGATGCTTCCGGCCGAGGAATACTGGCTTGGGGAACGATTTCCCGTGGTTGCTCGGCCGGCGATAATATCGAAGGGGCCGCCGTCGTGGGTGGTACCGCCACGGGGGAAACCGCGACCGGCGGGGGAACCGCGACCGGCGGCGGCGCGACCGCCACGGGGGGAACCGCGACCGGCGGCGGCGCGACCGCCACGGGGGGAACCGCGACCGGCGGCAAGGCTGGCAGGGACGGCGGAACCGTCACCGAGGGTCCGGGCGCGGGCGAGGTCGTCGCGGCGACTTCTGGAGTGGACGGCGGCGACGTGGGGGCGCCTTGCACGCCCAGGGCTTGCGCGGTCGGCACCTTGAGCGTAGCGCCCGTGCGCAGGGCGTTGGGATTGCCGTTGGCGAACGCCCCCGCATTGCCGGCCAGCAAAATCGACATCATTTGCGGCAAACTGACGCCGGCCGATGGCCGAACCCGGCTCGCGACCGCCATGAGGGTTTCGCCGGGGCGGATCGGACCATAAGTCGAGGCGCCCTCGAAACTGACCGATGGAGCCGGCGGCAGTTCGAGCGCCGGACGCGGCGCGGCGGCGACGGGGGCGGCGACCGGCGGGGGAACCACGGCCGGACGGAGCGGCGGTGGCGGCTGCCGGCGGTTGACGTACAGCTCCGGGTCGACCTGGACCGCGAATTCCCGAATCAACCGCCCGCGCGACCAGACCAACTCCAGCAACAGGTTGAAGTTCGGCTCGCGAATCGGCTCGACGGAACTGATTTTAATGAGGTTTGGCCCCCCGGACGGCGTTTCGACCGAGAAACGCAGCTTCGATAGAAACGCCAATCGCTCGATTCCGGCCCGGTCGAAATCCTGCTGGAGAGGAACCCGCACGGTCAAACCGGTCAGCTCGCCGGGATTGTTGACGATCAGGGGAATCTCGGCCTCGAAGTTCTGATTGAGAGCCGAACGCACGGCGAGCGGACCGACGCCCAGGGCGAAGGCGCACAGCGGCGCCACCAGCCCGGCCAAGAGGGTTAGTCGGAGTAATGTCCTGGTCGGCATGGACCTGTCTCCATTCCACCGCCCTGCGAGCAAGGTCGCGGCGGGATTGGCTTGGATGTTGCCCCCGGCCACGGCGGACCGGCGGCTTTCCCACTCCGAGCCGGCGGCAGCGCACCGAGCGACTCGAAGCTTCCCCTTAAAGATACTCCTTAATGAGGAGTTTTTCAGTGCGAGCAACGACAGGCGGGCCAATTTGAAAATGCCCGACGGTCGCGTCGGGCGGGCTCGCGGGGAGGCGAGCGTCCCGCGCAAGGCGCCGGAGAATTCCGCCCAAACTCGTCACGCTCCGAATAATAGCGCCATTTTTACAGCCCTACACCTGTTCGTTGCGCGCGGCGGCATCCCCATTACAATTCCAGTCACTCACGACATCCAAATTCTGTCTTGCGACCCATACGCCACCATGACTATCCGCATCCTGCTGGTCGAGGACGAGCCGTCCATCGCCGAAATCGTCGAGTTCGCGCTGGCGAGCGAAGGATTCCAGATCACTTGGCGCACCCTGGCCCGCGAGGCTGAGGCCGAACTGGCGGCCATTCCTCACGATCTGATCGTGCTCGACATCGGACTGCCCGACGGTTCCGGCCTGGAACTGCTCAAGCGGGTACGCCGCACTTCAGAAGTGCCGGTGGCGATCCTGTCGGCCAGGAACGCCGAACTCGACCGGGTGCTGGGCCTGGAGCTGGGCGCGGACGACTACATCAGCAAGCCGTTCAGCCCGCGCGAGCTGGCCGCTCGGGTCAAGGCCATCCTCAAACGCACCATCCGGCTCAACTCCGCCGCGGAAGAAGCGGCGACCAGCCCGCCGGCCGAGGGCGCTTGGTTCGAGATCGACGAAGATCGCGCCACCATCCGGTTTCGCGGCCGACCGCTGGATCTGACCCGCTACGAATATCTGATTCTCAAGACCCTGCTGGCCCAGCCGGAACGGGTGTTTTCGCGGGCGCAACTGATGGACCGGGCTTGGCCCGATCCCGTCGCCAGCTTCGAGCGCAGCGTGGACACCCACATCAAGGCCCTGCGCGCCAAGTTGCGGGACATCGACCCGAAACTCGATCCGATCCGCACCCATCGCGGCTTGGGCTATTCGGCCCGGATCGGCGACCGGCCCTGACTGGTCCCCGCCATGCGCCTCGGCCTCAAACTGTTTCTGGGCTATTTCCTCATCGTCGGAATCGGGGTGTATTTCTCTCTCAACATTCTGGGCAACGAGCTGAAGCCGGCCTTTCGCCAGTCGGCGGAAGAAACCCTGATCGACACCGCCAATCTGCTGGCCGTGCTGGTCCGCGACGACGTGCTGAACGGCAGCATCGCTGACGGCCGGTTTCAGAGCCCGGCTGGAGGAATACGCCCGCCGCATCCCGAACGCTCGCGTCTGGGACATCGTCAAGACCAGTCTCGATCACCGCGTTTACATCACCGACGCGCGGGGCATCGTGATCTTCGATTCGTTCAATCTGGATCTGGGCCGGGACTTTTCGTGCTGGAACGACGTGTACCTGACTCTGCGCGGCCAGTACGGCGCCCGCACCACCCGCGTCGATCTGAACGACGAGCGGACCTCGGTGATGTACGTGGCGGCGCCGATCCGGGACGGCGAGCGGATCATCGGGACCCTGACCGTCGGCAAGCCTTCGTCCAGCGTGCAGCCCTACATCGACCGGGCCGAAATCAAATTGCGCCGGATCGCGGCGGTGTTGGTGGTGGCGTCGCTGGCGGTTGGGCTGGCCTTTTCCTGGTCGCTGGCCCGTTCCATCAACCGGCTCGCCGCCTACGCCCGCGCGGCGGCGGAAGGTCGGCGCGGCATCGCCCCGAAGACGGGCGGGCCGGAACTGCGGGCGCTGGCCGAGGCGGTGGAGACGATGCGGGACCGCTTGGAAGGCCGGGATTATGTGGAGCGCTACGTCCACACTCTGACGCACGAGATGAAAAGTCCGCTGGCGGCGATTGCCGGGGCGGCCGAGCTGTTGCAGGGCGATTTGCCCGCGCCACAGCGGGAGCGCTTCGCCGCGCTGGTCGCCGGGGAGGCGGAGCGGCTTAGGCAACTGGTGGAACGCCTGCTGGCCCTGGCGACCGTCGAGCAGCGGCGGGAGCTGAACGAGCGGCGGCCGGTCGCCCTCAAGCCGGTGGTGGAGGAATTGCTGGCTTCCCGCGCACCGGCTATCGCCCGAAAGGAATTTCGCGTCGAATGCACCCTGCCGGACGATGCGGCGGTGCTCGGCGAGCCGTTCCTGATCGTCCAGGCCATCGGCAACCTGCTCGACAACGCGCTGGACTTCACGCCGGTTCGGGGTGTCGTCACCCTCGGCGCGGAACGGGACGGCGATGCGTGGCGGCTGGCGGTGAGCAATACCGGCGACCCGATTCCGGATTACGCCCGCGATCGGCTATTCGAGCGGTTCTTTTCCCTGCCGCGTCCTGATACCGGCCGCAAAAGCACCGGCCTGGGGCTGGCGTTCGTCAAGGAAGTCGCGCAACTGCACGGCGGTACGATCAGCGTGGACAATTGGGCGGGACCGGACGGGGCGGCGGTCGGGGTGGTTGCCCGGTTCATGTTGCCGGCTGCCGGATAAAAGTTTGGGGTTACCAACACTCATTCCACTCACCTCTTGCGGGTGAGGGATATCCCAGCCCGCCCAAGAAGCGGGCCGGGAATTGATGGCATTAGAGCGACCGGTTCTGCCGCAGCCGCCAGCCGCCGAATCCGAGCAGCAGCGCGGCCAGCAACAGCGCCAGCCATTCGGTCAGGGTGGGGATTTCCGTGATCGGAACGCCGACCCCGCCGTCGTCGGTGATGCTGCCGTTGACGGCCAAGTCGTCGTCGCCCAAACCGCCGTCGGTCAGGGCGAAGGTGGCGCTGGCGCCGGCGAGAGCGGCCGGGAGCGTGTACCAATGTGGGGTCGGGTCGGCGGCGGTTCGGCCGTATTTCCAGAAGGTCGCGCCGGCCGGCAGGGCGGCGGGATAGGTGACCCGGACGGTGACCGGGCCGGTGCAGGCGCCGTCCAGCGTGAAGCGCAGCAGGCCGTGCGGGAAGCTGTAGCCGGGCGGCGGTGCGGCGGGCGGATCGACCAAGGCGGCCTGGGTCAGATGGCAATTCTCCCCGCCGCCGCTGAATTCGGCGCCGACGTCGCCTTGGCCGCTGGGGCTGGCGCCGGTGAAGGCGTTCCGCACGGTCTGGGTCAGCGGGGTGGCGGCGGAGGGATTGTTGTTGGCATCGCCGCCGTAGGCGGCACCGATGGCGTGGCTCCCGACGCTCAGGCCGGCGACGCATCGGGCACTGCCGCTGATGAGGGCAGCCGCGCGGCAGCCGATCCAGCCGTCGGCGGTGAAGGCGACCGCGCCGGTGGGGTTCTGGCCGGTCACGGTGGCGGTCAAGAGGATCGGTTGGCCGAACGATGCGGGGTTGGGGGCGCTGCTCAGGGTGGTGAGGGTGGGGGACGGGGTTCCGTCGGCGGGCAAGGCGGCGAAGCCGGCGCGGGGCACGCCGCTGATCTGGGCGAAATCCCCCCCTGCATAGACCGTGTCGCCCGCGACCGCTAAGGCACCAAAACCACTCCAAAGCTCTCTTCCACTAGCGCTCGGATTCCAAGCGGTGGCGGTGCCGGTGGTCGCATTGATCGCGGCGATTTTGTTGCGCGCCTGCCCGCCGATGGTGGTGAACCCCCCGCCCACATAGACCGTGTCGCCCGCGACCGCTAAGACACCAACACCACTCCAAAACCCTCCTCCACCAACGCTCGGATTCCAAGCGGTGGCGGCCCCGGTGGTTGCGTCGAGCGCGGCGAGGAAACTGCGCGCCTGCCCGCCGATGGTGGTGAAGTTCCCCCCCGCATACACTGTGTCGCCCGATACGGCTAAAGCCCCAACCCAACCATGAGTGTTCGGATTCCAAGCGGTGGCGGCCCCGGTGGTTGCGTCGAGCGCGGCGAGGAAACTGCGCGCCTGCCCGCCGATGGTGGTGAAGTATCCCCCCGCATACACCGTGCCGCCCGATACGGCCAAGGCACGAACCATAGATCCAGCGTTCGGGTTCCAGGCAGTGGCGGTGCCGGTGGTCGCATCGAGAGCGGCAATATAGTTGCGTGCCTGCCCGCCGATAGCGGTGAAGCCCCCTCCCACATACACCGTGTCGCCCGCGACGACCAAGGATTGAACCCAATCACTGGCATTCGGATTCCAGGCTGTGGCGGCCCCCGTCTTGGCATCGAACGCGGCGATATGATTGCGTGCTTGCCCGCCGATGGTGGTGAAATACCCCCCCACGTACACCGTGTCGCCCGATACGGCCAAGGCATAAACTATATCTCCATCAGGGTTCGGATTCCAAGCGGTATCCAGAGTGCCGTCGGCGTTGAAACGGGCGATGTTGGAGCGATTCAAGGAACCCGCTTGCTGGAAGTGTCCTCCCACCACCACCCGCCCGCTGCCATCCACCACCACGGCGGAAACGAAGCCGGGAAATTGCGCGTCGTAAGGCGTGGAAGCGACCTCGCCCGTGGTTGATATCGCGGCGGCGCCCAAGTGAGTGGCTCCGCCGATGGTGCTGAAGGACCCGCCCACATACACTGCGTTGCCCGATACGGCCAAGGTCGAAACTCCATAATCAGAGTTCGGATTCCAAGCGGTGGCGGCACCGGTGGTCGCGTCGAGCGCGGCGAGGCGATTGCGCGCCTCTCCGCCGATGGCGGTGAACTCCCCGCCCACATACACCGTGTCGCCCGATACGGCCAAGGCATAAACCCTACCAGAATAAGGAGGATAAGGATTCGGATTCCAAGCGGTGGCGGCCCCGGTGGCCGCATCGAGGGCAGCGAGGCCATTGCGCGCCTGGCCGCCGATGGTGGCAAAGTTCCCCCCCGCATACACCGTGTCACCCGATACGACCAAAGCAAAAACCCCACCAGAATTAGGAGGATAAGGATCCGGATTCCAGGCGGTGGCGGCCCCGGTGGTCACATCGAGGGCAGCGAGGCCATTGCGCGCTTGGCCGCCGATGGTGGCGAAGTTCCCCCCCGCATACACCGTGCCACCCAATACGGCCAAGGCACGAACCACAGCTCCAGCGTTCGGATTCCAGGCGGTGGCGGCACCGGTGGTCGCGTCGAGCGCGGCAATATAGTTGCGTGTCTGCCCGCCGATGGTGCTGAAGCCCCCTCCCACATACACCGTGTCGCCCGCGACGGCCAAGGCCGAAACCCCACTCCCAGTCCCACCACTAGCGTCTGGATTCCAGGCGGTGGCGCCGCCGGTGGTCACATTGATCGCAGCGATGTTGTTGCGCGCCTGCCCGCCGATGGTGGTGAACCCCCCGCCCACATAGACCGTGTCGCCCACGACGGCCAAAGCCGAAACCCCATCATCGGGATTCGGATTCCAGGCGGCATCCAGAGCGCCGTCGGCGTTGAAGCGGGCGAGATTGTTGCGCGGGGCGCCGTTCACGAAGCTAAACGAACCGCCGATGTAAAATCGCCCGCTGGCGTCCACGGCCACGGCCTGGACCGATCCCGCCGTATAAAAACCGGCGGCGTGGGTGGGCAACGGCAGGGTCTGCGCCCCGGCGAAGGGCACGGTTAGCAGGAGGAGCAATACGGGTAGAAAGCAGATGATCGGGGCGATGAGCCGGCCGGTTTTGATTTGTCTGGAGCGGCGAAATGCTGATAGATAAGACATTGTTATTCCCCTTATTATGTCCAGTTGTTTGTAAATAGAAACGATGGGGTGTAACAATAATATTCTATCAAAACGGCCCGGATCGCGCAAATACGGATCAATCCAAAGCGAAACAGTTACGCCGGCACAGCCGAAGCCTATCAAGCGGTCGGCGTTCAATCATATCTAATAAGTTACATACCGAACATCCTCTATTGCGGAATCCATCTCGATACGCATTCAAACCTCACCAGACGAGCAGCACATAAAAAAACCGTACCACTTGGCGGAAACCACCCAAACCAACGCGAGAGATCATCCGGCATTATCATCAGATCAGCGCGACTCATCCCAATGCCGCCACGATCCTGGCCGATTCGAGCTTTATCGGTTGCGGCGAAGCCTCGCAACTTATGCATCTTCTCCAGCAACGGTCGCCAGCTTATTTATCAATAGCGGATGATAATAAATCCCATGGGATTGCATCTCCGCCGTACACCGAATAAAGGAAGAAATCAACCCAGCCTGCTTCGCTTTGAGTAGAACTCCCAATGTACCCACAACTTTTAATCCGAGATATTCAGCGACATTGCGGCCAACCTTTTCATCGATCAACACCCAGTCCGCGCTATATTTGCAAGCCATATCCAAGGTGTGCTTTTCCCCTTTATCGAGTTCCAGCAACCGACTTGAATGCTGGATCGGAGTAGAAGCGACAACTTGTATCCAAGAAAATCGAACAAGATCAGGGACAATGATATGCCCACCCGCGCGACACTCAGCCACCACCTGTTCGACAACATAAATGCGTTGAAACAAACGCGGCAATAAATCCAATTGCCGAATGCTGGAAAGCGCGATAAATGGCGTCGTATTGGAAAAAACGATCATAGCAGAGCCGTTTCACGGCTATAATCATCAGCGGAGTCATCTAGCAAAACCGCACCTGCTTGCATGGCGAGATAAAGGAACTCGGCACGCGGGATATTCAGCCATGCCGCCGCCGAACCCGACGATAGTTTACCCTCCTTAAACAGACTGATAGCGGCTTGGCGCTTCAAGTATTCCGCAAAACCCTCCGCGTTCAGGTGCAAATCCAACAGAAGCTCCACAGGGCAATCAATTTCAATCGTCTTTTTCATTATCGGATCCCGCCAGATTACGTAAACATTCGAAGCCGTCGTCCGCCGAGTCTGTGGCGTTCTTGAACGGCCTGATCGCCGTCCTTCGTCGCAAGTTCTTGCGCATCGGGACAGTCAACTCGTTGAATTAATAACCAGCGGCATTCGGCACTTGCGGGCCAAGCCGGGCCGGGCGTTCGGAGAAATAGCGATCCAGTTTATCTCACATGCGCGCCTTCACCCAATCCCCACATTTCCCCCACGGTCCGCACATCATCCCCTCAACTGCGTCGGTTAGGCTTGCTCCATCCACTCAACCGAAGGAGCCCAGCCATGCGATACAGCCTGTTTGCCAAGATTGCTCTGATATTCCTGATCACCGTCTTCCTCGCCATCGGCCTGACCCGAATCAGCTTCCTGATCGACGAGCGCACGGCGCGGCGCGATGGTGTCGTGGCGGGCATCGCCGCCGCCACCGCCCGCGACCAAACTCTGGTCGGGCCGGTGCTGGTGGTGCCCTACACCCGCATCGTCAAGACGCAAAAGCCCAGCGAAAAAGACGAGACCAAAATGATCGAGGTCGAAAAACGCTACTCGGACGCGCTCTATCTGCTGCCGAGCGAACTGGACGTGCAAACGACTCTGAACACCGAACAAATCCGGCGCAGCCTGTATCACGCCGTGGTGTTCAGCGCCAGCATCGCCATCAAGGGCCGCTTCGCCAGCGAAGGTGGCCTGCTGAAGCCGGAACCCAACGAACAGATCACCTTCGGCGACCCGCGCTTGATCGTCGGCGTCAACGACCCGCGCGGTATCATGCGGGCGCCGGTGCTGGTCTGGGCGGAACAGCGCCTCGACTTTCTGCCCGGCACCGCCGAGCCCAAAATGCCCAACGGCATTCAGACCTTCATTCGCGGCCTCAACCCGCAAGCGCCGTGGTCGGCCGAATTCTCCTTCGCGCTCGACCTGCGCGGCACCCAAACCTTCGATCTCGCCCCGGTGGGCGACACCACCCGCGATCAGCGTCCGGGGCAACTGGCCGCATCCCAGCTTCCAGGGTCAATTCCTGCCCGAAACCCGCGAAGTGACCGCGAGCGGCTTCTCCGCCGCGTGGTCCACCACCCGCTTGGCCACCAACATGACCCATCAACTGTTCGAGCACTTGCGCAACGACCGCCCGCTCGACACCCTGATCGGCGTGCGCTTCATGGACCCGACCGACAGCTACGTGCAGACCGACCGCGCCATCAAATACGGGCTGCTGTTCGTCGGCCTGACCTTCGTCGCTTTCTTCCTGTTCGAAATCCTCAAGCGGCTGGCGATCCATCCCCTCCAGTACGGGTTCGCCGGCGCGGCGCTGGTGCTGTTCTATCTGCTGCTGCTGGCCCTGTCCGAGCACCTCGATTTCACCCTGTCCTACGCCATCGCCACGCTCGGCTGCGTGACGCTACTGGCCTACTATTTGGCCCATGTCCTGCGCAGCCCGCGCTGGGGCATCGGCTTCGGGGCGTTGATCGGAGCGGTGTTCGGGCTGCTGTACGTCCTGATCAGCCTGGAAGATCACGCCTTGCTGGCCGGATCGGTCAGCCTGTTCGGCTGCCTGGCGCTGGCGATGGTGCTCACCCGCAAGGTGGACTGGTATCAACTGGGAGACGCGCTGGGCGCGCGGCGGGGCAAGGTCGCCAACGGCGGCGCGGCCTCGGTCGAGCCAGCCGGCGGTTGAGGCGAGTCGCTATTCCGAAGCCCCCCTCTCCCTGTGGGAAAGGGACCGGGGGTGAGGGTCTACCGAAGTCCGTTCCGACCCGAAAACGAACAAGGCGGCCCGCGGGCCGCCTTGTTTGCTTCAACCCAAATGGCGCAGCGCGAACGGAATCATGTCGCCGAGTATCTTTTGCACCGCCGCGTTGGCGGCCCGCGCCGCGCCGTAGGCATCCTCGCTCGGCGCCGGCTCCAACACCTCGAACACTTGCGTCGCCAATACGTGCCCGCTCTTCATGTTCAACACCTTGATTCGGGCCGTCAGCCGGACTCGGCTGGGCTGGGTCATGAATTCCTGCTGCAAGCGGATCACATCGACATCCACCCGCATGTCGGCCAGCGTCGGCGCGGGCGGCGCGATCACCGCCTTGAACGCGCCCGTGCCCTCGAACGCCCGCACCATGATGGGCAGCAGCATTTTCGCCGGAGTGTCGCTCCAGACGCTGTTGCTGTAGTAATCCAGCTTGAGCGGCTCCTTGGTGTAGGCGATGCGGTTGGAATCGAAGCCGGGCGCCGCCTTGGGCACCGCCACCAGCAAGGTCTTGCCGCTGGACCGCCGCGCCGTCGGCGGCGAAAAGGCACCTCCCTCCAACAAATAAGTCTGCGGCGGCGGCGAATTGTCCTGCGGCAGCAGACAGCCGGCCAGCGTGATCGCTGCCAGCAACACCCCAACCCATCGTCCCGCGCTCACGATCAACCGGTCTTCGACCGCGCCTGCCATGCCCGTCCCCCACTGTTTATGATGTATACGTATGGATGCCTGGAGGCGCTTTCACGCAGCCTCCCTCCCCGCTCACAACCGCTACTCCGCTCCCGAGGGTAGGGATTTTCACACAACCGCTCACTTTTCGCCCGGCCCCGGCCGGCCGCTGGGCTTACCCAACAACAAAGCGCGGGGATTTTGCTCCAGCAGCTCGGCCAGCCGCTGCAAAGCCGCCACCATATCGCTGGCCTGCGCCAGCAGCGCGCTCAACTCGGGCTCCGTGCTCTGCCCCAGCCGCCGCAACTCCTGCCGTCCGACCTCGGCCAAACCGCTCAAATCCCGGCTGGTTTGGTTGAAAGTGTCGGCGGTCTTGCGCACCGACTGGGCGGCCGCCCGAAAATCGCCCAAGGCGGCCCGCGCCTGGCCGCTCAATTCGCCCGTTCCCTCCAGACCGGCCGCCAACTGATCCAACGCCTTGCCCAGCCGTTCCGCGCGCCTCGCCAATTCCCCGGTAAAGGTATCCACGTTCGTCAGCGTCTGGCGGATGCTGTCGGAGCGGCCGGCCAACGCGCCGGTGATGGTGCTGGTATTCCGCAAAATCTCGGTGAACGCGGTCTGGTTTTCGTCGCCCAGCAGCCGCTCCAGCCGGCTCGACAGGCCATTGACGTTGGTGAGAATATTGTTGAAGGCATCGTCCAGCCGCGCCACCAGCGACGGTCCGGCCTGGATCACCGGCAACTCCTGCCCGGCTTCCTGCTCCAGCGGTGGCGACTGCACCCCGCCGCCGCTCAGCTCCACCGACGCCACCCCGGTCAGTCCCCGGGTGGACAGGGTGGCGATGGTGTCGCGGCGGATCGGCGTGCCGCGCTCGATGCCCAACACCACATCCACTTGTTCGGGGTTGATCGGGTCCAGCCGAATGGATTGCACCTGCCCCACCTGAACGCCGCGATAGCGAACCGTGGCCTTGGGATTCAGGCCGGCCACCGATTCGTGAAAATACACCCGATACCGGTCGTAGGTCTTGCTCTCGCCGCCCACCGTCAGCCAGAACACCACGCCCAGCAGAAACGCGCCCAGGATGACGACGAACACCCCGACCAGAGCGTAATTCACTTTACTCTGCACGCCTGCTCCCCGCCGCGCGGCCGCGCGGTCCCTCGAAGTAAGCCCGGATCAGCGGATGCTCGGCCCGGGTCAACTCTCGCATCGGCGCGTAGCCGATCACCCGCTTCTCGCCCAGGAACGCCACCCGGTCGGTGGCGCTCCACAGCGTGTCCAGATCGTGGGTCACCATCACCACCGTCAGCCCCAGCGATTCCTTGAGCTGCACCACCAGCTCGTCGAACGCGCCCGCGCTGACCGGGTCCAGCCCGGCGGTCGGCTCGTCCAGAAACAGCAGCGCCGGGTCCAGCGCCAGCGCCCGCGCCAGCGCCGCGCGCTTCAACATGCCGCCGCTCAACTCGCGCGGCAGCTTGGCGCCGGCGTCGGCGGGCAACCCCGCCAGCGCGATCTTGAGGTCGGCGATTTCCGCGATTTGCTGGGCGGGCAGCGGAGTGTGCTCGCGCAGCGGCACCGCCACGTTTTCCCGCACCGTGAGCGAGCTGAACAGCGCGCCCTGCTGGAACAGCATCCCGAACCGCCGCCGCAACCGGAACGCCGCGCCATCGCCGATCCCGACGATTTCCTGGCCGAACAGCCTGATCGAGCCGGCCACCGGGCGCAGCAGCATGATGATCGCCCGCAACAGGGTGGTCTTGCCGGAACCGCTGCCGCCGACCAGCGCGACCACCTCGCCCCGGCGAACACCGAGATCCAGATTCTCGTGAATGACCACCGGCCCGAACCCGGTGCGCAGACCGCGAATCTCGATCACCGGCATCGCCGGATCGACCGCCGCGCTCACAGCCCCACTCCGCCCAGCACCACCGAGAATAGCGCATCGGCGGCGATGACCAGGAAGATCGACTGCACCACGCTGACCGTGGTCTGCCGGCCGACGCTGTCGGCGCCGCCGCGCACCCGAAACCCCTGGTAGCAGCCGACCAGCGCGATGATGGCGGCGAACACCGGCGCCTTGCCCACACCGAGCAGGAACGAAGTCAAGGTCACCACCTTCGGCAAGCGATCCAGGAAATCGGCGAAACTGACATCGAGCAGCGTTTGCGCCATGACCATGCCGCCGAACACGCTGAGCGCGTCGGCGAACACCGTCAACAGCGGCAGGGCGACGGTCAGCGCCAGCAGCTTGGGTATCACCAGCAAATCCATCGGCGGGATGCCGATGGTGCGCAACGCATCGACTTCCTCGGTGATCTGCATGGTGCCGATTTGGGCGGTGTAGGACGAACCGGTGCGACCGGCGACGATGATGGCGGTGATCAGCGGGGCCAGCTCGCGCAGCATGGTCAGCGCCACCAGTTCGACGATGAAGATGTTGGCCCCGTAGAACTCCAGTTGCCGGCCGCCCTGATAGGCGATGACCACCCCCATCATGAACGACAGCAAGGCAATAATGGGCAAGGCATGGACCCCGGCGGTTTCGACGTTACCGAACAGCGCCCGCCAGCGAAACCGGCCGGGGTGCAGCGTCAACCGGCCCAGAGCCGCCGCCGTCTCGCCGATGAAGGTGAGAAAGGCCAAGCCGTTGCTCAGGTGATACCAAACCACCCGGCCGAGTCGCTCCAGAAATCCGGGTGGCGCAGGCGCCGCCGCCAATGCCCCGGCGATGGCGCGGCGCTCCCGCACCAAATCCAGCAGCGCTCGATGTTCCTCGCGCAGATCGACCAAACGGACTGGATCACGGGTCCGCTCCAGCTCGGCGATCAGATTGAGCAACAGTAGCGCGCCGGTGGTGTCGATGGCACCGATGCCGGAACCGTCCAGCTCGATGCCGCCGGTCGGCCAGCGCACGGCCCGCAGCCGCGCATCCAGCCCCTCGATGCCGGCCAGCGTCCAGTCGCCCTCGCAGCGACAGCGGCCCGACTCGCAGCGGACGGCGGCGGGATTAGGGGCCGGATGCGAGCGATTGGCAACCACGGGCGAGAGCCGGCCGGACCCGGATCAGCGCGGGTTCAGCCGCCGCCAAGCGGCCGGGTCCTGCTGGCCGCCCGGCTTCTCCCAGATACCGCGCCGGGCCTGCTTGGCTTCGGCCTGGGCCTGCCGGTAGACCGGGGAGTCGTTGTACTGCTCGTAGACCACCGCCCGCCCCTGCCGGACCATTTCCAGACCGACATCGCGCTCGCCGACCACCACTCGGGCGACGGTCCGGTCGTAGCGATCCCGATCCATCACCCGCAGTTCGATGGAGCCGAACCGGGGCAACAGGCCGCGCAGCGCCTCGCGCGAGCGGTCGCCCCACGGCTCCTGCTTCATTTCCGGCGCGTCGATGCCGAACACCCGCACCTTGACCTCGCCGCCGGGGCAACTGGCGGTGAGGGTGTCCCCGTCGTAGACCGCCTTGACGGTGCAAACCAGTTCCGCTCCCTTGGCCGTGGCCGAAGGCAGCGCCTTGGGTTCGTGCAGGAAATAGCTGATCGCGACCACGGCGACCGCCAGCCCGCCGATCAGCCAGGGCGAGCGGCCCTTGCGGCGGCGGGCGCGGTTCAGTTCACCGCGCAGCAGGCTTTGCAGCAGCTTCAGCAGTTCCTGTTTCACGGAGATGCTCGGCGTGATAGGCGAGGTGTTCGCCGATGAAGGTGGCGATGAAGTGATAGCTGTGGTCGTAGCCCTCCTGCCAGCGCAGGGTCAGCGGAAAGTTGCGGGCGGCGCAAACCCGCTCCAGCGAGGCCGGGTGCAACTGCTGGGCGAGAAACTCATCGGCGGTGCCCTGATCGATCAACAGGGGCATGGCGCTCGCTCCCTCTTCGATCAACCGAACGGTATCGTAGGCCACCCAATCCTCGCGATTGTTGCCCAGATAGGCTTTGAAACAGCCTTGCCCCCAGCCGCAGGCCATCGGGTGACAGATCGGCGCGAAGGCGGAAACCGAGCGATAGCGGCCCGGTTCCCTGAGGGCGCAGATCAGCGCGCCGTGCCCCCCCATCGAATGGCCGGTGATGGAGCGGGCATCGGTCAGGGGCAGATTCGCCTCGACCAAGTCCGGCAGTTCGCGGGTGACATACTCGTACATCCGATAATGCCGCGCCCACGGCTCCTGGGTGGCATCGACGTAGAAGCCGGCGCCCTGGCCGAGATCGTAGCGCTCCGGCACGTCTGCCACTTCGGCGCCGCGCGGGCTGGTGTCGGGGATGACCAGCGCCAGCCCGAGTTCCGCCGCGTAGCGCTGCGCCCCGGCCTTGACCCGGAAATTGTCGTCGGTGCAGGTCAAACCGGACAGCCAGTAAACCGCCGGCACCTTTTCCGTCGCCGCTGCGGGCGGCAGATAGACCGAAAAGCTCATGTCGCAATTGCAGGCTTGCGAGCGGTGGCGGTAGCGGTTCAACCAGCCGCCGAATTCCTTGATCGACTCGATGTGCTCCACCGGCGCGATTCCCCTAGAAGATGATAACGGAACGGATGCTCTTGCCTTCGTGCATCAGATCGAAGGCGGTGTTGATCTCTTCCAGCGGCATCGTGTGCGTCACCATGCGATCCAGCTCGATCTTGCCTTGGAGATAGTTTTCGACGTAGCCGGGCAACTGGCTGCGCCCCTTGACTCCGCCGAACGCGGTCCCTTTCCAGGTGCGGCCGGTGACCAGTTGGAACGGGCGGGTGCGGATTTCCTGGCCGGCGCCAGCCACGCCGATGATGGTGGACACGCCCCAACCCATGTGGCAGCACTCCAGCGCCTGCCGCATGACGCCGACATTGCCGATGCACTCGAAGGAGTAATCCACCCCGCCGCCGGTCATCTCCTTGATCGCCTCGACCAGATCGCCGCCCAGATCCTTCGGATTCAGCGTGTCGGTCGCGCCCAGAGCCGTCGCCATGGCGAACTTGTCGGGGTTGAGATCGATGGCGATGATCCGCCCGGCCTGGGCCATCACCGCGCCCTGAATCACCGACAAGCCGATGCCGCCGAGACCGAACACCGCCACCGTGGAACCCGGCTCGACCTTGGCGGTGTTCAGCACCGCGCCGATGCCGGTGGTGACACCGCAGCCGAGCAGGCAGACCTTGTCCAGCGGCGCGGCGGGGTTGATCTTGGCCAAGGCGATTTCCGGCACCACGGTGTATTCGGCGAAGGTCGAGCAGCCCATGTAGTGAAACAGCGGCGTCCCCCGGCAGGAGAAACGGCGGGTGTGATCGGGCATGTAGCCGGTCCACACCGTGGCGGCGATGGACTGGCACAGGTTAGTTTTGGTCGAGCGGCAGTACTCGCACTCGCCGCATTCCGGGATGTAGAGCGGGATGACGTGATCGCCGGGCTTGAGTCCCTTGACGCCGGGGCCGCACTCGACCACCTCGCAGCCGCCTTCGTGACCGAGCACGCAGGGAAAAGCGCCTTCTGGATCGTCGCCGGACAGGGTGAAGGCGTCGGTGTGGCAGACGCCGGTGGCCACCACTTTCAGCAGAACCTCACCTTCCTCGGGGCCTTCCACTTCGATTTCTTCGATCACCAGGGGCTTTTTCGGCTCCCAGGCCACCGCTGCACGGGCTTTCATCTGTGCTGTCTCCTCGATTGTTTGGCAACAAGGGCCGCTACTTCGCCGCCGCCAGCGCCTGTTCCAGATCGGCGAGGATGTCGTCGATGTGCTCGATGCCGATCGACAGCCGCACCAGATCCTCGCTGACGCCGGCTCGGGCCAACTCGTCGGGCGACAACTGCCGGTGCGTGGTCGTCGCCGGATGGCAGGCCAGCGACTTGGCGTCGCCGATGTTGACCAGCCGGGTGACCAGTTGCAGCGCGTCGATGAACTTGGCGCCGGCCTCGCGCCCGCCCTTGATGCCAAAGCTGAGGATGCTGGAGCCGCGTCCGCCCATGTACTTGTCCACCAGCGGTTTTTCTGGGTTATCGGCCAGGGCGGGGTATTTGATCCACACGACTTGGGGGTGGTCGCGCAGGTATTCGGCGGCCTTGACCGCGTTTTCGCAGTGGCGGTCCATCCGCACCGGCAAGGTTTCGATCCCTTGCAGGATCAGGAAACTGTTGAACGGCGAAATCGCCGCGCCGGTGTTGCGCAGGGGCACCACCCGCGCCCGGCCGATGAACGCCGCCGGCCCCAGCGCCTCGACGTAGACCACGCCGTGATAGGACGGATCGGGCTCGTTCAGCCGGGCGAAACGGGCTTTGTGCTGATCCCAGGGGAAGCGGCCGGAATCGACGATGACGCCGCCGATGCTGGTGCCGTGGCCGCCCATGTACTTGGTCAGGGCGTGGACCACGATGTCGGCACCGTGCTCGAACGGCCGGCACAGATACGGGGTCGGCACGGTGTTGTCCACGATCAGCGGCACGCCGTGGGCGTGGGCGACTTGGGCGAGCGCGCCGAAATCCACCACGTTGGCCGCCGGATTGCCGATGGATTCGCAGAACACCGCTTTGGTCTTGGCGTCGATCAACCGGCCCATCGCCTCCACATCGCGATAATCGGCGAAGCGAGCCTCGATGCCGAAGCGCGGCAGGGTGTGGGCGAACAGGTTGTAGGTGCCGCCGTACAGGGTCGAGGTGGTGACGATGTTGTCGCCGACTTCGGCGATGGTCATCAGGCTGTAGGTGATCGCCGCCATGCCGGAGGCCACGCCCAGCGCGCCGACGCCGCCCTCCATCGCCGCCACCCGCTGTTCCAGCACGGCGGTGGTGGGGTTCATGATCCGGGTGTAGATGTTGCCCGGCACCTTCAAATCGAACAGATCGGCGCCGTGCTGAGTATCGTCGAAGGCGTAGGAGGTGGTTTGGTAGATGGGGACGGCGACGGCTTTGGTGGTCGTTTCCGGCGTATAGCCGCCGTGAATGGCGATGGTTTCGATTTTCATGGTCTCGGGTTCCGTCGGTTGCCAAGGGAGGACACAAGAAGTCTGGACGGGGGAATCAGGAAATGTCCAGTAGCGCCGCGCCGCGAGCCATGGCTTGCAAACCCAGCCAGGCGTAGCCGGCGGCGAGCAGATCGTCGAACATGATGCCGAAGCCGCCGCCGATGCGCTGATCCGCCCGCCGGATCGGCCAGGGTTTGAGGATGTCGAACAAGCCGGAACAGGGCGAAGCCGATCACGATCCACAGCCAGCCCGGCGGCGCGGCGATCATGGTGACGAAGTAGCCAACCACTTCATCCCAGACGATGGCGGGATGGTCGTGGACGCCGAGATCGCGGGCGGCGCGGTCGCAGATCCAGACGCCCAGCGCGAAGCCGGCCACGGTCAGCGACAGATAGGCCCACAGCGGCAGCGGTTGCGCCAGCAGATAGAGCGGAATCGCCGCCAGCGTGCCGAAGGTGCCGGGCGCCTTGGGCGCGCAGCCGGAACCGAAGCCGAGGGCGATAAAATGGACGGGATCGCGAAACACGCGGGCGCAGGGACGCTCAGCCGAAGTGGTCATAACCCAGCCGCTCCAGATGAAAGGCGGAACCGTCGGCGCGGATGAGCCGCAAACCCGGTTCCGCCGTGATGATGCCGATACGGGTGCAGCAGCAATCCCAATCCGTCGCCACGCCTTCCAGTTGCGCCGTCCGCTCCGGCGGCACGGTGAAGCACAGCTCGTAATCGTCCCCGCTGGTCAGGGCGGCGATGATCGCCGCATCCCGGTCGAGGCTGGCGGTCAGCGCCGAGGACAGCGGCAAACCCTCCACCTCCAACAACGCCCCGCCTCCACTGCGTTCGAGAATATGGCAAAGGTCTTGCGCCAGCCCGTCGGAGACATCGATGGCGGCGCTGGCGATGCCGCGCAACGCCACGCCTTGCGCGACGCGCGGTTCCGGCCGTTCCAGTCGCGCCCGCGCGTAAGCGTGATAGGCCGCGCCTACCGTGGTTTTGCCGTAAGCCGCCGCCAGCGCCAGCCCCGCATCGCCCGGCGTGCCGGTGACGTAAATGCCGTCGCCCGGTTTTGCTCCATCGCGGCGCAATGCCTGTCCCGGCGGCACGAAACCGTGCGCCTGAAGGGTGATCACCGTCGTCGGGCCATGGGTGGTGTCGCCGCCGACCAGTTGCACGCCGTAACGGTCCGCCAGCGCGAACAGACCCCGGCAGAAGCGCGCCAGCCAGTCTTGATCGGCCTCGGGCAAGGTCAGCGCCAGCGTGGCCCAGGCGGGCGTCGCGCCCATCGCCGCCAGATCGCTGAGATTCACCGCCAGCGCCTTGTGGCCGACGCCTTCCGGGTCGGCGTCGGCGAAGAAATGCACGTCCGCCACCAAGGTATCGAGCGTCACCACCAACTGCTGGTCGGCGGGCGGGAGCAATAGCGCGCAATCGTCGCCGATGCCCAGCGCCACGTCGGCGCGTTGTAGCCCTTGGGCGGCAAGGTAGCGGTCGATCAGGGAAAATTCGGAAATGGGCATCAGCGGGACGCGGCTCCGGCCGGTTTCCCCAAAGCGGAACAAACCCTCATTGCGAGCGCTGCCAGTCGCGCCGCGAGGATGAAATCGTCACGGTAAAACCGGCGATCACGTCGCTCGCGGTCATCAGCACGATCAAAAAGAACGTCATGTTGGCCATCTGGCGCATCACGATCAATTCGATCAGGGCGACGATGAACACCACCAGCGACAGCACATGGTTGAGAATGGCGCCGGTGGAACTGCTGGTGGCGCGGTACACCTCGACGCACAACAGGATCAGGCCCAGCACCAGCAACACGTCGCCGCCACGGAACGGCAGCGTCAGGCCGGACAGCAGCGGCAACCCGAACAGCACCGCCTCCAGCCAACCCGGCGCGGCCAAGGCGAACAGGGAATAAATGGCGACGACAATCGCGAGCAACGGAAAACTGGCCATCGTTTTATCTCTCTCCGGCAACCGGTATTCTGGAATCATGGCGGATGACAGAGCGCATTCTACCGAAGACGGTCCCATCACCCTAACCTTCTTCCCGTCCAGCGGGAGAAGCGGCTGATTCGAGATGAAAAACCAGAAAATCCCGCCGCCGGCAGCCACCTTGGTCAGCTTGGATCGGCCATGCCGACCTCAAGGCCGCCGAGGGCGAAATCGGGGCGGGCGTCGGTCCCATCGCGCAGGCGGTCGCGTTTAAGGACTTCGCCCGGATCGTCCTGCTCAGCGACTATCCGGAAGATCGGACGTGGTGGGAGTATTTGGAGTTCTCGATGCCGGTGCTGATCGAAGGCGAATCCGGGACCGGCGAGGGGTTTGTTGGCGCGGGCGATTCACGCAAGGGACCGGACAGGTATACCTAAGGGGGTAATCTCCCCATAAATCGCCGTCCCAGATGTCGAGACTTTGGGCGAATTCCAGAGCTTCCATGATAAAGTGAT
The DNA here is from genome assembly GCA_037045685.1 of Candidatus Competibacter sp. Classification (GTDB taxonomy): domain Bacteria; phylum Pseudomonadota; class Gammaproteobacteria; order Competibacterales; family Competibacteraceae; genus Competibacter_A. The sequence goes on from JBAOII010000039.1 coordinate 155,326, forward strand.
CGGGGAACGACAGATCTTTGCCGCACAATACAAGCCTTTTCGATTGTGCAGGGGGATGGTCAGCCGAGACCGCTTCAACCATTGGAGAATGTAATCGTAGCCGTTCATCACCGTTCCTCATGATGAAATATCTTCTCCATAGCAGAACGTGCGCCAGATGACGATAGTAATTTATTTATTATAAAATAATAAGTTAACATAAAACTCCGGATAAGAAAGGGAAGGTGGCCCCTGGAGCGGAACCCGCCAAGGCTCCAGGATGCCACCCCTCCCGCTGCTCCAAGACCCCTCCCCCATGAACTTAGACGACTCTACTGCGGCATCGATGATTTCTGCCAGCCGTTCCTGCCGACCTGGCATCGCAGATTTCTGGCTGTCACCGAACGGAAGCGGCAACGGGCCGGCCGGTTAACGTCGGTGAGATCATGACGACTTTGCTCTGCTTCCATCAGTCCCGGTACCGCCACTGCAAGGTCTTTTACCTCTTGCACCTGAGCCGGCATTGTCGGGTAGGGTGCGGGCGCCGGTCGTGCGAACCCTCGCCGAACCTAGCC
>JBAOII010000040.1:0-50025 GCA_037045685.1 Candidatus Competibacter sp.
ATAAACGAGTATCAGGGTCGCCCCAAATATGCTTACGGCGATCACCTGTCTCGCATCTCCCCGTCGAGTGGCGGAGACCACCAACCATCCCGTTCCAGCGATGCTGAGCAGCAGGCCTGAACCGTGGAGGCCCGTGTTGACAATTTCCTCGCTTAAGGTAAAGAGACGGTCAGCCATGGACACTCGCGACAACACATAACCAGAAACCGCTATTTGAGAAATTGCTGATACAGGCTGAGCAATAATTCCATCACAATCAAAATCACGATGTACCATTCCACCCGCAAACTGCGCCGGGCTTGCAGCAGATCGAGCACGGTTTCGGCGGTGCGACTGATCACCTCGAGCTTGCGCTCCAAGGCCAGTTGCCGCTCTCGCAATTCGTATTCGCTTTCAAGTCGGACGTAAAGTACCTCTAGGTCGGGTTTCTCCCATAGAATTTCCGGTTTTTCGCCCACCTCGACCCGGCCCACCATGCGGTGTTGCGTCAACAGGATATTGCCGATATGTCGGGTCAACACCCGCACCTGATAGGTTCCTCCACCGCCCTGTTCCAAATTGGCGGCCAAGGGTTCCACATGATCGAAAGTGGCGGAAATACGCCTTTCGTCCTCAGCCAATGCCACGCTCTTGGCCAGAACATCGGCGATAACGTGAAATCGCTCCAGAGTCAACTCGCGTACCAGCAGCGCACCCTTATCCCATCCATCCTTGCTCTCGGCTCCCACTCGGACATCCAGCGTCTCCGTCTCGATTTCGGCGACCGGTTCGATCACGAACGGTTGCAACTGGTTGAGAAAAGCGGCCTCCGTTAAGGAGTTAACGCCGAGCAGTACGATCGCACCGTAGCGATACAGCACGGCGCAGCCCTGTTCGTCGACCGGCACGGTCAGCGGCTGCGCGGCCAGTTGCTCCGAGGCCTTGAGGGTGCGCAGATCCAAGCGATCCCCGACCAGCAGGGCACGGACACGAAGGTGATTTTTGCCGGCGCATAACCGTTCGAACACGAAGGTATTCTCCTGAATAGTGGAATTTGGATTGGATGCTCCTTCAGTTTACTACTTATCCAACTTATTGGCTTGTATATCAAAATACCCATCAACTCGAATAAAACCCGCCAAAAGCTAAATCATTCATACCTGAAAATCAGTGAGGGAATCGTTGCAATTCCATATTGATCGAATTTCGCGGATGCCGGCCAGATCAATCAAATTAGTGGAATTTAATAATAAAAACGGCAATTCATGTTGATGCATCCCTAGACCAAATTTCCATAGCGCAGAAATAGCGCTTTGCTTTATCAATAACATTCGCGTTGCAACGCACAAAACAATAAAATTAGTATCTGATTATTAAGATAAATTGTAGGCTAACAATCCGCGATCAAATCCAATTCGAGAATCTTGATGAAACAAATCGCGAATCGGCAAGTCATATAAAAACCACCCAACTAATAATGATCTGGGGCAGATTAAGCACGAGAGGTGAATAATTTTCATCTTTGAATCATAAAAATGTAATGGAGTAACCATTAAATACTCACCCTAGAAGATAAAGAGATCGCACCTCGACCAAAGAGGAGGTAGGACCGTCATGACCTTACGACTAGTGATGGCGGTGAACAGAGGAGAAACGGCGCTAATCGCCACTTTATTGAGAAAGGAGACTTACCATGTCTTATCGCACGCTTCGCAAGATGGTCGAGCACCAGAAAATGCTGACCGCCGCCCCGCCGAAGACTTCCGTTCGGGAAGCCGCTCGGTTGATGAAAACGACCAAGGTCGGCGCCCTGCTGGTGGTAGAACATAGCCACTTGGTGGGAATCTTCACCGAGCGCGACGCTCTGGTTCGGGTGCTCGCCGAGGGGCTCAACCCCGAGACGGCTCTGCTAGCCGAGGTGATGACCCTCAACCCGATCACCGTCCATCCGGATCAACCCTTTGTGTCCGCTCTGCACCTGATGTACGAGCACGGCTTCCGCCATGTGCCGGTAGCCGAAAACAACCGGCCACTGGGGATGGTTTCCGCTCGCGACGCGCTGGAAATGGAAATCGCCGAATTCGAGGCGAGCTTGCACCAGCGCGAGCATTTGCGGGCGATCATGGCCTGACGGTAATCAGGATCGGGTAGTCGATAAGCCCCGAGCCCCGGCGGAGCGCGTTCACTCCGCCGGGGCTTTTTGCATCCCGCATCCTTGCAAACCAGAACATTCTCACCGCGCTTGCCAAGCGAATTAGGGGCGCGGACTGGATGAGTTATCGGAAAATGGTTACGCGCCCAAAGCCAGTGTCACCAGGACAACGTCATCCAGGCGTTCCGTCTTCATGGGCAGTCCGCTTCTGGAAAACACCGCAAGCATGGACCGGTTGCTGGCCAATACCTCAGCGTCGAGTCGCGCCAGCCCCTTGGCGCGGGCGATTTGGATCAGGTGTCGAAGTAGACTGCTCGCGATCCCTTGGCCTTGATAGTCCTCTTCGACAGTGAAGGCGATTTCCGCGCCCTTTTCGCCGTTGGCGTCCTCATGCACGATGTAGCGCGCGCCCCCGATGATGGTTTCGCCTTCCCCCTGCCCGATAGTCACCACCAAGGCGACTTCCCTCTCGAAATCCACCTCGGTCGCCCGCCGAAGTTCCTCGTCGCTCAGATCGACTTTGTGCTGGAAATAACGGGTGTAGATCGTCTCGGGTTCGAGTTCTCGAAACGCCGTGACGATTCTGCCCTTGTCGTCCGGGCGAACGGCCCTGACCGTCACCGCAGTGCCATCTTTCAGTTGTTCCGCAGTAACGAAGTCGCGAAGGTCGATCATGTTCGGCGTTCCTCGTCTCTGCTCCAGGCCAAGGGGTTGGATGGAAATGCCCGGCGCTTGTTGATGCCGGGTCGAATATAGTGTAGGAAGTTTCTGGAAAACTGCGGCAGGCGATCAGCCCAGGATGTGATAGCCGCCGTCGATGTACATCACGTCGCCGGTGATCATCTTGGCGTAATCCGTGGCGAGGAAGGCGGTGGCGACCCCCACGTCCTCGATGGTGCTCAGCGCTCGCTCCGGCGCCCGCTCGGCGGCGGTGTCCATCAACTCGTCGAACCCCCCGATGCCGGAAGCGGCGCGGGTCTTGATCGGACCCGGCGAGATCGGGTGGATTCGGATGCCTTTCGGGCCGAGTTCGGCCGCGAGATACATCGCCGTCGCCTGGAGCGCGGCCTTCACCGGCCCCATGACGTTGTAGTGCTCGACCACCCGTTCGGCGCCGTAAAAGGTCATGGTGAAGAGCGTGCCGCCGTTCGTCATCAGCGGTTCCGCCAGATGCGCCATCTCGAGGAAGGAATAGCAGGACACGTCCATCGCGGTCAGAAACCCCTGCCGCGAGCAATCCACCACCCGACCGTGCAAATCGTCGCGCGGGGCGAACGCGATGGAGTGCAAGGCGATGTCCAGGATGCCCCATTGCTGGCGGATGGCTTCGAACACTCCCGCCATCTGCCCCTCGACCCGCACGTCGCAGGGCAAGTACAGTTCCGGCGGCACGTCGAGCGCTTCGGCCAAGGGCTGCGTGTACTGCTTGGTCTTGTCGTTGAGGTAGGTCATCGCGATCTCGGCGCCCATCTTGCGCATGGCGCGGGCGCAGCCGAAAGCGATGGATTGATCGTTGGCGATGCCCAGAATAAGAGCCTTTTTGCCTTCCAGGGCGAGCGAGGTGATCTTCTCGATCGGATCGTCCTCGGGCGGAGTGTATTGCGCGACGGGAGAAGACATCGTGAGGTGCTCCTGATTGAAAAAGTAGGTGATCGGCTAGTCCGCCCGCAATTCGTCGCGGACGTGCAGGGCGATCATCAGCTCCTCGTTGGTCGGGATGACCCAGACGGGAACCGGGCTGTCGGGGGCCGAAATGCGCGGCCCGCCCCGACGGTTGGCCTCCTCGTCCAAGCGGACGCCGAGCCATTCCGCCCGCCGGCACACGCGCTCGCGCACGATGGGGGCGTTCTCGCCGATGCCGGCGGTGAACACCAGCGCATCGAGCCCCTCCAGCACGCCGGCCAGCGCGCCCAAGTGCTTGCCGATGTGGTAGACGAACAGCTCGACGGCCTCGGCGGCGTGAAGATCGTCGCTTTCCAGCAAATCGCGCATGTCGTTGGACACGCCCGACACGCCCAGCAACCCCGATTCCTTGTACAGCAGCTTTTCGATGGTCTTGGCGTCGTAGCCGCGATCCTGCATCAGGTACAGCACCACGCCGGGGTCCATCGCTCCGGTGCGGGTCCCCATCGGCAGGCCGTCCACCGCCGTGAACCCCATCGTGCTTTCGACGCTGCGCCCATCCAGTAGGGCGCACATGCTGGCGCCCGAACCCAGGTGCGCCACCACCACCTTGCGGGCTTCCGGCAAGGTCTCGGGCAAGCGGTGGGCGATATACTCGTAGGACAGGCCGTGGAAGCCGTAACGCCGCACGCCGGATTCAATCAGCGCTCTGGGCAAGGCGAACAGTTGAGCCACCCGGGGCTGGGTGCGATGGAAAGCGGTGTCGAAGCAGGCGACCTGCGGCAGTTCCGGGGCAACCTCGGCCAGCGCGCGGATCGCGGCCAGGTTGTGCGGCTGGTGCAGCGGGGCCAGCGGAATCAACTGCTCCAGATCGGCGATAACGCCCTCGTCGAGCCGGACTGCCCGGTCATAGTCCAAACCGCCATGAACCACCCGATGGCCGGCGGCCTCGATTTTCACGTCGCTGGCGCAGTCATCCAGCCAACCCAGAATGTAGCGCAGCGCGCCGACATGGTTCAGGGTCGAGCCGCGCGGCCACTCGTCCCGCTCGTCGATTTTCCGGCCGGTCGCATCTTTGACCTGAAAGCTCGGATCGCTGCCCAAACCTTCCATCTGGCCCTTGAACAGCAGCTTCGGCTCCGGCTGGCCGCCGTCGGTGAAGACGGCGAACTTGACGCTGGATGAGCCGGCGTTAATCACCAGTATCCCTTGTTCCATGGCGCTCACCCTCCCGCTTTCAGCAACGCCGCGCCCTTGCGTAGGGCTTCGGCGAACAGCACGGCGACCGCGCAGGACGCCAGGCGGGCCTGAGGGCCGTCGGCGCGGCTGGTCAGCACGATGGGCGCGCGGGCGCCGAGCACGATGCCGGCCGCCTCGGCGCCGGCCATGAAGGTCAGTTGCTTGGCCAGCATGTTGCCGGCTTCCAGGTCGGGCACCACCAAAATGTCGGCTTTCCCCGCCACCGGCGATTTGATTCCCTTGGTTTTCGCCGCCTGTTCGTCGATGGCGTTGTCGAAGGCCAGCGGGCCGTCCAAAATTCCACCGACGATCTGGCCGCGATCCGCCATCTTGCACAGCGCGCCCGCTTCCAGCGTGGAGGGAATCTTGATGGTGACCGTCTCCACCGCCGACAGGATCGCCACCTTGGGTTCCGCGATGCCGATGGCGTGGGCGAGATCGATGGCGTTCTGGATGATGTCGACCTTATCCTCCAGGGTCGGCTGAATGTTGATGGCGGCATCGGTGATGATGATCGGGCGAGGAAAGGTGGGCACCGACAGCAGGAAGCAATGGCTGATCCGCCGCTCGGTGCGCAGACCCCCCACTTTTTTGACCACCTCGGCCAGCAGCTCGTCGGTGTGCAGGCTGCCCTTCATCAGGGTTTGCGCCTCGCCGGCCAGCACCATGGCGACCGCCAGTTCGGCCGAATGGTGGCTGTGCTCCGCCGCCACCAGCCGATAGCGGGAGATGTCCAGATTCTCTTGGGCGGCAAGGCTCCTGATCTTTTCCTCGGGACCGATCAGGATGGGCGTGATCAAATCGTGTTCGGCGGCCTCGACCGCGCCGCGCAACGAATCGGCGCTACACGGATGGACGACCGCGCAACCAAGGGCGGGAAAACCCTCGCAGGCTTTGAGCAACTCCAGATAGCGGTTGTCGCGGCGCAATTGCACCTTCGGCAAGTCCAACATCTCGTGCCGCATTTTCTCTTTGGGTGCCAGCACCTCGACCACACCGCTCGCGACTTCCTCGCCCGTCGGATCGACCGCCCGACATTCGAGAAGTATGGTGCCGGTCTCCGGCCGCTTGGCCTTGACCGTGGCGGTGGCGGTTACCGGCACGCCGATGGCCACCGGCCGATGCAGGCGGACGTCGATGTGCTGGGCCACCGACCCCAATCCGGGCAGACGGGTGCCGGCCAGCGAGGCGAACAGCGCCGCCGACCAGCCGGTCTGGCCGCCGCCCTGGCCGAACATCGAGGTATCCGCCGGGCCGGGGTCCAGGTCGATCAGATTGAAGTTGCCGGTGATGATCCCCAGCGCTTCGACGCCCTCCCGATCCAGCGCCCGCGTCAAGCTGGCTTGATCGCCGACCTGAATCTCGTCGAAGGTCTTGTTTTCAATAATGTCGTTCATGATAGATCGTCAGTCGTTCCCGGCCGACGCCGGGCAGTTGCAGGGAAGATCCAGGTACAGCGCCCATCTGTTAGCCCCTTGCGCCCTGTCATGCGGAGCGTTGGACACGAGGCCGGATCTCGGGGTGAGGAACCGGGTCTTGGAAGCCGCAACGCTTCCCACCGGCCCCTCTCCTCCAAGGGGACACAAATGTTGGCCGGATCAGGCCGCCTTGAGTTCGAGCGCCTGGGACAGCCGGTCGAGCACCACCTGCTGCTTGGCGTCGATCACGCCGTCACCGATAGCGATCGCCTTAGCCATGTTCCAGGCCTCGCGGCGCTCTTCCAGGGTGGGCAACAGGCTGGCGAGCGATTCGATCGCCCGATCCGGGTCCAGTTGCACCATGTAGGACTGCTCTTTCAACAGGCGCTTGCGCTCGTTGATCGACAACCTGGCGAGCTTGGGATGCTGTTCTCGCGCTTTCCGGCCGGCTTCCAGCTCGCGTTCGTTGATACCGCCGGCGCCCAGCATCAAGGTCGCGACGATTCGCGCCCAACCTTCGGCGAACCCGCCTTCTTCCATACGGCCCTTAACCCGCTCGATGGCGGTGTCGAGTTCGGCTTGCTCGCGCTTGGATCGAACGATGGGCGCGAACTTGGCGATTTCCAAGTCCTCTTCGGTGTAGAAGAACCCGCCCAAGGCCTTAGGTCCATAAATCGCCTTGAACAGCATCTCCTGAATCCGGTCGCGCAGGTCGCGGTGATGGTTGAGCAGGTCGACCACGCCTTCGGACACGCGCTGCTCGGCGACCTTGAACGGGTTGTCGTCCGCGACCGGCCGCCGCCGGGACGCCACCATCGGCGCCAGCATCCGCAGCGGCCACATCAAGGGATTTTCATCCGATAGCAAGCGGTATTGCATCCGCAGCGGCTGCCATTCGAGCAGGGCTTTGGCCAACGGCTCGGTGACAGCCATCCGCACCCAAGGGCCGATGAAGGCTTCGTAGAAGCGGGTGTTGATCTCCGAGACCAGCTTGGAGGAGGCAAAAAATTCCACGTCCTTCTGGCCGTCGTCGAGCTGGCGAATATCGGCGATGGTGCGCGGTTCGAACCGGGACAGATAGCGATCCTCGGGCCGGTCGCCGGCGCCCTCCGGCATTTTCTCGATCACCATCTCGTACAAACCCGGCGGCAGCACGTCGATGAAGTCGATGGCTTCGTTGATTTCGTAATGCTCCTTTTGCGCCACCTTGCCGGACACGAAAATGCCCAGATGGCCGATGTCCTGGTGCAGGATGTAGACGATGGTCTGGCCGTGAATCTTGATTTCTTCCTCGCTGCCGTAGACATCGACGATCCAGTTCAACGCCTGCTGGGGCGGGGTAATGTTGTCGCCACCCGAGGCGAACACCACCACCGGCGCGGTGATGTCCTTGAGATCGAGCGCCGCGCCGCCGGTCAGGCGGATGCCGCCGCGTTGCAGCTTGTTGCCGACGAACAGATCGTTGACGATCTGGGTCATCTCTTCCTTGGTCAGCAGGAAAAAGCCGGTCCACCACCGCTCGAATTCGAGGAAGCGCTCGACCTCGGTGTCGATGTTGGAATAAAGGTTATAGGGCTTGGCCCAGAGCGTGTTGGCCGGATTCAGGCGCTCGAAGTTGGCCACCAGATTGGCGCCGTCGAACTTGCCGCCGCCGAGATCGCACAGCAAGGACGTGATCCAGGCGCCGCCCAGCAGGCCGCCCATATAGCGCATCGGGTTTTTGCCATCGACGCCGGCCCAATAGGACATCGGCGAGCCGCAAACCACGACCGGACCCATCAACCCCGGCTCGACCGCCGACAGCGCCATCACCGCCCAGCCGGCCTGGCAGTTGCCGATCACGCAGGGTTTGCCCTGGGCTTCGGGGTGGAGCTTGGTGACTTCCTCGACGAAACGCGCTTCCGCCGCCGCGACATCGCCCAAAGTTTGACCCGGCATCGGCTCGGGATAGAACATGACGAAATAGGTGGGATGGCCGGCGCGCAACGACACGCCGACCTGGCTGTCCTCCTTCATCCCGCCCACGCCGGGGCCGTGGCCGGCGCGAGGATCGACGATGATGAACGGCCGTTTCTTCGAATCGACGGTCGTGCCCAGCTTGGGGTGAATCCGGAGCAAGGCGTAGTTCGCCGGCCGTTTGAAGGTGCGCGCGTCGAGCACGACATCGTAATCGAAATCGAGGATCGGAGGGGCACCCGCCGCGCGGTGTTCGAGAAAGATATTGCCTCGTTGGCGCATCGCGTCCCAGAACAGGATCGAACGCTGCACGGCGTCAACGGCATAGTCGAACCAGGGATTTTGCAAGGCGCCTAACGGAAAAGAGAACCCGAACGGATTCGCGCCACCCATCCCCGCGTCGGCAGGGTTCAACGCTCCCAACAACCCGCTGGTGCTGTTTTCAACCGTCATTTTGCTCTCCTCAATTGTGCGACCGGCGATCGGCCAAGGCCCGTTCATGATAAAGGGGAGATGGCAATGGATTGATGGAGGTTTGGTTGCAATTTGAAGAACTCCGCCCTGCTCCCAAGCTCGCAAATCAAGCGCATCAAGGCTGAAGTGACTGCAAGCGCGACCGGGCTTCCTCGGCGCTTTCATAGACGCGAGCAGCCAAACCGCGCCGGGCCAAAGCGTCGCCCAACTTGGCGCGCAGGAAAGCGCTGGTGGTGTAGCGGGTCACGCCCGTATAAAAACGGTCCGCCACATCCTGGACCATCACCGTGTAAGCGTCCGTCAGCTCCGGATCGAGATCGAAATCGTCGTAATTCACGATAGCGAATACCTTGCGTCCCAGCGGACTCAGCCGGTCCGTCACCAAGGTTTCGATGCGTTTTATCATGTCGAGGTCCCGGACATGCAGGTTCTCGAAATTGACGAAGAACAGGTTTTGCTTCGGGTCGTACACCAGCCGTTCTTCCAAAGGCACGCCGAGCAGATCCGCTCGCAGACCCATCGGTTCCGGGCGAAAAATGCGAGCGTCCATCAGGGACGGTGGCCGATGGATGATGGGCTGGAAATCCATTTGCGCGAGAATGTCACGCTCCAAATCCACCCCAGGCGCGACCTCGGTCAGTTCCAGCCCTTCCGGACACAGCCGGAACACGCAGCGCTCGGTGACGTAGAGCACCACTTGGTCCCGTCGAGCGGCGTATTCGCCGCCGAAGGTGCGATGCTCCACTTCGCGCACCCACTTGCGGACGTCGCCTTCCCGGTCGATTCGCAACTGCCCGTCGACCACCGTCAGTTTCAGATGGCCGGCGGTGAAAGTGCCGACGAACACCACTTTCCGGGTGTTCTGGCTGATGTTGATGAATCCGCCAGCCCCGGCTAACTTGGGGCCGAACTTGCTGACATTGACGTTGCCCCGCTGGTCGGCTTGGGCCATGCCGAGAACGGCGATGTCCAGTCCGCCGCCATCGTAGAAATCGAACTGATAGGGTTGATCGAGAATCGCCTGGGTATTGATCGCCGCCCCGAAATCGAGCCCTCCCGCCGGTACGCCGCCGATCACGCCCGGCTCGGCGGTCAGGGTCAACAGGTCGATGACCCGCTCTTCGTTGGCGACGTTGGCGACGCCCTCGGGCATGCCGATCCCGAGATTCACCGCGCTGTTGGGCCGCAATTCCAGGGCCGCGCGCCGGGCGATGATCTTGCGCTCGTTCAGCTCCAGGGGCTCGATCGACGTCACCGGCACCCGGAACTCGCCGCTGTAGGCGGGATTGTAGGCGGTGCCAAAGGTTTGCAGGTGATATTCCGGTTTGTCGGCGATCACCACGCAATCCACCAGCACGCCCGGCACCTTGACCTGGCGGACATTCAGCGCTCCCCGGTCGGCGATCCGCTCCACTTGGGCGATCACCACCCCTCCGGAGTTGTGGGTCGCCAGGGCGATGGCCAGCACCTCCAGGGTGAGCGCCTCCTTTTCCATGGTCAGATTGCCGTCGGGATCGGCGGTAGTGCCCCGGATGAGCGCGACCTGAACCGGCATCGCCGGATAGAACAGGTATTCCCGACCATCGAGATCGAGCAACCGCACGATGTCCTCGGTCGTGCGCGCGTTGAGCTTGCCGCCGCCGTGGCGCGGGTCCACGAAGGTGCCCAGCCCGACCGTGGACAAATGGCCGGGTTTGCGCGCCGCGATGTCGCGGAACAGGTGTGCGATCACTCCTTGAGGGAGATTGTAAGCTTCAATTTGGTCGGCGATGGCCAACTGGCCCAGCTTGGGGGCCAAACCCCAGTGCCCGCCGATCACCCGTCGCAACAGCCCCGCGTGACCGAGGTGATTCAGGCCACGCTCCCGGCCATCGCCTTGGCCGGCGGCGTAAATCAGCGTCAGATCGCGGGGCTGGCCCGGCGGGCCACCAATTTGGGAATCCCCCTTGAGAAACCGCTCCTCCAGAGCGATCAGCAATCCTTCGGGAACCCCGATCCCGGCGAAGCCGTCGATGGCGACGGTATCGCCATCGCGTATCAAGCGCACCGCCTCCGCCGCGCTCACGATTTTGCCTTTCGCCGGCAGCCGTGCCAGCGTCAGCAATGGATGTCGCGCGAAATGGGTCTCCATCGCAGAATTCCCCCCAAAGTGGTTTTGACTCAGATTCGCGTCTTGGGGATCAACCCGATGGGCCATCACCGGGTTTCGCCAACCAGACCGAAGTTCAGCCCTCGACCAACCCCTCGTCAAGCAGCTCTTCCGGGGAAATCTCCCATCGATTAAAAATATGATTTAAAAGTATTTTTTCATTGTCATGCAATTCGCCATCGGCATGGACCAGCCTCAGCAACATGGAGCAAGTCCACAACTGCAATTGAGGATCATCGACGCGGTCGAGGGCGTTGTTGATCCGCTCCTCGTCGAGCAACTTCTCGGCGAGCACGGCCGGGTCCGCTGCGTAAACCAGGTCAACCAAACGGGAGACCGCCTCGTAGGACATAGGCGCATCTCGATTGATAATGCTCATCATTTCGACAGCTTGGCCGGGATCTGTCGCCGAAACCCCAGCGCTCCGATCATCGTCCCGGAGTATTTCGTCGCAAAGGTCGTGGAGGGTTGATCGGAATTGCTCCGGGGTAATGCCAAGCTTTTCGTGAACCCGCATTTCGACGAGTTCGGCAATCTCGGGCTGATCGAGATCGTTGTCCGACAGCAAGGCCATGGACAGGATGCGACATACGTCTTGCTGGGAATTACGAATTTCCGCGTTCATCTCCGAGAACTCCTTACAAACGAACTGAAGTGGTGAAAAGGATCGTGGGAACGACGGGCGAGCGCGCCGGAAAGATTCAGGACCTTGCAAAGTGATGTCAGCCCCCTTTTCGTTCAGTTTTCCGGTAAACCGCGAGGCTGCCCGTCATGGCAAGCTCGAGATCAAGATACGAAACGATGGCAATAAAATGATGGAGATTCTGTTGCAACTTGAAGAATGCCTCTAACACGGAGGGCGCAAGATTTCCCGGCACCGAAAGGGGAGCGGGATTTTTTCGGCCTTCGATGCCGTTTGCAACAGACCCGGAGTAGGCTCGTGTGTGATCCACCGTTCGAGAATCAAAGACAGGGGCATGTCCATGGAACCATCCGACTATCCTTCGGAAGCTGAGGCAAACGACTTCAATCGGGTGCTGGTCTGCGGCCTGGGAAGTCTCGGCCAGCACAGCGCCGCCGCTCTGAAAGCGTTCGGCGTCTCGGTGTCCGCCATCGATCTGGCCGAACCGCCGCATTGGGAAATCCCCGAATTGCCCCAGATTCTGGAGCAGCTCATCATTGCCGACTGCCGACAGGCCAGCGTTCTGGAACGGGCCGGCATCCACCGTTGCCGAGCGGTATTGCTGGTGACCAACAACGAACGGGTGAACCTCGAAGGCGCCTTTGCCGTGCGCTCGCTGAATCCTCGGGCGCGCCTGGTGGTCCGTTCGTCCAAACAAAATCTCAACTCGCTGCTAAGCCAGCAGTTCGGCAATTTCGCCGCATACGAAGCCACCGAGGTTACCGCTCCCGCTTTCGCTACCGCCGCGCTGGGGGGAGACATGATTGGCTGGTTCGAAGTCGGCGATCAACCGTTCCGGGTGATCAAACACGCCATCGCCCAGGGCGATGTTTGGTGCAACCGCAAGGGAGTCGGAGAACTGAACACCAGCTTTCGGCGGGTACTGGCCCATCTGACGTCAGGCACCCCCACGCTCATGGCAGATCTGGCGGCCTGGGATCCGGACCAGCCCATCCACCCTGGCGACACCGTGTACGCGCTGGAGGCATCGGACTGGCGGGCGTTACCGACGGGGCTGGCGCCCTCCTCCAGCCAACCGGAAGCCAAATCGGGCTGGACGCCGCCGCGGCTTTGGCGAAGGATTCGCGGACGGCTCAGCGAATTCTGGAAAACCGGCGGACCGCGCCGAGTGGTGGTGGTCGCTGGCCTCTTCGCGCTCGCACTGCTGTCGGCGGGCACGGTGTTCTTCTGGTCAGCGCTGCCCAACCAGGAGCCGTTGGATGGTTTCTATACCACCATCATTCTCTTGCTGGGCGGCTACGGCGATGTGTTGGGCGGACTGGAACGCGATTCACCCTTTCCCTGGGGGCTGCGACTTTTTGGCTTGCTGCTCACCCTGACCGGCATCGCCCTGGTCGGACTGATCTATGGTTTTATCACCGAACATCTGTTATCGATGCAGTTCCAGTTCCTGCAACGCCGCCCGTCCGTGCCCAAGGACGGCCATATCGTGATCTTGGGGCTAGGAGGCGTGGGTCGGCGGGTCGCGGGCATCCTGCATCAGTTGCACTTGCCGCTCGTCGGCATCACCAATCAGGGACCGGACCCGACGATTCCGCCGCAGATTCCCATCGTTCAGGGAAAAATCGCCGACGCTCTAGGCAAAGTCAATCTGGCCACCGCCAAGAGCGTAGTCACGGTAACGCGGGACGATCTGGATAATCTGGAGGTGGCGCTCATGGCCAAACAAGTGAATCCTCGCGCCCACTTGGTGATTCGGACCTTCGATCCTGGAATGGACGCGCATATCGCCAAGCTGTTTCCCACCACGCAGGTCCTGTGCACCAATGCCTTGGCGGCCCAAGTGTTCGCGGGCGCCGCTTTCGGCGAACACATCCTTGGCTTGTTCCGGATGGACGAGCAAACCGTTCTGGTCACGGAGTACTTCATCGAGGCCGGGGATACGCTTTGCGGGCGGCTGATCGCCGAAGTCGCTTACGGTTACGGCGTCACCCCCCTCATCCACCGATCGCGCGATAATCCCGCGCCGATTTTGTTTCCCGGCAACGAACTGCGTCTCGCCGCCGATGATCGCCTGGTGGTGCTGGCCACGATCAACAGCTTGCAGCGGATCGAACGGGGCGAGGCGCGCTCCCCCGACTGCCAGGTTCTGGTGGAAAAAGCCTTGAGCGCCGATGCGGGGTTCGCCGGCGGCAATCTGATCGCGCAGATCGTGGGCTGCGAATTGAGCGTGGCGCGACAGGTGATGGAACAGTTGCCGACTTACATCCCGTGCCTGCTATACCGCCATCAGGCCCGGCATCTGATCCGCCAGCTCAGCAGGGCGCGAGTTTACAGTCGTTTCGTCGCGCCCGTGTCTCCCTAATTCATTGAAATCGAAGCGAAGCTCGCAATGACACACATTACCAAGCCCATTATGCAGACCCAGTATCACGCCGCCCTCCACGGTTTGATCTCCGGCTTTGCGATGCTACCCGACCACGGCATTCAGCATCTCGACGGCGCCGATTTGGACCCAGCGCTGGTCCGATCGAACGCGGTGGTCTGGCTGCACTTTAACGCCCGCGTCGGCCACGCCCGCGACTGGATCGCGCGCTGCGAACATCTGCCGGAGGCGTCGCGCCGGTTCTTGCTGGAAACCGACGACCGCAAACGGCTCGAACGGTCGGGCGACAGCCTGATGGGAGTCATCAGCGATATCCGTTACGACTTCGGTCTCGATTTCGATCCGGAACAGATCGCCGCCCTGCGGTTCCATCTGGACCGGAGTTGCTTGGTCAGCGCGCGCCGTCATCCGTCCAGCGCCGCCGACCAGTTGCGCACGGAGATCAACAACGGCCGTCACTTCGATAGCACCGCCAAACTCGCGATCCATCTGTTCGAGTCGCAAGTGACCAAGCTCAACGAAACCACGGCGCGGGTCCGCAGCATGCTCGATGACATCGAAGATCAGATACTCGCGGGACGAGTGCGGGGACAGCACGCTCAACTGGGCGGCATCCGTCGGCTGGCGGTGCGGTTGCACCATCATTTCGGTCCCGAGCATCGGATGCTGCAACGCTTGTGTCGACTACCGCCAAGCTGGTTCGGCGAAGCCGACAACCTGGCCTTGGTGGAAGTGGTCGAAGAATTCCGCGAACTGGTCGACGATCTGACGGAAACTCAGGAACGGGCCAAGCTGCTACAGGAAGAATTGGCCGCCCGCGTGGCGGAGCAAACCAACAACAACCTCTACGTCCTGTCCGTCTTTACCGCCATGCTGCTGCCGCCCAGCCTCATCGCCGGCATCTTCGGCATGAATGTCGTCGGGGTGCCCGGCGTACAGGATGGCAGCGAAATGGCGTTCTGGTGGGTGATGCTGGGCATGGCGGCGGTTTCGGGTCTCATCCTGCTGCTGCTGCGCTTGCGGCGTCTGTTTTGATGAGCGCGCGGCCCGCTTTCAGGTCCACAAATCGGCCAGCGGGAAGGTTATGGCCTCGAACGGCGAGGCGCTGACCGGATTATCTTCCTGATAGACATGCTCCAGCAGCCAGCGCCCCTCGCGCAACACGAACACTTCCAGAGTGTGCGAGGCCGGGTCGATCAGCCACAGAAACGGAACGCCTTGGGCGGCGTAAATCGGCATCTTGTCGGCCCGATCCACCCGCACCGTGCTGGGCGAAAGCACTTCGCACAACCCAATCGGGCGGCAGCGTGAAAAAAGCGGTATCCGGGATGGCCGGCAGACGCTCCCGCCGCCAGCCAGCCAGATCGGGCACCAAAATATGGGGACCGAGGTGCAATTCCGGCTCGTCCAGAATCCACCAGCCTCCAGGACCACCGCTGCCCCGATGATAGGGATTGAACAGTTGTCCTCCCAGGCTGGAGCTTGCAATGACGTGTTTCGGCGCGGGGCGGGGATGGGTAATCAGTTGGCCGTGAATGATCTCGCCAACGAGGTTATCGGGCAGATCGAACAGGTCTTCGTAAGTGGCCAGTTTATGAGCGGTTGCCGTCATGGGAGAAATTCCTCCGGGCGATTTGTTCTACATGCCATCCTCGGCACCCAAATACGCCTCGATCACCTTGGGATCACAGCGCACTTGTTCGGGCGGCCCCTCGGCGATTTTGCTGCCGTATTCCAGCACCACCAGCTTCTCGCAGGCCCGCATCACCAACCGCATGTCGTGCTCGATCAGCAGAACGGTGATACCCCGCGCCCGAATCCGCCCGATCAATCCGATCAGCGCCTCGGTTTCCTGCTCGTTCATGCCGCCGGCCGGCTCGTCCAAAACCAGCAGGCGCGGCTGGGTCGCCAGGGCGCGGGCGATTTCCAGCCGCCGCTGGTCGCCGTAGGGCAGATTTTTCGCCACCGTCAGCGCCTGCTGGCGCAAGCCGACGAACTCCAGTTCCCGCAACGCTCGCTCGACCGCTTCCTCTTCCGACCGCCGCTGGGAGGGCAAGCGCAGCATGGCGGCCAGAATCCCGCCGCGCATCCGGTAATGGCAACCGGCCAGCACGTTTTCCAAAGCGGTCAACCGCTGAAACAGGCGGATGTTTTGAAACGTCCGGGCGATGCCCAGCATGATGATGCGATGGGTCCGCAAGCCGTTCAACGGCGTGCCCGCGAAGGCGATTTCGCCGCGATCCGGCCGATAATTGCCGGTGATGAGATTGAACACCGTGGTCTTGCCGGCGCCGTTGGGTCCGATCAGGCCCACCACCGAGCCCGCCTCGACCGCGAACGACACCTCGTTGACGGCGGTCAGGCCGCCGAACGATTTGGTCAGATCGCGCAGCGTCAGGAGAGACCGCTCTCCTTGGCCCGCCGGTGCGGTGGCTCTATTCATCGCCCGACTTCCTCGCCCGGCGCGGCCAACGAAAACTGACGCCCCCGCGCCGGCAACAGCCCCTGCGGCCGGACCACCATCATCACCATCATCACCAGCCCGAACACCAGCATCCGCGCCCCGGCGAATTCGCGGAACAACTCCGGCAGGCCGATCACCAGAAACGACGCCAGCAGCACGCCCGCGATGCTGCCCGCCCCGCCGAGAATCACGATCATGAACAGCACCACCGATTCCCAGAAGCTGAACGACTCCGGCGAAATGATGGTCATCTTGGCGGCGAACAGGGTGCCGACCATGCCGGCCCAGGCCGCGCCCAAACCGAACGCCGCCAGCTTGTAATAGTCGGTGTCGATGCCGCTGCCCTCCGCCGCCACCGCATCCTCCCGCAAGCAGTTGAGCGCCCGCCCGAACCGCGACCGCTTGAGCCGCAGAAACAGGAAAATGGTCAGCGCGACGCAGCCCCAGATCAGATAGAAAAACTCGTGCGGCTGACGGATGACGAAGCCGAACAGTTTCGGGCGGCCGATGCCGAAAATGCCGTTGGCCCCGCCGGTGATGCCGAACACGTCGTTGACCAGGGCAATGCGGACGATCTCGCCGACGCCGATGGTGACGATCAGCAGGTAATCGCCGCGCAGATGCACCACCGGCCGCGCCACCGCCAGCGCGAACGCGCCGGCGACCGCGCCGCTCAGCGGCAGCGTCCACAGAATCGGAATTTGATAGCGGGTGTTGAGAATGGCAGCGGTGTAGGCGCCCATCGCGTAGAACGCGGCGTGGCCCATGTTGAACAGCCCCGCCTCGCCCAGAATCAAATTGAGGCTGAGGGCCAGCAGGGCATACAGGCCGATGCTGTTGAGCACATCCACCTGATAGGCGTTGAGGAACAGCGGCGAGACCGCCAGCGACGCGGCGAACAGGCCCGCGCCCAACCGCTTGGCACGGTCCACGCTCATATCTTGTCCGCCACTCGCTCGCCCAGCAGCCCGGTGGGCCGGACGATCAGAATCAAAATCAGCACGCAAAAGGCGATGGCGTCCTTCCAGGCGATGGAGATGTAGGCCGCGCCGAGCGCCTCGATCACGCCCAGCAACAAGCCGCCCACCATCGCGCCGGGGATGTTGCCGATGCCGCCGAGAATCGCGGCGGTGAACGCCTTCATGCCGTAGACCCAACCCATGGTGAAATTGATCTGGCCGTAGTACAGCCCGACCATCAGCCCGGCGACCCCGCCCAGGGCCGGCCCCAGCAGGAACACCAGCAAAATGACCCGGTTCACGTCGATGCCCATCAGCCGCGCCGCGTCCTGGTCGATGGCGGCGGCGCGGATGGCGGTGCCGATCTTGGTTTTCTGGATGAACAGGTAGAGCGCCACCATCATCAGCACCGACGCCAGCACGATCAGCACCCGCATCAGCGGCAGATACAGGCCGAAAACATTGAGGTTGGCGGCGGGCAGAATATCGTCGGGATAGACTTGGAAGCGGGCGCCGTAAACCAGCATCAGGGTGTTTTGCAGGAAGATCGAAGCGCCCAGCGCCGACACCACCGCCGACAAGCGGGGCGATTCCCGCAAGGGGCGATAGGCGGCCCGCTCCAGAATCGCGCCCAACACCGCCACCAGCCCGGCGACCATCAGCACCAGCACCAGCACGCCCAGAACGAATCCCAGCCGGTCGGTCAGCGCCAGCGAGGTCAGCAGGGTCAGCCCAAGGTAAGCGCCGTAGGTGAACAGGTCGCCGTGGGCGAAGTTGATGAGTTTGAGCACGCCGTAGACCATGGTGTAGCCCAAGGCGATCAGGGCGTAGATGCCGCCCACGGCCAAGCCGTTGGTGAGTTGCTGGAGGAATTCTTCCACGAGGTGATCGGGATTCAGGCTGAAGAGGGAGGAACGCCGAGTTGCCGGCAAATGCTCGGGCGGTTCGGCGGTTCCCTCCAAGCCGGGAAGGAACCGCCCCGGAGGCTTACAGCTTCTGCATCACGAACTTCCCTTCGCTGTCCACCTTGTAAACCCGATACACCTCGCCCTCGCGGTCGCCCTTGGCGTCGAAGGAGATCGGACCGCTCAGACCGGAGAAATTCTTGAGGTCCTTGTGCAGGTAGTCGGCGACCTTGCCGCCGTCGGTCGATTTGGCGCCCGCGATGCCGGCCACCGCCACCCGGAAGCCGTCGCCGGCCAGCACCGCCCAGATCGAAGGCGGCAGCTCGTTATATTTCTTCTGATAATCGGCCAGAAACGCCTTGGCGTCCGCCGTGTCCAAATCCTGCGGCTGCGGCGGGCTGAGGAAGTAGAAACCCTCGGCGGCCTTGCCGGCGATCTTGACCAGATCGACGTTGTTGGTGGCGTCGCCGCCGATGAACGGCACGTTCCAGTTCATGCCCTTCTTCTGCTTCAGCAGCAGGCCGGCTTCCGGGTAATAGCCGGTGAACAGCACCACGTCGGGGTTGGCGCCCTTCAGCTTGGTCAGGATGGCGGTATAGTCGTTTTCCTTGGGCGTCAGCGCGTCGAAGAACACCACGTCCGTGCCTTTTTTCTTCAGCAGCGCGTTGGCTTCGTCGGCCAGACCCTTGGCGTAAGAGGTGCTATCGTGCAGGATGGCGACCTTCTTGAAACCCAGCTTGCCGATGGTCTGCGCCGCCATGCGACCCTGCTCGTCGTCGCGCGGCGCGGTGCGGAAGAAATGCTTGAAACCCTTTTCGGTCAAGCGGATGGCGGTGGAACCGTTGGCGATCTGCGGGATCTTGGCCTCGTCGTAAATGGTCTGGCTGGCCTCGGTCACCGCAGAGCCGTAAGTGCCGACCACCGCCGCGACGCCCTTGGTGGTCAACCGTTGCGCGGCCAGCGAGGCGGTGCGCGGGTCGCCGCCGTCGTCCTCGGTCACGACCTCGATCTGCTTGCCCAGCGCGCCGCCCTTGGCGTTTTGCTGCTCGGCCAGCAGTTCGACGATTTTCTTCATGCCCTGGCCCTCGCTGGCCCAAGAGCCGGTCAGCGGCGCCATCAGGCCGATCTTGACCGTATCGGCCGCTTGAGCCATCCCGCCGCCCAGCGCCAAGCCGACCGCCGCGGCCAGCGCCAAAAATTTCTGTTTCATCTCGCTATCTCCTCGTGGCTGAAGCCGGCTGGCAGGGTGAGACCGTTAGCAAGGGAAGCCGGCGTAATTTTGTGAACGATCAACAATAGCAGCGAAATTCAAAAAGCGTCAAACCCGCCGCGCATGGCGGAATACCGGTCAGGCGGTGAAGCGCGGCCTCATCAGTTATCGCCGAAGAAATACCGCCCGATTTCGCTGGAAACGGCGCTAGAAAAGCGGCGGGACAAGGGCTGTTGTCGTTCAACGACTCGATGGCATAGCCCGGAAAGAACCGATCCAGAATAACCCACACGAGTTCATTTTGGCTTTTATCACAGGCGATCATCGAAAATAATATAAGCAAAAACAAAATATTATAATTTGGCACGCAATATGCTATTATCCAGCGGCAACAAATGCGGTTCTTCGCGCCCCAGCGTGGGCGAGGAAGATACCGATGGTCGAAGCGACGGGTAGATCCCTTCGCGGTTTCCAAACTCTCATGACTGAGGATAAGACGATGGCTGATGCTTTTTTGCAGATCGGTAAGAAAGGCGAAGTGAACGGCGAGTGCAAGGACAAGGAATACCCGAACTGGATCGAGGTGCTGAGCTGGTCCTGGGGCGCCCACCAGCTGGGCACCGCCGGCCACGGCACCGGCCTGGGCGCCAGCAAGGTGAGCCTGAACGACTTCAGCTTCACCATGCACTTCTGCGCCGCGTCGCCCCAGCTGCTGCTGTCCTGCGCCTCGGGCCACCACTACGCCGGAGGCCATCCTGGTGATGCGCAAGCCCACCGGCAAGGACGGCGGGCAGAAGAAGTTCCTGGAGTTCACCTTCAAGGACGTGCTGGTCAGCAGCTACCAGACCGGCGGCGCCGGCGAGGACCTGCCGGTCGAGAGCCTGTCGCTCAACTTCACCTCCGTCCAGCAGGAATACTTCACCCAGGACGAGAAGGGCGTGCTGAAGTCCGCCGGCAAGGCCGGCTGGGACGTCAAGGCCAACACGAAGCTCTGAGCGCCAGACGGGAGCAGTCGGGTCGATCGGACGCAAATTCGCGTCTGCGGCGGAGGGGCGAGCAGAATCTCCCCTCCCGCCCTCTCAGAGGTTCGTTTCACCCATCCCCGCCCAAATCCTCCGCATCATCCGGCCCGCCGACCAGCCAATCCGGCGCCCGGCCGCCGTCGCGCGCGCCCAGCCCGGCGAAATCGAACAGCGCGGTATCGGCCAGATGGGACGGCGCCACGTTCTGGAGCGCGGCGAAGATGTTTTCCACTCGTCCCGGAAACTGCCGCTCCCATTGCCGCAGCATCATTTTGATCGCCTGCCGTTGCAGGTTTTCCTGCGACCCGCACAAGTTGCAGGGGATGATCGGGAACTGGCGGGCCTCGGCGTAAGCGGCGAGATCGCTTTCCTTGCAATAGGCCAGCGGCCGGATCACCACATGGCGGCCATCGTCGCTGAGCAGCTTGGGCGGCATCGCCTTGAGCTTGCCGCCGTGGAACAGATTGAGAAACAGGGTTTCCACGAGGTCGTCGCGGTGATGGCCCAGCGCGATCTTGGTCATGCCGCGCTCGGCGGCGAAAGTGTACAGCACCCCCCGCCGCAGCCGGGAGCACAGCCCGCAGGTGGTTTTACCTTCCGGGATGACCCGCTTGACGACGCTGTAGGTGTCCTGCTCGATGATGTGAAAGGGAACGCCGATGCTCCGCAGATAGTCCGGCAGCACGCGTTCGGGAAAGCCCGGCTGCTTCTGGTCGAGATTGACCGCGACCAGCTCGAACCGCACCGGCGCCCGCGCTCGCAGATTGCGCAGGATATCCAGCATGACGAAGGAATCCTTGCCGCCGGACAGGCAGACCATCACCCGGTCGCCGTCCTCGATCATGTTGAAATCCTGGATCGCGCGGCCCACGTTCCGTCGCAGCCGCTTTTGAAGCTTGTTGAAATTGAACTGCTGTTTTCTGATCGCCACCATCATCGCCTTCACCTCGGGAACCCTGTTCGCGGCGGGGAACTTTAGCCGAAATCCGGCCCGGTAGCGCCAGATTCCGCATCTTGCCGGACGCCAGCCAGGGGGCTAGACTCCCCGATGACGATCACGCTTCGCGCCCGCGCCAGAACCCGCCCGGTTCCGGTTTGCCGCGCCCGGACCGATTAACCGCCCTGCCTCGGAGAATCCCACCATGGAGACCAGCGACATCGAACACTACAGACATCGGCTCGTCGAACTGCGCGTCGAGCACCGCGACCTGGACGATGTGATCACCCGCCTCGCCAAAGATCCTTTGGTGGACGAACTCGAACTGAAACGGCTGAAAAAGCGCAAGCTGATGCTCAAGGATCTCATCGCGCATCTGGAAAGCAAGCTGATTCCCGACCTGAACGCCTGATCCAAACCCGCGCGGGCAGGGCCGTCCGGCCTGGCGGCCCGTGACGGCTTCCGCTTCCCCGTCGCAGCGCGGGGTCTCGGCTACAGCGGCTCGCCGTACTTCTGCAAGCACAGCGCCTTGGCTTGACCGATCCAGTCTTCCCGGCGAACCCGGCCGCTGAGGTTGATCGCTTCCGACTCCAGACGGTCGATATCGGCATCGGTCAGCGCGGCGAGCTGCCGATAGCTGTGAATCCCGGCCGCGTTCAGCTTGCCTTCCAGGACCGGCCCGATCCCGTTGAGCAATTTCAGATCGTCCCGCTCCTCCCCTCGGGCGGGTTCGCCGCGGGCGGGCCGCTCGGCGGTCAAGGTTTGGAGCAGGCCGTTGAGATCCTGCAACCGCTTGGCGATGCCTTGCAAATCGTCGCGGGTCGGCACCCCCAGCCGCTTCAGGGCGCGCGCCACGCGCTCCTCGAACAACTGCTCCAAATTGTCCAGCGTATCGGCGGCCCGGGCCTTGACGCTCTCGACCACGCCCCTCGCTTCATCCGCTCGTTCCCGGACCTCGCCAGCCGCCTCTTCGGCCAGTTTCAGGGTTTGATCCCGGATTTTTCCGCCCTCCTTGACCAGTGAATCCACCAGTTTGCCGGCTTCGTCCTGCGCCTTGCCCACCGCCGCCTTGACTTGATCGGTCACGGCTTCGGAAATGTTGCGTTCGGTCTTGTCGCTCATGTCGCGCTCCTTTTGGCTCTCGCCCGTGTTCCGATGAATAACCCGTCTAAACTGTAGCAAGCGGGGCTAGTGCAAACACCCTAACTCCCCGTCCGGTCTTGCCAAAATCTCCCGCGCGCGCCCGAACCGCCCGCCCGGGGCTCGCGGTTATGCTAAAGTAGCCGGCAGTTTCTCGATTCGGCCAGACCGCCGCGATTGGCCGGATCGAACTTCACCCGAAACCCGACTGCCCCCCATGATCCTGAGCCGCTTCCTCAAGCCCAAGTGGCAACACGCCGATCCCGCGACCCGCCAGCGCGCCCTGCGGGAATTGGATAAAGCCGACCCGACGCTGCGCGAGCTCGCCCGGCAGGACCTCGACCCGACCGTCCGCCGGGCCGCGCTGGAACGGCTGGTCGATCTCGACCTCTTGCAGGGCATCGCCGGCGCCGATGCCGACGACAGCGTGCGCGCCGCCGCCCGGGATCGCCTGCGCGCCTTGCTGGCCGGCGCGGTCGGGGACGGCCCACCGCTGGCCGAGCGGCTCGAACGGCTGGGCCAGGACGCGGATCCCGGCTTGGTGGAGTTCCTGCTCCAGCACGCCGCCGAACCGGAACTCCGGCTGGCCGCCCTGGAGCGGATCGGCCCGGAAGCGGCGCTGGCCGAGATCGCGCTGCGGAACCCGCACCAGGAGCTGCGGCTGGCCGCGCTGGAGCGGGTGCGCGATCCCGAGTTGCTCGCCCGGATCGTCCACCAGAGCCGCAACCGCGACAAGCGGCTCTACCGTGGCGCCAAGGAGCGGCTGGACGCCCTGGACGCCGCCCGGACGTGCGCCGCCCATCTGGAGCGATTGTGCGCCGAAATGGAACACCTGTCCTGGGATGGCGAAAGCGGTCCTCA
This sequence comes from Candidatus Competibacter sp., assembly GCA_037045685.1. Lineage (GTDB taxonomy): Bacteria > Pseudomonadota > Gammaproteobacteria > Competibacterales > Competibacteraceae > Competibacter_A. The sequence goes on from JBAOII010000040.1 coordinate 23,518, forward strand.
CGCCGGCCGGTTTCCCAAGCTGGAACAGGAGTGGCGGGAACGGGAAGCCGACGCGGCCGCCGAGCTGCGCGACCGCTACGCCCAGGCGCGCGCCCGGTTCCTGGCCGAACGGCAGGCCAGCGCCGGCCGCCGAGCCCAGCGGCTGGAGCTGGTCGCCTCGCTGGAAACTCTGCTGGAGCGGCTGGGCCGAGAGCTGCAACCCAGCGCCGAGCTGTCCGCCGCGATCCAATACGCCACCCGCGACGCGCCGGCCGCCTGGAACCGGCTCGGTCCGGCCCACGATGCCGACAGCCGGCGGCTGGATGCGCGGTTCCAGCAACTGGGCCAAGAGATTCGCGAGCAAGAGCGCGCCCTGCACCGCAACCACCTTCGCGCCGAACACTTGCGCGAGGTCTTGCGCGAAGCGGCAACTCTGCTCGAGCAACCCAGTGAGGTGCGCGAGATCGATTTGAAGCGCTTGCGGCAGCGCTGGGACGGCTTGGAGCGGCCCGAATCCCGCGACTTGGCGAGCGACCTGCAAAACCGGCTCGACAGCTTGTTCGACAAGCTGCGCGCGCGCCTGCAACGCCAAATCCAGCAACGGGATCAGGAATGGCAGGAACTCCAAGACCTGGTCGGCCAGCTCGAAACCGCGCTCGAGGCGGGCGAGCTGCAACAGGCCACGCACCTGCAGGAGCGATCCCGCCAGCGGCTCAAGCTCAACATTGGGCTGACCCGCGCGCAAATGGCGGCCATCGAGGAGCGCCTGCAACATTGCGCCGGCCGGATCGGCGAATTGCGCGGCTGGCGGCGCTGGGGCGCCCACCAGGCCCGCGAACAGCTGTGCGTCGCCGCCGAAAGCCTGATCGGCCTGGAGGACGATCCGCCCGAAATCGCCCGGCGCATCCAGCAAGCCCGCGAAGCCTGGAAAAACCTGGACCACGGCGAAGGCGCCGCGCCCAAGGCCCTGTGGCAGCGCTTCAACGACGCCTGCGAGCGCGCCTACGCCCCTTGCCAAGCTTTTTTCGAGGCCCAGAACCGCGAGCGCCAGCACAATCTGGAAAGCAAGCTGGCGCTCTGCGACCAATTGGAGCAGTTCGAAATCGCCACCGACTGGCAGCGGGTGGACTGGCGCGAGGCCGACCGGCTGCGCCGCCGCGCTCGGGAGCAATGGTACAAGCTCGGACCGGTCAACCGGGCGGATCGGAAAAACCTCGACCGGCGCTTCGAGCAGATCCTGCACCGGCTGGACGCCCGCCTCGACGCCGAGCGCGACCGCGAGGTACAGCGCCGCCAGCAACTCATCCAGCGCGTCCAGTCGATGGTCGAGAACCCCGACCTGCGCGCCGCCATCGACGCCGCCAAGCACGCCCAGGCCGAATGGCATCCGACCGTGCAAGCCGCCCCCCGGCAGGAGCAGGCCTTGTGGAAGGAGTTTCGCGCCGCCTGCGACGCGGTGTTCGCGCGCCGCCAGCTCGAACAGCAGGCCGCCGACAGCGAGCGTCAATCCAACCTGTCGCGCCGGCTGGAACTGTGCGCGGAAGTCGAGGCTCTGGCCGCCATCGACCACCCCCAACTGACCCAGGCGCGCGCCCGCTTGCAGGCCGCGCAGCACGAGTGGGACGCCATCGGCCCGATCCCCAAGGCCGAACAGCGAAACCTGGATCAGCGTTTCGAGACCGCCATCCGCCAATTTTCTCGCCACGAGCGTTTTTTGCGCCGGACCAGTGGCCGGGAAACCTTCCAGCGCTTGCACGAGCGGTCTCGGCTATGCGCGCGGCTGGAAGGGCTGCTCGCGGCCGAGCCAGCCGACGCCGAAGCGGTCGACCGGGCGCGGGAAACCTGGGAAACCCTGCCGGCGCTGCCCGCCGAGCTGCTGGAGCCGATCCGACAGCGGTTCGACGCCGCCGCTCGATCCCTGACCGTCGCCCCGGCGCAGGCCGAAAGCCTGCGAGCCAGCCTGGAGCGCAACCTGGACCGCAAGCGCGTCTGGTGCATCTGCATGGAAATCGCCGCCGGCGTGGATTCACCGCCGGCGTGCGCTCAACTGCGCATGGAGTATCAGGTGGCCCGCTTGTCGGCTTCGCTGGCCGGCGCGACCGCCAAGGCCGACGCGCTCTACGATCCGCGCCTGTTGCAGGAGCAGTGGTGCCAGACCGGGGCGTTGCCCGCCGAGGCCGAGGCCGAGCTGGATGCCCGATTCCTGCACGCCTTGCGGACCTGGTGGCAGCGGGAGGACGCCTGAAGCCGCTCGACCGCGCCGCCGGGCTGGAATGAAGCCCGGCGATCTGCTGCTGGCGCTGCTGGCCAACACCGCCTGGGCATTCAACTTTATCGCCGGCAAGGCCGGCGTCACCCACTTTCAACCCTTCCTGTTCACCGCCCTGCGCTTTGCCGTCCTGCTGCTGGTGCTGCTGCCGTTCCTGCGCTGGCTTCCCGGTCGCATGGGCGGCGTGCTGGGCATCGGCCTAGTGCAGGGGGTGCTGCATTTCAGCCTGGTCTTCGCCGGACTTCATGCCAGCGGCGACATCGCCTCCATCGCCATCGCCAGCCAGCTGTACGTGCCGTTCTCGGCCTTGCTGGCGGTGGTCGCGCTGGGCGAGCGGCTCGACCGCCGGCGCTTGTCGGGCATCGCGGCGGCTTTCGGCGGCGTGCTGGTGATCGGCCTGGATCCGGTGGTGTTCGACCATCTCGACGCCTTGCTCTTGATCGTGGCCGGCGCGCTGGCGATGGCGGTGGCGACCATCCAGATGCGCCGCTTGCGCGGGGTCGGGGTCTTCGCGCTCCAGGGTTGGATCGCGCTGTGCGCCACGCCCTCCCTCGCGCTGCTCTCGCTGCTGGTCGAGGACGGACAATGGGCGGCCGTGCGCACCGCGACGCTGCTCGATCTGGCAGCGCCGGTCTATTCGGCCTTGGGCGCGTCCCTGGTCGGCCACGGCATCGTCTACCATCTGCTCGGTCGCTATCCGGTCAGCGTGACCACGCCCCTCCTGTTGCTGACTCCGGTGCTGGCGGTCGCGTTCGGCGTGCTGCTGTGGGGCGACACGCTGACCTGGAAGCTGATGTTGGGCGGGGCCATGACTCTGGCCGGCATCGTCGTCATCACCGTGCCCGCGCGGCGCGACACCGGCGCGGCTTCCGGTTAGCGGCCCGGCTCGACCGCTTATTAGCGTTCCTATCTGACTTGTAGAATCGCCATTTCAAACCACCCCGGCGCTCTGCGCCACACCTCCTTGGCCAAGGAGGGGGAATTCCACAACTGGCATGGGAGCGCTATAGCTCCCGCCGGACCAAGCGCTCGATCAGAGGCTGCAAGATGATTTCCATGGCGAACCCCATCTTGCCTCCCGGCACCACGATGGTGTTCCGGCGCGACATGAACGAGTCGTGAATCATGTGCAACAAATTGACGAAATCCGGCTGGGTCTTGCGGGTGTCCTTGAAGCGGATCACCACGAAACTTTCATCCAGGGTTGGAATGTCCCGCGCTGTGAACGGGTTGGAGGTATCCACCGTCGGGACCCGCTGAAAATTGATGTCGGTGCGCGAGAATTGCGGCACGATGTAGTGGGTGTAGTCGTACATCCGCCGCAGAATGGTATCGGTCACCGCCTCGGGGCTGTAGCCGCGCTCGGCGGTATCGCGATGCACTTTTTGAATCCATTCCAGATTGACGATCGGCACCACGCCGATCAACAAGTCCACGTAGCGGGCGACGTTGACCCTCTCGGTGACGATCCCGCCGTGCAAGCCCTCGTAGAACAGCAGATCGGTTTGGGTCGGCAACTGCATCCAGGGGGTGAAAGTGCCCGGCGGCTGGCCAAAATGCTGCGCTTCTTCCCAGTTGTGCAGGTAGTGACGCCGCAAGCCGGTGCCCTGCTCGCTGTACTCCATGAACAAGGCTTCCAGCCGGTCGAACAGATTGCCCTCGGGACCGAAGTGGCTGAGGTTGCGGCCTTCCGCCTGCGCTCCCTCGACCTCCCGCTGCATTTCCAGCCGATCATGGCGATGAAAGCTGTCGCCTTCGACGATGGCGGCGTTGATGCCGTCCCGCCGAAAGATATGCTCCACCGCCACCCGAACCGTCGAGGTGCCGGCTCCCGACGAGCCGGTGATGGCGATGATGGGATGCTGTTTCGACATGGACGCTCCGCGCGCTGCACTGTTGGCGGGAGCCATTATAGCCGAGCTTATATTGCAGTGCAGCAAAATCGGCCGACAACCGTGGCTTGACTCGCTTCGCAACGGGAAACGCGGGGCAACAACCGGCGAGTGCCCGCTCCGCCCCGAGGACGGGCGGGCAAAATGCAAAAGGCGACGGGCATCGCGCCCGCCGCCCAAAGAGCCCTCCAAGCGGGCGCGACGGAAAATCAGCGGCCCGCTTGCTCCAGCAAGCGCCGCAACTGGTAGCGGTAGACAAACCCCGGCAGGGCGCCGACGGCAAACAGGCACAGCGTCACCGCGTAGAACTCCCAGTCCTGCGCGTGGTGGGTTCCCGTCGTTTTGTACTCGAAGCCAAACCCCGCGCCCACGATCAACCCGTAAAGGCTACCCCACTCGACCAGCCGCAGCCAGAACGGCTTGGCCCGCCCATCTCGGCGGGCGATCACGAACAGCCACCGCTCGCTCAGCCAAGGCAGGTTGGCCGCCGCGACGGCCAGCGCCAACCAAAGGCCCAAGATGAAGGGTTGGGACAAGCGCCTAGTTCAGCAGCGCGGCGGCGCACCACGCCATCAGCGCGGTCGGGTACAAGCCCAGGACGATCAGCAACAAGCCGTTGGCGCTGATCACGATTTCGACATCCCGGCTGATTTCGATCGGCTCGCTCTGTTCAGGCTTGTCGAAATAGATGCACTTCACCACCCGCAGATAGTAGAAAGCCCCGATCACCGAGAACAGCACGCCGACGATCGCCAGCCAAACCAGCCCGATCTTGACGACCGCCTGCAGCACCACCCACTTGGCGTAGAAACCGGCCAGGAACGGAACGCCGGCCATGGACATCATCACCGCCATCATCACGAAGGCCAGCCACGGATTGCGGTCGTTCAAGCCCTTGAAGTCGTCGATGTTCTCGGCCTCGAAACCGGTCCGGCTCAACACGATCACCACGCCGAAGGCGCCGACCGCCATCAGGACGTAAACGATGGCGTAGAACATGGCCGCCGAATACCCTTCCGGCGTGCCCGCCAAAATGCCGAGCAGCAGGAATCCGACGTGGGAAATCGTCGAATACGCCAGCATCCGCTTGATGTTGCTCTGGGCGATGGCGACCAGATTGCCCAAGGCCATGGACAGCACCGACAGGATGATCAGCATCTGTTGCCAGTCGCCTTGCAGGTTGCCGAGTCCGTCCACCAGAACGCGCATCACCAGGGCGAACGCCGCCAGCTTGGGGGCTGAGCCGATATACAGCGCGACCGAGGTGGGAGCGCCCTGATAGATATCCGGCAGCCACATGTGGAACGGCACGGCGCCCAGCTTGAACGACAGCCCGACCACGAGAAACACCAGGCCGAACACCAGCACCAGATTGTTCGAGCTTTGCTTGGCGACCGCGTCGGCCACCACCTGGAGATCGACGCTGCCGGTCGCGCCGTAGATCATCGAAATTCCATACAGCAATATGCCGGAGGCCAGCGAACCGAGCACGAAGTACTTCATGGCCGCCTCGGAAGCCACCGGCGAATCCCGGTCGGTGGCCACCAGAGCGTACAGGGACAGCGACAGCAACTCCAGACCCAGGTACACGCTGAGCAGGCTGTGGGCCGACACCATGATCATCATGCCCAGCACGCCGAACAGGCCCAGCACGAAGTATTCGCCCTTGAACAGATCGCGCTGCCGCAAATAATCGCGCGAGTAGAGAAACGCGACGGCCGAGGCCAAGCAGATGAACAGCTTGAGCAAATCGCCCATCGCATCCTTGATGTAATGACCGAACATGGTGGTCACCGGGGCTTGGGCGTAGGTCAGCAGGGTCAGCAGGGCCGCGCCCAGCAGGGTCAGTTGCGCCAGCCCATAGGTGATGTGCCGCTGCCGCTGTTCCAGGAACACGTCGATGACCAGCACCGCGCAGGCCATGGTCAGCACGAAGAGTTCCGGCAATACCGGCATGAAATCAGGGGCGACGAAGTTCATGGCGTTTCCCTATTCTTTGTTTCTTCTGCGCGACGGCGAACCTTACAGCTTGGTCGCGGTGATGTGCTGCAACAGGTTATCGACCGTGGCGTGCATCACCGAGGTCAGGGGATCGGGCCAGACGCCGAGCAACAACACCGCCGCCGCCAGCAAGCTCAACATGATGATCTCGCGGCTGCTGACATCCTCCAGTTCGGCGACATGGCTGTTTCCAATCTCGCCGAATATGACTCGCTTGACCAGCCAAAGGGTGTAGGCCGCCCCCAGAATCAGGGTGAAGGATGCCAGGAAGGCGATCCAGAACCCGGCTTTGAAACTGCTCAGAATCACCATGAACTCGCCGACGAACCCCGAGGTGCCGGGCAAGCCGGCGTTGGCCATGCCGAACAGCACCATGAACGCGGCGAACACCGGCATGGTGTTGACGACCCCGCCGTAATCCTTGATCTGGCGGGAGTGAACCCGGTCGTACAGCACGCCCACGCACAGGAACAGCGCGCCCGAGATGAAGCCGTGCGACACCATCTGCACCATGCCGCCCTCGATGCCCATCGCCGCGCCGCTCAGGCCGCCGGTATCGCGGTGCAGGCCGAACACGATGAAGAAGCCGAGGGTGACGAAACCCATGTGAGCGATGGACGAGTAAGCGATCAGCTTCTTCATGTCCTGCTGGATCAGGGCGACCAGCCCGATGTACACCACCGCGATCAGCGACAGCGCGATGATCAGCCAGTCCAACATGCCGGCGGCGTCCGGGGTGATCGGCAGGGCGAAGCGCAGAAAGCCGTAGCCGCCGATCTTGAGGGTGATGGCCGCCAGGATCACCGAACCGCCGGTGGGCGCCTCGACGTGGGCGTCCGGCAACCAGGTGTGCACCGGCCACATCGGCACCTTGACCGAGAACCCCAGCAGGAAGGCGAAGAAGATCAGCACCTGTTCGCTCAGGGTCAGCGGCAGCTTGTGGAAATCCAGAATCTCGAAGCTGTTGGCCTGGTTGTACATGTAGATCAGCGCGATCAGCATGAACACCGAGCCCAGGAAGGTGTACAGGAAAAACTTGAGGGTGGCGTACACCCGGCGCGGCCCGCCCCAGATGCCGATGATGAGGAACATCGGGATCAGCATCGCCTCGAAAAACACGTAGAACAGGAGGGCGTCGAGCGCCGCGAACACCCCGATCATCAAGCCTTCCATGATCAGGAACGCGGCCATGTACTGGGCGATCCGGTATTGGATCACTTCCCAGCCGGCGATCACCACCAGCACGGTCATGAACGCGGTGAGCAGGATCAACGGCATCGAAAACCCGTCCACGCCCAGATGGTAGTTGGCGTTGAACGCCGGAATCCACGGCATGAATTCCTGAAACTGCATCGCCGCCGTCGCGCTATCGAACGAGGAGTACAGCGGTATCCCGATCAGAAAGGTCAGGATCGCCACCGTCAGGGCCAGCGCCTTGGCCCGTCCGGGGTTGTCATCACCCACGAACAATACCGCGACGCCGCCGAGAATCGGAAACCAGATGACAAGACTCAGCAAGGGCAGTTCCGACAGCATGGTTTTTCTTCTTCCAGGTTAGCGGGCGACGAACCACGTCAGGAGGATCAGCAAGCCGATAATCATCGCGAACGCATAGGTGTACAGGTAGCCCGTTTGCAAGTGCCGGACCACGGACGAGAACCAGCCCACCAGCCGCGCCGTACCGTTCACCAGCAGACCGTCGATCAGTCCGGCATCGCCGTATTTCCACAATACGGTGCCCACGTTACGGCTGCCGCGCATGAAAACCGACTGGTAAATCTCATCGAACAGGTACTTGCGATTCATGATGTCGTACAGCGCGGCGAAGCGCTGCCGAATCGTGTCCGGCAGTTCCGGCTTGACCATGTACAGGTAGAAGGCCGATCCGAACCCGGCGAGAACCAGGATAAAGGGCAGGCCGGCCAGCCCGTGCAGCGCGAAGCTCATCGCGCCGTGGAACTCTTCGGCGACATGCTCCAACACGTTATGGTCGGGGGCCACAAAGATACTGCCGCCGAACCCGTCGCCGAACAGCAGCGGCTCGATGGTCATCGCGCCGATGACGACCGAGGGAATGGCGAGCAGGATCAGCGGCACGGTCACCACCGCCGGGGTCTCGTGCAGGTGTTCCCGGGTGTGGTGGTCCATCCGCTCCTTGCCGTGAAACACCAGGAAGTACAAGCGGAACGAATAGAACGAGGTCACGAACACGCCCAGCATCACCGCGACATAGGCGAAGCCGGCGCCGGCGATGTGCGAGTAGTGCACCGCCTCCAGAATGCTGTCCTTGGAGTAGAAGCCCGCGAAGCCCGGCGTGCCGATCAGCGCCAAGGTGCCGACCAGGAAGGTGAACCAAGTGATCGGCATGTGCTTCCACAAGCCGCCCATCTTGCGGATATCCTGCTCGTGATGCATGGCGATGATCACCGAACCCGCGCCCAAGAACAGCAGGGCTTTGAAGAAAGCGTGGGTCATCAGGTGGAAGATGGCGGCCGGATAGGCGGACACCCCGAGCGCCACCGTCATGTAGCCGAGCTGCGAGAGGGTCGAATACGCCACCACCCGCTTGATGTCGTTCTGGACGATGCCGAGAAAGCCCATGAACAGGGCGGTGATGGAGCCGATCACCAGCACGAAGCTCAAGGCCGTCTCCGACAGCTCGAACAGTGGCGACATCCGGGCCACCATGAAGATGCCCGCCGTCACCATGGTGGCGGCGTGGATCAGCGCGGAGATCGGCGTCGGACCTTCCATCGAATCGGGCAGCCAGACGTGCAGCGGCACCTGCGCCGATTTGCCCATCGCGCCGATGAACAGCAGGATGCAGGTCACCGTCATCAGCGACCATTCGACGCCGGGTATGATGTGCACGGTCACCTTGGCCATCAGCGGGGCGGCCGCGAACACGTCAGCGTAATCGAGGCTGTTGAACGCCATCAGGACGGCGGCGATGCCCAGCAGGAAACCGAAATCGCCGACCCGGTTGACCAGGAACGCCTTCAGGCTGGCGAAAATCGCGCTCTCGCGCTTGTACCAGAACCCGATCAAGAGGTAGGAAACCAAGCCGACGCCTTCCCAGCCGAAGAAGAGTTGCAGGAAGTTGTTGGCCATCACCAGCATCAGCATCGCGAAGGTGAACAGGGCGATATAGCTGAAGAAGCGCTGGTAGCCGTCGTCGTCGTGCATGTAGCCGATCGTGTAGATGTGGACCATCAAGGACACGAAGGTGACCGTGGCGATCATCACCGCCGTCAGATTGTCCACCAGGAAGCCGACCTCCAGGCGAATGCCCTCGATCACCATCCAGGTGTAAACCGTGCCGTTGTACGGCTCGGCGCCTTCGAGAACGTGATGCCGCAACACCAGCAGCGACAGCAGGAAGGAAACCGCCACGCCGATGATGGTCGCCCAGTGGGCGCCGGCGCGGCCGATCTTGCGGCCGAACAGGCCGGCGATGATGGCTCCGAACAGAGGCGACAGCACAATCGCGAGGTAGACGTTTTGCATGGCGGCTAACCCTTCAGGGCATCGAGGTCGGCAACGTTGATGGTGCGCCGGTTGCGGAACAGCACCACCAGAATGGCCAAGCCGATCGCCGATTCGGCCGCCGCCACCGTCAGGATGAAAAAGACGAACACCTGGCCGACCGTGTCATCGAGAAACCGCGAAAAGGCGATGAAATTGAAATTGACCGCCAGCAGCATGAGCTCGATCGACATCAGCAGGATAATGACGTTTTTCCGATTCAGAAAAATGCCGGCCACGCTGAGACAAAAGAGGATCGCTCCAAGCACGAGATAATCAGTAAGCGCGATCATCTATCCCCCGCCTTTACTTATTGGAATGGTGGAATTCGTTGATTTGGCGGCCCGGCGCCGCTTTCCGCGCCCGCTCGCCCCGCCCGGACGCGGCATGGGTCTATTGCTTCTTTTCCGCCGTCAAGCGCACCAGCCGCACCCGATCATCCCGCGACACCCGCACCTGCTGGGCCGGATTCTGGGATTTGGCCCCTTCCCGACGACGCATGGTCAGCGAAATGGCGGCGACGATCGCCACCAGCAGGATCACCGAGGCGATCTCGAACGGATAGACGTAAAAGGTGTACAGGACGCTGCCCAGCTCCTTGGTGTTGCTGTAATCGGCCGCGTGGGAAATCAAGCCGAACTTGCCGGCCCCGAAATAGCCGGACCCCACCACCAGCGCCATCTCGATGACGATGATCGCCGCGACGGTCGCGCCGACCGGCAGATACCGGATGAAGCCCTCCCGGGTCGGCGCGACGTTGATATCCAGCATCATCACCACGAACAGGAACAGCACCATCACCGCGCCCACGTAAACCAGCACCATGGTGATGGCCAGAAACTCGGCCTCGATCAACAGCCAGAGCGCGGCGCTGGTAAAAAACGCCAGCACCAGGAACAGGGCGGCGTGCACCGAGTTGCGCACCGTGATCACCCGCACCGCCGCGAACACCAGGATGAGGGCGAAGACGTAGAACAGAAATTTTTCAAATCCCATGGGTTGACCCGTATTCTAGATTCGAGCGGTTTGGCTAGCGGTAGGTGGCATCGGCGGCCCGGTCGGCGGCGATCTGCGCCTCGCAGCGGTCGCCGTGAGCGAGCAATTTTTCCTTGGTCATGACGTGCTCGCCGCGCTTTTCGAAATGATAATCGAACGTCCGGGTCTCCACGATGGCGTCCACCGGGCAGGCTTCCTCGCAAAACCCGCAGTAGATGCATTTGAACAGATCGATGTCGTAGCGCGTGGTGCGGCGCGTGCCGTCCGCCCGCTGCTCGGACTCGATGGTGATGGCCAGCGCCGGACACACGGCCTCGCACAGTTTGCAGGCGATGCAGCGCTCCTCGCCGTTCGGGTAGCGGCGCTGCGCGTGCAGGCCGCGGAACCGGTGCGACAGCGGGGTCCGCTCCTCCGGATATTGCACCGTGATCTTTTTGGCGAACAGGTATCGGCCGGTCACCCGCAGGCCAAGCAACAACTCCCAAAGCAAAAAGCTTTTAAAGTAGTGCCGAACAGCGTTCAGGGTATTCATCGCGTTTTCGCCTCAATCGAACCAGGGACCGACCTGCGCCAGCACGCCCAAGCCGATCACCAGAATCCAGACCAGCGTCACCGGGATAAACACCTTCCAGCCCAGCCGCATGATCTGGTCGTAGCGATAGCGCGGGAAGGTGGCGCGGAACCACAGGAAGAACAGCAGCAGGAACGAAATCTTCAGCACCAGCCAGATCGCGCCGGGCACGAAGTCGAACAGCTCGCCCAAGACGGGAATGCCTTGGAACGGCGACAGCCAACCCCCCAGAAACATCGTGGAGGCCAAGGCCGACACCAGGATCATGTTGGCGTATTCGGCCAGGAAAAACACGGCGAACGCCATGCCGGAGTAATCGACATGAAATCCGGCCACGATTTCCGATTCGCCTTCGGCCACGTCGAACGGCGCGCGGTTGGTTTCGGCGACGCCGGAAATGAAGTACACCAGGAACAGCGGCAGCAGCGGCAGCCAAAACCAGTGCAGAAAGCTTCCCTGCTGGGCCAGGACGATCTGGTTCAGATTCAGGCTGCCGGCGGCCATCAGCACGCCCACCAGCGCGAAGCCCATGGCGATCTCGTACGACACGATCTGGGCCGCCGAGCGCATCGCGCCCAGGAAGGCGTACTTGGAGTTCGAGGACCAGCCGGCGATGATCACGCCGTAGACGCCCATCGAGGTCAGCGCCAGCAGATACAGCAACCCGGCATCCAGATGCGAGAGCATCATCCCATCGCCGAACGGGATGACCGCCCACGCCGCCAGCGCGGGGCCAAAGGAGACGACCGGCGCCAGCAGGAACAGGAACCGATCCGCCCGGCTCGGGACGATGATTTCCTTGAACATCAGCTTCATGGCATCGGCGATGGGCTGCAACCAACCCTTGGGGCCGACCCGGTTCGGGCCGATCCGAACCTGCATGTAACCGATGATCTTGCGCTCGGCGAAGGTCAGATAAGCCACCGCCAACAGCAGGGGAGCCAGGATGGCAACGATTTTCAGAAGGATGATGATAATCGTCAGCAAGGTTTCCACGATCCGGGGTCCTTGTCGTTATTGGATGGTCACCGGCCCGACCGAAGGACCGAGCGCCACGCTGGCATTGGTTCCCGCCGGAATCCAGGCGCAGCCCTTGGCCACGCTGTCATCCAGCACCAAGGGCAAATCGACCGCCGCGCCGTTCTGGCGCACTTGGACCTGTTCCCGCCCGGCCACGCCCAGTTCCCCAGCCATGTCGGGATGCAGCCGAACCTCGGCGGGACGCGCCAGCGGACTCGCCTGCAACGAGCGGGCGCGGCGCACCAGCGGATCGAGCGCGTAGATCGGCACTTCGGCGACCCGCAACAACCCTTCCGCCCGATACGGCGCCAGCGCCCTGCCCAAATCGGGGGCGTTGTCCGGCTCGACGCCGGCGCAAGCGCCCTTGACTTCGGCGAGCACTTCCTCCGAAGCCACGTAATCGAAACCGCTCAGACCGCAGAGGTTGCCCAAAACCCGCAACACCTTCCAGGCCGGCCGCGCCGCGCCGAACGGTTTGCTCGCGCCCGGGAAGCTCTGCCAGCGCCCCTCAGCGTTGACGTAAGTGCCGGAGGTTTCGGCGAACGTGGCGACCGGAAAGATCGCCCGCGCGTAGCTCTTGACGGTGGCGCTGGCGTGGGCGGCGAGCGCGACCACGAGTTCCGCGTTCCGCATGGCGTTCAGCGCCGCCGCGCCATCCCAGCAGTCCAGTTCGGGTTCGACCCCGACCAGCACGTAAGCCTTGCGCGGCGATTCCAGCATCGCCCGCGCGTCCAGCCCGACCGTCGCGGACTTCCCGCCGCCCGGCAGGCGGTGCGGCACCGCTCCGGCCAGCCAGCCGCCCACCGAATTGGCGGCTTCCGGCAGATAGCCGAACGCCGCTCCGCTGCGCAGGGCGACGAAACCCGCCAGCGCCCGCAGTTGCGCGAACGCCGGATGGGCGGTCGTCAGATTGCCGAGCAGCACGGTGGCCGGCGCATTGTCGATCAGGTTGGCGGCGATGGCGCGCTCGGTTTCGCTCGGAGCGCCGGCCGCGAGACCGGCCCAGCCGTCCGGCAACGGTTCGCCCTTCAACTCCGCCACGGCTCCGGCCACGCCGGCCAGCGCCGCCACCATCCCGGCGGGATCGGCGATGATCTTGGCCGCGACCGGGAAGCGGAATTCGAAATCGCGGGGATTGACGAACATCAGCTTGCCCCCCGCCAGCGCCGCCTTGCGCAAGCGATGACCGGCCAAGGGTTGCTCCATCCGCACGTTGCTGCCAACCAGCAGCGCCGCTTTGACTTTTTCCAGATCGGCCACGCCTTGGCCGAGCCAAGGGAACACCGGCGCCGTCTCCTGGTCGCTGAAATCGGCTTGCCGCAGCCGGTGATCGATGTTGGCGACCCCCAGCCCGCGCGCCAGTTTCTGCGCCAGATACAGCTCCTCGACGGTCGCGGTCGGCGACACCAGAAAACCCACCGCGCCGGCGCCGTGCCGGGCGACCACCTCTTTCAGTCGCTTGGCGACCGCTTCCAGGGCCGTTTCCCACTCCACTTCCGCGCCGTCGAGCGAGGGCTTGGCCAGCCGGTCGTCGCTGTAAATGCCTTCGTAGCCGAAGCGGTCGCGATCCGAAATCCAGGTTTCGTTGACCGATTCGTTTTCGCGCGGCACCACGCGCATGACTTGGCCGCGCAAGGTGTGGAGAAAGATATTGGAACCGACCGAATCGTGCGGCGCGATGGCGGCGTGCTGCACGTACTCCCAGGAACGGCCCTTGAACCGGGAAGGCTTGGCGGTCAGCGCCCCGACCGGACAGAGATCGATCACGTTGCCGGACAGCTCCGAGGCCACGGCCTTGGCGACATAGGTGCCGATTTCCATGCTCTCGCCGCGTCCGGTCGCGCCCAGCTCGCGCAAGCCGGCGATTTCCTCGCCGAAGCGGACGCAGCGGGTGCAATGGATGCAGCGGGTCATTTCGGTGGCGATCAGCGGCCCGATGTCTTTGTCTTGGACCACCCGCTTGCGCTCGGCGAACCGCGACACGTCGCCGCCGTAGCCCAGCGCCACATCCTGCAACTCGCACTCGCCGCCCTGATCGCAGATCGGGCAATCCAGCGGATGGTTGATCAGCAGGAACTCCATGGTCCCTTTCTGGGCGGCGAGCGCCTTGGGCGATTCGGTGAAAACCTTCATGCCCTCCATCACCGGCGTCGCGCAGGCGGGCAGCGGCTTGGGCGCTTTCTCGACCTCGACCAGACACATCCGGCAACTGGCGGCGATCGACAGTTTCTTGTGATAGCAGAACCGGGGGATCGCGATGCCGGCCGCGTCGGTGATCTCGATGAGCATCGCGCCCTTGCGCGCCTTCAGCGGGATACCGTTGACTTCGATGTTGACCAATTCCTCGCTCATCTTTTACTCGCTGCGACCGTGTTGGTGGTTGCGCGGCCTCACGCGGCCAGCGCCGACGCGCCGGCGACCATGCTGCGCTTGTGCTCGATGTAATGGGCGAACTCGTGGCGGTAATGCTTGACGAAGCTGCGCACCGGCATCGCGGCGGCATCGCCCAGCGCGCAGATGGTCCGCCCTTCGATTCGGCTGGCCACGCTGTCCAGCAGATCCAAGTCCTCGGGCCGCCCCTTGCCTTCGACGATGCGGGTCACCACGCGATACAGCCAGCCGGTGCCTTCGCGGCACGGGGTGCACTGGCCGCAGGATTCGGAGTAGTAGAACCGGGAAATGCGTTGCAGGGTCTTGACCATGTCGGTGGTCTCGTCCATGACGATCACCGCCCCGGAGCCCAGCATCGAGCCGGTGACCTTGGACACCGAGTCGTAGTCCATGTTGGCCTTCAGCATGATCTCGCCCGGCACCACCGGCACCGAGGAGCCGCCGGGAATGACGGCCTTGAGCCGGCGACCCTTCCACACTCCGCCGGCCATGGCCAGCAGTTCGGCGAACGGAATACCCAGCGAAACCTCGAAATTGCCGGGCTTCTCGACATGGCCGGACACCGAAAAAATCTTGGTGCCGCCGGCGTTGGTGGTGCCGAGGTCGGCGAACCAACTGCCGCCGTTACGGATGATCGAGGGCACCGAGGAATAGGTCTCGGTGTTGTTGATGGTGGTCGGCCGGCCGTACAGGCCGTAAGTGGCCGGGAACGGCGGCTTGTAGCGCGGCTGGCCCTTTTTGCCTTCCAGCGACTCCAGCAGCGCGGTTTCCTCGCCGCAGATGTAGGCGCCCGCGCCCAGCGTCGGATACAGGTCGAAATCGACCCCGCTGCCCTGAATGTTCTTGCCCAGCAGACCGGCGGCGTAGGCTTCCTTGACCGCGCCCTCGAATCGCTGGTAGGGCTCGTCCATGAACTCGCCGCGCATGTAATTGTAGCCGACCGTGGAGCCGGTCGCGAAGCCGGCGATGGCCATGCCCTCGACCAGGGCGTGCGGGTTGAAGCGCAGGATGTCGCGATCCTTGCAGGTGCCCGGCTCGGACTCGTCCGAGTTGCAGACCATGTACTTTTGCACCGAGGCGTTGCGCGGCATGAAGGTCCATTTCAGGCCGGCCGGGAAGCCGGCGCCGCCGCGCCCGCGCAAGCCGGACCGCTTGACCTCGTCGATCACCTGATCGGGCGTCAGTTGCCCGGCCAGGATTTTTTTCCACGCCTCGTAACCGCCCACGCTCATGTACGTCTTGATCGACCACGGCTGATCCAGACCCAGCGTCCGGTAGCAAACTTCGTTGGCCATCGCGGCTCACTCCAAGCTATCGAGCACCTGATCCACTTTTTCGGGGGTCAGGTTTTCGTAATAGACGTGATTGACCTGCATCATCGGCGCCCCGCAACAGGCGGCCAAGCATTCTTCTTCTTTCTTCAGGTAGAACTTGCCGTCCGGCGTGCTCTCGCCCAGCTTGATGCCGAGCTTTCTTTCGATGTGCGCCAGCACGGTGTCGCCGCCGCGCAGCATGCAGGAAATGTTGGTGCAGACCGCGATATTGTGCCGGCCGACCGGCTTCAGCTCGAACATCGAATAGAAGCTGGCCACCTCGTAAACGGCGATGAGCGGCATGTCCAGGTAATCGGCCACCGCGTCCATCAGTTCCGTGGTGAGATAGCCGCCGTTTTCGTGCTGCACCTCGCGCAGGGCGGCCAGCACCGCCGACTGCTTCCGGTCGGCGGGATAGCGGGTCAGCCAGTGATCGATCTCCGCGCGGGCGTGGGCGGACAGCAGATCGCTCTTGCGTGCACTCATTAGCGGTCGACCTCTCCGAAGACGATGTCCTGGGTGCCGATGACGGCCACCACGTCGGCCAGCATGTGACCGCGCGTCATCTCGTCCATGGACGAGAGATGGGTGAAGCCGGCCGCTCGGACCTTGACTCGATAGGGTTTGTTGGCGCCGTCGGAAATCAGATAGATTCCATATTCGCCCTTGGGATGCTCGGTGGCCACGTAAACCTCGCCCTCGGGCACGCAGTAGCCTTCCGTGAACAGCTTGAAATGGTGGATCAGGGCTTCCATGTCCTCTTTCATTGTCGCGCGAGGCGGCGGCGCGACCTTGTAGTCATCGACGATCACCGGACCGGGATTTTCTTTCAGCCACTTCACGCACTGCCGGATGATGCGATTGGACTGGCGCATCTCCTCGACCCGGACCAGGTAGCGGTCGTAGCAATCGCCGTTGACGCCCACCGGAATGTCGAAATCCAGCCGGTCGTAGACTTCGTAGGGCTGCTTCTTGCGCAGATCCCAGGCGAAGCCGGAACCGCGCAGCATCGGCCCGGAAAAGCCCAGTTGCAGGGCGCGCTCGGGCGACACCACGCCGATGCCGACCAGCCGTTGCTTCCAGATGCGGTTGTCGGTCAACAGGGTTTCATAATCATCGACGCAGCCGGGAAACCGGTCGGTGAACGCCTCGATAAAATCGAGCAGGGAACCGTGGCGGTGGACGTTCATCTCGTCCACTTCCTTCTTGCTGTGGCACGGCGATTTGTCGTACTCGTACTTCGGCATCACGTTCGGCAGGTCGCGATAGACGCCGCCGGGCCGGAAATAGGCGGCGTGGAAGCGGGCGCCGGACGCGGCCTCGTAGCAATCCACCAGATCCTCGCGCTCGCGGAAGGCGTAGAGGAACACGGTCATGGCGCCGACGTCCAGACCGTGGGCGCCGATCCACAGCAGGTGATTCAGGATGCGGGTGATTTCCGCGTACATCACCCGGATGTACTGGGCGCGCGGCGGCGGCTGGATCCCCAGCAGCTTCTCGATGGCCAGCACGTAGGCGTGCTCGTTGCTCATCGCCGACATGTAGTCGAGCCGATCCATGTAGCCGATGCTCTGGTTGAACGGCTTGCTCTCGGCCAGCTTCTCGGTGCCGCGATGCAAAAGACCGATGTGCGGGTCGGCGCGCTGGACCACCTCGCCATCCAGCTCCAGCACCAGCCGGAGCACGCCGTGGGCGGCGGGATGCTGCGGTCCGAAGTTCAGGGTGTAATTGCGAATCTCGGGCATCGGCGACGTTCCTTATTGAGATTCCAGATAGCGGTTGTCCTTGCGGATGACCCGGGGCACCAGCACGCGCGGTTCGATGCTCACCGGCTCGTACACCACACGACCGCGCTCGGGGTCGTAGCGCATCTCGACTTGACCGATCAGCGGGAAATCCTTGCGGAACGGATGCCCGACAAACCCGTAATCCGTCAGGATGCGGCGCAAATCGGGATGGCCTTCGAACACGATGCCGAACAGATCGAACGCTTCACGCTCGAACCAGTTGACCGAGGCCCACAACCCGACCACCGAAGGCACCACCGGCAGATCATCGTCGGGGGCGTACACCCGGACCCGCAACCGCTGGTTGCGGGACACCGACAACAGTTGATAGACGGCGGCGAAGCGGCCCTTGCCGGCGTAGGTTCTCTTGGCCGCGTACCGGATCGCGCCCGGCCCGCGGCCGGTCGCCCGCTCTTCGACGCCGCGGCTGAACCCCGTGTTGGTGGACTCGCCGGTCGCCCACTCCACCTCGCCGTAGGCCGAGTAATCGACGCCGCAAACGTCCATGGCCTGCTCGAAAGCGAACTCGGGCTCGTCGCGCAAGGCCGTGAAGATTTCGATCACCCGCACGGCTGGGATTTCGATGGTGACTTCGCGGCGATCCAGCGCGCACGCTTGCAGCGCGTCGCCGAATCGCGTTTGAAGTTTTTCCACTAGGGTCTGAAGCGCGTCGGCCATGAGCATTCTCTCAACGGGCTATGGTGTTGGTGCGCCGAATTTTATTCTGGAGCTGGAGAATCCCGTAGATCAGCGCTTCCGCCGTCGGCGGGCAGCCGGGCACGTAGATGTCCACCGGCACGATGCGGTCGCAGCCGCGCACCACGGCGTAGGAATAGTGGTAATAGCCGCCGCCGTTGGCGCAGGAACCCATGGAAATCACCCAGCGCGGCTCGGCCATCTGATCGTAAACCTTGCGGAAGGCCGGACCCATCTTGTTGCACAGGGTGCCGGCGACGATCATCACGTCGGACTGGCGGGGGCTGGGCCGGAACACGATGCCGAACCGGTCCAGATCGTAGCGCGACGCGCCGGCGTGCATCATCTCCACCGCGCAACAGGCCAAGCCGAAGGTCATCGGCCACATCGAGCCGGTGCGCGCCCAGTTGATCAGCTTGTCGGCCGTGGTGGTGACCAAGCCCTTCTCAAGAATGCCCTCTATTCCCATTCCAAGGCTCCTTTCTTCCACTCGTAGATGAAACCGATGACCAGGATGCCGAGAAAAATCGCCATCGCCGCGAAACCAAACAAGCCGATTTTGTCGAGCACGATGGCCCAGGGGAAGAGAAAGGCGATTTCCAGATCGAAGATGATGAACAGGATGGCGACCAGATAATAGCGGACATCGAACTTCATTCGAGCATCCTCGAACGACTCGAAGCCGCACTCGTAAGGCGACAGCTTTTCCCCGTCAGGGCGGCGGGTACCGAGAAAATACCCAAGGCTGACCATGATCGCGCCCATCGCGAAGGAAAGCACCAGGAAAATCAGAACGGGAAGGTAATTGGACAGCATCAGAGTCGCACCTTCGGCATGGCGAACCGGGAGAGATCGCTGCGGTGGCTAGGCGTTCGATACGGGCGTGAATCGTTCGACTCGCCTGGCGAGGGGCTTGGAAGGCCTGGACAGGAAAGACCCGGAGGCAATTGAGGCGAGTTGTTTCTTGGAGTTATAACGCCGCATAAATCATCAACCTCATCGTGGTGTCGGGAATTCCATTCACCGCAAAACAGCGCCCGGCCGAGACACTCGGGAAAAGTTGGCATCCTGCCAGCATCCTTAGGGATGCTTGTGTTATTTGGTGCCGATGGCCGGACTCGAACCGGCACGGCTCGCGCCACTAACCCCTCAAGCTAGCGTGTCTACCAGTTCCACCACATCGGCAAAAACTACAACAACCGGATTCCCAATCACTTTTGCGGCAACTGCGGCACGTCGGTGGGGCCGCCGCCGCTCTTGGGAGCTTCGACGGGCTTTTCGACCTGCACCCGCTCGACGACGCTTTTTGGCGCGGAGGTCTGGGTCGCGAAATAGGCGAGCGTCAGACTGGTCAGAAAAAAGGCCGTCGCCAGAATGGCCGTGGTCCGGCTCAAAAAAGACGCGGACCCGCGCGATCCGAACATGGTGGCGGAGGCGCCGCTACCGAACGCCGCGCCAGCGTCGGCGCCTTTGCCCTGCTGCACCAGCACCAGCGCGATCAAGGCAACGGCGACAACGATGTGCGCCACGAGAATCAGGGTATGAACCATGGCGACAGTTTAACAGCCCGCCTTGGCAATCGCCAGAAACTCCTTGGCTTCGAGCGAGGCGCCGCCGATCAGCCCGCCGTCGATATCCGGCTGGGCCAGCAGATCGCCAGCATTGGCGGCTTTCATGCTGCCGCCGTAAAGGATGCGGGTCTGGCTCGCCACGGCCGAATCGAGAGCGGCCAGCTTGGCGCGAATGAAAGCGTGAACTTCCTGGGCTTGCGCGGAAGTCGCGGTCCGGCCGGTGCCGATCGCCCAAACCGGCTCGTAAGCGATCACCGCCTCGGCGAAGGCGCCGATACCTTCCAGATCCAGCACGGCCTTGAGCTGGCGCTCGACCACGGCCTCGGTCACGCCCTGCTCGCGCTCCTCCAGGGTTTCGCCCACGCAGAGGATCGGCTTGATCCCCACTTGGCGGGCGGCGGCAAACTTGCGGGCGACGATCTGGTCGGACTCACCGTACAGCGTGCGCCGCTCCGAATGGCCGACGATGACATACGCGCAACGAAAATCCCGCAGCATCGGGCCGGCCACCTCGCCGGTATAGGCGCCCGAAGCGTGTTCGGAGAGATTTTGCGTCCCCCAAGCGACGGCGGTGCCGGCCAACTGTTGCTCGACCAATCCCAGATACACGAACGGTGGGAACACGGCCAATTCGACGGCCGCGACCCCGGCGGCGCCATCGCGAATCCCCTGCAGCAATCCGCGGATGCTTTCCGCCGAACCATTCATCTTCCAATTTCCGGCCACGAGTTTACGGCGCATGTTGTTATCTCCCGCGTAAAAAAACTGGGCAAGCTTACGGATTTCGCTTTTGGAAATCAATCATACCGATAGGGTATCGCGCACCACGTTGGCCAGCTCGCGAGCGTGGCGCTCGACGACCCCGGCATCGGCGCCTTCCACCATGACCCGCACCACCGGCTCGGTCCCGGACGGTCGCAACAGCACCCGGCCATGCTCGCCCAACTGGCTTTCCACGGCCCTGACCGCTTCCTGGATGGGAGGTCGCTGCAAATCTACCCCGCCGGTCACCGAGACGTTGATCAGGACTTGCGGGTACTTGGTCATGCCGGCCTTGAGATCGTGCAGGCTCTTGCCGGATTGCAGCATCGCCGCCAGGATTTGCAGCGCGGAGATGATGCCGTCGCCGGTCGAGGTCCGGTCCAGGCAGATGATGTGACCGGAATTCTCGCCGCCCAGAATCAGCTTTTCGGCCACCAACCGCTCCATCACGTAACGGTCGCCGACCTTGGCGCGGTGCAGATCGAGCCCCAACGCCCGCAGCGCGATCTCCAATCCCAGATTGGTCATCAGCGTCCCGACCACGGCGTTGAAGCGGCTGCCGGTGCGCAGGCGGTCGCGGGCGATGATGAACATCAGCTCGTCGCCGTCCAAAATCTCGCCCCGATGATCGACCATGATGACCCGGTCGCCGTCGCCGTCGAACGCGATCCCGAGGTCGGCGCCCTGTTCGATGACCGTCTCGCGCAGCGCCGCCGGCTTGGTGGAGCCGCAGTCTTGATTGATGTTCAGGCCATCGGGCGATACGCCGGTGGGAATGACGGTCGCGCCCATCTCGTTGAGCACGCTGGGCGCGACGTGATAGGTGGCGCCGTGGGCGCAATCCACCACGATTTTCAGGCTGGCCAGACTGGTCCAGGACGGAACCGTGCTTTTGCAGAACTCGATATAGCGGCCGGCGGCATCGACGATGCGCTCGGCCTTGCCCAAGGTATCCGGTCCGACGGTTTCCAGCGGCCGATCCAGCAGTTCTTCGATGCGCTCCTCGACCTCGTCGGGCAGCTTTTGGCCGTCGCGGGAAAAAAACTTGATGCCGTTATCGTAATAGGGATTGTGGGAGGCGCTGACCACGATGCCGGCGCAGGCGTGCAAGGTGCGGGTCAGGTAGGCGATGCCCGGCGTCGGCATCGGTCCCAGCAAGGCGATGTTGACCCCCGCCGCCGACAAGCCCGCTTCCAGGGCCGATTCGAACATGTAACCGGAAATGCGGGTGTCCTTGCCGATGACGATCTTGTTGAAGCCTTTGGTCTGCAACACCCGTCCGACCGCCCAGCCCAGCTTCAACATGAACTCGGCGGTTATCGGATATTCGCCCACACGCCCGCGAATACCATCCGTACCAAAGTAGCGCTTTCCCATGACGACAGTCTCCAAAACCAGCACGATGAAGCATTATAGCGAGGATGGGGAGGCCGCGACGACCCGTTCGGGCAACTGAAAGGGGGAAAGCGCGAAGGGCTGAGCGGATCGGCGTCAGTCGGCGGCCAGCGTCGCGGCGCAAACGCGCAGGGCCTGGACCGTTTCCCGGACATCGTGGACGCGGATGATGCGCGCGCCCTGCCAGGCGGCCAGGACCGCCGCCGCCAAACTGCCGCTCAGCCGCTCGCCGACCGGCGCATCCAGCAGCATCCCGATCATGCTTTTGCGGGAGATCCCGGCCACCACGCCGGCGGCCAACTCGACGAAGCGGTCGAGATGCCGGAGCAGGGACAGATTGTGCGCCAAGGTCTTGCCGAAACCGAAGCCGGGATCGACCAAAATTCGGGCGCGCGGGATGCCGGCGACCTCGCACGCGCGAACCCGCTCGGCCAAAAACGCATGAATTTCGGTCGCCACGTCGGCATAGCGGGGTTCCTGTTGCATGGTGCCGGGCTCGCCTCGCATGTGCATCAAACAGACCGGAACACCGCCGGCCGCCGCCGCTTCCAGCGCCCCCGGCAGGCGCAGCGCCCGCACGTCGTTGATCAGCCCGGCGCCGGCGCCGACCGCTTCGCGGATGACTTCGGGCTTGCTGGTATCCACCGAGAGAGGAATCGGCAACTCGCGCGCCAGCCGCTCCACCACCGGCAACACCCGATCCAGCTCTTCCTGCACCGACACCGGCGATGCGCCCGGCCGAGTGGACTCGCCACCGATATCGATGATGGCAGCACCTTCGGCCACCATGGCTTCGGCGCGGCGCAGGGCGTCGGAAAAGCGTAGAAAATATCCGCCGTCGGAAAGGGAGTCGGGGGTGACATTCAGCACCCCCATCACGACGGGCCGGCTCAGATCGAGAGCCTTGCCCGCGCAGTCCAACCGCATCGTTCAATGCTGCGGGGCGGGACCGCCAATTTTCCCGTCACCCGCCCGGTCCTTATCCAAGCTGACCGGCGAACCGCTCGCGGGAGGCTCTTGGTCGGCGTCCGCTTCGGCCGGTTCGCGCGGCGGTCGCCCGGCCATGATGTCGTCGATCTGCTCGGAGTCGATGGTCTCGAACTTGATCAGCGCATCGGCCATGGCGTGCAGCTTGTCGAGGTTTTCGCGCAGGATCTGCTCGGAGCGCAGGTAATTGCGGTTGATGATCGTGCGAATTTCCTCGTCGATGACGTGAGCGGTCTCGTCCGAGACGTTCTTGTGCCGGGTCACGCTGCGGCCCAGGAACACTTCGCCGTCGTCCTCGCTGTAAGTCAACGGCCCCAAGCGCTCGGACAGGCCCCACTTGGTCACCATGTTGCGGGCGATGTCGGTGGACCGCTCGATGTCGTTCTGGGCGCCGGTGGTGACAAAATCCGCCCCAAAGATGATCGACTCGGCGATCCGGCCGCCGAACAGGCTGGAAATCTGGCTCTCCAAGCGCTGCTTGCTGAAGCTGTAGCGGTCGCCTTCCGGCAGGAACATGGTCACGCCCAGCGCCCGGCCGCGCGGGATGATGCTGACCTTGTAAACCGGATCGTGCGACGGCACCAGCCGGCCGACGATGGCGTGGCCGGCCTCGTGATAGGCGGTCAGCTTCTTTTCGTCCTCGCTCATCACCATCGACTTGCGCTCGGCGCCCATCATGATCTTGTCCTTGGCTTTCTCGAAATCGTCCATGTCCACGTCGCGCTTGTTGGCGCGGGCGGCGAACAGCGCGGCCTCGTTGACCAGGTTGGCCAGATCGGCGCCGGAGAAACCCGGCGTGCCGCGAGCGATCACGGATGGCTTGACGTTGTCGGACAGCGGCACTTTGCGCATGTGGACCTTCAGGATCTGCTCGCGGCCGCGCACGTCGGGCAGCGGCACCACCACCTGCCGGTCGAAGCGGCCGGGCCGCAGCAGCGCCGGATCGAGCACGTCGGGCCGGTTGGTCGCCGCGATGACGATGATGCCCTCGTTGCCCTCGAAACCGTCCATTTCGACCAGCAACTGATTCAAGGTCTGCTCGCGCTCGTCGTGGCCGCCGCCCAGCCCCGCGCCGCGATGCCGGCCGACGGCGTCGATTTCGTCGATGAAGATGATGCAGGGCGCGTGCTTCTTGGCCTGCTCGAACATGTCGCGGACCCGCGAGGCGCCCACGCCCACGAACATTTCCACGAAGTCGGAGCCGGAAATCGAGAAGAACGGCACTTTCGCCTCGCCGGCGATGGCCTTGGCGAGCAGGGTCTTGCCGGTGCCGGGCGAGCCGACCATCAGCACCCCGCGCGGAATCTTGCCGCCGAGTTTCTGGAACTTGCCGGGATCGCGCAGGAACTCCACCAGCTCGGCCACTTCCTCCTTGGCCTCGTCCACGCCCGCGACATCGGCGAAAGTCACCTTGATCTGGTCCTCGCTCATCATGCGCGCCCGCGATTTGCCGAAGGACATCGCGCCCCGGCCCGCGCCGCCGCCCTGCATTTGCCGCAGGAAAAACACCCAGATCCCGATCAGCAGCAGCATCGGGAACCAGCTGATGAAAATCTGCATCAGCAATCCTTGCTTCTCCGGCGGCTGCCCCTCGATGTCCACGCCGTGGTTGAGCAGCTCGCCGATCATGGCGCTGTTGTCGGTTTCCGGGCTGTAGGTGGTGAAGCGCTCGCCGCTGCTGTTCCGGCCCTGAATGGCCCGGCCGTCGATGGTGACTTGCGCGATCCGTCCCTGTTTGGCGTCTTGCAGGAATTGCGAGTAGGACATCTGGGCGGACGGCGCCACCTTGGGTCCGAAGCTGTTGAACACGGACATCAACACGACCGCGATGACCACCCACAGAAGGATGTTTTTCACCATGTCATTCAAGGCATTTACCTCAATGCTGCAAGACTGGAATCGGTAACCCGCACCGCCGCTTTCATCAAGACATCGGCAATCAAGGCGAAATTTTTAGACCCGCCGCCCCGCGATAGTTCCTGGCTAACAGATACCGCTCGGCGCTGCGGGCGCGCGAAGCCTTGGGCTTGCGCGGCGCCACCGTGGCGAACCCGGCCCGCAAGCTCTTCAAAAACGGGTCGAAGCCTTCGCCCTGAAACACCTTGACCAGCAAATCCCCGCCGGACCGCAGGCATTGCCCGGCGAAATCGAGCGCCAGCTCGGCCAGATACATCCCGCGCGGCTGATCCACCGCCTTGATACCGCTGGTATTGGGGGCCATGTCGGAGATTACAAGGTCCACCGGCCGCCCGTTCAACATCGCCATCAAACGCTCCAGCACCTCCGTCTCGCGGAAATCGCCCTGAATGAACTCGACTCCCGCCAGCGGCTCCATCGGCAAAACATCCAGGGCGATGACGGCGCCCTGCCCACCCACCAGTCGAGCCGCGAGCTGTGACCAGCCGCCCGGCGCCGCGCCCAAGTCGACCACGGTCAGGCCGGGTCGCAGCAACCGATCTTTTTCTTGAATTTCCAGCAGCTTGTACGCGGCGCGGGAGCGGTAGCCCTCTTCCTGCGCGCGCTTGACGTACTCGTCGGTGAAATGCTCCCGCAGCCAGCGGGCGCTGCTCTTACTGCGGGCCATCCGGCAACTGCTCCCGCTCGCGTTCCAGTTTGGCCACGACCCGGCGCACGCGAACGACGATCCAGATCATGCCCAGCAACCCGTAGCTCGACAGCAGCAGGAATTGCAGCGGCAGGCCGTCCACCGCCCGCCCTTGCACGAGCAGGAGCAACAGGCCGACGGCCAGAATGATCCCCAGATCCAGCTTGACCTCGTTCAGCGGGCTCGGGGCTACCGTCATGCCCCTGCCCCCGGTTACACTGCCCGAATCTTTCACCATGCCCGGTCTTCCCGTGTTCGCTCTAACCAATCCGCAAAAACGCCATCTCAAGGCCCTGGCCCACCATCGCAAGCCGGTCGTCATCGTCGGCGACGGCGGTCTCACCCCGGCGGTGATGCACGAAATCCTGCTGGCGCTCGATCATCACGAGCTGATCAAAATCCGGGTGAACGCCGAAGATCGCGAAGCGCGCGAAGCGATGATCGCGGCGATTTGCGCGGGGTCCGAGGCGGCGCTGGTCCAGCGGGTCGGTCACATCGCCACGCTGTTTCGCCGCAATCACGAGGCGCCGCGCATCGAATTGCCGTGATGGACTGACGGGCGGATTCCGCTTCTAAAGTCTCGCTGAAGACATCGCGGCCATCGCGCCAATCGCGAACCGGGCTGCGGGCGGAACAAGGGATGATCGTGGTGCTGGTGGTGGGACTCGAACCCACAAGCCGGGCTAACGGCGCAGGATTTTAAGTCCTGTGTGTATACCATTCCACCACACCAGCAGGAATAAGGGTG